>NZ_JBPOGE010000004.1:0-260663 GCF_051252225.1 Rubritalea sp.
TCAGTACCATCAGTACCATCAGTACCATCAGTACCATCAGTACCATCAGTACCATCAGTACCATCAGTACCATCAGTACCATCAGTGCCATCAGTAGTTCCTATCCACTCAGAAAAAGCTGTAGATAAGTCAGGTGCAGAGCTATGCTCATGGCCTATTTCCCAAGTACCTACACCAGCAATAACTCTTGAATCATTTAAAACTGAAGTTTCCGCTTTGAGTAGAGCATCCATTTTACGCTTCATTGCAACAGGTGTGGTAAACCATTGACCATTAATCGATACCTCTAGGGCATCCGAATCTATTGCAGCATCGTACGTCTCTTTGTTTGCTATGTATTCATTACGAACAGCTGACCAAGATGTGTTTCCGGAACCATAAAATGGTAGACCACAAATAATTTTATTTGCTGGATACCCTTTGTCCAAAACATACTGAATACCCGCTCTTACTGATTGTTCATAGAGAGTGTCATTCAATGTTGTGTATTGAGGCCCTGTATTTGGTCTACTAATTGGACCGTTATATGGACTCTTCCAATCATAACCAAAGTAGAAGAAATAATCTGAATAGTTAGCTAGTTCAGAAAAATCATAAGACCCCATATAATATCCAGGACCAGTGCCAAACATTACTATATAATCATCATCTTCAGATTTCACAGCTGTGTATAGATCACGCATAAGTACTGTGAGTGCAGTTTTTTCGTTAGTAGCATTGGGAAACTCCCAATCTATATCAATACCATCATATTGATACATCTTCATGTAATTCACGATATTAGTGACAAACTGAGCTCGCAATTGATCATTACTCGCAATAGTATAAAACTGGTTTGCAAGACGTGCTGGATATGCTCCTCCTAGAGAAAGAAGTACGCTTTTTGATTCATCATGAGCATGTCGCAATAATGGCTCTTGGTATGCTTTAAAATTCCCCAGGTCTTCTCCTATTGTGGCATCAGTAAGCGGCTCAGCAAAGGCGTGTACTACAACATCAAATCCATCCCAGTTGATTGAAGCTATTTCAGTATCGATTTGAGCTGCCGTTAGATTTTGATCTTGTCCGGAAGATGAACGAAGTGAGTTCATGTAACCCATCGTAATAGCTCTATCAGTTGGGAGCTTTGATAACCCAAACAAGACAATTCCAGTAGAATTGCCATCAGAGTTATCGGTATCGTCATTCTTAATGGTTATCTCTGCATTCGCTACCTCTAACGTAAGTCCTACTGGGTTTGATAATTGAAGGGTAAAGCTCTCATCTTCCTCGATAAGCTCGTCACCCATGATTGTTAATTGAATATACTTTTCTGTCTCACCTTCGACAAAAACCACACTACCGTTCTGAGCAACGTAATCATCACCAGCGATAGCAGATCCATTTACCGTCTGAAATGCCACTGATGAAGTAACCTCTACCGCTTTATCCAATGTAAGAGTCAATGAAATCAGAGAATTCTCATCTCCCTCATTGTACTCAAAACCTTGTATAGTAACTTTAGGCTGAGCGATCTCTACTACACCCTCGTCATCGATAATAGTACCAATAGCTGATTCAGTCGCTAAAGAGGCACCTTGAGCGTTTGATAAATTGAGTGAAAATTGCTCGTTCAACTCAGCATCTTCATCACCATATATTGGCACTGAAATCTCCACGGTATCTTCTCCCGGAGCAAAATATATCGATCCATAACTAGAACCGTAATCTACTCCTCCTATGGCGCTAATATCATTTAATGAATAATCAACACTAACCGAAGCAGTCGAAGATGTAGAAAGACTCACTGTAAACTCTAGAGTATTACTATCATCATTCCCTTCTAAAGTATTATTTGAAGCAACACTTATATAAGGTGTATTTCCTACTTCAAAAGTAACATCCTGACCTGCTAAAACTGAGTTAACCTCAGAAATAAGCGGGCTTGTACTATTAGGTGCATGAGGAAGCTTAGCACTGCCTCCAGTAATATCACCCACTAGTACGTCACCAAAAGCAGTCCACACAATGACTCCCCCAAGGTTATTGTCTCTAATGTACTTAGCCTTCAGTCCAATAGAGCGTGGGTCATCATAACTGAGGAATGCATTTTGCTTTGTAAGGTAAGGCACTTTCGCCTCATCATCCCAATACTCACTCCATTCTGATTTTTTCTGAAGTATTCTTGAATAGTAAGGAGTTCCCTCGAAAGCGTCCCAATTTGTATAGTCAGCAGCTGTACTAATGGGCCCGTCAGGTTGAATTTTTTTGAGAACTTTAACAGTTGGCCCGTTTAGCTCAGCATTACCATCAGTGACTACACCTCGCCCATAAAAAGCGAGGCCCATAGTAACTTTTTCAAGGTTTACTCCATATCCAGCGAGAGCTTCGATCGAATCATTCCAAGATGCAGCGCCTCCTTCTTCTGAAGTATACGCAAATAAGGGTGAATTATGACCAGCGGTATTTGACCACCCACCATGGTAATCGTAAGCCATGATATTAAAATAATCCATGACCGCATCAAGTTTTTGCCACTCAAGCCCTGCCATTTTCGTAGATGATGCATTGAATGCCGCTGTTAAAATCACCTCCTCACCAAGGATCGCCCTCAGTTCCTGCATCAAAGTTGTGAAATTTGCGAAATCATCATCTGATCCCACAAAATTCATTCCCTCAAACGGTCCAGGAAACTCCCAATCAATGTCGATACCATCGAATCCCATATTGATGAGTTTTTTACAATCAGCAATAAACCGTGCACGCATTACAGGGTCAGCAGCCATTTCTGGGAAATGCTTACACATCGACCATCCACCGATAGAAGCCATACACATCACACCATTTTCCTGACACAGATCGAGCAAGCCTTTTGGACCATTTGAATCAGGAAAAGGTATAGGAAAACTAGGACTACTTATTCCTAAACCCTCATTTTTCCAACCGCTACCATCACTTTCATATCCAGCAGCAGCAGCTTCTTCTGTTATAAACCACAGCGCTGTGATTTCACCATTGAGAATCCAATAATCCCAACTCGAATATACATCAGTCATTAGAAGTTCTCCAGGTTCTTGGTCCACTCCGTCTTGATAGACTTGCTTATTTCTTAAATCTGCACTGTGAAGAGAGCCATCATTAGCAACACCAAAAAATGAAAAGTTAAGCATCGTATATTGGCTGTAGTCTAAATTCATTTGATTAAGAACACCTTGCTGCGTGTATCCAGCTGACGCTGCCTTCCAAGCATCCCATTGCGGCACATAGCCAATGATCTCTTTTTCATGATCAGCTGTACTTTTGATAGACTCAGAACTTATTTGGCCAAAGGCTGGAATTAAATTCACTAAAAATGCTGTTAGCATTGAGAGTATTTGTAAAATTCGTCGTAGTGGCCTCGATAAAATATAATTCTTATTAATGTGTATTGAGTTAATTGGCATTTTTTCTTTGGGTTATATTCCTAATTTTTTAGGCTGAATTTAGGAAAGCTCCTGTGCATAGACGTTAAACTATGAGAGGTTTACTTTTCATAGAATGCAAAGATATAGGTACATCCGGTTGACATTCAACCCCCTCGATCTATCATTTTGTTTCACCCACTATACTCCAGAGTACATGTCGAGATCCCTACCTCTAGTTCAAGCTTCCATACTAACACCAGGACTTATAACTCTATCTAAAAATGGTGTAGACATACAAAAATATCTCAATGGTGTTGGGCTAACACCTCAAGTACTGGCAAAAAAGTATGCACCTCTAGGAAAAATCCATCACTTTTGGAACCTTTTTGACGAGATCGAAGAATCTGAAGGAATAGATAACATTGGATTCCTAGCAGGAGACTCACTTAATTTACATGAGTTATGGAACATCGGCGTAGCTATAACTCAGACTACAACCCTATATGAAGCGCTACAAGTAACCTCATCTCTTATACCTCATATCGTACAAGGTATTTCATTAAATCTTTCTACTGAAGGTGAGTTCACACATATCGACTATATACGAAATCATGATGGGGTTTGTAAGACTGCAGATCAAGCAACTATCAAATACACTTTGACTTTGATCGAATCCATTAAAGGGAGCTGCTATACACCCACTGCTGTGCACCTTCAATCCGATGAGCCATGTTGTAGTCTTGGTAATATTGAAAAGTATTCACCTATGTTCGGAGAGAAAAATACTAGAGTCACTATCCCCTCTCTAGCTCTAGCGGAACAGCTTGAGTTTAATGTCACCCATCCATCTTTTATTGTAGACGCTGTCGAGCTACCAAAACCTGGTGAGGTAGCCCAAAGCCTTACAGCAATACTCACAACATTGCTGCATAACGGCTACTTACCTAGCTCTATCGAAACTGCTGAAATTGCGCAAATGAGTAGAACATCACTATTCAGAGAACTGAAAGCTGAAAACACATCATTTATACAGATCGTGGAAAGATTACGCTACCAGAGAGCTAAGCAGCTATTAGAAAACCCTTCATACTCTATCAAAGAAATATCTAATGCTCTTGGCTATGCAAATGCCAATAACTTCAGTCGTTCATTCAAGAAGTTGGCTGGTCATTCACCCACTGGCTTTAGATTATTACAAGCCTCGTGAACTTAAAAAATATATATGCGGTCCCATATTGTTTTGTGATTGTTTAATTACTCTTTAGTTGGAGTAGATAAACTATGGGGGTTATCGACTCTGATTTTTTTTGGCTAATACTCGCTCTCGAGAAGTTACGACAGTACTCAAATCACACGCTCACTAGGCTTTGAGCAATCAGCTGTGGTAATCAGACTTTAAATATTTCTAGAAAAAATCTGTTAGGATCTGCAATTGACACGAATAAAAATATTCGTGAGCGCTCCAACATTCGCGCTTTTTTGTCGTTCCTACTTAGGGTCTTGCTAAGAGTTGGATTGTTAGTTTACTCTGTTAGGCATGCTTGTGTGTTTGTTTTCTGCAGCGTTGTATGGAGTTGAAGCCACTGAGGTGGAGGTAGAGGTGAATAACCTTCACCGTGAAAAATTTAGTATGCAGATTGTAGGGCTGCCTGATGCGGCGGTTAGGGAGAGCTCACAACGCGTATTGAGCGCAATTGGAAATAGTGGGCTGAGCTTTGCTAACGGCATTAACACTGTGAATTTGGCCCCTGCTGATTTGCGAAAAGAAGGACCGAGCTTTGACTTACCCATTGCCATTGGAATGACGGCGTGTGGCATGCAGAAGGATATTCCGTTTTTTGATCAATACACGATGGTAGGAGAGCTCGGACTTGATGGCTCAGTGAGGCCTGTAAAAGGCGTTATAGCTATCGCACTCGAGGCTAAAAGAAGAGGTCGATCTAGGCTCATTGTACCTGTGGCAAATGCGGAGGAAGCTGCCGTTGTTGAGGGAATTGATGTTTACGGAGTCTCAAACTTAAATGAAGCGTGGCATATACTATCGGGTGATTTGATAGGAAAACCCACTCAAATTGATAGAGACGCACTATTCAATTCCCAACCGACACTTTCGTCCGATCTATCAGACGTCAAGGGACAGTACCAAGTGAAACGTGCTCTAGAGGTTGCCGCGGCCGGAAATCATAATCTACTGATGATCGGGCCTCCCGGTACAGGTAAGTCGATGATTGCCAAACGAGTACCTAGTATTTTGCCTCCAATGGATTTAGATGAGGCCATTGAGACTACCCAAATTCATTCCGTGTCAGGCCTCTTGAAAGGAAATGGAGTCTTTAAAGTGTATCGACCGTTTAGAGCTCCCCATCACACTATTTCAGATGCCGGGTTGTTAGGCGGTGGATCAAATCCAAGGCCAGGAGAAATCAGCCTAGCCCACAACGGAGTGTTATTTCTTGATGAACTCCCCGAATTTCGACGTCAGACACTCGAGGTGCTAAGACAGCCTTTAGAAGATCGATATGTGTCAATCGCACGAGCGGCAGGCTCCGTGACATTTCCATGTAATTGTATGCTAGTTGCCGCATTGAATCCATGCCCGTGTGGATACTACGGCGATCCTAAACGTGAGTGCAGGTGCTCGCCGGTCCAGATCGAGCGTTACAGAAAGCGCATCAGCGGCCCCTTACTCGATCGTATAGATATCCATATCGATGTGCCGTTGGTGGAATACAACGATCTTAGAAATGGAAGTGTGGGTGAAAAATCGGATGTTGTGCGTGAGCGTGTTGTTAACGCTAGGCGTATTCAATCTGAGCGGCTCGCTAACTCGTCCGAAGCAAGAACAAATGCAGAGATGCCTAGTGGGTTAATGGAAGTGCATTGTAAGCTAGATACTGAATCGTCAGATTATTTAGAAATGGCGATGCGAGAACTTAATTTCTCAGCTCGAGCGTATGATCGTATTTTAAAAGTTGCACGGACGCTGGCAGACCTTGAGGGAAAAAAGATGATCGAGGCTCACCACATCATGGAAGCCGTGCAGTACCGTGCATTGGATCGTAAGCTGCAGTTGTAGACGATTAGTTCATTGAGTATCTTTTATTAGCTAATCAGATCCATAAATAAGACGTCAAACCTACTCATGAAATTTATAGAAAGGATAGTCTGGTGAGCATCTTCATCGATCCGAAGAAATTACACTAAGCTCACACGTTTTCGAGATTGATCAGCGTCCCACTCCAGTGCACTACTGCTCACGTGGCACGCATTCCCGAGGAAACGATTCAGGCAGTTTTAGATCAAACCGACATTGTCGATGTGATCTCCGGCTACATTCCCCTCAAGCGTGCAGGAGGTACCTTTAAAGCAAACTGCCCTTTTCACAACGAAAAGACTCCTTCATTCAATGTCAATCCATCACGCCAGTTCTTCTACTGCTTCGGTTGTGGCGAAGGCGGATCGGCCATTGGCTTTGTCCAAAAATACGAAAACCTCCCCTTCGTAGATGCCGTCAAAAAACTCGCTGACCGCGCCGGTGTCCCCATCATTGAAGACGTTTATGATCCCCAAGCGGAAAAGCGCCGTCGCTCGAAGTCTCGACTAATAGAACTGCACAACGATGCGGCAAAGTTCTTCCACCAGCTCGTTAGAAAGTCTCCTGATGCACAGCTTGCACGTGATTACCTAAAAAAGCGCGGACTCAACTCTGAGATCGCTGAGCGCTGGTTGCTCGGCTGGATGCCAGAAGACACCAGAGTTTTTCTCCAATGGGCGAAAGAAAAAGGCTACTCAGGGAGGGAGCTCGCAGATTCAGGTATCTGTAATCTGAGAGACCCACAAAACCCAAAATCTGGTATCTACGTCAACTGGAAGAACCGCCTGCTATTTCCGATCCACAATGATTACGGAGACATCATTGGCTTCTCTGCTCGCCAGCTCGTCAATGACCCTAATAGTGGAAAATACATCAACACACGAGAAACTCCACTATTTGACAAATCAAAGACTCTCTATGGTTTAGACAAAGCACGTAGAGCTATCTCTAAAGAAAAATTTGTTCTTCTCTGTGAAGGTCAAATCGATGTTATCGCATTATCCGAACAAGGTATTGTGAATGTAGCAGCTGCGCTGGGAACCGGCACCACTGAAAAACATGCCAAAATTTTAAAGCGTTACACTAAAAGTGCGGTGCTTTGTTATGATGCAGATGCTGCTGGCTACAAGGCAGCTACCAGAGCTTTCAAAGTCCTCGCGGCCGAGGAAATCCATGTGCGCTGTGTCACCATGCCAGAAGGTGAAGACCCAGATTCTTTCATCCAATCTCAGGGTGTTGAAGCATTCAAAGAACTTCTCGCAAATGCTCAAGAGTTTTTTGATTACACACTCGACTACGAATCAGCACACTCGGATCTCTCCGATATTAGAAATCGCTCTAAACTAGTAAACGACCTCTCAGCGCTCGCTGTCTCAGTGAAAGATAAAGTCGCACAGGACACCATTATTTCTAAAGTCGCAGCTAGACTTGGCACTAGTGACCAAGATTTCCGAGCTATGACCGTCAAAGCTGCGAAGAAAAAGCGCTTCGAAGATAGCCGCCCCAATAACTACCGCGACCCAAACGAAGTTATACCAGTAATCATCGAGCCCACACCGATGGACGGTACCGTCGCCTACCTCTGCTTCCTCGCTCTAAGCTCGTTAGAAGCTCAAGACTGGCTCTGCGAGCAGATAGAATCTCTCCACGAGCCGCTATCGCTTACTACGGGTGGTCATGTTCTAACCCATATTCTTTCGCGTAAGCCAAACCCTGCTCAGGCCTCTTCCGTACAGAGTTTCCTCATGACTCTCTCCCCCGCTGACCAGAAGGCTCTCCAGAGGAATTTCGCCGAAGAAGTCCCAGAAAGCCCCATTCGTGCAGCGGAAGAAACTTCTAGCATGCTTATCAGTAAGCAGCTTCAACAGCGTGAATCCACTATTCGTACAGCTCTCAAGCAGTCGAATCTAAGTACGGAACAACTCACATCATTGCTCAATGAAGTGCAGGAAATCAATCTCCTGCTTAAGAACTTACGTGAGCGATTTATCCGTTAGCTCTCTTTTTTAAAACAGTTTGCAACTTCTCCGTTGATGCTGAGTTCTATCCTCCTATAGCATTATGGCGAATACTGCGAGCATAGCCCTACCAATGACTGAAACTTCTTCTCACGACTCAGACGACGCAATTGATGTCGCCTTGATGCTACGTGTGAAAGAAGGAGATCACGCGGCATTCCAGCAGCTCGTTGAACGTCACCAAGACATGATCATCGGCACTGTCGCCAAAATGTTAGGAAATGCTTCTGACGCACCTGACATTGCTCAACAAGTTTTTCTCCGCCTCTGGAAATCAGCCAAGCGTTATAAACGAAAAGCTAAGTTCACAACCTTCCTCTTCACCATCACTCGAAACCTCGTTTTCAATGAGAGTAAGAAACGCTCGCGCAGGAAAACGCACTCTCTAGAAGAGCGTGAGGACGAGAGCTTCCAACAATTTGCAGATGACGCCTCAAAGTCCCCAGATGCCGAAACCCTGCAATCTGAACTGCAAGACGCCGTCGATAAGGCGATCAATGCGTTACCCGAAAAACAGCGACTTGCAGTTATCCTTAGGAGATACGAGAACATGCCCTATGAAGAAATAGCAGATGTCATAGACTGTTCAGTCTCCGCCGTGAAGAGCCACCTATTCAGAGCCCGCACAGAGTTAAGAACATCACTTGAAAGCTATTTAGAGGAATAATCTTCACAAGCCGTGACTCGTATGAAGATAATGCTCTTCATGAAAACTCCTTTGACGATTTTATCAGCTCTAACAATAGCGGCCAGCTTAACCAACGCGGCCCCAAAAGCTGAGCTTCTAGTTGAGAAACTAAAGAACCCCACCTTTCTCACAGCTCCAGATGGCTCAAAGGACTTTCTTTATATTTTAGAAAAGGAAGGTCGTGTTAGAGTTTTCGATAGAAAGAAAAAAGTTCTACTAAAAGAGCCTGCACTCGATATCTCTGATAAGATTTCTATCAAAATGAATGAACAGGGATTGTTAGGTATGGCCTTCTCTCCAGATTTTAAATCCGATAGGCGTTTATACCTCTATTATACAAACAACGATGGTGATACCAGAGTCTCACGCTTCACCATGGCCTCTGCAACTAAAGTAAACCTAGAAGAAGAGGTTCTCCTAAAACAAGAACAGGACTTCAAAAACCATAATGGTGGTTGGCTAGGATTTGGACCCGATGACCTTCTCTACATTGCTCTTGGCGACGGAGGGAAAGCGAATGACCCCAAACATAGAGCTCAAGATCTCAGTACATTTTTAGGTAAGCTTCTGTGTATCGATGTGAGCACCGCTCGTGGTTACACCATTCCAGGAGACAACCCCTTTGCCAAAAACAACGTTAAATATTTCCTCACTCCTTTCGGGAAAAATAAATCGATCAAACCAGAAATCCTTTCGTATGGACTAAGAAACCCATGGCGGTGCTCTTGGAACCATGACCGACTTATCATCGCTGATGTCGGACAGAATGCTTGGGAAGAAATAAATAATGTAGAGCGTAAACAACTCTCTGGAGCCAATTTCGGGTGGCCACAATATGAGGGTACTCATAGAACTAAAAATAAGGCCGAAGCTAAGCCTAACAAAGGACCCATGATCATGCCGGTCTATGAATATAAGCATGATACATCGAACATCGGTGGTTTCAGCGTAACTGGCGGCTATGTGTACAATGGCTCTGTGGACTCACTCAAAGGTCGCTATCTATTTGCAGACTATATCAAGCCTCATATTTGGAGCGGAGAACTTAGCATCAGTGATCTAAGTAATCTACAACACCACAAAGATGACTTTAGCCAAGATGGTAAAGAAATCGGGCAAATGTGTTCCTTTGGTGAAGACCCTCAGGGAGAGCTCTACATCATCTCTCACACTGGGAAAATCTATCAGATTACGGAATAACTACTTCCATACCTGAAGCTTTCACAGCCTTCCACCCACCAAAGAGGACAAACACTTCAGAGTGGAAGCCTGTAGCACGGATTTTTTCAGCAACGAGTTCGCTGCTACCACACGCATCCGTCCCACAGTAAACTACAAGTTTACGCCCATTCACTCCTGCCATCCCGATGCGTTCCATATGCTCAGGGACAGCAATTTGATTTTCGGCATCTGTCTCAGGAATTAAGATCGCTTCAGGCAAATGTGCTTTGTGATATTCTCTTTCAGACCGAGCATCTACCCAGAGTACATCTCCAGACCATTCCGTCATAACTGTCTCTAGACACACTTGATCTGGTTTTAAATCCGCCTGTACGCAAGCGACCGTTCGGTCAGGAGCTCCGACTACGAGATAGATCACCGCTGTTGCTAAGCCAGCTAGCAGAACTATTGCTAAAGTTTGATAAATCCAGCGGATCATTTTTTCTCAGGCTTCACCGTCATGAAAGTCTGCACCATTTTATAGCGTGGATTAGGGCTATCAGTGGTGAGTCGAATTGCAGCAAAAGTTACCTTCTCGGTAGACTTTGGTTTCACCCGAAGCTCGTAGAATTCCCCTTCTTCTTTAGTAATGAATTCATAACTAAAGTTCGGGCTCGAGCTCGTGTGTTTAATCACCTTAATCGGCTCACTGTGATCTACTTTCACCTCGATTACCTTTTCAACAGCCTCCTCACCCACTTGCCACATCAATGACTGTGGAAACGCTGCGATAAGATAGGGAATAGAAACCTGAGTATTCAGTGAAACCGACGGATCGTCTTCAGCATCGCCTTTCATCCAGACCACTATTTTCTTATCGACGGTGCCTTTGAAATTGCCCAATTCAAAGCGCCCCTTAAAGACACCCTTTTCTCCTGGTGCTATCGAGACAGATCCATCCTTCTGCTTCTCCCCACCTTCAAGTTTCGCAAACATACAGCTACAGGGTGCATCGAAGCGTTCTACTACGACGGGGCTCGCCCCTGTGTTTTGAAATGGGAATTCAACCTTTACTTCTTTCGCGTCGGCTGCCGCGTCGATCTTTTTGACTGTCTGATCGAACACAAGATCCGCATAGAGAGTATTTAAACCCAGTACTGAAAAAGCCAAAATGGAGTTAATTAATTTCATATGTATTACTGAAGGAGTTCCACTAATTGAATAGACAAAATGAGCCTGCCGTCACGCCACTTCGGCCCAAATATGTAAAGTGGTTTTCCTTTCTGCAAGGTCGGACCAGCCTTCATAATTTTTTTCTTACTCTGCCAAAGCTCCAAATCGAGCTTCAACTTTCCTCCACTCGCCGCTTCCCGTGGTTCGAAACTGATCAAAAGCTCTTCTGAAGGTTTCAGTGGCGCTAACCAATTCTCATAACTACGGAACACCGGCTGCCTATCAGAACCTAGCTTCACATAATGGTTGTATGCTTTATCACGTAGCTTCGACAGCTTTCCGACCACTTGCGGGTTTACTACTTGCGTATTGATCCCAGCTTTCTTGGGATCACTATTTGTCGCATAATAGACATCAACCTCCATTATCCCGATCGATTCCTTACCGAGATCATTTGCCCAAGAGACTTGGATCAAACTGCAGATGCTAAAAAGAATGAGAAATAATTTCATCATGAGTTTAGTAGATGAGTTCACTGCGGTCGGCGGTCACAAGTAACATAGGTGACACACCAAAACTGGACTCACCCATGACAATGTCGATTGACTCAGGAATTTCATCGAGTCCCTCTAAAACAATAATTGTCGCAGACTCAGATTCCACTACTTCTGAGCTCACCCCCTTCACAGGAGTGTAAACCTCTTCAGCCTGTAGAGTATACGCGACAGCTGTGTCAGTAGAATCAACACTGCTACCGAGGTAGAAACCCAAAGCCACACCTGCGATAGCAGTAGGCGCGAGCAGCCAGTTAAGTTTCTGCCAGAAACTCGCAGGCTTTGCTGGAGTAACCTCCTCATCTGCAGCCAGAGCGTGTAACTTCACACGTTCATTGAAAAAATCAGCATGTGGCGGTTGCTCGTTCGCTGGCACTATCTCTGTAATTTCCTGGCCCAAAGGTTGCCAACCCATTTCCATTTCTAGCTCCTCAGCGTGCTCTTCAGCCCAAGCTTCCATTTCGCGGAGAGCGCCACCTTCGAGCTCGCCATTGAGCCAAGATTGGATTGTTGCATTTTCAGGTTTGTTCATGGTTTTAACAATGTTTGTAATTTCTTGCGGGCATAGAAAAGGCGGCTCATCACCGTCCCTTTAGTTGACTGCATGACTTCTGCAATCTCAGCATAATCCATCCCCTGTACCTCTCTTAGTAAAATAACCTCTCGGTGTTCTGGAGTGAGCTGCTGGAGCGCACGCTCGATCTCCTCGCGACGTTCATGCCGGTCCATATGCTCATCCGGTCTCTCCGGATTTTTAGGAGCAGTACGCGCTGAACTATCGATACGATCTGCATTTAAAATGGTATCATCGAGCTCGCCTTCGGAATGCATCTTCTTGCGGCGCATGGCATCGTACACAACATTATGTGTGATTCGAAACATCCACGTAGAAAATGACGCCCGATTTTCAAATTTTGGCAATGCCTTCCATGCCTTCACAAAAGCATCCTGTGCAAAGTCCCATGCATCCGCATCGTTATGTACCATATTCATTATCATCGCATATACCTTTCCTCTGTGACGGGTGACCAGAGAGTCAAAGGCTGCGTAGTCTCCAGCTTGCGCCCTTTTCACTAATTCCTGATCACTAGGACCGTCACCAGCTCCGCCATTTCCTATAGCTTCACTAGTCACCTTCCCCATCAAAAAATTGGACGCTATCTGACGAGAAATATTCATTAAGATTTGAAAAAAAGTGCAATTAATCTTGGCCAACAAATTACGATTCAGCGAGCAATCTTTTCACAGCTCCATCGTTTACCTCATATCTATCCCAATCTGTCCACTCACCATGCAGCCAATCCACATTCGTTGTCGTGATAAATTTTTGCGCATGTTTTGGTAAATACTCCATCAGAGCATTCCTCCGGTCAGGGTCTAATTCCCCAAATATATCATCGAGTAAATACACGGGAACTCTCCCAGCAACTGACTGGATGGCTGATCCTTGTGCGAGCTTCAGCGCCAAAGCTATCGTTCGTTGCTGCCCTTCACTCGCAAAATCAGCTGCAGCCATGCTATTGATCGTAATACGAATATCATCGCGATGCGGACCAGCCAGAGTTTGACGCTGTCGGCGTTCAGCTTCTGCAGTGGCAGCTAAGGCTTCACGCATGTTCCCTGTACCACCAGATTGATACTCCAACTGAAGTTGTTCACCTTTCCCGCTAATCTGTTGCTGAGCACTGCTGGCAAGCGGCTCTAGCAGGAGAAGAATCTCTCCACGAACCTTGGTTAGGTAATCACCATTTTCTATGAGCACCTCAGCATAGGCATTCAGCTCCGCGTCACTAGTCACGCGATCTTTCAGCAGCATGTTACGAGCCTTGAGAGCTCGACGGTAGCGGGATAATGCCCGTCGGTACCCAGCATCTAGCTGCGAGCATATAAAATCTAAATAATGCCTACGTCCACCACCACTGCCGCGAATCAGATCCACATCCTCATTTCCCATCCACACGATGAGTCCACTCTGCTGCAGATACAGGTTTTGCGTCTCAATAGTTTCACCATCGATCTGGAGTTGAGCATTTCCACGGCCATAGCGAAGAGTCAGATCACGCTCCCAGCACTCCCCGGCAATGCCCAATGAGCTAGACTCGAAGCGCACCAGTGGCCGCATCGTCTTGGCTCTCGGAGATTGTAAGCGCACGAGTGCACAAATGGCCTCTAAAATAGAGGTTTTACCCTGAGCATTGTCACCAACAAAAATCCCCCCACATTCAGAAAACTCAAGACTGAGGTTCTCAAAGCAGCGGAAATCAATAAGCCGGAGAGTTGTCAGCATCGATTGTTAGGCTGGTGGATACGCTGCCGCAATCTTCTCAGCCCACTCCTTGGCTTTCTGTCCGTAGCTCTTCTCCATCTCCTTATACATGATGCCGCGAGAAACATTGATCGTGTCCGGAGCTGTGCGCCCCTTACCCGCCATATTTTCTAGGTCACCACCCTGAGCTCCAAGCCCAGGAATCAATAATGGAAAATCTTCAATCCGACTCAACACGTCTTCACTCGCATTGGTTAAACCAACGACCATGCCGACATCCGTCTTACGTTGCTCCGCTTTAGCGCGTTTGCAGATATCCTGTACCAGTTCGAAAACATAGCGATCCCCCACCATTTGGCGTTGGAAGTCTGCACTACCTGGGTTCGAAGTTACCGCCAGAATATAGATAGCTTTGCCCTCCCAATCAAGAAATGGCTCCATCGTGTCGTAACCGAGAAATGGATTCAGCGTCACAGCGTCGACATTCCAGTTCTCAAAATAAGAACGCGCGTAGTACTTCTGAGTCTCTCCAATGTCTGAGCGCTTAGCATCTAGAATGATCGGAACCTCCTTCGGCATGTTTCCTAACATTTCCTCAAGAATCTCGAGACCACGTAAACCCATCGCCTCAAAATATGCCATATTTGGCTTAAATGCAGCGGCATGCTCCCAAGTCTCATCGATAACTTTTTTAAGCAAATCAGGAATAGCTTCGATACCACCGGAGTCGTCCGGACGTGGGTCGAGCCCAACACACAGGCGTGAGCCAGTAGCGTTGATTCGTTGTGCAAGTTTCTCTGCGTAGCGCATGCGCGCAGTCTTGAACTTGACTACCCAAGTTACAAGAAGAATTCAGTGCCAGAACTAGCTAATTTAAGACTTAGAATAACATTTTCGCTTGAGAATCACTAGGATTAGTTAGAAGGTAAAAACCATGCAAGAAACCACGGAGCAGATTCGCAATTTCCTTCAGTTTATCGCGTTGCAATTCATCAGTCACCCTGAAGATGCGCAGCTAAAAGTAGCTGAAGTCAGCGATGAACACATTCGATTCCGCTTGGTTCTCAACAAAGCGGATGTAGCCATACTCATCGGTCGTAATGGATTCACAGCCAGCGCCATCCGAAATGTACTCAAAGCTGCAGCCATCCGCGACAGCATCAATGCCACTCTACAGATTGTCTCCCATGATGAGGAGCGCCAGCGCCTTGCTGCCTTGGAAGCTGGTCAGACATTTGATGAAGAAATCCCTATCGAACCGACAGACGAGGCTGACGACGAAACTCTCGAAGACAGAGCTTAGCGCCTGTGCTGACGAGGGCGCAACACCATGCTCATCCTACGTTGGGCATAATGCCGGTCTAGCCGACGCTTCTTTTCTTCGGCCACAGTCCGTATTTCCTCCCAGTTTTTATTCGGGTGGAAATGCGCTCGGTCTACTGCGTTTACAGTATGGCTGTGAAGGTACTCACCATGCTTGTGTTCCTCAGAATCAGTAAAGTTATATTCAGATACCGCCGAATGTGGCTCACCCGGAAAGGTAGTCACACAGCTCACACTCATTAAACATAAGGGTACAGAGAGTATAAGAAATCGCATTGCGTCTTCTTATATCAATGAGTGCATTCAAGCAATCATCATGCTTTTTTCCAATTCGCTTTCAACTCAGGTAACAGCATCAGTGAAGCGATCAAAATACAGCTAGCTCCAATAATAGCCACAGTTCCTGGCCCCAAAGACCTAGCCATAGAAAACGCGAGGAATGCAGCAATCATTCCCCTCACACCGGTAAAAAAGGTATGGACGGACATATACTCGGAGACTCTATCCGCGGGTGCAAATCGGGTGGTCCACAATGACCATAACACAGTCCCTCCACTCTTACCTACGCCATGTAGCGCCATGCCAATGCACAACCCTAAAAAGCTAGGAACGAGAAAATACACGAGCAAGCCAGCGAAGAAGAACACGTTCACTAGCACGCGAAGTCTGTAGAACTCCATTTTATCATAAATGGCTCCCCAGATAACAATCGACACAATGAAAATAGACATCGGTACCGTTGTTGTAATCAAACTCACATTTTCAGCCCCATAGCCAAAACCATATTCTGGATTAGTGATGTACTCTACGAACAAAGCCATGCAGAGCAAGTTACCGAAACCCAGCACCATCCATGAGCTTATCAACTTTCTGAAAACCTTATCCTCCTTCAGGTGAGCAAATGCTGAGAGTAGCGAAAGCTTCTGAGACTTCCGTAAATACACCCTGTCCATCCCCAGTGTAAATGCGGCCTGAAGCAGGTTCGCAGCACAAAACACCCAGAATAAAGGTGCGTAATCCGCCCCTTGTCGCAGTAGCCACGCTCCCGCGAAAAAACCAAAGCCAGCCGCAGCTGCAGACCGTATCATACCTACAGTTGAAAATAAACGTCCTCGAACACGATCCGAATAATGCTGCCGATAGATTTGCGCCTGCAGTGGTAACACCACCGTGTGGGACAAGGTTGCAAATACAATACACACCACAAAAAGTTGGTCATGCTGTGGGCTAAGCGCGATGCAGCCGTATCCTAGTGCTGCACCCGTCCATCCGATTGCAGCCGCTACGTTAGCCGATAATCCTATACGACGCACAAGCGCTACCGAAAACATACTCAAGAGCATCCCCAACGCGGGCCCGCCAATGATTGCCGATTTCGATAAGCTGCCAACATCCAACAGCGCTACAGCCACGAACATGGCAAAGGTAGACGCCACCGTCTCAGAGATCCCCATCGGGATCGCTCGGAGCAGGTCTAGGGAAAATGTACGCTTCCAGTGCCTCTCAGTCTCATTCATACCCGCTGAGATGGAACTCTAGCAAAGGCTGCTAATAACCAGTGGAAAAAGACCGCCACTAGCACCGCAGAAAAGCCAATGTGTAGCACCTGAACCACCCGTAAAATTCCTACTTGTGAAAGTACCAGGCCTAATATCATCTGGGCGATTACTAATCCGAGCACCACTTTTTCATGCCAGCCAGCTCCGCCAATCCGGCAGCTTCTAGCAACCCAGTAGAACATCAAAGTCGTCAAAAGCACTGCCCACGAAAAGCTACGATGCACTAGGTACATCCAAGTCTGCTCCAACTCAGCACTCCATTCTATGCGTGGCGCATCGCCGTGGGATTTCTTTAGCGCATCCGTCATTTCACGCACCTGTGAGCCCATCATACCCTCAGCAATGATGAAGATAAATGCTATGAGACCATACCATTTTAAGTTGCGCCCTAGGTGACTTGTTTTGATTCTCCATGGCTCATCACGCCCATACCAAACGATGCTCACCTGTACGCCGAGCAACATCATCGCCAAAGCCATGTGCGTGGTGATGGTGCCAGGCTGCAAGCCAGAATAAACAATCCGCGCGCCCATCCATGCATTTAACCCCACTAAAAATGTCGCAGTAGCGGCCAATGCAGGAATGATTGGCTTCTTCTTCAAATAGCGAAATGACATGCCTAGTGTTAGCATCGTAAAAACTCCAATCGGCAAGGAGCATAGGCGATTCACAAACTCCGTCCACGTGTGCACTGGGTTAAATTCCGCCAATACATTCTCACGCGTCACCTCATCTGGGTTTCGCCCATGGCGCGCTGCTTTATCTTTGTAGCGCTCGATCGGTAAAGTATCGGCATCGATCTGCTCTACCGCAGTCGGAGGAATGTATTGGCCCCAGCACTTCGGCCAGTCTGGACACCCCATACCTGCGCCAGTAGCGCGAACCACAGCCCCTACAAACATAAGGAGCAGCGTAAAGATTAAAGCCGCGAGTGCCACTTTCTGAAATGCCTTCATGCCAGTCCCATAGCCCAGCTTTCACCCCCACACAAGTACCAGTTTATCGGTATCAGCACTTGCACCGACAAGTAAAAGTAAGCAAGACTGCCGCCAATGAAGATTGTCTTTCTAGATGCCTCCACCCTCCACAGTGGGGAACTTGACCTCAGCGTGCTTGAAGAATTCGGCACACTCACTTGCTACCCAGCCTCCAGCGAATGCGAAATACCCGAGCGCATCGTGGACGCTGACATTGTCATCACCAATAAAGCGCTGATGACAGCCGCCAACATTGCCGCCGCTCCACAGCTCAAGCTCATCGTTTCCTGTGCCACCGGCGTCAATCAGATCGATCTCGATGCAGCAAAGACAGCTGGCGTCACCGTCAGCAATGTAGCAGGCTACAGCACCCGCTCAGTCGCCCAGCACGTCTTCACCTTCATCTTAAATTTCGCCACGCAGATCCCTCAGTTCAACGCGAAGAGCCGCGACTGGCCAAACTTCCCAATTTTCACCAGCCTCGCCCACCCTATCTTTGATCTCGAAGGCAAAACGCTAGGTATCATTGGTATGGGCACCATCGGCGAAGCAGTCGCGAAACTCGCCATCGCATTTGGCATGCGCGTCTTGGTCCTCGAACGCGAAGGTTCCTCGAATCAAAGAATGCCCGAGCTTCCGCGCCTCAGCGCCGGTGCCTTCTTTCCGAACAGCGATTTCATTTCCCTCCACTGCCCGCTCACCGCTGAGACTGCAAAATGTATCAATACCGAAAGTTTAGCTAAAATGAAATCCAGCGCTTACCTCATAAATACCGGCCGCGGCCCATTGATCGATGAAGCAGCTCTCGCACAAGCGCTCACTGATGGAACAATAGCTGGAGCGGGTCTTGATGTTTTATCGAGCGAGCCGCCAGCTGCGGACAATCCCCTCATCACTTGCCAGTACCCACAACTCACGATCACTCCACATACAGCCTGGAGCAGCTTCGAGTCACGCATACGCTTGCTCGACGGTGTCACCAATAACATCAAAACTTTTCTAGATGGCTCACCAGCTAACAAAATCGTCTAACACTCAAACCACACTATCATTATGGAAGAAACTGACCTCATCACTTCACTTGTCCCCGCCATCCAAGAACAACTCAATTCAAAGGACACACCTTACGTAAAACTGGCTTATGACCGTATTATCGAATTCGACGATATCGACGAAGAAGAAGCGCTGAAAATGATCGCACTTTGTCTCGCCGATGAATCAAACCGTATGTTCATCGACAAACGCGACTTTGATGTAGAACGCTACAAGGAACTTCTCACCGCACTACCTGAGCTACCAGAAGCTTAAGCTCCATTTTTAAATTTCCTGTTCCAGAGATTTGAGCCTCAAGAAGAGCTGACCTGCGACTTTTTGTTGCGGGAGTAGCTCACCACGAGCATCTGAGATATGTCTACGCATTGTCTCAAACATCGGGCCGTACCCCTGGTAGTATGCGCGGACTCGATCGACGTAGCCATCGCGCATGGTCTTGCGCAGTGCGGGGGCTGCATCCTCAAGAGATTCAAGGAACAAGCGATTCATCAACTTCGCTGTCTTATGACCATAGAAAACTGATGAGACTAGGATAATCCCACCGATTATCGCTAAAACGATAGGGATAACCCCCATAGTTTCAGGTCCAGCATAACCGGTCAACCCCGCTAAAAAGAGAAACAATAGACAGTAGGTCAGAAGCTTTTTCATCACCCTATGTCGCTTCATTACTAACACGTCGAGAAACCTTCTGAGTTTAAGCTGAAGTAAAGATTGCTGCATCGCTTTACGCATACCTTCGCAAAAAATTTCTTCTTGCACGTCAAAGCTAACTTCATCGAAACCCTCCACCTTGACCCCGAGCCGGTCCTCGAGATGAGGCTTCATTTCATACCATTTCTCACGGCACTGAATCCGCATTTTCTCTGCTTCATTCGCAGCAAAAACCTCAGCTTCTTTACACACTCGGTCTACCATGTATCGCTCGACTTTCATCGCCATATCTCCCTTTCCAAATAGGGCTATCTGACTAGAAATCATATTTGTGCGGAGCGCCGTAAAGCGCATGATACGTTTGAGCTGACCTTGGAGTAGCTTTCCCATTTGCCCCATATTAGATAGGACCTCCTGTACTTCAGTAGCTCGCATGCGGTCAATCTGAGCTTCAATCGATTGAAGATACTCCTGATCTCCAGAGAGATTGCGCGAGCGATCATCGATATTCCCTTCAGTTCGCGTAAGCAACTCGAAGACTCGCTGGTAGACTCCTCGTAACCCCCTGCGTCTATCAATACAACGATCCAATGTGTAGCTCACGCGCGCTCGAATTTCGTCTAATCCCAGTCCCGTTTTAGACGATGCTGCAAGCATTGGGATTTGATTATTCACGCGCTGTTTCACCAGATCATTGACATGACCTAACAGCATTGGAATATCTGCGACTGATCGAAGGTCGGATTGATGGAGAACTATCGCACACTTATGCCTACATGTGGCATGAGTCCTCTCAATTATATCCCAAGTTTTCGCTAACCATGGGTTATCTGCAGGTAAGAGCCAAAAGACAAAATCTGCTTCTTCTAATAAAAAATCTACTGCAGCGCTCTCCTCTTCGGACTGGATGTCTCGGACTTCGATAATTTCATAGCCCTTCAGTCTCGGCATGTAGCGCTTCTCACAAACATCTTCAAGCTTCTCAAAAACCCGGTAGCCTGCATCACGTAGAATACATATATTCTTCTCTTGGTCTTTGATTTCAGAAAGCTCCAGCTCAACCAAACGCTCTATAAAGCTAGTCTTTCCACAGCTATCACCAAAAACAACAAAGCGAAAAGGACGCTGAAGTGCTATCTCAAGCTCTCCCTCGCCTTCCACAAGTTCCGTTTTCGAGCGCTTAGCTAGCGCCCTCGTATAACGGATAATTTCTATCAACCCATTCCGGGTCTTGAGATATTCCTCCCCTAGCATTGTTAGCTTATCTCACTGCCACAGTTTCCTTGGCGGCTATCAACTGTGAAACCGTCACAAACTGGTAGCCTTGACGAAGGAGGGTATCAATAGTCTGTGGCATTGCAGATACTGAACCAGCATGAAGATCATGAACTAACAAGATTGAGCCATTGCGCGTCCCATTGATTAAGCGACTCGCGACAACTCCAGAACCAGGCTTTTTCCAATCGAGCGGATCCACGTCCCACATCACCGTTGGGTAGCCATAGTCACGATAGATCCAATTGCGTTGAGAAGTAGATAGTGACCCATAAGGCGGGCGCATCGTACGTGGTTGTACACCACACGCTTTAACAATAACATCGCGAGTCTTATCTAGCTCGCTACGTACTTGGCTTTCTCCTAATTTTTGCAGATTAGGATGGTTCCATGTGTGATTTCCAATTTCATGCCCTTCTGCTACAATGCGCTGTGCAATGTGAGGATAACGCTCCACTAAATTTCCAATCACGTAAAAAGTAGCCTTCACATTGCGGCGACGTAAAATGTCTAATAAGCGTGGAGTGTTGACGGGGTGCGGACCATCATCGAATGTAAGGGCTATATTCTTCTGGGATCTGTCCCCACTCGATATACTAACTGAACTACTCCCTGAGATATCAGAAGGTAGTCGCACATTAGGGTTTTGTGGAACTGGCCCACGAACACTAGAGTTTCCATAGCCACTATTCACACTCATCCCGGTAGCAGCGACTTCTTCCGTGGTGGTGTCCTCTTTCGAAGCACAGCTTACTAAGCTGATAGAAGCCACAAGGAGGGGTAATAATCGTGTGATTTTTTTGGCGATACGTTGCATGATAAATCTGCACAACAAATAGGTAAGAATAGCGCGGCTGTCACGCCCCAAGAATAAAAGATTCATTCTGTTCGATGAATAAAGATCGGAAGAAAAAACGATCTCATTGCTCATAAGGTTATATTAAGAGGCTTCTTGACCCAAAGCTCCAGCTCTCTCATAGTCCTAACAAGTTCACTTTATGAAACCTCTCCTTTCAATCTTTAGCGTATCGCTAAGTGCCCTATTTTTAAATAGCTGCAGTAATCCATATGATTCATACTATGGAAGCTCATCCATCTACGGAGGAAATAGTTACCTCAGTGGTTTTGAGCAAACTCGCCCTGGACAAACACCTCTTACACACAATGGACAAGCGGCACCCCGTGGTTATTGGGATGACGAAGGGGTAACAGGATCATCAAAAATCCGTATTAACCTAAACGACCAACGCGCCTATTTTTATAAAGGTGACACTCTCGTAGGCGTGGCACCTATATCAACGGGCTCTGATGGATATGGGACACCTACCGGCAGCTTTAAAGTTACTCAGAAATCAATCGATCATACATCAAGCCTTTATGGTGTGATCAAAAACAAAGCTTCGGGTCATACTGTCATCAGTGATGCCGATACTCGTAAGCACAAAGCTGGTGCAGGAGAAGAATTCATCCACGCGCCTATGCCCTATTTCTTGCGCTTTAATAATGCCATCGGCATGCATGCGGGTTTCCTCCCAGGATACCCTGCATCTCATGGCTGTGTTCGACTTCCTGAGGAAATGGCTAGAATCTATTTCGATAACTCAAAAAATGGCACACCTGTCATTGTAGAATAATGCTACCCGACCCCGCCTTCACTAATGAACTCAATGTAGCTCAATGCAGGGAATTACTCACTAGCGACACGCCCCCATTACTCATCGATTGCCGTGAGCTCAACGAGTATGCATTTTGCAGAATTGAAGGCTCACATTTAGTCCCACTCTCAAACTTCACGGGGACCGCTGAGGCTGAGTTCGCCAACAAGGACACCCCAGCTATCATCTATTGCCACCACGGGGTGCGCTCGCTCAATGCAGTGTTCTACCTTCGTGAACAAGGCTACACCCACACCTACTCCATGCGCGGCGGCATCGAGCACTGGTCGCTCGAAATAGATCCAAGCATTCCACGCTACTAATAGGATCAAGCTCCCTAGCAAAAAAAATACCCTAACTCCGCAATCTGCAGAGCTAGGGTGAAAATGTTTTAATGTGCTAGTTTACTGGTTTCCTGCATTCGCCTTTTGCTTACCAAGTTCACGTAAGTAAGCGGCAACGTCTGCAACATCTTGTGAACTGAGCCCTAGCTGACCAGCTGAGAGCATGAGGGATCTCTCCATCTCTTCACGCCCAGCGATACCCTTATCGTTAATTTCCACTTCTTTGCCGCCCATCACGCGAACAACAAGTTTCTTAGCCTTGCCACCACCAGAAAGACTTATCCCTTGGATCGTGTTGCCTGACTTCATCTTAACAATAGTTCCATCGAAACCGTGAGCCACACCTTCACTAGGATTGATGATCGCATCCGCGATTGCTTCAACTGATCTTCCTATACCCCATTCAGTCAGTGTTGGACCGAACTCGATACCCTGACCATCAATCTGGTGACACATCCAACAACGAGTAATCGTCGTCTTACCTTTTGCCACATCACCTGTGAGCTTGAGAACTTCCTCGACACTTGGCTGAGTGATAGCTGGCCCATCAATAGGCACAATATAGTTCTCTTTATCTGAAAGCGCGTTGAGCTTCTTATTAAGACCTTTCATCTGACCTGTATACTGACTCCACTTCCCAGTGCTGAGGCTATGCAGCCACCATCTAGAAAGCTCCTGAGTATCCTTTGGTCCACCCTCAGCAAGAGCAACCATAGCTAAAGCCGCTTGTTCAGTCTCGATGTAACCGAGAGCTGTAAGCATTTCTTTACGCATAGCTAAGGACAAAGCTTCATCCATCGCACGAGCTTGGAAGGCCTCTGCCGCAGCATCAACGTGTAATCTCCATGCTAGACGCGCCATAGGAACTGACCAATTGACAGGGTCAGAAGTATCGAAACGTTTTACTAGCTCTTGGTAGAGTTCAACTTCCTTACCTGTAGCAGCGGTTCCTATCGACTCGAGATACCAACGGTCTTTACCGTCATACTGCACAGCAAGCTCATAAAGCACACTTCCAGCTTCCTGCCAGCTACGATCTCTCAATGAAAGTGCTACTTCTCTTCTGACTGCTGATGATTCATCATTTGCGAAATATTTAGCAAACTCTAGCACATTATAATCAATGAATCGAAGTGCTCTGAAACAAGTAATCTTGAGTTGTGAGTCCTTGGTGTTCTTAAGGAAATTCTTCACCTCAGAAATACCATTATCTCCCATCTGAGCGAGCAGCCAAATGCCGCGAGCTTTGAAAAAATCAGACTCTTCGCTAAGCATGGATTTCACTGCTGGGACAGCAGCATCTCCTCTTTCCTTGAGACGCGTGAAACCAAGGTTTCGTACATTAAGTGCTGGACTCTTCAGAGCTTTCAACTGGCCTTCAAGTGTATCCAGATCAATCTTTGGAGTCTCAGGGTTCTGACCCTTCGGTGCAATTCGATAAATAGTTCCCGCTAGATCTTGGTCAGCCATTTTATGACCACCAACACCTGGATCAAACCAGTCAGCGACATAAATACAGCCATCAGCACCGACAGTGACATCAGATGGTCTGAAATTATTCGGGCTCACTTCCTTATTACCGGACAATGATGATTCCTTAATGCCTAGGAAGTTGAAGCGATCGAGTGCATAGCCAGCTCCTTGAACCTTCGGAAAATAGCCGAAGATAACATTACGAGCGGCCTCACCAGAGAGTAGTAGTCCTTCCCACTTTTTGCCAAGAGCTCCATTTTCATAAAAACAGATCCCCGTTGGTGAACCATTACCATAGATGTCACCCGCAGGGATTTTCCCTGGATCATCCTGTCTCCAGTGTGCAGACGACATACGTTGCCCTGGGCGACGCTCACTCAACCATGTGCGTGTTCCGTCATCAGATGAAAAACCTAAGTTACCATACTCCATCAACCATGTGACTCGGCACGCCGGTGGATCATCGTTGTCATTTTGAAATACATCACCAAACGATGTCACCGTCTCTTCATAACTATTACGCATGTTATGACCGATCACTCTCAAGCCTGTACCATCTGGATTCATTCTAAGTGCTACTGCACCGACATACACATGACCATCATCACTAACTAAGCCTGGCTTTCCACCTTGGTTAGGCCCCTTCTTAGTGACTGAAGGAGCTCCCCCTTTATAGGAACTGCCCACACTGATCGTGAAGCCGTCTTTGTCCTTAACTACATGCGTACCAGCATTTCCTGAGTTAAAATACCATTGTCCACTAGGGCCAGTAGTCACTGCGTGAAGTGAGTGATCGTGATCGCGCCCTCCAAAGCCAGTGAGTAATTCTTCTTTTTTATCTACTTTAGGATCAAAAACTGCATCGCGATTTATATCATGGTACACGATAATCGAAGGAGGCTGTGAGACTACTACCTTATTGTCGATAACAGCAATTCCAAGTGGAGCAATAAGCTGCGGATCCTGTACAAAAACGTGACTCTTGTCCGCTTTACCATCTTGGTTGGTATCTGAAAGAACCATGATCCGGTCGCCTTTCTTCACATAGGGAGCTGCAAACTTGTTACGAAATGCTCGGTAAGCGCGACCCTCATTCACCCAGATGCGACCTTGATAATCCACATCCATATTGGTTGGGTTGAAAAACAGCGGAGACTTGGCCCACACTGTAACCTCAAGGTCATCTGGGAGTTGGAAATCTTCCACAGCCACGTGGGGGTACTTCGACGTCTCAGCCGATGCCATTTGTAGTGACGAAACAGCTAGTAAAATAGGGCTAAATCTAAAAAAGTGGTGTATCATATGTGGTGAATATAATGTGTTAACAACAGTAAGTGATTTTTATACCGATGCTTCAACCGTAATATTTCACACAACTTTAGTAAGCTACTAGTTCTAGTAGTTCTGTGTCATAACACTATTCCACACTCAGCTTTGATCAAAACTCACCTCATACAAATTAGCCTCACTTTTATAATTTTGTTAGAGCAGTATTTATGATGACCTCACATCTAACTAAATGAGTCAATTTACTGAACATAGCCAACGTCAATCTAGCCTAGTGCTAGGCATTGTTATCTTTGTCATGGGTGGCTGTGGACTTGCATATGAGTATACCTTCTCAAAAATAGCTGCCGATTTAATAGGGAACTCGGTTCAACAATGGGCTATCGTCATTGCCGTCATGTTATTCTGCATGGGCATGGGTGCGCATATTCAAAAATGGATTAGTAATAAAAATTTACTTAATAGCCTCGTCTATTCACAGCTTTTACTTGCTATCCTTGGTGGTTTTGGACCGCTCTTAATGCTCCTCGCTTTTTCATACTTCCCCTACCATTTCGCCCTAGTTCAATATTCACTCATCAGTGTCATAGGTATTCTCATAGGTTTTGAAATCCCTCTCATTTCTAGACTAAACGAAGCCTATTCGGATAGTATCAGAACCAATTTAGCCAATGTTTTAAAAATGGATTACATAGGGGCTCTTATTGGTGCTCTACTCTGGGTCTTTTTATTGCCCAAATTTTTCACACTACACGAAACAGCATACATTCTAGCCTATATCAGTATCTTTACAGCTCTCCTCTGCTGGTTCTTTTTTAAATCGAAAGCGAGCTTTCTACCTCTTATCGCATCTATAGGTTCACTCGCTCTCGTAACCACCGGATTTCTTCGTTCAAACCAATGGTCTATCCACGCCGAGCAAAACCTCTATCAAGATAGGGTGATTTTCACCCATACCAGCCAATACCAGCACATAGTCCTGACTGAAAGCCTCACAGGTAACCTTCGTTGTTACATCAATGGTCACATCCAGTTTTCAGCTAACGATGAACACATTTACCATGAACAGCTCGTGCACCCCGCATTTCTCATCAACCAATCAGCCAAACGCGTACTCATACTCGGTGGTGGTGACGGCATGGCCGCAAGAGAGGTTCTTAAGTATCCACACGTTGAAGAAATTGTCCTCGTCGACCTAGATCCAGCAATGACGGACCTCGCGAAAAATCACACAATACTTAGTAAGCTCAACGACTATAGCCTCAGTAATCATCGCCTCACTAACCCACCTGCTAGCGGAATCCATTCTTCGGAAGGAAAGACTCTCACTCAGCCAGCACAGCGGCGGATCAGACATACTGAAACTTCTCAAGTAAAACTCTCAGTTCGTAATATCGATGCCTCAAAATATATTCGTACAGCCTCAGGCCTGTTCGACATCATCATCCTCGACTTCCCTGATCCCTCCGGCCCAGAACTAGCGAAACTCTATAGCCTCCATTTTTATGGCGAACTTAAAAACAAACTCGCTGCTGATGGCATAATCATCCAACAATCCACATCGCCATACCAAGCTAAAGAAGCTTTTCTTTGCATTGGTCGCACCATGGAAAAAGCCGGTTTGAGTACTCTGCCTATTCACGACCACGTACCCTCATTTGGTGAATGGGGCTGGTGGATCGCTGCGCATCCCTATATATATACATCAGCCGTTCTAAAATCTAAGCTCCAAGCTGTGGACACCATTTTAGTTCCTACCAAATATCTAACCGCTGAGAGAGTGCACGCCGCCACCTATTTTGGTAAAAATCAACTTTATTCAGAATTCGAAGACATCAACACACTTTCCAACTCAGCTGTCCTACCTCACTACCTAACAGCGTGGAGAGATTAATCACCAACAGGCCACACCATGTTCCATTATAGAATCATATGCTCATTATTCAGTTTGAGCCTCTGCGCTACACTCACCCAATGCAGTAGAACTGAATACGTAACAACCATCGTTCAATCAGCATCTGATGGCCTAGATCTCAAAGCAGTTACAGATTTGGCAACAAAATCAAAATCCGCTGAAGAGTTCGAAAAAAATCTCAACACTCCTAACAATAAGATCAACAACCTTGACCTAAATGAGGATGATAAAGTCGACTTCATCCAAGTCACCGAAATTGTCACCGACACCCAGCGCGCCCTCTCACTCACTACCGAAGTCGCGCCCGGTGAAGAACAAGAGCTTTGCACTATCCAATTCGAAAAAGACGGTGACGCTGCCAATGTTGAAACGCAGGGAAATTCTCAAATCTATGGTAATAATCACTACTACCACCATCGTACTGGTATCGGTGATATACTACTTTGGACCTACCTCTGGAATGCACACCCACCCTACTATTCTTCATGGGGCTGGAATCGTTACCCGTCCTACCACAGTAACTATCGCCCAAGATCTCACGATCAATACCGAGGCTTCCACAAAAACGCTTCCTACTCGAACAACATCAAACAGAATAGCTATTCGCAAATTAGCAAACCAGTGAAGTCACCGAACTTCAATAAGTCTGCGAAAAGTATTAAAGCACCTCTTAAAAACCCCACAACAAGCCAGCGCACTTTTCAAACTAGAAACCCGTCTCGTACTGTCCGTAGTGGAGGTTTCGGTTCAGCTCGCTCAGGGTTCTCATCCAGTTCTCGCTCTGGCTCTTCTTTCGGAGGCGGAAAATAACACCAACTTAGTGATACAATGTTAGATAATTTTTTTAACCTCGCGCCATTATCCGAGTTACTCGACTGGAGAGTCGTACTCTACCTCATTCTCTCCCTCGTCATCCTTCTCGTTGCAAAACTCGCCAACCAGGCACTGTCCAGTTACAAGCTGAATGAACAGATTACCCAAATCGATAACAAAGCTATAGCCCTCTCATTTACAGGCTTTATACTAGCTGTGGCTATCATTCTCAGCGGTGTTCTAAACACTCCTAGCTCAGCTACAACTCTAGCTGAGGACCTTCTTAGCACTGTCATATGGGGAGCTATTGGCTGTGCCATGCTTCTCATCTCGCGATGGTTCAATGACACCTTCGTCTTGCCAAAATTTTCTACTAAGCTCGAACTAGTCATCGATAAGAACGTGGGAGTCGGAGCCGTGCAAGCTGCAGTTTACTTAACCACAGCATTGATTATTCGCGCCAGTATTTCAGGAGAAGACATCTACACACTGCCCGTTGAAATCGGGATTTCCCTGATCTGGTTTACAGTCTCCCAAACACTTATTTATGCATTCAGCAGACTCTATCATAAGTTTATCGATAAAGAACTCCACTCACAGCTAGAGCAGGACAATGCAGCAACTGGTGTTGCATTCGGTGGAGCACTCTTCAGCTACGGCCTTCTGATTAGCTTCTATATTTCTCGATACGACGGCTTGCTAGGTTTACTAATCTGGGCGCTCGTCTCAGCTGTTCTCCTCTTCATTACTCGAGTAATCGTAGACAAAATACTACTTCCAACTTGTTGTTTGAAAAAAGAAATTTCCCACGACTCAAACTGGGGAGCTGCTCTTATAGAAGTGGCCACCAGCGTCGGTGCCGCACTCATTATTACTGGATCTTTTTCCTAAGCTTAAGAGATCTATTGAAATGAACTACCAACGCTACACTGCGAGCTACATACTCCATCAAATGCTACGGCATGGCACACGATACGATACTATTGCCGGAGATGGCTCAGAAGACTTCGTACCCATCCTCCAATGGCTTCTAAGCAAAGGTTATGTAGAATTCGATAAGTCACACTATTACACGCTTAGTAAACAAGGTAAGGCTGCAGCAGAATCCTTCATCCAGCACTATCAATGCTACCTCACCTATACTGACATTTTTGCTCATGTAGACCTAGCGGAAGGATCATTTGCTCTCGAATTTTTTCAAGAATTTGAATCAGAACAAGCATGGAAGCGCTTCCTTCTCGAAGAACGTTGGGAAGATCTTCGTATTCCTATCATTAAACATCTGGGTGGTGAACCTGAAGAACTCGTATTCTACCAACACGTCCAAGAAGAACAACTCGACACCACCACCGCGGCTTGGCAGACCGATCTTATTTCCGGCGAGGCATGGAAAAAAATCCGGCATCTCTGTGACTCTGCAATAAGCTGCGAGCAACTAAGCTACGATGACAATGGCGCAATTATCTCAGGAGAAACTGTACTCGACGACATTGCAAATCAAGCATTCAGCCTTTTACGCGAACTCTACTCTGAAGATATTGAAGTTTTATCGAACCTCAATGCTTGGTTCCCGCAACACGCTATTCACAACCCATCTCTACAGCCACCAAGATCTGACAAACCTATTTGGTTAAGTCCTTGGACTCTCTAATCACTTATGTGGGTCATCTATCTAAAGCGCTATTTCCAGCAATCGAATCACAGCCTCCCAGGAAAGCTCCTGCGAACCTTAGCTGGAGCTCTCTGTTTAAATCTACTGTTTGGCTTAGCCTTTTACCTTGTCGAGTCGCCGCACCAAGATGGACTCAGTTTTATCGACTCCGTATGGTGGGCTATGGTGACAATGACCACAGTCGGCTATGGTGACTATTTCCCGGTCACTTTCATTGGCAGATTTTTTATCGGCTACCCTTGCTTTCTTCTCGGTATCGGTCTCATCGGTTACCTCCTCGGCTCATTTGCAGAGAGCCTCATCAACATCACTGCTAAAAAACGGAAAGGACTCGTTACTATTCATATGAAAGACCACATTATCGTATGCTACTGCCCCTCTATCGCAAAAGTACTCCACATCATTACTGAGCTAAGAGCGACTCCAGAAGGCAGCTCTAAAGGCATCATTGTTATCGATGACAAACTCATCGAAACCCCGGAAGAATTTCTTAAAAATGATATCCGTTTCGTCCATGGTGATCCAACCAGCGAAGAAATTCTTAACAAAGCATCTATCAGAACTGCCAATGGTACTATCATTCTCGCTAAAAATCCAAGTGACACTTCAAGCGATCATAACTCTTTCACCATAGGAACTATAGTGGAAATGATAGAAGAGGAACTCGACCATTCTATCAGAACCGTTGTGGAAGTTGTTAGTCCCAGAAACCAGAAAATGTTTGAACGTTCCTCTGTTGATGGACTCGTTGTTGTAGAAGGCATGAGCGACAAAATGATGGTGCAAGAATACTGCCATCCAGGTATCCATCGTACCTTTGGTCAGCTTCTAACTAATACTAGAGGAAGTCAATTTTACAGCTGTGAAACCAATCTACATGACCGAACTGTGATCGAATTACAAAAAGCTGCTCTCGACTATCAAGAGGACCTTCAAATTATTGGTATCCACCGAGGTTCACTCCCAATACTGAATCCAGATAAGCAAATGAGGATTGAAAAAGGTGACCGTATCATTGTGCTCGCTAAGTCAAAAGACGAATTCAATCGTTTCCAACATACTATCCAGTAATCCATGGAACCACCTCTCCACAGTAGCCACGGTATACACTATCTACTAGAATGCTCAGGCTGTAATCGCGAACTCCTCGAGTCGGCATCGCGACTAGAAGAAAGCATGGAGCAAGCCGCTATATCGGCTGGAGCTACTGTTGTAAAAACAGTCATCCATAGTTTCAACCCAATAGGCTTAAGCGGAGTCGTTATCATCGCAGAAAGTCACATCGCCATTCATTGCTGGCCAGAACAAGAATATGCAGCGATTGATATCTTTACCTGCGGCGATGCTGCCATCGCAGAACGTATCTACAACAACCTGCTAATAGCCTTTTCTCCAGTTATGCATACATGCAAGAGACTCGAGAGAACACCTCCAAAGGCCTTTTCCGCCCCCGTAAACTAGAGAATAAAAAGTTCAATTACCTAACACCATTTCGACCTCCACACGGAAAGGGATGGCAGTGAAGACTCTATGCCAAGATCTCAGGTAACGCGGATTGACACCCAGCAAACTCCTTAGTTCCCACTCCTAATTGCTGTAGCATAGTGAGTAGCAGTCGTCCCATAGGTTCCTCATTTAACTCTAGATTCGACCTCCTCAGGCTATCTTGGCTCTGACCAGAGATTTGATCGAAATCGTTTACACCGTACTGAAGGTATTGTCCCTGACGGATTCCCATTCCTTGCCCGCCAGCTAATATCAACGGGTAATTCCTAGACAAATGGAAAGCGCTAGAGGCTGAACCGTAGAGACAAAGCGTATTTTCCAGCATATTCCCCTGACCTTCTGGCTCAGGAGTAGAGCGAAGCAAATTCAGAAAATGCCCGAACTCTTCCATCAAGAATCGATTATACGCCCCGAAGTTTGCCCAGCCCCCCGGCTTCTTTACATGGTGTGAAAGCATGTGTGTGAGATTAAACCCTACTGCTCTACCTAAGCGGTCACTGATCCCTTTTCCATTCTCCTGACCAATCTGGTAAGTCACTGTCCGTGTAGAATCTGTTCGGAAAGCCAGGTAGATAAGCTCGAACATTGCCCTGAGATAATTTTTCGGATCCTCAGGTGTGATATCAAGCTTGAGATGATCCACATTTACGGATGGTAGCGGAATATCTAACCAGCGTTTGGCCTTCTCAATCCTCACTTCAGTCTCTCTCACTGATTGGAGGTATTGCTCTAGAGTGTCTTGATCAAACTTGGAAAGCTTCCTCCTAAGGGATCTGCTATCCTCTAAAAGATAATCTAATGCCGATTGTTGCGCAGCTAGCTGACGAGCCGCCTTTTGATTATTAACTACAAAAAGTTGGTCGAAAATACGCTTAGGCTTATTCTCAGAAGGAATCGCTCTCCCACTTTTATTATAGGACATTGTAAGCGCCCTACCTGGACTCCCAATCCCTCCATCGGTTCCGAGGACGAGACTCGAATGGCGTGTTTCATCCCCGACCTTTTCAGCAAAAAGCTGATCTATAGACACTCTATCGAGAAATCTTTCACCCTCGAAAAGTTCCGCTCCCGTGAGGAAAATATCTGCATTTTTATGGCCGTGGATTATTCTCGCGGAAGGGTGTGACAAACCACTAATCACGGTAACATCTTGCTTCAGCGGGTTGAGAGGTTCGAGACATTTGGTAAAGGTGTGCGAATCACCGTCCTTGTGCGGAAACCAACTCCAATCTTGGAAAGCTGGGTCCGCACTGAGAGGCATAGGCACCCCGTCTGGCATATAGAAGCAAGCAAGTCGCTTCTTAGTTTCAGCTGCTTTAGGTAAAGATGCAGCAAATGTTTCTAACCATGGAAGGGCTAGCGCTATGCCTGTTCCACGTAAGAACTTCCGACGATCTAAAGAAGATAAATTCATAATTAGGGGCTTTTAGGTGTTTCTAAAAAGGTCGCTTTCTATCAGATGAAGGATGAGCGTCTTTAGACCATCACCGTCCTCCCTTGTTTTTCGTGTAATACGTTCTATCTCAGAATGGTCTGAAAAAGTTAAAGGCCGACCTAGGGCGTAACAAGCCATTTTCTCCACCATGGCCTGCGCGAAGTGGTCTTGTCGGTTCCCTAGTAGATAGCGTTTTAAACCTTTTATCCCTACTATTTCAGTCTCATCCACCAGCATACTGGACGCATCAACAGGCTTCCCTTCTACCTCGCTACGCCAAGACCCAATGGCATCAAATTCCTCTAGAGCGATCCCCCACGGATCGATCTTCATATGGCATGACGCACAAGCTGGTTTATTCCGGTGGTCCTCCATTCTTTCCTTCAGCGTCATCTCTAAAATCCTCGGATCGGTGAGATCAATCTCAGGTACTGCTGGAGGCGGCGGCGGTGGTGGGTCATGCAGTATGTTTTCTAATAACCATATGCTGCGCCTTAAAGGGTGAGAGTCTTTCCCATCAGAATTCATCGCGAGCAAACCAGCCTGCGCCAGTAAGCCTCCGCGATTCAGCTCTGGAGGAAACGCGACCTTTCGGAAGTGATTCCCAACTACTTCTATCCCGTAATGCGCGGCTAACCTCTGATCCATATAAGAGTAGTCGGCATGCAAAAAATCTATAATCGACGCATTCTCACTAAGCATCTGCTGGAAGAGCACCATAGACTCTTTCAACATGGATTCTTTCAAGCTAGTTGAAAATTGAGGGAACTCTTTTTTGTTTAATCTCAGAGCTTCTAACATCTCAAGACCTAACCACTGATGCGTAAATTGACTAATAAATCGATCCACCCTAGGGTCTTGCAGCATGCGCTCAGCCTGCTGTCTTAAAACCTTGGGGTCTTTAATTTTTTCATCAGAAATAAGTGCCTGTAATTCCTCATCCGGGATACTTCCCCATAAGAAAAATGAGAGCCTCGAAGCCAGTTCACTGGCTGAGACAGCATCCTCAGATTGCGCGAGATAAAGAAAATGGGAAGACGTGAGCACTGTCGCATAGGCCTCTAGCATTGCCTCTTCAAATGTTGGGTACGCTGGTCGCATGAGCTGATAAAGCTTTGTGATACGTTGCACTTCATCCTCACCCACTGGGCGTCGCCACGCCTTTGTCATGAAGTACCGCAGTAGCTCTTTTGCATCCAGTTCCTCATCACCAGTCATCAGCTGCTCAGGGAAAAGCTGCGTGTAGGAATCTGATGGCATTTCATCCTCTGTAATCGTCGAAATCTCGATGTAGTCGATCAGTAGGTTCGACTCCTCCCGCTTTGTACCTTGATAGGTGTTTGTGAGAACAATTTGCTCTGAGGGATGCGCCATGCGGTGGAGAGTTCCCGTGCGCAGAAAGGGATTCCTCTTGAGACCATCTAAAGAAATTACCCATTCGTAGAACTCTGGGTTCCCCGGCGACGCTTTCACCGCTTTATCATACACTTTGAAATCGAGGCCCTGATGGTGCGTATTCTTAGGATCATGTTTCCAAGTGAGCGACAAGCTAGGATAGCCTTCACCTTCATTGCTGGACTTACTCGCTCGCACCCTGACCTTGACCATTCCCCGGTCAGGCATAGAGACACCCACATCGAGCTCGTAACTTTGCCTCGCAGGAAGAACCAGAGCGTAGGATTGAATTTCAGGGTCTACAGGTTTCTCATACATTGGCTCCCATAAGCTAAACCCCTCTGGAACGACACGGTTCCACGCCTCACCTGTCTCTTTATTTAGGAAATGCGTCTGACCTCGATCCAGCTCATTCTCTCGGGCGTGTTTCAAAGCCCTTCCAAATTGAGTAGGAAGAGTATGCACAACCTCTCCACGTTGCTTCCTCTCTCTAAAGTCTAGTGTTCGCGTCTCAACCCAATCGATAAATTGCTCTCCACCCGCATCCATTGTCATGGAGAAATACACCGGCTGCGCCTCTTCATCTCTATAGACTGCTGCATTCAATGCGTAGCGTGCCACTTCACGATACATCGAGAATTGCTGAGAAGTCATTTGCATCCTCTCAGAGCTATTACGAAAGCCATCTTCAGAAATGGTCTCAGGCGGGAAATTCTTAGAAAAATCTTCAGTGAGTCCCAGCAGATCTTGAAGTGCGTAACTGTACTCATAACGCGTCATCCGCCTAAAGGAAGAATGCCCACCTTCACTGCGTTCCACTTGCGACGCGACCTGCACCTGCCCTGAAAGCCAATCAATCACCTTCGCCCTATTCTCATCCGTGAGCTCCACATCCTTCTCTGGCGGTGGCATCTCATTATTAGTCATGACCTCAATAACATCTAACCACCATTCAGCATCGTGACCATTCACTAAATCTGGATCCAGCTCATCAATCCGAAAATCCCCCTTATCTTTCTCAGGGCCATGACACGGCATACAGCTGTCTTTAATGATCGGCTCTATCGTTTTTCTGAAGCCATCCATATCAGCCTTCAGATCTACACTATTTTTTGAGGAAGACTCCCCAGCTTCCAAATATTTAGAATGTTTAATCGCTTCCCGCCTAACCTCCTCTAGTGCAGAGATGTCACTTGCCACACTGGTGATGGCCAGCGCGTATAGAGTAAATGGGATAAAAACGAATTTCATGGAGTGGTAAAGTAAGACCTTTACCGATACGCAACGTACTACAGAACACTATCAATCCTGCGCAATAGGTTACCTAAAAATCGCATTTTGACAAAAAACTCAATAAATCAAACGCCTGAAACAAATATTCACCACATCAATATCAGAAGGACACCTCCCATTGGCGTCAACTTAAGCATATAAGGTGACAGAAGTTGTCCCGTGAAACGGAGCCAATAGCGTATTGAAAGATCTGACTGTTCGTCGGTGGCTTAATCACCGAAAAACAGACAAATGAAACGTAAAAAAAGACACCTTAGTGCTGAATTTAAGGCACGTATCGCCAGTGAAGCCCTTAAAGGTATTCGCTCAGTTAACGACATAGCCCAAGCCAATGATGTAGCTCCGTCCCAGGTCAGTCAGTGGAAAAAGGAGTTAGAATCTCGAATGGTTAAGCTTTTTGAGAGTTCTAACACCACCAAGAAAGAGTTAAAAAAACTCGAAGTCAAAGAGGCTCAGATGGAGCGTAAGGTGGGGCAACTCGTGCTAGAGAAGGACTTCCTTCTAAAAAAGTGCGAACAGCTGGGAATCGATGTGAGCGAAAAGCTATGATTTATACTCAGCATGCACTTTCAATTAGGCAGCAATCCACTTTGCTAGAGGTGAATCGCAACCGTCTAAAGCCCGAAAGAGCTAAGATTAGTGAGGAGGACCACAAGATCATGCTTCATCTTGAAGTGGACTCCTTTACCTTCAAACCAAAAGTCTTACATATTTTACTAGCATCTCTCCCGCCTAGTGTAAACAATCAAACCGTATCTAACAAAGATTCCAATAATGATTTATCCATCTTTATATTGTAGATTCTCTCTCGGCTTCCTAATTTTTCTGGGGATTTCATTAAACCTCAGTGCAAATAATAAAGGTCAAATCAAAGGCATCGTACCTCTTCCAAAATTTGAAGCAACGACAGCTCCAGCTAAAAAGTACTTTGGTAAAATCTCAGGGAAAGTAGACCCAGCTCCTGCGCCCATCGCCGGAGTTTGGCTAGAAAGCTCCTCCTTATCCGCTCCAAAAACCCCCAAGCCCATCGTCCTGAGCCAGATCAACTACCAATTCTCCAACTCATTGATCATCGTTCCAACTGGAACTTACGTCACATTTCCAAACAACGATCCCGACTATCATAACATTTACTCTCTTTCAAAATCTAAGCGTTTCGACTTAGGTCGCTACAAGAAAGATGAAAGCCCAGCTCCAATCATTCATTTTGATAAACCCGGTTTCATTGCTTTAAACTGTGAGATTCACGACCATATGAAAGCAAATATTATCGTAGTCAATTCACCTTATTACACAGTTACAAATTCCAGCGGCGCTTTTTCTCTCAAGAATATCCCTCAAGGCAATTACACTCTCCACGCTCAAGTAGATCGTAACCTTTCATGGAAAATCTCTATTAAGGTTGGTATTAATCAAATTACTCAAATTAGATTTCCTAATTAATGAAAATTCTTTCCCGAGTATCTCTTTTTGTTCTGCTTAACAATCTAGCTGTAGCTCAAGACTGGAATTTCAGTGGCAGCATAGAAAACACTCTGTGGCTCGCCGACGGCACCCCACCGGCATTTCTAGAACTTAAAAAAGGTTACCTCGTTGATCCACGACTTTCCCTTAGCGTGGATTACCAGCCAGATCCCCGTTTCTCATTTCACGCAACTCTTCGAGCAGACAGAGGATTTGACCCAGGGACTCATCCTGATGGTCAAGCGCGCCTTGATGAGTTCATTGCTCTTTATAGGCCACACGGAAACAACCTTTTAAATATTCAAATCGGAAAATCCCCCACCGTGGTCGGTAACTGGGTGCCGACTCACGACTACTATGAAAACCCTTTTATTCTAGCGCCCTTACCCTACTCAGCGATCAATGGAGTGAATGTAAACAACCCAGCTGCCAACTCTCCTGAAGCGATCGAAATTAATAACAATCTCAGAGGATCAAGCATCCATAATAACAAAGAAAACTGGTCATCTATCATCTGGGGGCCAGCCTACTCTAATGGAGTCTCGGTTTTTGGAAATACAGAAACACTTGACTACGCCTTTGAAATGAAAAACTCCTCCCTCGGCGCTCAACCATCCGAATGGGACTTCGGAGACGGAGACTTTAAAACTCCCACCGTCTCGACACGCATCGGCTATCGACCTGACGCCTCATTGGCGTTCGGACTCTCCGCAAGCTACGGACACTACCTTAATACCGATGCTTCCGACATTCTCGACGCTGGTCTCGAACGTAGTGACTTCACCCAAACCCTTGTTGGACTCGATATTCGCTGGTCACATCGAGACTGGCTTCTATCTGGAGAAGCTTTTCACACGACCTATAATACGCTGCATGAAGACTTCCATACCCTCAGCTACTACCTTCAGACCCGCTATAAAGTAGCCCCCGGTATTTGGTTGGCCGGACGCTTTGGTCAAACTCTCTCGAACGAAGTCTCCATCCCTTCAGGAGGAGAAGTCCCTTGGTCACCGGACTTGATTCGTGGGGAGTTAGCTCTCGGCTGGCGTATCACCCCTGACGTTCTTTTTAAAACACAATACGCCTACACATTAGTCACCACAGACTTCAGCGAACCCTCTCAAAACCTCATGGCCGTTTCCATAGGATGGCGCTTCTAAGCTAGAGGCCCAGTTTATTTAACTCCTTACGAAGGACGGCTAAATCCCACTCACAAATAGTGTAGTTCTTAGTCAGCACGATAACTCGCTCCTCATCATCGAGCACAAAAACCTGCTGCACCAGCTCACCCTGAGGCTGCGTCAAAGCCCAGTCTCCAATTCTCACTCGTCCGTTTGTGTCAGACACCTCACTTTGCGGAAGAATCTTATCCATTGACCAATCTCGGGCCTGGTTAAAATCTCCATCTGGCCAAACTTTCCGTGAAATTCGACCGTCTTCCTCACGCATCTCCACAATCCAATCTCCATTCTCTAAAACCTCCTCGACCATCATTCCTGGCACTCGTTCAATTTCTTCCACAGCCAAAAACTTACCCTCTTCATCTAGATTCAAAACCTCAAGCGCCCCAGGTACTTGCAAAAGTAATTTCCTGTCATTCAACCACCAAGCATGAGTAGGAGCGTCAATCCGTTGGTTTTCTGCCTTATGAAAATCCAGAGAACATTTTTTTGCTACATCCCAAATCTGCACCCCAGAAACACTGATCGTAGCGAGCAACGCCTGATTCTTCGACAGCTTTCCCACGTAAGTATTGGCCTCGATCGGCGGGGAAACTTGACCCCTCCACATCGTAAAACCGATCGGTTTAAGAAGCTCTACTTTCTGTGAAAACCCTTCTAGTAGAATGTTACCTCGTACACTTGCCAACATCGCATTTCCGTCTTCGAACAAAACCTTCAATCGTTCTCCTTCCTCATCAAAAATTAACTTCTCAGGCCAATCCTTCACCACTATCCGGCTAAATTCGTTCCTATGGAAAACATCATAAACCACAACCTCCATTCTTAGCCCTCTCACCATTGCTAGAAACCTTCCATCACCTGACCAAGCTGGCTCACACCGCAGAACACCACCTTGTAATACCCACCCCTCATTTCCCAATCCTCTTCCGCTAACACGCACACCCTCTTCGAGTATTTCTAAATGAAAGGGCGCCTCCCTTTGTTCCTTAGCTTCACCCTCGGACACGTCAAGTTTTTGACCAATATCCCAGTTGGCTAGCACTGCCGTTGCTTCTTCTCTAATCCTTTTGGAATCACTGATACCTTTCGCCTGCTCTAGCAAACTCAAAGCATGCGCACGAAATCCAGGCTCCTTTAATAATCGCTTTGCCTTTGCTCGTTCTAGCAAGGACATCTGTAACACCTCACCACGACGCTGATAATTATCAACCAACAGAACCGTTGATGCGACCACAGCTAACGTAAGCATTGCGGCAAGTGTAGCTGGCAAAGGATGCCGCTTTGACCATCTTAGAATCTTCTCCGGCACACTAGCTGGTCTTGCAAAAACTTCGCGTCCATCTCTCCAACGTTCCAAATCCTCTACGAAACGTGCCACACTCTCGTAACGTTCAAGTGGACACTTTGCTAATGCCTTTTCGCATATCACCCCGAGATCTCGGGCTATCTCAGGTCTGACTTTTCGCACTGGCGTCACCTCTTTTTCAACCACACTACGTAGCTGCGCTGCCAGATTCTCTGCGCTGTCATGGGGTCGTCTGCCAGTTAAGCACTCATAAAGCACTGCACCCAGTCCATAGAGATCGGCAGTGACACTCCCTGCATTCGTTTCCCCAGAAGCCACTTCTGGAGCCAAATAGTTCGGCGTGCCCACCAAAGCTTCCGTCCGGGTCAATGCCCCATCCTCAGCGAACTCCAGCTTCGCCACACCGAAGTCACCTACATAAACTGATCCATCGTCATCAAACAACAAATTCGCTGGCTTAAGATCCCGGTGTAGAACTCCTCGCTGATGCGCGAAATGCACAGCTCCACCCACCTGAATCATCCAATCCACAACCTCACGGATATCAGGTAACCCTTCCTGTAAACGTTCCTGTAAAGTGCCTTCTCTCGCTAGCTTCATCGACAGAAATGTCATCCCATCCCACTCTCCGACTTGATAGACTGGTAGCACCCCAGGATGTTCTAGAGCAGCCATCGCACGCCCCTCTCTCTGGAAGCGGATCCTAAATTCCTCCACACCCGCGAATCGAGGCAGCATCACTTTCAGCGCGACTTCTCTATCAGGTTGCAGTTGCCTCGCTAGATAAACTACAGCCATCCCCCCACGATCTAACTCGTGCAAAATTTCATAACCGGGCGGTGCTAATTCACGATCTGAGATCACGTCATCGAAGGCGCCGAGCATTACCTGCCGCCGAGCTTCTTCATCACACATCTCCACTAATTGATTTTTGCATCAGCGTTTCCCGTAAGAATATTAATTCCTCGTCCACCTCATGCGGCGCACTCACCGTCTTAGCAACCTCGCTTCTCAGATTTTCACGAAACTTCCCTCGCATCCGTGACACCTCAGTCTTCGCTCCACCGGCACTACAGCCCAATGCCTTACTTAAATCCTCATAACTCATCACCTCACCAGACCCAACTAAGAACTCACGCAACACGAACCAGCCCTTCTCACCTCGTTTTTTCTTCATCTCTGCCCCTGTCGTCTCCACAGCAGAATCAAACAAAGCTTCCGCCCAAGTCCAATCAAACCGTGACACCTCAGCTTCAAGCGCAGCTGAATCCTCTCTTAATTCCACCCGCTCTAATTCGCCACCTCGCTTGCTCGCTCTATTTTTCCGAGCATCATCCGCGAGAAAGTTTCTTAACGCATTGAGTAAAAAACTTCTAAACTTACCACTCTCAGGTGTCGCTCTTCTGAAAAACCCTCCATTCATGAGCACTAAGAAAAAATCTTGAGTCATATCCTCCACCCGATCCACTGGCACGCCTCTTGTCCGAATTACTGTTGCGATTGGTTTCCAATAAGATTCACAGAGCTTCGACAAAGCCTCGCGCTCAGCATCACCACCACTCAATGTGGCTTCCCCTAAAACTGTCCAGTTAGTTGTTGGAAACGTCATTTATCACATTCTTGTTTACGGTTTTAATCATTAAACTCAACCAAAATACTACAAGTTTAAAAACCTATCAAATCAACGAATAGAAGCTATGATCAACTAGACTATATCCGAATGACTGCTGAGTTTATGTATTTAGCTATTTCGGCGGAAAACCCTGATTTATCATCATCACATCTCGTAAAAATGCCAGTTCTTCCTCTATTTCATGAGGAGCACTCACTGTCTTTCCGACCTGAAATCTCAAGTGCTCTCTGAACCTTTTTCGCATGCGAGACACCTCCGTTTTGGCAGCACCTTCTTTTAATCCCAAGGCCATTCCTAAGTCCTCGTAACTTAACGCATTCTCCTTAACGGTCAAAAAAAACTGCAACACTCGCCATTGCTCATCGCTTCGCTTCCTTTTCACCTCTTTAGCTACCTCCTCGACCGCAATATTAAAGACGGATTCTGCCCAAGCTCGGTCAAACACAAGATCGTTATCCCAGTGGGGAACAGAATCCTCAGTTAGTTCTAAGTTCTCGACCCCTCCACCTCTTTTTGCCGCACTTGTATGGCGGGCATCATCTACGAGAAAATCGTTCAACGCCTTGAGTAGAAAATTACGAAAGCTTCCCTTTTCCCGAGCGGCTCGTCGCATAAAATCCCTCTCTATTAATTTAAGAAAGAAGTCCTGAGTGAGATCTTCTATGCGATCCGGCGAGCCTCCCTTCATCTGAATCATAGCAGCAATGGGATGCCAATATTGCTTACAAAACTTTTCAAGCGCCTCCTTCTCAGAAGTGCCACCATCCACTGTAGCCTCTGCTAGAACAGTCCAATTTGTTGTTGGAAATCCCATCATCTGTTCACTTGCAGCAAGAATCTTTGCCTCAGCTCGATGTTCAATAATCCACACAGATAAGCCACTAAGCCAAAAGGCTCGGTCATTGTTGTTTCAATAAAAAATCTCATAAATACTTCTTCACAATAGTGAATCCGTATTTTTCTCCGCCTCGTTACAAGAAATTAGCAGAAATCTAAATTTTCTGACTGATTTGAGGGATTTTTATCTTTTCTAGGGGAAACCGTAACCTCACGCGCAAAATTACGGAAATAATCATGGTGGGCGATCCCTCACCATCACCCTCAAATCTTAGGAAAACTAGCAAGCGTCTATCTCCAACAAAATAGAAGCGAAGACGCTCTCGCTGCCTTCCAGCTTGCCGAAGATCAGGGTAGCCCACTCAGCAGAAAGATGGGCATGCACTTCATCCAGGCCCTCGCATACATCCCAGATGTCACCGATGAAGATCTCAAAGCCGCAGGACAAGAATGGGAGGCGAAATATGCCAAGCCTACTCCTAAGCCTCCCCTTCAGCCCATCAATGGACGCATCCGTATTGGCTACTACTCACCCGACTTCCGGAACCACTCCATCTCCTATTTCCTGCGTCCCATTCTCCGTGAATATGACCGCTCACAATTCGAGGTATTCCTCTACAGCGACTCCAGAATGCCTAACCACGTCACTGAAGAACTCCGCTCCTACGCTGACCATTGGAGAGACCTCCTTGAGGAAAGTGATGACAAAGCTATCACCCGCATCAAGGAAGATGATCTCCACCTCCTAGTCGATCTCACAGGCTACTTTGGCGAAGCTCGCCCGTGGATCTTCGCCACCAGACCAGCACCCGTGCAAGCACATCTCGTCGGTTATAACGGAACAACAGGACTCAGCTCCCTAGACTACCGCATCAGCGATGCCATCTGTGATCCTCCCGAGCATGATCACCTAAGCTCAGAAAAAGTCTTCCGCCTCGAACCTGGCTTTCACTGTTTCCACCAAGAACCTAGCCTTACGCTAAAAGAAGGATCAGCCCCTTGCGAAACAGAAAAAGGCATCACCTTCGGCTGCTTCAATAACGCGCCCAAGCTGAATGATGAAGCGCTAGACACCTGGGCTGTCATCCTCAAATCCGTTCCAGAAAGTCGACTACTCCTCAAGATCACCAGCACCGAAGACTTGGGCGGGCAGGAACTCATGATGTCTCGCTTCACCTGCAGAGGTATTGACCCCAGTCGCATCGAACTCATCGCCAGAACAGGACACAAAGAAAACCACCTCAGGAGCCACCACCTCGTCGATATCATTCTAGATCCATTTCCTATCAGCGGCACCACGACTACCCTAGAAGCACTCTGGATGGGAGTTCCCGTCCTCACACTTCACGGGCACCGCCACAGTGCACGCGTCTCTAGCTCTCTCTTGTCACAAATAGGGCTCACAGAAGGTATCACCCATTCGACTGAGGAATACATCCAGCGAGCCATCGAGTGGACAAATAATCGCGCCCAAATAGCCTGTAACGCACCCTCAGAAATTACGGATCCATTATTGAACCCATATTTTTATAATGAAACGCACAACACTTTTCACCATCTTTCTTACGCTCCTTTCCACTCAGTGTCACCTCTACGCTCAAGACGATTTCGAAGATAGGATCAAATTTAGCGGCAACTCTCCGGACGGCCTTCAGCAAGCCTTCGTCAATCAGGATAAAACTTGGTATCAGGACGCTAAGCAGGCCTATCACGGCAATGACCTCATTGGCGCTGACGGCGCCTTATCTAAGCTGGACTGGTCACTCGTTTATACCCTCTATCAATGGACGAACCATACGACCATCAATCCTGGTGTTTCTTATGAGCACGAAGATGAGCTTTACCCCTACGTGGAGGGGAAACATCTCATCGAAATCGCTTGCAGCGCTGATGAGACATGGATGCAGCTAGAGCCCGCTCTGATCGGCCTAGGTGCGACGGGTATTTCCCACGCTGGCTTGCAAATGAATGCTTGGCTGCCGATCGCGAATACGGATGAGGCTGCTCAGTTAGATGGCGTGGAATTCATCCGCCCAGCCTATCGAACCACACGCAGTGGTCTGACAACTTCTCAAGGAGATCTAGCACTATCAGCGGATCTGGGAAGAGCCATTTCCCCAGGGTTTTCTGGAAAGGGCATCACCATCGGCACCTTGTCAGACAGCTTTGCCACAGCGACTGCAACAGCCACCACTGCAGAGCAGGATGAAACCAATGACGATCTCCCCACAGGGATAGAGGTTCTCCAAGATGCTAACCAAGCAGAAAGCGATGAGGGACGCGCGATGATGCAAATCATCCACGATCTAGCACCTGGCTCTGAGCAGCAATTCTTTACCGCGTTCAATGGTCAGGCGAATTTTGCCAATGGAATTCGCGCACTGGCAGATGCGGGCTGCGACATTATCGTCGATGATGTCTTTTATTTCTCAGAACCTTTCTTTCAAAACGGACTGGTCGCACAAGCCGTGAATGATGTGACCGAGCAAGGAGTCGCCTACTTCAGTGCGGCGGGAAACTCTGGACGCCAATCCTACGAGTCCCCCTTTCAACCCTCGACAGAAATCTTAGGGCTGAGCGGTGGGCCTCTGCATGACTTTGACTCTAGCGAGGGAACTGACACATTCATGGAGCTGACGATTCCCGAAGGCTCATCGGTAACCTTCGCGATGCAGTGGGATCAGCCCTTTGCGAGTGTTTCGGGTGCACCCGGTTGTCAGTCGGATATAGATATACTTCTGACGGGCAGTGGCAATGGCCAGTTTAGGGTGCTAGGTAGTTCCTTTGCCAGTAATGTGGGTGGTGACCCCGTCGAAATCTTTACTTTTGCCAACGATGGCACCATCGACATCGATGGTGTGCCGGGAGCAGACACGACCTTTAACCTCGTGTTAGAAGGAGTTGCAGGTCCATTGCCAGGGATCTTGAAAATTATATTTTTTGATAGAGGCTCCTTTGCCATCAATGAGTTCGATACCCAGAGCGGCACCCTCGTCGGCCATGCCAATGCAGAAAAGGCCATTGCAGTGGCAGCAGCTGCGTTTTTCCAAACGCCAGCCTTCGGAGCAAACCCTCCCCAGTTAGAATCTTTCTCCTCCCCAGGCGGAAATTTTCTTTTGTTCACAGATGACGGAGTCCGACTCGAACAAGCACTCGATACCAAGCAACCCAGAATCACCGCTACGGACGGTGGCAACACGACCTTTTTCGGACAGCAGCTTAATGACGGAGATACCTTTCCCAACTTCTTCGGCACCTCAGCCGCTGCACCTCACGCAGCAGCCGTTGCAGCACTTCTCCTCGAGAAAGCGGGTGGGCCAGGGTCATTATCACCTTCTGATATCGACGCCACTCTTCGTGAAACTGCCATCGATATGAATGCACCCGGAATCGACGAAGATTCAGGAGCAGGCCTCATCGATGCACTAGCAGCACTTAATTTCATCATTTCTCCAGTTGATCTAACATCAGATAATGATGGAGATGGAGTCGCTCTATTGCTCGAACTCGCGATTGGCACTGACCCAGATGTGGCTGATTTTAAAAATCCCGCCCGACCCGCCATTTCGCAAAACGCTGATGGGAAGATCGCCTTCACCTTCGGGCGCGGTAGTGAGCCACTTGCGGGAACTGTGCTTATCGTCGAACGTTCTACCACATTGTTAGAAGACAGCTTCGAGGAAGTTTATCGTTTCGAGTTCGACGACGAAAGCAGCACACTCGGCTCGGGGATTGTGGAGGAATTATTAGAAAACCAATTCCTCATCACCGACGAACTACAAGCAGAAGGCCGCGCATTTTACCGGCTCAGCGCAAGCTTTTGAGTGCGCGCCAGCATCGCCGCTTTTCATTGAACGCCAAACGACTCTCGACACCTCTCAAACCTCCGCTGATTGAAAGCTGTGATTCTCCGGAAGGACGGCCCCGACCGCACTCAAAAACCTTCGGCTAAAAATCATCATACACCCTCAACTGGTCTGTCTTGAAGGAACTAATCACCTTCTGAAAAGCTGGATTTGCATGCTTCTGAAACCACCCTGCCGAGCACCAATCATAATCCTCCGCCTTATTCACCAGCCCATGTTTCACAGCGTTATTGGATCATAAAACGTCTGCCTCTTAGTGCTACACTAGCATTTTACCGAAAATAATATTAACCTAACCGTCTGGCTATTAAAATAATACCAGCTTTCTGTCCACTTCATGGAAGTCAGCCAGTACTCCAAGAGCAGCCTGACAAGAATTGGGCAAAGTGACAGGATTAGAAATCTCGGCCTCGTATCCTGCTCTATCGAGAAGACATGCATCTTCAAACAAGGTCTTCCCAACAACCCCTTTGCAAAAGAATTCCGCTAAAATATTCGCATTAACTGCTTCCACTTGCTCATTGAAAGCTGATCGGATTGATTCGGAGGTCTGCTCACTCCCTGTTGCCCCTTTCGCCAGAGCAGCAGCCATGTCCCTAACTTTTTCCGCATGTTTAATTCCAGCTCCACCAAAACTAAAACCATTTAAGAGGAGGACTAGCCGGTCGTCCTGTGTCGCTGATATATATCTTGAGAGGACGAAATCGATCGCAAGTAGCAACTTGGATACGGACAAGTAGATCATCCGCAATACGACAGAAGAACATTCTCCTGAGATAGGTATATACTTAACAAACTCTCCAACCTCGGACAACCAGCTATTCACTGAATCAAAGGTAAGGGGAGCGAGTAATCGACCTTTGCTCAACTCATAACGACCACTCCAATCACTTCCAGTTTTCCCACCCGAGTATTCATTTATCTCAAACAACAATTGTTCCTCGTTTAACCGACTAGTGTCCTCCCCTTTATCGCTACACTCTAATCGCTTTAGAAATTTCCCATCTAAAATAAGTACTTCGTTTTGGAGTCCAAAATTTTTAACAGCTTCCCGATTGTCGGTTGTGCACACAATAGTTGAATCGAATCCTAAAGTCTCATTAAGCCCTTTTGCCCAGAAAACCCTCTCAATTGCTTGAGGGGTTCTTTTATTCTTAATATCGACATTAACCCTCTCTCGGACTATCGCAGATGTTTTTGAATATAGGAAAAGATCTACGTCTGTAATTTCGAACCCTTCGAAATTAAATTTACAGCCTCGTGCTACAAAGTAACCCAGACCTCTAAAGTAGTTACGAAAAACCTCTTCAGCTCTTTCACCTTTTGCTAATTTTTGATTCATTGTCCAAATCCTCCCGTTCTAATTGTATCCAATAGCTCTTTCGCACTTTGCTTCATTGCGGGCTTCGATTTTTTCCTGCGAACTGCACGCGATACCTCTGGCCCAGCGAAGTCTGTAATATCAGCACCTGGAAGAGTGCTGATTGCTTCTGCTGTTATATCTCCATGTTGAATAACAGAAAGAGCGAGCCTACCCACCTCGGGTTTCAACAAACTCATACTATACATGCCATTACGAACATGACGCACAGAAACAACACCTCTATACTCAAGGGCCTGGTAGTCCTGTCCAATCGCGCTGGCTGGACCAACTTCACCACCATCAATCAATTTATTTACGAGGGCAGAAACCGCACCAATTCGCCCTCGATAGTATGAACTCTTCGTCATTCCATACGTGAGTGAACTGACGAATGCTTTCGCCAAATCTAATGCATCGTCGGCTATGGTGCTACTGAATTTGCTAAATGCCGACGGTCGGGTGACAAAGTAACTTTTTCCACTACTATTACCAACCATACTAATTTCCAACACACCAATAGAATGGAGCTTGCCCAGCAAATTTTTACCTAAAATTTGTTCAGCAACCTCCAATGCAATACAGCCAGAAGAGTTGAGTTTTTCATTACACTCAATCAGCCTCCCTTGTTCCTCAGAATTCAATGAACTTACAACTGATGCAAGCTTATGGGCTTCTCCCTTTTTGAACAGGTTGCCATTAAAAATAAGCTTTCCTTCATTTGAAATTTGTTCCGAATCGAAAAACCCAATATCCTCAGCTACTTCAAATAACCCCGAACAGTCTTGGCTAGTCAGCTTGTAGTAATCTGAAATCGCTTCACAACACTCACTCTCGATAAGAGGCAGGTCAGATGCGCTCTCGGAAACATCAATCACCGCCTGTTCGTGGGCAGTCTTCTCAGATTCTTCAAAAATCGCGGCTGTCTTTTCCAAAACAAGATGACCTGATAACCCGAGAGTTTCGATTCCTCCGTTTCCTTTGGATACAAGCCTCTGTCGTTCGAGCTCATCGATAATAGTGGGTAGCTCTGACCTAGGACTAATACTGTTCGCCTTAGCTAGCGCATTAAGCCGTGTATAACTTAACTGCAACTGTTGTTCACCTGAGATGGCGGACAGCAATGTCCCACATTTTCCAGAAAAAGATATGCAATCAAAATCCTGACAGTTAGTGTCCTGTAGTTTGCGCGCATGGTGGACTAACCACGCCCCTTTAGTTTTTGGGTCCAAGGTAGCTATAGGCATTATAAAGTGTTCTGTGCTCGGTAGGCTGTCTATCCTGTCCAACTTTGTCAACAAAGAATGAGATCCAAATCTTCCCCATTGGCCAGCAGAAGTATAGATATGGATTGGTGACGGAAACTTAGTCGAAGAGGTCAAGTTCGGGTGCGTTTTGGTAGTCGGGATAGAAAAGTCCAATAATCACAAACGGATTCTTCCCTCGGCCATGCCATTCTCTTGTCGTGCCTAGAAAAAGGTGAAGGTCCTTTTTCCCAAATTCGTCGAAATACTTTTCACGGACTTTGGAAATTGCTTCGGCCTCAGATTCCGAGGTCTTGAGCGCGTTCCGATAAAGGGCTCCGATTTCCCAGTCTTCGATCATCATCTTTGATTCCCGCCCTGAGTCATCTTCGAAGACGCAGGAAAATTTATAGGGCCGCTTATCGACGAGGCTGGTTAAAGTTTCGGGTTGGAACTCGTCAAACAACTGTTGTTGCTTCGATTCTTCGGTGATTTTGGCAATTTTATCGGAATCCCAATCCCGGTTTTCTTCTTCCTCGGCAACAAATTTGATGATCTTCGTTGGCTTGAAAGTAGCCAAGGAAAGACTGTTCTCCTTGTTGGCCTTATTGATGAGTTCTGTGAGATTGGTGTGGACAGTCGCACGATCAAGAACCCACTTTCGGCGATCCCGCCAGCAATCCTTGATGTTTAATTTCTCGTCATCGACATGTAGTGTGGTCAAATCAATCTTGTGACTTTCGGGACGTGGGTCCTTCCGGTTACGGATGACGTTGACTGTAATAAAACGATATTTCTCAAATTTTTTATACTTGCGTAAATCAGGGTCCAGGTCTGCAAGAAATGGCCAATCGCCCGTGAACTGTCCTATGGCATCATCTGAAGAGAAAACAGGGCGGATCGCTGATTGCAGCTCTTCAGAGGAGCAGCTCAATGCCTTCGCGAGTGCCTGAATCGTCGAAAAATGCGGTTGGGTCTGTCCATTTTCAATAGCACTGATAGTCGCTTGTCGGATCCCTGCCATCTCCGCAAGCTGAGCCTGCGAGAGGCCTGCTCGTAGTCGGAAACCTCGGAAATCTTCACGCACACAAAACTTATACGGTTTCGTTAACGTATATTTAAGAGCGTAGCTTTTGAGTGCGCCGAGTATCGCCGCTTTAGATCTAGGATCAAATGACTCCCCACTCTGAGTGAGTCTCTACCGGTAGAGGTTTGATCACATGCCGGAATTGCTGGAAGCCGCTCTGGCTGCGCCCTTCCGTATAAGCAAAGTAGGTGTTCGGATCTCGGCTATCATAAGCGATCTGCTGATCTGCTGATCTGCTGATCTGCTGATCTGCTTTACTCATCCATTTCGAGAACTCGCTTTCATCAAAATTCTCACCAGATGTCTCGGAGTAAACCTTCACATCTGACTGCTGCGCGACTGTGGAAGATGGCTTTTCACAAGATGATAAAATACAGAGAAGCACCATCGATGAGGTCATTTTTATTCTGTTAGTATATTTTATAATGTTTGCTCAATATTGGGGACAAAGAAAAAGGGTGCGGCAGACTTTGCTACCACACCCCTGAACCTAACTACTTATTTTCGTAAGAAGATTAGAAATCGTAAGAAGCTCCGAATCCAAATGCGTTGCTCGTGTCTTGGTCTAAGCCGAACTCAGCACGGTAATTCATATTGAAACCAAGCGCATCCGTTGCTTGCCAATTAGCTCCCAAACCGAGGCTCAGAATATCTTCGCTGAAGCCATTGGAGCGAACACTAAACGGAGTCGATCCTTCGACGAAACGTGCATCTACAGTTCTCTCAACATCAATGAAGTTATGAGAATAACCAATGCTTCCGTTAACAAATATGTTTTCATTAACCTTGTATTCCGCATGGAAGGCAATTTCAGCAAGTAACGCATCGTCATTCATCTGACCTATATCGAGAGGAAGTAAACCACCACTCTCGGTAAAACTATCTACTTCTGAACTAATATAATGAACTCCAAACGATGGTGTTAGACGTAGCCTCTCTGTGCTATGAATATCAGTTTGAGCTTCGGTATAAACATCCAAGGCATTGGCATCAACTCCGCTGAAGCTAGAAACTCCATTGAAGTCATTGCTACGTGTCCCATCATATTCATAACTTCCGTAAGTAAGACCTCCAGTAACAATCGTATTATTCTGAGCATTCACGAGGAAGGATGCAAATCCACCGAACAGCAGACCATCTACATCAGAGTTGATAAAGGTAGAATTAACATTACCAGAATCGACTCCGATAAATCCAGCAATAGTCAGATTATTAACGCGATGACGAATACCAGCGATTCCAGCATTACTGTCGAGATCGTAGTCTCCAGCAGATGATGAATCGGTTCCCGCATTGAAATGCGTGTATCCAGCGAAAATCGAGGTATCCTTAACAACTCGCGGCTGATAAGCTGGAATACTTTCTTTCGCATTGCCACCCTTCGCACTGTAATTCGTATACTGAATTGGTGCTTCCTTAGAGCTGATAGAAATCCCCGGCATATTCATTGCGAATCTGCTGTAGTTCCTAACTGTTTGCTGAGTGTAATCCGTCAGTCCTGCATAACCTTCAGGCGATATAGAATCAAGGAAGTCACCATTGCTTTCATCCGTTATGATCTCGATCGCAGCGGCACCGAATGAATCATTGGCATCGACTGTATTGCTACCATCAAGAACTTCATCCGAAATCGCTCCAGCGACAGCTCGTTGATTAGAGTCAAGTCCAGCGATAGCGTCTAAGCCTTCACCTTGATCTACACCAGTGCCGTAAACGATTCCGTTGAGACCATCAGTCGTTCCATTATCAAACAGCATTAAGCGCTCGAATTCTGAAATATCAAAGGCATCTACTTCTCCAGCAATACCACCTCCAGTTTCGATAGCATTGATCTGCTCGAGACGTTCTAGCCCTTCGTTATTTCTAACAAGACGTAGTGTTGTCCCTGTGAGATCAGCGGTTCCGCCAGTGATGAGTTTATCGTTCAAGATAGAATCATCTGTCCGATCAAGCTCAATCTCTAATTCACCACCGTTTTGCCCTGCATAGTTTCCTAGGACATTGAGCGTTCCGATGGAGTTTCCAGGCGTGACCAGTCCACCATCATTATAGAGATCTTCGCCGATCGTTCCATGGCCTGCGAGAGTTGCACCTTCGGCGACATAAGCACTTCCAGCGATAGATCCATCACTCAGCTCTGAATCACCGATGACAAGTTTACCTTCCCTCACAGCTGTGATACCTGTGTAGGTATTGGCTCCATTAAGAACGAGTGTTCCGTCTCCAAGCTTGGCAAGACCGCCGTCAGTATCTGACCCTGTGATCTCTTGATTAAGCGTGAATGTGTTAGAAGCATCGTCAATATCGATTCCACCGCCACCATCGAGGATGTTAAGATCCCGTTCAGTCGTGATGAAGGATGTTCCTGTGATTTGGAGGTTTCCTCCATCGAAGGTCACTCCACCTGCTAGGTCACCGAGGTTACCTTCTTCAGAAACTGATAGAGTTCCTTCTTCCAGCGTCCATGGTGTTAGTTCGTCTGTCGTGTTAATAAGCGTCCAGAGGCTAGCTCCTCGTTTCTCGAAGAATTCGAAACCTTGATACTGCGTTCCGATTTCAGAGGCATCGAAGGTCTGATCATCTGCTCCACCGAGAGCGAATGTATCGTTACCATCGAAGGAGATAGCATTTCCCTGAATGTCAGAATCAGCCCAGATTTCTAGGTCATTTCCTCCATTTGTAAACTCGACAGCATTTGATTGAGCCAGTCCATCGAAGGAAAGACCACCTGCGATAATACCGCCGTTGATGATCTTGGTATTACCAACACCAACTACTCCTACGCCACCGACTCCGCCTGTGCCAGCAAGACCTCCTGAGAGACCAACTGTTCCGACCGATCCAGAAGTTCCGTCAATTCCTGCAGCACCATTAGAAGCTGTAGCACCATCGGCACCTGAGGCGGCTGAGGCTGGATTTCCAGCAACTCCGTCAGCAGCACCCACGCCATCGTTTCCAGCATTACTATCAGCTCCAGCGGCACCTGCGTTACCAGCTAATCCGCTATCTCCAGCAGCACCTGTGGCTCCGGTTGACCCTTCGCTTCCTGCTAGGCCATCGTCAGCAGCAGCGCCTGCGCTACCCTCCGCGCCATTGTTCCCAACAGCCGTTGGGCTGACGCCTGCAGCACCCGTTGCACCTATCGCTCCACTAGCACCTTGAGCGCCTGCGGTTCCATCGGAAGCTTGATTACCATCTGCTCCCGCAGTGCCATCCACTCCAGCTTGTCCATCGACACCTGCGACTCCGTCAACAGATGTAGTTCCATCAATGCCTGTGGCACCTGTAGCTCCATCTGTTCCGTTGGCTGCTGCAACTCCATCTGTGCCCGCAGCACCATCTGCTCCTGCGGCACCAGCTGTGCCTGCACCGATCGCTGCAGCACCGCCTGATCCAGCAGTTCCACCAGCACCAGCTACACCACTAGCTCCAGCTTCACCTGCTTCACCAGGGGTTCCAGCGACTCCGGGATCAGCTCCTAGATCAGCTCCATCATTACCTGGAGTTCCAGGTGTTCCTGGGGTTCCAGGTGTGCCGAGGTTTCCTGCAGATCCAGTCTCGCCGTCGGCTCCAGCTAGACCATTAGCACCTGCTTCACCACCAGCTCCTCCTGTTCCTGCTGTTCCGGCTACGCCTGCAGATCCAGTTGTGCCTGCGACTCCACCAGCACCAGCTGTGCCTGCGGTTCCACCAGCAGCTCCTTGTCCACCAGCTCCTCCTGTTCCTGCTGTGCCTGCAGCTCCTGCTACTCCACCAGTTCCTGCTGTGCCTGCGGTTCCTGCGTCTCCGCCATTTCCACCTGTGCCAGCTGCACCGCCTGTGCCAGCTGCACCAGCAGCTCCACTAACGGCTCCAGTTCCTGCGGTGCCTGCTACACCAGCTGTGCCAGCAAGTCCACCTTGACCAGCTGCACCAGCATCTCCGCCAGCGCCACCTGCTCCGCCGTTTCCAGCTTCGCCTGCGGCACCTCCTCTGCCACCAGTAGCAGCTGCACCACCCGTGCCCGCTGTCCCTGCTATGCCTTCAGCTCCTGCTGTTCCGGATGCTCCTCCAGTTCCCGCTGCACCTGCTGTTCCTGCGGTGCCTTGTGCGCCCGCTTCTCCTGCAGCGCCTGCTTCTCCAGCGACACCTGCATTTCCGCCTGCGGCACCATTACCACCAAGAACAGTTCCTAAATTATGTAGTGTGGCTCCTTCAGCAAGGCTGACACCTACGCCGCCATTACCACCGTCGCCACCATCATTGCCGTTACCTCCGATTCCGCCATTGCCGCCGTTCCCGCCGTTTCCAGCGTTTCCTCCAGCTCCAGCATCACCAGCGTCACCGCCTAGTCCTGCATTACCGCCGTTTCCGCCAGCTCCAGCGTTTCCACCGTTACCGCCATTACTAGCAGCTCCGCCAGCTCCACCGTCAGCACCATTACCTCCGAGACCACCGAGTCCTCCGATTCCGCCAGTGCCTCCGATTCCACCGATTCCGCCGATTCCAGCCATGCCGCCGTCTCCAGCTGCACCACCGTCTCCGCCTATTCCACCGTTTCCAGCATTACCACCAGCTCCGCCGGCTCCGCCAACTCCGCCTAGACCGCCATCGCCGCCAGCACCTGAGTCACCTCCTGCACCGCCGTCAGCTCCGTTACCAGCGTCTCCACCAGTTCCGCCAACTCCAGCTAGACCAGCGTTTCCGCCATTTCCAGCTGCGCCACCTTCTCCGCCGTCGGCGCCAGCTCCAGCATCGCCGCCGTTTCCAGCTGCTCCGCCATCGGATCCAGCACCACCATTTCCGCCAACTCCAGCGAGTCCGCCGTTGCCACCAGTTCCGCCTTCGGCTCCAGCTCCGCCAGCTCCAGCATCACCGCCGTCGCCACCATCGCCTCCATCTGCGCCATCGGCAGCAAAAAGCCCGAAATCTATACCAGCTCCACCGTCGCCAGCATCACCGCCATTTCCGCCGTTTCCGCCAGTGCCAGCGTCTCCGCCAACACCACCGTCACCGCCGTTGCCAGCATTACCGCCAGCTCCACCAGTTCCGCCTATAGCTCCTAAGCCGCCGTCTCCACCATTGGAGCCGTTGCCGCCATTACCACCAGTGCCACCGGCCAGACCATTGCCGCCAGTTCCACCAGCACCTGCGTCGCCGCCGATTCCGCCAACTGATCCATTTGCGCCATTTCCGCCAACTCCACCGTTAGCTCCGTCTGCACCAATGCCACCAGCTCCACCAGTTCCACCGACGCCACCAGTAGCTCCTAAGCCACCGTCACCGCCAGTTCCACCGATACCACCAGCTCCGCCAGTTCCTCCGAGGCCGCCATCGCCGCCTACTCCACCTTCGCCGCCAACTCCAGCTATGCCGCCTGTGCCGCCAACTCCACCAGTGCCTCCAGAACCACCGAGGCCGCCAGCACCACCAGAAGCGCCATCACCTCCAGTTCCACCGTTGCCTCCATTGGCTCCGAGTCCACCGTCACCGCCTGTGCCACCGTCTTGACCGTCTCCACCGAGACCGCCATCGCCGCCAACTCCACCGGTTCCGCCAGTGCCTCCTAGGCCACCGTCTCCTCCGTCACCACCTACTTCTCCAGCACCACCTGCGATGGTAGCGCCTTCGGTATTATATAAATAAGAATTTTCGCCTACTGCGACGCCTACTCCGCCATCGCCACCAGCAGCACCTAAGCCACCGTTTCCAGCATTTCCTCCGTCACCGCCGATTCCGCCGTTACCAGCATTTCCGGCGATTCCACCGCTGCCGCCATTTCCTCCAGCAGCACCTGAGCCACCAAATCCACCAGCTCCTCCTGAGCCAGCATCACCTGCAGCTGCAGCCGCAGCACCAGCTCCACCAGCACTACCATTTCCGCCGATTCCACCGATTCCGCCTACGCCACCGATTCCACCAGTGCCGCCAATTCCACCGATTCCTCCGATACCGCCTGTGCCAGCATCACCACCGATGCCACCAATGCCGCCATCAGCAGCATTACCACCAGCTCCACCGGCTCCGCCTTCTGCTCCAGTAAGTCCATTACTACCAGCTCCGCCGTTGCCTCCGTTTTGACCAGCAACGCCATCGCCACCTGCATTACCTGCTAGGCCATTTTCGCCATCAGTTCCATTTTCGCCATCTTGACCTGCATCACCTACGCCACCAGCTTCGCCAGCTTCACCAGCATTACCGTTTTCGCCATCAGTGCCTGAAACGGTAGCGTCTGCTCCGTTACCTCCATTTTCAGCATCAGTGCCGTCAGTGCCAGCAATAGCTGCCGCACCTTCAAGTCCCTCAGCTCCGTCTCCACCATCAGTGCCATCTAGACCTGGGATCGCCCCAATTGCATTAGTGCCATCATCACCAGCTCCGCCGTTAGCGCCTGTGCCACCATTTCCGCCAACTCCTCCAGTAGTACCGTCGGTGCCATCGGCTCCATCAGTGCCATTTGCAGCGACTTCTGTAGAGTCTACACCATTGGCTGCTATTGCGCCATCTGTGCCAGTAGCTCCATTTAAACCTACATTCAATCCGTCCGCGCCATTTGCACCGTCGGTGCCATTGGCTACAGCGCCTACAGCTGCTCCATCGACACCGTTAGTGCCATCACTTCCAGCAACAGCGAGTCCACCATTTCCTCCAGCAGCACCAGTGCCGCCAGCTCCTCCGACGATTCCATTTCCTCCAGATCCGCCTGTGCCACCTTGGCCGCCAGCTCCTCCAGCTTGACCTTCGCCACCGGTTCCACCTGCGCCGCCAATGCCGCCTGCGCCTCCAGTTTGTCCAGTGCCGCCTTGACCACCGACGCCTCCGTCTGCGCCTGCACCACCATCGGCTCCTACGACGGAATTTCCGCCATTTCCACCGTCAGCACCAGCAATGCCGTCACTACCGTTTCCGCCATTTCCAGCAATGCCTCCATCGCCACCATCTTGACCGTCCTGACCTGCGCCGCCGGTTCCACCCGTGCTACCTTGAGCACCCGTGCCACCTGCACCGCCGGCACCACCTGTGCCACCTGTAATACTTCCATTATTCGTGGCTACAGAATTATTTCCTACAACCATACCAGCTCCGCCAGTAGCACCTGCTGCACCATCGGCTCCATCTACGCCATCTGTTCCTGCAGCACCTGCACCGCCATTGACTCCAGCTAGTCCGTCCGCTCCATCAGTTGCGTTCGTTCCAGCAAGACCATTATTGCCATTGGCTCCAATATCGCCATTGCCTCCATTCGTTGCGGCTGTTCCTGCTATACCTGCTGTACCAGCGGATAATGCATTAGAACCTACGCCTCCTATACCGCCTTCAGCTCCGGTATCACCTTGAACTCCTTGACTACCTGTCTCACCATCATTTCCAGCGAGACCATCTGTTCCGATATCTCCGGCAAGGCCAGCCGTGCCATCACCACCGGCTTGACCAGCTTGGCCAGCTTGTGCATTGGCGCTTCCAGCCGTTCCGTCCGTTCCACTCTCACCAGCAGCTACTCCGTCAGTACCGTTAGCTCCTGCTGTTCCGTTAGTTCCATCAGCTGATACAGCCGTTGCATCAGTTCCGTCCGTTCCAGTTGCACCTTGTGCACCAGCTGCTGCGGCAACTTGAGCAGCTCCATCGTTTCCTTCAGCTCCATCGTCTCCTGTTGCAGCAACACCTACTGTATCAGTTCCTGAATCCCCTGCTGTTCCAGCCGTGCCATCAGCACCTGCTAGACCAGTAGTAGCATCAGCACCGTCAGCGCCTGCTGTCGCTGAAACTGTAGAATCTGCACCATTGTCTCCGTCTTCACCAATTCCTCCATTAGCTGCCTGATCAAGTGCTGCAGAGCTTGCTCCAGTAGCTCCTGTTTCGCCCTGGGCGCCATCGGCACCAGCTCCTCCTGTCCCACCTTGACCACCTGTAATATTCTCGTTGTTCACATACCCGCCATCGACTACTCCATCCACAACACTTCCTAGATCATTACCTACAACCACGCCGACTCCACCTTCACCACCAACAGCGCCACCATTGACACCTGTTCCTCCAGCGCCACCGGCACCACCTGTGGAATCTCCGTTAGATGTGAGTTTAGGATCAGTATTATTTGAGTCATTGATGATAAGCCCCGCACCACCTTTGCCTCCAATACCAGCTAGAGCACTGCTACCTGCCAACAGATTATTGCCACCATTACCACCCTTGCCACCAGTTAATTTCTGTGAAAACGGGAGAGCAAAATTAGAATTGATAATGGCTCCTGCGCCGCCTGCACCTCCTGTGCCGGCATAAAGCTCTGAGAGAAGAGTGACATCACCTCCGTTACCCCCGTCTGCACCTTGATAGAATAATGCACCGCCAAGTGTGCCCGTGTCGATTCCGTTAGAACCATCGACGCCCTCAGTAGCGGCACCAACATATCCTGAGGTAGCAGCTCCTACAGATGCAGCAATTATAGCGGAAAGAGCTTTCGAATTTTTACTAGTATTTTTTTTGGAGTTCATAAATTTAATTAGTTAATCGTTTGATCAATTATGAAAGCCAACTGGGTGACGAATAAGGTAACCTGCTTAACAAACATAACGAAACAAAGACGGTCTCATTATCAAATCCGTGTTTTTTCTAATACCGTTACAAACTTTATGAAAAAAATATCAAATGCTATCAAACGCCCTGAAAATCAAATTTTTTAACTTCAGGCCACCTCCGGCAACTAGCGTTGGTGGTGGTGGAAAGAATTCCAGGCTAGGCGTGATAAGTGAGCGGATTTTCATCCGTGAATGAAGAATAACCAAGCCTTGCGTAGAAAGGATTTCTAGTCCGAAGGGGGCCTATCGTAAACAACGAGCTATGCTCGCAAATCTAAAGAATAAATAGCGCACACAGCGACAGCGGGAGGAGCCCAGAAGATACTCACGCTCAATAAATCACTATTACTAGCGACTGGGCACCTACATTCCCCCATCACAAAGTGTGATGCGAATCAATACCTCTCAGGCTTTTGTCTTCTGTCGTGATCAATACGATCAGCATGATTGCGCGCCTTCACTTTGTGGTCTCGCTTGGCACGTCTATCCACATTCATCTTCCGCTTTTCACAGCGCTTTTTAAGCTCTGCAATCTCATCCTCGAGCTTCAAATAGCTCTCGTAGCGTTCAACTGGAAGTTCACCAGACTCTACTGCGGCATGAATGGCACAGCCCTTATCTGTACCGTGCTTACAATCATGAAACTTACACTGTGCAGCGATCTCATCTACATCAGTAAAACTCTCTCTTAATGTGGCCTCATCCGTCCACATCTGAACTTCTCGAATTCCTGGGTTATCAATCAAGATACCGCCTTCATTTAGCACCAAAAGCTCGCGCGCAGTAGTCGTATGACGCCCCTTGCCCGTGAGCTCGTTGACCTCATTCGTCCACTGCCACTCATCGCCTAAAAGCTGGTTCACTAGAGTCGATTTACCAACGCCTGAAGAACCCACTATGGTGATACTAACACCTGGAGCCAAATACTGCTTCAGTACTTCTAAGCCCTCGTTCTTCGCTGCACTCGTGATGTAAACATCCGCTTGCTCCTTCAGAGCTTCAATTTCCTCTTTGGCTGATTGGTTAAGATCATCAGGGAAGAGATCACTCTTATTCACCAGCACCACGGCTTTAGCCTTACTACGCTCAATAAGCATAAAATATCGTTCCATCCGTCGTGGATTGAAGTCAGATCCAGCATCCGTTACTACCACCACAACAGAAACATTTGCTGCCATCACTTGTTCCTCACTACTCTTGCCAGGTAGCTTTCTTGAAAAACAAGTTTGGCGAGAAAGTCTTGCTCGAATCACCGTATCTTCATCATCACCACCTAAATCGAGAGCGACCCAGTCACCTACGGCAGGGAGCTCAGCATCTGACTCAGCATCATGGTAGACCTTACCACTCATGATTACCTCTAGCTCTTCGGCTCCTTCTAATAAGGCTCCATAGCTGATTTTATTATCTCGAATCAAGCGCGCAGGAACCCACCCTTTTTTTATAAAAGGCTTAAATTCGGCAGCAAAGGCTTCGTTCCATCCGAGATCTTCTAAGGTCATGTCCAAACAACCTATGCAGGAAATCTCATTTTTTCTATAGCTTTTAAGCGGAAACTAAAGCCCAAGAACCTCACGCACAATTCCACGGCGTATCTTTCCAAGACTAGTCCTAGGAAATACCTGCAAGAACAAAGCATTCTGCAAACGCTCAATGCCACTAAATCCAGGGAGTTCGACGTCCCCTTCACTCTCAATCACTGGGACTAAAAGCACTCCTCTGCGTTCGTCTGGAACGGTAAGAATGACACAATCTCGACCAACTTCCTCTCTCAGCCGTTCTTCTAGACGACCAATATCTACAAGCTCTCCCAAGACCTTCACTAAAGAATCATTGCGACCTAACATGGATAGCCGTCCATCACTAATCGATACGCGATCCTGCGTCGTAAACCAGCCGTCATGCTTGGGATCTATTACTCGGAAACCTTCTTCTCCCTCTTCCAGATAAAAACTCAGACCTGCGTCTCCACGCCATTCCAACAACCCGTCCTGATTCACCCTCGTTTCCCAAATGGGTAGCACATTCAAGCCTCCCTCAAAATTGTCTCCGGTTGCAATCTGTGAACCAGCCTCAGTCATGCCATAACTGCGCAATACTGGCCAGCCAAGAGCTAGTGCGTCCCTATAGACAGAATCCTCCAGCTTCCCTCCACCAACCACCACGGCTTTGACACTATGCGGAGCAATACAGCGTGATCTCACCAGATCCACCACCTGAGTTGGCACCAAGGAAATATACTCAGATCCATGTTCGTAAACGAAACGTGAGAACGCCACTGCACCCCACTTCTCATGAAAAACCTGACAGTGACCACCAGTCAAAAATGAGCGCGTAAGCACTCCAAATCCTCCGACGTGAAAAATCGGTAAATTTAAGACCCACTTCGCTCCAGTCTCAATTCCTAGATGCGCATTAATACCTCTAGCAGAAGCTAACAATGCATCTTTAGATAGGGCGACCCACTTAGATTGCCCCGTTGATCCAGAAGTCTGGAAAAATACCTGTCTCTCAAATAATGGATTTTCTTGTTCCCTCAGCCACTGCTCCAGGCGTTGACCTTCACCACTAGAAAACGTATTGTGCATTACACAGTGATTAGACTGATGCCAAAAAGCTGGCTCGAGATATGGACAATGACATTGCATCAAATCAACCTCTCCCAATCTAATTGTTCAATAAGCGTATCAAAGCCCAAGCCCGTTCCCTCAGCCGGACTCCACTCTGGGCACGGCTTACCCAGTGCTTCAGTAAATGCATCTGGCTCAAACAAGCCATGTGTCATAAGCCCACAGTGAGCGTCAATCAGGTCACCATACTGAGCAGAAATCTTCCCCGCCACATACGCTGCATAAGATTGCCCAATCGGGTGGTCCATATACGAGGTGAAGACAACTCGCATGCTCTGTTCTATAGCACGTTGGCAGACCAGCTCCACCTTATCGCCCGCAGGCTTAACCACGGCATATTTGTAGGGACCAGCACATTGAGAGACTTCACGATCCACAGCCAGTGCTATAGAAACATCATCTATCGACTCACCCTCAGAGCATGGGTCTTCTAGAAAATCAATCGACTTTACCAGCCCCTCAGAAAAATGATTCACAAATCCATCTAACTCAGATCGATCGAGACACTGATTGAAATCCAGCCTCCAACGCAAATCCGGATAGCGCAGATGCGCTGCATCTAGCCACTCGGCCTCTCTCTGCAGATTTCGTCCAGCCTTCAACTTCATCACTCGAAAGCCAGCTTCTACAGCAGCTTCAATCTGCGATTCTCCATCGACCAAAGTAGCATGGCTATCAGGCGCTTTCACACCGTCAAACAAAGCCACTCCGCTCTGTCGAGCTTCACCGTCAAGACGAACACACTCCATTGCATTTTGGATTAATGCAGGACGATAGTCACCATCACGCAGGCTTTCTATCAATGATTCTAAGGACGGATCCCCAAGCTCAGTCCACGGATGCACACAGCCAATACCATCTCCTTTACGGATCAAAACCCCTTTATACTCGCTTCTCTCTGAGCGGCTATTTAGCACACTCCTGCTCTGCAAAGTATAGCGGTGTATGTAGAGAGGTTTAGCCATTTTTAACGAGTGTTAGATAACACAAGCCAACGTGATAAAGACAGCAAAAAGCAATAGCTGAACTCCAGAAAGAGCCAGAAACTTATTATACTTCGCACTCGGCGCTTCATGCTTAATCGCTCTCCAGATCACTATCCCTAAGGGCATGTAAATTAGTGATCCAGCCGCAAGATTGGGATACCCCATGACAAACCAAAGCAAAGACAACGCAAATGGCCCTACGAGCTCCCATAGAATCACCCGCTTCGCCCAGCGCTCCCCGAGCTTCACCGCCAAAGTATTCTTACTATTCCCCGCATCCTCCTCGCAGTCTCTTAAATTATTAATGGAAATGAGAACAGCACTGAGTAGGCCTACTTGCAGGCCTAAAAGAAGCCCCTCTTCTGGCCAACTCCCTAGCTGTACGAAAATGGTCCCCATCACTGCGATCACCCCAAAAAATAGAATCACGAAAAGCTCACCCAATCCTCTATATGCCAGAGGCACTGGACCACCTGTGTATCCGTAGCAAAGGTAGAGCGATGGCAAACCAATCGCGACCATTGTCCAACCCCGAGCTTCAAACAAAAACCAGCCGAATACGCCAGCTATCAACAAGCAAGTCAGAGCAGCTCCATACACCTGCCCGCGAGTCAGTAAACCACTGGCTGTCGCACGCACTGGCCCTAGTCTCTTTTCAGTATCAGCGCCTTTGTCATTATCGATGGCGTCATTAAAAAAGTTGGTAGCTATCTGGATCCACACAGCTCCCATCAGAGTGCATATGGCAAGCCAGATATCAAACTGCCCTTCTAGCTTCCAAGCAAGTACACAACCTAACCACACAGGCACAATAGCTGCAGGTAGAGTTTTCGGTCGCGCTGCTAGAATGCAGGATTTCAGCGTGCTGTTCATGGTAGTCTCTTAAAACTTAGATTCAGCTTATTAGACAGATTTTTTATTCAGAAATTTACTCACGAGACCGCTAAAAACCTCCGGCTGCTCCCACGGCACACGGTGACCACAGTCATCAACTATTTCTAACTGAATCAAATCATTCATTTGCACGGCCACTCTAGCAACTGCCAGAAACTTCTCATCTCGAGCACCCACGATCCAAAGCACAGGACATGTGATTTCCTTTAATCTCGGCAAAAGATCCTGTTGCAGCCCGACTGTCCAGTCCATGAACGATCGCGCAACCGACTCACGTTGTGGCTTGAGTTTTCTACGGTCAGCCATCTCAGCACCTTCCAATACCCCTTGGCTATTCCACTCTCCTAAAAATGTATCCCAGTCCCACTTCAGCGCTTTCGCCGCCCATGCCGCATCATGTGATTGCCGCGGGATCCGCTCACTTTCAGCTAAGCCAGTATGTGCTGAAACAATAATAGCTTTCTGCCATTTATCTGGAGCATCTAACAATGCATGTAGCGCTAATCTCCCGCCCATCGAATACCCTAAAAGCACAGCCTCCTTCGCATGCACTTCCTTATTAAAGGCTGCGCCAAACTCACCAATAGGCATCGGACAACACGCCAGAAACTTCCACAGATCTACCCGCGCGACACTTAGCCCATCAGCCTTCATTACCTGAGCAAAGTCCTTCCAATCAGCCGCCATCCCCACTGCCCCATGCAGCGCATAGATCATTTGTTTTTTATCCATTGCATCTCAAAATAATTATTTTCACCATACCACTTAACTTGAAGAGCGGCATAGTCATTGAATCCTTTAGGACCTTTACTGGGGAAGTACATGTTTCCTAATGAGTAAACAATTGGAACTCCACGATAATACTCAATTTTTTGACGGATATGAGTGTGTGAGCCTATGACAGCATCGGCGCCTACCCTCACTAACCACTTTGCTATCATTTTTTGCTCGTCCGAAACTTTAGTGGTATATTCATTCCCCCAATGAGGCATGACGATGACAGAATCACAATCCTCTCTCAACTCCCGGATTTCGTTCTCTATCCGCTCCCTATCCATTGAGTACTGCAGCACACGCGTCTCAGCATTATACAAGCTAGGTAAGACCGCATCGAATGCCACAATACCTACACGATGATTACCGATTTTTAAAATTGTATCTTCCGAATCTACTCCTATGGCGACCATTCCTCTCTCGATCACATGTTCAAGTGTTAACGTAAGCCCCTCACTTCCTGCGTCATAAACATGATTATTAGCTATAACCACCCCATCAATTCCTGCCTCCATTAGGTAATCTAGATTCTGAGGAGGAGCCACAAAGCAAAATCCCCCTTCGCCACGAACCTCTTCATTGATTGCACATTCTAAATTAATGACAGCCAAGTCAGCTGCATTTATTACCTCTCTTAGAGTCTTTGAAAATATCTGAGCAGACGCGCCGTCGAGATTAACATCGCCCCCAAAACAAAGTGTCAGTGGGTCATTTTCTAGGTCGGGGGTCAAAACTGCGTAGCTCCGGTACTTACTTATCAAGTTAGATAGTGGCAGGATCTCTGGAAATCCTCCCAAATGATGGACTACTAGATCTTCAGGTTCTAACACGTATTTATCACCATTATCTTGCCATAGTGCTGCAACGTGTTCCCCAAAATCTAAAACTAAACCATCCTCTAGATTTTGTTCATCGAACACGATCCGACTTGAGTTATCACAGTCAGCAGCAAGCACACTAAGCTGCTGTCTCAATTGTTTAGGGTTTCCCCACTCATAACGTAGTCCAACCTGCCTAAATCCATAGATCAGAAAGTTTGCACAATCATTCCCAAGTAACGCCTCTCCACCACGCTCACCTTTGTGAGTGATTGAACCAATTCCAAAAATATACGGACTACCGAACTGCTCACTGAGAGCACCCAAAAATCCATTTCTGCTTGATACGCGGAGTTCAATCACCTCTGAAATCCTTAGCGCATCATTTGAAGTCACCTCAGCCTGCAGCCGTATAACTCCAGATGAATGTGGCACAGGTAAATATTCCCCCCACGTGTCGGCAGACAGTACGAGGTCAGTTGTTTCTGTGATCAACTTGCGCTTTTCAGACACAAAACTGGTGACCCGTGATGAAGTGAAACTCTTCCCTAGAGAGACTTTTGGTAAAACATCATAAGCTGAAGAATCTGGTTCCAGTAACCACCACTTGATAGACGTCACCTCGCCATCATATTGTAACCAAATGTCGCTCACATCCTGGATTCGTGTCCTCCACACGCCATCTATACACTGATCTAGTCCATTTAGATGAACCTTGATTTGAGAAAATTGATCCATCCATTGGTCGATAAGTTCCCGCCAGCGACCAGACTCAGATTCTACAGTGACTCTATCTGTATTTTGTAACAAGAGGTCGGATAAAACGGGCGAGCACTCTTCTATATTAAAGCGAGGAATGGTCACCCCACGCTTTAAAAACTCCTTCGCTTTCAACGATCGGTCACGTCGATCAAATCTATAAGGTTCATATTGAATCTCCGTATTCCCTAAAGAAAAACACTTCTGAAAGACAGCGACCATAAATCTATCCGCCTGTTCGTCACTGCGCAACCATGGACGCGATAAAGCAAAGCTCAGAGCCTCTAACTTTGGTTGCTTAATTATCCACTGCCAATGTGAATCAAAGTCAGATTCATCAACACTATCTTGGGCATAAATGTCCATATCTACGCTCACTAACAGGCGTTGGTCTATGGATAAGCTCTGCACCTGAGAGAAGTTTTTCACCACAAATTCTGGACCCAATCGGCCACAGTCTCTTTCATCCACCTGTAACTTCCAGTCGAGATGCTTCCTCGATTCTTGCTCTATCTCTGCAATTTCATTGGAGCTAAACCCATCCCCTGGTATCCAAATCACCCTTGAGATCGGTCTCGGCATCAATGACTCTATCCAGTTATACGGTTGAATCCTCCCACTATCTCTCAAACTCTGGGTGACGGAGAGCCTCTCTGCAGCTGAACGCACATTCCTTAATGCAGCTCTAACTCTATCGCTCCCATCAACAGCGGACGCGTCAGAATGAGCATCGAACAGTACAAGCGTATAGCTCTCATCTAAATCTAAGCGATTTGCGAAGAACTCGAAGCTCCCTGCGTGACTATCTTCGATGTAGATGGGAAGGTTACTAGCGATACAGATTCTGCATAATACCAGCAGCACGGTAATGACCCTAACGAGAGCCATATTGCTTCGGTTCATTGGTAAGCCTCTTCAGTAGTTCAATACCAGATAAGCAGGTGTCTTGATATTTCTCACCCTTGTAAACTGAATCAATCTGAATCTTTATCGTTTCCACATTTCCTGCGAAACCACCCAAACTAACAAGTTGCTCAAATGGATGATCAAACAATAGCCCATTTATTTCATTAGTACCATTGATCGTTAACCTCACAGACTTCACTCGATTATTGTTTGTGAAACTTTGCCCCGCCTCTTCAAAGCTTTTTATATAACCATTATTTACCAACAAATGCGTTACTTCAGATGGCTTATCTAAAGTAATCGTAATGGACTCTCCTACACCATCCCCTTCTACTCCTTCACTCCATGTATCATGTCCTTCTTCGTAGAAACTGGGGTTAATATTTAGCACCCCATAATTAAACCCCGCTTCAGATTTGAGTTCAGAACTAGCTTCTGCACTGTATTCCCAATGTGCCAAATAGAATCTACCACCCATCCGGTAGTACCTTTTATCCGTATTTTCAGATACTTCATCACTATAACCCACTGGAAATGATCCGATTGATTCTCTTGCTATGACCTCAATATCATCATTCAAGCTTGGTTCGAGGTTTGAGAACCTCCACACCAAAGTATTGCCCTCCTTCTTAAATCTATTCGTTGGTTTGAGAACACATATATGACTTGGGTCTACACCTGCATTATGGATAGTGACTCTCCCCTCTTTTATAGAACCATTCCAGACACCTCCACTCGATAGTCGGTACTTAAAATTCCACGGACCATCTGTGGAATCTTCACTCACAGAGTGACCTTCACAATCGTAATCAGAATCGTACGATATCTCCATCACCACAGACTCATTGGCTTTGAGTCGCATTTTACTTACCATCCACCCCTTTATGCCTTTTAAAACATCATCGCCTTCGAATGCTTTCACCTCCCCCTTCGCATACGGCTCATACACATACTTAGAAGCTAATTCTTTGCCCCTTAAGGATACTTTATAATTCTTAGTATACGAACTAACCCTTTCCTCTTCCTTCGGCTTATCACCCAACGGCAATGGAACCGACCAGTGATTGTCGACTTCTTCCACCGGAAAACCAAACTTCACGGACGCACTCTGATCAGAAATATTTTTGAGCAGATACCGCACCTGAACAGTCGCATGATTAGGTAACAGATGAATGTCTAACTTCTCATCAATAATCTGAACATTCTCTACTCCCTCAGCAGAAAACGGAGAAATCCCACCCGTAAATTTAATCCCATAATGGTATCCGCCACCATTTCCGAATACACCTACACACAGAAGAGCATAACAAATTACCAGCAATCGCATGCACCATGATCTAGCAGATTAAAGAAGCTACTTCCATCAAATTGCACTAGGTAAACTGCCCTATCTTACAGAGCTCGTAACAGACTAGTATAACCGCCAAATCTACTCAACCGACTCGAACACTCCACCGCCGAGCAAGACACCATTTTCGTAAAAGGCGCAGATCTGGCCAGGAGTGAGCGCTCGTTGTGGTCGAATGAATTCGACATCGAGCTTTCCGTCTTCGCGTGGTGTCACCCAAACTGGCTCACCCTTCGCACGATAGCGTGGTTGTGCTTCGATCTTACGTCGTACTGTCACTGGCTTATTCACCCAGGACACAGTACCGACCACTGATTTGCTCGCATAGAGCCCAGGTGTGTCAGCTTCGTTGTAACCAACGATCAGTTCATTCCTTTTGAGCTCTTTACCTACCACCACATAAGCAACACCGTCACGTGGCGATGCCACACCGTGCCCTTTGCGTTGTCCGAGAGTATAGAGGTGGAGTCCTTTGTGACGACCTAGACGCTTGCCTTCCGTATCTACAATATTGCCAGGACGATCTGGCACATAATGGCGTAAGAAATCGCTCATCTTCACATTACCAATGAAACAAATCCCCTGACTGTCCTTTTTCTGGGCAGTCGGCAGTTCGAAACGTTCTGCTACTTCCCGCACTTCAGGTTTCTGCATTTCTCCACAAGGGAAAAGCGCGTACTTTGCCTGATGCTGCTCCATCAGAGCGAGGAAATACGATTGGTCTTTATTCGTGTCCGAGCCACGTAAAATATCAGTCGAGCCATCGGCACGGTCGCGTCTGCGCGCGTAGTGACCAGTCGCCACGAACTCAAACCCTTGGGCGAGCGCGTAGTCGAGAAACACGCCAAACTTCATCTCGCGGTTACAGTACACATCCGGGTTTGGAGTGATTCCACTGCGATATCCTTCTAGTAAATAATCGACGATTCGATCCTGGTATTGGTCAATCAGATCCACCACACGAAACTCGATCCCGAGCTTCTTCGCCACAGCGTGCGCGTCATCCACATCATTCTCCCAAGGGCAATCCCCGGGAACATTGTCAGTGTTGATCCAGTTTTTCATGTAAGCGCCCACAACTTCATGCCCCTGCTCAATCATAAGAGCAGCAGCCACGCTTGAGTCGACGCCACCAGAGAGGCCTACCAAAATCTTCGCCATGACGACCAGTAGAACACATCACCCAATCTTGCAACACGCGCTTAATTAAACTTGAAAGTTATCTCCAGCGAGCCCATCAAACGCATATGTCCAAGCCAAATACTGAAGCCACTGGAAAGCCCACACCCATCGCTGGCTGCATCATTTTCATCGTGATTATAGGCATGGTCATCTTCCTTGCGGGCATAGCCTTCTATTCCTATCGTGAAAATAAAGCGGCGATCATCAGTATCTCTGAACTAGAGAAAAAGACGCCAGCACTCGCCTCCACAGAGGACAACTCCGCCGTCACAGCACTCGATAAAAAGGTCGACACATTTAGTGATGCTGTAAGATCTGGTCAGCGTGCTGAGGTCAGCTTCACCGTAGATGAGATGAACTTAGCCATCGCTCACTATCCGAAACTTAAGGCTTTTCGTGACACCCTCAGCGTCATAGAGATCACTGACAAGACGATCATCTCAGACATCTGCTTCACCGTGAGAGCTGGTTTTGATGGGCTTCGCTATGTGAATGCCACCATGACTGTCGAACCTATGATTGCCATGGGTTCCGTATTTCCCATTGTTTCTAAAATCACTCCTGACAATGGAAATCCAGTACCTCAGAAGTATACCAAAGAACTCCCAACCTTCTTATTTTCTGAATACCGAAAAGATCCAGATCTAGCTGAAGTCTATAATAAGCTCAGTAAAGTGAGTCTTAAAAATGGTGAAATCACTATTCTCAGTGACCCCGCGATACCAATCGAAGGTGAAATACCTGAGGATCTCGAAAGTGAAACAGAAAGAGCCTTCGCACTCTTCGGCCTATTGATCTTCATGCTGGTAACAACTGTCATCTTCCTACTTTGGGTCAGAAAAAGGAAACAAAACGCAGCTAAATAAGCTCTGCTAAAGCTGCTCTTGAGTTGGCTTTCAGCCCTTCCCCTGCAAAAAGGGCATTTGAAGTTTTACACCTGTAAAACCCGACGCACTTCAGCAACGCTGAAATGCATACCAGCCTACCGTGAGGCGTGACGCGCAAACGGGTAGGTCACCACAGAACACGTATCCGCTGGCTGAAAGCCAGCATCAATCGTGCTATCTGTCGGTTAGGAAAAGCCTCTAGCCTACCCAAGCCATTTTCAACAGCTGCTTGAGTCGGTCCAAGTCCGTAGCTGATGTCTTGATAATGAAGCCCGCCTTGTGGGCGAAATGCACATCCTCTTCATTGTCACAACGTGTGAAATCGAAACGTAAATCATCGTTGAAACGCGTAAGACCATAGCCAGTGCCACGGCGATCTGGGTAAACCATCGCCACACAATCAGGCTCTTTGCTATCGATATAGCGCCCCATACCCGCAGATGGCTCACTCGTCATAGGATCCGTGCGCGGCATAAATAGCACCTTGAAAACACCATCGATGTCCCATACTTCACTCTGACGGTCTATCTCCTGCATGCGTTCGCGCATGCCCTTCAAAAAGGTCACCATGTCCTCGCCGATCATTCTCATTACCTCATAAACTGGCTGCCCAGCTTCATGACGCTCAGATTTCGAAAATCGGCGGAGAAGCGTAATATCTACCGGCGAATTCAGCTTAGACATTGCCGAACGCTCTATTCCTAACCACGCAGCCGTTTTCACAGCTCCACGGGTGTCGAGCCACTCAGAAGTCTCTAACCAATCACAATACAAGCGAGCATCCTCGTACAAACCAAGATACATCAACACTAGGCTCAGTGCACATGTCGGCTCGTAATCTGCAGGAAACTGATGGTGGTCAAAATTCATCTTCTGCACATCGTGTTCACCGCCCACATCCAAGACAGCAACCGCAGGATTGGCCACTTCCGCGGCAGTCGGTTCCTTACGAACCACTGGCACGCCGTAGGTATAAATCATCAAACAACTCGCCAAAAAGTCATCTTTGTGAGCACCGCCTGGATGAGTAATAATCTGATTAATCTGCATGGCGGCAGCATCCCTTCAATTAAAAGAATGTCAACCACGCGGCCCACTCTCTTTAGCCACTATCCCAACTTGCCGACCAGCCTCTCCTCGGTAACTTCTCATTATCTCATATAAACTCTCATCGCCTTTGACTAGGCTCCTGTATTTATAAAATGAACTACCTTGCCCACATTGCACTTGCTGATCACACAGACGCCTCACGTATTGGCAATTTCCTAGGCGACTTCGCCAAGGGGACTCGCAAGTCACTCCTTCAAAACTGGCCATCAGAGCTCGTAGAAGGTTTCATCATGCACCGCTCCATTGACTCCTTCACCGACAGCCACCCTACTTTTCAAGAGGCTAAACAATTGATCGCTCCCAGCCGACGCCGACTCGCTGGGATTGCTATCGACATCTTCTACGATCACTTCCTAAGCACCCACTGGCACAGATATTATCAGTGTGAGCGCACTCTCTTTATCGACCAATTCTACCAATGTCTCGAGCGACACCCTGACTGGTGGATCGGTGATTTCGCTTCTGCTTACCCATACCTCAAAAGCGAGAACTGGCTGGGCTGTTATGTGAAACCAGAAGGGATACAGCTCACACTTCAGCGCATCTCGAGACGCAACAGAAAATGGATTCTCCCCATAGCTGAGTGCTACGAAGATTTTGAGAATCATTATGATTCCTTTGAGCGCCTATTTCTCGAGCTATACCCTGACCTCATCGAACACGCAGAGGCACAGACTTAGTCTTCTTTCCTTTTTTCTTCCTCTAACACACCAACACTGAGTTCCCAGTTTTCAGCAAACTCAGGATCCATCTCGAACACAATATTAGCGAGAAGCTGAGCATTCTCCTCAAGACCAGTAAGATAAGCATAACAAGCCAGCTGTTTACGGCGCTCAATGCGTAACTCTTCCGGCACACTGGCATCAGGAAGGACTTTGTGAAGCTCCCACATAGAATGAGGTAACAGCGCTGCCCATGCCAAAACCTTTTCAGGTTTACCTTCTGCACTGACTATCAAGCCATCAGATTTAGCACCGAGTATTTTATCATACTGCTTCTCACCAGATTTGTTAAGTACGACAAACTCTCCACTTTTATCTGCAAAGAGCTTGAATGTAGTCATATAGAGTTCTCCAGCTTGCTCACTAAAAAATAGCATTGCAGCCCCCCATTTTTTCTCTTTTTCATTAGGTGGATCAGCTTTTTGAAGATCTCTGGTGACTCCCCTAAACCAATAATTAGACGCAGAATTAATGACCTTACTTTTCGTCTCCTTCCAAGCCGTTTGAGCCTCTTCTTTAGCTAATTTTTTTTCAGTCGAATGTAATTTCTTCTCCGATAACAGCTTTGACTTATGCTCTTCGGCCTGACGTTTCCACTGAGTAATGTTAAATACCGCACGGCCTTTCGTATTGAGTAAGGTCTCAGCATCTGCGAGCTCCGCTATCAATCCATTAGCCTGCTCAACATTAAGATCTTTAAGCGCCTCTGGGTAATGCTCTAAAGCTTCGTAATCCGCCAAGTAGCCCTTCACTACCCTAAGGTAACCACTCCCATTAGTAGCTATAACCGACTGAAATAACTGACGCGCCAAATCCCACCGGCCTTGTTCCCATTCCTTTAGACCCGCTGAAAAACGGATAGAAGTTTCTAGGCTCGGAGATAGATTTTCAGGTATTATCACAGGCTCAAAATCGCCTAGATTTTCTAACACAGCCACAAAGCTCTGTTCGCTGTCTTTTTCACTACTCAGTTTATCACGTACTTGATCTAATGCCGACCTAGCCGACTCAGTATCAGCATTTAACCAAGCCGAAGAAGCTGACTGCAAACCAGCCCAAAACACGGTTTCAGTAGGCACCTCAGGAGTGAGCGCTATCTTTAAATAACGCAGATGAGCCTCTTGGTATTCCCTTTGCTTAAATAGATTCTGCGCGACCTTCAGCTCTGTGGCGATAAATACTCTAAGTGCCTGCTCGTTCTCAGATGCGTCTTCCTCCTGCACAGTCACTGGCTTAACGACGGGCTCAGAATCAGTCGGAGGGGACTGCGAGAAATACCCTACAGCTAGTGCCAAAGCCATAGCTCCGCCAGCTACAGGAACTACTGGAAACTTGCTTCGACCGTTACGGCGCGAACTCTCACTCTTTCGCTTATTCAGAGGTTCTGGAATCGTGCCTGTACGATAAAATGCATCGAGCTGTTTCAAAGCGTCGAGCAGCTCATCATAACTTTGAAATCGTTCACTCGCCTCGAAAGCCATTGCTTTATCAATGACAGCGCACATGTGTGGGCTTACTCCCTCAGTTTTACTAGAAAGCTTTGGAACCGTTGCTTTTATTTTGAGTAACTCACTTGTTGAAGTTGTGTCCGTCGTAAATGGCGGTTCTCCCGAGAGAGCATGATACAAACTCGCGGCAAGCGCATAGACGTCACTGCGTAAATCCTCTTCCTGTAACTTCAGTGTCTCAGGCGGCACATAATACGGAGTCGCCCAGATCTCTTCAGCCAGAGCTTTCCCACCCGAAGTCACTAGAGCCAAACCAAAGTCTACGATCTTAGCCCTCCCACTAGAATCAATAAGGATATTACCAGGCTTCATGTCGCGGTGAATCAGTCCGGCTTGGTGCGCAGACTTGAGCCCCTCTACTACCTCTATCGCTAAACGAGCTACCATCTCTTCGGCTAGCTTCCCCGTCATAGCAATTCGCTGTTCTAGTGACTCACCATCCACCAGCTCCATCGCGATAAAATACCGCCCGTATGCCTGCCCCACAGTAAACACACGCACCACATTCGGATGAGAAATAGCGGCGGTGATCTTCGCCTCTTTCTCAAATTCCTCAATCCGCTTTGCATCAGAAGAGTACGATTCATTGAGCAGCTTAATTGCCACCTTGCGCCCAAGTGTTTTATCCACAGCCTTGAATACGAGGCTCATCCCGCCCACTCCTTGCTTCGCAACTATCTCATAACTACCCACATCCGTCTTCACGTGGACATTATTATGGCACTCAGGGCACTGGACTTCTGAGAATGGTGCGAAGCTCGTCACATTCATCGGATTCCCACATTCTCGGCAATTCTCGATTTCTTGATTTAGCTCGCTTCCATCCATGAGGCGGGAGCCTATGGAAATTAAAAGCAGCTGACACTGAAAAACTTTAGAAATACAAAATTTTTTCTCGCTAACGAGCCCAAGCCGCAAAACCATGCCAACATGAAAATCACCGTGGATGACAATACAGGAAAGCGTATCGATGCCTTCCTCAGCACCCAGCTCCCTGAACTATCGCGTGCACGCATTCAGACCTTGCTCAAATCTGGTGATATACGAGTCAATGGCATCCTGACCAAGCCAAAATACTCTATCCTAGTCGGAGATGTCATCACGATAGAAATCCCGGAGCCTGAGCCAGAAGAAGCGCAGCCTGAAGACATTCCGCTTTCCGTTATCTATGAAGACGACGATCTCATCGTCATTAATAAAGACTCAGGCCTCGTAGTCCACCCTGCTGCTGGCAACCTCACTGGCACTCTTGTCAATGCCTTGCTATTCCATTGTGATGGCAACCTCGCCGAAGAAGGTGGAGCAGAACGCCCAGGCATCGTCCATCGACTCGATAAAGACACCTCGGGCTGCATGGTCGCGGCTAAAACGAACTTCGCTCACGTCGCTCTGGTGCAACAATTTAAAGATAGAGAAACGAAGAAGCAGTACTTAGCTATTGTCGAAAAAAAACCGATCAAAGACCAAGACTCTGTGTACACAAACATTGGCCGCCACCCAGTTAACCGACTAAAAATGGCGGTCGTCAATCCAGGCTCTGGCAAGCCAGCTATCACCGATTACCAAAATCTTGGCTACGATGAAGCATCGGATAGTTCACTCATTCATTGCGATCTCCACACCGGTCGCACGCATCAAATTCGCGTCCACATGCTCCACCTCGGTTGCCCTATCATTGGCGACCCTATCTACGCTAAAATCGTACGTCAAAAAGCTCAAACAGGCCGACTCATGCTGCACGCTCGCTGCCTAAGTTTCAATCACCCACGCACCGGTGAGAGAATGACCTTCCGCGCAGACATTCCTAAAGAATTTGAAAAATGGACCGATCGTTTCCCTCTCATCGAGAGCGACTAATCTAATTAGTTAAAAATGGGCTTCCACTCTCTAATCGATTCTCCTACAAGACCCTGCAACCCGATGCGCAGAACTTTCCTCACCTACCTATCCTATTTTTTCCTCGCTCTTACTTCTCTCAATGCTGTTGCAGAAGAGTCTGAAGTAGTGCGCCCGGGAACCATCTTGCTCTCAGCCTACCAAGCCATCAATGAGGGTGAAAAACTCGAGCAGGATCAACTGCCCAAGGATGCGTGGAATAAATACCAGCAAGCCCTTCGCTACTACCAATCACTCGCTGCAGCTCACCCAGCCTGGAAACCACACATTGTACAGGGGCGTATTAAATCAACAAACGATGCAATCAAACGCGTGGAACCGATGGCTCAAAAAGCCTACTTAGCTGAGCAATCGAAGTTACAGGACTTTGTGGATACAGAAACCTCCACTCCACCCGCTCCTAAGAGTACAATCTATAAGTCTTCATCATCCGATCTTGAACAAATCACTAAGCTTAATAATCGGCTCAACGACATGCACCGTAACCTTGAGAAGATAAAAAACCAGCACACTGCTGAAAAGCTCAAGCTTCACCAAGAGATTTCAAAACTCCAAACCGACCTTCGCAAACAAGAGCAAGGACTCGGTGCCGAAAGTACTCAGTCTCGGATGCTCAATGGCCAAATCGCGAGACTCCAACAAGAACTTCGCCAAAGCCAACAACTCGGTCAAAACGACCAACAGAAACTCATAAGCACTATCGATGAACTCCAACGTACTCGCAACGCTCTCGCCACAGCCCCTCTCAGAGCTGATGTTGAAAAGCTAAAACTAGAGAAAGAGAAACAAGAGCAAGAACTCATTTACATCGCCAAGGCCTACCAGCGTGACAAGAAGCTTCTCGAAATTAAGTCTATTGAGAATCTGCAACTCCAGAAAGAAGCGCGTCACGCTAAAGACCAACTCGCAGAGAAAACAAAGCTTCTCGAGCAATCAGAAACCAACACCAAAGCAGTAGTCGCAGCCATGCGCAGCGAGATCCAATCGCTCAAGTCACAGCTCACCGTTTCAGAAGCCAAGCGCCGCGAACAAGATGGTGAAATCAAGAACCTACTTGAGCGACTTTCGCAATCGGAGACAATCGAAGAAGAACTCCGCACCGATCTTGCGAGTATGACCATGGAGCGTGACCAGCTCAGTGAAATGCTCAAACTAAGCGATGCTGACCGAGCAAAAGAGCTCATGAAGGAGAATCTCAGGCTTGGCAAAGAGCTAAGCGTAGCCAAGCGCAACCTGGAACAACTTCACCTTGATAAGAACGCAGCCCTAGACCGCGTCACGCAAGCCGAGACAGATGTCGCCATCGCAAAACAACAACTCATCTATAAGCGCAAAGAAAACATCGAGTTCCGCAAGCGTATTTCAAATCTGGAAGCCACTCTTTCAAATACCCAAGAGAGCCTCAGCTCCATATCTAACAAACCTGTCGTAGACGATGCTGCGCGTGAAGAAGCTGAGCTTCTAAAACAAACAGTCAAACGCCTCATGACTCAGGCGAAGCGCCGTAGACAAGCCGAGAACTTACTCTGGGACGAATACCGCCGCACTTCCCTTATCGACCCCGACTTTGTCGAGCAATACGAAAAAATCGCTGGAGAAGAGATCGAGCTCACTGAACGCGAACGTACAATGCTCACAGTTGCTCAATCCCAAGGCGACTTGCACTTCGCCGGTAGCAATATCGATCAACAGTCACGCGAAATTGCCCAAGCCAAAGCGGATGAAAAAATCGCTGTCCATCACTCCATTGCTCAGCACTGGATCGAAAAAGACAACCTCGAAGTCGCCAAAGAAATCTACGATGAAGCCTACGACACCATTCCAGACTACAGCTTCCTCGTGAACCGAGGTGTTGTCAGACTCAAGCTAGGCGAGTACGAGGACGCAGAAGGTATTTTTGAACTAGGCACCACACAGCGACCGCGTAACCCCTACACCCATTTCATGCTGGGTATGTCGCGTTTTTATCAAGAAAATGACGACCTTGCAGCCAAGTCTATGGACCGTGCTATCGACCTAAAGCCCGACCATAAAGAAGCATTCCTCTTCAGAAGCATCATCGAAGCGCGAAATGGTCGTAACCAGAATGCCCTCGAATTCATCACCAATGCGATCCAGTTAGATCCAGACTACGAAGCCGCATACTTCAATCTCGCCGTACTCCACAACATGATGGGAAATAAGACGAAAGCTGTTAAAGCGTACAATGATGCGCTCAGAGCTGGCCTCGCTCCTAATCTCGAATTCGAGAAAACTATCGGCATCCTTAAAGCGAATAGCTAAGCGTTAGCTTTTAACCCAACAAAACTGGGACTCTGGCGCTCTGCCGAAATCTCAGTGGAATACTTCGTTTGAAGTGTTTGATGAAGCGGTCTACCTCCCCCGATATTTAATTTTCTGTGCATGCGTGCGCCGCATCTGAGATCAGCACGACACACACCTCAGCACGTTAGAATAAGGCCTAAAGCAGTGCAGCCACTGCTTCTTTTTCTGCATTAAGCTCAGCTACAGAGGCATCGATTTTCTCACGAGAAAATGCGTTTACCTCCACACCTTCGACCACGCTCCATGACTTCCCGTCTTCTGTGCGAATCGGCATTGAGGCGATTAAGCCTGCATCGATTCCATAGGAACCTGGAGAGCACACACCCACGCTAAACCAATCTCCAGCAGGAGTCGGTGTAGTAAGGCCCTTCACTGTATCGACAACACCATTAGCTGCAGATGCAGCGGAGGATGCTCCACGCGCCTTAATAATAGCGGAGCCACGTTGCTGCACCGCTGGGATAAATGTTTCTTTCAACCAAGCTTCATCACCGATCACCTCGGCAGCAGAAACTCCATTGATCTTTGCACTATAAAAATCTGGGTACTGAGTGGAGGAATGGTTCCCCCAGATACACAGGTTAGAGACTGCGGAGCTATGCACTCCAGCCTTCACTGCAAGTTGGCTCTTTGCACGATTCTCATCTAACATAGTCATCGCGAAGAATCGGTCATTAGGAACTCCGCTAGCATGGCGCATAGCAATCAGGCAATTCGTATTACAAGGATTTCCCACTACTAGAACGCGGACATCATCAGCCGCTGAGCGCCCAATGGCTTCACCCTGCCCTGTGAAAATCTTGCCGTTGATACCAAGCAAATCATTGCGCTCCATTCCATCTTTACGTGGTACAGACCCAACTAGAAACGCCCAATTAGCCCCTTTAAATCCCTCATCTAGATCCGCCGTGCTTACGACTTCTCTTAATAAAGGAAACGCACAATCATCGAGCTCCATCACCACGCCTTGTAGAGCAGGCAAGACTGGTTCTATTTCGATAAGTCTGAGATTTACAGGCTGATCAGGACCAAACATCGCTCCTGAAGCAATGCGAAAAAGTAGTGCGTAACCAATCTGGCCAGCAGCACCAGTAACAGAAATAGTAATAGGAGTATTCATATTTGAATCTAACATAGTCATCCACACACCCTCGTCAACTTCACTCTCGCCGAAACATTGACTAATGCCAAACGGCTGCTAAACCCCAATCTATGTACGACCTCATCACCATTGGCGGCGGTGCTGCTGGATTTTTTGGCTCCATCACAGCTGCCGAGAATGGAGCTAGCAAAGTTCTCATACTCGAGAAATCGCCAAACCTGCTGGGCAAGGTCAAAATTTCTGGTGGTGGCCGTTGTAATGTCACCCATCACTGCTTCGATCCAAAGGAACTCAGCAAGTTTTATCCACGTGGCGAAAAGTCGCTCATTGGCCCACTCCACCGCTGGAGTGCTAAGGACACTGTCGAATGGTTCGAATCCAGAGGTGTTGATCTTAAGACGGAATCTGACGGTCGCATGTTCCCCACTACAGATAGCTCTCAAACGATTATCGATTGCCTCCTCAAGGCAGCCAAAAGCTCTGATGTAGAAATCGAAACCTCGAACGGAGTCAAATCTATCGAAACCCACGAGGACGCATCCCCCCCCTATTTTACTCTCACTACCGATAAGGGTGAGGAACTCCAGACCCGCTGTGTACTCTTAGCCACCGGAGGCACTAGACTCAAAGCCGGAGCCGTGATTGCTGAGCAATTAGGCCACACTTTAGAACCAGCAGTCCCTTCCCTCTTCACCTTCAAAATCGTCCACCCACTTCTCACCGACCTTCCTGGACTCTCAGTTGCCGAAACTCAGGTAGAGGTGGAACACACAAAACTCAGCTCTAAAGGCCCCCTCCTCATTACTCACTGGGGAGTCAGCGGACCAGGTATTCTCCGCCTCTCAGCGTGGGGAGCACGCATACTTGCGGACAAAGATTACACCTTCACTCTCAGCGTCAACTGGCTACCTAACACCAATGTAGCTGAGCAGATCACCAGCCTACGCAGTGATTGGGGCAAGCGCCAGCTCTCCACACGTTGTCCCTTCGAAGAAATTCCAAAACGACTCTGGACCAGAATGTTAGAGGTGGCTGAAATCCCTGCAACTCAAACGTGGGCACAATTATCAAAACCCCACGCCCAGGCACTCAGTGACATACTCAACCGCTGTAAACTCCCAGTTTTAGGAAAAAGCCTTAACAAAGACGAATTTGTTACAGCAGGCGGTGTAAACCTGAAAGAGATAAACCTCAAAACAATGGAGAGCAAATGCACTCCTGGGCTCTTCTTCGCCGGAGAGGTCATGAATATCGATGGCATCACTGGCGGCTTCAACTTTCAAAACGCTTGGATGAGCGGTCACCACGCAGGCATGGCCATTGCAGAGCGCTCTTGGTAAAGACCATCTAACTCCCGTCTCACACTTCTCAGCCCACTTCGGTGGGCTTTTTTGTGTTCATTTTCCTAAAAGTTTTTAAAATAACTGTCTTAACTTAAATATCCTTGTGAAAATATAGCGACAATTCCTCGAGTATTTCACACTATATTCAGACCATTTATTCGATAAAATAAGGACTAACTGACTAAGTCTCTAATATTCATTGAATTTCAACATTTACAAACGAATGTTTTTAAGAAAGTATTATTACGTTATGAAACCCAAGACCCTTATCACCACGGCTCTCATCGCATCGTTGAGCCCACTGGCTACCGCCGCGACATCAACAGAATCCCTTCGTGCTAAGTGCAATGCACAGGAACTCACTATCAATGAGCTCGAAAAAGAGGTCGATAAACTCCATGCACTTCTTGCTAAGAACAACGCGGCACCACAGGTCGCTAAATCGACAGCAAGCAAAAGCACCCAAGCTGCGCCACAATCCGTTGGCAGCTACACGGTTCGTTCAGGCGACACATTCAGCAAGATCGCCAAGAAGAATAAGATCTCTCTCTCTACCTTGGTTAACGCCAACAAAAGCGTGAACCCGAACCGCCTCAGTGTCGGTCAAACTATCAATCTACCTGGCGCTGTCCCTAAAACAGCAGCTATTGAATCCGCTTCAGCGAAAGCTGAAGTTCTTCCAGCTGTAGTCCCAGCTTCGACAGCTATCCCTGTACCTAAACCGGTAGTTGCGGCCAAAACAGCGACCAAGACATACACCGTTCAAAAAGGTGACAGCCTTTACAAGATCGCCCGTGAAAACGGCACTTCAGTGGCAAACATCCTTGAAATGAATCAAGGCCTCAATCCTAACAGACTGAGTATTGGTCAGAATATCAATCTCACTTCAAATGCCAGCTCAGCAGCTCCCAAAAAAGCTCCAGCCATAGCAGCGACGAAGCCAGCGCCTCAGAAAAAGGAAGTTGCTAAGCAGCCAGCTCCGAAACCAGCCACACAGCAAGTAGTTTACGCACCTAAGCAAGTAAAGGTACGCACCGTTTCCGTGACTCGCCAAATGACTTTCGGAGAGTTCGCTTCAGCACATGGCTCAAGCGTTGAAAAAATCAATGAAATGAATGGTCTCAAACTCACCAAGAGTACTGTACTCGCTCAGGGTTCAGAACTCTACATTCCTAACATTCAGCTCTAACCGATGACTCCCTAAAAATTCCCCCTTAGGTTTCTAACATTATAAAAACGCCCAGAAGTGTATCACTTCTGGGCGTTTTTTATGAATGTTTCAGCCCTCATGCCTTCATTACCGACACCCCAAAAAAAGTAATGCACAATACAATTAAGTTAGTAAGACAAAGTGATGCCTTTATCACGATGGCTAACTAAAAACGGCTCCCTGATTCGTCAGCATTATTCGAAGTTTTTTCTCACTCAGAGCTCCAGGCATCTGCATGCTTGGGGCAAATAACACGACTCTCAGCATTTCGACGTAATAACCAGATTCTATCAGTGCCCTATCAAGCTTACGGGTCTTCCATTGATCCATCCATGGAAGGTAGATGTCTAACACTCTATCCATTTTCTCTAGATCCTTCACGACTGGATGAGCCTTCAGTCGCTGCACACGCTCAAGCATTCCTTTGAAAAACAACGCGTAATTAAGTAGGTTTTTCGACCCAGCTTGTTCGCCGAACCCGTCACGGAACAGCCAGTTAACCTGCTCCTGAATATCCTCTACCACTTCTTCAAAATTAGGATTAGAGCGATGTTCCTCTAACCACGTTTCTATTTCACGGTAGTCTGCAATTGCTGAAGAGAGTGCCCCACACACCTCCTCCGCGTGCACATAGAGATCTCCGCGACCATCATCAGCCAGCGTAAGAAATTCACCCTGGTTTCTAGGGAGTTGCTTAGCAAAACAACGAGCAACGATTGCACGCAGTAACACAGACTGGCTCATCCCCTTAGAACCCAAGTGAGGCAGATACATCTGCGCCTCCATACTCAAGGGCATTTGCTTAGAAATGTACTTCGCGTGATCGGTATTGCGGAATAAGAACAAACGGATACAGCCTTGAAGATGAGAAAACTCAGCCTCATTTTGATCTGAAAAGACTTTCACGCTCACCCCGTCACCATCGTCCACTAAGGCGGGGAAACCCACACCGCGTGGAGACTCCACCCGCTCAGGTAGATCGTCGCACTCCCACGCTTTCATCCCAGAAAATTCGAACTCCGCTCCAGTCTCTTCCTCAAACCGCTCCGTCATCATTCCTCGCAGCGAATCTTGTAACTCAGCGGCATCATAGCCCATCGCTAGTTCCTCGCCTTCCTCATCGTACACCCAGACCTTCATCCGCAGCTCGTCAGGAAGTTTGTCCACCTGGAACATTCCAGCATCGATTCTGACTCGAGCACGCTCCGTCAGAAATTCTGCTAGTTCTTGATAGAGACTCTGGCGCGGTGTCCTATATTCCCAGTCATCGGCGAATGCTCGCGCACTCTGAGCAGCTGGATTACAGGCAATACGCTGACTCTTTGGCAGCGACTTTATCAACAACAGTGTTCTCTCCTCTAACTGCCCCATCACGCCCCACTCCGGAAGCCATGTTGGGAAAGTAGAAAGAAGGTCAAGACTCACACCCACAGTCACTCCGTCATCGCTCTCAGCTGGAGCCACACGGTAGTAAAGCGGGTAAGCATCCTCACCGTAATACAGCTCATCTGGATAGAGTGAAACGTCTGGCAACTCACCATAAATAAAATCCTCAGTCGTTGGCTTCAGCTCAGCGGCATGCTTTGTCATCCAGCGCCAAAACTGCTTTGCGGTACACATTTCAGCCGGAAGTGCCTGCTCGAAATACTCCACCACAGCCTCTTCGCTCCAAATTCCATCACGACGGCGCAGCTTCACCTCCATGCTCTCGATACCGGTTTTAAAGCCTTCTATCAGCTCTAACACCTCAGGCTTCTTCTTCATTCCACCACCGAGCAAGCCTTCACGAATAAATACCGTGTGGGCTGCCTTCGGGTCTATTTTTCCAAAATGCACATTGCGGCCAGCGACAATGGTGAGACCACTGCAAACCACGATCTCTTTCGCATACACGGCCCCTTGCTTCTTATCCCAGACAGCACCGTGAAAGCGACTCCGACAAAGCTGCGGAGCTACCTCCTCTAACCAAAGTGGATTTAGCTTCGCCACGCGTCTCGCCCAGAGCCGAGTCGTGTCCACCATCTCATAAGCTAGAATCCACTCTAAAGGCTTCTTCTTTCCGAACAATCCAGAGCCGGGGAAAATGGCAAACTCGCGCCCGCCCGCACCTTTGTACCCACGCTTCTCTTTATCATACAGACCCACCTGCCGTGGCATTCCGCATAATAAAGCTTTATGCAGCGCATCATAGTCCACCGAAAGGCTATCGCCCTCTTTCATCACATGAGTGTGCCAGCGAAATGCTTCACGGCTTAACACAGCAAGCTCATGGTGCAGATTCCCCCACTCTAACACGCGACGGAAATTCACAAAGCGCTGGCGGCAGAACTTCCTCAGCTGATTTTGCTTCCACTTCCGCCCCTCTTTAAACTGTTGCAGATCACACCACAAATGGAGCAGAGACATGAAATCTGAATCCTCATCCTGCCATTTCTTATGGGCTGTATCTGCCTCCTTCGCCTTATCAGCAGGACGCTCGCGTGGATCCATGATACTCAGACCACTGACAATCACCAGCATCGCGTCCAGACAACCACGGTATTTAGACTCGATCAGCATTTTACCCAGACGTGGCTCGACCGGAATCCGGGCCAGCTGACGACCGGTGTTAGTAAGCTCATTCGCGGAGTCGATCGCATCGATCTCGCGCAGCGTCTGATAGCCCTCGCTGATGTGCTTGCTCGACGGCGGATCTAAAAATGGGAAATCTTCTATCGCAGCCAACCCAAGCGACTTCATTCGCAAGATCACTCCAGCCAGCGAGGAACGACGAATCTCTGGGTCTGTGAACTCCGAACGAGCATCGAAATCTTCTTCCTCATACAGACGGACACAGACACCTTCACTGACACGACCACAGCGACCCTTACGCTGGTTCGCGCTTGCTTGTGAGGTTTTCTCCACCTGCAGCCTCTGCACCTGACGCGCTGGACTCCAGCGACTCACTCTAGCCACCCCGGTGTCCACTACATAGACAATCCCTGGAATAGTCAGTGAGGTCTCAGCCACATTAGTCGCCAACACCACCCTGCGGCGTGAGCCGTCCGGACTAAATACTTTTTGTTGGTCAGAGAGACCCAAGCGCGCGAACAAGGGAAGAATCTCCGTCCCCCCCCATTGCCGACCGTCTAACACGTCGACGCACTCGCGGATCTCTCTCTCGCCCGGTAGAAACACCAAAATATCGCCCTGACGATCAACTCTGGAAATGTATTCAATGGATCGCGCCACGTGCCGCGCCATGTCCTCGCTTTGCTCACGTGGTAAATACTCAGTCTCTACAGGGAAGGTGCGCCCTTCCACGTGAATCACTGGAGCATCATTAAAAAATTCGGCAAAGCCGCCAGCATCCAAGGTTGCTGAGGAAATCAGCACTTTCAGATCAGGGCGGCGCTCTAACAAGATCTTCAAATACCCCAGCAGAAAGTCAATATTTAGACTGCGCTCGTGCGCCTCATCGATAATCAGTACCGAGTACTGCGAGAGCTCGGTATCACCCTGCGTCTCAGCCAGCAGAATACCATCAGTCATGAATTTGACCTTGGTGGACTTACTCGTATTATCTTGGAATCGAACCTGATAACCCACTTCTTGACCGAGCTGGACTTTCATCTCCTCAGCCACCCGCTTTGACACACTCGCGGCGGCCAGTCGTCTCGGTTGGGTACAGCCAATACGGCCTTTCACCCCAAGCTCCTGCGCATATTCTAGCGCCATTTTAGGCAACTGCGTGGTCTTTCCTGAGCCCGTGTCACCGACCACCACAATCAGCTGATGCTTGTGAATAGCCTCAAGTATGGTCTCGCGCTCCCGGCTCACAGGAAGTGAAGGATACGTAATCTGAAGTTTCTGGCCGTGCATGGGTGCTGCAAGAGGGCTACAGATCACACAGAAATTCAAGAAAGAGATGCAAAATCTAGCTAGTAAGCCGCTGAAAACTCTCTAGCATTTCCTTCATCCATGCAGAACCCGCACATTCTGATCGTCGAAGACGAACATTCCATCGCCGAAAATCTCATCTACGCTCTGGAAACCGAGAACTTTTCCACCACCCACCTAGCCACTGGCGGTGAGGTCGTGCCACTCATGCAGTCTCAAGACTTTGACTTCCTCGTTCTCGATGTCGGCCTACCGGACATCCTAGGCTTCGAAGTCTGTAAACAAGTCCGCCAGTTCAGCTCCATCCCCATTCTTTTTCTCACCGCACGTGACTCAGAGATCGACCACGTCCTCGGGCTCGAGCTTGGGGCAGACGACTACGTCACTAAGCCCTTCAGCCCGCGCGAACTCGCAGCTCGTATCAGAGCTATCTTGCGCCGCACCCAGCTCGCCCCGGTTCTTCCAGAGACATCGTCCTGCTTGTTAGAGCACGATGCCAGATCGATGAGTATTCACTGTGCAGGTAGCCTGCTCGACCTCACAGCACATGAGTATAAATTGCTGGCCACCTTCATGTCTCAGCCCGGTCGCACCTTTACCCGTGACCAATTGTTAGAAAGCGCCTGGCAGGATCCAGGTTCAGCCATGGACCGTACCGTTGACGCACACATCAAGTCACTCCGTGCCAAGCTTAGAGACGCCTCAGAGCTTTGCTCAGAAGTCATCCAAACCCGCCGCGGCCTAGGCTATTGCTTCCACCAGCCTGATGAAAATTGATCTCTTTGCCCCAGTTCGCATCACCCGGTCCGTCACCGCCTTGGTGGCCACTGTCTCCTTATTTGGTTTCTATTCACTCTATAAAAACCTCACCGACGAACTAGAGAATCAGACATTCCAAGCAACCGAGGAAGTACTCGTAGAAACCGTCCACCTCTTTGCCGCGCATCTAGAAACCCACCTCGGGGAGTTCGACACCCTCAATCATGAAGCCCTCGAAAAATCATTTTCAAAAGCGAAAGAGCACCAGTTTATCGCCGACATCCATGGCTTCCAAAAAACCAAAGTAGGACTCAACTTCTACCTCACAGACACCGCCGGTCAGATCCTTTTTGATTCAGGAAGACCGCAGAGAATCGGTGCCGACTATTCTCAGCATAATGATGTATTCCTCGCCCTCAAGGACACCTACGCAGTGCGTTCCTCACGCGAGAAAGAGAACGACTCGAAGAGCTCTATACTCTACGTCGCGGCACCCATCAAAAATGCGAACAATAATATCATCGGGGCCATCTCGGTCTATAAAGCACAAAATGATGTTCTCCCATTCATCGCCAAGCGCCACCGCAACATCCTTCTTTCGCTCGCCTTCATTGGCAGTGGCATCGCTCTCTTCATCATAGCCGTCTTCATCTGGCTGTTTCGCCCACTCGGTAAGCTGACAGAATACGCCCGCGCGATTAATCGCGGTGAACGCCCACGCTACCCAAGCCTAGGAAAAAGTCGCGAAGCCAACACCCTGGGCCGCGCCCTCCGCGACATGAGAGCCTCGCTCGATGGCCGTCGCTACATGGAACACTACACCCAGATGCTGACCCATGAACTGAAATCACCACTCGCCGCCATCCAAGGAGCTGCCGAGTTGTTAGAAGAAGACATGCCCGCTGAGCAACGAAACAAATTTCTAAATAACATCCGTAAGGAAACTAAGCGCTCCACAGAAATTATCGACGGCCTCCTCCAGCTCTCACGTCTCGAAGCTGAACAAGAGCTCCATCAGCTCCACCCGGTAGAGCTCGCTCCACTCTTTAGCGAACTCCAGACCCACATGCGTTCACGACTGGAGGCCAAACAAATCACTCTAGAAATCGACTGTCCACCGACACTCCGCGTCAATGGTGATGAAATGATGTTAGAGACTGCCATCGCAAACCTACTTGAAAATGCTATCGAGTTCTCACCCCAAAATAGTGAAATTGCACTCAGTGCCGAGGCTCTAGAAAATCGCGTGAAAATCACTGTGCTCGATCAAGGACCCGGCCTAGCCGACTTTGTAAAAGACCGAGCCTTCGAACACTTTTTCTCACTCCGCGAAGAAGGGAAAGGAAGCGGACTCGGACTCGTCTTTGTCAAAGAAGTCGCCCAACTTCATTCAGGCGAAGTCACCCTAGAAAACCACCCCAGCGGTGGAGCCATTGCCACCATCACTCTCCCTCAGAGCGCATGAAGCACCCACTCGCCATACTGAGTCTTTTGCTCGGGATACTCGTTATCTGCCTCATTATACTCAGGCTGCGTTCATCTGACAGCGCCGCACCATCACTCACACTCTATTGCGCCGCAGGATTACAGGCACCCATCGAAGAAATTGTAAATGACTACAAGCGCGAGACCGGAACCTCCATCCACGTCATCTACAATGGCTCAGGTGCCCTCCTCTCACAGCTCCAGCTAGGCCAGGGAGACCTCTACCTCCCCGCCAATCAGACCTATATCGAAATGGCGAACGACTACCTCGATGCTCCAACCACTCCAGTTGTCGAGCAACAGGCAGTCATCGTCGTGCACCAGTCTAACCAATCGATCCATTCCATCGCCGACCTAGCCAACGCGGATGTAAGAATCTCCTTTGCCGAAGACTCCGCCGCTATCGGCAAACATGCCAAAACTCTCCTCCAGCAGCACCAACTCTGGGACACCATCAGCCCACAAATCGTCGTCTACAAGCCCACCGTCAATGGTGTAATCGAAGACGTCGCCCTCCAATCAGTCGATGCCACCATCGCATGGAAGAACACCGCCCTCAATTTATCCAAGGTCAAAACAATCGACAGCCCAGAGCTACTCTCCACCCCACAGCACGCAACCATCTCGGTCCTAAAATCCTCCCAAAGCAAAGCCGAGGCCCAAAAGTTCATCAACTTCCTCACATCAGCACCCTCCAGCCAAAACACCTTCAAAAACCACCATTTCAACCCAGCAAAACCCTAGTCTCCTAAACGCACAATTTTCCAAACGCACAATTCCCAAATGCACAATTTCCCACCAAACAACTCCTCTCCCCACCAACAAGAGGCTGAAGGCCTCACTCATACCAGCCTAGGGTAAGCGCAACGCGCGCAACCCTAGGTCCCCAGATTAGCACAAAGACGACCAAGCCAACCAACCCCGCCACAGAACACGCCTACCCGCAGGTCGCCCAAAAAGAATAGATCCCAACAGATTCCCACTCCTCCCAAACTCAACCTTGCTCCAAACAACTCCTCTCCCCACCAACAAGAGGCTGAAGGCCTCACTCATACCAGCCTAGGGTAAGCGCAACGCGCGCAACCCTAGGTCCCCAGATTAGCACAAAGACGACCAAGCCAACCAACCCCGCCACAGAACACGCCTACCCGCAGGTCGCCCAAAAAGAATAGATCCCAACAGATTCCCACTCCTCCCAAACTCAACCTTGCTCCAAACAACTCCTCTCCCCACCAACAAGAGGCTGAAGGCCTCACTCATACCAGCCTAGGGTAAGCGCAAGGCGCACAACCCTAGGTCCCCAGATTAGCACAGAGACGACCAAGCCAATCAACCCCGCCACAGATCAAGCCCACCCGCAGGTCGATCAAAGAGAATAGATCCCAACAGATTCCCACTCCTCCCAAACTCAACCTTCCTCCAAACAACTCCTCTCACCACCCACAAGAGGCTGAAGGCCTCACTCATACCAGCCTAGGGTAAGCGCAACGCGCGCAACCCTAGGCCCCTAGATTAGCACAAAGACGACCAAGCCAACCAACCCCGCCACAGAACACGCCTACCCGCAGGTCGCCCAAAAAGAATAGATCCCAGCAGATTCCCACTCCTCCCAAACTCAACCTTGCTCCTAACAACTCCTCTCCCCACCAACAAAAGGCTGAAGGCCTCACTCATACCTGCCTAGGGTAAGCGCAACGCGCGCAACCCTAGGTCCCCAGATTAGCACAAAGACGACCAAGCCAATCAACCTCGCCACAGAACACGCCAACCCGCAGGTCGCCCCACATCGCGACCAAGCGGTGCTACCCTACATTCGAACGTTCAGACTTGTTACACTCCGTAGCAGCCAGTGACCTAACACGTAAAACATAACACCTAAAACAGGAGCGCAGCGACAAGAACGACACTAGACACATCCCCCCGCTTCGCTAGTCTCGCCCCACCATCCATGCCGACGCAGCCACCAGACAGACCCAGCATCCGCTCAGACAAACCGTTCTTTGCGACCCTCGTTGGCTTCACGGCACTCTACGGCATCCTCATCCTCCTCCTCGTCGCAGCCAGCGCTAGCTACATCACCTGGGATGACCTGCTAACCGCAGTCCGCAGTGAGTCCATTCAGCAATCACTGACACTCACCTTCCTCACCTGCACGGTCTCCGCCATCCTCGCACTCATTTTCGCCGTCCCCATCGGCTACACCCTCTCCCGATTTCGTTTCAAGGGTCGCACCTTGTTAGACACCCTTCTCGACATCCCCATCATCCTCCCGCCACTTGTCGTGGGACTTAGCCTACTCATTCTATTCAATTCCTTTCCCACCCAAGAAAGTTCCCTAGAAAAATGGCTCAACGCGCAAGGCCTCCACGTCACCTTTCACATCCCCGCCATCATCCTAGCCCAGTTCACCATCTCCGCCGCGTTCGCCGTGCGCAGCATGAAAAACACCTTTGAACAGATCTCTCCCCGTTCGGAAATGGTCGCCCTCACCCTAGGCTGCAATCGCGCCCAAGCCTTCTGGCGCGTCGCACTCCCACAAGCAGGCCGAGGCGTCCTCGCCGCTGGAGTCCTCGCCTGGGCCCGCGCCCTCGGAGAGTTCGGCCCCATCCTTGTCTTCGCCGGAGCCACCCGCGGTCGTACCGAAGTCCTAGCCACCTCCGTCTTCCTAGAAATCAACATCGGCAACCTCGGCGGAGCTGCCGCCGTCTCGCTCATCCTCATCACCCTAGCCATCGCCACCATCCTCACCATCCGCATCGCCGGAGATAGGAAGTGAGAAGTGAGAAATTTCCAACCACACCACAGGCCACACCTACATCATCCAGGTACTTAAAACATAACACATAAAACCTAAAACAACGCCGCAGGCGTCAAAACATTGTTAAAAGTCTCCAACCTCTCCATCACCTCAGGTAACTTCCAGCTCGAATCCATCAACTTCGAGATTCCGGAAGCCCATTCGCTTGCCCTCATGGGAACCTCTGGCTCGGGAAAAACCACCATCATGGAAGCCGTCTGCGGTTTACGCAAAGTGACGGCAGGCAGTATCGTGTTAGATGGTCGGGACATCACCCACCTCAGACCTGCCGAGCGCCACGTTGCTCTCGTCCCACAGGACAACGCCCTCTTTCCTCACCTCACCGTCCGCGAACATCTCTGCTTCGGCCCCAGTATCCAAAAATGGAACACCGAACGCATCCACCAGCGAGTCGATGAACTCGCGAAAGAACTCGGCATCACCCACCTACTCGACCGCAAACCCGCAATGCTCTCCGGCGGCGAGTCCAAACGCGTCGCACTCGGCCGCGCCCTCGCTACGCGCCCGAAACTCCTCTGTCTCGACGAAGCCCTCACTGGCCTAGACGACACCACACACGCGGAAACTCTCGATGCCATCAAATCCACCATCGAGCGCGAAAAGATCACCACCCTCCACATCACCCATTCCCAACAAGAAGCCCAACAACTCTCCCACACCATCCACGATCTCACGAAGTGAGGAAAAAGTGAGCAGGAAAAAGTGAGCAGGAAAAAGTGAGCAGGAAAAAGTGAGAAGTGAGAAGTGAGAAGTGAGAAGTGAGAAGTGAGAAGTGAGAAGTGAGAAGTGAGAAGTGAGAAGTGAGAAGTGATCCAATGTATACGAAACCTCTAAGCAACAATAAAACCCTCCATCCCCCCATAAATCTCTACACCAGAAGCAATAGTTACAATCTGCTACTATGAGGGCAACTATCGTTTCATCATGCCGGCACTTCGCACTTTTTCCTTATCACTTCACACTCCACCAAAGGTGGATCCACTCCGCCTAGGGCGTCAAAATGACACCACAGGCGTAATAACACTTTATCCTTCTCCCTTTTTCCTTTCTCCTTAACCCATGAATCTCACCACTCTTTCAGATCTAACAAATGGCCAGGACTGGATCGGTCTCGGTATCGCGGGCAACCAAGCCGAACACCTCGACCAGGCGGGCGAAGCCGATGATTTTAAGGAAGTCATCGCACCAGAAAATGCGCCAAAAGGGATTTTCCCGTGGCACATCCCAAACTTCCCTAGTTTCCTCAGCACCAATCCACTCTCACACGATACCCTATCAAACAACTGCGAAGGTTACCTCCAGCCAGAACCAGAAATCGCACTCGTTCTAGAATTCCATTACTCTGAATCAGCTGGCCAATTGTTAGACAAAGTATCCGTCCTCGGTTTCAGTGCCTTCAACGATTGCTCACGCCGCGTCAACGAACCCAAAATCAGCCTCAAGAAAAATTGGGGAGCAGCCTCCCAGGGCATGGCAAAAGATATCCTCCCGATCAATGACTTCACCACCACTGGCGGCACTATCGATAACTACCGCCTCGCCTGCTATCTCAAGCGCGATGGCGAGCTCCTCCAATACGGTAAAGACACCGCCGTCTCTGACTATTGTTACTTAAACCAAACTCTCGTCGACTGGATCGTCAACCAAATCAACACCCAGACCGACCACGGCCCGCTCGAGCCATTGAACGAAATGCTCACCGACAGCAAGCCAGCCTACGGCGTCATCGCCATCGGCGCCACCTGCTACTCAGATTTCGGCAACAGCGACCAACGCTTCCTCCGAGAAAACGACGAAATTTTCGTCATCGCTTACGACTCCAACCAGCACAACAGTTCGTCTATCGAAAATGCCCTAACAAACAACACAACGCTCACCAACGACGGCTCCCTCCTCATCCTCCAACAGTCCGTAACCACAATTTAAATTTTAGTAAATCCTCCCCTCCACAACACTTGTCAATAAGGTGAGATAGGCACGTATAACAACCATTGTTTCATATGGACTACACATGGTAATAATTCTAACTATACTACCTAAAAGACCAACTAGCCCTCAATACTCCAATTATGTCGAATGATTCTATACCATCTACTTTGATGCGTTATGGAGGCTCATGGCTTTTAAATGACCTTTTACATGAAAGAATGTCTGCTTCAAAAGTATCAAAATTTAATGATCCATTTGAAGCGAATGTTAAATCAATTGGTTCATTCTCCAATGCAGCTAAGAATAGAGTTTCTAAAAAAATGGAAGCCGAATTAATGCGGTTTTACATGAGCAAGAAACCTCACCTCAAACCAAAAGACGCGAAAAAGAAAGCACGCAAACAACTTCAACGTAAAAGTCACACTTTCAATTACTGTAATAAAGGTACAGAAAAAATATTTAATAAGGAAGACAGCCATAAAATAATCGAAAAAACCTCTAGAATAATCTGCTTTGTTGACCCAAATGTAACTCCGATAGATGACACCAGAATGTGGGGGTATTACTCAGATAATCATACTGGTTCTAGGGTTCATCTTCACACTCACTTCTTCAAATGTGCAGGATTGAATATAAAAAAGGTAGACTATTTAAACTCTCCACCTGAAGTAAATTTCACACTCCAGTATGAACCGAAGTACATTGACGAATATGAGAAAAGCCTATCTAAGATCATCTTCACTAAAAGTCTGGCATGGCAACACGAAAACGAAATACGGGTTTTCTGCCTTTTGCAGTTAATTAGTATTCAAAAAGGAGAGGACGGTGAAGACCGAGATTTCATACATCTTTCACCTTTTGCAATTTCTCGGATAGACATCGGGATTAAAGCTGGAGGAGATCTTGAAAAAGCCAAACAACTTCAAAAGATCAATCCCACAATTCTAATTTATCGTACAGTCATGCCAAGCGGTGAGTACTACCCTTGCTACGAGCTAGTAACCTAATACCTTATTGCTCTGCCCATTCTCTAATTTTTAGCGACCTCCATTTGATGTAAATGGCCGACTCCCACAGCACCCACCTAACAGTTAATACATTAAAAATACCCCCAATCTTCCTATCTATAGACGGACTAGCATCAGCAGCAGGATATTCTCCTCCCAATTTTTCGAAAATTTAGCGTCTTTCGCGGTCCAGAATTCTACCCCAAACTAGGAAAGCACTTCTTAAAGTTCTCTCCTACCGGCGCAGTGAAGGTCAGTGGCTGACCAGTCCCTGGGTGTTCGATTTTGAGGCTCTTAGCTTGGAGTAACATCCGTGTGCCAGTGTCTAGTAATTGGCCTAGTCGGTCTGAACGTTCGATCCCGGCGTAGCGGTAGTCACCGACGATGGGTAATCCAGCATGGAGTAAGTGACGGCGGATTTGGTGGAATCGGCCGGTGTGCGGAGTGGCTTCAATCAAGGTGAGCGTAGTGCTCGACGGTCCCAAAGCTCCAGCCTCCTGCTCGAGTGCTGGATGATGGAAACTTTCTAACACCTTAAAGCTGGTGTGCGCCTCGCGAACTGGTGCATCATCTTCCTTTTGGATCGGTTCATGGCACTCCCAGGATTGCTGCTCTGGCACGCCCAGCACGACAGCCCAATAGGTCTTCTCAAAATCGTGGTGCTCGAGAGCCTTGTGCAGCTGATGTGCAGCCTTTTTCTCGAGGCCAAATAACAACACTCCAGAGGTAGGTCGGTCGAGTCGATGGATAGTATGAACCCGCTGACCAATCTGATCGCGCAGGATCTTCATCGCCACCAGATCACCCTCCTGTGGTTCACGGGCAGGATGCACCAAATGGCCCGCCGGCTTGTCGATCACCACCAACCATTCATCTTGGTACAAAATATTTAACATTTCACTCATTCAAAACTTTATCCCTCCTAGACATAAAACATAACTCATAAAACATAACACTTAGCCAATGACTCTTAAACCGAGTCTCTTGCTGCTAGGTAGGCATTAGCGAGAGCCACGGGTAGGTTCTGTGCGGTTTCATCTACGGAATAGATGCCATGCTCGTTGAGCTGCTTTAACACGGCTGCACGCTCGTCGAGATAGAGCTGAGTCGCTCCTACTGCTAGCGCATCGTCTAAGCTCTCCACTGGTTCCTCCATCCGATCTACCACTTCTTTTTCACGCAGGTTGGCGAGGATGGCAACATGCTTCTGACGTACAAGACGCAGCGGCTCTATCAGATCGGCTCCGTCCTCTCCGCGGACATTGCTCAAAAACACCACCATGGATCTCCGCTGCTGACGCACTAACAAGCGCTCCGCCGCTTCAGCGTAATCGCTCGGCGCAGTGGTAGTTTGATAATCGTAGAGGTGATTCAGAATCGTCGTCATCGAGTTGATTCCTTTCACCGGTGGCAACCAGCGTTCTTCTCCGCCAAAACTGAGAATTCCTACTTTATCCCCCTGCTTAAGGGCAACATAGGCGAGCAAGAGCATCGCATTTAAACAATGGTCAAACTGTGGGATATCGCCGTCCATGGCACGCATCCGCTGGCCGCAGTCTACCGCAAGAACCAGCGTTTGATCGCGTTGTTCTTGGTATTCACGGCTAATCAGGTGGCGCTTTTTCGAAGTGGCTTTCCAATCAACCTTAGAGAGTGTGTCACCGAGTTGGTAGTCACGCAGCTGGTGGAAGTCCTTGCTCATGCCCGCGCGATTCTTCATCACGATCCCCATTTGCTCTGGGCTACTTTCCATCGCTAACAGAGCAAACTGGATCACGGGTTCGTAGTTAGGATAGACCCGTGTCGATTGCTCCTCACCGCTGCGAATCTGCCGCGTCCAAAACCCGAACATTCCTCGTAACTCGATATGTGCAGCATTTACCTGCCAACTCCCGCGCTCACGAAAACGCACAAGGTAGTCTAACTTCACATGCTTCTTCGCATGGATCACCCCAGACCAAGGCAAGCCTTCACTTTCCGCGATTTCTGGAAGTCCATCGTAGACATTCACCTTCACCTGAATCCGTGAAAGGTTGCGGATTTTTAGCTCAACAGATGCTTCTTGGTCGATCGCAAAACGCGAAGGCAAGACGCGCTCGACCTCCATCTTTGGGATCGCTAGCAATACGATCAGATCCACTAAGAGCAACAACGACCACAAGGCCAAGGCTAGCCACCAGAGCATTACGAGCTCTGGCATGACAGACACAAGAACACCAATGCCCAGCCACGCAAAAGCACAGTAAACCGACAAAGCGCTCGGCTTAATGCGAAACTTTTTCCATAGAACAAGAATAGCGACGGCTGGCCCCACATAAGTCATTGTACTTACGAGAAACCCAACAATGCCACTCAAGGCTGCGAGATGGTGGAGACTTGGCATTGAAATGCTTATTGGCGCGGAGCCTCCACCGAGGAAATGATGGAAGTGATAGCGTCATCTACTTTCTGACCACTAATTGCCAGCTCTGGCGCGAGTTGCACACGATGGCGCAAGACGGGTAGAGCAGACTGCTTGATATCATCTGGGATCACATAGTCACGACCAGCCATATAGGCGTAGGACTTGGCAATTCGGACCAAACTAATCGCGCCGCGCGTTCCTGATCCGAGGCTAATCCCCTGCGTGCTTCGAGTCGCTCGAACGATGTTTACCGCGTAATGAACGACTTCATCGACACAACGGATGTTAGAGACCTGTTCTTGAATGGCTACCACATCTTCAGGCGAGCAAAGCTGCGCGACGGATTCAGGGCTAAGCCCAGCGCCACTGGTGACATCTTTGACCACTTTAGCCTCTTCTTCGAGTGTCGGATAATCCATCACCACCTTCATGAGGAATCGATCTAACTGCGCTTCTGGCAGCGGGTAGGTCCCCTCTTGCTCAATCGGATTCTGAGTGGCCAAGGTCATGAACGGTGGGCTCAGCTTGATCGTTTCACCATCGATAGTCACCTGACGCTCCTGCATCACCTCTAATAAGGCTGCCTGAGTCTTAGCGGGCGAACGGTTAATCTCATCAGCGAGTAGAAGGTTTGTGAAGATAGGTCCCTTGCGTACTTGGAATGTCTGGCTCTTCATATCGAACAGCGTGAATCCAGTGACATCGGACGGCATCAGATCAGGAGTGAACTGGATACGACCAAAAGCACCACCAAAGGTGTTGGCTAGAGCCACGACAAGGTGTGTCTTACCTAACCCTGGCTTGCCTTCTAGCAGGACATGTCCGCCAGCAAAAAAAGTGGCGATGACTTGGTCAATAACCTGATCCTGGCCGAACACTACTTTGCGAAGCTCAGATCGCAACTGCTGGACCAGGCCTTGCTCAGCCACAGGGCTAGCTACAGCCTCTTCGCTCAGTGCTTCATGTGATTCATTCATAATTGTTTCAATATGGTTTGGAGAGTTTTAGTGATACGCACCATCGTGCTGGAGTCCTTTACAGTTTTCAGCTCCATAGCCTCTTTGATGAGGTCATGGTCTAGCCCAGACATCTGGCTGATTTTTTCGATAAGAGAGACGGAATCTTGGTTTCCTGAAAATGCGTGACCCGCCTTTCGGGCAACTGCAGCCCTTAAGCTTTCGAGCAAGACATCTGAGCGGTTCTGCCTCCAAAAGAAGCGACCCACCTGCTGCACATGCTCACTATAATTTCTAGAGTGCCCCTCAGACACTTCTAACAATGGGCCAAACCCCGGTAAGTTTTTCCAAAGCCAAATAACAGTCAGCACGAGAAATGCCCAAAGAGCTTTAGAGGCATATTCACCTAACATCGATGTAAAGCTCCTTACCTTGCCGAGTGAAAACTCGACATTCTCACCTCCTAGCACCAAGGCGTCTAACAGCTCAGCATGCTCCGCATAACCTAGATACGGGTTACGAAAGAGGCGAGCGTCGCTAAGTAGAGTCACTCGACCCATTGCCTCTAATCCACTTTCGTCATAGCCGTAGAGTCGGCTAAAAAAGTAATGATCGTCCGCCACATCATACCAATCACCTTCGTAATAAAGATCATCCATGGAGGTGATAGTCTGAGCTCCACCTAGGAACACAATGTAACTCTCAGTGTCACTGATGTAGATCTCTAGTTCCTCAGTATTCGGCAAAATCTGCCCCTTAGCCACCTGTAGGCGCTCAGCTTTTTCTTCATCAGAGAGCTCCCCAGAATCCTCCTTAGAATCTTCTTCATCAGCGTCACCCGCGACTTCTGAGTCTTCAAGTCCCTCTACATCTGGCTCGTTTTCTAGGTAAGAAACTCCTAACCCGAGAGCCTCTAACATGGTCACTAAACCCGCATCGGGCGATTCATCATCGTCTATCTCACTCCAGTGCTCCGGACTATGATCGGTGTAATTACCAACATCTCTCCAGTATTCTTCGCCGCGCTCTAGAAAACAGACCAAGTGGCCACCATCGGCAACCCATTCTAGAATTCGCTCAGCATCGCCCACAGAGCGAATACTGGAGGCTGGAGCGAATAATGTTCCCTGAGAGAAATCGAGTTTCAGTGCTCCGCTGCTGCTTTTCACCGTCTTTCCATCGGCCTCTAAATAGCGCTCCGCGGCAAGATACGGATTCTTGCGCGCTTTCCCCATATAACCAACTACCCGCTCCTCTTCCTCTGTTTCTTGCGAACAAGAAGTGAGAAATACCATCAAAAGTAAGAATATCCCAAAATGCCTCACTTCGAAACCTCCTTACTAAATGGCCAGTAACGTAAGAGCCAAACACCGTCCTCATCGCTAGGTTCCGTAGAACCATATGCCAGATGCATCCAACAAGAAGTCAATCGATCGAAGTATTCACCACGTTCTGCCGAGACATTCGCCGTCACCGTCCGCAGACAATCCAGCTCGGTATCACCATCCGCGATCTCGATTTCATCTTGAAGTACAATGGCTGATATAGCACCGCGGTACAAAAGGCTCAGAGCCTGCTGGTATTCCCTACGATCCCACGCCTTTCTAGCAGCGGCTACGATGTCGTCTGGCAAGCTCTCAGGAGTGATATCCATTCCCATGACCGAGCTCACCTTTGGGGCACCTGTCGGCAGCTTCGCCCCGTCAGGTAGCTTAACCCTCGTGAAGACATGACGGTTAGCATAAATAAGCCAGCCTATCCCCACTGCGAGTGCGATAATAACTCCCCAGAAAATCAATTGAGCCAAGGGCTCCACCCATGCCCAATTCCCGCTAAAATCCTCAGCGCTATCAGTCTGCTTCACTGGCACATCGATTATTTCAGTGTGCACTACGAAATCTTCATGCTCAACCACTTGGTCTAAGCGCTCATTTGATGCCTGCCCATCTGCTGAGAAAAAGAGCACACAGCTCAACAGGATGGCTAAAGTTTTCCCTGTACTTTTTAGAATACCATTCACTCGCTCGCTCATCCGCTTGAAGGCTAATTCAATATCCCAGCCCTCAGTCACTGTGCGGCTGTTGATATAGATCGCAAAGCCAGCTCCCACATAAAAGGGTTCCACCAGCGTCACTGCTGAAAGCATCAAACCCACGATTCCCCACACGAAAGGCGCCTGAATAAACTCAGCATCACTCCCTAATACGTGATCTACCCAAAATTCATCTAACACTACTGAATCGCCAAAGAGCCCAATCACGCTCAATGTTACAAAGAACATCGAGAACATCGTCGCCAGCACTAAAATGAAGCAGATCATTGATGCCTGACTCGCACCTTCCCCCCCATTTCTTGAGAGCAAGTTCACCCTCTCTCGATACGCTTTCCTCTTCAACCCCTCCAGCTCCATCACTGGCTGAGAAAGTCCCCTACCGAGATCGAATGGGCCTAACAAAAGTGTGAAAAACAACCTCCTGCTTAGCATCCCCGGCAGAGCCCGCACGAGATCTCGCCAATGTGAATCCTCCCCGAACAGCCTCCGGCTCAACACAAAGAGCGGGATACGGTCAAAAAACGGTAACAGCCATATGCACAGAAAACCCGCTATCCATGGGCGAGCCTCTTCAGAGGGAATCAGCTGGCATAATGCGATGATCACAAACCACAGCGGCACCACACAGAGTAGCCATGCAGAAATGACCCTGCCGTAGTTCTCACGTACCAGCGCACAACCTAAGTCAATAGACTCCCAGCGTCCACGTGGGCGGATCTCAGCCGTTACTTTCTCAAGCTTCACGTTTCCCCCTTCCAGCAAATACGAAATAGAGAATAAGCAATGCCCAGCCAACAAAGCCCACAGTGTACTTGATCCATGGTGTGAAACTATGCGCTGACCAAAAACCCTCTACACAGGCGGCCATAAAAGTAAGAATAAATGCTCCGTACACAAGAGGTAGTCCCCTCTTACCACTTTCTAACAGAGCTCTACCACGAGACATTCTGCCAGGGTTTAAAAGCCCTAAGCCGATTCTCATACCAGCCATCCCCGCCACTACCATTCCAGTGAGTTCGTAAGGAGCGTGTCCTGACACAAAAGTGAAGAACTTTACGGGATCACCATATTCTATCACATACGCCATCGCCCCACCTATTCCTAGGCCATTCATAAGGAGGATAAATAAGCTCCCCACGCCAGCGAGAATACCTCCAGCGATGATTTGAAAATCGATTCCTATATTGTTGTGCACATAGTGGCCGAACATCATGAAGTTAGCCCCCGTCTCATCACGCATATCTAGATTTGCTTCCTCCCCTTTGCCATACATGGAGTCCATTCCAGCCATCCCATCACTCCCCAGAATACTCCTTACCCAGTCGAGGTCGTAATGAATAGAAATCCACATTCCAAAAAGAGGAATCAAAAAGAACAACCAACATAAAATGTGCAGCTTCCACTCACGTCGCATCACCTGAGGGAACTCTTGACTAAAAAAGTGCAAGGTCTTTTCAACAAAGCCTCCAGAGCTTCTTGCTAACACTTTGTGGCCACGGATAACTTGCTGGTTCAGAAACTCACACACCGCTTCGCCATACATCCGGTGGCGCGCTATCGAGAGCTCTTGGCAACGCTCGCGAATCATCTGCGGAATCTGTTCCGCATCCAGGTCTTGCCCTTTCTTCGGAGATTCTAATAGCTGCATTTGGCTATCATACTCTCGCCACTGCTCGGCCTTTTTCTGTTCAAATTCGCGCGCTTTCATCCCTTCACTTCCCTTCTGTTAACCAATGCGCCATACCTAACAGCTTAGACATTCCTTCACGATCACTCGCTCCCGACACAGCCGATGCGTGATTGGCCAACTCTATTCTACGCGCCTCAGACCATAGTCCCGCACGATCTCTATAAGCAGCAATAGCAGCCTGTTCCTCGCGTGTGAGAGCGATGGGTGGTGCAACTGACTCCAAAGCTGGTGGAACTGCAGCAGTCATGTGACTGACAGGCTTATCGTATATAACCACCGTGTTCGCGACTAAATCTCCGAGACGTTGAAACTTCTTAGAAAGAAAGCAAGTCATGAGACCAGCACCATAACCACCAATAAATATCCCTATCGCGCCACTAGGTAGACCCGGTAGCATATCAATGTAGCGTAAAATATTTCTAACCAGCACCTGACCTCGACTCGCGCTATTACCGGACCGATCCACCACACGAATCCCCAACGATCGCTTACCTGGTGTGGCCGCTTTTTTACCACCTTCAAAAAAGGCAAAGTATCCCCAAGACAAGAGGAAGAGAGCAATCAGCGTCACACCCTTCGCTATATTCCCATTCGAACCAATCGCAACAATCGAAGCCACAATGCCTAACACAATAAGTAGACCGATGATGATCAAGTAATCGATCAATAAGGCCATCGCTCGGACAAAAGGACCAGCAACCCTCAGAGAAATTTCAACCCCATCACCGAGCTCCACACTCTGTAGGGTATCTATTTTTTTCTCAGGTTTTGCCATGGGTAATATTTCTCAAGCACCCTAACTGTTCCCGATACTGCGTAAAGGAAAAGAACCTCAGCAATACTAAGAAATGCCAACTCCGGTCTCGCCTTAGGAAAGCCCCCCACCAACTCACACTGAAATGTAAATAAGTCTGTCGCGTAATGCCATTGCGATCCAGCCACGGAGTGCCACATATAGAGAGAGTAAAAGTGCACATCTAATCTATGAAATCTTACCTTACCATTCCTCTGGCCCTTGGTAGCCATTTAGCGATCAGCTCTCTCCTTCCGGCAGCTCCACAAGGAGATAAGTTAGATTACAATAAAGTATGGGAGACTCAGAACCTTGAAATAGAAGCCTCACCCGTAGCTCACCCAAAAGCCAAGCCTGGTTCCGCACCCGCTTCACTTCAAACCTCCCCAGAGATGCACATCGCATTCGTCGGTGGCGGCTTAGGCTCGCGCATGAATCTGTTTAGCGAGTTCGAAACCGAGCTCCAACGCCGCTACCCGGAACTCAATCTCTACATCCGCAATATGTGTTTCGAAGGCGACACCCCAGCCTTCCGCCCTCACCCGGCGCGTAAAAGCTACGTCGTTCTCCCCGAAGGCGAAAAGCTCGTGAAGCCAGAATACCGAGCCAACCCAAAATCAAGAGGCCACTACGAGACTCCTGACGAATGGCTTACTCGCCATAAAATCGACACGGTCATTGGCTTTTTCGGCTACAGTGAATCCTTCGATGGCCTAGAGCGAATCGATGGCTACAAAGAAGAGCTGAAAAGCTTCATCAAGCACACCCTCAAACAAAACTACAGCAGCAAGCAAGTACAGCTCGCCATCGTTGGCCCAGCTGCTTTCGAAGACCTCAGTGCAGATTTCGATCTCCCCAATGGAGAAGAAACCAATAAACGACTCAAGGCTTACACCTTAGCCATGGCTGAAGTGTGTAAAGAAGAAGGCGTCCTCTTCATTGATACATTTGATGCCACATCCAAGCTCTACGAGACGAACAAGGACCACCTCTCCAGTAATGGCCATAATCTCACACGCGATGGCTACCGACAGCTCTCGCCCATTTTAGCGAACCAGCTTTTCGGTGAAGCCAAGGCAAAAGGCGATTACCAGAAAACCCTAGCAGCTGTTAGCGAGAAGAACCGCCTCTGGGTGATGGACTATAAAATCCCCAATAGCGTCCACGCCTACGGACGACGCTTCGCTCCATTTGGTGACAAAAACTACCCGGTAGAGATTCGGAAAATCCGTGAAATCACCCACCTACGCGACCGCGCGATCTGGGCTAACAACAATGGAGAAAGCTTTGACCTCGCTGCAGCGGACAAAGAAACTACTCCGCTCATCACAGTCGAGACCAATTCTGACCGCCCAGTCGATTATAAAAACGGTGAAGAAGTCGCTGAAATGATGCTAATGGCCGATGGATTCAAAATTGAACTTTTTGCCGACGAGAAGCAATTCCCGGAACTCGCCAACCCCTCGCAAATGGCCTTCGATAATGCAGGTAGACTCTGGGTCGGCTGCATGGGTTCCTACCCGCACTATAAAATCGGTGACCCTCTTCCGAATGATAAAATTATCATCCTCGAAGATACCGACGGAGACAATAAGGCGGACAAAGTCACAACCTTCGCCGACAAGCTCAGCGTCCCTACTGGTTTTGAAATCACCGAAAAAGGAGTCTTCGTAGCGCAAGGTAAAGACCTACTACTCCTCGAAGATACGGATGGTGATAGTGTGGCCGACAAGCGCACCGTTGTTCTATCTGGTTTTGATGATCACGACACCCACCACGCGATCTCCTCTTTTTGCGCTGACCCATCTGGTGCTTTCTACATGGCCGAAGGTGTCTTCTCTCACACAAATACAGAAACCCCCTACGGACCTGTTAGAGGAACCAATGGTGGCTTCTATCGATACAACCCGAACAAGATGCGCCTCGAGCGTACCGCCCAAATTAATGTCCCTAACCCGTGGGGCATCGCTTTCGATGACTGGGGGCAGAACTTCTTCCTATACACCTCGAACACCTCCATGGGCTGGATGCAACAAGCGGCACTGAAGCCTGATTTCGGGCGCAACTTAAAGTCCTCCGATCTCCTCACCGGCGAAGCTGTGCGCCCGACCTCGGGTCTTGAGTTTGTTTCTTCACGCCATTTCCCAGACGAAATGCAAGGAGACGCATTGCTCTGTAACAACATCGGCTTCCTAGGCTGTAAGCAGCACAAAATGATCCAAGATCCCAAGACTGGATTTTTCAGTGCTGAATTCCGACAAAACCTCTTCTACGCACCCAAGGACTACCAGTACTTCCGCCCTGTCGATCTAGAATTCGCGCCAGATGGTTCCCTCTTCTTTATCGATTGGAGTAACATCCTCATCGGCCACATGCAGCACTCCGCGCGTGACCCAAAACGCGATCACGTGCACGGCAGAGTCTACCGCGTCACTTATCCGTCTCGCCCACTAGTCACACCAGCCAAGGTCGCTGGAGCAAGTATCGAACAACTTCTCGAAAACCTTAAGGAACCAGAAATCCGTACTCGCTACCGCACACGCCGTGAGCTCAGAGGCAGAGATGCTGATCAAGTAGTCGAAGCCACCAAAGCCTGGGTCGCCAAACTCGACAAACAAGCACCTAACTATGACCACCACTTGTTAGAAGCTCTCTGGGTCACCTGGGGAATGAATAAAGTGGACCAAGACATCCTCGAGTCCACCCTCTCCGCAAAGAACTTCCGAGCCCGTGCTGCCGCAGTACGCGCCGCACGCTACAATGCTGACGATGTGGAGAACCTAGAAGCACTCATGCTTGCCGCATGCGAAGACCCTAACCCACTCGTACGCCATGAAGCAGTGATCGCCGCCTCATGGATTGCTGGTGACCTCGGTCTAAAAATGATCAACAAAATTGGCCAAATGGGTATTAATAAACAATACACTGGTGATGCCTTCAAATTTGCTCAAGGCGATCTCACAGGCAACAAAGTCGAAGTGAAAGACAACAGCTACAAACCGCTGAAGCGTGGAGTTACACGTAAAAATGATAGAGAAATACGCGTCCAAATCAACTGTGTCCACGAAGCCTTAAAATTCGACTTCGAGAAGTTTAAAGCCACTGTTGGACAAAAGATCCAAATCACACTCAACAACCCAGATGTCATGCAGCACAACCTCGTTGTCGTAAAACCTGGCACCGAGGACAAAGTCGCCAAGCAGGCAATCAATATGGGCGCCGAAGGCTTCCCCAAAGGATTCGTACCTGAGTCCTCAGATATCATCGCCGCCACTAAATTGCTCAACACTGATGAGAAAGAGGTCATCGAGTTCACCATCACTGAACCAGGAACCTATGGCTACATCTGCTCCTTCCCCGGCCACGACAAAGTCATGCGCGGAACAATTATCGTCGAATAAGCTCCACGCACTGCATCGCGTTAAAAAAACTTATGCATCGAAACAGGCTATCTTAAGGTAGCCTGTTTTTGATTATTGGTCATACAGAAATCCTGAAGGAACTATTCTCCTCAGCCAAGTGTAGTGCTACAGGCGACACCTTGGATAATAACATAAAAACAAGAATCAACGCTGTCAGCGTTGCGGAAGAAGGTTGAACAGCTCATTCAGCCTCAAGCTCTATAGACATCCAGACTCGCTCCATATTCCTAATCAGATCTGAGATCATTTAATGCCGAAGAAAACTGTGGGATGAGACTTCTCATCTCCTCTACTCATCCAATTCGTCTATTTTCTGTCGAATCGCACTTCGCCATTTTACAGCATTCTCCTGCTGTTTGTTCAAAAGCACTCCTAGAATATAGGCTGTAACGGCGGCTCCTATCAGCGCCACACCCACCTCGAAGACGATGTCGATCGTGAACTCGCCGAAGGACTCGGACAGTTCATCGATTTGATCCGGGTGCTCGAGGAAGTAGATCCCGATGCCAGACTGCAGGGGAAAGGACGCCGGCTCCCAGAGGCCGGCCGAGCCCCGTTCCGCGCTGAACTTCGGATCGTCGAGGTCCGCGATCCTACCGAGGGCGATCGGGATCCGCCAGCCGCTCGCGGCCTCGTCCGGCGTGCGCCCGCCCTTGAAGTCCCGGACTGCCTGCACCGGCCCGGAAGGAAGGAACGTGGACTTCGAAAGGGAGCCCTCCGCCCGGCCGCGGCCCGTCTTCCTGTCGATGGAAACCGGAAGCGGCTCGCCGGATGCCGAGCTGTGGACCCAGGCCGGGTCGACTCCGGGCGAGTAGCAGGGCAAGGTTGGTGATCAGGGTTGCAGGGATCTCATGGCGGGATGGTTAATCTCGCTGTATAGCATCATAAAGCGACCCGCAGGCGGAGTCCGAAAAAGGCGCTCCAGTCGTCTGTCGGATTGAGGGCGGGGTTCTTGATGACCTGGACGCTTGGGGTGATTTCGAGTCCTTCGGTAAGCTGCAGCTGTTGGAAAAGCTCGAGGGAATACTGGTCGCTGAGATTGGCTCCGTAGGTGGTGCTGTTCGGGCGGTTCCAGTTGAGACCCAAGCCGAGCATGGATTGTCCGGGATTTCTCGTGTAGCCGAAGCCGGTGCTGATCGAGGCTTCGTAAAGGCTACCCCCGTCGTCCGCCCAACCGCCACGCAGGAAAGGCATGAAGCCGCTGTCGGTGCTGGTGGTCATCGAGGCGCTGATGCCCCAGCCATCGGGGGTGCCGGCTCGGTTGCGCTCGTCGATTTGCCAAAGGGTGACGTGCGCGTTATTGAGGAAGACCTCCTCGCGCTTGGAAGCCCAGCCAAACTCCAGCGTCTTGAAGGTCTCGAAGTCATTGAACAGGCTGTCAAATCCGTCGCCGAGATCAGTGGGGTCGCCATTGGCATCGGCGATGCTTCCCACGAGGTAGAGGTTGTCGGTGAGGAAGCCTCCGACCATCGCGCCGAGAGCTCCGTCCGGGATGCCGCCCATCGCTCCGGAGCCGTTCTGGAACGCGATGTTGGTGAAGCCGGTCCACGGACTGGCCAATGAGTAGACATCCGCGTAGTCGGTGGTGTCGAGAAAACCGATGTAGGAAATCCCGCGTCCTTCCGCGAAGCGCTGCTGCCAGAACAGGTGGGTGGCCCGCCATCCCTGATCGCTGAAACCCACACTGGTCAGGCCGGCGTAGCCCAGTTCGCCGGCGAAAGCGGCCGGAGCCACACCGGTGTAGGCATGGCGGTGCTCGACCTTGAACACGAGGCTGCCGTTGTTCTCCTTGCCTTGGTTGAACAGCTCCCAAGTGCCGTAGACGCGGAAGACGCCGCTTGCCGCGGTGCTGTCACCGAGGCTGTCGGTCGCGGCCAATCCGAGCGAGAAGTAGTCGATTCCGAAGTCCAGCCCGGTCCGCTCCTTCACGCCCGCCTTCCATTCGGCGAGACCTTTCTGGAGGTTGACTCCGAGGAGGTCGGGCTTGTCCTTGTTATCTGCGGCCAACTGGGATGTCACCGAGTCGGGCCCGGTGAGTTCGCTGGCGGCATCCTGAGCATGAAGGGAGGGAAAGAGTGGCGAGGCGATGGCAATGAGGGCTGCCCCGACCTTGAGAGGTAGACTGCTGTGCGACATTACGTAGGAGCAAATCATTATGAGGCGGGTTGTAGAGCCCAGGCGGGATTTTGTGTTTTGAACGTAGTTCATAAAATTGATGTTTACAAGTTGGTGTTGGTCTTGGGCAAATCCTCTGGCTACTTCGTGCTTACAGGTTCAGGATTACTAACTCCCGAAGTCTGCGAAGGTAAGGTAAGCTGCCCTATATCTGAGTAGGTGAGGACGAAGAGCAAGGTTCCGATCATCAGAACGAGCGCCGCTCCGGCGATCCGCAGGCGCGAGGTGAATCGGGCGCGGCGGGCCTCGTCGTCCTTCATCCGGCGAAAGGCCAAGCTTCTCCCTAGGATCGCGAGCACGCCGATACCGGACATGGCGATGGCCATTCCGGTGGAAATCGCGGCGACCATCAGGATGGCGGGGAACAAAAGGTCGTTGGCCACGCCGAAGAGCAGCACCAAGAGAGCGCCGGTACAGGGGACGCTTCCGACCGCGAGGGCGAGCCATGTGCCCGCACCCTTCTTTCTTTTCTCAAGCGCGGCGCAGGCGAGGCAGTCGTGGTGATCATGATCGTCGTGGTTGTCACCGTGACTTTCGTGATGGTGAGCATGTCCCACGTGGGAGTGCTCGGTCTTGCGTGATTCTCTCAAAGCCTGGATCGCACTGCGCAACATCACGGCTCCGATGACAATGATCAGAGCATAGCTACCGAGGCGGATGGCCCGGTAGTCCGACGGCGCCTGGCCGGTGGCCTGCCTGACGGCAAAATCCATCACCAGCACAACGATGATCGAGGACAGGACATGGGTAATCGCGATCATCACTCCCATCGTGATGCCTTTATGAAAGCTGCCGCCTTCCCCAATAAAATAGGAGATCACCACCGACTTGCCATGACCGGGCCCCAGCGTGTGCACCAGGCCGTAACCAAAGGCCACCAGGATCGCGAACCAGAACGCCTTGGAACTTCCATCGTCGCGAAGACCGCTCATGGCTCGGGTGAAGATGAGTGATGCCTTCGCCTGCCATTTCTGCAACCAGCTATGGCCTTCGAAGGAAGTCTCCGGGATCTCCACTTTGGCGAGGGTGTCCGACTCGGCGGCCAAGTAATCGCTGATGCTCTCGGTCACCATCGTGTAGGCGACTTTCACCTGCATGCTGCCATCGACGAGGAACAGATCGTAGCTTCCGGGTTTCAGCTCGATGGCTCCTTCGATCCACACGGGGGAGTAGCGCCCGCGCAATTCCGTGCCGCCCGGAACCGAGACGTGGATCATTTGATTCGGGGGCGGAGGAGGCGTGTGAATGCACGCGCCCACCCACGGCACGAGCAGGAACTCCGTGATCCTTCGGTCCTTGTCGAGAGCCAAGGGCAGGGTGTAGCCGGGAATCCGAATCCGCTTGCCCGACAGCCCCTCATCGACCTGTTCGGCGCGTAGCATTCTTTCACGTGTCACCCGCTCCCGTTGCGAGAGTAGCCAGTCCACATTGATGCCTTCGCTGCTCAGCTCTGCAACGGATCGCTTCTCGTCCTCGGCGCTCGGCCCATCGGCCGGGATCTTCTCATTTTCCAAGAGCCGGCGGATCCTTGCCACCTGTGCCAGTTGCATCAGTTGCTCCCCGGAGAGCTTGGCAAACGGGTCGTCGAATTCGACCGGCGCTTGGGGGATGAGATCCTGCCAAGCGATCTCCCTCGAACTGTCGGCAAACGCCGGACCGCTGAAGAGAAGCAGCCCGAGGAAAAGAATTCGGGTGGTGATGGAAGTCGGGTTCATCCTCGTCGTGGTCGGCGTGCTTGCGCCAATCATTCCGCGATGGCCCGACGGATCGGTTGTCCGCCAGCGGCATCGAGCACCAGCTTGCCCTCACGTACGGTGACCACGCCGTTGACGATCACGGTTTGAAATCCGACGGCGGGCTGGTTGGCGTTCTCAAAGGTTGCCTTGTCGGCCACCACCTCCGGATCAAACACGACGAGGTCGGCGTCCATTCCGACCTGTAGTCTTCCCTTCCTGCGCATCTGGGGCACGAAGCCCTCGATGGTTTGCGCCGGCAGAAGGCTCATTTTTCGGATGGCCTCGGTCATCGAGAGGATCCCCCGTTCGCGCACGTAGGAGCGCAGGATCTTGGCGAACGTTCCGGCTGACCGGGGGTGGCTGAAGCATTTTTCCGGCAGCGGCCACTCATCTCCCTCGTAGGTCTGCACGCCGCCCTCTTCATCGAAGTAGGACCAGAACACGGAATCCGAGGCGATCATGACCTCGGGGTGGGTGATGGACATATCCAGGAGTGCCAGGTCCTCCGGCTTCTCCTCATCGAGGAAGTGCCAGGTGATGAAAGTTCCCGGCTTGTTGGTTTGATAGTCCTTGAGTTGTTCCTCCGTCATCCGCTCCTTGCCGAGCTGAAAGTTGTTGGCAGTCGAGCTCATCCGCTCGCGCCAGTCGTCGCCGCTGAACATCGCGGCACCGACCACTGTGTTGGCTGCGCCATAGGGATAGGCCTCCACGGTTACCTTGATCCCGTTCTTCTTGCCGAGCTCGACCAGTTCGATGGTGGAGGCGATGTCACTCAGCGAGGTGCTGTTGATGTGACAGAGGTGCATGTGGGCACCGGTGAGAGCGGAGTTCGCGATGAGTTCCTTGATCGCCTCGAAGGAGCCCCGCGGCTCGATATTGCTGGCGTATCGCACGTGGGTGTAGGTCGCCACCCCGTGTTTGGCGGCAAGCTTGGCGAGGGAGAAATACTCCTTCTGACCGTAGCCCGGCGCGTAGCCGGCATTGATCCCGATTCCGATCGCCCCCTCTTTCAGCCCCTCTTCCACCGAGAGCAGGATCTCGCCGAGTTTCAGCGGGTCCGCGATCTCCATCTTCCAGTCGTTCTCCGCCTGCGCATCCTGGAAATACTTGGCGGTGGGCTCCGGACCCTTTCCGGAGAACGCCGCGATCCGCCCGTAGGTCCAGCCGGCGGCGGCCCCGTAGTTGATCGGAAGCCGTTTCTTCGCCTGCCCCTCATACCACTCTCCGATTGGCAGCACGCCCGACTCCAGTTCCAAGGAGGTGGTGACTCCTTGCATCACCTGCATGCGATAGTCGCCGATGTTCTGGCCGTGGGCGTGAAGATCAATGAATCCCGGTGAAACAATCATTCCCTTGGCGTCGATCGTGGTGTCCCCCTCCAGCGCAAACTCGCTGATGCTGACGATCGTTCCGTCGCGGACGCCGACGTTGCGGACGGCATCAAGACCGCTTTCGGGATCAATGACCCGGCCATTGTTGATAACGAGGTCGTAGTCATCGGCCAGGGCCGGCATAGCCAGCGCGGCAAAACAGGTGAGCAAACCCAGCCCACGGGTGATGTGTCTTTTAGGTTTCATAGTCGTCTCCTTTCGTTTCATTCGCCAGCGAGCTCCTTAGCGGCGCGGCGGAGGTATCCGGGCATCTTGTCTTCGCCGTAGGGCGGGACGTAGCCGTTGGTCGAGTAATAGACGCCGACGAAATCCCGTTTCGGATCGATGTAGATTCCCTGACCCAAATTGCCGTGTTTCCACAGCGCGCCATCCTCGAAGACGGCGTCGAACTGATAGGAGTTCATCAAAGGGGCTTCGCCGAAATCCTCTTTCAGCCCCTCGTATTTCGCGCCCGCACGAAAGGCGGCGGGACTGCCCGCAGTCTGAAGCCTTTTCAGAACTTCAGCAGAAACCACCGGATCCACGGCGGCCTTGTTCCAACTGGGTGTAAACAGCATGCCGAAGCGACCGAAGTCTTCCAAGGTGGTGGACAGCAAGCCGTGGGCAACCGAGGTGCCATCGGGCGTCAAGTGATGCTGCATCGGCAGGCGCGCGGTCATCTTTCCCCAGACCCTGTCCTGAAAAAGCCGGGCCCAGGTTTTGTTATCAATCCGTTCCGCGATGACGACGAAGATCTGCGTGACCGCTGAAGAATAACGGAAGACTTCCCCCGGATTCTCTCCCTCGATCTTCTCGGCTCCTTTGAGGATTTCCAGCCAGTTGTCGATCTTGCCAGTAGATGGATTGGCCGCGCCGAATTCCGCGCTGAAGAATTTCACAATGATGGACTCAGGGTCGAGGATGGACTCCATGGTTTCTTCAAGCTGCAGGGCGGTGGCCATGTTGGCGGCATCGATCATTTTGATGCCGTCCCAATTCGAACCTTTGAATTCAGGCAGGTAATCAACGACCTGCTTCTGCATGTCGATTTTCCTTTCGGCCTCCATTTGGGCCATGATCAGACCGACCGTTGATTTTCCCGGCGACATCCATGCATGCACATCGGTGGGATTCATGCCGGGATAGGTTTCATAAACAATTTTCCCCTGATGAACCATCAGGACCCCCTGAACCCGGTGGTTGGGATGAACCACATAGTCATCCAACGACAGTTCACCTTCTTTCACCGTGAACTTAACGGTGCTTCCCAAGTCGGATTTGATGTCCTTTTCAAGCGGTCGATAGGCCATGTTTGGTTTCGACGTCGCGGTGTGCAGCACTTCACTCAGGTGGAGGTTGTAGTAGAGCGCATGGTCGCCTCCCAATTGATAGTGGAAGTTCTCAAATCGTTTCTGGGCATCCTGAGCGAACTCCAGCGAGAACGGCTTCTTGGCTTCGCTGACCGGGAGCGTGGTTTTTGCTCCGGGGGCGGCGAGGTATTTGGCGAGTGGGTTCTCTTCCGCCTGGAGCTGGGGACAAACACAAGCAAGAAGAAGCGAGGCGTAATGAGTTGGTTTCATAAGATGGGGTGGTGGTTAGAGATTCGTGAGCAGGGGTTCAGGTGTTCGACAGCGAAGCACCTGGTTCGAACAAGGCGGAGATCTCGCTACCATCGACTCCGCCCTTGCTGCCGATGAACACGAGCCGGGTTTTCGGGGGCTCTTCTCCCCACGGTTGCCCGACGGTGATCGCGGCACGGCCGGCAGTCGCCTGCAGGACGCAGCGGTAATCGGGCTTTTCACGGAGATAGAGAAAGCCCTTGGCACGGAAGATGGTCCGAGGCAGGCGGCCGAGAGCTGAGTTCAAGATCTGCATCGGGACGGGTTCCTCCGACTCCCAGGTGAAGCTCTCGAAACTGTCGGCGCTGTGACCGGGTGTTTGTGTTCCGTCTTCGAGCGAACCCAGTTCGCCCGCACCGCCGACTCCGAGGATCAACTCGAGCGGTGCCTGACCTTGCGTGACTTCGAGCGTGCGGGAGTTCGGGGCCAGTTTTTCGACCCAGTCGTGGGCGCGCTTCAATGCGTCGGCATCGACGAGGTCGACCTTGTTCATCACGGCAACATCGGCCGCCGAGACTTGGCGCTTCGCCAGATCGAACATCTCTCCTTCGAGGCCGGGAGCGAGTTCGCAGTCGACGACGGTGATGATCCCGTCGAGCGGCGCGAAGGCCTGCAACTCGGAGTCGGAAAACGTGCGGGCGACCTCGTAAGGGTCGGCGACACCGGAGGTTTCGATCACGATGTGTTCCGGTGGATTCTCCTGCCGGATCAACTTCAGTGCCGTGACGAGCAGCCCATCGCTGAGGCTGCAGCAGATGCAGCCATTCTCGAGACTGAGCACTTCGCCGGAGCGGTTCTGAACGAGGTCGGCGTCGATGTTCACGGAGCCGAAATCATTCACCAAAACCGCGATCCGCCGTCCGTGATCGCCCGAGAGGATGTGGTTCAGTAGGCTGGTTTTTCCCGCTCCAAGGAAACCGGTGAGGATCGTTACCGGCACCCGGGGAGGCGTCTTGGCTGGTGCTTCGCTCATGCTAGACAGGCCTCCGAACCGCTTGACCCGGAAGGGCTTTTCCTTGGCGTTTGCCTTCGTCAATGACGGGGGTGCCATTCACGACGACATGGCGGAAGCCTGTGGAGAGTTTGGCCGGTTCAGTGTAGGTCGCTTTGTCGATGATCGTTTCGAGATCGAAGACGACGATGTCCGCGTCCGCTCCGACTTGGAGACGGCCCTTTTTCTTCATCTGCGGCACCGAATCCTCGAGGATCTGGGCGGGGTTCAGGCTGGTCTTGCGGATCGCCTCCAGCAGCGAGATCGCATTGCGCTCGCGCACCCAGCGACCAATGAATCGTGAATAGGTGCCGGCGCTGCGGGGATGGGCGAAGGCATCGTCCGGAAGCGGCCAGATGTCCCCTTCGAGAATCTCGCCCTTCGCATTGGTCCAGGGCATCGCGTCAGTGGCGATCGCGCCGCCGGGATAGAGCACCGAGAGATCGAGCAGGCGCTGGTCCTCTTCGCTTTGGTCGGGACGGAGGTAGTGAATGACGACGATGTCGCCCGGTGAGCTTTTCTGCATCTCGTCGATTTTCGCCTGATCCAGGGGCACTCCATTCAACTCCATCGCAGACGCATCGGGGATGCCCCATCGGTCCAACCAGTCATCACCGCGGAAGACTTCCGCACCGACGGCGGAGGATCCCGCACCGTAGGTGTAGGCTTCCACCGTGATCGGGAAACCGCGATCCTGAGCCTGCTTCATGAGGGCAGCGCAGTCCTCGATGTCGCGAAGGCTGGTGCTGTTGAGATGGCAGACGTGCATGTGGGCGCCGGTCAGCGCGGCGAGGGAGACCTGCTCCTGGTAGGCATCCCAGGTGCTGTTCGGTTCATTGTTGTCGATGTAGCGAACGTGAGTGAAGGTCGGGACGTTGTGTTTCTTGGCGAGTTCGGCGAGGGCGTAGTATTCCTTGTGGCCGTATCCGGGTGCGTATCCGCCGTTGATCGACACTCCGAGGCCCCCTTCCTTCAACCCCTGCTCGACCAGAGCGATGATGTTCTCGAGTTCCTCGTCGGTCGCGATGGTGTTTTGCCAGTTCTTGAGCGCGAATGCCCTCTGGAACCAGTTCAGGGTGGCATCGGGCGGACCGAAATCGGGTTCCTTCGTCATGACCCGTGCGTAGGTCCACGCCGACCCCGTGCCGTAGTTGATCGGCCGCCCTTCCTTGGCGACGTCATCATAAAATTTCGCGACCGGGAGCAGACCCGACTCGAGTTCGAGTGCGGTCGTCACGCCATCGTAGGCCTGAACCCATGCGGCAGGCAGCTGCTGCCCGTGGGCGTGAAGATCGATGAATCCGGGGGCGACGACATGGCCATCGGCATTCAGGGTCTTTTTGCCTTCGAGTTTCTTGCTGGAGATGGCCGCGATGCGCCCCCCCTTGATGCCGACATTGCGGACCGCGTGCAGTCCGGTTTCGGGGTCGACGCATCGTCCTCCGATGATGACGAGATCATAAGGGCCGGGCTCATTGCCAGGGAGCTTGACCTTGGCCTCCGAGGCGGCGGAGGCGGACATGGCCGAGAGGGCGGAAGCCGCGGCACTGCCAGCAGTGGCCAGCTTGATGAAATTGCGGCGGGAATTGGATTGCGGTTCTGAGGGTTGCTTGGGGTTCATGGTGGTTTTGGGGATAGAATTGATGATGATTTGGGAATCCTGGGGAGAAAAAGAGGCTCAAGAAAGGATTTAGAACGATCGGGTCACTGGTGTTTAGGCTGCAGCGTTGGGTTTCAGTTTCCTCGAATCCAGCCCTCTACAAAGTTTTTGACGACCGGAGTGATATTGAATCCGATCATCCACTCGGACCCGAAGTTGTCGGGCTTCTCGACATAGTAGTTGATCTCGGCCTGCAGCTTGAACGGCGTTTTGCCGAACATGACCGTCTTGCCGACGGTGAGGTTCAGCGGGACCGTCCACTGGTCCGAATTCCAGTCGTAATTGATGATTGGCGTGGTGCCGATTGACCATCCGCCGCCCGGAAGCCAAGTCAGGAACACCTGAAGCTGGGAGGAGTTGAAGGATCGGTCTCCCCATCCGGCGACATCCCACTGGTGGCTGGGGAAAATCCCGTAGAGTCCCCAATCCTCGAACTTGGCGAGCAGCACCTCCGGACCAAGTCGCAGTTGCTTCCCGGCAAAGGCACTGTTGGTCGCGGTCGGCAGCGTGCCGACCATGCCGAGGGCCCAGAGAAAGCCGCTTGGCTCGGTCACGCCATAGCCGATGTCGAAGCCGATGTCGCCGAGGCCGGTTTCCTTGTCGAAGGTGCCAGTAAGGGGATTGAAGACCGGTTGCTCGAACAGGATGGGAATTCCAGGCCTGACAAAGAGGTTGGCTTTCCCTCCCGATGCCGTGGGTTCCAGCGTAAACGGGAAGACCGGCTGGAAGAGCATCGTGTAGTTGTCCTGATTTCCAGCACCGGGAAGCGAGCCGTCATACCAACGGTATTGGTTTTTAAAGGTCAGGCTCGCCAGCGAGTTGTTCGGGTTGGCCAGTTGGCGGGCGACTTCGTCGGCGGAGAGACCGGAATGGTCTTCTTGATCAATGGCCAGGAGAGCGTCCTGGGACCAAGCCGTAGAGGCCAGAATGGAGGCAAACGAAAAGGCGACGAGCGCGATGGTGACGTTCATTGGAGATGCGGGATAAGATTGGCGAAAATGGCGCGCCGCGCTCGATTCACAACCAGTTTTCGAGACTTTTGTTTGTAAACATTTCTCGAGCCTACTTGCTCACTTTGGTGGACAGCATCGTCCTTGTCACGCCCTTTTTTTATCCGATTCTTGCAAATCGAAAGGGCCGTCACATCAATCGATCAATAGCACTGAGCTCATTGCTAAAATAGGTAGCCAGCACTCTTACTGATGGCAATTTAGGGCTACGAGTAGTGAGTGCGTTTGTTGGCAGGCATTTGGACGAACAGACTCCACAGCTGCTACTAAATAGGCCAAAACACCCCTAAGGCTATCATCATATGAATCGAAAGAAAGCCAAGCGAATGGTAACTTTTGAGTAGTAACCCACTCGGATATCAATGAACTTTTCCCATAGCCAGCTGGGGCTGAAACTAAGGTTATTGGTGGAGTGACGCCTCTATTACGCTCCAACAAGTGAGCTCTGGGGATATACACCTCAGGGAGTTGGGCTGGGAAAAACTTCGTTGCTAAGATCAAGGTGCCGTCTGGAGTGACTGGTGGATAGGTGTCCACAGCTACCTCAAACGAGACTAAAACTCTCTGTTCATTATCTTGCATCTAACTCAGTGAAACAATATTCCTCAGTATAATATACTAAAAAATCTGAACAAATAGTACCCTGAACCAAGTAGAAGGAGGCTCTAATGACATGCGGATAGCTCCCCACCCGAAAACATAGTTATTTACAGACACTCTCTTAAACAGTCTCAGTAATTTTGCTTCTTTACTCCGCCTCAAATCATGGCAAACAAAAAAAATGAATGCTAAGAAAATTCACAGCTACACAGGAGGCCATGTATTCACTAATGGCTATGTCGTTGAACTCGATAACGCATGTCTCGTTATCGATGCGCCAGCCTTGATTCACGAGGTAATCCAACAAGAAGGTCTTAAGCCAACTCACCTCTTACTGACTCACCAACACTTCGATCACACCGAAGATGTTGAAGCTCTCCAGAAGCTCGGAGTGAAGGTTCTCCAACACTCTCCTTACAACGAAACTCTTATTCGCCAAAAGGAAGCCAGAGAGAACTGGGGCCTCCCTGTCGATATCAAGCCATTCGAAGCAGATGAACACTTAGAGGGGAAAGACTCCATTGAGATCGATGGCACAGAAATACAGATCTCTCACGTTCCGGGCCATTCACCTGATTCGATTTGCTTCTACCTGCCAGCTCTTGGTGTCGTCTTTGCTGGCGACACGCTGATGGAAGGCTCGATTGGCCGTACCGATCTCCCGGGTGGCTCACACGAAACATTGTTAGAAGGAATCCGCAGTAAACTCTTCACGCTACCAGATGACACTGTCGTCTGCTCCGGCCACGGTTCACAGACTACCATTGGCAACGAGAAGAAGCATAACCCATTCATCTAGAAAACCTAATACTAAAGCACTTCGAAGCAAGGGTCTCAGATCGTGATAGAAATAATAAGATCTACGACATCTTGATGAATTCGAACGTTATTTAAAACCTCTACTTAAGACAAGTGTTCGACCGAATGGAGACCTTGACCTTTAGTTATATATATCATCTTTTGTTAGAGGCTAAAATGCCTCATCATTATGAATGGATATTACGAATTAAAAGAAACAGAGAGTGGTAAGTATAAATTCAACCTCAAAGCTGGAAACCACGAGGTAATTCTAAGCAGCCAACTCTACAGCTCCAAAGCGAGTGCTGAAAATGGTATTACATCCTGCCAAAACAACGGCTCGGACGATTCTAAATTCGATCGCCTAGAGTCAAAATCTGGCCAGCCTTACTTCAACCTAAAAGCTGCCAATGGTCAGATTATTGGCTCTAGTGAGATGTACAGCTCAGAAGCCTCCAGAGATAACGGCATCAAGTCTGTCCAAACGAACAGCCCTTCTACAACAATCAAATAATTCATATGAACGAACTTAAACAACAACTCATCGACAAGTTAGGCGTAGATGAAGCAATGGCCGAAGCCGCGATCAGCTTAGTCCTAAACTACACAAAATCTAAGCTACCTGAAAACCTTCAAGGACCCATTGATCAAATCGCCAAAGGCGAAAGCCCTGACGTGGGTGGAGCTGCGATGAATGCAATCAAAGGATTCCTAGGATAAACCCTAGTCATTTCAAATCAACTGCCGACCATTATATTTCTTATATGGTCGGCTTTTTTGTGTCTACCCTTCTGATGGAGGGATAAATAATACCAATCTGCGATTCAAAAGAGACTAATGCTGGAGTGATTTCCTGGTCAATCAAGGCGTGACGAAGGAGCGGTGCGAGCACCGTGACTGAGGAATAACGCATATTCAACAGGATAGCGCCCAGCCTTCACTTCTTCCGCAACGCGCTATACCCCAAGCTTCAGTAAAATAACATTTGTCTCTTTTTGAACTCATTTTGGTATAAAAGATTACGCATCTGCGATCTCTTCTGCTGGGTAGGTCCATATCTCGCTGAGAGTCGGATGGTAGTGCGGGATTTTAGCTAGCTGTCCGGCTGTAGAATGGAACGCCATGGCTACGACAATCTCATGAATCAGCTCTGCCGCTTCTGGCCCCACTACGGATCCACCTAAAATTTCTTTGGTCTCAGCATCACCGATAAGTTTCACAAAGCCAAACTTGCTGCCGTGAATCATCGATTTCCCGTGGTCGTTGAATGGATGGGTTTCGACTAGCACTGCACGCCCCTGCTCCTTCGCTTCCAGTTCGGTCATCCCGACGCTCGCCACCTGAGGCTCAGTAAAGATGCCGTACAGCTTCAAGCGGTAATCCATTTGCGCATAATCTGACGCACCAACGATATATTTCATCGCGTTCTCGGCAGACATCTCCCCTTGCTCAATAGCGATGTGAACAATCTCATACGGGCTCGCCACATCACCGCAGGCAAAAATATTTGGCGCGCTACTCTGCATCTGCAGATCCACGACAATGCCACCTTTTTTATTGAGTTCAACACCCGCATTGGCTGCATCTAAGCTAGCAGTGTTAGGCTTACGGCCAAGTGCTACTAAAATACTCTCAGCTTCTACTGAGTGCTCTTGTCCGTCTTTAAGATAAACCACCCGCTTCAATCCGTCACCAGTGCGCTCGACGCGTTGAATTTGCGTACCACACTCCATCTGTAGTCCACGCTTTGTTAATGAAGCCTGCAGCTCATCTGCTAGATCATGATCCATTCCTGAGAGTAAGTGCTGACTGCGCTGAATCACTGTCACCTTCGTTCCAAGGCCTTCGACATAATGCGCCATCTCTAGAGCTATTGCGCCACCACCTAAAACAATCATCGATTCAGGTAGTTCCTCAAGATCTAAAATATCATCGGAGGTGAGATAACCTAGATCATTAAGACCCGGGATTTCAGGAACAAAAATAGAAGAACCAGTGGCGACAATCACGGTATGAGCCGTCACGGTCTTAGTTTCCTCACCCACCTTCACCTCCATTGTGTGCGCATCTACGAAGCGGCCAAAACCTCTGATAAGCTCAAAGCGACCATCCTCTAACTGCCCAGCACGATAGTCTGCGAAATCTTTGATCAACTCTCGCTTACGCTCAATAATCATCTTCTGATTGACGCTGCTAGAACCTACTTCGATCCCAAACTCTGCACCCTCGCGCACGACAAGATTGCGGTTCGCTGATTCTATCAAGGCCTTGCTTGGCATGCATCCTCTTAAAATGCATAAACCACCGAGCTCGTCTGCGCCATCGATCACAACTACTTTTTTCCCAGCAGCCGCTGCAGTTCTCGCTGCCGCATAGCCACCGCTGCCACCACCTAGGATAGCCACATCAAAATCATATTCAGTCATTTTGTCTTCTATTCTATTTTAAAGTTCTAACTGCGGGACTCTACAGCAAGTCCTGCGTTTGTAAAATCTCGCGCATTGTCTCAGAATTCTTCACGACATGAGCAATTTCTCCATACTCGGCATTCAATTTCTTAAATTTTTCTCGCACCTCGTTTGCCCTAAGTGAACCTGAAACGGAGCGAATCAAAATCGATTTCACCCGCTCAGCACCATAGAAACGCAATGCTTTGCTATAAATTTCTGGATCTCGCTGGCTATCATCGCCAAGGAGAATAAAGGACGCTTCGCTATACCACGAAGTGACTTCATCTATTGCCTCACGCTTATGCACATCATGACTAGGTGTGAGCCATTGTTCAGGTGTGAGCCCCCACTTCGTCATAAATAAGCCCCCCGCCGGTAGATTGGCTCTACGAAAAATTCTCTTGAGGAAATTCGCCAAATTCCACGGCGAGCTGGTTACATAAAACACTGGATGCTTACCACCATCATGTAGTTCAGTCACCAGTTCAGACACCCCTGGGACCAATTCACGCGTCAATAAATTTCCAAACAAGGTTGTTTCTAACATCTTCCCCATAGAAATCGACCCCGTCTCCATCAATGTGTCATCCACATCACTGATTATCACCAAGGGCGTTTGCTGATTACTCCCCACCAGCGGCACCTCAGAACGGTAACCATGCTGTGGCAAATGAACCTCCACACTATCAATATTCCCCTCACAGGCATCGTGTAGCTCAAAATAGCCTTCCTTGTTAGAACGTACTCGAATCACTCGCTCTCCCATTTTTATCTCCACCCGGGCATGTGGGAAATCAAGGGTAAACCAGTTACTCGCCATGCGCTTAAAATTCACCCACTTGCCATCTTCTGGTTTTGGAGCGGGCATCACACGGAGCGCCATCACTCTCCCAAAAAGGTAAATACCACCGGGGTGTAAAATGGCGTTATACACATCAGCCACTGGATCCGCTTTCTTACGTGGTATCCAAAACGTCATGAGATACCAAATCACTCCAAGAAGCCACTCAACCACCAACGCTCCATGACGCAACCATACAATCAACCCTTTCATCGAATAAATAGGTTCTAGCATTTACTCTACCAATGGCAAGCTAGCAGCAGAACAAGACTAGCCAAAACACCAAAATGCACGTATGGGTTGTCACATGACTTCAGAGGAAATACATGCATCCATCTACGCAATGGGACAACAAGCACGCTCCGCAGCACATGCTCTAGCAAAGCTCAGCGCCACCCAAAAGTCAGACATTCTCCGCGCCATGGCCCAAAGCCTCCGTGACAGCTCGGAAGAAATTCTAGAAGCGAATGCCAAGGACATCGCTGCAGGCGAAGCCAAAGGACTCAACGGCGCACTTCTCGATCGACTTCGTCTCGACGCAAAACGCGTCAACGACATCGCGGGTGGAATTGATCAGGTAGCTGACCTCCCCGATCCAGTTGGAGAAAAACTCGGCCACACTGACTGCCCGAACGGTATTCAGATTTCTAAAATCCGCGTCCCAATCGGCGTGATCGGCATTATTTTCGAAAGCCGCCCGAACGTAACCTCAGACGCTGCTGTGCTCTGTCTTAAATCAGGTAACGCAACAATTCTTCGTGGTGGTTCAGAAGCCATTCACTCTAACAAGGCAATCGCCAAGGCCCTTCAATCTGGCGGCGAGCCAGCGGGTCTTCCCGCCGGAGCAGTCCAGCTCATTCCATTCACCGATCGCGAAAGTGTTAAGGTCATGGCTGGTATGGACAAATACCTCGACCTCATCATCCCTCGCGGTGGTAAAGGACTCATCGAGACCGTGGTGAGCCTCGCTCGCATGCCTGTCATCAAGCATTACGACGGTATCTGCCATGCCTACGTTGACAAGGCTGCTGACCTCGATCTAGCAGTGGCTATCATCGACGATGCCAAGACTCAGAAACCATCAGTCTGCAACGCACTTGAAACTGCTCTGATTCACAAAGAGGTGGCTGCTGAATTCTTACCAAAACTCGCTGAACGCCTCAACAAACGTGGTGTTGAAATTCGTGGTGATGAAAGAGTGCTAGAAATTCTTCCAAGCGCCAAAGCTGCTTGTGAAGAAGACTGGAGCACCGAGTATCTCGACCTCATCATTTCTATCAAAGTGGTCGATTCACTCGAAGACGCAATCAATCACATCAACCACTACAGCTCACAGCACAGCGAAGTGATCATCACCCGCGATCAAGCAGCGGCCGACATATTCCAAACATCTATCGACAGCGCCTGCCTCTTCCACAACGTTTCCACACGTTTCGCTGACGGCGAAGAATTTGGCTTCGGTGCAGAAATCGGTATCAGTACTGACAAGCTCCATGCTCGTGGACCGATGGGCCTCAAAGAGCTCTGCAGCTACCAGTACCGTATCAATGGCGAAGGTCAGATCAAAGACTCTAAGCGCCAAGAAAACGTTTAATATCACTCAAGTAAAAAGCCCCATGTTGCAGACGCAGCATGGGGCTTTTTTGTCTAAAAAATTCTAGCCTATAGACCGCGTTGTCTCACAGCTTCAAAGAGACACACTCCAGTAGCAACAGACACATTGAGACAGTCGACTTTCCCGGCCATTGGAATGCCTATAAGAAGGTCACAGTTCTCCTCCGTGAGTCGGCGTAGTCCTGGACCCTCTGCACCCATCACGATACCGACAGGACCTTTAAAGTCCATGTCATAGAGTGTTTGGGTGGCCTTATCGCTGGTACCTATCAACCAGACGCCATGGTCTTGTTGAAGCTTCTTCATCGTACGCGCAAGATTCGTCACGCGAACAAATGGCACACTCTCCGCAGCACCCACAGCCACGCGCTGTGCAGTCTCTGTAAGGCCAACTGACTTATCCTTTGGAGCAATCACAACATCGACTCCAGCACCATCTGCTGTACGCAGAATAGCACCTAGATTATGAGGGTCCTGCACACAATCCAGAACTAACACAAACGGTATCTTACTCGTAGATAAAATGTCATCGAGCGAATCCTCGCCTTTCACCAAGCCTCCACCACCTTTACCACGCACATGCTTATTATCGCGTGCTTCCACATCCCCTTTTCTCTCTTTGGCTCGTTTACGCATGCATCCACTTAACGTAAACTAATGGATCCGACAAGCCGAAGCATTGAGTTGCGAGATCTCTTTTCTCAGCTACTCTATTTCCATGGCTGCACCAGCAATCCCTTTCATCATTAAGCTTCTCCCAAAACTTTTACCAGCGGCGAAACTCGCCTACGAGCACCGCGACAAAGCTGTCGTGCTCTACAAGAACATTCAAAATCGGCGGAGTAAAGAAGAGGCCGAACCACTCACGATCGATGTCAGTGACACTCTCAGTGTCGATGAACAAATCGATCAACTTCGTACTATGATCCAGCAGCGCGATGACATCATCACCGAGCAGTCCGACCTACTCGCCAAACTAGCTAACGACCTCAGTGAGCTCAGCACCCTCACCGACCGCTTACGCCGACGCTCCATGTGGCTCTGGCGTGCCATCTACCTCGTCATTTTAGTGCAAATCATCCGCTGGTTCTTCTTTTAAACCACGAAAGGCCACAAATTCCCGAAACGTCGCCAACTACATGAAACCATCATGCTCAGCTGGTTTGTTGGCGAAAAAATAAATTTCGAGAAGAGCCCCCTGACCTAAAGCTTCTTCAATAGACGGACTTTTGTAATTTTTGCGTATTCCGCGGTGAACCCTCCGCATAAAAAACGGCTAACCTCTCTCGAGGCTAGCCGCTAAAAAATTGTATCAGTACTGAATATTAGTCTTCTGGCTCATCAGCGGACTCGTCCATGTCCACTACTTCGCCTTCATACTCTTCCTCTTCTTCGTCATCATCATCGAAGTCGTCTTCGTCAATGAGTTCGCCGTGCTCCATAAGGAACTTACGCTTACGCTGATCTTTTGGAAGTGGTGAGAGAAGCATAGTTACCGCACGTCCCGCAAGACGAGGCCTTTGGTCTAAGTTGGCCATGCCAACCATGTCTTCTGCTACACGCTGGAGAACTACGAATCCTAGATCCTTGTGGGCGTTTTCACGACCACGGAACTGAAGCTGCACCTTTACCTTGTTTCCTTCTTCGAGGAAATTCTCGATACGGGAACATTTGAGATTATAGTCGTGCTCTTCTGTACGGACGCGGAATTTGATTTCCTTAAGTTTAGTCGTCGTCTTCGGATTACTCTTCTTCAGCTTCGACTGCTCGTACTTGTATTTGCCATAGTCACAAACCTTACACACTGGTGGATCAGCTTTTGCTGCGATCTCTACGAGGTCTAAGCCAATGCTCTTGGCTTTGGATACTGCTTCGCGTGAGCTCATCACTCCGATGAGTTCTCCACTGTCAGTGACCACGCGTACTTTTGGTGCACGGATGTATTCGTTGACGCGCGTCATATCACGACGGCGGTTCTTATATGGCTTCTTTGGCTTTGCTATTGTTTTATCCTCCTATTGGTATTGGTATCAGAGTGAAATCCCTAGTTGCTCTTAGAGAGCGCGTTCGGAAATTTCAGTGTGAAAGTTTTTGATGAATTCATCGAGTGGCTGTGAACCAAGATTATCACGATCTCTGTGGCGTACTGAAACAGTGTCAGACTCTGCTTCTTGCGCGCCAATGACCAGCATATAAGGTACTCTGTCTAGTCTGGCAAGGCGAATCTTGGCTCCTAATTTCTCAGAAGCACGATCCACGCTCACACGTGCACCTATATCAGCCAATTTTTTGGCTGCAGCATCAGCATGTTCAATGAATTTATCGGAAAGTGGTAGCACACGCACCTGCTCTGGAGCAAGCCATGTCGGGAATTTCCCTTCAAAATGTTCGATAAGCAATCCGACGAAACGCTCGAGCGAACCAAATGGCGCACGGTGAATCATCACTGGACGGTGGCGTCCATTATCAGCACCCACGTATGTGAGGTCGAAACGCTCAGGAAGATTGAAGTCGAGCTGGACAGTACCGAGCTGCCAATCGCGACCGATCACATCCTTCACGACGAAGTCGATCTTAGGACCGTAAAATGCTGCTTCACCAAGTTCGATAGTGAAATCAACGCCGAGCTGCTCTGCTGCTTGCTTGAGAGAAGCTTCCGCTTTTTCCCAGACCTCACGGGTTCCGACATACTTATCAGAATCTGGATCAGAGAATGAAAGTCGCACTCGGTAATCTTCCATACCAAGAGTAGTGAGAACCTTCTTCACGAGTTCTAGACAGCTCGCGAGCTCTCCATCTACTTGGTCAGGAGTACAGAAAATGTGAGCATCGTCCTGAGTGAAACCACGGACACGTGTCATGCCGCCGAGTTCACCAGATTGCTCCCAACGGTACACTGTGCCGAATTCTGCAAGACGTACCGGAAGGTCACGGTAACTGTGCGGGTCACTATCAAAAATCTTGATGTGGTGCGGACAGTTCATCGGTCTAAGCATGTAGCCTTCGATATCGCCATTGGAAAGTCCGTTAGTAAGAATCGAACAGCTCGCATTCTCATCAGAAAGTTTTTGCAGCGTATCGCGCTCTGGAATAGCTGGGAACTGGCTGTCTGAGTAGTAAGGGAAGTGACCAGAAGTCCTGTAGAGGTCTAGTTTACCGATGTGGGGAGTGAACACCTGGCTGTAGCCTTGAGCATCCAGCTCTTGAGTGATGAAATCTTGGAGTGAGCGGCGTATAAGTGCGCCCTTTGGCTTCCAAAGAATGAGTCCCTGCCCTACAGCTTCATCGATGTGGAAAAGGCCGAGTTCTTTACCGAGACGGCGGTGATCACGCTTCTTCGCTTCTTCTAGCTTCTCAAGATGGTCAGTGAGTTCAGTCTTATTCTTAAAACAAGTTCCGTACACACGCTGGAGGGATTCCTTATCCTTGTCTCCTTTGTAGAACGCAGATGCCACGCTCATTACTTTAAATGCCTTACAGTTACCTGTGCGACCTACGTGAGGACCTGCACAGAGATCCCAGAACTCATTATTCTTGAAAATGGAAATTTCTTCGTCCTCAGGAATGTCATTGAGGAGATCTACTTTAAACTTGGAGGCGATATCACGATCTGCAACCGCGCCGAGACGGCCGCTTTCCGCAAGCTTCAGTGCTTCATCACGGCTCACTATCACCTTTTCAAAAGGAGAGTTTTCTTTCACTACCTTCTTCATTTCAGCTTCGATCTTAGCGAAGTCGTCAGGTGTGATACGGTGTGCTAAATTCATGTCATAGTAGAAACCATTCTCCACTGGAGGACCACCTGCAAGCTGAGCGTCAGGCCAGATACGCATAATCGCCGTCGCCAATACATGGGCACAGGAATGACGCAAACGGTCCAAGTCACTCATCTGGTGACGTTCTTCAAGCGATTTTCTCTCTTTTGTATCTGACATTACACCGCTTTGAAAACAGCCTAGGGCTCTTTTTGCAAGAAGGAAACACTACTACACCTTACAAAGTCGCCTAGTTTGGTCGAAATAATTTCCAACAGTCAGGTCCTGATCTAAATACGAAACTAGCAGCCACATTCGAACTGTCAAATGTCAGAAGGTCGAAGATAGGCTCAGCGTCGCGTGGTCGCAATGAAAGGAGCCAAGTCACCAGGCTTTGCAAAAATGACCTTAGACTTGTCGACTTTCGACAGTTTGAGTCGCGTGAAACACAACAACAAAACATATAAAAAATCGACAGACTAAGATCTCAGCACGATCGCCGAATGATGTTAGAATCGATCGTGAATCACCACAGTCTCATCAGCTAAACGCGCCCCACGATCCCACGCTGGCTGAGCCATTTTTCCTACTGGAATCATGAAGCCTAGCATCATGCCTTCAGGGAGGTTCACCAGCTTAGAGACTGCATCAGCATCGAATCCGATCATTGGACAGGAATCATAACCTAACTCACGCGCAGCGAGCATGAGAGTCATCCCAGCAAGAGCTGTCGAACGGTTCGCTTCATCACGAATGAGTTGATCCTTGCCTTCATAAAATGGCTTAATCATTGGCCCTAGAATATCTTGAACCTCCTGCGGTGCGTGTCCCCAGTACTTGGATGGATCTTCATTATGAGCATTTAAGTCAGCACACATGATGAAAAGCACGCTCGCGTCAGTCACATGCGCCTGATCCCAGGCTGCCGCTCGAATCTGCTTGCGAAGTGCTTTATCACGAACCACGAGCAAACGATAATTCTGCATATTGAAGGACGACGGAGCGAGCTTTGTGAGGCGAATGAGTTCAGCAAGATCTTCCTCTGGCATCACATGTTCAGGATCGTAATGCTTGATGGAACGACGTGTTTCGATATTTTCTTTTGTATTCACAGCTATGGTAGGAATGATTTTTTTTCAAAAATCGTTAGAGAGCATCCAACGGATACTCTACCCTATGCCACGCATTTCACACTCCGCAAGCCATGCTCACATTTTTTCATCCTGAACATACGAGACGGCACAAAAAACGGCCACTGCATAACACAGTGGCCGTTAGATTTTGATTGATAATTGATGCCAATTACTTCGCCACGCGTGCGAGAAGGTCGTTCATACGAGATACCATTTCCTGCGGATTCTCGAGAAGACCAGCTGCTAGGAGTGCATTGTCAGTAAGCTGCTGAGTCACGAGAGCGGCAAGTTCAGTATCGCGCTCTTGGAGTCCAGCAAGGTTCTTGATCACTTCAGAACGTGGATTGATCTCAAGAATAACCTTAGGCTCAGGAACTTCCTGACCCATTGCCTTCATCATCGCCATCATCTGTGCATTTGGCGCTTCCTTAGGTGCAAGTGCTGCGATCGGGCTATTCACTAGGCGCTTGCCTGCTTCTACCTTCTCCACACGCTCACCGAGAGTTTCACTCATGAACTTAGCAAGAGACTCTAGAGTTTTCTCATCGAGAGCTTCACCTTCAGTTTCGAGATCATCGAGTTCGAGATCCGCTCTATCAGCCGGCACTAACTTCTTGCCTTTAAATTCAGGCATGGAGTCTAACACGTACTGATCCACTTGATCGGTGAAGAGAGCTACTTCGAGACCACGAGCCTTAAAAGCTTCGAGGTATGGACCCTTTTCTAGGATGTCGCGGGACGCGCCCACGAGGTAGTAAATTTCTTCCTGACCATCTTTCGCACGGTCGATGTACTCAGCGAAGCTGGTCTGTGTTCCAGCGTCAGTCATAGTTGACTCAAAGCGGATAAGACCACCGAGCGCTTCTTGGTGCTCGAAGCTTGTCGCGATACCTTCTTTGAGGAAGCGGCTAAACTTCGTGTAGAACTCCTTGTACTTCTCAGGATCGTTCTTCGCTTCATTCGCGAGGAACTTAAGGAAACGCTTAGTGATGAGCTTATTCAGCTTCTGAATCAGCGCGCTATCCTGCATTGTCTCACGTGAAATATTGAGCGGAAGGTCAGCGGAGTCGATCACACCACGGAGGAAGCGCAACCACTCAGGGAGGAGCTTCTGTGGTTTGGCATCGATCAGCACCTTGCGGCAGTAGAGAGAAACACCAGCTTCCATCTGACCCATGCCAAACTGCTCTTGGTTTTCGTTAGGAACGAAAAGAAGTGCATTGATAGCTAGTGGAGCATCAGCACTAAAGTGCATGGTGAACATAGGCTCGTCCCACGCGTGTGCGACGAACTTGTAGAACTCGCTGTACTCTTCCTTTGTGACTTCACTCTTAGACTTAAGCCAGAGTGCCTCTACTTTGTTCACGCGCTCACCATTGAGCTCGATCGGGAAAGTCACGAAGTTAGAATACTTCTCGAGAATTTCCTTCACGCGGTCCACTTTAGCAAATTCCTCTTGGCCTTCCTTAAGCTTGATCACCATTTTACAACCACGAACCTGCTCGTCGACTTCTTCGATGGTGTAACCAGTGGCTCCGTCAGAGGTCCACTTGAGGTTCTCAGCACTGTTGTCCCATGAGTGTGTGTAAACATCCACTTCGTCAGCAGCCATGAATGCGGAGTAGAAACCCACACCGAACTGACCAATCACGTCAGCATTACTGTCGCCTTTTTCCTTAAGTTGCTCGAGGAATGCTTTGGTGCCAGAATGTGCTATAGTACCGAGGTTTTCGGTAAGCTCATCACGGTTCATCCCGATACCTGTATCGGAGATCGTAAGAGTGTTGTTCTCTTCGTCAGTAGTGATTGAAATTTTAAGCTCAGCATCACCTTGATAGATATCATTCTCTGTGAGTTGCTTGAGACGTGCTTTTTCCAGAGCGTCAGATGCGTTAGAAACTAGCTCGCGGATAAAGATCTCTCGATCCGTGTAGAGCGAGTGAATCACGATATCCAAGAGCTGTTTTACTTCAGCCTGGAACCCATGTTGTTGTTTTTCTGCGGTTGCCATAATTAATAAATTGAGGCGCGAAATCTAATCCATCCACCCACACATGCAAGTCCGATTCTGACTGAATCGAGTCACCGACAATCCAGCTACTTTGCATAGATCTCTCAACCGCGAAATACGCGAATATGACGAAATCTCCCGTCCCAACCCATGCTATGCAGTAGAGAATAGAATATTCACCATTCTCTCCACCAACAAGAGGCTGAAGGCCTCATTCATATTAAGCCTAGGGTAAGCTCAACGAGCGCAACCCTAGGTCTACAAATGAGGGTGAAAACGACCAAGCCAACCCGCTCCGCCACAATGCACACTCACTCGCAGGTCGCCCTCCCCCCATCGCCTCCACAACGCCTCCAAGCCGGAAGTCCTCCAGGCTTCTCTCATATTTTAAAATCATCCCAACCACGCCGAAGGCGGCCAACTGAAAACCTTGAAAAGGTTTAGGCTCCCAGCCCAGGGTGGCGTAGCCAACCCTGGGTATAGATTTCACAACATCCAAGAAGTCTGAAGGACTTCAGGCATGTACGCGTAGATTCGATAAAACCTGAGCATAAGCCACAACACTTTCAGCGTTGTTCAAATCATCCCATGCTTCCCCCATGTGGTCGGCTTCGCCAACTACATGGGGCTTGTGCCTAATCCTCGTTGAGGTTTCTCCACAACTAAACTATCCGCTTCGATACCAGCTCGGCAACGCTAAGACTCACGTAACCCTAGGTCTACGAATGAAAAAAACGACCAAGTCAACCCGCTCCACCGCAGTGCTCGCTCAACCGCAGGTTGACCATTCAACATTTAAAACTCCACACTCGCTCCCAGAACTCCGAGCGAAATCTCACCATCGTGAATTTCTCTCAATGCTCCCTGCAGAGCCACGGAACGATCTTCCTCACCATGCACCAGCCAGGTTTTTGATTTCGGCCCAGTCATTTTTTGGAAATAGTCGAGGAGTTCTGAATGGTCGGCGTGCCCAGAAAACGAATCCATAATCTCGATGTGTGCCTTCACATCATATTCCCCGCCAAGAATCCGCACCTTCTTATGCCCTTCTCGAATTTTCCACCCAAGCGTCTGCTGGGCACAATAACCGACGAACAAAATGGTGTTCTTCGGATTATCGATTTCATTTTTTAAATGGTGCAAGATTCGCCCCGCTTCACACATTCCGGAAGCAGAAATAATGATCGCTTGATCTTGGCTACGGTTCAGCGCTTTTGAATTCGTCACCGAGCGTACCAAGGTCAGTCCCTCGAAGCCGAAGGGATCGCGCTTCTCAAACAGGAAATTATAGATCTCGTGGTTGAAACATTCTGGGTGCAGTCGAAAAATTTCAGTCGCATTCACCGCGAGTGGACTATCCACATAAACGGGTACCTCTGGTATGTCCCCCGCTACAAACAATTGATGTAAAACATAGAGAACTTGCTGAGTGCGCTCCACTGCAAAGGCGGGAATAATCACCTTCCCTTTGCGCTCAAGTGCGCGTCTTAGAATCGCTGCAATTTTCTCATCGGCTTGCGTCCCGAGCTCGTGCTCTCGCCCACCATAGGTACTTTCCATCAACACAAAATCAACATTCTCCACAGGCTCTGGATCTCGCAAAATATCATTATTCCCCCTACCTACATCACCCGAGAATAGAAAACGTTTAGTCCTCCCATCAGATTCATCCTTCACATCGAGCACCACCTGCGCGCTTCCTAGAATATGACCTGCATCCATGAAACGCAGAGACACACCCGGAGCTATGATCATAGGACGATCATAACCAACATTCACAAACTGACGCAAACAGCGCTCAGCATCGATCTCATCATACAATGGCTCGACTAGGTCCTCGCCCGCTTTCTTCTTCTTTTTGTTCAACCACTCCACATCGTACATCTGGATGCGTGCGCTATCCGCTAACATGATCTGACAAAGGTCGCGTGTCGCGAAGGTGGCATAGATATTTCCTTCGAAACCACTGCGAGTGAGATTCGGCAAATTCCCACTGTGGTCTATATGCGCATGTGAAAGCACAACTGTATCGATGCTCTTCGGATCGAAATGCGGGAAGTGCTTGTTGATTTCGAATGCGTCATTTCGTCTACCTTGATATAGCCCACAATCTAACAAGATTCGTGTACCATTAACTTCAAGGAGATGTTGAGAGCCTGTCGTTGTGCCTGCCGCACCGCAAAATGTGAGTTTCATAAAAAAAATTAGCTAACATCCATCCTACTGACCAAGTCTAGCTCTTGACCAGAACAAAGGGATTCACGTGCATGGAACAGAAGTCATCAGCATCAATCTCTGGGAGCAAGAAAAGCATCGCTCTTGGCATACAGAATGTTAGGTTCACATTTGATGAGTCATTCAGAAATCCCCGCTCTCGTGCAGAACGACATTTGGCTAAAGGATCAAACCGCTGCTATCCAACACCGCATTTCACGCTTTGACCATAAGCTTACGGAAATCGAATCTGCTCACGGGTCACTTTACGATTACGCCAACACCCATCTCGATCTGGGTATTCACTATGATACGGATAATCAGGTTTGGCGCATTCGCGAGTGGGCTCCCAATGCACAATCCATCTCTGTTGTTGGTGACTTTAATCAATGGGACGGAACCACCTACCCGCTCACGCAAGATCACAATGGCATCTGGAGCGGCGAGCTCAACAGATCTGCGCTCAAGCATGGAGATAAAGTAAAGCTACGCATCGTCGGTGCCGACAATTCCGTGCGCGACCGCATCCCCGCCACTATAACCCGCGCTATCCAAGACCCAGACACCCACGACTACGCAGGCCAAATTTGGCAACCAGAACAAGCCTACATTTGGAATCATGAGTTTGATCCGAGCTCAATCGGCGCCCCACTCATTTACGAAGCCCATACCGGTATGGCAGGCGAAGAACCACGTCTCCACACCTACCGCGAATTTGCCGACGAGGTCATCCCGCGCATCGTCGAACTGGGCTATAACACCATCCAACTGATGGCGGTCCAAGAGCACCCCTACTACGGCTCCTTCGGTTACCACGTCTCTAACTTTTTTGCTGCTTGCTCGCGCTTCGGCACCCCAGAAGACCTCAAGCACCTCGTAGACACTGCTCACAGTCACGGCGTTGCTGTCATCATGGACATCGTCCACTCACACGCTGTGAAAAACCTCGCCGAGGGACTCAACGAATTCGATGGCACTGACCACCAATACTTCCACGGCGGAGAAAAAGGAAATCAGCCACAATGGGATTCCAAATGTTTCGATTATGGAAAAGAAGAAGTCGTCCGCTTCCTCCTATCTAACGTACGCTATTGGTTAGAAGAATTCCGCTTCGACGGTTTCCGCTTCGATGGCGTTACCTCCATGCTTTACGAACACCATGGCTGTACAGATTTCGACCACTATGATAAATACTTCAGCAATGGAGTCGATCACGATAGTGTGCTCTACTTACAACTCGCAAACACCCTAGCAAACTCCATCAAACCCGGAGTTCTGAATGTAGCCGAAGACATGTCCGGCATGCCTGGCCTCTGCCGACCTACAGAAGAAGGTGGCGTTGGCTTCAGCCACAGACTAGCCATGGGACTTCCCGATTACTGGATCAAGCTCCTCAAGCACAAGAGCGATGAAGACTGGATCATGAGCGAAGTCTGGGAGACCCTCACGAACAGACGCCACATGGAAGCCAACATAGCCTACGCTGAGTCCCATGACCAAGCACTCGTTGGCGACAAAACTCTCGCCTTCCGACTCATGGACCAGGAGATGTACTGGCATATGTCTACGGATGACCAGCACCCAGTCATCGACCGAGGTATTGCACTCCACAAAATCATCCGCCTACTCACCGCCTTCATCGGTGGTGAAGGCTACCTCACTTTCATGGGCAATGAATTTGGCCACCCCGAGTGGTTAGATTTCCCGCGCGAAGGAAACGACTGGTCTTACCATTACTGTCGACGCCAATGGTCACTAGTCGACAACCCTGACCTCAAATACAAATTCCTCAACAACTTTGACCAAGGTCTCGTCCACAGCCTCCGCGAAAATAATGTTCTCGCCGCGCCACAGGCCCAACCTCTCTGTTGCAACGATGGCGACCACCTCATCGCCTTCGAGCGTGCCAACCTCATCGGCGTCATTAACCTGCATCCGACCCAGTCATTCACCGACTACCACATCTCCGTGCCGCAAGCCGGCGAATATGAAATCATCCTCAACTCTGACGATGAACCATTCGGCGGTCACAAACGGATCGATAGCGGCACCAATGTCCACACCATCGATACTGACCACGGCCCAGTGCTCTCACTCTACCTCCCTTGTAGAACCAGCATGATTCTAAAGCGTCTGGAGTAACACTGAGCACAAAAAGCAAAGCTCCCTTCCCCTTGGCTCATTAATTCCGAATACGTCCAAGCTGTTCGGTCACATTTACGTTCTAATCAACAAACGTAATAGAAAAATTCGCACGTGTGAAAAGTGAGGATTCGCGCGAAGATACCTCTATCACCGGCGTCTAACATCACCTACCGTGGGGGCTAACTACGTAAAAAAAGGTGAAGATTATTCGTCCAATCGAGTAGAGTCCTTAAGCTGGAATGGAGATATAGTTGACATGATCAACTATTAAAGTTGAAAATTAATCTGTGAAAAATGAGTTGCCGTCAGATAACTGCGAAGCCTCTGAGATGGCTAAAAAACTGAGTTCTCTTCGTTCTAGCACTGGGTATTGGGTAACGCGCCTAGCTAGGTCAATGGAATCAGACTTTGAAAATCGCCTAGGATCCCATGGCATATCGCGGGCTGGATTTGCGATTCTGAGCGCCATCTCTAACAACAACAAAACTACTCCTGCCACACTCGCCTCATTCATTGGTATTGATCGAGCTGCGATCACCCGACACATGCATTGCCTCAACAAACTAGGTCTGATGAATCGAGAAACAAGCAGCACGGACAGGCGCTCGGTAGAGCTCACTTTAACAAGCAAGGGTTGCCTCCTTCTCCCCGAGCTCATCGCGTGCTCGAAAGCAACCAATGCGAAGTTTCTCACCGGTATAACTTCGGCCGAGAAACAAGATTTTCATGAGATGATCCAAAAAATGCTGACCAACTGCGACACAGCCCCTGCAGACCTCTAACAATCTACAACTATCACCCACTCGAATAAATGAAAACGAACCGAACTATCCCACGCGTAGCCGTCGTCACCGGGCTCTGCCTCTTGACTGCCCTGCCCGCATGGGCACAGGACGTCCTGCCCTTTCCCACTCCACCGATGGGTGGCAAAGTCGGACCAACCATGCAGGAATCCGTCCACAAGTGGCGCGAGGCCCCGAGCCATCTGCCCGCAGACGCGCCGAACATCCTCATCATCATGCTTGACGATGCCGGCTTCGGTCAGCCAAGCACCTTCGGCGGTCTCATTGAAACTCCAACCCTGAGCCGTCTGGCAAAAGAAGGAATCACTTACAACCGCTTCCACACCGTCGCAATGTGTTCGCCAACGCGGGCGTCACTGATGACCGGCCGCAACCACCAACGGGTCGGTGCGGGCCAGATCGCCGAATTCGCTAACGACTGGGATGGCTACACCGGTGTCATTCCTAAGTCCTCCGCGACCATCGCCGAGGTTCTCGGTCACTACGGCTATGCGAGTTCCTTCTTCGGCAAGGATCACAACACACCGATCGACCAGCTCGCCAACGGCCCCTACGACCGCACCCCAACGGGACGCGGCTTCGACTACTTCTACGGCTTTCTTGCCGGAGAGACATCGCAGTGGGAGCCCACCCTGTGGGAGAACACCACTCCCATCTCGACCCCACACCCTGAGAACCACGAGGACTACCACCTCACCGAAGACATGGCTGACAAGGCCATCACCTGGATGCGGCGCCACGAGGCCATCAACCCGGACCGCCCTTTCCTAATGTGGTGGACCCCGGGCGCAGTACACGGCCCTCACCATGTCGCCAAGAAGTGGGCGGACAAATACAAGGGTAAGTTCGACGAAGGTTGGGATGTCTACCACCAGAAGACCTTCGAACAGCAGAAGGCCATGGGCTGGATCCCGGCCGATACCAAACTGGCTCCCCGCCCGAAAGAATTGCCAGCCTGGAAAGACGTCCCTGAAGACCAAAAAGCCTTCCAGACACGTCTGATGGAAGTCTTTGCCGGCTTCCTCGAACATACTGATGTACAGGTCGGCAAGCTCATCGATGAACTGGACGATCGCGGCATCCGCGACAATACCATAATCATCTACATTCTCTCTGACAATGGCGCATCCGCCGAGGGAATCGAAGGTAGTGTTGCCGAGCTCAATGCTCAGAACGGGATCCCTTCTACCGTGGAGGAACACATCGCCGTGATGAACGAGCTGGGCGGACTCGACGTCATCGGCGGCCCCAAGGTGGAAAACCATGTCCATGCGGCCTGGTCCTGGGCTGGGGACAGTCCCTTCCGCTACACCAAGCTGATCGCGGGCGACTTTGGTGGCACCCGTACTCCCATGGTCATTTCGTGGCCCAAGCGCATTAAGCCGGACAAGACTCCGCGTTCACAATTCCTCCATGTCAACGACGTGGTTCCAACGGTCTATGATCTTCTCGACATCACCGCTCCCAAGGTGGTCGATGGCCACAAACAAGACCCCATCGATGGGGTGAGCTTCGTCAGCACCTTTGACTCGGCCGAGGCACCGGAGGTCAAAAAGACGCAGTACTTCGATATCATGGGCAGCCGTGGCATCTACCACGAAGGCTGGATGGCCAGCACCTTTGGTCCCCGAATCCCCTGGGTGGCTGCAATGCCTGATGTTTCCAAATGGAACCCCTTGGAGGATGAATGGGAGCTGTTCGATACACGCAGCGACTACTCGCTGATGAACGATCTCGCCACCAAACATCCCGAGAAGCTGGAAGAACTGAAAGCCCTCTTCATGGAGGTTGCCGAAGAAAACAAAGCCTTCCCGATCGGTGGAGCCATGTACACTGGACTCAATCCGCATGAAGCAAAGCGTACCACCAATACCGAGTGGACCTTGTTCGAGGGAATGACTCGAATCCCGGAGACCGAAGCGCCAAACGTGCGCAACGGCAACCTGCGCGTCGAGATAGAAGCCACGGTGCCTGAGAAGGTCAACGGTGTGCTCTTCGCTATGGGTGGCTATGCTGGAGGCGTGAGCCTCTACGCCCTCGATGGAGAACTCTACTACGAATACAGCGCACTTCTGCTCAAACGCGACAAGATCAAGGTCGGCTCCCTGCCAGCCGGTGAGGTCAAAATCGCCTACGAAATGAGAACTCCGATGGAACGCGCCGCGCCAGCCGAACTCAAGTTCTGGATCAATGGCAAAGAGGCGACCACGGGCACAGTTCAAAGAACTATCCCTATGGTCTTCACAGCCTCCGAAACCTTCGATGTTGGCATGGATCTCAATTCACCTGTCGCGGATGACTACTTCGATAAGGCACCCTTCGCATTCGAGGGCACGCTCGGGAAGCTTCACTTCAAGAATCTAGCAACGAAGTAGCCGCCCCCAAGGTGACTACTTCTGGCTCAAGGCTATGTATCATTTTAAAGAACCCTGACCCGCATTGGATGCTAGGGCCATATAGCTCTACCCCATTTCCGATAGACTATGAAAGACCAAGCCAAACTAATAGCCGCTGTCGCATCTAATGCTTCTAGCCTCGTTTGGCTTGTCTTCATAGGCTCCTGTATTTCCATGCAGGCACAAACACCGCGCACTCTAACAAAAAAGGTAATTCCTGAGAGCATCACTAACAGCGACACTTGGAACCTAGAAGGAGACAAACCACACCCACTAGTTGATCCCTACACCTTAGAATTTGTCGCGCTGGAGGCAAAAGTCACTACGCCAAATGGCAATGGATGGCGTCACGAATATAAAATCTCGAAGAATGAACGTACTGCGATGACGAACAGCTACGAGCATTTTAGCGCCGATATCAAAGTCGACCTATCCAATGGTGGCAAGGTGATCGTAGCTCAATTCCATGCAAAAGACCTCGGTACGATCATGAAACTGTATGTAGCCGACACGAGTGAGTCAGGCATAGGAGACTCGCATCCTAGTGATGGTGTTTTTGGAGTGTATGTTCGCATTCGCAATGAAGCTGGTAATGAAGAGAAAAAGGCACTCGGCACCATCCGCTCAGGTGAGCATTTCTCTTTCGAGGTCATTAACGACTACGGAAAAGTTTCAGTCTCAGCCTTTGATAAAAGTCTAACAACCGTAGTCAAAGACGACAGTGCTGCGTACCTGAAATTTGGCAATTACCTGCAATCCCAATACCCAGACGGTTGCAAAAACTGTGGTAAAAAAGGCAACTCGGATTCGTTCGCAGCCTGTTACCAAGACATTGGCATCACGGAAGCCAAAATCACGATGACAAATGTGAGCTACGAACGCATTCTTGGAAGGGCCGATAAAGCAACAAAAACCAAACACCTTGATCCTAGCTAAGTAAAGCCATCTACCCTCTATTTAAAAGCTCTCCCATGCCACTCGAAGGCAAAAGATAGGCCAAGGCCGCCACGAACACGGTAGCTTCGGAGCAGCGGTGGAAGCAGCCTTTGGAGGAACCGATGGCCCTCATGTTTGGGCAAACATCACCTGTATCAGCGGTGCGCTTCTTCTATGGAACGCCTCCAGCGTAGTAGAACGCCATATCGGTAAACGTAAATTCGCAAAGCTCTTCCTCATTCCCCTACCACAAGAGAAAGACTAAGTTGCACGCGCAGTAAACCAACAATTTCCATTGAGTATCTTGGACTCACCAATACTGTCGTAAACAAATTGTACGTCTAGCATTTGAAGGCGCTATGAAATAGTACAAACTCTAGCTAACCAAAACGCTGTTCTCAGGTTCTAACTGCCCCCCCGCTCTACTTAGCAAGTTCAAATACAAAACTAGAGTTTCGCCTCAAGATTAGTAGTTGTTCAATCTCCTAACATTACACCTAATTCACATGCCTGAATACATCTTCATTATCATACTCTCACTTCTTGCTGGCGCTGCGATACCTATTGGCGGGTTACTTGCTAGGCTTGATCTATTGCACCCCAAGTTCCTAGAGAAAAAATTTCGTTTGTATATTATCGCATTCGGTGGTGGAGCGCTGGTGTCTGCGGTAGCTCTCGTTTTAGTGCCTGATGGAGCGAGTAAGTTATCGCCCTTAACTGCGACTTTATGTTTCGGAGCTGGAGGACTCTTTTTCTACCTCTTCGATATGGTGCTAAGTCGCCTGAAAAGCCCAGCAGGTCAGCTGGTCGCCATGCTTTCCGATTTCATCCCAGAAGCTATTGCTCTAGGAACTGCATTTGCAATTGGTGAGAGTACCGGTTTAATTTTAGCTTTGCTCATGATTTTGCAAAACCTCCCCGAGGGTTTTAATGCATACGAAGAACTAGAGAAATCAGGTAAATTAAGCTCAAATAAGATACTTTTTGCATTTGCGAGCTTGGCTATTGTTGGCCCCGTTTGTGCCCTCACAGGGTATTTCTTCCTCGCGGACGCCCACCAATTTGTTGCGGGCTTAATGCTATTCGCAAGTGCTGGAATTCTTTATTTAGTTTTTCAAGATGTGGCTCCTGGATCAAAAACAGAGGAGACTGGATTTCCTGCACTAGGAGCTGTTGCGGGTTTCATGATTGGCCTAGTAGGAAACATGATAATCGCACCAGCATAAGTATATGCCACGCTTTGAGCCTGCTATAAACTAGATGATTACCTATCTACAAATTACCGACGAAATACTCTCAAGCCTACACCGTGTAGAAAAACTACCGAGTGTTCCGTACCGCAGCTTAGGCTGCGCTCAGACGGGGTGGGTCGCGTATGATAGCGGAGCGCCTGTAGCCTATGCATTCGCTGATCGAAATACTGGAAGTCTCAATTCTATTGTGCTTCTACCTGAATATCGGGGTCAAGGGATAGGTGAAGCGCTTCTCAATCAAGCTGAGGCTTGGCTATTTTCTCATGGGTGGGATGAAATATCAGCCATTCCGAATCCCGGTTCTCCAGAGCAATCCGAAAACTTAAATAGCGAATTTAAGTCAAGAAAATGGACACAAAGCTCGACCCATTACTCAAAGAAAAGCAGCGAGAAAACACCACTTAATTTAGAAGAGCATGTCATTTCATGTGAAGCTACTGGCTATTCTAGAATCCTACGGATTCAACGTGCCAATACGGACCAAGCGCACAGACTTTGTCTTTTTCTAGATGGCGAGCATTACTGGAGAGATATGAATATTGTCCCTATGTTGAACACTATGCATGCGAAAAAGCACATTCCAGAGATGAGTTATGTGTTTATTGGTCACGTCAGTGCCGCTGCTAGACATGAGGACTATAGCTGCAACGAGAAATACGAAAAATTTGTATGCGACTCCGTTTTACCATGGCTACGCAAAAACATCACTGGACTGAGAACTGAAGGAAGCATTGTTTGTGGGCTAAGTCTAAGTGGGCTGATGGCAACCTTCTTGAGCATTAAACATCCCGATTGCTTCACTTATTGCCTTTCGCAATCGGGTTCCTATTGGTGGAAATCTGATCTATTGGAATCGTTATTAGATAAACATGAGCTCCGAAACACTCGCTTTTGGCTGAGTGTTGGGGACGAGGAAATTCATAAGAACGTCACTCATCCACCAACTGGCTTAATTCAACAAATATCCCAGATTGAGGGAGTGGAAAAGGCTGTCGCGTCTCTTCAGCGGACTGGAGCTACTGTCCGATATAATCAATATGCTGGAGGACATTCCATTAAGCCATGGAGAGCCGAAATCACCGAGGCTCTGCCTTGGTTGATACAGAACCAGTCCAGCTAAAAGACACCATTTCCCGCTGGCGTTATTGAGTGGGAATAGATAAGTTTTTTGAATAATTCCTCACTATTTCGCGTTAACTTAGAAGATTAACGCGCATGCATTCTCGACGTATCGAGCTTAAGCATTAAATCATATTTTCTTGGTATAATGTTGAAGCTCACCTGTGACCAAACTCCCTACTCCTCTTTAACTACAGAAACTCTCAAAAAACGGCACCCCGTTACACCGGGAGCGAAAAGTGGATCCGTGATTTCAACAATTTGAATATCTCCATCTGTGTATAAAATCGTTGGCAGCAGTAAGCTATCATACCAATTTTCAAGATCACTGCTGTATTGGACAGTATAGCTTAGATCAACAGACGCATAGTCCACTCTTCGTGGAAAGGTAAATTGGAGACTAGCAGGATTACCCCAATCTACGATCGGCAATCCCCGACTCATGAACGACGCTCCGTTGAAAAGTAGCTCCCTGCCATCAGATACTGAAGGATCCAAACCAAATGCGTACTCGATTAAGTTATTAAGAAAGTCTCCATCCGGATCAAGCTCCAGCTCACTACTCTTTCCAAGTTCTAGTCCATTATCTACCGCCCATATATCATAGGCATCCGTGCTGACAGTAAAATGGTCATTGGTCGTCGTTTTTCCGTTGCCCAAAGCGGCATAAGCGACCGTATCTGCTTCAATATAAATTTCATTAAGCCGATCACCTCGTAATGGGGTCGCCGTGACACTCCAACTAGTGGTTCCGATCACATTGGGCGGCGTATCATTATAATACTGACTGTTACGATATCGAACTGCCGAAGTATTCGCATCGGCCACTCCACTCAAAAGGAGACTACTCTCCGAGGTCGCCGTGCTTCCATTCATGTTGGGAGAAGTCACCCTAATATGAGGGCCGACTAAAGAAGTCGGCTTCTGGCCCAGACGCTGCGACATCATCCAAGGCACCAAAGGCGTCTCATAGCTATACGCACGAGCCCAAGACGCGGCATGGTCCCCAGTATCATAACGCGTATAGACAGGAGTACCGCCAGCTGAACGCATTTGAGAAACGATTTGATCCGAACCATTCACACCGGAGGTTCCATCGTCCGCACAATGAAACGCCCAGAGAGGAACATGAGCATAATTACTCGCGCTCGCCGAAGGAACCGATCCAGCTACCGGATTGGCTGCAGCGTAACGGTCGGAGTAATTGTTAATTTGATCGACGACACCAGCCCCTCCCATGGAAAGACCTGTGATATAAATACGCTCAGGATCGATATTATTATTAGTCACTAAATCATCGAGCATGCCTTGAATTTGAGCAGGCAAGTAACTCGTTTTCCAATCAGACAACTGACACTGAGGCGCGACCCAGAAGCAAGGATATGTCTCCTGATTATCCGGATAAGCAGTTGATATGAAAATCATTGCCCCATTGGCATCATTTTCAATCTGCTGGCTATTGTCCGAACCTTTTTCATCTGGCCCATGAAGAAATAAAACTAGAGGATACAGTGTACTGACATCATTTTCATCGTAGTTTTCAGGAATGAAATAACGGTAATCCAAAGTCGTCGTGTTACCATCGTCATAACTTCCGGCAGGGAAATTCCCCAAACTCACAGTTGGATACTTCGTATCGATCAGAGTCCCTTCTGGATGAACGGTGATAGAAATTTCATCGAATCCAGTCTCTTCGCTATCATCGGCAGTCAGTCGCAAAACATAATCACCAGTGACTGTAAAAGTGGCGATTGCTTGCACCTCAGATGCATTAGAAAAAGCAACTGATCCAGGGCCACTCATTTTGCTCCACTGCACAGAAAGTTCGTCTCCCTCGGGTAATCCATCATCATTGGCAAAACCTTCAAGTAAGGCTTCGGCACTGCCAGAAATCAGAGCGACTTCATCATCTGGCCCCGCGTTAACCTGAGGCGCTAAATTTGCAGTAGGAACAATCGTAATGACGTCTGTTCCGACATTACCAAAGGCATCCAAAGCGGTAATCGTAATCACATTAGTGCCTACATGTAGGGGGATATCACCATACTGCCATGATGAATCTGTAAGCGTGATCGAGCCACTTCCACCTAAGCTATTTCCCCATGAAAGACTCGTCACAGAGACATTATCCGTCGCTGTCCCGGCAATATCAACAGTAGCATCTAAAGTCGCATACAGCGAACTACTAGTCGGCGAAGTGATCGTTACGACTGGCTGTTCTGTATCCCCCCCATTCACAGAGGTCACTACGATGAAATCATTCGTCGTCGTTAGACCATTTCCAGGTGCGGCATAGGCAATCGTTTCCCCTTGAACGTAGATTTCATTAATCTTCCCCTCATTCGAGCGCCGGAGCTGCGCATCCGTCACACTCCAGCTAGTCGTCCCGATCGCAGACGGCGTATCACTATAAAACTGATTATTTCGATACCAAACATGCGTCGTATCCGTATCAGCCACTCCACTAAAAGAAATAATAGATTCCCCAGTCGACACATTCCCAGAAGTCGTCGGAGCAGTCACTTTAACATAAGGTCCGACTATGGAAGTCGGTTCCTGACCGCGGCGTTGAGCCATCATCCATGGAACTAATGGAGTCGATACACTGTAAGCACGCTCCCAAGCACCGTTGTGCCCTCCCGTGTTATAACGAGTATAAATTGGTTTGCCGCCTTTGGCACGCATTTGAGAAGCAATTTGGTCCGAGCCATTGACAATTACCGTACTATCGTTAGCACAGTGAAAAGCCCATAGTGGAATATGAGCATAAGCATCAGCTTGCGCACTCGTTGCCCAACCGCAGATAGGATTCGCCGCCGCATAACGCTCCGGATAGCTATTAATCTGAGACATCGTTCCACCGCCGCCCATGGATAGCCCCGTGATATAAATGCGGTCGGGATCAATATTATAGTTCGCGATAAGGTCATCCAACATCCCTTGGATTTGCCCTGGGAGATACGATGTATTCCAACCACCGATAGTCGATTGCGGAGCAACCCAGAAACAAGGGTAATCAGTCTGGTTATCAGGATTCGCACTAGAGAGAAATATCATCCCCCCATTGGCATTATTCCTCAAATGATACTCATTATCAGGAGTATTCCCCCCGCCAGATCCATGTAACCACAGAACTAAAGGATACAATGTCCCCGTATCGTTCGCATCATAATTCTTCGGAGCAAAGTAACGATAGTTTAGAGACGTCGCATTGCCATTATCGTGACTGCCAGAAAGGAAGTTCGTCGAATTAACTGTAGGATAAGTCACCGCATGCGCACTCTGAGCTGCGAAAAGACAGCATAAGAGCAACATAACAACCAGTAAATTAGACCGGTCCCTATTAGCGGACACTGGATACGTAAAAGGACTTAGAGCGCTTTTCATATGAATAGGAAATTTAAATAATATACGAGCAAAGCCCAATAAATCGACAGAAGCTAACTCTATGGAAACTAATACCTAGTATCAAGCGCTAACTTAGGCGTATAAGGAAGAGTTATTCATAGAGAATATATATTAAAATCCTTAAAATATAACGAAAAGACCACACTCCATATAGAGGGTTTTCAATGATCTATCTTTATTAAGTTTCGACCGATTGAGATTCCAGTGAAGAATGAACTCAATAACATGGGCTGTGAGTAACGGTATTCGCCGCACTCATGCTTCACGTTTAGTGTGAACTCGCGTTCTGCTGACGTGCGATGTCGTTCAAGGTAATTAAACCTAACAGCTTCTGAGAATTCGTCGCCGAGACTACTGGTACCTGCTGGTAGTTGTTCGCGATCATCTTATGGGCTGAATCACGGATCGATGTATCTGGCTGCACCGCTAACAACTTTTGATCCATAATTAATTTATCAAGTAAATCAGAAGGATCAGCCTCCTGCATTTCGTGGCGGGTAATAATTCCTACAATGTCTCCTGCTGCATCGAGAATAGGATACGCGTGATACATGAGGCCTTTAGACCCCAGGCTTTCGATACTTTCTTCCACGTTTACGCCAGTTTGAAGGGTGACCAGGTCATGCGTCATAATCGCGGAGACTGGCAAGTCACGGTAATCTTGATGCCCTTGGTAGGAGGTGAATTTTTTCATGCTCACACCGTCTTGTAAAAGTAGAGCGTCATAGAGCGCTACAGGGCGGAACTTTTTAGCGATCGACCAAGCCAGCATATTGCCAGCCATCAGTGGAAGAATGAGCGAATAGTTCCCCGTCATTTCAAAAATGATAATGAGTGAGGTAAACGGGCAGCGTACAACAGCCGAGAACATGGCTCCCATCCCCAAGAGGACGCAACCACCCACGACCTGATGAGCTCCTGGCCAGTGTGCGAAATGGAACCAGCCTTCTAAGCCACAAAGCATCATCCCGATTAAACCGCCTAACATGCCACCTAGGAAAAGTGTTGGTGAGAAAAGCCCTCCAGAACCACCAGTCGCGTAGTTCACGACCACAGCAATGAATTTACAAATCAATAAGACAGCAAGGATTTGCCAAACTAACTTATCTTGGAATGCCAACTCCAAGCTCTCGTAACCAATACTGAAAACCGTATTTTGGGGTTCACCAAACTGCCCCGTAACCTGCAGCGTAAGTAAACCAAGGATACCACAACAGAGTCCGCCAATAGCTGGCGTCAACCAGCTGTAATTCGCGCACTTTGTTTTAAACCTAAGTCGTAATCCAAGCACGGAGCTCACAAAAAAGTGACCAAGGAATCCAGCTATAATCCCCATAGGAATCCCCACAACCATCCACGGAGCAGTGATGAATTCCTTGCTAATGAAATCGCTCGCAAGAATAGGATCCTCGCCTAGCAGTGTTCGGGAAACCGCAGCGGCAATCACTACGGCGACCACAATCCCCCCCAGCGCCTTCATGGAAAAGTTATCGAGTAACTCCTCAAAAACAAAAGTAATCGCTGAAAGCGGCGCGTTAAATGCAGCCGCTATCCCCGCGGCCATTCCTACTGGAAGAGCCGACTGAATACGGAGTTCACTTCGAAAGAAAAGGCGTCCCAATCGAGAAGAAATAGCCGAACACAAATGCACAGTGGGTCCTTCACGTCCCAAACTGTTTCCGAGACCACAATAGATCGACCCCAAGGTGAATCGCCAAAAACCAGTGGCGCTAGAAATGAAGCCGTCGTGATTGTAATACGCGACTTTAGTTTGAGGAATACCACTTCCGGCCGCATCTGGAGCAAAAAATTTCACTGAAATCCCCACAATGAGTCCACCAAAAGTCGGAGCTCCCAACATGATCGCGTAAAACTGCCAACCTCCATAGCTAGTCGCCCAGTCCCATAGGTGATGGAAAATGCCATGGATCGACCAATGAAACAGCACAGCAGCCACACCACAGCTTAAGCCAATCAGTATGCAGAGGATCAGAAATCTCTGGCCGTCATCGAGGCGGCTTTTCATCCATTCAGAGATATCTCGTTTATTTGGCATGAGCAACGCATCGGGAGATAACACAGAATCACAATTAGCCAAGCCCGATCCGACGAATTGATTTGTGTAAGCCATTCATCTACGCCAACAATCTTAATCATTAATGGAGCAAAAAACTAAAAAACGCACAATCGCTGAGAGCCTGATTGGCACCTCACCCAAGGCTCTCGAAGAAAGCCACAAGGAGCTTCGCTTCACCCGCTCACGTCAGGCTACATTGTTCTTTCTCCTCTCAGTAGGCTGCGCAGCAATTGCGATAGCCAGCGCCGTAGCCATGTTCTCCAAATGGGGACCTCACGATGCTGATTTTCAAAAGTACATCTGGTTCTGCCTACTGCCACTCATACCCAGTCTCATTGCTCTGCGTATTGGCCTCCACTGCATTCGCCATGCCTACTTGCTACTCACCCCAATGGGCATAGAAATCTTCCCTTTCTGGAAGGCTGAAAAAAACCTTCAAGTTCTATTCTGGCAGGAAATAGATTCCGCCCAATGTGACACAAAGCAGCTCGCCCTCCATCGTGACCCAGAGAAAACCAGTGGTGTCATTGTCAGCCTTAAACCCATCGCTAAACAACAAATCTCCTTGCTTCAAAAAGCGATCAACGCCAGAACCAGCAGCAAGTAACACTCTATCTATATGCGACCACCATCCATCCAACTCACTTCTGTAGCCGATGCCTTCAACGAACAAGGTTGGGCGCATGAAATCATCGAAGGCCGCGAGGTTCTCACCACTGCTTTCGAAGCTCACCACACGCGCGTTCAACTCTTCGCGCAGGTATTCACTCAGCTCAACTCACTCACTATTGTTGGTGAAACAGCTCTAGAGATAGATGAACTCCGCCAGCCATTTCTGCTCGAGCTACTGCACCGTGCAAATAAGCAAATGAACCTCGGCGGGCTCGAATACGACCTCGACCGTCAGCGCGTCGTCTTCCGTATCACTAACATTTTTGAACGCGAGAAGTTTGATAAAGACATCGTCTCCACTATGGTGCACTGCTCCATCGCTGAAGTAGACCGAATCATCCCCTTCTGTACCATTGTCCAACAAACTGCCGAAGACTTGTTAGAAGATCTCAGTCTTGAGCGCTTACTAATGCGCCAAGACCTGCTTCCACCAGTTCCAGGCGACGAAGATGATGACGAGATCTCTCGGATCTAGTTTATAAAAAAGCATTCAATGAATACCTCATTGAATGCTTTTAAAATCAGTTGAGCAAAGAACTATCTAATCGCCTGTTCCAAATCAGCGATAATGTCATCGATATGCTCGATACCCACGGAAAGGCGAATGAGCTCAGGTTTAATCCCCCCAGCTAATTGTTGTTTTTCATTTAACTGTGAATGAGTCGTTGTTGCAGGATGGATAGCGAGTGACTTCGCATCACCTAAATTCGCAACATGAGAAAACAGCTTCAATCGATTTATAAAGGCTGAACCAGCTTCAGCGCCACCTTTGATACCAAAGACGACAACACTGCCGCCCTTCCCTTTGAGATAGATTTGGTTTTTAGTAAATTCAGGATCATCTTCCAAACTTGGGAAACGCACCCACTCGACCTTAGGATGCTCCTTGAGATACTTAGCTACTTTGAGGGAGTTTTCACAATGTCGCTCCATTCTTAATGGCAAAGTTTCTAGCCCTTGCAGAGCTTGCCATGAGTTATCAGGGCTAGCACAAGCTCCTAGATTTCTAAGCGGGCCAGTACGCAACCGTAGAATGTATGCCAATGGCGCAAGCATTTCAGGTAAGTCATGGCCCCAGCGTAAACCATGATAAGATGAATCTGGCTCGTCGAATAAAGGATGTTTGCCAGCTGTCCAATCAAACTTACCTGAATCTACTACCACTCCACCTAGACCAGCACCATGCCCGCCAATCCACTTTGTGAGAGAGTGCACTACGATATCAGCCCCATGATCAATCGCTCTCGTAAGATACGGCGTAGAACACGTTGCATCTACAATGAGAGGCAAGCCATTAGCATGGGCCACGTCGGCCACCGCCTTCAGATCTGTAATTTCTAGGGCTGGGTTAGAAATAGTTTCACAGAAAAACGCCCTCGTGTTTTCATCAACAGCTGTTGCAAAATTCTCTGGATCGTTTGAATCCACAAAACGAACCTCAATGCCTAGAGCTGGTAAAATACTATCAAACTGAGTGTATGTACCTCCGTAGAGATTTCTTGCGGACACTATATTATCACCTGCGGCTGCGAGGTTAATTATGGAATTAAAAATTGCCGCAGTACCTGATGAAAATGCGAGCCCACCCAGTTCGTGCGCGCCTTCAAGAAGTGCGATACGCTTCTCTAACACACCATTGGTCGGATTAGTCAGCCGCGTGTAGATATTCCCCAGTTCTTTGAGAGCAAAAAGGTTGGCGGCGTGTTCAGTGCTATTGAAAGTAAAAGCAGTGCTTCTATGAAGAGGCACTGTGCAGGAATTGGTATCTTTTTCAGGTGTGTATCCGCCGTGAAGGCACAATGTTTCAGTTTTCATGAGCTATCAAATTAAAATAAAAAGCTACAAAGTCAACCGAGGCGTCTAACCGATCCTTGGGCTCCACTTATTTTCAATAAATCACGCTTTCTGATCAACTGAACGCAGTTGCACATCCCCGACCTCAACATGTAATGGAGTGTTAAGCACATGCACAATGCTCTCCGCAATATCCTGCGCGGTGAGCATTTTTATTTGCTGTTTAGTCGCCGCTAAAACCTCTTCTCGTCCTTTAAAGTAATCCTCTAACAAGGGCGTGTCGACAAAACCAGGTGACACAGAGGCGACCCTGATAGTTTTACCATCCATACGCAGTTCAGCTCGCAGTGACTCAGTGATCGCACGCACAGCAAACTTCGTAGGTGAATAGAACCCACCCGTCGGTGGCACGCGATGACCACTCATACTCGAAACATTAATAATCTGGCCTCTATCTTTATTAAGTACGCCAAGGCCAAGCTGGCAGCACAATGCCAAACCGCGCACGTTCACATTCCACATGCTATCCCAGTCAGCAAGATTGCCGTCAGTGATTCGCGATAAATAAGCAATGCCCGCATTATTAATCAGAGTATCTACTTCACCGATCTCTAAGTGTATCAAATCAAAAGCAGACTTCACTGAGTCAGCATCTGCTAGATTACATCTAATTCCCCTAACGCCATCTGGGAGCTTCTCCACAGAGCGACAAAGTCCTATTACTTCGTCACCATTTTTGACTAAAGTTTCAGCGGTCGCTTTCCCAATTCCAGACGAAGCACCCGTTATAATGACACGGCACATATCTGAGGAAATTTAAAGACCAGCAACTCCACCCAAACCTACAGTTTGGGCAGCTCCGCGAATAAGACTCCCTGGAAGCGCCAGAGTGTTTTGCACTATAGGAGCACCACAAGAACTCAACAAAGTGCTGACAGTCACAAGGAGAAGAATTCTGCGGAAAATATTCATAGTGCGCAGCCTAGCCACTTGACTATGGCTGTCAAACCTAACTCCCACTATAGATGCCCACTATTCAGCGAATGCTTTCTGCATGTCTAAGCCACTAGGACGCTGGAATAACCTCAAACCAAATTCTGGTGTAATCGCCATCAAGTGATCGAAGATATCACTCTGAATAGCTTCATAATTCACCCACGAATTATCTGTACTAAAAGCGTAAATCTCAATCGGCAGACCATTATCTACTGGCGACAAATGACGCACAAGAATAGTCTGATCCTGAGCAATCTTAGGATGATTCTTAAGGTACTCGGCCACATACGCTCGAAAAGTACCTACATTAGTCAGCGCGCGCGCATTTACCAAATCAGAGTGGTTTACCCCTCTCTCGGTGTTCCACTCAGCCACTTCCGCTTCTTTTCTATCAATGTACTCTTTCAATAGTGAAATCTTCCGCATGCGCTCAATCTCAGCTGAATTCATCACACGTACCGACTGCATATCAAAATACAGAGCACGTTTAATACGGCGTACTCCACTTTCACTCATTCCTCTCCAGTTTTTAAAGGAGTCAGAAATAAGAGCGTAGGTAGGCACAGTCGTGATCGTCTTATCCCAGTTGACTACTTTCACTGTTGTCAGTGCCACCTCAGCGATCTCGCCATCTGCACCAAACTTAGGCATCTCAATCCAGTCACCCACAGCAACCATCTGGTTCGCTGAAAGCTGAACACCTGCTACTAAACCAAGGATCGAGTCCTTAAACACCAACATCAAAATCGCTGTCGCAGCGCCCAATCCTGAGAAAATATAGAGAGGTGACTTACCCATCACACTCGAAATGATAAAGATCAGTCCCACGATAAATAGGATCACCTTTATCACCTGGACAAAGCTTTTCAGCGGGAGCTTCCTCGAAACTTCATAGCGGTTATAGATCCTCTCTACGATATTCAGTGCCGACATGGCAGAGAAGAGAGTCAAGATGATCGCTGAGACTTGTGAAGCGATCAGTAGAATCTGACCAAGCCCCACAATCACGGTATCTACCGTTTCAGCCCCAAAGGCATCTGGGTCAAATACCACAAGCGCAGTCTGCCAGATAATAGCAACTGGCACTAACAAGGAGATCCATATGAAAATCTTACTATTAAGCAGCTCATCGTCCCAGTCATTCGGTGTAGCCTTTACTATCTTCGCCACTACTCGATAAATAATCAAACGAGTCAGCATATAGGCAGCACCAGCTATGAACAAGACCATAGCAAACAGGACTAGATTCACGATTAATTGCTCAGTGAGTCCATAATCTTGTGAATCAGAATAAATGAGCTGATAGATACGGTGGTGCCAATCCTGAGTTTGCATAGGCATGCCAATACAACTGGAAATCCCAACATTCAAGAATGTTACCACAAAGATTTACCGCTATTCAGATAGGTAAAGGAATCCTGAAGCATCCATTCGCCCTTTAAGCTCGACTGCCTGCCCTCCCTCATTTCCAAATGCTGGGCTGTGTAATTCTAAGCTGCTCTCACTCTTATTTGTGTAAGAAAAACCAGGCAACAAGCGTCCGATACTTCCGTCTATCCATCCCGCTTGAAATTGATTCGTCTCAGAAATAGCATAGGGATGCTCTGTTGAAATAGAAACAACACAGCCCTCTACTACTCCGATGGGAAAACAAGGTAGCACCTCCTCGTGATCTAACAGCCCTCGCGTATGGTAGTACACGCCAGCCTGCACATCCGTCTCTTTCAAAACAGCATAGAGATTCTCCCCCCCTACATAGGCTTCTATCTCATACTGCCTATCCCACTCTCGTAACATTTCAGCAGTCACCTCCTTATCCGTTAGAATAACTCTCACCCGATGCACTAGCATGAGTCCAATCGAGAATAATGGTGCTAGATCTGTGGTCCCATCCACTACGATGATTCCATTTTTACTAAATGCAGGGCTCTCGGAAACTTGTAAGGCATTAGTAAGTATAGCTCTTTGCTTCTTTTCTGGAAAACTACGCACTTCAGCCAGCATTTTCGTCCAAAGATCCGACACTCCATTAAGAGGTTCAATCTCTAGGTCTAACAATCTACCTGGGTAGTGAAGGATTTCACGCATGGCTATAGCCTCAGCGGAAAGTTGATGCAGTGCTTGCCGAACTAGTCCTGAGCTGGCGTCACCTGACTCCATTGGTTCACCCCATGCTACCGTCACTCCGTAGGGAACACTATAGGGGACCTTCTTAAACAGCTTTCCACGTTCGAAGGAGAAAATCGACCCCCATAGACCGTCCATGTAGACAGGCATCACGACACATTTTGACTTGCGCGCAATCATTTCAAAACCCCGCTTCATCTCAAGCATAGCCCCACTCCGAGTCAGTTGTCCTTCAGGAAAAATACAAACCACTGCGCCTTCTGAAACAGCTTCCGCGGCAATATGAATAGCCTCCTTCGCCTTTGTCGGAGAGATCGGAACCGTGTCGAAAATCTTCACAAACTTCGAAATGACCCCGTCGCGTTTAAAGAAATTATCATGCATTAGAAAACGAATCGGCCTAGGACTCGCAGCTGTGAGAATAAATGCATCGATATAAGTAACATGGTTCGGGACGATCAGTACCCCACCCTCATCTGGCATACGCTCAGCATGCAGCACTTTTTGACGGTAAAAAATGCGGAACACACTCAGTAGAGTAAAACGCACAAAATGCTGAGGAAGTAACTTTGTAGAAAAACCTGTAACGATCAGTGTGAGAGCTGCCATCGCCATAAATTGACCACTCATCGGCACTCCAAACTTACTCAAAGCAAGTTGAAACGCCACAGCTCCCGCACCAGCAAGACAATCTAAAAGATTTATCCCAGCCAGCACTCGTCCTCTCTTAGCGGGGTCTACTAAATCCTGCACATAGGCATTTAATGGCACCAAGAACAGAGCTCCACCCACTCCTGCAAAGACCATCCAGACCTTCATCCAAATAGATTCCAACGGGGTGAAAGCCATCGCCACACACCCAGCGACAGTGATCAAACTACCAATAGGCACAAGCCCCAGCTCAATGTTCCTACGGCAGCCTATGGAACCCAATAGCCCACCTAGTACAATACCACCGGAAGCCGCAGCCAAGAACCACGCCATCTCAGAACCAAAACCTTGATTCCCATCTGTAATAGTCTCGGCTAGCTGCACTGCCACGAGATTGATAAAGCCACCAAAGAACCAGAAAAAAGCCACGCCCATGGCACTCCATTTTAGCCTGCGATCTTTAAAGAGATCTCCAAGTTGCCCAAAATGCTCCCATAGAATGTTAAGACGAAATTCCCTCTTCGATGGAGAAGGGTATAACTTCATCGTGAAAGACACAATGACTGCAGGAATCGCCAGCACACTTAATATCATCAAAGGAGTCAGAGCAGCGCTCCACCCGTCTCCAGTCTGCGCTAAGCGACTATCAAACCAAAACCCACTGACAATCTGTCCCGCACAAATAGCTAAAACAGACGCCATCTCTAACACACCACTGGCGAATCCGAGCTTCTCACTGCCCACCATTTCCTTCACCAATCCTTTTTTTGCCGGACTCAGGATAGTCGATTGAATCGCTAACAGGAAGAAACCGAGAATCCCTATCTTCAGATCCTGCAGATACACTCCTAGAGTAATCAGAGCTAGCACTCCTAACTGGAGAACCATACCCGCACGCATCACCGATGTCTTACTGAACCGATCCGAGATCCATCCCGCCACTGGTGAAAGGAAGATAAATGGCGCCACGATCAATGCTCCGAGAACATACTTCATATCGCCGCCGCCCCCTTCTCCACTTTTGATCACTAGCCACGCCGCGAGAGGGATGAGAAAAAACTGAGCCGCTTTATCGTTAAAAGCATTCTGAGCAGCTAGAGCCACCATTTTCCAAAAGGAGCGTTCATCCTTTTTACTCGCAATATGCTGCTCTTCTCGTTCGCGTGGGTTTTGCATAGTTCGATGAAGCTATCTCATAATCCCTAACACTTGGAAATCGATAAAAGCTGACACTCCATTGTTTTTGCCAATGATAGTTCACTGTTCTCATCTAGACTTGCCAGTCTCCGCTGAAAAAGCCACTAATGCGGCATGGATGATCTGTTTGATTTCGAACCTTCACAAGAACCACAAAAGGACTCAAATCCCGCTGCCGGTATGCAACAGCTTGCGCAGGAGTTAGATCGCCATAACAAGCTCTACTATCAGGACGCTCAGCCAGAGGTTTCTGACACGGAGTACGACACACTGTACCGCCAGCTCGAAGAGCTAGAAAGTAAACACCCAGATCTGGCTGACCCGAACTCACCCACCCAGCGCGTAGGCGGAGCCCCGCTAGATTCTTTCGAAAATGTCGAACACCTAGTCCCCATGCTATCCATCGATGACGTATTCGAGCTCTCAGACGATTATCTAGAAAAGCATCCGAATGTAAAACGAGAGCAAGAACTCATTACCTTTTACGAGCGCCTACAGAAGAACCTCGGACAGTCACAGATCCCAGTCACCGTGGAACCAAAGCTAGATGGAGTCGCGGTGAGTCTGGTTTACCGCAAAGGCAACCTCGACTACGCAGCCACACGTGGCGACGGTAAGCGCGGCGATCTCATCACCGAAAATGTACGTACTATTCCATCAGTACCTCTCAAGCTAGGAAAGGATGCCCCAGTATTGCTAGAAGTGCGTGGAGAAATCTTCATGCCGAACAGCGGATTTGCAAAAATGAATCAAGAGCGTGATGACGCAGGGCTCCCCACCTTTGCGAATCCTCGCAATGCCACTGCGGGTACCCTCAAACAGCTCGACTCACGCGAAGTCGCCAAGCGGCCACTCGCATTCCTCGCCCACGGATTAGGCGCCTACGATGGTCCAGAGCTCCCTAGCGAACATGACTTCCACCAGCTGCTCGAAAATCTGGGAATCCCGCGCAACACACCAGTACAAACCGTAGATACCCTCGACGGCCTACTCCAAGCGGTAGCTCATCTGAATAATGAGCGCCATGACTTCGATTACGCTACCGACGGTGCTGTCATCAAAGTCATCTCGCGTGCCGTTAGAGAAGCACTAGGTTTCACGTCACGAGCACCACGCTGGGCCGCTGCTTATAAATTTCTACCAGAACAAGCAGAAACCACGCTCAATGCAGTCACTATCCAGGTCGGACGCACAGGAGTACTCACCCCTGTTGCAGAACTCACCCCAGTTCTAGTATCCGGCACCACAGTCTCACGCGCGACTCTCCATAACCAAGATGAGATCGAGAAAAAAGACATTCATATTGGCGATACTGTGGTGATTGAAAAGGCCGGTGAAATCATCCCAGCAGTAGTCAAAGTACTCTATAAAGAGAAGCGCCCAGCAGAGTCAAAACGCTATAACCTCTATGACGCGGTGGATGGAAAATGCCCCTCCTGCTCAAGTCCTATCTCCCAAGAAGAAGGCATGGTCGCATGGCGCTGCACGAACTTTACTTGCCCAGCGCAGGCCATCACCCGCATCACTCAGTTCGCATCACGTAAGGCTCTAGACATCGACGGACTCGGCAGCTCCGTGGCGGAAGCCGTGGTAAGAGACGGCATTGTCCAAACCCCACTCGACCTCTTCGATCTCGACCTCATCACTCTCAGCGAACTCAACCTCGGGACAAAGTTCGAGCCACGCCTCTTTGGTGAGAAGCGTGCTACAAAGCTCATCGAATCACTCAATAATGCGAAGGCGAAGCCACTCCACCTCTGGATCTATGCCATGGGGGTTCGTAATATCGGTGAGTCAGCGGCTCAAGAGCTCGCCCGTCTTCATAAGTACCTACCAGACCTCACTAGCAGTCCCCTTATAGACGCTCTAGCAGACTTGCCCAATTACACCGAGTTGAGTATCTCAAAGCGTAAAAAGGAAAACCACCCGCTTCTCTCAGAATACAAAATTGACGATAACTTAGGACCAGTAGCAGCAGCGAGCATCCGTTCATTTTTTCAATCTGAAACAGGAGTAAACGTACTTAGAAAGTTAGACCTACTAGGCATCCAACCAGCTTCAGATAACTACGCACCCAAACCGGCTGAAATAGACGTTTCTTCACCCCCCTTCGCAGGAATGACATTTGTCATCACCGGCACCCTCAGCCAGCCACGTCCAAGCTTTAAAAAACAAATCGAAGCACTCGGCGGTAAAGTCTCTGGTTCGATTTCTAAAAATACAAGTTACCTTCTCGCTGGTGAGAAAGCAGGTTCAAAGGCAGAGAAAGCCCAACTACTTGGTGTCACAGTGCTCGATGAAGTCTCCTATAACGCGATGCTTCCCAGCTAAGTCATCGCTCAAAAACTAAGCGATTCTCCACCCAGACTTTCACCGCACCATTATGGGTCGCAGTTAGATTTTGATAGAGTTCCTCCCACTTCGTTTCAGGAGCCACGGTAAATGCTGTGGCAAAAGCATCTGCAACAGCTGCACCCTCTTTACTGACAACAGCGGCGACTCGATCTTTTTCCATGCTTTCACCCATCATAGGGTTAAGTAATTTACGTGTCGCATCATGGGTCGAAACGGCAAGTCCAGCATCTGCAAATTGCATAGTGCCCACTAGGTCAGCCTCATCATTGACTGCCGCCCCCATTACTCCGAGTGACCATGGTCGGCCTTCTAGATGGCTACCGATGCCATAGCTTTCCCCCATATGAAGTAAGGCATGCTTCACCCCTAGTTCACTAAGGTGCTGAGAAACTTTATCCGCCAGATATCCCTGAATAATTGCATTGAAGCTCAACTCTGTAAGTGGATCAGTGAGCTGCACGCAATGCTCCCCCACATACACATTTTCTAGACTCGCAGCTTGGAGGTACTCGTCATTAAGCTGACCACGCTCCATTGCTGACCACGCTGCATGGATCGCTGGCTGGTAATATCCAGCTGTACGTATTGATAGAGTTCTAGCAAGCTCTAACACCTCTAAAAAAAGAGCGCTCGGCTTGTGGAGAACTCTCTCTCGATTGAGCACACTAAGCTCAGAAGAGTCACTATAGAGTGAAAAGGCTGCTTCTAACTCAAGGATACGAGCTTCGACATCCAGATCATTGATTACAGATGCATCAACCTGATAGAGCTCAGCACTCATGGCTATGCCAAAACCTATTCCCGACCAAAAATGATCAACAGGCGTTTTAGCCGGCTTTCTCTTACTACAGCTGCAGAGGCTAGCCGCTAAAATAGTTTGGAGAAAGGTCCGTCTGGAGTGAAATTTGATAGCTTCACTCATGGAACACTTACTTGACTTGAGTAGAGAGATACAAGGCTGCAGCTCCTACTTTTTTCATGGCATTGACTGAAAGGGTCGCCCCGACAATACCGTCGATAGGATTTGAAAGTCGCTTACCATCAAAGGTGGCTCCCACAAACTGTTTGGTAAAACCAGCTTTACTCACTTCCCAGCCATGACTCTCACGGTAAACCAGCACCTTCATTTCAATGATTTCGCTCCCCTTTACCGCAACACCAATAGTGATGGGTTCGCTCTTTCCTACTTCATTAAGGATGAAGATAGTTTTACCTCCACCCTGCCAGTACCGAACCGTCTTCTCTCGGAAACTATGACCAAAAATCGATTTTAAGCTACTTTTCTGTGTAGCGCTGAGGGTCAGAGTCTGAGTTTGGGGTAGGTTTCCAAAGTGACGCTGCATAAACACCGAAGGCTTCTCATATACCTTATCTGCGGCCTCAGAAACAGAGCCCAGCATACAAAGGCCTAACACAAGAAGTGCCACACGGCAAAAACGCCCTGCGACACTATCGAATAACAATGTACTCTTTATCTCCAATTTTTTAGTTCAAATTCCGCTAGTTTACTCATGATTGGTAAACCAGCGGGAGATTCTTTGTTGGGGTAAGAAAAATTAGTAATACCAGCCGAAACCGAAGTTATAGGACTCGGTACCACCCGCTTGACCTTTAACGGCCTGGTTAAGATAATCAGCCTTGATAACAAGATGCTCATTAATCCAGTAATTACCACCTAAGTTGTAATCAGTAGCATTCGTGGCAGTGCTGCCATCCGCTAAATTTGCATACTTGTACTGAGAAAAACGTCCGAATACACCGACTTTTCCAATAACTGTATCCCATGCGTAGGATGGCTCAAGGTAGTAACCCCACTGATGATCACCTTCACTGCTCACATCAATGTTCCAAGCTGAACCTAGAGCAATAAACTGGAATCCACCCTTACGATAGATACCGTGAGCTTCACCGAGAACACCATATTGAGCGCCACCTGCAGTACTGTCCATGTCGGACTGGTATTGGAAGGCCGCGCCGAGATTGAAATCTTCAAAACCTGAGTATTTCGTACGTCCAGTAAGCGCCCAGCTATCGTTATTCTGAGCAAATTGGTTACCTTCAGAGTTTACGCCAAAGATATCAATGCCGTACTTAGAACGACCACTACGGATAGAGCCACCCTTGGTGTCATTTCCTCCATGGAAAAGGCCGTCAAACTGCCAATCAGTGCCGTAATGCTTAGTGACACCAGCGCCTAAAACTGTCCAAGTTGTAGGAATGATATTTTTCTCAACATTCGGGCGTTCCACACCATAAAATGTTGTTGGCTCATGTACTTCATTAATGATGCCTACTGGGGCAAGAATAAGACCCGCTTTACCGACAAGACCATTGTCGAATGAGTATTCGAAATACGCCTGCTCTAACTTAAGCTCAAGACCGTCGGTACTGAAATTCGACTGGTTAGCCTTCTTTTCGTATGCGTGCTCAAGTTCTGTCTCAGTGACGAGCTTTAACTTATCTGTAAATTCAAAATCTGCAAAAAGAACGATACGGTGAGGATCAATAGCAGTGCCACCATCCTTGTAGAACGTAGAGTGAATCTCACCATAAGTACCGAAAGAGAAGCGATCCCAAAAACTCTTCTCATTGGTAATCAAAGATGCGTCCAATGCATCAGCATCCCCTGCAGTTACGGAGCCAATCAATACCGCGCAAAGTGCAGCTGAAGTTCTGAATGTCTTAGTCATTTTCTATAAAAGTAGTTCTCTTCTCGTTATCCAAACCGCTATTCCAAGATAGCGCTTATGCGCTAATTTAGATCACCGAATTGTGTTCGCAGAACAGCTATCGAGAACGATTCTCAATAGCAACTATTTTTTAAAACAAAAAAGACAAAGAAGCGCAAAGAAAACACACTAACAACTAATTATGAACAACATACATAACTAAAACTCTTTCATCTATTTGCTGAAAATAGTTATCCCCCATAAGAATATACATCCTAAACAAATCAAACTGACTAAAACCAATGCCATAGAATCGTAGCATTTTCCTTGCACCCATATGGATTGAATCGTATTTCTTGTGTGTACCAATTCTCAATTTATGAAGAAACTCACACTAATTCTCGCATCCGCAGTCATCGGCCTCGGCCAAGCTGACGCAGCCGACGGTAAGGCAATCTACGCAACTTGTTCCGCATGTCACCAAGCCACAGGTGCTGGTATTCCTGGAGCATTCCCTCCTATCGCTGAGTCTGAGTGGGTAAACGGACCTGTAGAAAACCTTATTCGCATCCAGCTTCGTGGTCTTATGGGACCAATCACAGTGAAAGGTGTAGAATATAACAGCATGATGCCACCTAACGCGACGATGTCAGATGACGAGATCGCAGCGGTACTCACTTATATTCGTAGTAACTTCGGTAACACATCTGGCCCAGTCACAGCTGATGAAGTGAAGGCTCTCCGCTCTGAAGCTGGTAAGCCACCACTCAAAGCTGAAGAACTTATCGACCCTAACGCTGCTCCTAAGGAAGAAGCAGGTAAAGAAGGCGCACAAGCAGAGCCAGCAGCTCCAGCTAAAGTGCTCGCAGCTGGTGAAGTTACCGCTGAAGGCAAGGTAACAAAATCTGAAGTGAAGTCCGGTCCTAACAAACTCGTTTTGGGTGGATTCGCAGCATGGGCACTCCTTTGCATCTTCCCAGTTGTTACAGGAATCGGCCGCAAAGCTTAATCCAACAACTTAGCGTAAATCGCTAATACCTTTTCAGCAGCGTCTTGCCATGTGTAAGACGCTGCTTCTTTTTGTAGTTTAACAACTAAACTACGGTGAGCACCAGAGTCACAGCTAAGAGATCTGATTACATCTCCCCACTCGTGCGGATCTTGAGCATTGCATGTAGGAGCAGATGCTAGCAATTCACTCGCGCCACAGTTCTTAGAAAGAATCACAGCGCACCCCGTCCGGGCAGCCTCAATTGCGACTAGGCCAAATGGCTCTTCGCTCGAAGGTAGGCACAGGATATCAGCACGTTTATAAAAAGACACGATATCTTGATGGCTCTGCCGCTCCACCCATTGGATCGATTCTTCTAGCCCATAGAGCTCAGTAACAGAATGTAGCATTTCCAGCTGACTCCCCTCCCCGATCATTACCAGTGAGTAACGAGATGAATATTTTCGAAGTTCACGTAAGACTTCTAACATGAAAAAAGGAGATTTTTGCTCACAGATTCTCCCTACAAACATTAGCGAGCCTCCATGAAAACTTGATGAGGAGCTTACTTCAAATACGCTACTATTATGAACCACGCTCAATCTATTAGGTAGAGTCTCAAACTCTCTCATTACATTTCTAGAAGATCGCTCGCTAACGCAAAAGACATGATCAGCTTGCAACACGCCCCACTTTTCTAGAGAGGAAATTTGATCCATCACGTGAGTTCCTACACGCTCCTGTTGGATCGAATGAAAATGAACAATGAGTGGAATTTTAATAATTCGCTTCAGAGCCACGCCTACTAGGAGACCATGCCAATCGTGCACGTGTACAGCTGCGAGCGAATCACGCTTTTGCCCCAATATCGCCAAATTAAACCGCAAGACAGCCTTCTCGATACTTGTGCCTTGAGGAACCTGTCCTGAGACCAGCTTAGAAAGGACACGCTCCCAGTCTACTAGCTCAAGTCGAGTCTCAGAACTGTAACTAGAATAGGAACTTTCCACGTCCATTCCTAACAAGCTTGCCGCTGAAATAAGGTAATGCTCCTCAGGTAGTGCATCGACAAGTTCGCCACACGCAATACCAAGCCCCCCAGTAGCGTTCTGAGTGTCTTCCCACGATATATGCCAAATACTGCGCCTCATTAACTAAAGGGCATGATGCCAAGTATCTAGACCTAGGCAACCCACAAAAAAAGCGCAACTCATTCGAGCTGCGCCTGAAAAAATAGTTAGGTCTCTTAAGTGTTACTCCTCGCCCTTTGGCTCTTGTGCCTGTTGCGCTACTGGTGCTTCTGCAACTACAGGTGTTGGAGCAGGCTTCACGCGCTCTCTCTTTTCCTCAGCTGGTCTCTCCTGACGCTGACGACGCTGTTGCGGCTGCTGCTTAGGAGCTGTACGGCGGCCTTGTTCTTCTAGGAAGATTTCAGCCAGTCTGAAACTGCGTTTAGCAAGTTCACGACCTTCTTTATCTCCAATAAGCGCAAGACCCTCTTCATTCACTTCACCGATGAAAACCTTCCAAGCTTTTTTGCTTAGCTCCTTGTCATCGATTTGCGCTTGTTGAGGTTGCTGCTGAGGCTGCTGCTGCTCTCCCTTATCTCTGTTGCGGCGACCACGGCGATTACGGCCTTTGTTCTGACCATTATTCTCTTGGTCTGAATTTTCCGATTGAACTTCTTTTCTGAAATCATCCTGTTGTGGAGCTTGGCTTGAAGCGGTCTCAGCACTCGGCTGCTGTTCTTCAGATTTCTGAGTGCGAACATCGCGAACACCTTGAACTGGCTCTTTGCGTTCTGTATTCTCCGTAGGTGCTGGAGCCGTTACAGGCTCTTCAGTACGCTTGACTGCTTTACGTGCGGTCTTTTTCTTAGGAGCTACTTCTGTAGTAGAAGGAACCTCTTCGTTGGATACTTCTAACTCTGTCTTAATGCTACGCTTACGCGCCACTTTTTTTGTGGCAGTTTTTTTAGTACTCATGTTACATGTTCCGAGTCTAGTGAGACCAGACTCAGAAATAAATGGTTGGGTCTAGGTGAGGCTCTTAGCTAGGCGCAAAATGCAGCTCAATAGTCTAAGATCCTCAATAGAATTTGCGAGATTTTTGCGCTCGCACCTAGCGAGCTCTAAACAAAAATTTCTGATAGTGAGAAACGCTATATCTTACCATCTGTAAAGATTATAAGCCTGTAGATACAAAAAAGCACTCATCTAAATGAGTGCTTTTGCTATACTAATCTTTTCGTTGATGACTACCAATTATTGATATCGTCTTCTGTATCAAAAGTCTGGTCCGGTCCAGCTGACCAAATATCGAAACCGCCTTCGACATTATTGTTAAGACCAAGACCATCGGCATCGAACTCATAGCGAATAGGAGTCATCCATGGATCTACTATTTCTAGATCATCATTAACGTAACGTCCTTTCCCTTGGTAATTAGGATCCATCTCAGGAAAGGCAGGCTTACCTTCATCATCAGCGTAACTACCGTTCATGTCATAATCACCCGAAAGGAGTCCATAGAGGTTCTTACTAGACCCCTCAGATCCATCACCGGCAGGATAACGCGAATCACCATCGAGCAAATTAGCGAGCAACTGTTCCTGATCATCAGTGAAGCGTTCATTTACTCGGCTCTCCAAGCTCGAAGAGATGTTTTCGATCATCAACTCAGCTTGAGTCACTCTGGCATTACGATTCACCAACATGTAAGTACCAAACCCAATGGCGCCTAAAATAGACAGGATAACCATTACTGTTAGAATCTCAACTAATGAGAACCCTAGCCTCTGCTGTCTTTTTCTTAAAATTTTCATAATCTAAATCTATAGTAACATATATATGCCCCGCAGACTATCTGTCTCGAGGCATATTACATTAGATCGCCAGCCTTACTTAACTACCCATTGTCTGAATCATCTTGATCAGCGGTAAGAACATCGCAAATACGATCGCACCTACAACACCAGCAAGAAATACAATCATCACAGGCTCAATGATCGAAGTAAGCGCTGTCACAGAGCCGTCCACTTCATCATCATACACGTCTGCAATCTTCAAAAGCATGTCTGGAAGCTGACCAGTTTCCTCGCCCACATCCACCATAGAGATAACCATCGGTGGGAAAACAGGAGATGCTTGGAGTGGAGTAACTATTGATTCACCCTCTTTAACTGCATCATGTACCTTATCGATAGCCGCAGCAACGATCACGTTTCCTGCAGTCTCACGTGTAATCCCTAGAGCCTGAAGAATCGGCACACCAGATGTCACCAAAGTACCCAGAGTACGACTAAAGCGGGCAATGGCACTCTTGCTCTGAATGTCACCAAAGAGTGGTAATTTCAGCTTAATGTTATCAAGAACTTTACGGCCTTCTTTTGTCTTCCCCCATGATTGAACACCAAAGACGATACCACCCACTAGGATGATAACCCATACAATGGTCGGCAAACCTGCTCGTACAGCCATCATATTATCTGAGAAACCGAAAACAATACGGGAAATCAGTGGTAATTCCGTCCCTGCATCAAACATTTCTTTAAATTTAGGAACAATTACTAACATTAAGAAGATCAAGATAGAGACTGCAATGAACATAACAATGAGTGGATACACCATTGCTGCTACGATCTTACCCTTAAGCTTATTAGCTTTCTCCTGATACTCAGCGAGACGAGTCAAAACTACTTCGAGCACACCACCAAGTTCACCAGCTTTCACCATGTTCACATAGAGCTTATTAAAGATCTTTGGATGTTGCGCCAGACTCTCTGAGAATGTTGCACCACTTTGCACACTATCAGCCAAGGAGCTTAAAGTTGCTTTTAGCGCTGGATTCGGCTCCTGCTTAGCTAGAACAGTCAAACTTCTCAACAATGGCAAGCCTGAGTCAATAAGTGTGGCGAGCTGTCGAGTGAAGATCATCAAGACCTTAGGCTTCACTTTACTGCCGGCTTTACCCGGTGCGGCCTTCTTCTTACCTTTGGAGGCTGACTTGCCTTTGACTTTAGGCGCTGATTTAACTTTGGCTGCTTTTCCAGCCTCTTCTACCTGAGTGGGATAAAGCCCTTGATCCCTGAGCTGTTGGGCTGCTTCGGCTTGCCCTGCGGCGTCAATCACTCCTGTCTGTGACTCGCCTTTGGCATCAAGAGCGGTGTATTGAAATTTTGCCATGTGTAGTATGTTTTTTTTGAAATATTGTTGGGTAATATGTCGGGTTCATTAGGCCATGAAAAGCCAAAAGAACACGTCTATCTGAATTATTAAGTATACTTAAGTACTTCTTCGATGGTTGTTTTGCCACTGTATATGTTAGAAAGTCCATCCTCTCGAAGAGTTCTCATACCGAGCTCAATAGCTTTTTGCTTGATAACTACAGTAGGAGCGCGCTCCGTGATTAACTCGCCAATAGGATCTGTAACATCGAGTAGTTCGAAGAGACCTTGACGTCCCTTATAACCACCGCCACCACAGACATCACATCCGCGACCTGTGTAGAACTCCTTATCACCTAGTTCGTAAGGTGATACACCGAGCTGAGTAAGTATTGCCTCATTTGGCTCATAAGGAGAACGGCAATTTGGACAAATAGTACGCACCAATCGCTGAGCCAGAACCCCTTCAAGAGAAGCGGCAACGAGGAAAGGCTCTACACCCATATCAACGAGACGCGTAACCGCACCTGGAGCATCATTAGTATGTAAAGTACTCAGAACTAAGTGACCAGTTAGAGATGCCTGAATCGCAATCTGGGCGGTCTCCTTGTCTCGAATCTCACCTACTAGAATGCGGTCTGGATCCTGACGTAAGAATGCTCGTAAGATACGTGCAAAGTCGAGTCCGATAGACTCATTGACAGGAACCTGAATGATACCATCAATGTCATATTCTACAGGATCTTCAGCAGTAAGTAATTTCGCATCGATAGTATTAATCTTACGAAGAGCTGCATAAAGTGTTGTAGTTTTACCCGCACCAGTAGGTCCAGTTACAACAAAGATTCCATTGGGTTTGACGATGGTTTCATTGACATAACTATAAATATGCTCTGGCAAGCCGACTGATTCCAAGTCGAGGTTGACACTAGATCTATCAAGCACACGAAGTACCACACTCTCACCATACTGAGTAGGAAGAGTAGACACACGCATATCTACTTGGCGTTCGCCAACCTGCTTCACAATACGACCATCCTGAGGGATCCGAGTTTCAGCAATGTTCATGTTAGACATGACCTTCACTCGAGAAATTACAGCTTTCGCTAAGTGAGCTGGTGGTGGTGCCATCTCAAAAAGTCCACCATCAACACGATAGCGAATTTTAAAGTCATTATTAAATGGCTCAAAGTGAATATCTGACGCCTTTTCTTTAATCGCTTGGAAAAGAACAAGGTCCACGTAGCGAATAATAGGAGCAGAACTTGCTTCAGAAGCCACATCCTCTGATCCGTCAGGGTTCAAGGTAGTGTCAAGCTGATCTAACAGGCTCGCTGCTGTATTCCCCTCTCCGCCATAACATTCGTCAATTTTTTCCTCGACCAAATAGTCTGGAGCTACAGCGACAATCACTTCTTTTCCTAGTGCAAACCGAAGATCTTCAGCTGTTTGAGGATTGAGCGGATCACTTAGTACTACATGAAGCCCATCAGGCCCAATTGCTACAGGCAATGCACCATGAAGACGTGCTGTTCCTACTGGAATTGTTGCTAATAGTTCCGCCGTCGGCGTGAAGTTATGAAGATCGATCAGCTCAGCACTGAGCTCTGACGCGATCACTGGCCAAACTTCATCTTTTGATGAGATGACATCGAAGTCTGACAAGGTCTCAGCCATGGTTTTACCACTGGCCTCCATTGTCGCCTCAATATCTTGAGCGAGGTATTTATCAACCATACCTCGACCTATGAAGATTTCTAAAACTTGTTGGTTATCCATTTCTCTATAAATTATTAAATTTTTGCGCTCGTATTAACCAACATCGGACATAGTTACGCCGATCACCTCTGAAGCAGATGTAAGACCTGCTTGTACTTTACGGATTCCATCCTCTCTCAAGGTGCGCATCCCTAACTCCCTAGCACGCTTACGCAGCTGAGGAGACGTTAGATTTTCATTAATCATATGACTCACTTCATCGTCTACTTCTAGGATTTCAAATATTCCGATACGCCCTTTGTAGCCATTATTTCGACACTGATCACACCCCTCAGGCCCATATATAGTACTGCTCGCTGCCTGAGATGAGTCTAGATTAAGCATTCTCATTTCTCTCTCATCTAAGGTCGCCGGAGCTTTACACACTGGACATAATTTACGAACCAAGCGCTGAGCAATAACTGCCCTAACAGCAGATGCTACTAGGAAACGCTTCACTCCAATATCAGCCAAACGTGCAACAGCACTAGGAGCATCATTCGTATGCAAGGTAGACAAGACTAAGTGACCAGTAAGTGACGCATTAATCGCAATATTAGCAGTTTCAGCATCACGAATTTCACCGATCATAATTACGTTAGGAGCCTGACGCAGCATCGCACGAAGCGCTGCGGCAAAAGTCATACCAATGTCAGCTTTCACCATCACTTGGTTAATACCTGGCATTTCATATTCCACAGGATCTTCCACTGTGATGATCTTACGGTCGGGCTTATTGATGTAGTTGAGACAGGCGTAGAGTGTCGTCGTTTTACCTGAACCAGTAGGGCCAGTCACAAGAATAATCCCATCTGGAAGCTTAATGTAACGGCGGAAACTATCTTGATCATCTGATAAGAAACCAAGCTCACCCAGACCTAAAACCAATGAGGTCTTATCAAGAATACGCATGACAATACTCTCACCATGGTTACTAGGCACACTGGAAACACGTAAATCGATATCCTTGCCCCCTGCCGTGATCTGAATACGTCCATCCTGAGGCAAACGCTTCTCAGCAATACTCATAGTACCACTCATCACTTTTAAACGGGCGATGATGGCTGGTAATAATTTCTTCGGGTGGGTGGCCACCTCAATCAGTTTACCGTCGACTCGATTCCGAATACGTAATGCCGCCTCAAGCGGCTCAATATGGATATCACTCGCTCGCATACGTAGTGCATCGCTCAGAATTTCTTGAACCATCCGGATAATCGGAGCGTCAGTAGAATCAGAATCTTCTCCCGTGATAGCGAACTCATCTTCAGCACTCGCGACCTGGCCACCATAAGCGCGCTCGATCATTTGAGTGATAGCACTTGCAGCACCGCAAACAGGGTTCACTTCACGCCCTAACACATGCGGCAGTGTATCTAACACTTCAAAGTTAAGCGGATCTGCCAGAGCCACAGTGAGCATGTAACCATCATAAGATACGGGCACCACATTAAAGCGGCGCGCCACATCTTCAGGAACAGCTGCAAATAACTCAGCATCTACACTAGCATTGTACAGATCGACATATTCCATACTTGAAGCCTGTGCACATACTTGTGCGACCTGCTCCTCAGAAATGATTTTGTCAGTTATTAATTTTTCAATGACACTCTCAGCTCCTGTTAGCTGAGTACGCGCCTGCGCAATATGATCATGACCTATTAGGCCTGCCTCAGTGATCAGTTCTATCAAGTAGTCTTCGTTTGAATACACGGATTTCTATTCTATCGGGTAAAGGGAAAGGTTTTGGGTCTTAGATCAAACTACGTCTTAACGATGCAAATTGACCGGTTAGCACACTGTCCAACAGCATCTACCACGTCAAGATATCAAACCAGATTTCTTATGCGAAATTTGACTCTCGCCCAATTTGTATTCACATAGTCCATGCACAAGGCACGAAGAAGGTCCAATCTGATAGTGTTTTCAGTAGCCACCAGAACAATCCTAGTTCAACCTCCACCAGCCTAGCAGCTCACACTAAATTACATGCCTGACATTTTTGATATTAATTTCGGAACCTTTGCCACTATCGTACTCGGCCTAGGCATTCTTGCCCAATGGCTCGCTTGGCGATTCAAACTTCCATCTATCTTACTCTTACTCTTCTTTGGATTTATTTCTGGGCAGGTGTTCGGTGTGAATATCGACACCTTTCTGCCTGGTGACTCAGGTGAATCGATCATTCTATCACTTGTTGGAATTTGTGTAGCCATCATCCTGTTCGAAGGAGGCATGACCCTCAAATTTTCTGAACTTAAAATAAGTGCAGCCCCAGTCTTGCGGCTCTGTACATTTGGGGTGGCCATCTCATTTGCACTCACCACAGCTTTTGGTATCTACATTCTAGGTTGGAACTGGCGAGTGGCCGCTATCTTAGGCTCTATCTTAGTAGTCACCGGTCCCACGGTCATAGCACCTCTTCTACGCCATATAAAACCGAGCCGCAAGATGAGTTCCATAGTCAAATGGGAAGGAATCGTTGTGGACCCTATCGGAGCGATCATGGCTGTCCTCGCCTTCCAGGCGGCACTTGCTGGAGATGTCGAAACAGCTCAGGTGACCATCCTTTATTCACTTGGCATCACACTCCTCGTCGGTGTCGTCCTCGCATTTTTACTCGCTAAGCTCATCGAATTCATTCTGAGCAAGCACTTGATTCCAGACTTTCTCCACTCAGTCTTTTTACTCTCGGTTGTAGCAATAGCCTTCACCCTATCCAATGCTATTCAGAAAGAAGCGGGACTATTAACGGTGACCGTTCTTGGTATTGCTCTAGCTAACCAAAAATCATTCTCAGTAAAACACGTCCTAGAATTTAAGGAGACTCTGAGGACCTTAATTATCTCAATTTTATTCATCGTACTCTCAGGGCGAGTACATATTAGCAGCTTACAAGAAGCGCTAATACCCGGACTCAGCATCCTTGTGTTTCTGATAGTCATTGTTAGACCGGCATCCATATTCATCGCTAACTTCGGCTCGAAGCAACTTAATACGAATGAAAAAACATTCCTAGCAGCACTCGCCCCTCGTGGAATTGTTGCCGCAGCGGTGACAGCCATTTTTGCTCTTGAGTTAGAACATGCAGCTCACGATCTACCAGGATTCCCTGCTGAAATTGTTGATCAAGCTAAACTGATGGTTCCGACAGTATTCATCGTCATTGTCGGCACGGTCACATTCTATGGTCTGCTAGCCTCACCCTTAGCCAACAAGCTCGGTATAGCCACACGCAACCCACGCGGAATTCTATTTGCTGGCGCTGACGGATGGATCAGAAAAGTTGCTAAGGCTCTACTCGATGACGGCCATGAGGTGCTACTATTAGACACTAATTACTCCAATGTAGCAGCAGCCTCTATGGAGGGAATTCCAGCTAAGCGTATGAACATCCTCTCAGAGTATAGTATTGAAGAGTTAGATTTCGCAGGACTTGGACAACTTGTAGCAGGCACTCATAACGACGAAGTAAACAGCCTCGCAGCTAACGAATTTATGCACATATTTGAAAGTGCTGACATCTGGCAAGTTGCCCCTCTAGATGACAACAATCATCACACAACTGCTGTTGCTTCACATATCCGTGGTCGCATTATTTTTGAAGGAAGACCGAACCATAAGAAACTCTCACGCCTCAGCGCTGACGGCATGGAAGTCAAAGCAACTACCCTGTCTGAGCAATTCACTTATCAGGACTTCTTAATGACATATCCAGGTGCGATTCTTCTCTTTACCGACTCACCGGACAAAGGCTTACTCCCAGCATTTGATGAAATGAAAGAACCCGGTGACGAGTGCACACTCTACGCCTTCATTCACCCAACTCCAGAAAACTAATGTACAAATCTCTCGAAGCTACTCTTCACGATACATTTTGGCGTAGCGAAATAGATGCTGATGAATCACCTCTTTTAGAAAATTTCTTAACCCAGCACCCTGGACCAAGCTTAGAGGTCGGCTGTGGCTCAGGTAGGCTTTTGCTTCCACTCCTAGAAAAAGGTTACCAGATCGAGGGAGTAGAGCTTTCTTCTGACATGCTTGGATTGCTTCTCAAAGATGCATCCGCTAAAAATCTAGAACCCACCGTTCACCATTGCCCTATTGAAGAATTTCAAACCGACAAGAGATTTTCATCTATCAGCATCCCAGCTTTCACTCTTCAGCTTTTATCCAGAACTAGCGCTCAGCAAGTACTCAAAAGACTCAGAGAAATTGCGCTAACCAATGGAGGCCTATACATCACCCTCTTCATTCCATGGGCCGAGATCCTTGACGAGTTAGAGATAGACACGTGGCATTTGGACAAGGAAACCAAGCTAAGCTCGGGCCAACAAGCTCGTTGCTTCACAAGACACCAGATTGACCGCCTCTACCAAGAACTTTATAGAGAGCATCGCTACGAAGTAGCGGAACAAAAGCACCTTTCCACACAAACTCTCCAATGGTATTTCATGCCAGAGCTCATCAGCACCTTAGAAAGCTGTGGCTGGAAATTCCAAGATTTTGATTCTGATTTTCAAATCGGCAATCATGATCCTGACGCTAGTGTTCTTACCGTTTACGCAACTGCTTCTTAAGCTCTTTAACTATAGCTTTGAGCTCTGACTCATCGCCGTCATTATCAAACCTCAAGGACTGGTGGCATCGAATAGCACGTTCCACAAGCTCTGCGTCCACAAAATCCAGATCAGCCAGCTGACTCAACCAAGCGCCAAATGGCTCGCCTCGTTTCCGCCCACCAATAAAGATTTTAGCCCTTTTCTCCAGACCTAACAATGGAGACCGAACAGTCTCTCCACTCCAGCTATTGGCATACACATATGTCTCAAGCGAACGGGATCGATTCCTCCAGAGGCGAAAAACAATCCACAAAATGAGCAAGCTCGCAAGGATGCTCCCACGAAACAGTAATTTCTGTGTATTCGCTTCATCCCTTCTCCACATGAAGAAGTCTTCACGCATTAAGCTAATTTGCTCGCGTAGCCATTCTACTGGATCTAGCTGAACCCCCTCCTCTGTCACACCTCTCCAGTCTGGAGGAGTTGCATCCACATTCATCCACCTCCCGTTCACATAAGCTCTCGTCCATGCATGAGCGTTAGTACCTCTCACATTCCAACAGTCGCTCCCACGCTCTACTCCAGCATATCCCACACAATATCGAGCTGGGATACCAGCTTCACGCAGCAATAAAGTCGTTGCCGTAGCGAAGTATTCACAATGACCTTTTTTCAGGTCTGTTAAAAACCATTCTAACTGAGACTGTTCACCATCGTAGCCCCCATTATCAAATTCAGTCCCATACTCGAAGTTCTTGGAAAAATGGGATACAACCCTCCCTATTACCTCCTCTGAGCTTTCACCTCGCTTTAATTCTAACTCGTCTGCTAGACGCGCTATAACATCCGCGTCACTCTTAGATTCCTCTAAATCGAGATCATTCTTAGGCCTTCCCTCCAATGACTGGTGCTCCTCATTTGACCACAGAGTGTAATCAATAAGCATCTCTCTATTCACAAACCGCAAGGCACCCATAGGGCTTGCTTCCGCATACACATCATCGCCTAACATGTTGGAAACAGCATAAAAATCACCCACTGTAGGCACCACTGTACTCACTTGGTTATGTGTGATCGTCCCTCGAATGAACACTTTATCACTCGTTCTATCTTTCAGCACAAGCGAGCTATCTTCAGGACGAAAATAAGTAACACCTCCTGCTTCCCCATCTAGTTCTATAGGGGGATTCGCTAGATAAGCATCATCCAGAGATTCGAAACCGTCAGCCTTAAAATTGTACGTCCATCGACCGTCATTATAACTATTAAAACTCGCTACTCTCAGGTAATCAGGAGCTTTCTCCGACCAGAGACGCCACTCGATCTTAGGATTCAACCGGACACTGCCAAGTTCCGATAGATGCGAATGCCAGTCATTCAAAAAACCCGAACTAGTACTACGTAGCATTCCCCACTCAAGCCGAGATTTAGCCCAGACATACACCGTACTCATGCTCCATTGTAGGCCCCACGAAAGCAGCATTATCCCAGGGATCAGCCATAAAGAACTCACCCACCTGAGCCCCCTCTGTCGAAGAACTGAAAATAGAACTAGCACAATAAATAGACACAGAATCGGCCAATAATAGTCCGCGCCTTCTTTCACACTGGCTGCAGCAGTCAACACTCCCAATATATAGGGATATCCAGAGTTCACTTGAATCGGGTGCACTTCCTTGCCCTCTTTCCTATCAATGTTCATCCTCCTTCTACTAAAATAGAAAAAGGCATTAAGATTCATCCGGTCTAATTTTCCGTAGCGTTGAACAAACTCAACTGGGAAGGCAATCAATGGCAACCAACGGATGACATTAAGCGACCCCGCCCGACCTTCATCCTCTATCCAACTCAGAGCCACCCACAGCGCCATCAGTAAAATTGAAAACTGGAACGCTTTTACGTGCGCATTCTCATCAAAGTCCCATCGCAGCTTCACGAAACGACATCCCTCTAACAAAATAGCTAAGAATATCGCTACTATCAGATTGCCTGTACTCAGCCCCCAAAACAACAAAGCTCCACCAGCAAGTAACCATGGCGGTCGAATAATCTTAGGGTCAGACTTAAGCACTCACGAAAAATGACACAGCCTCCAAAAATTCTCAACAATCAACATTCCCTCCCTTGACCAAAACCTCTTCAGCCTCTACTTAGCATACCCATGAAGTGGATCGCAACCATCTGGGGAATTATTGGCGTTACGGCGTTCATCGGGACTGCGATCCTACGTCTCTACGAAAAAGCGGCTCTAGCATTCACTGGTGATTACGAACTAACCACCATGCATTGGGTGATCATGATCGCATTTTCGATCTTTATGCTTATTGCGGAAGGCTATCGCGGCTTTCAGAAAAAATTCTCCCCACGCACAGCTGCGCGCACACAGCAACTTTTTCTCCACCCTACGCTCAAGCGCACACTTCTAGCACCTTTCTTCTGCATGGGATATTTCGATGCCACCAAGAAGACTCGCATTATAGCGTTTAGCCTTACAGCGGGAATCATATGCCTTATCCTACTCATGCGCCTAGTCTCTATGCCTATGCGCGGCGTGCTCGATGTAGGTGTCGTGTTAGGCCTCTCTTACGGACTACTCTCTTACTTCTGCTTCTTGGTGAAAGTTTTCACAAAAGTAGACCACGGGCATTCTCCTGAAATGCCCGAATAGCCCATTAGCAAGGGCTCCCTAAAATGATGGAGTAGGCCATAAACCATACGTGACGAACAATTTAACGATTTCGTTCCGTAAATTTGGCTATTAGAACAGCTTTTGAAGTGCGCGATTTATCGATTTTTGCGCAATTTAATACCACTACCTTTTGACATTGTAGGTATGTACATTATATGTAATCTCCTGATTCCCCTCGATATATTCTACGGCTGTCTTACATATGAATATCCACTGGAAAACTGCAATCCACTCATTGCCCATTATAGGCATCATCCTTTTATCGTCTTGCTCTGATAACTCAAAGCAAGCTGAGGTAGAAGCTCCACCTGAATTAGACCCTGGCTCCATTGTCGTTACGAACTTCGCAATGGATGCACTAGTTGACGAACTCGTAGACGACAGGAAGATCCCTGTTTTTGAACTCATTCCGGATGGGGAAAACCCGTCAGAGTGGGTCCCCACTGAAAAAGTCATCGATGTCATCAATCGCACAAGACCACTCGTCTTCATTGCTGGTGAAGCTCCAGCGTGGCTAGAATCACTCACTCAAGAAATTAAGGTAGTCGATCTGCTCTCCCCTAGCACCGATTCATTCCAAGCAGCCACGAATCCATCTCAAGCATTGATGATCATAGATAAAATGCAGGCTGAAATCTCTGAGACATTTCCCGAGCTCGTGCTTAGAACCACTACGCCAGATTTCTATGATCAAGTGAAAGAATACCAAGTCAAATGGAACACTCTACCAGAGCTTGTCACTCTCCCAGAAGGCATTGAAATTGGAATTTCTCGACCAACTGACGCAGAGGAATTCCTACCAATTTTAGAAAGCAACTACCTCCTTCTAAAAGAAGCTGCCGAGTTCGAATTAAAGAAAACTACCTACGAAGGTGGCATCATCCCTATCCTCGAACGTAAGTGCATGGAGTGCCATGATGAATCCAGTCAAGAAGGAGATATCAACTTCGAACTCTACCTCACAGAAGATAAAGCATCTCGCTACCCTGACCTTTGGGAAACCGTTTCTAAAGTCATCGCGATGGAGCAAATGCCTCCCCCAGATCACGAAGATCAGCTCACCAAAGATGAAGTCGACAGATTACATAAATGGTCTAGCACACTCGCTACTAAGTGGGATGCTGGAAAAATGGGCGCAGACCCAGGAAAAACAACTATCCACCGTCTCAACAAAAACGAATACAACTACACTATTCGTGACTTATTTGATTTAAATATTCGCCCAGCAGATAACTTCCCTGAAGATGGTGGTGGTGAGGGTGGTTTTGATAACAACGCAGACGCACTTTTCCTTCCTCCACTTCTAGTAGAAAACTACTTTAAGTCCGCCAGCATTATTGTGGATGCAATCTATGCGAAGCCTGAAACTCGCTCACGTTATCTTATCGCATCACCTAGCCCTCAATTACCTATACTGCAAGCAGCTGAAAAGGTCCTGCGCTATTGGTCCACTTTCATCTACCGTAAACCAGCTAATGATGAGGAACTAGCCAGACTCATGAATCTATTTAAGGAGGAATACCCAAAATCTAAACGCTTCGATATAGCAATGAAGATGCCTCTCTTCTCAATGCTCATCTCGCCTAACTTCCTATACCGCTCCAGCCTCACGGAAGTTGAAGAAGCTCCCTACGCTATTGACGACTTCGAACTCGCAAGCAAGCTCTCCTACTTCATATGGTCCTCTATGCCAGATCGTGAACTCTTTAAGCTAGCCTCAAAAGGGCAACTTAAGGACGAGGCAGTACTAGAAGCACAAGTAAAGCGTATGCTACTTGACGAGAAAGCTAAAGCTCTCGGAATGCACATGGGTGGCCAATGGTTCGGCTGGGAAAGACTGAGATCGGATGCCAACCCAGACATCAATAAATTCCCAGAATTCACCTTCAAACTCAGAATCCTACTTTATCAGGAATCTATGATGTTCTTCAATCAGCTGATTAAGGACAATGGTAGCGCCTATGAATTTCTTGACAGTGACTACGCCTACCTCAACGAAACATTGGCTAAGTTCTATAGAATCCCAGGCGTGGAAGGCCCCGAGCTCCGACGCGTCACATTGACCGATAAAAGTCGTGGCGGGGTTCTAGGCATGGGCAGCGTCCTAACAGCAACCTCACTCCCTCTTAGAACTAGTCCATCAATACGAGGCGCCTTTGTGCTCAAAGATATCTTAGGTGAAAATCTACCAGAACCACCTATGAACATCCCTCAGCTTCCGGAAGACGATCGAGTAGTTGAAGGAACCACTTTTAGAGAAGCTCTAGATCAACACCGAGATGACCCGAACTGTAGAAGCTGCCATGCTGAGATTGACCCTATCGGCTTTGGTTTAGAGTCATTTGACGCCATTGGCCGCTTCAGAACACAGCACAATGGAGCTCCAATCGATATTGGTGGGCAGCTACCTGACGGCACAAAATTCACATCAGCTACTGACCTTAAACAGGTTCTACTCAGAGAAAAAGAGAGATTTGCGAGGAACATGATTGAAAAGATGCTATCATATGCTCTGGGTAGAGATCTCACTCCCTATGATCGCCCAATAGTAAAACAGATTACCGACAAAGTGATCGCAGACGATGCGAACATCCACACAGCCTTCATCGAAATAGTAAAAAGCTATCCATTCAGATATCGCCGTAGTGACGACTATAAACCCAAAACAACCGCACTAAACTAATATGAACTATATCAAACCCATGAGAATGTCCAGACGCCATGTGCTTCGCGGTGCCGGAGCTACGATGGCACTTCCCTTTTTAGAAGCTATGGGAGCGACGACGCCGATAAAGTCGCTTGCCGTTGGCCCAGAAGGTCAACCTATTCGATACGCGGCTATCATGATGCCAAACGGCCTCAATAACGCTCAGTTTACCCCAACTGGATCCAGCTTAGATAACCTCCCTCCCATCCTTCAGCCACTTGGCAGCTTCGCTGAACATGTGAACGTCATCACTGGACTTAGAAATGAAATGGGCGGACATGCAGGCAGTACTTCTGGATTCCTTACTGGAAATAGACCAGGTAAGGCCACCAGCGCAGCTGAAGTAAATACAGGCAACGCAAGCATTGATCAAGTTATTGGTTATGCAGAGAAAGACAGTACTGCACTACCTACTCTCGAGCTTGCTATGCATACTCCTAGACGCGGCATCTCACCGAGTGGTCTACCATGGGTTTATGGTAATTGTATTTCTTGGCGAAACGCTACGACACCAGTGCCTCAAGAGGTTAATCCAATGAGAGCATTCATGCGTCTTTTTGAAGACGCTAGACTCACCTCAAAACCTTCCACATCCCGCAAGAAAGGATTTACTCCTACCAAAAGTGTTATCGATTCAGTGCTTGATGATGCTAAGCAGTTACAAAAGCGACTAGGAAGAGATGATCAGCAGAAACTCGACGAGTACCTAACTACCGTCAGGGACGTCGAAAATAGAATCCTCCGCAAAACCCAGCCTAAAGGATTAAAAATCACAGAAGAGATCTTTGCTGATATCCAAAATACTGGAAAAAAAATCAAGCGTAGTTCAGGGAGAGATGAGCTTTCAGTCATTCCTAAAATTCCATTTCCTGAATACACTGAGATGATGATGGATATCATGGCTCTAGCCTTCTGGAGTAACTCTACTCGCGCTTCCACACTCATGTTAGGTCATGGTGTCTGCCGTAGGAACATGTCCTTCCTCGATGGAGTAGAAGGTGAGCACCACTCCATTTCACATCATGGTAATAATCCAGATAAGATGCAACAACAGGCGCTAATTAACACCTTCTATGTATCTCAATACACCTATTTTCTTGAGCGTCTACACTCTATGAAGGAAGGCAGTAACAGCGTCCTAGAAAACTCTGTTGTGATGATGGGGTCTAGCATCGGTAATGGTCAGAACCACTCTCGAGGTGACCTAGGTATCATTCTAGGCGGTAATGCCGGTGGGAGAATCAAAACAAATAGGCACATTGAAGGCGCAGGCGCTCCTCTTAGCACTCTCCACCGCTCTGTACTAGACACCCTAAATATCGAGGACCAGTTCAAAAATAAAGGCGGAACCCTCCAAGGGATCTAAGCCTACTCTTCACTTTATCTCTAATTTTAGAGCCACGACTTAATTGTCGCGGCTCTTTTTTTGCACTCCAGAGAACCTCCTGCCGGCTTTAAATTTCCGAGCTCTTCTTAAAAAGAAAAGAAATCAAAAAAACTGTAACTACCGCCACCATTCATCGTATTATAACTTAGCACTACTCACATCCTCGTAATCGAAGGCCCCAAGGCCCTATTATTACCTGTACTACCAGTGACCGAACGCTAATCTAACACCTGCTAATAACCGCTATGCCTAGAATCATTATTACGGAACCGGGGAAATCTCCCCTACCTTATCGAATTAAGTTAGATCGCTCAGAAACCACCTTCGGACGTGGCGCTGAGAACAATATCATTATTGAGGCTGGCTCAGCTTCCACTAATCACTGTGTGATGAAGCGAGTCGAAGGCGGCTTCATCCTCGAAGATCTAGGCTCCACCAACGGAATCAAACTCGATGATACACGTTATAAAATCATCGACCTCTTTGATGGTGAAATCCTCAAAATTGGCGGGGACGTAGAAATGCAATACTCACTCTCGGAAGAAGAACTTACTGAACTAGAAAGTGAGGAATTTGAAAGCCACCAATCAGTGCAACTTCCAGCTGTCCCAGCACCGACTCTGCCAAACGAACCTATAGCAGCCCCCTCAAGAGATGAAAAATTTTATGAGGAAGTCGAATATCACGAAGAAGAGAGTGACGAGAAGAAAAGCTCTAACATCGTTCTCATAGCTGCTGTTGCCATCATCGCACTCGCTGCAGGTTATGGAATCAATTCTTTCACCAGCTCAAAACCTGAGGAAGCAACACCAAAGCCTGCTGAAACTTATGAGCAATCGACAGAAGCTCAGTCGGAATCAACTCAGCCAGTAGTTCCAACTCAGCCAGTAGTTCCAACTCAACCAGCAGTTCCAACTCAGCCAGCAGTTCCAACTCAGCCAGCAGTTCCAACTCAGCCAGCAGTTCCAACTCAGCCAGCAGTTCCAACTCAACCAGCAGTTCCAACTCAGCCAGTAGTTCCAACTCAGCCAGCAGTTCCAACTCAGCCAGCAGTTCCAACTCAGCCAGTAGTTCCAACTCAGCCAGTACTTCCAACTCAACCAGCACTTCCGACTCAGCCAGCACTTCCGACTCAGCCAGCACTTCCAACTCAACCAGAAGTTCCAACTCAACCAGAAGTTCCAGAACTGCCAGCTACTCCAGAACTACCTGCTACCCCAAAGCTGGAATCAGCGGATGAACCTTTTGACCCGTTCAAGGGAACCATCGATCCCTTCGGCTCAAACTAAGGCCGTTTAAGTAGCCAGTCATCTGAGCCATAGCGCTCAGCGACTAATTTATAGACATCGTCTAGCAGATCTGCGGCGATGTCTTTTTCTTGTCTACAGCAAGCCAAAACATCTAGAAAGCACTCCTGCCAAACTTCCACATCCTCCACCCCAAGGACACTCCCTTGGTGCAATAGCCCATTCCGCGTACGCTTCTGGCCCGCCCCAGCTATTTTTTCACCAGACTGACCTAAAACATCAAAGGCTACGGGCCGCTCAAAACAAGCTCTAGAAATCTGCTCCGAATCCTTATCGAGGAGCATACACCCTACTCCTGTTAACCTAAGCGATTCAGCGAGTACCCGATGAACAGCAGAATAACTCGCACCTCCGCGCAGCTGTTCCACTTCATGCCCCTTAGGAATGAACAGTGTGTAGGTTTGATCCAAACGGTGGTCCACTATCCCACCGCCAGTCCAGCGCCTCACATACTTTAAGTCATCACCACCGAAAAATATATTCTCAACATCACTTAATTTGTCAAAATACCCAAAACTCACAGTAGGCTCATTCCACTCATAAAATCGAATCAATGGCCTGCACCCCAATCGCTCAAACAAGACCTGATCCACAGCCATATTTTCCGCTCCGCTCCTAGCACATTGGTCGTGGATCACATCGAGCTCAGAAAAAAGTGACATTACACAAATCTCTACGCGCCACTCCATTCTAGGTCAATCCACATTTCCTACTCTGCCACAAACTAATACTTGAATCCTCAGCGGATCAGACCAGAGTTTCAAGCCGTGAACCATTCAGAAACTGACGACTTACGCATCAAAGCCATTTCACCACTTATTTCACCGGCGGTGCTATCCTACTACCTCCCTATCACTGACGCTGCTGCACAGACTGTAACAAAAGCACGTCAGGAAGCTGAAGACATCCTCCTCGGCAATGACGACCGCATCCTATTAGTCGTTGGCCCTTGTTCTATCCACGACACTAGTGCTGCCATCGAATACGCAGAGCGCCTGAAAGAACTTGCTGAGCAATACAAAGACGACCTCTGCATCATCATGCGTGTCTATTTTGAAAAGCCACGTACCACCGTTGGCTGGAAAGGTCTTATTAATGACCCGCACCTCGATGGCTCGTTTGACATCAACCGCGGCCTCCGCATCGCACGTGAGCTCCTGCTCGAGCTCAACACCATGGGCATGCCTGCAGCTACCGAGTTCCTCGACGCTATTTCACCTCAGTATGTAGCAGACCTCATTTCCTGGGGCGCTATTGGTGCACGCACCACTGAATCTCAAGTCCACCGTGAGCTCGCCTCAGGCCTCTCTATGCCTATCGGATTTAAAAATGGCACACGCGGCACCATCCAGATTGCTCTCGACGCCATTCAAGCAGCCCAAGGCTCACACCATTTCCTCTCTGTTACTAAACAGGGCGTATCAGCCATCGTCACCACCACCGGTAACAATGCCGGTCACATCATTCTCCGTGGCTCATCAGATGGCCCTAACTTCGAGAAAGAGCACGTCGATGCCTGCGCTAAGCGCCTCACCGAGCGCGGTCTTCCTGAACAGCTCATGGTCGATGCCTCACACGGTAACTCGAAAAAAGACTACCGCAACCAACCAGCAGTAGTTGCTGACCTCTGTGAGCAAATCAGCAGCGGATCAAAGGCTGTCGCATCACTCATGATTGAGTCGAACCTCATCGAAGGTGCACAAAAACTTGGCGACGACCTAAGCAAGCTCGTCTACGGCCAGTCCGTCACCGACCAATGCATCGGCTGGCAGTCCACAGAAGACGTCATTGACCAGCTCTCAAAAGCGGTACAAGCAAGACGCGCCCTCTAAGTACAGAGTAAGCAAATTCTACTTTTTTTCAGCCGAGCGGGACAATTTCCCCGCTCGGCTGTTTTTTTGAATGAATTTCACCTGAAAATGGAGAGAATCACCTACTCACCCTCTAGCTAATTAAGAAAACCCACAGCGTGAACACCTTATAAACACAGAGCTACTTCCACAATCCACAGCCCAAGTAGCTCTCTCTTCCCTACACAAAAAAAATTCACATTCCTCTGCAGTTTTTTGTTGCATCTCCACCCCAGTGAGCGTAATCATTCGCCCGCAGTCGCAAGACAGCAACCAAACAGATAGGCCTATGGTGTAATGGTAACACTCCGGATTTTGATTCCGTCATTCCAGGTTCGAGCCCTGGTAGGCCTACCATTTTACAAAACAAGCCGCTGATTCATTTCAGCGGCTTGTTTGTGTTTAGAGCCACATTCGTTGAATCCCTCCTCCGCAGTTCCCAATTTGATATAGACTACAGATCTGGCATACTAGCTGCTTAAACATTAAATAGTTGCCAAATCAACAAAGTCATAATAAAGCGCTGCAGCTCGCTAGAGCACAAGCACAACGAATAGACATTCACACCCCTCTAACCATGAAAAAGATACTCACACTATTGACCTTTGCTGGAGTTGCCACCTCAGCACAAGCGATTCAATTAACATTTGATGCCCCTACTTCACCAGCAATCGTTATTGGCGATATCGTTGATGGATACGATGCCTCAGGCCCGCAACTCTCGACTGATTATACTGGCGGATGGTCAGATAGCGACACTCTAGCAGAAGGTTTCTGGACATTGAGTGTTACGGATTTCACAGCAACTAGTGACCTCGTTTTCGTCCAAACACCGAGCATTGTCAACTTCAGCAGCATTACTGATGGGCAAGGATTACAATTCATCGTCGATGGCACAGCTGGCGGAACTGGCGAAGAACAAGCTACTACAATAGCTTTCAGCTACACTGTGACAGATTTTGGCACAGCATCACCAAACGATTTTGGGACTGCCTTCGCTGTTGGCCCACACGGCCAAGGATTCATCGATAACACTGGCGGCTACATCAACACTGGCGGCGAAGTATTTGACGCCACTGCTGGAGTTGCTGCACCTGTCTACGACTCAGTCACTGGTCTATTTTCTACTACTCCAGAAACCACTGCCGCATCTAGCAGCGTAAACCACGACTGGACGATCGTCTTTGAAGGGCAGCAATCAGTTACTTACGAAGGCACACTTGACGACGTAGACACCTTCGTTTTCGGTATCGGTGTACCTGAGGCAAACTACACTGCTGTACCTGAGCCATCATCAACAGCATTACTTGGCCTCGGCTCACTAGCTCTTGCAGCTAGACGCCGTCGCAACGCTTAATTGCTCTCAGTACATAAAGTTTTATTCATCAAATGGTAGAGTGGTAACACTCTACCATTTTTTATTCCCCCTACTTGAACACCTCTGTCAAAAGAGTCACCTTTCGACTACTTGATCATAAACTCGAGGCCCTCTTCAATGAGCTGAAAATCTATCACGAGATAATACCACTCTGCGATTCAACAGAGACTAATGCAGGAGTAATTTCCTAGTCAATCAAGGCGTGACGAAGGAGCGGTGCTAGCACCGTGACTGAGGAATAACGCAGATTCAACAGGATAGTGACCAGCCTATTGTTACCATCAATCCAGTCGTGGATCGCCAATGAGCCGAAACAATGCGTCCAAGTCGCATTTTCCCGCTGGGCGCTCGACCGTGCGGAGCGCAAGTGGAGCTTCGGCATCCGTAAGCTCAGTGAACAGACCGACACCGTCACAGCCGAACTCACCACAGCCGAACTCGAATGGTTAGCCAACTGGCTGCTCTCCTTTGGCACCTCTGTCCGGGTGATCGACTCGCCACCGCTGCAGGCCATCCTCATCCAGCGGGCGCAGGAGCCATGACCTGCGAGAAATCCCCCATCGAGTGGAGCGTCTACGTCACTGTCGACGATGTAGATGCAGCCGTCCGCGCCTGCACCGAAGCCGGTGGTGAAGTACTCATGCTAGCCTTCGACTGCCCAGAAGTAGGCAGCATCGCCTACCTCAAAGACCCAGAAGGCGCCAGCTTCGTCGTCATCACCTACCTCAAACCGATGTAGCAAACTACTGAGGCTAGTTTCTCTCGGGGATCTAGCCTCTATTCGTACATAGGTAAAACACAACACATACGTAACACAAAAAGAATCAGCCGAGGCGACTCTCTATGTACATCCCATGAGAGAACATGAGGGGCTTACTTGGCAATCAATTCCCTTAGGCCGACATAATCAGGGTTTTCTTCACCTTTCTCATTGAGCACACCAATTTCCTTAAAAACCTCGATACGCTCCTCAATGCTCACCAAGGGTGAGACTCATACCAGCCTAGGCAAAGACGAAGCCGCATGCCTAGGTTCTGATAGAAGAGACATACTTGGCTGGAGGCCAAGCTCAACTTTCTGCCATCTACATCCAGAAGAGCGTCTACGGTTTCTACACGCCCAATGTGACGCTCAATCTAACTTACCTGTGAAAGTATTTTTGACGTAATGACAAACAGTGGATTCACAGAATGATAGCATCATGTGATACTATCACCCCAAGCTTCATTCTCCATCACCCTCGCCAACTAACTGTTTTAGCTGTTTCACTTGAAGTCTTTTTAACTCATCATCCACCACCTGTACTTCGCTTTGCCATTTTTTGAAACCGTAGCTAGATAGCAGCCCGCCTATTCCAATGACTCCTCCAAGAAAATAGTTAGCCAGTTTCCTATCACTTTTGATTACATTAATTCTTGCGAGAACAACGCCATATTCAGCTAAATTAGAAGCATCGTCTCCTATATTCTTAACGAGACGGTCATGGCTTTTTGCTAAGTTATGCACCAGCTCATTGGTAGAATTGTGATATTGCACCGCACCTAGCACCGATACAGACACAAGAGTTAATCCAAAAATCGCATAAAACTTGTACACGTTATCAGTTATGAGCGGAATATTCATCTAACAACCTTCTACCAACTAACCGAAAGCTATCCAGTACAATTTGGACTACAGATTATATAGTACTATCCAACCTATTAGAACCAGCAAATCGATCTCATTGGCGCGCAGAAATCCCCCATCAATCAGACTTTTCATCGGCGCCATTCTATCTAACATGCTGCGCCCAGCCTCATGAACACTCCAGTAGATTTTCAAAGCCTCCAGCGATGGAGTACAGGCTCTCCCACCACCATGCGCCCCTTGTTACCATGAACCGAGTCGACCGCCTAGTGGCCATCATTCTCCTCCTGCAGAGCAAAAGGCAGATCACGGCGGAAGCCATTGCCCAGTATTTTGAAGTCAGCGTCCGCACCATCTACCGCGATGTCACCGCGCTCGGCGAAGCGGGTGTGCCAGTCATTGCCGAAGCCGGGCGTGGCTACAGCCTGATGCAGGGCTACCACCTGCCCCCGGTCATGTTTTCTCAGCAAGAAGCCATGGCTATCGCCACAGCCAGCGTGCTGGTTCAGGGCATCACCGACCCCTCCGTCGTCGCCTCCATGCAAAGTGCCGTGCTAAAAATCCAAGCCGTCCTCCCGCAGCAACAGCTCGAGTCCCTCGAAAAGCTCGAGCTCGTCCACTACCAAAACCGCTGGCACCTCCTCTCCTGGTGTAAAATGCGCAATGACTTCAGAGACTTCCGCCTCGACCGCGTCACTGGCTACACCCTCACTGAGCAAGGCTACGAGTACCGCGACCACCAAAGCATCAGCGACTGCATCCAGTCGTGGATCGCCAATGAACCGAAACAATCCGTCCAAGTCGCATTCTCCCGCTGGGCGCTCGACCGTGCGGAGCGCGAGTGGAGCTTCGGCATCCGCAAGCTCAGTGAACAGGCTGACACCGTCACCGTCGAACTCACCACTGGCGAACTCGAATGGTTAGCCAACTGGTTGCTCTCCTTTGGCACCTCTGTCCGGGTGATCGACTCGCCATCGCTGCAGGCCATCCTCGTCCAGCGGGCGCAGGAACTGGCTACCCACCACGCGCCCTAACGCATTTTCCTAACATTTTTTCACCCCTACTGACATAGGGGTGTCACAGCTCTGTGTTGAAGTCTGATTCGCCCGCCTCGAAAAGCGGAATCTATTATGAACAAAGACATCAGAAACCAACACGGAGCCCTCTCATGGGCTGAGCTCAATACCAACAACCCACAAGCCGCTGCCGACTTCTACAGCAAAGTCTTCGGCTGGACATCCGAGCAAAACCCCATGCCCGATGGCTCAGGCACCTACACCTGCTTCACTAACAAAGAAGGGGAAAAAGTAGCAGGAGCCATGACCTGCGAGAAATCCCCCATCCAGTGGAGCGTCTACGTCACTGTCGACGATGTCGATGCCGCCGTCCGCGCCTGCACCGAAGCCGGTGGTGAAGTCCTCATGGAAGCCTTCGACTGCCCAGAGGTCGGCCGCATCGCCTACCTCAAAGACCCAGAAGGCGCCAGCTTCGTCGTCATCACCTACCTCAAACGATGTAGGAAACTAACGAGGCTAGTTTCTTTACGGGGAACTAGCCTTCTATTCGTACATAGGTGAAACACACATACGTGGCACAAGACGAATCAGCCGAGGCGACTCTCTATGGACATCCCGTGAGAGAGAATGAATGGCTTATTTGGCGATCAATTCCCTCAGACCGACATAGTCAGAGTTCTCTTCCCCTTTTTCATTAAGCACACCAATTTTCTTAAAAACTTCGATATGCTCATCGATGCTCATCAAGGGTGAGACTCATACCAGCCTAGGCAAAGCCGCATGCCTAGGTTCTGATAGAAGAGCCATACTTGGCTGGAGGCCAAGATCAACTTTCTTGCATCTACATATAGAAGAGCGTTTACGCCTTCAACACGCCCAATGTGACACTTAATCTAACTTACCTGTGAAAGTATTTTTGACGTAATGACAAACGGTGAATTCACAGAATGATAGTATCATGTGATACTATCACCCCAAAGGTAATTTATTTAGACTACTCTAGGCAAAAACTCACCCTGTATAATCACAAGATACTATCGCTCTTCTTGGAATCGAAAAAGTGGGAACCAAGCCTCTCTTCAATAAAAAGCACTCCTCAGTCTCCCGCCATCAGAACGACTCCCCTGCTTCCTGCAACCCCACCTCACTATTATAAAATAAGCTTTAGATCGACTCATAGCTGTAAGCTCAGCACAAAAATCTCGGACATGATCAGTAACCGAACGGACTTGCTGCTCTAACTTAACACGCGTAGGAGCCATCCCAGCTAATTTTTTTTGCTCATACTCAAGAAAGTCATGTTACTTGTCCGCCTAGTTGAGGTTCTCACACCCCACACCAGCTATTGCCGATACATAATTAGGTAAGTACATCGCGCCTAAAGAGGTCAATCAACTAGTGAGCTAACAAGACCTAAAACCGCAGCGAGTTAATAGTTTGACTAACGCTACTATTTTGCACTTTCCAGTAATGACTCCTAACGATTAAGTACTCAAAGAACTAATTCAATCTAATGACAACTAACAAGCTTAGCATCAGAGACTATAGGGAAATTTATGAAGAGTGGTGCTCTTTGAAAAATTGGGAGTATGGCCCAGTTTTTTCTTCAAGCTATCCGGAGAGATTTGAGCAACTCACAAAACAACTCACTCAGCAGTTAGATCTAAATAATGAGATCTGGAAAGAAAATCATGTGCACCTGCCATCTCCATGGCATGCATCTTTCTTTCTTAGCCTATTACAAAACACTTCTATCAGTTCAAAGACTACTCACTTCTTATTTCGAGGTCACTCCGACTCGTCATGGAGGTTAACTCCGACAATAGACCGACACCCAAAAAAAACATTTGAGAGATTCATGGGGACCTTAGAATATATTATTCTCAATGAGCTTCTAGCAAATTTGCATATGGATTTAACAATGCTAGGAGGGCGAAATAATAATCTAAATTTTTCAATAACCTTACCTAGGGAAGCATACTCTGCGGTATGTCAACACTATGGAAGCGCTACACCTCTACTTGATTTTACGGCTGACCCTAGTACTGCCGTATTTTTCGCTACTCAACGGAAGACTTCCAAGGGCTCCAAAAATTCAAGAGTTTTTGTCGTACGCTTAGATGGAGCAGCGGATAACCCAAATAAGTTTCACCTGAAATTAGTTCCGCCATTTTTCAATAGGCCCTATCTCCAGAAAGGAGTTTTCATCGAATCACAAGAAGAAGATGACGTAGCTGAATCTTTCACTCCTGACCTAACAGTTGATTTCCCCTACTCTGATATAAATCAAGAGTTTTCAGTAATTAGAGGTAACAAAATAGATTTACTCCCAGAACTCGACAGCATGAATATCCTAAAAAAATTAGCGAAAAAAGGCGCTGCTGAATTTGTTGCCGATAATTTAGGGGAAAACGTTGGTTATGAGCAAATGCTAGATTTTTCTTTTCAATACGCGAAAGCTAACGACGACACACTTACTCCGCTTTTTAAGGATCACATTAAAGACCCATTTAAGTACTTTTTTGCCTTCATTGAGGAAATTGAAGATATGCTTTATTGGTTGTGCTACCATGTAGGACCTAAAAACGGTAAGAATGAAATAGGTGTTAACCTTAATGTTCTAGAGTTGATTATCAAAGATAACCCAGAGATCATGAATTTCGTTTCTCAAATGTACAGTTTCTACATGCTCACCCCCGGTATTTACCAGTCACTGGAACCTGATAAAAAAGAGTGGATTACGGCTATTAATAGCAACATCCGAATTTATTTATCAAAACACGGTCACGACCCCGACCAGAAAGTGGATTTTGAATCATGTTTTGGTCACATGTTCTCAAAAAAATAAACTACAAGTATGTAAGAACTTGGCCTCAGTTATGAGAAGTGCTCTATTCCTGATTTTAAATCTCTACTCGCAGTCGCGGTAGAGATGTGTTCATCTAGAACTCTGATTAGTGAATCTTTCATATATTTGTTATAGCTCGTTCAACAACCTTCGACTAGTAGTTCTCATTCCTCATGTGGGAACTTAATACTATAGGTCATTATAGCGATCCCAGACTTGAGCCGACTCTGAATCATAAAAACTTAGATCCAATTTATTTTTAGTGCGGTTCTCAACTAGTTTCCTTGCTCGTTCAATTATTGTTTTGTTCCAAGGTTCATTCTCATCACCATACAAACCGACAAAAACGTGCTTCACTTTACCACGTTCAATTAATCGTAAAAAATGCTCGTCATTATCTGCTAATGAATGCCCATAGATAAATAAACATAATCCTATACTCTCGAAACTCCGGTATGCCTTGGCCAAAAAGTCATTATGCCTTATCTTCTCAAGTTTTTCATCAGATGTGCCCTCAGCAACAAATATAGGAAACCGATTCTCCTGCAAAGCCTGCCTAGTTTGATCTATCAAGCAAATATCCGTTCTATTCCAAGTGTATTTTTGGACTTCTACCCCCGCATCAAAAATATGTAAGGCTCCATGAAGAAAGAATAAATTCTGAGAGCGCGAACTACCAGACTCCCACACGACATATTCTGATGTAATCCCAGTGGCTATATCAGTTTGTGAGGTCCGAAACCCATCATCAGAAGTAATTTGATTGGGGTCTCCATAATTCATTTTAGTCCAATATAAGAGCAGATCATAATTAAGAGTGTAGATATTAGTAAAATTATCCAGAAATTCCTGACAACTTTGGTACTCTAGTTCAGAAATATCAGTAGGTTTCGAAGGGTGACTAGCTGCTATAGTTTTAACCAAAACCTCCTTAATCTCGGCTGCGTCACCCTCCATGAGAGTACTTACAGCATCTGAATTCTCACACTCCTCATAAGCTTTAACCAACTTTGCTGAATCATTAAGAGCTTTAATCACTTTTTCAAAATCAGTCGTATCCAAAGCTGCAAAAGCACTCCTAACCGAGTCTGAAAATCCAGCCTGTTCGGCCTGTTCATATAATTTTGTATATGTGAAAATGTCATGTCTACAAGCTATGCTAAAACCATTTCCTAGAAGCAAGTGACGCTTAGTGTATGAGCTTGATTTATTTAAAGCTTCTTCAAAAGTTAAAATATCCATAAAAACAACACGATTCTGATCAAAAGAACTGACTCGCCACCTATCAGATGTCAATTCAGAAGCATGTCGGTATTATGTTATTCACCTAAAGTCTGCTAAAATCCTTTCCGAGCCTCCGTAAACCTATGCCTCAATATAATAATTGCATACTCCTTTATCTTGGAGAAACATGGAGTCGGCAACAATCTACACACTTCTGAGTCCCCTCTTGTGGGTTTATCTGAGGCTTGCCCCCTGCCAATATTTCAATTTACTATCGTCCTCCACCTTCTTTCCTTGGAATGAGATCGGCTTCCTTAATTTTCTTACGCTGCTCTTTCAGCTCACCAAGGCACTGCAATATGTGAAGGCGGAACATCTGATCATAGAGTTCCTTCAACTTCGAACCTGCAAGACCTTCCACAGCTACTAGTTAGAGAAAAACCTGCATCAGCATCCGCAAACCTGTGATCAGCAACACCACGGCGAAGACGCGCTTCAGCTTCACTGCATCTAACTTGTGTCCTATGGCTACTCCTAGTGGCGCGCAGAGCACGGTGAGCGGCATGATGCAGAGGAAGCCGAGGACATTGACTAGACCATAAGTACCAGCGGGCGCGTCTGCGGGAGTAGAACCGAACACCAACATCGTCAGCGCTGCCGGCAAGGAGATAATCAAGCCGATCGCGGCCGCGGTGCCAACGGCCCGATGTGCTGGATACGCATAGAGAGTGAGCAAGGGCACCGAAATCGTTCCCCCACCAATTCCGACCATCGAGCTAAAGAAACCCACCGAGCTTCCCATCACCGCCTGGCCGAGCCTCCCCGGCAATTGGTCAAACAAGGCAGACTTACCCGTGCGAAACAACATATTCAGCGCCGACAAGGTTGCGATCACGCCGAACAAAACCGTCAGCCATCTGCCATCCACCCGAGTCACTAACCAGCTGCCGACTAACACGCCAGCAAACACCCATCCCGCCCAGCGCTTCAACAAGCCGAAGTCGACATTCCCCTTGCGGCGGTGCGAGCGAATCGAGCTGATCGAGGTCGGCACGATCGTCGCCAGCGAGGTCGCAGTCGCCACCAACATCGACGACTCGGCAGACACCCCAAAGCTTTGAAAAAGGAAGAACAACACGGGTACAATGACAATGCCGCCGCCAACCCCCAGCAGGCCAGCCAGCACACCGGCAAAAACACCCGTGGCAGCCAGTCCCAGAATGGTAAAAAGGTGGCTTGTGATAAATTCAATACTCTCCATTGGTGTTTTCTAGTTGATGTGCGACTGCCATAGCCCCCCAGCTACGGCAGTCGCTCTCCCCACTTAGGCAATTTCTCATGGTTGGAGATCAGGATTTATAACACTTGTTCGGCGACAAGTTCTTTCCGCACAATCTCAGCACCTGCACTGAGGGCATTGAGCTTCCCTCGGGCAAGCTCACGCGACAGCGGAGCCATCCCACAGTTGGTGCATGGATAGAGTTTATCGGCATCCACATACTTCAACGCCTCTCGCAGAGTGGCCGCGACTTCTTCCGGAGTCTCGACCGTATCGCTCGCCACATCGATGGCTCCCACCATGACTTTCTTGCCACGGATCAGCTCGATCAGCTCAATCGGCACGTGCGAGTTCTGGCATTCTAAAGAAATGATATCGATGTTAGATTGCTGCAATTTTGGAAACACCTCCTCGTATTGGCGCCACTCTGAGCCGAGCGTCTTCTTCCAGTCGGTATTCGCCTTGATGCCGTATCCATAACAAATATGCACCGCTGTTTCACATTGCAGCCCTTCGATCGCACGCTCTAAGCAAGCAATCCCCCAGGCATTCACTTCTTCGAAAAAGACATTAAACGCGGGCTCATCAAATTGGATAATATCTACGCCTGCTGCCTCTAACTCTTTCGCTTCTTGGTTGAGGATTTTTGCAAACTCCCACGCCAGTTTCTCACGGCTCTGGTAGTGCGCATCATGCAGCGTGTCGACCATGGTCATCGGTCCCGGCAGGGCCCACTTGATCTGCTGGTCAGTCTGCGCGCGGAGGAATTTTGCATCCTCCACAAACACCGAACGCGGACGACTAACAGGCCCCACCACGGTCGGCACGCTCGCCTCATAGCGATCTCTAATTTTTACCGTCTCACGCTTTTCAAAGTCCACACCATCAAGGTGCTCGATAAAGGTAGTCACGAAGTGCTGGCGCGTCTGTTCACCGTCGCCGACAATGTCAACGCCTGCATTTCTTTGTTCCTGCAGAGAGATGCGCAGCGCATCGTTCTTGCCATCGATAAGCTCTTGCTCGCTCAGCTTCCACGGCGACCAAAGCTTTTCAGGTTCAGCCAGCCATGATGGCTTCGGTAAACTCCCCGCACTGGATGTAGGTAATAATTGGTTCATAGTAGTATCTTGGTGGTGTCGGTTGCTTACACTGCCTGCTTCTCAGCCCATTGCTGCAGGATCGACTGGTAGGGTTTGATGAAATTCTCTGCCGCAAAGACTCCCTGCTTGATCGCTAACTGACTGCGTTCTTCACGGTCGTAAACGATTTGTGTCAGAGAATGGTCGCTGTGCTTCAAGTTCGGTTGGTACAGGTTTCCAGCCACAGAATTGGCATTGTAGATCTCAGGTCGATAGATCTTCTGAAAGGTCTCCATCGTACTAATCGTCCCGATCAACTCGAGGTTAGTATAGTCACTGAGCAAATCCCCAAAGTGGTAAAAGGCCAAGGGCGCCACACTGTTAGGCGGCATGAAGTAGCGCACCTCGAAGCCCATTTTTCTAAAGTACTGCTCGGTCAATGAAGATTCATTGGCCTGATATTCCACCCCAAGCACTGGGTGTTGGTTTTCGGTACGCTGATAGATTTTGTTATCAGAGACGCTCAAGCAGATGACTGGTGGCTTGCTAAAAGCCTCACGGTAGGTCTCCGACTCGAGAAAATCTTGGAAGAGTTTACCGTGTAGATCGCCAAAGCCATCAGGGATACTGAATTTCACTTGGCTCTCATTGTACTCCCGCAGCAACACACTGAAATCATAGTCGCGCACGTAGGAAGAAAAGTTGTTCCCGACAATGCCTTCGATCAGCTGGTTCTTTTTACGATCGTGGATCTTGGTCTTCAGTATCTCAATCGAGGGAAAAGTCTCGCCCTTGCCTTCGACATCAACATCCACAGAGATGATCTCGAGCTCGACTGCGTAGCGGTCACCTTTCGGGTTATCCCAATGCGCCAGTGCGTTGAAACGGCGATCCACCATCCGCAGAGTATTCCGTAAATTCTCCTGACGGCTCTCACCGCGCGCCAAGTTGGCGAAGTTGGTCGTGACTCGGGTGCTGTCGGACGGTTGGTAATTTTCATCAAAGCGAATGCTCTTGATAGAATAGGTGAAGCCCGCACTCACTGGTGATTGGGATTCACTTACTGGCGCTGCGATCTGTTTCGTTTGCATGATTGGGACCGTATCAGAGTTGATCTATGAACAAAAATGGTCATTAATCATCAATCGATGAGCAATGCTCATGGATTAAACCAAAGAGCCGATGAACTATTTAGAACGAATCCATCTCGAAATCATTCTCGCTGTGCAGCAAGAAGGAAGCATGACTGCGGCCGCAGAATCGCTGCACCTCACGCAGTCTGCGCTCAGCCACAGCATGTCGAAACTCGAGGACCAATTGGGCGTAAAACTCTGGCAGAGAAAAGGCCGACAGCTCGTACCGACTCAGGCTGGCCAGCACTTGCTCAATACAGCGCGCCGCCTCATCCCACAATTTGTGCGCACCGAAAACCAGCTCATCCAGTTCAGTAAAGGCGAGCGCGGAGTCTTAAAAATCGGGATGGAATGCCACCCCTGCTACCAATGGCTGCAGAAAATGACCAACACCTACCTACAGGATTGGCCATCGGTCGACCTCGATGTCATTCAGAAATTCCAGTTCGCCGGGATCGAAGCTCTGCTCACCCATGAGATTGATATCATCGTCACGCCGGACCCGGTGAGGAAACCTGAACTCACCTTCATCCCGGTATTCGATTACGAACAAGTCCTCGTGGTCAGTGAAAACCACCCACTGAAAAACCATAAATTTGTGGAACCGGAAGAACTGAGCGAAGAAACTCTCTTCACCTACCCTGTCTGCTCAGACCGCTTAGACATTTTTTCCAACTTCCTCACCCCTGTCGGCAGAACCGTCAAATACCAGAAAATCATCGAAACCACCGAGATCATGATTCAAATGGTTGCCTGCGGACGCGGCGTGACTTCCCTCCCGCGTTGGCTCGTCAACGAATACGCCGAGCGCTACGCGATCTTCCCGGTGAAACTCGGCAAGAAAGGCGTGCACAAACAAATCCACCTCGGCGTCAGACAAGAGGACGCCAATGTGGACTACATCCAAGCCTTCCTAAATAAAGCACAAGCCTCCACCTAATTCAGCACTCTCACCGCTAAATAGAGCTCTGTATTTTCAGCTGAAACAGTTTTCGATGGCCAGCTAAGCACCTTCAAATGGTACTTCAGGGGCCCAGACAGCACCAGTGACTAGTGAATGAATCAGCACGAATTTCGCCACACTGGTAGAATATTCTTGGCCTCATCTTAGCTGACGCTATGTTATCCCGAATGAACGCTCACATCAAAAGATGTGCGGTGCATTCCTCCACAGCTTTTCTCCCGGCGCTGCTGCCCAGCACTTTTATACTCCTCTTCTGCAATGCGCTAGCCGTCGATACCAACGACAATGGCCTCAGTGATGTTTGGGAACAATTTTACAATGCCAGTACTCTAGAGCTACTCGACGATGATGATGGCGATGGTTTCAAAAACATCGACGAGTGCATCGCGGGTACCGACCCATTCGACAATAGCGACCACCCTCAGATCAAGCCTCTCGTTGTTGCTCGAGACAGCGATGAAGTAGAACTCGCATTCAAAACCATTGAGGGAAAGGTCTACACCCTTTCCCATTCCACTAACCTCAGTGGATTCAACTCAATCAATAGCTGGCTAGGTGATGGCAATGAGCGCTCACTACTCATCAACCCCGACGGCATATCCTATAGCATTAGCCCCATCCGTATCGACTTTTGGGCCGACCTACCCGGCCCGGCTATCGACGACCTCTATTCTCAAGCTCAGTTCCCTAGTCCACCAGACGGAAGCATCAGCACTACTTCACTAGCAGCCCCACAATTTCAGGCAAGTGGCTACGGTGGGCGCCTCACTACCTTTATCACCCCACCTCAAACTGGCGACTACACGATCTACCTGTCGTCAGGCGGTCCAGCTGAACTGTATTTCAATATGCCAGCTGAAGACGCTGTCCCTGTCAAAATTGCCGAAATCCTGGAGAGCCAGTCAGACATTGAGCCCAACCAATGGGGGCTCTACCCCAGCCAGCAATCATCGGCACTCAGCCTTACCGCTGACTCCCCTTACTTTCTCGACCTGCGCTATGTGGCTGCCGTTGCCGGCCAACATGTCCAACTTGCATGGAGTGGCCCCGGCATTGAGGGTATTCAAGCGATCGAACGTAGCGCATTGGCGAAGCTGCCATTCCTCAGTGAAACCAGAGACGACTCCATTTTCTTAGAACATGATTACGATACTGCCGGCCAGACCGGACAGCTCTGGGCAAACAGTGCAGGTATCGAAACCAACATCTCAGGCCTGAGTGGAAATGCCGAGCGCGTCACTGCCGATCTAGGAACCAGTTCCGAGGAACGGCTCCACTTCAGCCCAGGCGGCCACGACCACCTCTACGCCACCTGGCTATTTAACATGAGCGCGGGTGAACAAGACACCTACCTCTTTTTCCAAAATGGCTCAAACAATAGCCAAGAAGGCCCACGTATCGACATTGAAGATAATTCCTCAGGGACAATTGCTGTCGTGCGGGCGGGCGGCTCCGGTGGCAACGACACAGAGATCGAGATCGAATTCGATAAGAGTTACCGAATCGAAATCGTAACGACACTCTCAAGCGATGGATTCAGCTACAACACTCCGACTGGCAGCCAGACAACTCAGGCAGACACTTTTGACATTTATGTCAGCGCCCCAGAAGGAAAACTTATTGGCTCAGCCACTGGGCTAGCCTTCCGCGATGGCCCTGGCGTGGTGGAAGCTCTCAGTACTCTGCGAATCCCCTACCCAAACACCCCAAACATCGCCTTCGATGACTGGCTCTTCACTGGAGGCCTCATCACTGGCAAAGGCTACCTCACTCCGAACAATTTCGACTTCGGAGATGCCGAATCCTCGCATTTCTTTAAACTCGCTATCGAAGAATCAGATCAAGACGGCGATGGTATCCCCGATTGGGAAGAGATCCTTCTGGGAGCCAACTACAACATGCTCTTCTTCGATGCTGAAACGACCAATGGCACACCCGATGGTGACACACTCACCACTCTGATTAACAATTCCCAAGATCAACCTGAAGTCTCACTCCAAGCTAGTGACGTTGCTGCCTTTGAAAGCAACCACCCGAATACGATAGCTGACAATGGTGAAGTCATTCTCACACGCACAGGTTCGCTCACTCCTCTAACAGTGCAACTTTGCATCACACCGCTGGAAACTACTGGTAGTGTCGAAACCGTGTGTGACGGCACCTGCTGTAGCCTGATTGGCAGCGCGGGAGACGAAGTCGTCGAACTAGAGGATTACCAACTCATTGACCAAGATGGTAACACAATCACTGACTCCGTGAGCTTCGCCTTCGGTGAAATGCAAAAGGTCCTGACAGTCGTCGCCGTCAATGACGCTATCAACGAATACCCAGAGACTCTCAACCTTGCTGTCGCGCCCGCCACAGATGACAGCTACACCACCTCAGAAGCACTCAACGGAGCTTCTATTCAGCTCTTTGACCTCCCAGACAACCCGGACAACCTCACCATATTCACTGGCACTTTCAGCCAAGATGGTGCAGCAGTCATCACCACCAGTGGCTCGGGATATCTCACGGCTACTCTCAACGGCCCTCGCACCGAACTACGTATCTGGAACGAATTCTCAGGGCTCACATCTGCCCAACAAGACTCTCACCTACATAAGTCAACCAGCGGCCCGAACCCGGGCCCGATCATCTACGAAATTACTGAAACCCCAGGTGATGCCGAGAGTGACCCACTGAATGGCCCACTCACCAGCTACCCTTGGGACATTAGAGAGTCTTCAGGAGCTGTCCCCACCGCTGGCGGAGCGGCTTCCAAACAAACCATCATCGACTCGCTTTTCTCTCAAAATAGCGAAACTCCTCTCTACCTGAACATCCACACCGTCGATAACCCAGCTGGCGAAATTTGGTCATTCCTAGGTCTATCGGGTGGCAGTGCCGAAGAACCTGCTGATCCGACACCTGCAGCGCAGCCTGGTTCAGCCGTGTACCCGCAGCTGGCCGACCAATTACTTGAAGTAGAAGTGCGCCGCTTTCTCAACCAAGCAACATTCGGAGCAACCGACGCCGAAGTTGATGCGCTCATTCAGGTGATCGAGCAAGAACGCTTGAGCGACCCAGACTACCACCGCAATGATGCCTTCGCCGACTGGATCGATGTACAAACTTCCGACACCGACCAGACCTACCTGCTCGAATACACACTCGCCTCACATTACCAATTCATGACCTTGGCGAACCTCTTCGACAGTACGCTCAACCCAACTGATGGCGAGTCGACCACTCCAGCTAAACCAACCAGCTGGCCGAGCATCAACCGAGATAACGCAAACCCTGAATATTGGCACCTCGATGACGTCTATCCAGTCGACCGTGATGATTTTAATCTGGCGAACACGAACGACCTTCGTGCTGAACCAAACTACGTTCAGCGCAGACAGGCGCATTGGCAACTCATGATCAATGCCCACGATCAACTACGCCAAAAGATGGGCTATGCTCTGCAGCAAATCGTCGTCGTCAGTGACTCGCTATCCTCGATACGAGACACCCCCTACGGGAGTGCGAACTACCAAGACATGCTCAACACATACGCCTTTGAACATTACCGTGATGTCCTCGGCTACGTGAATTGGAGCCCATTGATGGGCAAATGGCTCTCAAGCCTGCAAAACCAAAAAGCAATCGATTTCGATGGTGACGGATTCTACGACGCCTACCCAGATGAAAACCTCGCCCGTGAAAACATGCAGCTTTTCTCAATTGGGCTCTTTGAAACTTGGCCAGATGGTAGCCTTAAGCTCAGCTCAGAAGGCCTCCCACAAGCAAGCTACACGAATGATGACATCCGCGAGTTTGCTAAAATCCTCACTGGCCAAAGTTTTAGCCGCCATAATGGATACAACGACTCATGGGGCGGAGTCCCATTCACAGAAGACAATGCAGATTTCGATGCCTCCCAAGGATCCTATGGAGTGTTAGGACTCGCGTACCTCTACCCGATGAAGATGTTTGGCGAGTATCACAGCCCTGGAACTAAATCCTTTGCTGGAACGACCATCGACAACACCTCCATCGCAGACCTCACTCAACGCGGCATTGCCGACATCGAAGCAGCCATCGACTGGCTCGCCGGAAAACCCGATGACGGCCAGCCTGATTTTGACATGACCAATAGTCACGTCAGCACACCTGCGTTCATCTCCCGCCGTCTTATACAGCGTTTCACTACTTCAAATCCCTCAACTGACTACCTGCACCGTGTTGCATCAGTCTTTAAAGAAAGCGAAGGCGATCTAGGCCTCACTATCCGCGCTATTTTACTCGACCCCGAAGCGCGCCAACTCGATATCAACCAAACCACCTTCGGTCTAAAAAAATCACCACTCGAGGGCTACATCCAACTACTCCGCTCGCTAGAAGCACATACCCACACTCCTCTAACTAACCCAGCCAATGCAGCGCCATACGATGAGGCGCCTGGCGACTTCAGTAACCCGGAGCTCTATCTAGATACCTTCGGCTACGCAGCGAATCAGCTCGATAACCATACACGCAATGTCCGGTTCATGCCTCAAAGCGCAATCACTTCAGGCTCACGGGGCCTACAGATGGACCCCTTCAGCCAAGTCACCGTATTTAACTACTACCTACCCGACTATTCACCGAGTGGTGTCATCAATAATACCGAGCTGGTCGCCCCAGAAATGCAACTCGCAAACGAGCCTGACATCATTCGCAACATCAACTACTTTGAGGACATCATCCGCTCCACGAACGGACCATTTGGCGACGAATTAGGAGGCACAGATGCGAACCAAATCGCCGCTTTTGGTGGCGTTGCTGAAGCTGTCAGCAATGATGCCCAAAAGCTCTCCAGACAAGCATTAGCTGATGCGTTCTATCCTGCAACTGAACCCGCTGATACTCGCACCACCATTGCCGACGGCACCACCGAATCGACCACAGGAACCTCTAACGTCCCCGCTCCCTATTGGCTCCGACTCCAACGTATTGGCGACACCTTCATCTCCAGCGACTCGAGCGATGGCGTAACATGGGAAACCATCTCGACCCAAGTACTCCCCATGGCTTCTGAAGCCTACATTGGGCTCGCAGTCACTAGTCATGACGACGGAATACTCACCACAGCTCAGTTCAGCAATATCAGCCTCAGCGGTGGCGTGAGCGACTGGGAATCCAGAGACATCGGCTCCGTATCAGCCACAGGTTCGACCAGCATAACAGCCATTGATGCAATGACTATCCAAGCCTCCGGCAATGATATTTGGAGCAGCAATGACGAATTCCACTTTGCCTACCAATGGCTCGATGGTGATGGTGAGATTATCGCTCGCATTGACAGCCTAGTCGAAACGAACGCTTGGACGAAAGCGGGTCTCATGGTGCGTGAAACATTAGCTTCTAACTCTGCCAATGTCATGACACTCATGAGTGCAGCTTACGGCACGCGCAGCCAGATCCGCAAAGTCTCCCGCGGGCGCAGCAGTGAGTCACTTGCTGATGAAGCGCTTCTTGATGCACTCGACTTACGCCTGACCAATGGTCTCTTCAAAATACGCTACCCATACGACTCCTCTGATGATGACGACCCTAACATCCATGGGCTTGATGATTGGCTCAAAAACCCACGCGAGCTGATCATCGATGCGATCACTAACGGATACGGAGATCCCTACGATTCCTCCAATGATGAATCAGAGAGACTCAATAAGCTCTCCGATGCGCTCTATCTTCTCACTTTCACTCCCGAGTACCAAATTAAAAAATAACAACGACTATGCCTAAAAATCTCGGAAATCTCTCACGTCGCGACTTCCTCAAGGCTGGCACTTGTGGAGCCATGAGCATTGGCCCACTCGTTAATACTATTGCCCAGCTCTCACTCATCAACTCAGCCTCAGCTAGCAGTCTCGGCGGTGCCACCCTCGTGGGAAATGACTACAAGGCTCTAATTTGCGTCTTTCTACGTGGCGGCTGTGACATGAACAACGTTCTCATACCGGTTGGATCAAACCCTCAAGCCGCCACCTACGCAGCAGATCGCGCAGCCGTGGCCATCCCCAACGGTATCGTGCACCCAATCTATAACCCAAGCGGACAAGATACAACAAAGCCAATCACCGTTCCTAGCGGGGAAAGCTTTGGACTCCATCCCTCACTCACCAATCTAGCCACCATGTTCAACAGCAGTGAAGCTAGTTTTGTCTGTAATGTGGGAACCCTGGCAGAACCGACCAACCAAAATTCCTACAGTACTAGCAGCCTGCCCAAGCAACTTTTCTCCCACTCTGACCAAGTCACTCAGTGGATGTCTTCCATTGCCGATAAGCCCTACACTTCAGGCTGGGGCGCTAGAGTGGCCGACCTCTACAACGACACATGGAACCTCCAGAGCCAAACCTCCATGCTCATCACTGCGGCTGGAAACAACCAGTTCTTGAATGGCAGCGCAGGGACCTCCCAGTACTCGGTCACTTCTACCGGCGCAATCAGCCTCACTAGCTTCGGCACAAATTACAGCAATGCTCTCAATACTGATGGCAGCTACAGGTCGAGCTCCACCGGTGAAAGGCTCAAAGCTCTCGAGCGCATCATGCAATACAGCCACGCTCACATCCTAGAAGAAGGTTATAGCGAAGTCGTTCGCAGCGCACGTGAGAACGAGGCAATCATCTTAGAAGCCATCCAAGTCGAACAGGAACTTGGCATCGATTACGACACCATTTTCGCAAATTATGAAGCTGATAGCGGTATCGCTGAGGAATTTAAAGCCATCGCCCGGCTAATCACTGGACGGGAGTGCTTAGGCAATAACCGCCAAATCTTCTTCGTCGACCTCGGTGGATTCGACAACCACCAAGATATCAATAACGACCTGCCCGAACTACTCACTCAACTTGATCAAGCCATTGGAGCATTCAATGCCTCAATGAAAGAGCTCGATTTGAAAGATGCCGACTTCAGTTATGACAAAGTGACCACCTTCCAAGCATCCGATTTTAACCGGACTTGGACACCGAATGGGGCAGACTCAGCATCGGCAGGGACAGATCACGCATGGGGCTCCCACGCGTTCGTGTTTGGTGGCGCAGTCAACGGAGGAGAACTCTATGGCAATTTCCCTGAACTCTCTATCGGTGGCTTCAATGATGTACCTAATGGCTCTCGCGGGCGCTGGATACCAACAACCTCCGTCGACCAATTTTCATCGGTGTTAGCCAACTGGTTTGGTGTACCTATTGGCAGTTCAGAAATGGCCACTATTTTCCCAAACTTGTACCGCTTCCAAGACCCCTTCTCTGGCGATGTGAACCTCGGGTTCTTATAAGACACTGTCGAACGATAGAAATTACGCTAAATGAAAAAAACTTGGGTAATACTCACAGTCCTCATCCTGCTTCTCACCAGCCTGATTACGGTCGACAGAGTAAAAAATGTGAACAAGAGCAGCGATGCTCCCCAGGCTACATCAACCATGACGGATAGCCGCATAACCCAGAGTTCAGAAGCCACTCCTTCACCTAAGCCCGACCCACGCCTCAGCCGCCTTCCTAATGGAAAAGTCCAGTATACCCCAGCACTCACCACCAGCCGCACCTTTACCGATAGTCCATCACCTAGGCATTCTCTATCTGTGATTAAACAGCTGCTGAAACATTACCGCTTCGCCTATCAAGAAAATCCCGTGGGTGTAGAAAACTTCGAAATCACCGAACAGTTATTAGGAATGAACCCGAAAAAGATCGTTTTCATCGCCAGTGACAGCTCAGCCCTCCGTGGCAACGAGTTGGTAGACCAATGGGGAACCCCCTATTTCTTTCATGCCCTCTCAGGCCAAAATATGGAAATCCGCTCAGCAGGACCAGACCAAACACTCTGGACAGAGGATGACATCTATACCGATAAGCAGCAGCTGAAATAGTAGCGGTGATATATCGCGTGCATCCTACTTTTAATGCTTAGCTCATACTGGATTCACTCTTTTATTGTCATGACGTCTGTTTTCCTCAAACCATCTAGAAAAAAACTTGCACCTCCTGTATTCTGAATAGACTCTCCCCGCCATGGATTACGCCTCTCTTATCGAGAAACGACGCGAACGCTTCGCCGAAGTAGAAACACTCATCACTGACCCAGACCTTTTCTCCGATCAGAAGAAAGCCTCTGAGATCATGCGAGAGCATCGTCGTCTAAAAGAACTCCTAGAAATGTGGGATACTCTCGCAAGCGCGCGTACAAACCTAGCAGAGAACCAAGAGCTCGCGAAAGAAGACGATCCAGAGATTGTCGAACTCGCCGAAATGGAAATCCCAGAGCTCAAGGAAACCATCGAAGACCTTTCTGAAAAAGTACAATACGCACTCCTCCCACGTGACGAAACAGAAGACCGCGATGCCCTTATCGAGATCCGCGCAGGTGCTGGCGGCGATGAAGCATCCCTCTTCGCTGGTGAACTCATGCGCATGTATGAACGCCACTCAGATAGCCGTGGTTGGAAAGTAGAACACCTCGAGTCCTCTCCTTCAGAAGTGGGCGGCTTCAAAGAAGTCATTCTTAAAGTCTCTGGCGAGGAAGTATTCCGCTACCTCAAATACGAATCTGGCGTGCACCGTGTACAGCGCGTGCCTGCAACCGAGACACAAGGCCGTATCCACACCTCCACCTGCACAGTAGCAGTACTGCCAGAAGCTGATGAAGTAGACTTAGTAATCAAGAAAGAAGACCTTCATATCCAAGCCACACGCTCAGGCGGCTCAGGCGGACAGCACGTCAACACAACTGACTCCTGTGTACAAATCACTCACCTTCCTACTGGACTCCAAGTCAAATGTCAGGACGGACGAAGCCAGACTCAGAACCGTGAGCTAGGTCTCCAAATCCTGAGAGCCAAACTTTTCGAAGCCAAAGTGCGCGAAGAGGCTGAAAAATACTCAGCTCAGCGTAAGTCACTCATCGGCTCGGGTGATAGATCAGAAAAAATCCGCACTTACAATTTCCCGCAATCTCGCGTGACCGATCACCGCATTGGACACACTTCTCATAATATTGAAGGAATTTTGTCAGGATCGATCAACGAGTTTACCGACAACCTCATGAAAGCTGAGATGGAGCACCGTCTCGCAGATGCCGGCCTTGAGTAATCAAACACTAGCGTCACACCGCATTTGAAAACAATTCTTGAGACACTCGACTCTGGCACCCAGTGGCTAGAGAAAAAAGGCGTGGAAGACGCACGCCGAAACATGCAGCTACTCGTCTGCCATCAATTAGAGTGCTCAAAAATCCAGCTTTATACCCGCTTCGACGAACCGATGACCGAGGAGGCTCTAGAGCCGCTTCGCGAAATGCTTAAACGTCGCGGCAACCGTGAACCTCTGCAGCATATCCTCGGAACCGTCGAGTTCTACCTACGCGAGTTCTACACCGATTCACGCGCGCTCATCCCAAGACCTGAAACTGAAGAGCTTTGCGAGATCGTTCTTAAGCAATTGCGTCCAGATGCACCTCAGAAAATCTTAGATATGGGCACCGGATCTGGAGTGATCGCTCTCACTCTAGCACTAGAATATGGAGCTCAAACTCAGGTCACACTCGCAGACACCTCTGAAGAAGCTCTAGAACTTGCCGCGAAAAACACCACAGCACTTGGAGTCGAAAACACGACAAGTACGCGCACCAATCTTTTCAGCGAACTCGCAGACCAACGCTTCGATCTCATCGTCGCCAATCTCCCCTACGTACCTGAGCGCGAACGCCCTAGCCTTGCAGCTGAACTCGAATATGACCCTGACCTCGCTCTTTTCTCCGGTGAAGACGGGCTGGACATCATCCGCGAATTCATCCAACAATGCCCCTCCCACCTCGAGAACGATGCGCAAATCGCCCTCGAAATCGGTATCCATCAGCATCTAGAAGTCGAACAACTTCTAGCCAAGGCTGGCTTCACCGACATTAAAACCCTACCAGACCTATCCGGCATTTACCGTTTCCCTACTGCACGCTGGACAGCACACTAACAAACTTTCTCTAAACCTTTACACAGAAATGGATAAACTCATCGTACACGGCGGCCACAAACTTAGTGGTTCAGTTAACATCTCAGGCGCCAAGAATGCCTCCCTTCCTATTCTAGCTGCAGCCCTTCTCACCGAAGAAGATGTCATAATCCGACGCGTGCCAGACGTATCTGACACGAACTACATGATTCAGATTCTCTCTGCTCTTGGAGCCGAGGTTGAACGCTCAAGCGGAACAGTGCGTGTCAACTCCGCGAATATCACCCACGATGCCCCCTACGAACTTGTGCGTAAAATGCGTGCCTCCATCTGCGTTATGGGGCCACTCTTAGCGCGACTTGGTAAGGCTCGCGTTTCACTCCCTGGTGGTTGCGTGATTGGTGATCGCCCAGTCGATCTTCACCTCAAAGGCCTCAAAGCCATTGGCACCGAGATCGACATGGAAGGCGGTAACATGGACATGACCACTCCCAATGGCCTCACCGGTGCAGAAGTAGATCTCCGCGGCAAAAACGGCCCCACAGTTCTCGGTACTGACAACCTCATGATGGCTGCAGTACTAGCAAAAGGAACCACCGTTATTGAATCTGCCGCTGCTGAGCCAGAAGTAGTTGATCTCGCAAACTTCCTTATCGGCATGGGCGCTAAGATCTCAGGCGCAGGCACCAGCCGCATTACGATTGAAGGCGTAGAAAAACTTCATGGAACCGAGCACACCATCATCCCAGACCGCATCGAAGCCGGAACCTTCATGGTTGCCGGAGCCATGGCTGCAGGAGAAGAGGGAATTACCCTCCACCGCATATGCAAAGAACACCTCGTCCCTGTCACTGAGAAACTGATAGAGGCGGGTCACCAAGTCCAATTCAACGACGCTGGAACCTCAGTCACTGTCGCACCAGGAAAGCACCCGCAAGGAGCAAAAATCATTACAGCTCCTCACCCCGGCTTCCCGACAGACATGCAGGCACAGTTCTCCTCACTCTTTGCTGTCACCAAAGGGATTTCAGTAATCGAAGACACCATTTTCCCACAGCGCTTCATGCACTGTGCTGAAATGTCGCGTATGGGAGCCAACATCAAAGTCGACAATGGTACCGCAGTCATCGAAGGCGTGGAGAAACTCTCCGCTGCACCAGTCATGGCTTCTGACCTCCGCGCCTCTGCTGCACTAGTGCTTTCTGCACTCACTGCAGAAGGCTCCACTGAAATCAACCGCCTCTACCACATCGATCGTGGCTATGAGCACATTGATGAAAAACTTCTTACTCTAGGAGCTCGTCTCGAGCGAGTCAGGGAGTAGAGGTTAACTACCTCAATCATCATAGAGAACTGATTATGAGAACTCTATGAATAAATAAAATCCCCTCACCTTAGCAGATGAGGGTTTAGCTTCTGAAAGGTTAACGCGCCCATCATCCACGGGCGCACGAAATACCTTGACGAATGCCTATGAGTGACTGAAGTTTCGTACCTCATCTCACGCATATGCGTGTTGACAATTTCCACGGGTGACTTGTGCACATGTCACTCCATCCAGCTCACCAATAGCTAACTATGGCATCTAAGAAAGTAGCGAAGACAACCGCAACAAAAACTGCAGCTAAAAAAGTTGCGGCGACTAAAACTGCAGCAGCTAAAACTGCTGCTAAGAAAACTTCTGCAAAGAAGACCGCTGTTAAAAAATCTGCGGCTAAGAAGGCAGCCCCTAAGAAAACTGCTGCAAAAAAAGCCACAAAAGAGCCTAAATCCAAGCTACAAGCACTTCTCGATGCTGAAGCTGAGGTCAAAGCTAAGCGTGCTAAAAAGGCTCCTAAGAACCGTATCGATACTCCTGAAATTCAGGAAAAAGTACGTGAACTTATTAAACTGGCTAAGGAACAAGAGTACCTCACCTACGATGACATCAATGAGATCTTACCGAACGATCTCGTTGAGCCTGCTGACGTAGAGGCGATTCTTGAGCGCCTTCGCTCCATGGAGTTCGATATCATCGATGCTTCTGAAGTAGACCGCTACCGCGACAAAAAGCGTGAAGGTGATTCAGAGGATGAACCGAAGACTGAGCAGAAACTCGACATTCTTGATGATCCAGTCCGCATGTATCTCAAGCAGATGGGTCAAGTTCCTCTTCTCACCCGTGAGCAAGAAGTTGAAATTTCCAAGCGCATCGAAGACGCTGAACTTACGGTACAACAGTACCTTCACAAGTTCGGCTTCGTAACTGAGTCATACCTTGAACTCGCTGATAAGCTGATGCGCGGTAAGGAGCGTTTCGACCGTGTGATTCTCGATAAAAAGATCGAGTCACGTGAGCGCTACATGAAGACTCTTCCGAAACTTTGTGATCAACTCCGCCAGTGCCACGAAGAAACTGACGGTATTTTCCGTAAACTCAATGCGAAGAATCCACGTGGTGTGGCTAAGCTCCAAGCAGAACTGGAAAAGCAGCTCGCCATCATCACTAAGATTTATCAGCGCTTCTATTATAAGCAGAAAGTCGTGGAAGACTTCTGTGAGGAAGTAGAAGAGTACCAGAAGACATTCTGGAAATACACTCGTAAGCTACAAAGTCACCCTGACGAAAAAGAGTTCGAGACAAAGATCCGTGAAGCCCAGCAACACGCTTGGTTCAATACTGAAGGGTTTACAGAGAACAATAAGCAACTTCGTTACTGGATGAAGATGGCGTACAAAGCGAAAACAGAAATGGTCGAAGCAAACCTTCGTCTCGTAATCTCCATCGCTAAGAAGTACACCAACCGTGGACTCTCCTTCCTCGACCTTATTCAAGAAGGCAACATGGGTCTCATGAAAGCTGTTGAGAAATTCGAGTACCGCCGTGGTTACAAATTCTCTACTTATGCTACTTGGTGGATTCGCCAAGCGATCACCCGCTCGATTGCAGATCAGGCTCGTACTATCCGTATCCCAGTACACATGATCGAAACGATCAACAAGCTCATGCGCGTGCAGAAGCAGCTTGTACAGGAATACGGTCGTGAACCAACTCCAGACGAAATCGCTGAAGAAATTCACCTTCCTGTTGAGCGTGTTCGCGCCGTCCTCAAGATGGCTCAGCAGCCAATCTCACTTCAAGCTCCAGTTGGAGATTCTGACGACACATCCTTCGGTGACTTCATCGAAGATAAGGCGGCAGAAAACCCAATGGAAGAAGCTGGATTCGCAATGCTTAAGGAGAAGATCATCGATGTTCTAGACACACTCACCGAACGTGAGCGTGAAGTTCTCGAGCAGCGCTTCGGCCTCAAGGATGGATACAGCCGCACACTTGAAGAAGTAGGCCGCCAGTTCCAGGTGACTCGTGAGCGTATTCGTCAGATCGAAGCCAAAGCGCTTCGTAAGATGCGCCACCCTACCCGTATCCGCAAGCTAGAAGGCTTCATCGAGCTTCCTAACATGTAAGATGTAAGTCTCACGACTTCACATATACTTTCAAAAAACAAAGCGCTTCGAGAATTCGAAGCGCTTTTATATTTTACTTCAAGCCGAGCCTAGATGTATTTCAGCGAAGCCTTACACCAGCCTGCCTGACCAGCGAAATCCGCCCAAATCACATTTCAGCGTCACGCCCGAAGCAATATCGGCGTAATGGATAGACCTATCAAAACTATCCATCTCACATTTCAGTGAAGCCGAAATTCATAACAGCCTATGGTGAAGCAAATGTGCAAACCATAGGTCAGCCGCGCATTCTAACATTTGGCTGTAAGCCAAGCTTATATACCCAGCGAATACAGGTTTACACTAGCTCGAGCCGTTGCTGGCAAGCTCCACAAATAATATGGAGCTCAGGCTTACCCCAGACGTTCATCGAACATGATGGGCACGAATATTTCATTCGGTTAGACCGATTCTTTTTCACTCCAGCTTGTCGCAACAGAGTTTCTTGTTCCAGTGCCTCAGCACTGCGGCTCACTCGACTCTCCACATTGCTAGACTCCAGTTGCACAACAATCCCAAGCTTGCGCAGCTCCCTAACACATTCGATGAATTTCCCTTCATTATCGACATAGTCATACATCGTCTGCCCTACCTTACTCCCTCCAGCATATCCTGTGGACGATGGAATAAGGCCAACAGCTTCCATCTTGTTAGCCCATTCCTTATTGTGGTAACTCTTCCGTGATGGCTTCCCAAAATGAAACTGCCATTGGTGACACATTTCATGCACCAATGCCTGCCAGATTTCGACATCCTGTAAGCTCATATAAGCATCCGGATTGATCGCAATCTCATCAACCTCAGATTGGTTCTTCCGGTCTTTGAAGCTACCCTGCCGGTACATCCCCACATTGTGCGACTTGCGTTGCAGCGTAATCAACACCCCAGGTAACTCACCCTCAAAAAGCTCCGTATTAAAATACGCATACGCCCTCTCAAACACTGTATACTCGGCACTAGTCACCTGTTCCATAGCCGAATCTTGCACAGAATATATTGTATTGTGCAAAACAAAAATGGCGGAGTCTAACTAAAGACTCCGCCATTATAAATTTATTTGCTAAGCAGAATTAATCAATAAGCTCAGGCCAGTCTTCCGTGTGGAAGAACTCACCTTCTGGCTTGTCAATGCGCTCGTATGTGTGAGCACCGAAGAAGTCGCGTTGCGCCTGAAGTAGGTTCGCAGGAACGCGCTCTGCACGGTAGGCATCGTAGTAGCTGAGTGAACCACCGAATGATGGCACGGGAATTCCGTTAGTAGCAGCAAGAGCTACCACTTCACGCCAGTCTTGCTGACCAGAGTTAAGGATCTCAGTGAAGAATGGAGCAAGCATCAAGTTCGTGAGGCTAGCATCAGTCTCGTACGCTTCAGTGATACGGTTGAGGAAGCGAGCACGGATGATACAACCACCGCGCCAGATACGAGCGATAGCCCCGAGGTCGAGGCCCCAGTTCTTCTCACGACCAACCTTAGCGATGAGGTCGAGGCCCTGAGCATAAGAAACGATCTTAGAAGCGTAGAGCGCATTGCGCACCTTCTTCACGAGTTCTTCCTTACTAAGTGACCCGAGGTCGAAGTTCCAGTTATCAGGCCCCTGAAGGATGCCAGACGCCACCTTGCGCTGATCGCGCATTGAGGAAAGGATACGTGCTTCAACAGAACCAGCGATCGTGGAGAATGGTACAGCCTGCTCGACTGAGCCCATTACTGTCCAGCGGCCAGTTCCCTTTTGACCAGCCTTGTCAACGATGAGGTCAACAATGTCCTTACCTGTCTCAGCATCCTTTTGCTTGAAGATGTTTGCTGTGATTTCGATGAGGTAAGACTCTAGGTCTCCTTCATTCCAGTCAGCAAAGATTGCTGCTTGCTCTTCGTTAGAGAAGCCAGCTGCCTTGAAGATATTGTACGCTTCACAGATAAGCTGCATGTCGCCGTACTCGATACCGTTGTGCACCATCTTCACAAAGTGACCTGCGCCACCTTCACCGATGTGTGTCACACAAGGAACACCATCAACCTTTGCGGAGATGGACTCGAAGATCGGCTGCATTACAGCCCATGTGCTCGCTGGGCCACCAGGCATGATGGATGGGCCTTTGAGAGCTCCTTCTTCGCCGCCGGAAACACCAGCACCGATGAAACGGAAACCCTTCTCAGAGAGATACTTCTCACGACGCTCTGTATCTGTGTACAGAGTGTTACCACCGTCAATGATGATATCGTCTTGATCCAGAAGTGGGATGAGGGACTCGATCACTGCGTCAACAGGACCGCCGGCCTTCACCATGATCTGGATTTTACGTGGAACGGCGAGACTCTGAACGAAGTCTTCGAGGGTCTGTGCACCAACGAGGTTTTTACCAGGGTTAGCTGCGATAAACGCGTCAGTTACGGAAGTTGTACGGTTGTAGACGGAAACTTGGAAGCCACGGCTCTCAACATTGAGAACGAGGTTCTGTCCCATTACTGCTAGGCCAATAAGGCCGAAGTCACTTTTACTCATAAATCTTTAGGTGGTGAAATTTAGGTCGGCATTATTCGCAGATACCCACCGAGTGCAATACGAACTTGTGTAATATTTGCGACATAGTTATTCACAGATCAGCACCCTATTCTGTAACTAGAATGAACCGCTAAAATCGAAGTGCCTTCCACAAGCAGGAACGGACAGTTTTACGGTCGATTTTCACGCCCTTTTCAAGTAACTCCCAGTCAGCATGATCGAGCAAATCGAGAGTCTTCTCAGCGAGCATCGCTGGCAGTACGGTCGCAATGCGTGCACGCTTTTGCTTGAGAGAAGCTGAATATTCGAAGCCAGAAGTTACATATTCCCGTGCCTTTTCACGCCACTCTCTGGAATTCCGCATAATCTCCTCTTTATCAGTATGATCTAACACTGGCAGGTAGCATCGTTCATTCGCATAATCCTCAGGGATGTCTCGCAAAATATTCACTAGCTGAAGCCCCATTCCATAACGCCGCCCTAGCTCATTTAACGCATCTTTTTCTATCGTTGAAAACCTGTGATAAGATTCATAACCCACCTCAGTCCAAAACTCCCCCACGCAGCCAGCTACTTGGTAGCAATACAGAGTCAGCGCCTGAGCCGAATCCATCTTATGCTTCTTCTCCACTCCAAAATGCTGAATATCATGTAACTGACCTTTGCAAATGTGCTCAAGCACGACAGCTATTGCATCCCACGCCCAGGTGCTGGTCATGTCATACCACAAAAAAACATCACCCAGCCTTTTTAACAACCGCTGCTCTTTTTCATTCGTTTGGTAACTGATGAAGGAATCAGAAATCATCTTAAGCAGCTCAGCTCTCTCCTTCTTATCTTTAAGCGCTAGAGTAAATTTAACTAAACAAGCTTCACGTAGCGAAGCTGGGACTTGCTCCGTGTCTGCAATCGTGTCAGAAGCACGGGCTAATAAGTAACCAAGACTGATAGGCTCACGCATCAACCTTGGTAAAAGACGAATACTAAGATAGAAAGAACGCGACACGCCTTTTAACACCTTTTTCCCTAAGTCAGTCTTATCCTGCACGCCTTCTATCTACGCTGGTAACAACTGAGATGAAATAGAAAAATAGGCACAACTTCAGTACGCGTTTACCTAGCTCGACCCACTCACCACACGACATTCCTTGCAACTCTACATTCACATACCATTCTGCCACCGCATCTGCCCCTACTGCTCCTTTTACAAGCACACTCCAGGCAACACCGACATGCGCGCATTTATCGATGCTATATTGTTAGAGGCTCGGCATCACGTGGACAAGACTGCCGAGAACAAACTCACCACTCTTTATTGTGGAGGCGGTACCCCCTCCATGCTCTCGCCGACCCACTTGCGCCTTCTATTCGATGGCCTGCACGAGATTTTCGATTTCTCAGAAATAAAAGAACTTACCTTCGAGTCAAACCCCGCCACCTTCGACCTTAAAAAAGCGCAACTCTTCAAAGAACTCGGTATCACACGAATCTCATTAGGCATTCAGTCATTCGATGACACCGTTCTTAAGACATTAGGTCGTGAGCACAATCGTGAAGAAGCGATGGCTGCGGTCCCGTTACTTCGCGAAGCTGGGATTCCAGAAGTCAACATCGACCTTATGTTCTCTATTCCAGGTCAATCACTTGAAAGTTGGAAAGACACACTACGTACCGCGGTAAGCCTCAAACCTGATCACATTTCTGCATATAATCTCACTTACGAAGAAGACACAGCCTTCATCGATAAGCTAACAGCAGGCGAATACTTAGATGACCCCGAAGCCAACGCGAAATTCTTCACTGCCGGCCACCAGATTCTCACCGCTGCAGGTTTCGAACATTACGAGACTTCCAACTACGCCAAGCGCGGAACTCGCTCCACCCACAATGCATCCTATTGGAGCGGAGCAAACTACCTAGGTCTTGGCCCCTCAGCAGTCTCAACCATGGGAACAACTCGCTGGAAAAACCTTCCAGACACCGCCAACTACATCAAACAAATCAATCATGTCGGTCACGCGCAAACAGAGATTGAAGAGCTCGATGCTGACGATCTCCATCTCGAGCGCATTGCTCTCGAACTCCGAACCCTCGACGGCTTAGATTTAAGTATTCTAACAAGCGATGAACGGAAACGTGCACAATCAGTGATCGACGAAGACATGGCACTCATCGACAACAACCGGATGATCCTCACTGAAAGAGGCATGCTCCTAGTCGACTCCATCGTGGAACACATCGTCTAGCTCCCTCATCCGCATACTCTTTGTTGTGCAGCTAGCTGCCTCCAATCATAACTAACGGATACATAGAACCTCACGAGCGATCACTTCGAACCCGTGATATTAAGTGAACCTATTGTCACAGTAAGAGCTATTTATAGGTCGACAGCTAACAAACGCTATGCTTTGTTACCCACTTTCTCCGATTTCCCGATATGAAACATTTACTTTCCATTGAAGAGCTAGACGCTACCCAGCTTAACGCACTCATTGACTCAGCAATCCAACTCAAGACTGAGCGAGGTAACCATACCATCAAACCACTTGCTGGCCAGACTTGGGCGATGATCTTCACTAAGTCCTCCACCCGTACCCGTGTCTCATTTGAAGTCGGCGTGCGTGAGCTTGGAGGCTCTATCATGTTCCTTTCCTCCAATGATATTCAGCTCGGTCGCGGCGAGCCAATTAAAGACACGGCACGTGTACTCGGCCGCATGATCCACGGTTGCATCATTCGCACATTCGACCAACAAGATGTCGTTGATTTTTCTAAATTTGGGAACATCCCCACCATCAATGCTCTCACTGATGAGGAGCACCCATGCCAAATCCTCGCTGACCTTCTCACGGTCAAAGAAAAGCTCGGCACATGGGAAGGTAAGAAATGTGTCTTCATTGGCGACGGTGACAACAATATGTCACGCTCGTGGATCTGGGCAGCCAAGTATCTTGGCTTCGAACTCGTCGTAGCAGCTCCTGAGTCCTGCATGCCTCCACAAGAGTTCATGGACAAAGTAAACGCTCCAAATGTGACTCTCACCACTGACCCTGCGGAAGCAATCAAAGGTGCTGACATCATTAACACCGACGTTTGGCTCTCCATGGGTCAAGAAGGGCAAGCTGAAAAAGAAGCTCTTTTCGGAGCCTATCAAGTGAATGCTGAACTCCTTAGCGGAGCCGCTGACGACCACATTGTTCTTCATTGCCTTCCAGCCTACCGCGGTAAGGAAATCACTGAAGAAATTTTAGAGCTCCACTCTGACACCATTTTCCAACAAGCTGAAAACAGACTACATGCTCAAAAGGCAGTCCTAGCCGCTATTGCGATGTAGCCCTCAGCATAATACAAGGCACTCTTTATAATGCCCTGTTAGTACAACCTAGCAGGGCATTTTTCATAAAAAAGGCCAAGCGCGGTCCCAGATAGATCGAGTTCCCTCTACCTAAGCCCCATAGGGTTGACCTATTACAGCCCGGTGCGTAGCGCTGGGAAACAATATCCCAATAGTAACAAGCCCGGGAAGGGCTACCTAACTGGTGTGTGAGAAACCCTCTATTTCAAGAAACTCGCTACTTCTTCAGGGTCAAGCTCATAGAACTCACCTGGCTCGAGATCTCTAAGAGTGACACAGCCGATCATCTCGCGCTCCAGCTCCACTACTTTATTTCCCACTGCGCCAAACATGCGCCTCACTTGATGGTACTTTCCTTCAGTGATAGTAAGACGTCCTTCGCGCTCTCCTAACAGTTCAAGTTTCGCGGGAAGAGTCTCCTTAATCTCGCCGCGTAACATCAAGCCCTCAGCAAAAATTTCTACGATCTCTTCATCTATAGGGTCAGCTAATTTCACGCGATATACCTTTTCACAGGCAAACTTTGGCGAAGTCACACGGTGACTCCATTTGCCATCACTTGTTAAAAGTACCAGCCCAGTGGTATCTTTATCCAAACGGCCGGCAATATGGAGTTCCTTGTGTGTGAATCCATCTACTAGATCGATCACTGTATCATCCTCTTCTTCCTCACCTGTGGAAGAAAGCACGCCCTCAGGTTTATAAAGAGCGATGTAAGTTTCACCAGATGCCGAAATGAGCTGACCGTTGACGAAGATCTCATCCTCTGGTTTCACCTTCAGCCCCTGATCTTTCACAACAACACCATTCACCCGAGCACGCCCACTTTTAATAGCGGCTTTAGCCAAGGTGCGAGAGGCTTCTGAATGAGTGGCTATGAATTTATCGAGGCGCATGGCGAGACGCTACGCAGCCCAATCAACAATTCAACACTCAACATGCAACACTAAGCATTTTAAATTCACATACCTCAAATCGCTTCACCACGCTGAGTCGCCTCATTCGGATTAGTCCGGCCTTCTCCTCGGCGTTTCCCTATATTTTGTGATCGCCCACGATGAGAGAGCTTCACTGGCTTAGTTTGATCTTCAGGAAGTATATGGTTTCTATGCACCCAGACACTTTGGACTAGCCCTAGCATAAACATACACATCACTAAAAATGTGCCAGAATAAGAAACCAAGGGGAGCGGAATACCAGTGATCGGCATCAAGTGAATATGCATCCCTATATTTTCAAAAATATGGGCGAAGAAAAGAGCAACCACCGAACACACAATAACCTGCCCCGAAAGATCCCTGCTGTAATAAGAAATAAACAACATCTGCACGAGCAGGATCACGTACGCAGATACTAATAACAGGCTCCCCCTAAATCCATGTTCTTCACCGATCACTGCGAAGATGAAATCGTTGTGCGCCGTTTTCCAAGGGATGTATTTCTTATCATGTAAGGACCCTTTATTTACGTCCGCCATATGGCCTACACCTTTCCAACCAGCCTTACCGACCGCCATGCCGATGTAGTGAGGAGCATAGGCGTCGCCAGTGATATCGACCTCTCGACCATTTTTCATATCAAGAAATAATTCGATACGAGCAGTACCTCGCTCGGATTGAGTGGGGAGAACGATGAAAAATAAAGGCGGAATCAGCGCCACGCCAGTGAGTACCATAAAAATCAAATAGCGAAAAGGCACACCGCCAGTCAGCATAATCACCCCAACTACAGGCAACCAAACCAAAGCCGAACCCATGTCCCCCATTTTCGCTACCATCGCAAATGGCACCAGCGACATCACACCGATCACTCCCACTTTAACAATGGGAAGGCCTAACAGCGGATGTAACCTAGGCATCCATTGTAACACCGCAGCCATCGCTATAAATCCCGCGACAACCATAAACTGCGCCGGCTGAAAGCTCACTCCACCAAAGCTTAACTGGTGAACCTCATTCCCCAGCACCATCGAAGCAACCATCAAGCCGAGACCTACTAAATACATAGGCAGAGCTAGATACTTAATCCATCGATAATCCAACATCGCAGTCACGAAATACACGACAGTTCCAATTATAGCCCAAACCTGAGTTCGATCTGAATAATACTCCCCCCCTTGAGGCAGGTGTCTCGCCGCACTTTCGATCACATACGTACTAAAAATAATGAGCCCCAGCATTGTCAGCAAGAGAACCCAATTTAGTCCCAAAAATTTCCTCAAAAGCGGCGTCATTCTCCAAAAATTATTTGAAAGATAGTCGCCACTTCTTGCATAGCAAGCTCCGTTTCCTATACTGCCTAAATGGAGTCAAACCCTTACATATCCCCCACAACTAAAGCGATCAAAGCCTTTGTCAGTTCTGATGGCGTTGAAAGCACTGCACGCTTACGGGACATTGTACTCAAGTGGGAAAAACTTAGAGTCATCTATAACCTCGTCCTCCTCCTCCCGGGACTTGGAGTGACTTTGTATGCTGCTAATAAATGGGGTAGCTCCATGAGTGAAATGCTCTCATCAGTCATTCCTTTTGCTATTATGGCCAACCTTTGCTTTTTTCTAGGGCCTCTATCCGAACTCTATATCGCTGCCATCTGGCAAATCAATGACTCCAGAATGATACGCCGTTGGAGCTTTGGCCTAGGACTAGTTGGATCTCTGCTCATTATTATGATTACATTTTGGGCTGTGTAATCACTTCACTTCCCCGTTTACAAACCCTATTGCGGAGTTACATTAAACACCTCTAACGGCCATGATTCGATCTCTCAGTACTCTGCTTTTTTACTTACTTTGCTCCAGCCTTACCCAGGCACAATTAAACGAGAGCAAAAAAGCGGTTGCTGACGTAACGCAACAAGCTGTAAAAATCACTACAGCAGAAGACCATTCTCTTGTCTCAGTGCTTGGGTATCACGACTTCTCCAGCAGCAAGCCAGCCACCGAAATGTGCCTCCCGCTCGATAAATTTCGTGCACAAATGCAAGCCCTCAAAGAGCTGAACCTAAAAGTCATCAGCCTCGATGAATTTATCGCTTGGAAAAATGGCACTCACAGACTTCCAGAGCGTAGCATATTAATCACTATCGATGATGGTTGGAAGAGCGTGTACGATGAAGCTTACCCTATTCTCAAAGAGTTTGGTTATCCATTCACCCTCTACCTTTACCAAGACTTTGTCGGCTCAAAAAATCTCGCACTCACGGAGCCATTAATTAAAGAAATGATGCGAAATGGAGCCAGCATCGGCTCTCATTCGGTGAGTCACCCCTATCCTTCTACTGTAAAAAAGCACATGGCTGAAGGAAATGACGCTTACCAAAAATTCCTCACGAAAGAATTTGGTCAATCGAAACAGTTCCTCGAGAACAAATTTGGTGTGGACATCACCACCTACGTTTACCCAGGCGGCTTCCATACTCCTGAAATGTTCAACATAGCCAATGAAACCGGCTATGAATTCCTTTTTACAGTGATCCCTGGGAAGGTCTCAAAAAAATCCTCGGACCTCACCTTAGCTCGATACGTCATTCTCGGAACTCACGACTCCATTTTTGAAAATGCGACAAGCTTTCCAGCCACTGCGACAACCGCTGAAAGCCTCGGTGTAAAAATCCAATCCACGCCACATCCAGTCAGCCCAGTCGCAGGTGCCACAGTCGACGAACGGCTACCTGAAATCAGCGTCGACCTCAGTGCGGTAGAACAGCTCGACCCTGAATCCGTGGTGATGCGAGTCTCCGGCTTTGGAAAAGTCCCCCATACTTATAGCCCTGAAAGCAAAAAATTCTCTTGGAAAGTCAACCGACGTCTGCGCAAACCTACCTGCGACATCACTGTGAGTTGGAAATTACTGAAAGCCGAAAAGTACGAAAAGCCCATGCACTGGACATTCGTTATTAATCGTCAAGCAGCCTACCTTCCGACTACTGCGCCTTCACTGCCAGGAGCAAAAACAAGCTTCGAGCAGTTAGAACGCTCAAACTAAAAATTTCATAACACTTAATACATAACACCTAACTCGTCTCAGAGGTCACACTTCAGAGACACGATTATCATGTTCAATTCACTCTCAGATTCACTCGACAACGCATTCAAAAACCTCCGTGGTCAGGGGAAAATTTCTGAAAAGAACATCAGCGATGCACTACGCGAAGTGCGTCTCGCACTCCTCGAAGCTGACGTCGATTTCACTGTTGCCAAAAAATTCATCGCCAATGTGAAAGAGCAGGCGCTCGGTGAAAAGGTGATGAAATCCGTCAAGCCAAGTGAGCTCATTGTTAAAATTTTCCACGACGAGCTAACAGCCCTTCTCGGTGGAGACAACGAACCGCTCGACCTTACGCCGCCGGCTCGCATCATGATGGTGGGCCTAAACGGAGCTGGTAAAACCACGACTTCAGCCAAACTCGCTGCGCGTCTCAAAAAAGAAGGCAGACGCCCACTCCTGGTCGCCTGTGACCTTTATCGTCCAGCTGCCATCGATCAGCTAGCCACACTCGCTAAGCAAATTGATGTCCCAGTCTACACTCCTGATGCGACTGAAACGGATCTCATCAAAGTCGCCAAAGATGCTCTCAAATGGGCTGATGGACAAAACGGCACCCTCATGATTTTTGACACAGCTGGTCGTCAAGAAATCGATGAGAAGCTCATTGCCGAGCTCAAGGAGCTCCACACTTTCCTCGCGCCAAAAGAAACTCTCCTCGTCGCTGACGCTGCGACTGGTCAGCAAGCTGTCTCTGTTGCTAATCACTTCGACGAAGCTGTCGGCATCACAGGTATCGTTCTCACTAAGCTCGACGGTGACGCACGCGGTGGAGCAGCGCTGTCTATGCGCACCATTACAGGCAAACCTATTAAGTACGCTGGTGAAGGTGAAAAGATCGAAGACTTCACTGAGTTCCACCCAGAACGTATGGCTGGCCGTATCCTCGACATGGGTGATGTGGTATCCATGGTTGAGCACGTCGCTGATAAAATAGACGAAAAGGAAGCCATGAAAGCTGCCGAGCGCATGCAGTCTGGTAAGTTCGACTTCAATGACTTCCTCAGCCAGATGAAGATGATCCGCTCTCTCGGACCGCTCGACGGTCTCCTCAACATGCTTCCAGGCATGAAGAAGCTAAAGAAGCAGCTCCCTACCGATGCGCTCAACACAGATAAAATGAAGCACATGGAAGCCATCGTTCTCTCCATGACTCCTAAAGAGCGCACACGCCCTGAGATCATCAAAGGCACACGCCGTAAACGTATCGCCATGGGCTCAGGCACATCAGTGCTCGAAGTGAATCGCCTGCTCAAGCAGTTCGGTGAAATGCGCAAAATGATGCGCTCCAAGGGTAAAATGAAGCAGATGATGAAACAAATGGGTGGCATGGAAGGCATGAATGACATGCTCGGAGGAATGGGCGGCGCAGGTGGCGGCGATCTTGACCTTTCCCAACTCGGTGACCTCGGCAAAAAGCTTGGTGGAGGAAAAGGCGGGAAGTTCCCCTTTTAAGAGCCTCTAAACCTCACTAACAATTTACTACGAAAAGAGCCGCAAATATGCGGCTCTTTTTTAGTTTATAGAACTATTGTCTGTAGCTGAACTAGTATCCTTTTACTTTAGCGATTCTAACTAAGCTAACTGAAAGTTCATCGACCGCATCACCCCATGTAGCAACTTTTATATAAGGTGGCCTACCAGGATTGATGCGTATCAAATAATACTAGCACGCTATTTACTGACGGACCTTGAAGTGGAATGAGCTGCGGACACCTCCATCCACTTCCTTAGTCTGCACTGAAATCGATTCAACTGACTCAGATGCATCGATCAGCCCCTTAAGTATAGGCAATGCTTCTTGGAAATCAGCAAAATCAGTTTCGCCCATAAAGTCAGCACCGTGGTTAGCTACTAGCTCAAGCCAGTTCGTGCTAAGTACTCGGAGTGGATCGAAGTTAAACTGAAACTCAGCCATCGCTTCACCAGTCGCCTCTTTAGAAAATCTTGTAGCTAACTGATTTGCGAAGTCAGAAGAAGTTCCCATGATGAAAAGATCATCGCTCACCGAGACACTTGGTGTGCAGTTCTGGTGAGCAAAAGGGATCTGGAATGACCATGAGGTCAGACCATTCGACTCGCTCTTAAATGGGCGCTGCATTGGGATCGCCGTCCCAGTCATGGCTCCAGCCTGCTTAAGTAGTCGCTCAGCCGTGTTGTTCACTTTCTCCCAACTCTCATCTAACTTGCTGCGGTCTTTGACCGTACTAAGATAACTGAAACGCGGAAGCTTCCCGTTTTTCACCACCTCTTCAGGGATCATTGGCACTGTTGGCAACTCACCATTGATATCTATCACTACAGCGGACTCCGCTCCTAAGCCTGCATTTAGATCATCACGAAGCGCACTCCAAAGCTGCATGAGGTCATTCTTAAACATGCCATCCACCATGCTAAAGCCTGCTGAAAACTCAGTGAAATCGGAGTCTTCAAAATCGAGTCCACTCACCTGCTTAGCCATTTGGTAAGCAGTACTTCCGAGAGAATCTAGGTACTCTAAGGCTAATTCAGTCTGTGCTGGATTGTTCACCCAATTCGCTGAAAATAAGACGCCTTCACCTTCACTCACTCCTGCTAGCTGACGCTTAGCTTTAAGATCTATTTGTGGGTTATTGCCTGTATAAAAACTCTCTGCCTTGATCCCGTCCTCATAGAAAGTCACCATCGTAGAAAGTCCTGCTTTATACGGCGCATAGTTCGCTTTTTCACGATCGATCAGATCAACTAACAAGCCTTCCAGTACTCGAGTATCCCCAAACTCATCAGTTTCCTTTAAACCATCAAACACACCACGAGCCATATCTTGCAGCCCAGATTGATTCTCAATAAACACCTCACCCAAACTCTTCTCCATGAACAAGAGGCTAATGAGTTCTTTATCGCTATATTGCTGCACAGAAGCCATTTCCTCATTTGCGAGAACGGACTCTTCTAGAGTTTCAGCAAACTTAAATTCTTGCTCAGAGGAACCAAAGAAAAATACTAGGTAATCTCCCTTTTCCGCAACTAAAGCAACAATGTCTTTCTCAGTAGTAGATTTTAAAAAGTCAGCATAAGCCTTTTCCCCTAGGGCCTCGCGCATTTCGTCACCTTCCTCACCCTCAAGCATTTTAGCTAATTTTTCACCGCGCACAGCAAGCCCGCTATATCCTTCACCCTCTACCCCCTCGATAACCGCTTCTCCCTCTGACTGCATGTCGATCAATGACACTGCTCCAGATTGAATCTGCTCCAGATAGGCTTGACGATTATCCTGATTGCTCATTTTGAATCCTACATAAACAGGTGGCATCTTAGACTTATGAAAGAGTTCTAACATCTTAGGATCTTTAAGCCACTCATCCAGATAATCAGAGTCGATATTGTAATCACCTTCATTACCGTCACCCAGCGAACGGCCTAAAAGTTCCACCATCGAACGCATTTGGTAGTAATTTGAAAGTTTGGACGCCTCTAGTAGGTTACCAGCTTGTGCTGGCGTCCCAGCCCCGACGGCTAAGAAAAGTTCCTCACCAGAAATCTCCATAAACTTAGCAAAATCTGGATCCTCGAAGAGATCATCTAAACTTTCACCTTCTTGCTCAGCTAAGGTGTTAATGAATTTCCCTACATCTGAGTTGCGAAGCTTTTGGAGAAGTCCCGCACCATCATAAAGCGTCCAAAAGGCTGCGGTGTCTTTGGGTAAATTCTTCGCAAAACCTGCTTTCTCAGCGAGTTTCTTGAGATGGTCCACTTTCTCCTCTTCCTGAATTTTCTCCTCTAACACTTCTACCGCATTCTCAACACGGTCACCATCCACATGGTCATTAGACTTTTTACAAGAAGGTAGGAATGCCGCACCAGCGACCAATGGAAGTACGAAGTAATATGGTGATTTCATAGATTTGCGATTAAGTTAAGAAATTCTGCTAGAACATAGCAATCGCAATCCATGGCATTTATCAATCCAAAGGCTTGTCAGCCCGTCTTGAAGTTGGAATCCTCTTACCATGCCCGAGCTACCAGAAGTGGAAACCACATGCCGAGGAATCCGCCCTTACATTGACGGTCAAACTATTAGACAAGTCGATGTACGCAATGGACAACTCCGATGGCCTGTCTCCGATGAAATTTACGCGATGCGTGACACCAAAGTCGTAGCGGTCAAACGCCGGGCAAAATACATCCTGATTGAGTTAGAATCAGGTGAGCATCTACTGCTTCATCTTGGAATGTCTGGTAGTTTACGCATATGCGCACCTGAAGAAGAGCTCCGGAAGCACGATCACCTCATTTTCCACCTAAGCAATGGATTAGAAATGCGACTCCATGACCCCCGCCGCTTTGGCTGTGCACTCTGGGTTCAGGATAAGGTCGAGAATCATCCGTTATTTGCCAAGCTTGGTCCAGAACCACTCAGTGATGCTTTTACCCAACCTCATTTCATCCAGAGCTGCGTCAAGCGTGACCGCGCTATTAAACTCCATATCATGGACAATGCCATCGTCGTGGGTGTTGGTAACATCTATGCATGTGAATCGCTCTTTATGGCAGGTATTCACCCAAAACGCGCTTCGAGTAAAATCAGCAAAGTGCGCCTCACTAAACTTTTCGAGTCTATTCGCTCCATTCTAGCGCGTTCGATCGAACAAGGAGGAACCACCCTCAAGGACTTCCTCCATAGCGATGGCCAACCAGGCTACTTTAAACAACAACTCGAGGTTTATGACCGTGAAAATGAACATTGCCGACAATGTGAAAGTAAAATCAAACGTATCGTGCTCGGTCAGCGTTCCACCTTCTTTTGCCCAAAATGCCAGCGTTAAAACTTAAGAAATATTTAATAACCATCTAAAGCACAGACCAAACCAATCCCCCACCCTACTCGTATTTACTGTCAGCTGATTCACAAGTAATCAGACAAAGATGCTTTTGATCCAAAAACCCGCTTGACTCTTCATAGTAAACCGCCTAATCACTCGCACCCCAAATCTCAACTAAACATTTTCCCATGGCTACAACAGAAGTTATTCTACGTACAAAGATCGACAATCTCGGCGCTGAAGCCGACGTTGTAAAAGTAAAGGCTGGTTACGCACGTAACTTCCTCATTCCACAAGGCAAAGCATTTGAAGCTACTGAGCAAAACCTCAAGCAGACTGAAGATCTTAAGAAAGCACGCGCTGAGCGTGAAGCTGCTGAGCTCGTAGAAGCGCAAGCGTTCGCGACTAAAATCAAAAAAGCAAAGCTTTCGTTCACTCTCGAAGTCGGTCAAGGCGGCAAAGCATTCGGCTCTGTTACTACTCTCGACATCCAGAAGAAACTTGAAGAAGCCGGCATCACAATTGACCGCAAAGCGATCAAGCTCGACAGCCCAATCAAGACTGCTGGAACAACTAAAGTTCAAGTAAATCTTGCAGGTGACACAACTGCTACTGCTACAGTAGAAGTTGTTGCTCCATCTACTGAAGAAGCGTAATACGCTCTTTCACATAGCAAAATTTCAAAAAGGCTCACCTTTCATAGGTGAGCCTTTTCGTTTTGTGAAATATCCCATTCTTAACGAAAGAGCTTTTAAAGTGTAACTATTCACCCTAGGTTACGTTTTACTATTTACAAATTTATGTCGCGCTCATTCTTTTTCACAATCCTCCCCCTGATACTTACAGACGTTGCTCTAGCTGACTGGCGGGATGACATCTACTGGTCTGAATTTCAGGAATGGGCATCAGTGAACGATGTCACCATACCTACCAGCACCGAGCTTACGATAGGTATAGTGGAAGCGATCAGTGGTGGCGGCTATGTCCCCTCCACCACTAATGCACAGTTAAGTGATGAAACGATCAACGACATTTCACAAGTTGAAGTTACTAGTTCTACCTCCTCTCACGCCACAGGAGTAGCCCGACATTACTTTGGCAACACCTCAGGCACCTCTGACGCGGGCCTCATCAGTGAAGTGGGTGCAGTTAATGTGTATGAAGCAAATGACTTCATCTCGAGAACCTACACCCAACTAGCGATATCCTGGGCAGAATCCGTCTTCTCCCATGCTTGGGTCGGCGACTACAGTGGGGACACGAGAATTGCCAACACGACCGCTGTATCTGCACGTCTTGACGCCACGGCAATCAACTCTAACGTTCTTGACCATAATGGCGCCCTTCACATTGTTGGTGTCGGTAATGGAGCCTCTGATTCACAGCATGACATCTACTGCCATAGCTATAATAGTATCTCGGTAGGTCGTACAGACGGCCTTCACAACTACGGAGAGATTCCCACAGGCTACGAAGGAGCTGGCCGCCAAAAACCTGAACTTGTCGCCCCTAAGAATACAACTAGCCAAGCCACTGGCGCCACCGCCTCGGTAGCCCTTCTACTCCGTGCTCTTGCTGAAAACCATACTAGCGAGGACACCAAACTCCCTGTCGTCATCAAAAGCTGCATGCTAGCAGGAGCCGATAAATCAGCTTTCTCAGATTGGGACAATACCAGCACCCGCCCTATCGATGAAGTTTATGGCGCTGGCCAGATTGACATCTTGAACAGTTTCCGCATTCTCAATGAAACGGAATCCTCCACAGGAAATGTTGGACTCAGAGGCTGGCACTATGACACGATTAGAAATCAAGCTCGTGAATTTACGATCACCATCCCAGAATACTCAACTTCAGCAAACCTCTGCGCGAATCTAAGCTGGAATCGCTCAGCAACAGGAGGAAACTATAGCGATCTGGTTAACTATTCCCTCACACTCAAAAATAGTGTCGGCACCACTTTATTCAGCTCTGATAGCTCAGTCGACAATGTCGAACACATCTGGCAGACAAACCTTGAGCCAGGAGCCTACACTTTAGTGGTGAACAAGAGTAATTATACTACCTCTAACACCTCCTTCGCTCTCGCGTGGCACACTTATATCGAATCCAATAGTTCTCCCACAACGATTACCTCCACATCTACTGAAAACCAACTAAGCTTCAGTAATCTAGCTCCAACTCACACCTACTTCCTCGAACGAGGCAGTGACCTCAGCACTTGGACACCCGTCAGCACACTCCTTTCTACTGAAAGCGGCACTCTGGATTACAACGACTCAAACACCGAGCTAGGTGAGAATATCTTCTACCGCCTTCGCTATTTCAGCCCCTAGTAGCCATCTAGCCTTGCTCTTCACTACATCGCGCTGCACATTGCGATCATGAGTATGAACGATCAACTTACTGCTGACATGAAAGACGCGATGAAGTCCAAGGACAAAGTTGCTCTCTCCACCATCCGCGCACTTAAGGCTGCCATTAAAAATGCAGCAATCGAACAAGGAAGTGCTGATACAGTTCTCGATGACACAGCCGTCATGAGTATCATCCGTAAGCAAATTAAGCAGCGCCAAGACTCTATGGAGCAGTTTAATAATGCGAATCGTCCGGAGCTCGCAGAAAACGAAAGCGCAGAGATCGCCGTACTCGAAAAATATCTTCCAGCTGCAATGAGCGAAGATGACATAGCAGCAGCCGTCGCTGAAGCAATTTCCGAAACTGGAGCTACATCCCGCGCTCAAATGGGCCAAGTCATGGGCATTCTTCAGCAGAAAACTGAAGGTCGTGCAGATGGCAAGACTCTCTCTCAGGCTGTAATGAAGGCGCTTTCCTAAGCTCCCTCTACCCACCTCTTTTCTAAAATGCTTTCCGCTATCATCGTTGCCGCAGGCTCCAGTCGACGTATGGGCTTTGACAAGCTCATGGCCCCTCTCGCTGGCGATCCCGTCCTCGAGCATACAGCAAATGCGTTTATCCAATCATCTGATGTATCGGAACTCATTTTGGTGTGCCCTGAAGAACGCTTCAACCAACTCGATCTGTTAGACAACGGCACGACAATCAAGAGAGTCGACGGCGGAACAGATAGACACAACTCCGTCTCTAACGGGCTATCAGCGCTTCACTCAAATGCTAAATTTGTTGCCGTGCATGACGGGGCTCGCCCACTCATTGCTCAGGAACAAATCACTGCTACATTAGCAGCAGCTCAAGAGCACAAAGCTGCCACTTCAGCGCGCCGTATCACTGAAACTGTGAAACGAGCAGATTCGTCACAATGTATCTCAGAAGATGTAGACAGAGAAAACCTCTGGCTCATGGAGACTCCTCAGATATTCGACAAATCACTTTTGCTAGAGTCCTATCTTAAAGTGGAAGCGGAGAAAACCATAGTTACCGATGAGGTATCTGCCCTGCAACTCATCGGCATCAAAACCTACCTTGTGCCGAATCCAACTCCCAATCTAAAAATCACCTTCCCTGAGGATCTGGCTCTCGCCGAAATTCTTCTTAAACACTAATGTCCTACCAGCACACGAATCTCCGCGGTTTTCATATTGCCACCTGTGAGATGCAGCACGTTGAGAGTGTCTCAGCAGGCTTCTTTATCCCCATCGGCAGTCGCTTTGAAGAAGCTGCGATTAATGGCTCAGCTCACTTTGCTGAGCACATGATCTTTAAAGGCACCAAGACGCGCAACGCTCTGGACCTAGCGATTGAAATTGAAGGATCAGGAGGAGCTGTAAACGCCTTCACCACGGAGGATCAAACTTGCCTCGAAACACGTGGACCGGCAGAGTTTTTCCCACATTTCCTAGAAGTAATGAGCGACATGCTCTGGAATTCGACCTTTCCATATGAGGAAGTCGAGCGCGAGCGCGAAGTCATTGCCGAAGAAATTGTGATGTATCAGGAGAATCCTAGCGACCACTTGCATGATCTGCTCTCACTCATACTCTGGCCAGACCACCCACTCGGCCGCCCGATTACTGGCTCCGAGGCATCTATATTAGGTATCAATGCCGAGTCACTCAGAGCATTCACTCAACAATGCTATTCTATTCAAGGTCTCACCTTAGCCGTCGCAGGAAAGATTACCCATCAAGAAGTACTAGAGTTAGCTGATCAGTTACTGCCAAAAGAATCACTACCATCTCTGCCCTACCAGCCTTATCTGAAAGCACCATTTACCGGTAGTATTCCTTTTATTCACGACCGCAGGGATAATGAACAAACGCATCTCGCTATAGCGTTTCATACCTCTGGCCGTCATTCAGAACAACGCCACGTACTTCGCATGCTCAGCCTTCTGTTAGGAGAAACCATGAGCTCACGTCTTTTCCAAGAGCTTCGCGAAAAACGTGGTCTTTGCTACAGCATCACTAGCGATTTCAGCCTCTACGAAGACACTGGAACCTTTGAAATCCATGCGGGTCTAGACAGTGATCGACTCGAAGAAAGCTTCAACTCTATCGCAGACGTTCTCAATGATGTGATAAAAAATGGATTCCAAGCTGAAGAGTTAGCCCAAGCGAAGCGGTTCGCATCAGGCCAAGCCCGTATCGGACTAGAGACAGCACATGCACACATGAGTTGGTTAGGAGATTCCCTCACCTCTTTTGGAACCATTGTCGATCCAGACAAGGCGCGTGAAATACTTGAATCTGTCACACTTGAGCAAACTCATGCTCTCGCGAAAACAACTTTCCAGTTAGAAAACCTAGCCATTTCTAGCATTGGACCACACACGCAGAAAGGCATTGAAGCTCTGATCAACGGCTTCAAACTTGAATGATCTACCCTTCGGGAAGCTCCATGAGAAATTGGGGTATACGAGCACAAAAAAGTGAGCCGCTAGAGGTGCGACCAAACAGAGCTCCTTCAGCCTCTGCTCGGTGAGCGATGACGTGACAACTATTATACGTAAAGTTATCTCCTGGTGTAATCTCAGGCTTCTCCCCTACGACTCCCTCACCTTCCACCACGGTGCATTCCCCGTCAGCTTCGCGTACCACCCACTTACGACCTAGGATTTGAATTTGCTCAGTCGATTCATTTTCCACAGTAATAAAGTACACAAAGGCGTATGGCTTCTCAGCAGTAGTATTCAGATTTGGCACATACATTACATTGTTCACACTCACTCGGATTCCAGGGATCTGTAAAAATTGAGGTTGCACAGCGACATGTTAGTCAGAGATAGCTTCATCTAGCAATATTGATTCATTCATTAGGATCTTAAGAAAAACCCATGACAAATGCAGATGATCCGCTAAATAGAAGAAATGCGCACCGCAGTATACGCCGGCTCCTTTGATCCACCAACCAATGGCCACCTCTGGATGATCCAGCAAGGACTCGAACTCTTTGACCATCTCTATGTCGCCATTGGCTCAAACCCAGCGAAAAGCTATACCTTTTCAGTAGCTGATCGCATGGAGATGCTTAAGCAGTCTCTTCCCAGCTGTGAGCGCCTTACTGTGAGCTATTTTGATAATCGCTACCTAGTCGACTATGCGAAGGAAGTCGACGCACAATACATACTGCGAGGAATCCGTTCCCCTGCTGACTACGAATACGAACGAGTAATGCGCCACATCAATGGTGACATGGCTCCAGACATCACCACCACTTTCCTCATGCCGCCACGTGACATAGCCGAATTATCATCGAGCATGATCAAGGGGCTTACCGGACCTGATGGTTGGGAATCTATTATCCAGCGCTACGTTCCAGATCCAGTCATGAAGCTACTGATTAAACAAGCTGATCAACAGCCATAGACAAATCGCGCACTCTCAATCGCTTTAATTAGAGCAATTCTGAAATTTTCTAAAAACACCAACGTAAACAACAACTTAATGGATCACGAAGCACTCTCAGCAGAAGTTGAATCCCAGTACAAATGGGTCGAAAGTCTCAAGCAAGAAATGGGCCGCGTACTCGTGGGACAATCATCGCTTGTAGATAGACTCATCATTGGACTACTTACTAACGGCCACATCCTTCTTGAAGGTGTGCCAGGACTCGCAAAAACTCTAGCCATTAAGTCCCTTGCTGGGTGTATGGAAGCAGACTTTGCCCGACTGCAGTTCACCCCTGACCTTCTTCCTGCCGATCTTCTCGGCACTATGATTTATAGCCCAGAGAATGGTGAGTTCTCAGCTAAGCTTGGGCCTATTTTCTCCAACCTCATTCTTGCGGATGAAATCAACCGAGCTCCAGCGAAAGTACAATCAGCTCTTCTCGAAGCCATGCAAGAACGCCAAGTCACCATAGGTGATACCACCTACCCGCTTCCAGACCCATTCCTGGTTCTCGCCACACAGAACCCAATCGACCAAGAAGGAACCTACACACTTCCTGAAGCGCAACTCGACCGATTCCTCTTCAAAGTCACAGTCGATTACCCTTCTAAACAAGAAGAGCTAACCATTCTTGATCGCATGGCTACTTCAGGAAAAATCTCCGAAACAAAACCAGTCATCGACAGGGAAATTGTGTCTAAATGCCGTAAGCTCGTCAACCAAATCTACATCGACCCAGCGGTCCGTGAATACATTGTAGAACTCGTTCATAACACGCGTAATCCTAGCAATATTGACCCAGCACTCACTCCACTGATTCGCTCGGGAGCATCACCACGTGCTACCATCAATTTAGCTCTAGCAACTAAAGCTCGCGCATTCACCCAAGGTCGCGCATTCGTCACTCCGCAAGATGTCAAAGACCTCGCTCCTGATGTCCTTCGCCACCGTATTCTACCCAGCTACGAAGCAGAAGCGGAAGACATCAGTACAGATGTGATTGTCGAGCGTATCCTTCAGAAAACCATCGTCCCTTAATGACCACCCGCTCTCTGAAACTACTACTACCTCTCACAGCCTGTATCAGTCTTGCTGCGTGTTCTCAACTCGTGAAAACGCACAGCCAAGACACGGCGCAAGTGCAGGCACCTAGTAGTTGGAAAGAAGCATCCAAGGGACAAAATAAAGAAATCTCAAGCGGTTGGCTCAGTGACTTCGATTCACCAGAAATAAACAAACTGGTAAATGAAGCACTGAATAACAACCCAAACATCAATGCCGCAGCTGCCCGACTCAGCGCTGCAAAAGAAGGCACCATTGGCTCTCAAGCGAATCTACTCCCAACTGTAGGAGCCAGCACTGGAACCTCACGTTCACGTTTCGAAAATGGTGACTCAGCTAGCACTTCCTCTGAGAGCTATAACTTACGCCTAAACGCGTCATGGGAGCCAGATATATGGGGCCGTCTACGTGACCTTCGCGACTCATCCCTTTCTGGATACTATGCTGACATCCAGCAATACAGAGCGGCGAGACTTTCTCTAGCTGCAAATACAGCACGCGGTTGGTTCAACTTGATTTCAGCTCAAAACCAAGTCGACCTCGCCGAAAACATCCTCGAGAGCTTCAACAAAAATAATGCAATCGTTGAGCGAAATTATAAAGCGGGAATTCCCAGCACACGCGCCATTAGTGTCCAATTTAGCCGCAACAATGTAGCCTCAGCCCAGCGTACATTAAAGAGCAGGATCCAAGCACGCGATGAAGCATCGCGACAACTCGAGCAGCTACTCGGTCGGTATCCATCAGCATCACTCATAGCGTCAGCTAAGCTCCCAAACTTCAAAAAAAGCCCTCCGGCAAGTATCCCCTCTGAACTCTTAATCAGACGCCCAGATCTAGCAGCGGCACAGCTCCGTGTTTACCAATCTGCCAAACAAGCGGACGCTGCACAAAAAAGCTTACTCCCTAATATAAACCTATCAGGTTCACTCAGCAGCAACAACGTGCAGTTTGGTAATATTTTTGACCCCAACTTTCTTGCAGCGAATGCCGCGGCATCTCTCACCCAGAGCATCTACCGTGGTGGTGAACTCAAAGCGAATGCTCGTGGGGCTCTCGAAAGGAATAAAGCCTCTATATACGACTTCAGCAACCAGGCTCTCATCGCATTTCGTGAAGTCGAAAATGCTTTAGCCGAAGGCAAGTCACTCGCTGAACAAGAAAAGTTTCTTCTAGTAGAAGTTCGCCAAGCCCAACTCGCAGTGAGATCAGCTGAGCTCGACTACGCAGAAGGCCTCGATTCATCGGGAATCCTAGAAATTCTCGAAGCTCAGCGACGCGCTAATAATTCACGCGCGCAGCTCATCGCATTGAAGAACCGCCGCCTCCAAAACCGCATTGATTTGCACCTCGCGTTGGGCGGAGATTTTTATACTCCCGAGCCAAACAGTTAGATTCCATTTCGGCTGAAAAAAATCCTTTTCATCCCAGTTCTTACTGCCAATCTCCACCCATCGCATTATGTTCACGCCCAAATGGAAAAAAGAGGCAAAGCACCTCTATAAAGGCTCTAAAAAGTTTATTCACTATAAACGCGACCTTTTAGAGCAAGACCGGATCGATGAGATCGAATCTCGTAGAGTCGACCTCCAAAAGGCTTGGAAATCAGGAAAAAGGGAAGAAGCCCATGAAGCTGGAAAGCAGCTACAAGCATGCTGTGAACAGGCCCTACCTCGCTATAAATCCCCTGACGCTATCGCTGAAAACGTAGAAGTTCTCTTTGTAGCCATCGTCATCGCACTGGGACTCAGAGCATACTACCTTCAGCCATTCCGAATTCCGACAGGTTCCATGCGGCCATCTCTCAATGGCCTCATCGGTCACGTTGAACCTAAAGCAGACTGGCCATCCTTTCCAGTTAGAATGCTTCAAGAAGTACTTTATGGACGTAGCTACTACAACGTAGTAGCAGAAGAAGAGGGCGACCGTATTGTGAAAATTGAGCCCGGCCAATGGATGCACTTCTTCAGCCGCTGCTATATCACATTCGAGAGTGGTCGTGTAGAAAGCGTTCCTGGATCAGCTTCATCATTTGCGGAAAGCGTCAACCTCGCTGAAATCTCAAAACAAACTGGACTCAAGCTCACCCCACACAATTTTCAATTCATTGTAGAAAAATTTCCGATCAAATTCCCTAAAGGCTTTGTGATCGCTGAAGGCTACATGAACTCAGGTGACTTAGTGTTAGTAGATAAATTTTCGTACCATTTCCGAGCACCAAAAGCCGGCGAGACTTTCGTTTTTGACACCAGAGAGATTAAACAAATCCGTAACCAACCTGGTTACGGTTCCCACTACATTAAACGTCTTATCGCCACACCTGGCGACCAAGTGAAACTAGTAGGTGGCACTCCTGATATCGACAACCAGAATCAAGCAATCCATAAAGACGCTCTCATTCACCTCAATGGCGAGAAAATGAAAGCTCCAGGTGTGCTCAGTGTAGAAACTAAACAAGGAGACTACTCTGGCTATATTAGTGGATACCGCTTGCCACAAGGCCGGACACTTCTCATGAAGGATAAGCCATCTTCAGGTAAATCGGAGTACTGGGCTATGGGCGACAATTCACCAAACTCCTCTGACTCACGCATGTGGGGCACAGTTAAAGAATTCAACCTAGTTGGTCCCGCTGCATTCAGCCTCTGGCCATTTGGGTCTGGTCACTGGGGTCTCATTGAATAATCTAAGGATTACTAACGCATTCTAACATTCTTTTGTTAAGCACTCTTATCTCTTTCAACTTTCAACTTCATACACCCTCAAATCACCCACTGATTTGAGGGTATTTTAAACATGTCAGAAGCTGCAGCGATCACTCAGAGCTCTAAATCTAACCTAGCATTCGCCTTCCTCTGTCTACCTAAAGACAGACGCAATGACATGGTTACTTTCTATGCTTTTTGTAGAGTTATTGATGACCTAGCCGATGAACCTGACATCCCAATGGAGCAGAAGCGTGCGGGTCTAGATTCGTGGATCCGTTGCTTCCAAGATGGAGCCAAAGGTGAAGATTCTCTCCAAAAGGAAACGCTCAAACTCCGCGACCGCTACGGTATCGACAACCAACTCTTTCTCGATCTAATCGAAGGCTGTGAATCTGATCTTAATCCACACCGCCGATTCGGCAACTGGGACGAACTCAAGGAATACACTTACCGAGTTGCCAGCATCGTCGGTCTTATATCCATCAAAATATTTGGATGCGTCAGCGAACAATCTGAGAAATACGCTGTATCCTTAGGGCACGCTCTTCAGCTCACTAACATTCTGCGGGATGTCGGCGAGGATCTCGACGATCACGTCCGCATCTACCTCCCCGAAAACGACATGATGCGCTTCCAATACACCGAACGCGACCTCATTGGCCGAGTCTATGACGGCCGCTTCATAAACATGATGCACTATATCGCTGAGCGGGCTGAAGATTACTACCAAGAGGCCATCGCGAATGTCCCAGAGTGCGATAAAAAAGCACTCCGTGCTGCTGAAGGAATGCGCAGAATCTACCACGGTATCCTACAGAAAATGCGAGCAGATGACTTCAAAGTCTTCGACCAGCGTTATTCCCTGCCAAAGTGGAAAAAGCTCTACTACCTCGCAGGTACTCAGTTAGGCTTTTAACCTAACACACCTATTCGGTAGATCACTAGCTCACCACCTTTTTCAAGCGCTTGTACAATACGTTCTACACGCGTCCCTAACAACTGTTCAATCATTCGTACTTCTTGTCGGATTGCCGATGGATATTGGTCGAAAATATCCTGCATAGGATGATGATATTCTTCGATCCTAAATCCACCATCGCGGGTATAATGACATTGGCAAAACACTCCGGACTTCTCACGTAGCTCCACTAATCGAGTTGCCTTTTCCACCATGGACTTTCCACGGCTCACATGGGCAGCCCATTTCCCCTTTTGCTGCTCGTAGTGGTGAAATAAAATTTTCTCTGGTGCAGAGTCACCAAAAAAGCGTTTCACTCCTTCCATCACATTGAGGGAGAGGTCCACACCAGCCTGCGGAAACAAGCTCGAGCACTTTTCAGTAAGAATGTAGAGTTTTTCTGGACGCCCAGCAGCCTTCCTTGGAACTCGCCAAGTCTTTAGAAAGCCCAGAGCTTCCAGCTTTTCACAATGCTGTTTTGCCCCCATATAGCTTAGCTCGACAGCTTTCGAGAGCTCGGTAACCGTCATTCCTTGAGACTTCTTTAGAGCCTCCAGGATATTTAGAACATGAGGTTTGGTGAGATCTCGAAACGCATCAGAAAACATAGCTGAGCCAAAGTGGATTCTTTGCTGACGAAATACCAATCAAAAAAGATGCTTAATTCCTCTCAATAAAATACCCATCCCCCTTTTGACATCTTTCCATTTATCCTTACAGTTTGCTGACAGATGAGCAGCTCAGACGAATATGATCACTCGATGAAATTCCAATCCCACACACCTGGCTATTGGCCTGAAGAAGTGATGGATAAATGGCATGATCACAAATGGCAGCTTAGAAAGCGCATCAACTCACTTGAGGAATTAGAGAGTAAAATCAATCTATCTCGAGAAGAACGCGCTGGCATACTCCTATCGGGGAATAAGTTAGCAATGTCGATTACCCCTCACTTCATGAACTTAGTGGATAAGGATGATCCTACCTGTCCTATTCGCCGTCAAGTAATCCCTCGTATTGAAGAGACATGGGAAGACCCAGTAGAACTATCCGACCCATGTGGAGAAGACTCACATATGCCAGTACCTGGGCTCGTCCATCGTTACCCAGATCGCGTTCTGTTCCTAGTGACTGACCGCTGCGCTTCATACTGCCGCTACTGCACGCGCTCCCGAGTCGTTTCAGGTGTAGGTGAACAGCAATTAGAAACTCAGTACGAAGCTGCATTCGAATATCTAGAAAACACTCCATCTGTTAGGGATGTACTTCTCTCTGGTGGTGACCCGCTGCTATTCAGCGACGCGAAGCTCGATAAGATACTCACCCGACTACGCCAAATCCCTCATATCCAATTCATCCGTATTGGCTCGCGTATTCCAGTTTTCCTCCCACAGCGCATAACTCCAGAGTTATGTGAAATGCTCAAAAAGCATCACCCGCTTTTCATTTCCATTCATACGAATCACCCAAAGGAGCTCACAACAGAAGTTCAGCAAGGTCTCATTCGTCTCGCTGAAGCTGGCATTCCACTTGGAAACCAATCCGTGCTCCTCAAAGGTGTAAATGACGATGTACTCACTCAGAGATCACTTGTTCACAAACTCTTAATGTGTCGCGTAAAGCCCTACTACCTGTATCAGTGCGATCTCATCGAAGGCTCATCACATCTCCGCACTTCAGTAAATAAAGGGTTAGAAATCATTGAAGGGCTGAGAGGTCACACTTCTGGATATGCGATTCCACAGTACGTCATCGACGGCCCAGGAGGAGGAGGGAAAATACCAGTGAACCCTAACTACGTTGTTCAGAAAACTGATAACCAAATCGTACTCCGCAACTACGAAGGTAAAGAATTTCTCTATCCAGAGCCGAACAGCTCACCAGCCTTCCTTGAATAAACAGCCAGATTTCATCGTTTTCCTCACTTGCATACTAATGTAGTCTGACGATCTCAGCATCTATAGTTATGGCTAAATCAAAGAAGAAAAAGAAATCGATCGATAAGAAGTACCTCGAAAACCTCGAGCATCTCCAAACAGAACTCGTCCACTTACAGCAATGGGTCGTCACTCAGGGTTTACGTGTGGTCATTATCTTTGAAGGACGCGATGCAGCGGGTAAAGGTGGAGTTATTAAGCGTATTGCAGAGCGCGTGAGTCCGCGAGTTTTCCGAACAGTCGCACTCCCTGCACCTAATGATAGAGAGAAAACTCAAATCTACCTCCAGCGATACATTGCTCAGCTTCCAGCTGCTGGTGAAGTAGTCCTCTTTGACCGCAGCTGGTATAATCGAGCCGGTGTAGAAAAGGTCATGGGCTTCTGTACCGAAAAAGAGCACACGGACTTCTTACGTACTGTCCCAGATTTCGAGCGCAACCTTGTCGACCAAGGCATCATTCTCATAAAGTATTGGCTAGATGTTAGTAACGAGGAGCAAGAGAAACGTTTCCTCAAACGTATCAACGATCCAAGCCGCCGTTGGAAACTCAGCCCTATGGATCTAGAGTCTCGACGCTCTTGGTATGCTTATTCTCGCGCGCGAGACGCCATGTTTTCAGCCACTGACACCCATTGGGCTCCATGGCATCTTGTAGATTCTAACAATAAGCAGAAGGCTCGCCTTAACTGTATTTCACACCTCTTAGGGATGATTCCTTATCAGAAAATCAAACAGGAGAAAATTGTACTCCCAGAGCCTAATCAGGATGACGCTTATGATATCAACGACTCGATACAAAATAGAAACTGGATTCCCAAACATTTCTAAGCCCAGTGAGAATGGGCTATAGCTCCTATATGTAATTCACTACTTAGTCCTCCATCAAGCTTTGAACCTTGTCCAAATAAGTATCAAGACTCTCATCTTTCGCATCTTCACGCTCCATGGCTAGTCGCTCCTTTAACCTCATGAACCCTGAAAAATCGCCAGTTACGGTGCGGGCTCGTGTGATCTGATACCAATCTAGGTAATCTCGACAGCGCTCGTCAGCGATAAGAATATTTTGCCTTTGGCTTGAGAGTGTATTCAGCCTCTCCTCTACCTCATCAGTCTTGCCAGCAACGACATCTCCAGAAATGGCCACATACTCTAGCAGAAGCGGCCGATAGATCGGGTGACACCGATTACTTAACTGAATCACTCCTTGCCGCATAGTATCTACCGCAATTATTTTTTGTTTAGTACTCAGCTCTGTTAGAAGTGCATAATCTGAAATTGGGACGAGTTTCGAGTTGCCTTCCTCATCTGAAATGGCGAAACGAAGTGACTCAGTTAGCTTTACGTCACTTTCTTGCATCGTGAGACTTTCCGTCATCTTCGGAGCTGCCATCTCAGCGATCTGCAAGCTCCACATTTTGTGAATCCCATTCGATCCCATATTTACTAACGGGAAATGACGCCTTATCAGTTCGGACATATCACCTTCAAATAAAACGACATCATCAATAAAAGCACGCATCCCAGCCTCCCCATTATCTTGATTGAGCATCGAGAGAACTAGCGCACAAGATGATGCTCTGAAAAATGTATTATTGGTGGAATCAAAACTCCTCACATCCATACCTGATGAAGTGAGAGTCTGGTCTAAAGTAAATAAATCAGGTCTCTTCAGCAAGTGCTCATAGACCCGGCGTTTTGTGGAATCTTTTTTCCAGTTAGAGGCTTCTAACAAGCCAACACTTAACCATGTTGGCACGGCAATCATTTGATCATCCTCTAATGTATTCACCTCTGCTAAACCACGCCTATAAAGTAAAACCTCTATCACACCGTGGGCTAAAACATCGCGATCCACTTGTTGTCGAGTATTCACTAATAACTCTATAAATAGATCCGAGTGCTCGAAAGGCTTTACCCTTGGTCGCACCATTAGGCTCCCAGGAGAACTCTCCATTTCGATGTATATCGTACGGCCGTCTTGAAACTCATCAGCTTCTCCAAGGAGAGATCTCAACTCCTCCCCTATTTCATTCGCAATCGAAGATATTGCCATACGCAATTGCGTATTATCTCCTTTTACTACGATCTTTCGTGTCTGAATCTCAGATGTGTTGCTCTGAGCAACTGGGCCTAGTTCTTCTCCCACAATCTGGGCTGTGGACTGGGCTCTCAATGTATTTTGAGAACAACATCCGAGCACAGTGATCAGGAGTGTAAAATAAAATCCGCTCTTCATGGCTGCTGAAGCTCTATGGGTCTTGGGTCAAGCTTGATCACGCCATCCTCGATCGTCACATACGTCATTTGGCGATAGCCTAGATCCAACTCTTCAGTAAAGAAGTCTGCGATCGTATCAAAACTCGGTTTCGCAAGTGCGATTAACATTCCAGGTGCAGGTGCTCGTCCAAAACTCCCACCAGGGAATTCAACCATAGTTTTAACTGATCCGTCCGGGGTGTCCTCAGAGCTCACCTTGAGCTGCATGGAAACTGTTTGCGGAAGCGGGAGGAATCCTAATTTTTGGGATCCATCATCTTGGACATTGCCTGGGTAATCAAATGTACGCTCGATAGTTATGTCCATAACACCTGGTAAAAGGTCAACATAGACTCCATTAATTTTCACAAAATCGTCGACTATGGGAGATTGCGTTAGGGTCAACTTATCGGCAATATAACGATTAAGTTCAGACTCACTAATCTCGACTGGATAGTTTTCTTCCACAGCCTTTTTAAGGCGTTTTTTGAGATCCACAGGCTCCACTATTTCATCACTCGGGCTAGTCGCAACACTTTGTAAATTGCGCGGCATCCATGAAAAAATGATATGACCCGCCATACTTGCGAGCGAAAGCACGACTAACAAGCCAAGGATTGTTTTAAGTAATGAAAACCCGCGTCGATACATGAGCGCAAACTAGAGAAATCCACTCAACTTGGCAAGGGAACGATTTACTCTTTCACACGAATCGACGTTCCACAGAAAATGCAGCGAAACCAATGAAAGCAGATCAAATGAATTGCAGTCGGGAGCATGTACCCAAAGCCGCGAATATGGTGGGCTTTGTTATGCTTTAGACATGACTTTGGCACAAACTGTCGCTGACGACAAACCGGACAAGCCGTTCTCCTCGCTGAGCTAAAATACACCAATAGAGCGACAATAACTAAGGCAGGTGAGAGTAGCCCCCACATGTACTCATCTGGATTCATTAAAATATATGTAATCGGTGCTATTGCCGACACTAAAAGTAACTGTGAGAGAACAAGAGTATACGCACCGAAAGTGGTTCCAACTGGATCGTTATGTAACACCCCACGCACATAGTTTCGTGAATTAGGGTCTACTCCTTCATTCGTTTCGGGATTAACTACTTTCGTACGATCCACTTCTCCATTTTTCCTAGGAAGAGCACTGACAGAAATCTTTTCGCCGCGGGCATCTTCTATAGAGCGAAGCTTCTGAACCTCTATCTCATTTTTTTGCTCGTTCGAAACAGTCTTTACGAGTTTTCCATGTGGACTAGGAAGTGCTATTCTAGGTGCCTTAGAGCCAGAAACCACGGACTCTACTAGCTGAGGTAATGATTCTACATCAATCTGATGCCTGGCTATAAACTTCCGAGAGAGCGGCTGGGCAAATGGAAGTTCTGCATCCTCTTCTTCACGCAAAAGCGCATCCTCTTCAGAACTAGTTGATGGGAGGGGTTCCTCTAATTCTGTATCCTGCTGCGGCTCACCCACTATTTGGTGGCGCCAGGCCACAATAGTTTCAAGGCTAGGAACCTGCTCAACAATTGACAGTACCCCGTTGGCTCGCTCCAACTCTAGAAGCATGTCTTCTGGACTTGTAATACGAAATGTATCCACGCCAAGATAGCCTGCTGCTTCGAGCAGCTCTATTTCAGACGCGCTAATTCCTTTTATATCCATGAAGGTTTGGTGCATTATATGTGACAATAGTTTAAAACGACAACGGCTATGGATACGAAGAGGCCACTTCCACGACAAGCATGAAAGTGGCCCTAGATGGAAAAGTTAATTCCTATTAAGTCTTATTAGGCTAATGCGCCACGCATCTCTCTCAATTGGTCGAGCTTACTCTCCCACTCAGCGAGTCGCGCACGCTCTACAGCGACAACTTCAGGTTTCGCTCGGTCAACGAAGTTAGGATTACTCAGCTTCTTGCCCGCTTTTTCAACTTCCTTCGCAACCTTCTCAATTTCTTTATCGAGGCGAGCCTTCTCGGCATCCATATCGATTAAGCCATCGAGGGGCATGTAAACTTCACCAAATCCAGTTACTGCTGCAGGCGTCCCCTGCGGAGCATCGTAGTTATTTTGTAACTCAATTTTCTTAGCTCCTACGAGAGTAGCCAGTGTATCGCACTCACCTCCGACCCAGCTAGCAACTGGCTTGAAAACGAACATCACGTCCTTACTTGCAGCGAGGTTGTACTCAGATTTTAGATTCCGCAGCTTGCCCGCAGTTTCATAGAGAGCATTGGCGATTTCCTGCCCCTTGGCGATTTCCTCAGCGGAAAGTGCAGCCAAAACAGGAGTAGTATCGATCGCCTTATTCATTAGGAATTCTCCAGTAGATACATAGCCCATCTTAGAGCTTAGCTCTTCTGTGATGTGTGGCATGAACGGGTGTAAATGTGCGAGGTAACGGCTCATCACCAAATCTATCACTCCCAATGTAGTCTGCTTGGCAGCTTCATCACCTGAACGGAAATCAAACTTCGCAGCTTCGAGGAATTTATCACAGTACTCAGTCCAGAAGAACTCATAGAGCTGCTGCGTAAGATCGTTGAAACGGTACTTGCCATACGCCACTTCTAAATCAGCACCCAGTTTGTCGAGCTTCGCTAGAATATCGATGGAATAACTCGGAAGATCATTAGAGATTACTAACTGCGAACCATCACTTTCCTGCATTTGGCGGAAACGGCATGCGTTATAAATTTTGTTCGCAAAGTTACGCCCTTCTTCGACCTGTGATTCATCAAACTTCACATCAGCACCAATCGGAGCAATGCGCATGAGACCAAAGCGTAAACCATCGGCACCATACTTATCCATCAGATCGATCGGATCAGGTGAATTACCGAGTGACTTGCTCATCTTGCGTCCCTTGAGGTCACGAATGATTGCAGTGAAAAACACGTTCTTGAATGGCAGTCTGCCTTCAAAACGATAACCTGCCATGATCATGCGAGCGACCCAGAAGAAAATAATATCAGGCCCCGTCACTAGATCTGTAGTCGGGTAAAACTTTTGCTTCACATCTCCTGACATAGTCGCAAATGGCCAAAGCCATGAACTGAACCAAGTATCCATGACGTCTTCGTCACGCACCCATTCACCTTCAGATGGAGGCTCAGTACCTACATAAATATCACCAGATTGGAGATCTGCATTATCAAGACTCTCTTTTTCTCGAAGCTCAAATGCCTTTTCCTTTTTGTACCAAACTGGAATTTGATGACCCCACCAGAGCTGGCGGCTGATACACCAATCTTGAAGATTCCCCATCCAGTGCGCATAGGTCTTCTGCCAGCGCTCAGGGCGAAAAGTAACCTCGCCATTCGCTACTGCATCAGTCGCTTCTTGAACTGCAGGGTACTTAAGGAACCATTGCATGGAAATGCGTGGTTCTACTACCACGTCCGCACGCTCAGAGAATCCAACATTATTTTCATACTCCTCTACTTTGATAAGTAAGCCACGCTCTTCGAGCATCGCTGCAGCCTTGCGACGCGCTTCAAAACGATCGAGTCCATCAAGCTCAGGAACCTCTGGACAATTTACTCGTCCATCAGGGTGGAGAACGTCAATGATCTCCAGGTTATGTCGTTCACCTATTTCGAAATCAGCCTTGTCGTGTGCTGGAGTGATTTTTAAACAACCAGTACCAAACTCCACATCCACGTGATCATCTTCGATCACAGGAATCTCTGCCTCAGGGAATGGGCGGCGCACTTTTTTACCCACGAGATGCTTAAAGCGTTCATCGTTAGGGTTCACAGCCACTGCAATGTCACCCATCAATGTCTCTGGGCGCGTGGTCGAAATTTCAAGGAACTTGCCTGGCTCGTCAACAAGCTCGTACTTCATGAAGTAGAGCTTGGACTTTTTCGGCTTCATGATCACCTCTTCATCGGAAAGCGCAGTAAGTGAAACTGGACACCAGTTTACCATACGCTTACCTCTATAAATTAAACCTTCATTGAACAGGTCTACAAAAACTTGAGAAACTTGCTGTGAGTAGTCCTCATCCATCGTGAAACGCTCACGGTCCCAATCGCAAGAGCAACCAAGACGCTTTAGCTGTTTGATGATGATGCCACCGTGCTTATCTTTCCAGTCCCAAACACGCTTCAGAAATTCCTCACGCCCGAGCTCACGACGAGTAGTACCTTCCTCTTCGCGCACTTGCTTTTCTACTTTGGTCTGAGTCGCAATACCCGCGTGGTCAGTCCCCGGAAGCCACAACACTTCTTTCCCCTGCTGACGTGCACGGCGTGCCAGAATGTCTTGGATCGAATTATTTAATACGTGTCCAAGGTGAAGAATACCGGTCACGTTTGGTGGTGGTATGACAATGGAGTAAGCGTCCTTATTTGAAGAAGGATCCGCGTGGAAACACTTGTTATCCAACCATTGTTGGTACCAATTCTTTTCAACCTCTTGTGGTTCGTATGCTTTAGGCAGCTCGGACATAGTAGCCTCATAAATAGACCGCTCGCCTTTGTAAAGCCAAGCCATCACTTTCTAGGCTACTTTCGCCAATAAATACCTATTCCACTAAATGTGTCCAACTATCATGGGCAATGGCTATTGACCAAGAGCGAGACGCTAGATAAGAGGCGTACATGACTAGCGGCCAGTACAACTTAGCGCGCAACCTTCTCTTCAAACTTGATGCGGAAGACGCGCACCACCTCTCACTTGAGCTCCTCCGTAGAACTGAATCGGCAGGGATCCTTAAGTATGTCGCTGGTAAATTACCAAAACCTCAACCAGTCGAGTGCATGGGCCTCACTTTCCCGAACCCAGTAGGACTCGCTGCGGGCCTGGATAAGGAAGGCACGACAATCGATGCTCTCGGTAGACTAGGGTTTGGTTCTGTAGAGATTGGAACCATTACACCGAAACCTCAGCCAGGAAATCCGCTCCCGCGCCTTTTCCGTATTATTGAAGAAGAGGCTATCATCAACCGCATGGGCTTCAATAATGTAGGTATCGACCAAGGAGTTGCCAACGTACGCGCTGCCAAAACTTTCCGCGGCATTGTCGGTTTCAATATTGGCAAAAATAAAATCACCCCTAACGCAAACGCAGTCGACGACTACCTGGCTGCTCTGCGCGGTTGCTGGGGCGTGGCAGATTATGTCACCGTCAACATTTCTTCACCAAACACACCTGGATTGCGTGACCTTCAAGCAGCGGACGACACAGCTCGCCTCCTCGAAGCTCTAAAGTTAGAACAAGTTATCCTCACTGAGAGAACAGGTATTCACATGCCCATAGCCCTCAAAGTAGCCCCTGACATGGGTGAGGAACAGATCTCCGAACTTTCTAAAGTATTTCTCGAAGGTGGCCTCGACGGCCTCATCGCCACCAATACAACAATCAGCCGTGAACAAGTCCTAGGTAAGCCATACGCCCAACAGGCTGGAGGTCTCTCTGGTAAACCTGTCACCGAAAAATCCACTGAAGTGATCAAAGCGTTTTACTCGCACCTCGGAGAACAAATTCCTATCATCGGCGTTGGCGGGATCATGACTGCTGACGATGCCGTAGAGAAACTGGATGCCGGAGCCAAGCTGATTCAACTCTACACGGGTTTCATCTACCATGGCCCTCCACTCATTCACTCTATTCTCAATAAACTTGCAGCGCGTTAATTCATTGTTAGTATAACAGAAGCTAAATATAATTTATAAAAATCATGAGAAAATCAATCACAGTATTCGCCGCTATTACTTCCGCTGCAGCATTCACAAGCTGCCAACCACAAAACCATGCTCAGGCTAATGCTGGAACAGGTGCAGCTCTCGGAGCTATCGCTGGTGGTATTATCGGTCATCAGTCTGGGAGTGGACTAGAAGGTGCCGCAATTGGTGCAGCAGTAGGTGGCGCAGGTGGCTATGCAGTAGGCAACGAAAAGGATAAACAATACCGTTAATCCAGCCCCACTTCATACCTTATCAATAGGCATCTCATATGGGATGCCTTTTTCATTTTCCTCTAAAATAGATTCTTGGGGAATAACACCCCCTACTTATCCCCTCCTACGACCAGCAAGCGTGCATCTCGCTTGAGAAAATAACGATTCTTATGACTAGGCCATTACTCATCACGCTCCTCACGCTTGTGCTCGGACTTCAATCGAACCTGCTTGCCCAGTTCGGAAAACCAAAAACACAAGCTGCCATTGTACCCGAGTACACCACCGTCACAGCGGGTCAGACATTTACCATCGCTCTAGAGCTCACGCACGACAAAGGCTGGCATTCCTACTTTATCAATGACGGCATAGGTCACTCCATCGTACCGGAAATCGAGTGGACCCTACCAGAAGGCTGGACAGTGAGCGATCTCCAGTTCCCTACTCCACACGAATTTTCCTTCGCCGGCGCACAAGTCTATGGCTACGAAGGAACTAATTACCTCCTCACCACTGTCACCGTACCTAAAGCTGCGGGCACAGGCTCCGTCGAGCTCATTGCCGATAGTTCATGGCAGGTTTGTGATGACTCAAGCTGCCTCCCGCCCAACGGTAAAGAGCTTAGCTTTTCACTCACAATCGCCGACACTTCCGCAAAAAACCCAGAGTACTCAAAAGTGGAGCAATACAAGCTCAAGCATTTCCCGAGTAAAATTCTCCCAGAGAATCTACAGTTTACTGCTGAAGAAACCCCTCAAGGAATCGTCCTTAGTATTACAGGCCCTCTACCCGAAGCCACTGAGTTTTTCGAATACGATAAGCAAATTGATGTTCAAAGCCCAAGAACTAGTGAGCTAGACGACCAAACGATGCAGTTTAAAGGACAACGAAACATGGGGAATAAATTAGGAGGCGAGGCAGCTCCCAAATTAGAAAACCTCCGTGGCATCCTCTACTCACCGAACAAGTTCGAAGGAACTGACCAACATGCTTTTTGGATCGATATCCCCTTCGGCGGCAATATTTCGGCAGCTAGCACAAGTGGTGCTACAGAAACGAATACACCTATACCGCTCAATGAACCTGAAGCCGACATGAGCGTCTCTCTAGTACTTGGATCGCTTCTTTTAGGAGGCCTCATCCTCAACCTCATGCCTTGTGTGTTCCCTGTTATTGGACTCAAAATCATGGGCTTCGTACAGCAAGCCGGTGAAGATTCCGCGAAAATAAAACTCCACGGTCTCGCTTTTACAGCTGGTGTACTCTTGAGCTTCTTAGCACTCGCTGCAGCGCTCTATCCACTGAAAGCCACCACAACACTAGGCGCGCAACTCCAAGAACCTTGGGTGGTATTTATCCTAATGGTGGTCATGCTCTTACTCGCACTCAGTATGGCTGGTTTGTTTGAGATTGGAGCAAAGGCAACTAGCGTCGGTGGTAACCTCACCCACAAAGAGGGTGTCTCTGGATCCTTCTTCTCTGGCGTCCTTGCTGTAGTGATAGCTACCCCATGTTCTGCTCCATTTTTAGGACCAGCAATTGGTGCCGCTTGGAATTTCGACGGACCACTATTTTTCCTCTCCCTATTAATGATGGGCGTCGGCCTTGCTCTTCCCTATATCACCCTCTCCTTTTTCCCAAGTTTAGTGAATAAACTCCCTCGCCCAGGAGCTTGGATGGAATCCTTCAAACAAGGCATGTCTTTCCTTCTCTTTGCGACAGTGGGTTACCTCATTTGGGTATACAATGGACAGGTAGGAGAGGTCGGCCAAAAGGGGCTCGCCATCATGTTAGGCGCCACACTCATCGCACTTTCTGCATGGATTTATGGCCGCTGGAATACACCAGCTAAAAAGAAACAAACTCAACTAATTGCTAAGATCGTTGCCCTCCTCGCCCTCATTGCGGGAATATCCATGGCAATGCCACCAAAAGCTGTCGATCCTGATGTGGCAGCAGCGGAAGCTTCAGTCCCTGAACTCGACTGGCAAACATGGAGCCCTGAAAAAGAAGCCGAACTTCGTGCAGCAGGCACTCCTGTATTCGTAGACTTCACGGCTAAATGGTGTCTCACCTGTCAGACGAACAAAGCCGCAGCATACACCGCAGCCACTCGCAAGTTTTTCCATGAAAACGGTATCGTCACCCTCAAGGCTGATATGACCAAGAAGAACCCTCAAGCCACTCAGGCTATTCACGCGCTCAATCGCTCAGCTATTCCGGTCAACGTGCTCTATGTTCCGAACGATGCGAACCCTCACGTCACCCGTGAGGTGCTCACAGCTGATTACCTCACGGATTTCATCAGCTCTCGCCTCGATCAGTAAGGTTTAAAGCCACACCCATTCGATTGGTATTTCAATGCGTGGGTGGAGGCTTTGATGTACCGGACATGTCATTGCGGCATTGATGAATACCTCTTTAAGTGGTGAGTCTCCAGCAATGGGGACTTCAATTTTAACAGGTAATTTCACGATGCGCCGCGGCAAGTCTTCAGACATAAACTTCTGGACCGTCACGTTCAGTCCCTCTAGTGAGATGCTGCGATTTTCAGCAACGATTCCCATAATTGTGATCATGCAGTTACCTAGTGCAGTAGCCACGAGATCAGTAGGAGAGAAGGACTCTCCCTTGCCGTTGTTATCCACCGGCGCGTCAGTCTCGAGTGTTTGACCAGATGGCCCGTGAGTAGACTTGCAGCGTAACTGCCCTTCATAAGTGGTAGTGATTTCAACCATAAATTTATTCTTCCGTTTGTTGAGATTCGTCGACTAACACAACGCGGAAGCCGAACTGGTTAGCCCGAAGCGATTTAGAAATAAGAAAGCGAGACCAAACCCGTAGATGGCTTTTTGAAAAGCTCGCCCAGCTCCCCCCTCTAACAACAGCTAAATCTTGACCTTCTTTATACGGTGTATCCACCCACTCATAGACATTTCCGCATAGATCAAATAACCCATATTGGTTAGAAGTAAAACTCCCCACAGGAGCTGTTTTCTCAAATCCATCATCGTAGTCATCAATGGTACGACTCTTTGAAACTCCCACAGCGCGTGCTGCAGCTTCATCTGCTAAATTAGCCACCACGTCACTTGGCGGAAATGATCCATTCCAGAAATAGATATCCGTCAATTCAGGATTATTCTGAGCCTCCAAATCCCGAGCCGAGGGTGAGGCGTTTGCATCCTCAAAAAATCCTACGAGTTCACTCCATTCTAGATCTGACGGTAGTTTGTAGCGATGTCCCTCACTGATACGCTCTTCCGCGAGCTCTCGTTTAGTAAGCCATACACAGAAGGCCTCGGCATCTTCAAGATTCACTCCAACCACAGGGTGATCCTCCCCTTGCATAAAGCCTGGATTTAGAGGTAGAGGATGACCTGTATCTTCTACAAATAACTCATAATCCTCTACGCGAGTCTCCCATACCGCCGCCATAAAACCCTCGCGAATAGGCACCAGTGGCATACCTATACTATTCACCCACTGCATACCAAAAATAAGGCCATCGTTTGGTTTAAGCTCTACAAATAAATTGCGCTTACCACCCTCTCCGACTTTAACTGTTTTTTGGTATTTTTTATAACCTTCCGCCCGCATTTCTATGCGAATCTCACCTGGCCTTATCCGTTTCAACTCCAATGGAGTCGAGCCGACCCAGCGCTTATTCACATAGACACGAGCCCCTGCTGGTTCACTTTTTAACGCCACAGTGGAATATGGAATATCCTTCACAATGATCCGCATAGGTAAACGGTTCGCCAATTTATCTTCTTCAGTAAAATCAGCAGCAAGGAGATCGGGATCCAGCATATAAGTCATCATCTGGTGCTCCCCTAACAGTCCGTGCCTACGCGCCAATCGCTCTAACCATTTAGCATAATTATCCGCAACCGAACTATTCGTTAATACAATCTCTACACTCTCACCACTCTCACTAAACGGTGTAAATTTATGAGCAAATTTCTTTTTTGTCATTTTCAGAAATTTCTCAAATGCCGGACGCCGTACAAAACCTGAAACATGGTAACCACCCCTTGGTGAATAAGTCTCACCTAATGGATCGACCCATATCAGATTCCTCACTGGTGGTTGGTAAATATGTAAGGACTCGTCAATAACCCAGATCTCTGAATCCGGCACGGTATAGTTCTTTTCAAGGGTCTTATAACCATCAAGTTCAAAGCGATAGGTAACCACTTCGCCTGGCTCGAAATCACGGAAGTCTGTGGGGGTTTCTTCCTCTAATAAAACACCATTTTCGTAAACTTTCGCATAAGGTGGGTAGGTTGCTACCTTGATAGAGCAAATCTCATTCTCAGGCCTATTTGAATTATCAACCACCTCTACTGCTTGGATCACCTCCGCTGGCTGATCCACCACTTTTCTAGCTTGTTCTGTAAGCACATATTTTGCCCCAGCAGCAACTAGCACCACTAGCAAGCAAGCTGATAGACATTTAAGAATAAGCTTACCACGCTTCTTCCTAACTCGCTTTCCTTGCTGGAGCCGATGGAAGGCTTCCGCTAATTCAGTGGCTGTGGTGATCGTGCGCTTAGCTTGCTTCGGCTCACAAATATCACAAATCACCTGATTCATCTCCAGCCACAGCTTTCGCTCCGCGCCCTGTGGCAACTCATCTGGAAGTTCAGGGAATTGAAGACGATCCTTCCCCGTCACCATTTCATACAGAACCTTGCCCAGACTATACAAGTCAGCCTGCGCTGAGCCTGGACCCTCTGGAGGAACAAAACCTTCAGTGCCCACAAAAGTTCGCTGGTCTCTCACAGCCACCAAGCCGATGTCCGCCAGCTTCGCTTTTCCTCCCACAAAAATAACGTTAGAAGGCTTCACGTCTCTGTGCGCCAAGTCCCTATCATGTAAATACGCCAAAGCTTCAGATAGTCTCAAGCCAACATCGAGGCAGAACTCCACATCCAACGTCTTCCCTGCTGCAGTCACAAGATCAGAACGTAATGTGCGTGCTTCATATTCTACCGGGTTAATTTCCGGACCAGTGTGGAAATCATCACCGAGCTCCATCACATAGTAATAGAACTGAGACTGGCCTTCTTTACTGCGTCCAACGTGAAGGATATTTACCAGACCTGGATGGTCCCTAGAAATTGGCTCGTACTTAAGAATCCCCTCGAACTCACGCTCAAATCCGCGTTCGTCATCAAAGTCTTTTCTCCACACGACTTTAACTGCGCGCCAAGCGCCAGTCACTCCCCGAGCAAGCCACACCTCACCATAAGCTCCTCCGCCTATCTTGCGCAGAACCTCATGATCCGGAATGTGAACTTCTAATATGGCATTACTCTTCATCGTCATCGAGCTTCGCCAGCTCTTTTTTCAACACAGATCCCACACGGTGCTTCGCCAAGTATACTTGTGCCATACTCACCCCGAGATAGTCTTGCACTTTTTTAGCATCCCACTGTTTGATCACATAGTAATCGAATATCTGGTACTGCTTGGGTGACACTTGACCTTTAACTCGGGCTAACGCTGCATCTGCTATATTTTTCTTCCACTCCACTTCCCACAAACGATTTAACACGTCTCCATTGGGGTCTTCCACTCTATCAATAATCGCAGTTTTGCGATCATCATCAGCCATCCCGCTGGACATTGCTGTGTCCTTCTTGCGTTTACGGTACTGATCATTGATTCGCCAGCGAGTCATATTCATCAGCCATGATTTGAATGAACCTTGCTCTGGGTCGTAGAGCTTTTTCTTAGATTGCTTCGCAATGGACAGGATAGTTTCTTGGACACAATCGAATGCCTCTTCAGAACGCAAACCGCTCTTAATGGCAACGGAATAGATGAGCCTCCAATAGGTCTGATAAAACTCATCCCATGTACGCTGATCCTCCCAGTTATCGAGACGCGCGATCAAGCTCTTGCGTGTTTTGGCATAGCTCTGTTTCAATACGTCGTCACGCTCCTTGTCCTCGTCCTTATCTTCCATCGGCTTGTTTGATAACATATCAATTTTAGATTGTCTGCTATCGTTCTTTAAAACGTAGGCATTGAGCCGCAGCTGTCAATAAAGCCTAAATAAATTCTAGCACTCCATGTTTACCCTTACTTTGAGCTTTCAATCAGAGATTTTTCACCCTAGCTTGACTTCACCCCACCCGTTTATTTCGCAACGATTGATCATTTATGTTCAAGTATTTCCGCACATTTTTCATCATCATACTTCTTGGTTTGATTACCCAGCCAGCCATGGCTTGGGAAGTCGTCAACGTCCGTGGACAGCAGTACGTAACTGCCGCAAGCATCAAAAGTTTCTATAATTTCAGCAAACTGGTCCGCTATGGAAAATCTGCCGTTCTTGAGAATGCTTCAGTAAAAATGAAAATCTCGGCAAATAGCCAGGAATGTTTAATGAACAGCGTAAAGTTCATTTTGAGCTATCCGGTTGTTGAGCATTCTGGGCGCCTACTTATTTCTCGTATCGATCTATCCAAGCTCATCGACCCAGTTCTACGACCTACATATATCCGCAATGGAGGAAGCTTCCGCACAGTTATTCTCGATCCCGGTCATGGAGGCAAAGACGCTGGCGCGGTCAACCAATACGGAACCGAAGCATATTATAATCTGAAAGTTTCCCGCCTAGTGCGCGACATACTTCAACGCCAAGGCTACAATGTAGTCATGACTCGCGACACTGATCACTACCTCTCACTTCAGCAACGAGTAAACTTTGCCAACCGTTACCAAGACGCTATCTTTATTTCCATCCACTTCAATGCAGGGGGACGCCAACAAGCTCGTGGTATCGAGACCTTTACCCTCTCTCCAGTTGGCGTTGCTCATTATGGACGTGGAGTCAAAAGCTCTGACTACAACACTCAACAAGGCAACCATCAGGACTCTGCTAACATCGCGCTGGCCACAGCTATCCACGGTAGAACTCTCGAGCGCACGCGCTCTGCCAGCATTCCAGACCGCGGCATCAAGCGAGCACGCTATAGTGTTCTCACGAGTGTTCGACACCCCGCTGTCCTTGTCGAAGGCGGCTTCATGAGCCACCCCACCGAGGCTCGTATCATCCACTCTGGAAGCTATCAGCACAGTGTTGCGATGGGAATTGCTGAGGGTATCATTCGCTACCATCGCGCACTTGGATCGCGCTAGCGCACCCCATTCAAGGAAGAAGTATAGACTTCCACATGAAAAGCACTCTAGAGGACTTGCAGTCTAGCGAAACCTTGCTAACTTTTGGTCAAATCTTGAACCAAAGACATGTTAGAATCTAATTCCTACGCTTCCCCCTATACTGTCGCTGCTCAGCCAGTCGATGCACGCTCAGCTTTCATTCGGAAAACTTACGCTCACCTAGGCGGAGCAATAGCAGTATTCGCACTACTCGAATACTTTTTCCTCCAGTCTCAAACCATGCTCAACTTGATGGCTCCAATGATGGGCAACTGGTGGCTCGTACTGATCGCATTCATGGGGGTCTCCTGGATTGCCAATAAGTGGGCAACTAGTAGCACGTCACTTGCTATGCAATATGCAGGGCTCGGACTCTACGTCGTCGCTGAAGCGATTATATTCATCCCACTACTCTACATGGCCGTTGGCATTACAGGTAGCCACGCAATCATCGGACAAGCTGGAATTATCACAGTTGCCCTATTCCTAGGTATTACCGCAGTCGCTTTCATTACTAAAAAGGATTTCTCCTTCCTCAATAGTTTCTTGATGATTGGTGGTTTCATCGCTCTTGGACTTATTTTTGCGTCTATGATTTTCGGATTCAACTTAGGTATCATCTTCAGCGCTGCTATGGCGATCTTCGCGAGTGTGGCCATCCTCCGTGACACGAGCAACATCATCCACCACTACGGCACGAACCAATACGTTGCTGCATCACTGGGCCTATTCGCCTCTGTTGCACTCCTATTCTGGTACATACTTCAGATCCTTTTGTCACTTACTGGACGCGACTAGTAGAGATAACGACAACTACAGACTTCAATCTAAATCAGCGTTTCGGGCTTCCTTCCGAAACGCTTTTTTCTTATATAATAGAAACACCATGCGACCAGAAAGAACACTTCCAGAGCACGTTGAGATTATTCAGCAGCTCATGCTTCGCGCGCCTCAACATCGCGCCATACTCATACCAACGATGCTGCTTATTGGACTCGTTTCTCTCACACTAGGAATGAGTCTCACACTCACTGCTGGGATTGACATCAGCCTTTCTAGCTACCCTATCTCCACAGGGTTTTGGATATTCTCATGGCTGACAGCCTCCATAGCACCTATCCTACTATGCTTTTTTCTTGCTGCAAAACAATCAAAAGAGCACCAGCACAAACTTGACTCCGCACAGCTGCGCCACATTTTCCAAAGTCTCGCACCCGCTCTCATTTCTGGATTCATCATCGGCATGGCTGTGAGCTTCCATGATGTTAGGAACCTTCCTCTAACCGCAGCAATATGGATCACAAGTTATGGCGTCGCTCTTTTAGCAATCCGTATTTATTGCACAAAATCTGCACGCTTCTTAGGTATACTCATGCTCGCATTAGGCTTAGCCTACACTTTTGTCGCTCTTAGAGTCGAAGGCATTATCCATCCTATTCACCTCGCGAACTTCTTTATGTGTGTGGCATTCGGTATGTTCAACATCATCGTGGCATCAGGCTCTATTCTTTTCGCGAAAGCCAATGCCTAAGACCACTATGCGATTCAAAAGAGACTAATGCTGGAGTGATTTCCTGGTCAATCAAGGCGTGACGAAGGAGCGGTGCGAGCACCGTAACTGAGGAATAACGCAGATTCAACAGGATAGCGCCCAGACTTCACTTCTTCCGCAACGCGCTATTCCCCAAGCTTCATTAAAATCACATTTGTCTCTTTTGGAACTCAGTTTGGTATAAGACTCACTCATCTAGTGGGCTTTTTGCCAGCTTTTCCCTACGAGCCTCGAGAGCATCAAATATTTTCTGTATCTGTGAAGCTCGATAAGCTTTTACTTTAAGATCATCAGTCCCGATCAAGTACCAGCCGAAGCATGCCCTCGGAGCCATGATCACCACCCTGCGCCGCTCATCTTCAACCTTTATTTCTAAGCCAAGAGCCACAGGGTAGATCCAATCATCATATGCCGCGTCCTTTTTATAACGAAACCTCGCTTTGTCAGGTAATTTAAGGTCCGCTGTCACGTTCGGCTCCACATCATACCGAGCCTCATACGCTAGATACATTTTCACAGCCCGCTCTAGGGCATCTTTATTCTGAGCATAGATCGACGGCTCCTTTTCTTGAGCCACGGACACCACATGCAACAGCACTGTGAAAATCAGCAAAAAACAACGCATAGCTGAACTTCTACACTACTCTAACATATCTCACAACAATATACATCCACCCCTCTCTCAGCTATCGGCTGAACATATGAAACGTAAAAGCTAAATCCACCCTCCAAATAGTCACAAATCCCACTTGCCCTAAGTCGTTCCATCGCCTACCCCCAAGTGACCGAATTTCCACTTTCTCGAACCAACAATCACACATCACAATGCATCGCGTTTTTGTCGAAAAACAAACTGAGTTCAACTCGCCCGCTAAAGAGTTGCTCCACGACCTCAGAGAGAACCTGAGCCTTACTAATCTCGAAGGTGTGCGCGTCATTCAGCGCTATGACATCGACGGCCTCAGCGATCAAGATTTCGCAAAGGCTAGCCAGCTCATTCTTTCCGAGCCACAAGTCGAGACCTCTAGCTCCGAGCTCTCTGTAGCGAGCGATGAAGTCGCTTTCGCGGTAGAATATCTCCCTGGCCAGTTCGATCAACGCGCCGATTCAGCTGCACAATGTGTGCAGATTCTTACTGAACAAGATGCACCTATCGTTGTTTCCGCTCACATCATCATCCTCAAGGGGACGATCACTGACGTGCAACTCACAGCAGTAAAAGACTACGTGATCAATGCCGTTGACTCTCGCGAAGCTTCCATGGAGCAGCCAGAATCACTCGCTCAAGAAGTCACCACTCCAGCCGACGTTGAAATTCTCGAGTGGTTCGGTGATTCCACTGACGAACAGCTGACGATCAAGCGCAATGAGCTTGGCCTAGCTATGAGTGCTCAGGACTTTATCTTTACCCAGCGTTACTTCCGCGATGATGAAAAGCGTAACCCGAGCATCACTGAGATCAAAATGCTCGACACCTATTGGTCAGACCATTGCCGTCATTCCACCTTTGCGACACGCCTCAATGAAGTATCTTTCGATGATGGCACCGAGTATATCAAACAAGCATATATCCGCTACCAGGAAACACGTGAAAACGTGTACGGTGAAAAAATTTATTCCCGCCCAGAATGCCTCATGGATATCGCCCTCATGGGCATGAAAGAGCTTCGTAAAACTGGCGAGCTCGACAACGTAGAGGTTTCAGAGGAAATCAATGCCGCATCCATCGTCATCCCTGTCGACGTCGACGGAGAAGAGCAAGAGTGGCTCCTCATGTTCAAGAATGAGACACACAACCATCCTACCGAAATCGAACCTTTCGGTGGAGCTGCGACATGTCTCGGCGGTTGTATTCGCGACCCACTCTCTGGCCGTTCTTACGTTTACCAAGCCATGCGCGTCACTGGTGCTGCTGACCCACGCACACCATTTACTGACACCATGCCAGGTAAACTCCCACAGCGTAAAATTTGTAAAGGTGCTGCTGACGGCTATTCCTCTTACGGTAACCAAATCGGTCTCGCGACTGGTCAAGTTTCTGAAGTCTACCACCCTAACTATGTCGCTAAGCGCATGGAGATCGGTGCCGTAGTTGCAGCAGCTCCTAAGGAAAACGTTTTCCGCGGTAGCCCATCCAATGGCGATGTAATTCTCCTTATCGGTGGCCGCACTGGCCGTGACGGTGTAGGTGGAGCAACTGGTTCTTCTAAAGAGCACACCGACACAGCACTCGATAATTCCGCAGAAGTTCAGAAAGGAAATGCGCCTACCGAGCGCAAAGTCCAACGCCTCTTCCGTAATCCGGAACTCGCGAAAAAGATCAAAATCTGTAATGACTTTGGTGCTGGCGGCGTTTCTGTTGCAATCGGCGAGATCGCTCCGTCACTCGAGATCAACCTCGATAAAGTTCTCAAAAAATACGACGGACTCGATGGTACTGAACTCGCTATTTCCGAGTCTCAAGAACGCATGGCAATCTGTGTAGACCCATCCACCATCGACTACTTCCTAGCTGAATGTGATAAAGAAAACCTCGAATGTGTAAAAGTTGCTGACGTCACCGATTCCGGCCGTCTCGTTATCACATGGCGCGGCAAGAAGATTGTCGATTTCTCTCGGGCATTCCTCGACACCAATGGTGTTACTCTCGATGCAAACGTAGAAGTCAAAGCTCCTACAGAAGAAACACCACTCGGTAAATCTCTAGCCTCAGTAGCAGCAGCTTCTGGTCTCAAAGCTAAATTCACGACAGCTCTATCCGATCTCAACTCCTGCGGCCAAAAAGGTCTCGGAGAACAATTCGATAGCTCAGTCGGCGCAGGCACTGTACTCCAGCCATTCGGTGGAGCACAGCAGCTCACCCCACCAGATGCAATGGTTGCAAAAATACCACTCATCTCAGGTAACACTACGACATGCTCGTTCATGTCATGGGGGTTCAATCCGAACATCGCTACTTGGTCACCTTACCATGGTGCTCTCTACGCAGTGACTGAATCAGTATGCCGCATCGTTTCCGCTGGTGGCCGCCTCAATGATGTGCGCCTCACTCTTCAAGAGTACTTTGAAAAACTTGGTACAAATCCAGCACGCTGGGGCAAGCCATTTGCAGCTCTTCTCGGTGCATTCACTGCACAGAACGCTCTTCGCCTCGGTGCAATCGGCGGTAAGGACTCCATGTCTGGCTCGTTCAATGAAATCGATGTCCCACCGACTCTCGTCTCTTTCGCTGTAGCTCCAGGTAAGACAACTCTAGCAGTTTCCCCAGAATTCAAAGAAACTGGCAGTGACATCTACCTCGTAACTACACCGCGTGATGAAAACCTTCTTCCTGACTTTGAAAAGCTTAAGGAAATTGCTGATCTTCTCTACACGATTAATACTGAAGGAAAAGTCAACGCTATGCACAGCCTTGCAGAAGGCGGTGTCGCCGTTGGCCTCTCTAAAATGAGCTTTGGTAACAAGATTGGCGCCATCGTCGAACTCGCGGAAGACACACTCTTCGGCGAAGGTTACTTCAACTTCTTGGTGGAAGCAAAAGCTGGCTCCGAACTCCCAGCTGCTCTCAATGCACAAAAAATTGGTCAAACTGTTGAAACCACAACACTGACTGTGAATAATGAAGTACTCGACCTTGAAGAACTCCTCTCAGCATGGACAGGAACTCTCGAGTCAACCTATCCAACCAACACAGAAGTCGCTCACAACGAATTAGCAACATTCACATATGATGCTCCTTCAAAGCAGGTCAAATCATCTGAAGACTGGCAGCTAAAAACTGGCAATTCCAGACCACGTGTGGTCGTGCCATGCTTCCCTGGCTCAAACTCTGAATACGATTCAGCGAAAATGTTCAATGAAGCAGGCGGCGATGCACACATCGAAGTCTTCAGAAACCTCTCAGCTACACATGTTGAAGAATCTCTCGCAGCACTCGCTAAGCAGATCAACGAATCTCAGATTCTTATGCTTCCTGGTGGCTTCTCAGCAGGTGATGAGCCGGCTGGTTCAGGTAAATTTATTGCCACAGTTCTACGTAACCCAATCGTTCGAGACGCGGTAATGGATCTCATTAAGAACCGTGATGGCCTTGTGCTCGGTATTTGCAATGGCTTCCAAGCACTGATCAAAACCGGTCTTGTGCCATATGGTGAAATCCGTGACCCGCAGCCTGGCGCACCGACTCTCACCTTCAACGACATCGGCCGCCACATCGCATGTTACGCAACAACACGCATCGCGTCCAACATGTCACCATGGCTTGCTAACACCGAAGTTGGCGACCTGCATAACGTTCCTTTTTCACACGGTGAAGGCAAGTTCTACGCCACTGAAGAAGAGATCAAGCAGCTCGCTGCAAACGGCCAGATAGCCACGCAGTACACCGACTTAGCAGGAAATCCATCCATGGACATCCGCTATAACCCGAACGGCTCCCTCTATGCCATAGAAGGCATCACCTCACCTTGTGGTCGTGTACTCGGAAAAATGGGCCACACTGAGCGCCGCGGTGAAGATGTTGCCAAAAACCTTCCTGGTAACAAGCACCAGCCACTCTTCAAGGCAGGTATCCAGTACTTCGCTTAAAACTGCGACATCACATCAAATCACAAGAAGCCCATGTCATTACGTCATGGGCTTCTTTCGTTAAAAAATCAGTGTCTCTCGACATTGTAACACTGATAGCTTTTGACCAAGTAATAAAAAAGGCTCATGGAATAACCCATGAGCCAAAAATTTAATGTAAGCAATCAGTGACTACTTAGCTTTAATCACTTGTTTTCTCTTACCATCTTTGTCGACAATAGTAAATCCTCCACCAGTTAACTTAGCTAAAGTTGACAGAGCGTCTTGTGCAGATGGCTCCATCATTGCGATGGTATTAATCTTGATACCTTCTTTAGCAGCTCTTTCTCCGAGGGTCTGAGCAACTTTATCTGCATCACTACCCACACCATCAGTCATGAAATAAATCACCTCCGGAGCTGGCTTCATCTCAAGAGCCATAGTGAGCGGTATATTCCATGCTGTACCGAAAATAAGAGGAGTATTTTTAACTGCTGAAAGTGACTGCTTAATATTGTTAGCGTCTGCGCGAATCCATTCAGCTCTACCGATTGCTGAACGTGATGTCCAATCGCCAGATCCCCTTGCCCCGTAGGTATACTTTCGTCCTTTAGCTGTAGTAATCTCCCCCGCTTGACGGCTATTCACCTTGAGTTCCTCACCAGCAATCCAAGCCGGCCCAGCAAAATAGATCATTTGATAATCCATGCTAGATGGAAGCTCCTTAATGGCTTTGGTGAGCTCTATACGCATGAGCTCATCACGTCTACCTTTCATCGACATGGAATAGTCAATCACATAGGCAATACGCTGAGCTTCTACTTTCTGACCAAAGAAAGATGCAGCAGCAGCTCCAGCCCCGTCACCCCAGCCACTTCCATCAAAACCCTCACCGAAGTCGTCTCCAGCACTAAAGTCGAGACTTGGTACGGACACATCAGAAACTGGGTTAGGAACCGAGATACTTGAAGAAGAAGTAGAAGCAATCACGCGAGCCATAGACATACTTGGTGCTGACGGTGGCTTCACTACTTCATTGGTGACTTCAGGCTTTTCAATCGTCTGAGTTTCTTCAACAGACGGATTATAGGAAACGATTTGTGGTGGATTCTTCACTTCAACCGTCATTGCTATCACAAATAGAATCAGCCCCAGCAAGAAGCATGAAAGAATAGCGATGACAATGGACGAAATACTCGAAACTCTCTTCTGCGCAACTAGTGCTACTTTAGCTTCTTCTGAAATTTGTGCGTGTATACTCATAAGACTAAGATGGGACTATTAGGTTTCTAAAATCATTACGATTATTCCAGGTCATGTCCATAAGCAATTCCTCTTTTCCGCTCACAATACCCCACTAAAAATTGGGGGTAGGCTCATCATAGTCCATAAAAAACCCTGTAGTAATAACACCACAGGGTTTCTAAAATTTAAAGAATCAGCTTAGACTAACCTCCAGTCTTCGGGCCACGCTTGCTTGGCTTTTTAGCCCTCTTCATTTGATCCATTGGATTCTCAGGTTTCTTAGGACCACCAGGTTCCCTGCCTGCTGCAACTTCCTGCTGTTGCTGAACTTGCTCCATCTTCTCAGCGAGCTTCTCAAACATACCTTTTTTGTGAGGTTTTCCGTCAGCAGCCTTCGCAGCCTTCTCCTGAAGTTCAGGCTCAGGAATATTCTTCATTAAGAGCGTCTGAATGATGGATACAACGTTCTGTGTAGACCAGTAAAGCGCCAGAGCAGCCGCGTAGTTATAACAGAAGAAGAAGAACATCAGCGGCATCAGCATGAATATACGACGCTGAAGCTTGTCACCAGACTGTGGTGTCAGACGCATCTGAAACACCATCGTGATGGCCATAATGATAGGCAAAACGTTAATAGGCAGTCCGAAGACTTCCCAAACTGTGTCAGGACGAGAAAGATCATTGACCCAGAGGAAGCTCGCTCCACGCATTTCAACTGCAGAACCAAGCATCTTAAATACACCAAAGAAAATAGGAATCTGGACCAACATCGGCAAACAACCACCCATAGGGTTCACTCCATAGGTCTTATAGAGTTTCATTGTCTCCTGATTGAGTTTCTGCGGATTATCCGCATACTTCTCACGCATTTCTTTCATGATAGGCTGCAGTTTACCCATGCGCTTCATTGTACGCGTAGACTTATTATGCAGCGGCCAAATCAAGATTCGGATAAACATTGTAAGGAGAATGATAGAAACTCCCCACGCCCAGCTCGCATTACCAAACCAACCGTGAATGATATCCAACGCCCAACTCATGAAAGTCGCGAAAGGTGAGAACCATCCGTAGTTCATGATAGCATCTGTATGCGTACCGACCTGAGTTATAATCTCACGACTCTTAGGCCCCATGTAGACTTCGAGCGCGTAGCTCTGCTCACTATTAACCTGTAGAAGTTGATCCGGAAAATTAAGCCCCATTGTAAAGACCCAACGCTTAAGCATTTTTTCATCTTCTTGGATGTCTCGTTCCTTACCTGTCGCCCATACGCTATCGACTTGAAAACCTTTTGGCATAAAGAAAGTCGTGAAGAACTGGTTATTCACACCAGCGTACTCGAGTGATGATGGTTTGATAATCTCTACTGGCTTCGCTGAGCTAAACCAACCACCAGCAAACGGCTTATGTTGATTAAACTCAAAGCTCCCGTCTTCGTAGTAAAACCAGCCAGCTTTATCTTGCATCTCCTTACCGTGCAACGGCGCGACAGTACCGGTGTAGACACCGTAATCAGAGAGGTTAATAGGCTCACCTGTTGCGTTCTTAAAACTAAGGTCGAGCATCAGGCGGTAACCTTTGGCTTCTTCACCAGGAACAAGAGTCCATAGCTTCTTCACCTTAATACCATTGCCGATCTCACCCTCAAAGGTCACCGAGCTATTTGACTTCTCTGTAATCGCGTAACTACTACCATCGATCTCATTGTAGTCATCTGCGAGAGCTCCTACTGGATAGTGTGAAAGCTGATTGATTTTGATATGACCGTCTCCATAGATAGCCTTCTGTTGAGGAAACTCGGCAGTCTTCACCCCACCACCAATACTCGTAAAGGTGTAAACTACATCTACTACCTCACCGTCCTTACCAGTGAGCGTGTGTGTCTCTTCCTTTGCCTTAGCTGGCAGCGTCGGCTTGTCAGTAATCAACTCAGGCGCCGAGTCCTGATCTAATTGCTCTACCAGCTCCTGCTTCACAAGCTCTTGTTGAGCCACTTTTAATTGGTCTTCATTCTGACTCGTGTAATAAAAATTAGCCACGAGGCCTAAGCCACAAAGGACAAGAATGATCCATGCTTTACGATCCATCATAGTGTTTATGTATATCTAAGAAATTTATTTTTTAGGTGGGACTGGGTCATGCCCGCACCCGCCCCACGGGTGACAACGACAAAGGCGGTGAATGCCCAGCCAGCTGCCTCGCAGTGCTCCATGGGTATCTACCGCCTCATAAAAATAATGCGAGCAAGAAGGTGAAAAACGACACCCTCCATATGGGCCGCTCACAGCCCTTAAAATAGGATTCAGAAATTTCTGATACCCTCTGATTGCGAGTTGGATCAATGTGACAATTGGTCGCATCTCTACTCTACTGATGTAAATAACCCTAACTTACGCGTAAGTTTGAGCCACTCTCTCTCAAGTTCTTCATAGCTAGCCTCAGTAGCACGCCATCGAGCTATCGTTACAATGTAACAATCCTCCCTCAATGATTCACCATGCTTCTGAATAATTGATCGGAAAACACGTCGCAAATAATTGCGTTGATGTGCTTTCCCCACTTTTTTAGTGGTGATCAATCCAAGCTTGAAGTGCTCTAGCTCCGCTGCAGGCAGGGTGCTAACAACAAGATAGCGCCCCGGACGCGACTCCCCCAGTTCCCTCACACGAGCAAACTCTGCTCGGTGATTCATTGAGAACTTTCTTGGGAGGCGCATGGGGCGCTTTCACCTGAAATTATAGCGATCAAGAGCAGATGATAAATTATCTACTCTCGATGTTATAACAGACTAGGTGTGTTGTTTGGTGTGACGCTTGAAGTGAAGCTCAGCACCTTTAGGAAGGAGACGCTTACGGCCTTTTTGACGACGACGACGGATACAGTCGCGGCCTGCTTTCGTAGCCATGCGTGCGCGGAAACCGTGCTGACGCTTACGTACGCGCTTAGATGGTTGATAAGTTCTTTTACTCATGATGGTATTCCTACTTGGAAGTTAGAAAATGATCCCTCGACCTCCTCAGTTGAGGCGGTTGGATGGGCGGGCAAACTAAGTATTTCGGGACGCTTGTCAATACGTCATTCATATTCATTCACATTTTTTTTCTGAGTTCTTGGTTTTTCATAGCGATCACGTCCACATACTGCTAACCTCGCGCATCAATAAGATGAGTGAGTCAACTGAAACAAAACAACACCTACTTGCAGACGATATTCCAAAGGTAGAAACTGCAACCATTGAGGATCTTGATCAAATCACAGAACTCGTAATGGAGCTACTCGATGAACAAAGCGACTTCACTCCCGACCGTGCCACTCAGGAACGAGGACTCCAACTCATCCTCGAACAACCCAATCGCGGACGTATTTTTGTTCTACGAAATGACCATCAGATCATAGGTGTCGTAAACCTACTCTTTACCATTTCCTCAGCAGAAGGTGGGATGGTCCTACTCCTGGAAGACTTCATCATCCACCCGACCCATCGCGACCATGGATACGGAGCCATTCTTTTTGAACACGTTATAAAATTTGCCAAAGCAAAAAACTTCCTCCGCATCACCCTTCTCGCTGATAAATTCAGTGAAGCCTCCCAAAAATTCTTCCAAAACAAAGGCTTCAAACATTCGGGTATGGTACCTATGCGCTTGAACCTACGTTAAGCCCTTTAACGGCCCAACATCCAGTTAGTCTCATCGACGCTAAGCTGCTGAGCCTCTCCCTTGCCCTTAATTGGCGGGGCCACAAAAGAATCCTGCTCCACCTGTGTTGCAGTGTTAGCGGTCCTAGATTGATCCGTGCCGCGATTCACGGTTTGTGATCCCCCATAAAACTGCCCGCTTTCATAGCCTTGACCTGAAGCATTTGCTGCTTGTCCCTGACCATTCGCTTGCTGATCAGCGAAATGAGGGGCCTTACGAAACTTATTACCGTCACTCGTCCCTTGGTAAGCGCCGGCGCTGTATGCCTTATTTTGACTCCAGCCTTTCTTACTGTAGGCATTTGTATCGAAACTCGAGCCACTCTGCTGTCGAATATCACTATAATTAGCTTTGCTTTCTAAGCTACTGCGCTTGTCACTATTCACCTGCACAGAGCCGTCCTCTTTCACTTGGTAGTTCACATCTGACATATACTTATCCAGTTCATTAGACTCAGCTTTTGAAACAGTCACTTTTCGCTCACTCGCACATGAGCAATACAATACAGGCAACACAACAGCATAAGAAACTAATAACCAACAGCGCATGCATCAGCATGTATCTAAGATGACTTTCTAAATCAAGTACTCAATCTTAATATAATAACACGAATGCGCTTACCACCCTTGCCAACCGTGTCAGTGAGACTTCCGCATCAGAAAATTACGATGAGCACAAATCAACTCCACACGCCTTAGAACCTCGCTAGACGTTATTTACAGAATACCTCAGCCCCATCCAGTTCAGCACGCTTTCTTAAACTAGCACGCACCTCAACTAGACTCTGTTTGCCACAGATCTCACTACTTGCTACAATCTACTCATGCATCAAAAACAACGCTTCGTCACATTTCTGCTATTAGGAATCTCCTCTCTTTTCCTAGCAAGTTGCGCCACCAACGCCACTCAACACCGTATCGATAAAAATCCTGAAATGTACACACGCCTTAGTGAACAAGACAAGCAACGGGTAGACTCTAAACAAATCTCTCAAGGCATGAGCAAGGAAGCCGTCTATCTGGCATTCGGCAGCCCTACACGCTCAGCCAATGGTGAAATAGGTGGCAGTAATTACGAACGCTGGTACTACACTCGCCTCACACCAGACTATGTTGGTGGCTACTACCCAGGATATGGCAGCTATGGGCCACGCGGCTATTACGGCTACGGCGCCGGATTCAGCGCCTTCCCCGATTACACTCAAGAGCTCGAAGCTATTGTAGAATTCCGCAACAAAAAAGTCTACGGCTGGGAAGACGCTCGTTAGACCCATGTAATGAAATTTCCACACGTTTGCTACTTGCACTCTCAGGCATGAAACTCTTAAAGTGCATTCACATGAAATTGTTACTCACTTCTCTGTTAGCAGTTGCCAGCGCTTTCGCATTTTCCTCATGCGCAACAAATGGCACCGGCAGCCTCGGCGCCTATGATGCATATGACTTACCAGCCAGTAAACCTAGCAACCCAAGCAACGTACGCGTAAAGGTCTCCACAAGCGCACAGATGTGCTACGTGATGGAAGGCAATAAAACCCTCCTCGTGATGCCTGTCTCCGTTGGAACAAACTCAACTCCAACACCAAAAGGAAATTTCAGCATCTACAGCAAACAAGAAAATCGTCGCGCAGTAACCCATGGTTTCTATGACTTAGGTGGTGGGCGCTACGGCCAAGGCTACCTCCGCAACAAACCAGTAGGAGCAAAATTCGTCGGCACCCCTATGCCTTACTGGTCAGAATTTAAGTCCGGTTACGGATTCCACACAGGTTGGATGAAAGATAGCCCATGCACTCACGGATGTATCCGCATGCACCATAACGTCGCACCAAAATTCTTCGCCCTCATCAAAGAAGGCACACCGCTCAATATCGCATACAGCCAGCCTGAAGATAAAACAATTGGACGTAACGTGCCTCGCCCTCCAGACGCCACACCACTCCCTGACTTCCCAGCCAGCTACATGGTTACCAACGCTGTCTACAAACGTCATAACCCCCCCAAATACCAGTAAGCTTTTCTTTCTCAAAAATGCTCGCAGTGAAGACTGCGAGCATTTTTTATGTATAGCCATACGGACAACACGCCCCCCTAAAAAAAGTATTTGCCAAGTTCCACGTATAGGTACAAGATCCCCCTGTCGTCACGACATCGAAGTTGTTCTTCGGGATTTTCACTTATCGAGTTATTTGTAACTCACTCCATGTTTGTATGGGGAACCCCACATTGAATATCCAAATTTTTGTGCAAAGGCATGACTATGTGACACACACACACTAACACACAGTATTTTCTATTGTTTTAAATACATGGAGTCTATTTCACAGAACGGACTCCAACCAACATTGTTTACTAACAATGCCTATCCAATGCGATAGCACACACTACTTTACCTACTGATTCCAATATGAGCGAAGAAGCTTCTCAAAAAGAAGAAAGCGCAGATATCAAAGCTACCGTTAAAAAGGCAGCTAAGAAAGCGACTAAAAAAACAGCTAAAAAAGCCGCCAAGAAAACGGCTAAAAAGGCTAAAAAGGCTGCGACCAAAAAAACGGCTAAAAAAGCGCCGGCTAAAAAGGCTGCAAAGAAAACAGCTAAAAAAGCCGCAAAAGAAGTTACACCGAGTAACTCAACTTCGGCTGTAGCAGCTACGCCCGTTGCGCAACCTGCTCCTGCTCCTGCTCCTGCTCCTGCTCCTGCTCCTGCTCCTGCTCCTGCTCCTGCTCCTGCTCCTGCTCCTGTAATGGCAGCAAAATCAGAACGCCCCGCTAGAGGTGACAATTCTAGAGATGGTGAGAACCAAGATAGAAGGCAGCACAATAATAAGCGCAGACAGCGCAATGGCAGAGTCGAGGGTGGTGGCCGTGTCCAACACCGCGACAACAACAACAACAACAATCGCGACAACAACAACAATCGCGACAACAACAACAATCGCGACAACAACAACAATCGCGACAACAACAACAATCGCGACAAC
>NZ_JBPOGE010000005.1:0-251684 GCF_051252225.1 Rubritalea sp.
GGAGCGGTAGCTCAATTGGTTAGAGCACCGGCCTGTCACGCCGGAGGTTGCGGGTTCGATTCCCGTCCGCTCCGCCATCTCTTTTCAACGCACAAACATCGACTAAGTGGAGCGGTAGCTCAATTGGTTAGAGCACCGGCCTGTCACGCCGGAGGTTGCGGGTTCGATTCCCGTCCGCTCCGCCACTCGTTGATTAAAGGAAAGCACACCATTTGGTGTGCTTTTTTATTATAGCTAACTAAGCGGCGAGGTCTAACTTCTTGCCAAGTGATTGAGTATTCGTTACTCACTTATTATTCACCTCGGGACTATTCATTGTTCCAGAGATGAGAGCCTACACATTCCCCCATGTACTGATCAGTGCTTGGGGTTTTTATTTTTTGAGGGAGGACTGAAGAAGTCGGCGATAATGAAAACGTTTCTCCAACATTTAAAAACAGGTAGGTTTACTCCATATGAGGGGAGTCTCTACGCGCATTTTCCAGGGCTATGGATGACCATGTTACAGCTGACAGCGTGTTTAGTGTTTGCTGTACAAGGCTGGCTCTTGGTTAAGGGGGAGTTACATTGCTGTGCTCAGCTTTTTCCTGAGGGAGTGAGTGATACTTGGGTGGATACACTGCATCTATATTCGGAGCTGGCGCTTGGCTATGGGTTAATGGGTGGTGTCCTCGTGACTTTGCTTGTTCGTATTCCTTATTTTTTGGTGCTTCGCTGGGTGCTGCTGTTTCTCAGCCTGGCTTCCTTATGCGTGGTAGTTTCGCAAATTTCAGGTGCAGATAAGGGAGATTTGCTTGAGCTGGTAGGTGTTATTTCTATTCCTATCATGCTGTTTTGGATGTTGAGTGCACCTCGAGCGTTGAAACAGTTAGGTTGGTTTTTTTGTGTTCTGTTATTTCTGGCTTTGAGCCTTAATGGTGTGGGATTGGTCGAGCTTGCTCAATCTGATGAATGGGTAATATCTATGGAGAGTGCTATGGGGATTGTGAGTCTAGCGCTAGGTATCTCGTTGCTCATTCCCTTTTTTCGAAGGACCGCACTCTATGGAATTCTTGTGATGTGCGGTGTGAACTTCTATCTCTTATTTAGGGCAATGGATGGAAGCAATTTATTGGACCCACTTCTGAATTTGGTGACTCAGGGAGTTCTTCCATTGTTGATATTGATGCTTCTGCAGACATGGAATCCCAATAATCGTCTGACCTTGAGTATGATGGAGATTAGCTCACAAACTCGGAGAATTCTTTCAAGGGCTCCGATTCTACATAAGTGATGCAAGTCGCTATGACTGTTCTTTTCTGAGCATCCATACAGAGGTCAGAAAGAGAAGGAGGTTGAACAGGGCGAAGGCGGAGAGTAGATAGAAGGTGTTATAATTGGCTCCGCGCAAGGATTCTATTTGTTCCATAAAGAATGCGTTATCTTTTGCGTAGTCTGGGATCTCGGGCATGTTCGAAAGGGTGTGATAGCGAAACCCTGCAAGTGTTGCCCCAAGAATAGTAAAATAGGCAGAAAGCCGGCGGACCTTTTTCCAATGGGATTGCTTAGGGGGCCGGGATTTTCTGAAGAACATGGTGTCACATAGTTAACTACTTCAAATGATCCTAACAATAGAAAACCTAGAGGCGGGATCCCACTGGACAAATCTAGAGTGGCAAACTATTGCTAGCGCATGAAGATTGAACCAATTGGAACGTACCGTTCGACATGGGGTGAAGGCCCGATCTGGTGGCAGGGTAAATTGATCTACGTGGACATCGAGCAGCACAAGGTGATCAGCTTTGACCCAGCGAGTGGTGAGGAAAAGGAATTTTCAGTAGGTGAGCGTGTCGGGACAGTGGTTCCACGCGAGACCGGCGGTTACGTGATCGCTGGCGACAATGGTCTCTATTTCATGGACGCAGCTGGTGAGCTGACCTCAATTGCTGATCCAGAGCCTGACAAAGCGAATAACCGCTTCAATGATGGTAAGTGCTCGCCCGACGGACATTTCTTCGCTGGAACTATTTCTTTGGTGAAAAAGGAGGGCGATGCGCGCCTCTATAAACTCGATAAAAATGGCGAGTTTAGTGAAGCATTTGGTCCGGTGACTAACTCGAATGGACTGGCATGGTCTCTTGATGGAACCAAGATGTATTTCATCGACACTCCTCGCCGTGAAATCCTGAGCTTCGATTACGCCAAGGGTGAAATTTCTAACATGCAGTCTGCTGCTGACACGGGTCACATCGATTCTTCTCCAGACGGGATGACAATCGATGCGGATGGCAATCTCTGGGTGGCGTTCTGTCACGGTGCTTGTGTCGCGTGCTTCAATCCTGAGACGGGTGAAGAGGTCCGCCGAGTGGAGATTCCATGCCTTGAAACAACTGCTTGCGCCTTCGGTGGTGAGAATCTAGATGAACTCTACATTACGACTGGCGTGCACAAGTCTGAAGTAGAAGAGCACGCAGGCTTACTCTTCCGTGTTACAGGGCTCGGAGTAAAAGGCGTTCCAGCTTTTGCTTACCAAGGTTAGATTCACTGTAATAAAACACAAATTGGCAATTGCGGCTCGCGCGGTTGCCAATTAGCTTTTCGCCGCCATGAAGAACCAGCCATTAGTTATTGCAGACCGCAGCTTTGATTCACGTCTGATGACGGGTACAGGGAAGTTCCCGTCGAATGAATCGATGCGTGATGCATTGGCTTCTTCGGGTTCACAGATCGTGACCGTTGCTCTGCGCCGTGCTGATCTCTCAGGTGGTATGGATCCGTACGCGAACATTCTCGAATTCATCGATCCAGAGAAGTATTTGCTTCTGCCAAATACCAGTGGCGCGATGGATGCTGAAGAAGCGGTCCGTCTTGCGCGTCTCGCTGCCGCAGCGGGGCTTCCTAAATGGATCAAACTTGAGATCCACCCAGACCCAACCTATCTCCTTCCCGATCCTATCGAGACGCTCAAAGCGGCTGAAATTTTGGTCAAAGAAGGGTTTACAGTTCTTCCTTACATCAATGCTGACCCAGTGCTGGCAAAGCGTTTACAGGAAGTGGGAACTGCCGCCGTTATGCCTCTCGGTGCTCCGATTGGCTCTAACAAGGGCGTGGTGACGCGTGATCAGATTCGTATCATCGTCGAGCAAGCTATCGTGCCCGTAGTCGTCGATGCTGGCTTAGGCGTTCCTTCTCACGCAGCCGAAGCCATGGAGCTCGGTGCAGATGCCGTACTGGTGAATACTGCGATTGCGATTGCGAGTGACCCTGTTCGCATGGGGCTTGCCTTCAAGGCCGCCGTCGAAGCTGGTCGCGCAGCTTACGAAATGGGGCTTCCTGAAGTGATCGATGGTGCCTCTGCGACATCTCCACTCACAGGGTTTTTAGATAGCCTGTAAGCTCTATTTCCTTGAGAAGCTTCTTCAGATGAGTTGACTGCTTAGCCGTCAACTATTCCTCTATTTGGCATAGATCAAACTAGTTCATCGAAACTCGAGTTAGCATATTTTCATGCTCTGCATTATCACACTTAATTCTAAGTGGTGGTGCAACTAACTATTGATCAGTATCATAGGTGATTCATTGAGCATGGTTTCTGTTTTTCTATCCGCAGATCATCAGTATGAATTTTTCCTGTAGACAGAGGTGAGGAGTTTGAGCAACTTTCCAGCAGTACACGAATCACGTGTTCTATAAAATTTTATGAAATCCGTGTTCAAATGTATTCTGGATAAGGTCGTTGTTAGGCTAGGAGTTCTCTCAGTGATGGCTATTCCCTATACTGGAGCTGCAGAGAGTCAGTCATCTGAGTCACCACTCGTTGAGTTTCTGTCCGATAAAACCTACACAGATCAGGACATTACTCAGATCGCGTTTGGCTCGTGTAATAAACCTACGAGGGATCAAGGTTTTTGGGATGTAATTAGGGCTGAAAAGCCTGACATTATGCTGCTGCTGGGAGACAATCACTACGGGAATACATCGAATCCAGTGCGTTTGAAAAGGGCTTATGACAAATTGGCGACCATTCCTCAATACAGCACCTTTCTTCAGAATGTTCCAACATTGCCAACGTGGGATAATCACGACTATGGCGATAAATACCCTGGGCGACTTCATCCTCATGCTGAGCAGTCAGAGCAACTGTTTCTGGACCATTTTTCGATTAAAAAAGAAGATGCGCGTCGCTCGCGAGACGGTATTTACGGGAGCTGGACTTTTGGAGAGAAACCTCATCGTGTGCAGGTGCTTATGTTAGATTTGCAGCGATTTCGTGATCCATTTCAGGAAGGGACTAGAGAAGAGCAGTTTGCCCCACAACCGGGAAAAACACTGATGGGCTCAGAGCAATGGGAATGGTTTGAAGAACAGCTCAAGAGTGAAGCGGAAGTCCGCATTATAGGATCCGGGATTCAAGTGCTCTCCAATGAACATGGGTGGAGGCGCTGGGGGATGTTCCCTGATGATCGGGAGAGGCTGCTTCGTGTCATTAGTGAAGCAAAAGGAACCACTGTGTTATTGTCCGGAGACAGGCACCGTGGCGAGATTTCGGTGATGAACCCAACGAGCGAACGGCCGCTGTTTGATGTCACATCCAGCAGCTTTAATGTCTGCTATCCTGGTGAAGAAAAAAATAGTTTGCGGGTTGGAGAAATAATCGATGAACCACATTTTGGCTGGTTGGACATCAATTGGGACGAAAGTTCGATCAAGGTGCAATTGCTCTCCTCTAAGACTGGCGCTCCTTTGCTCACCAATACTGTGAAGATTCATCCCTGATCACACTTTCACATTGTGGATGATGTGTAATATCTATCTCAAGAAGAGGTTGAGGAGACGGAGCCTAGGTTGTTAAAATCGGCTCCTCTGGCATACTCTATTTCGTTGTCATCCTATTATTTTTAATATGGAGTGACTGACAACCTATGAAAAAACTCTTTTTGTTCACCGTTTTTACCTTCTGTTCTCAGCTTCATGCCGATGATGCCCCATTTGGGGATAGTTCCTATAAAACTGGATTTGGTGGATATCTCTACGACCTTAAAAAAGATGAAAAAGGGGAAGCAACAGAGGTCGCGCAAGGATCAGGGAACTCGTTGACCCGATTTTATGAAGCGTTTGGAGATCTCATTAGGAAAAAATTCTCAGAGAGGGCATTAGATAAATACGCGGTTGCGGATGAATATAACGGACTGAAGTATTTTTATGTCAAAAGCATAAAAGCTGAAGAGGCTCCAGCTCAGTTTGGTTCGTCCTACATTGATCCTATGCAAATCATTATGGTCTACAAAGGCATTGTAGAAGAGGCTCCGAAGAAAGAGTTTCGTTTTGCTGGAGTCTTTGATGATGCGATGTGTGTCTTAGTGAATGGGAAACTAGTGTTCTATGTTTCACGTCATGAGGATGAACTCCGCTATAAGCCTGCTGAAGTAAGTAAGCGCAGAAAGGATGAGGGGGTGAACCATATGGCATATGGGAATTATATAAAATTGAATAAAGGGGATGAACTGACCCTAGTTGCCGCAGAGGTTCCTGGGGGAGGGATGAGTGGTAAGCTACTTGTACAACTGAAGGGGTATAAGTACGAAGACGACAAGTATGAGGACCCTGTCCTGCATCCCTTCGTCTGTGCTGAACTCACCGAGGAAGACGAAAAACTTCTTGGTGGGAGCCAATCTACTCTAGAGGATTTACCGACTTTTCGCTTCAAGCTAGATTAGTGGAGCTAGAGAAGTTTTTTCACGGATCCAATTTTGAGTCTAAAGTAATCCTGTGTTCAGTAAAAGGCGGGCAGCAAATTCGTAGTTTGGTGAGAATTGAGAAAATTTCCTAAAACCCACTATTGCCAAGTGGATGATGCGGGTTTATCGATGCGTATGAGCTTAATTGCAGACGATTCCGCCCTCATGGCAACTACTAAGTCCCTATGTGAGACACTTGTTTCCCAGGACGCATTCAAAACTCTTCACGGCAACGTAGAAGCATTCCTTTCTAACGACGAAGCACGCCTTCAGTACCAAAATGTTCACGAAATGGGTGACGCGCTTAATAATAAGCAGCGTTCAGGTGTTGAGCTTAGTGATGCTGAAATCAACGAGTTCGAGCAAGCGCGTGAGCAGCTTCTTGAGAATGGCACAGTGACTAACTTCATGGATGCACAGCGCGAACTTCAGACAGTTCAGCAGTCCATCAGCAAGTACGTTGGTCTTACTCTTGAGCTTGGTCGCGTACCAACTGAAGAAGACTTCGCGGCAGCAGCTGGTGACGGCGGTGGTGGCTGCTGTGGTGGTGGCGGCGAAGGCGGCGGTTGCTGTAGCTAAAACCTCTATCTCGCTACGATGCGAGATCTATAAAATTTCTAAGGCTTCTGACACTTTTGATGTGTTAGAAGCCTTTTTGATTTTTGTGCCTATCGGCTGAGATCTCTGGGTAGAGATAATTATTCTTAATCGTCCCTGCCTATATTAAAAGAGGGCGCCGTAGCGTTGTTGGAGCTGAGCTTGCCATTTCTCTAGGAAAGAGAGATTGCGGGCAAGTTGGGGAAGCTGTTCCTGAGGAATGTCGTTTGGGAAATTCGCGGTGATGGCTTCTTGACTGTGCTCAATGATGGCAATGAGCGCACTGAGCTTGTCTTGGACTTCCATCGACTCACCTTCGAGCAAGGCCTTGGCGAGGACACTAGTGGCTGAGGACTTCTTGCGGATAAATGCATCCGCTTCTTGTACGAGACTGCCGACCTGCATGAATAGGTCCATTAGGTCGTTGCTCACAGCTCCCCTCGAGTCGTGTGGGATTTCCTGAATCTCCATATACGCCTTCAGACGTTTGGCTGGAGATTGTAGGGCCGCGTAGGCGAGGTTTACTTTCTCGAACTCTGCTTTCTCCCCACCACTGTCAGGGTGGTGAGATGCTGCTAGGTTCTTATAGCTTTGTTTCAGCTGATCGAGATCGATGCTTAAACTGGGCTCGAGAGAAAATGTTTTGAAGGCGTTCATTTGATTGAAAATGTTAAGCGAGTTTCGCGAGTTTCGCGAGTGCGCGCTCGGCAGCGAAGAGGCCTAGGGTAGCTGTCATGTGAGTGATGGAGCCATAGCCGCTGGCACAGTTCAGACGCATGTCTCGGCCGTCGGCGTCCTCTGGTTTTTTTGTAGAGACGCTGCCGTCACACTGAGGGTACACGGCTTGCTCTGTGGAGTAGATGGCGTCGATGTAGAATTTTTTGGACGGCTTAGTGCTGTGCCCCTGAGGGTAGCCGTATTGAGTACGGAGCTTGTTACGAACTTGGGCGAGGAGCGCATCATTACTGATCCGTGCGAGATCGTTTACCAGGATTTTTGACGGGTCACGTAAGCCGCCAGCGCTCCCACAGCAAATGACTGGAATCTCGCGTTTTCTACACTCAGCTACCAAATGGGTTTTCTCTATCGCCCTGTCGATAGCGTCAATCACTAGGTCGAAATCATTTTCAAAGAAGGCTTCGAATGAGCGCTTACTGTAGAATGTATGCAGGTTGTTGACCTCGCAATCTGGATTGATGGCTTTGATACGCGCTTCCATAGCATCGGTTTTTTGATGGCCGATGTTGCCATCCATCGCGTGGAGTTGGCGGTTGATGTTGGTCACGCAAATTTCATCGAGATCGATCATCGTGATTTTCCCCACACCTGAGCGCGCGAGAGCTTCCACAGTCCATGACCCAACACCGCCAATGCCGACGACTGCGACATGGGAATTGGTGAAATTTTCGAGAGCTTTGACTCCGTAGAGGCGAGCGATACCGCCAAAGCGCGAGATGGTATTTTCCGAGAGATTCATAGTGCGTTTCTGAATCGAGACAGAATTACAAAATTGGGGAAATGTAAATAGACTTAAAGCAGCCCGAGCTCTTGCGCTTTGTAGAGACTGGCGTGGATCTTAAAATCGATGTCATAGCCTTCACTTTGTTTCTGTGAGAGAAAGGTATCGAGCTCAGTGAATGGTATCACATGCACCGTGATATTTTCTCCATCCACTCCACCACCAGCGTGGACTTTGCTAAGTTCAGTGGCTGCAAACATGTGAGTGATTTCAGGAGTCATTCCGGCAGATGTGGGGCTGGCGATGAGTTCCGTGATCTTTCCCGCACAGTAGCCAGTTTCTTCGAGTAGCTCCCGTGCTGCAGAGTCCGCTATGGTTTCTCCTTTGAATTCTGGTTCATCGCCGACAAGGCCTGCTGGGACCTCGATTACACGTGACTGAGTAGGAATGCGAAACTGTTCAACAAGTATGATCTCGCCTGCGTCTGTAATGGGTAGGATGGTAACACAGGATGAAGCATTCGGGCGCTGCGCAAATTCCCAATGACCACGCTTATAGAGTCCGAGGTAGGCGCCCTCGTGTAAGACTTCGATTTCGCTCATGGCTGTATCCAAATAGGGTGGGGAGGGAGAGTAAATACCTTTCTGTCTTACGGCAACTTCCACTCTGCTCTGAGTTTGACGTATTCTGCTTGTGGTAAGAGAAGGTAGAGCGGGTTTTTACTCGGGTCTATCTTGCTGATTAGATCGCGAAGGTTGGCTTCTGGGAGGGTGGTGCAGCCGGCGGTGGCTGATGCGCCGCCATTACGCCAGATGTGGAAGAAGATAGCGGAGCCTCCATTTGGTTTGGCGGCTTGGTTGGCGTAGGCTGTGTTGTGACCGATGTAGAGCTTGAGCGAATGCGGGTAATCGTTTTGGCGCATTTGCGCTTTCTTTTCCCATTCGGAGCTCGGTTCGTGGTCGAGAAGGATGTGGCGGTTGTACATGGAGGAAGTGGAGTCTTCTACCCAGAGGTCGCGAGTGGTGACCCGGCGGTAGGGGAGACTTCGGTGCTTCTTGATGCTTTTGTGGACACCATAGGCTCCACCTATTTGGAACACGCCCGCTGGAGCGCGCCCGTCACCTTCTTTTTTAAGATGGGGAGAGGTGGTGAATGGGTGGATTCCGCGTCCCCAGGCGAGACCATTCTTCCCGAGTCGTCCGGTGACTGGCTTAGTGGCAGCTTTCCAGCCGCTGCGGGTGCGTTCGTAGAGTGTGACGCTGACGTAGGACGAATCCCAAGATTTTGCGGTGCCGACGATGAGCTGGTCGCAGTTTTTTGGGATTTCCCAAGCTGTCGCAGGCAAAAGGAGTAGCGTAAAGGCAAGGAGGATACGCTGGATATTGCCTTCGAATGTTGAATGCTTAATGTTGAATGCTGATTGACTAGGCACGTTGTTGAGCGGTTTTGGTGATGCTTGTTAGGAGGGCGACGATGTTGAGTAGTGTCGTCTTTAAGTTTGCTTAGTTTTTGTGAGGAAACAAGTTCATAGGCGATGAATAGATTGATCCAGTATTGAGTCTCTCTAGCCACTTTAGCTGTAATACACATCTTCGAAGTGAAGTCTTTCTTTGATTGTTCGGCTTGAACCTCGGAGACATTTGCACCTATTGAGGTTCCCGAACGTAATATTTGCTCAGCAATAGTATATGGAACGGCGGCTTCAGCTAAGAGAAATTTATGGAGCTAAACAATACTGACTGCAAATTGAAAAGAAAGCTCCTGAATAGCATTAGGCCCAGACATCACAGATAAAAGGGTATTAAGGTTTCAGAACTCTGGCAATTCAACATTCACCATCGAGCATTTAACATTCTAATCAGAGTTGATTTAGTCGAGTTTCTGGCATAGGTAGCAGGGAATGAGCGCTCAATTACCAGATGCCAGTGGTCACTTCGGTACTTATGGGGGAATGTTTGTCCCTGAGACCTTGATGGCTCCACTGCAAGACCTTGCTGCGGAATACGAAAAAGCGAAAGCTGACCCGTCATTCCAGGAAGAACTTGATTATCTTTTACGCCAGTACTGTGGACGTCCTACGCCATTGTACTACGCTGAGCGCTGGACGGAGCTCCTAGGAGGAGCCAAAATTTATCTTAAGCGTGAAGATCTGCTGCACACAGGTGCACACAAGATTAACAACGCAATTGGTCAGATTCTTCTCGCTCAACGCATCGGTAAGAAGCGTATCATCGCTGAAACTGGCGCAGGTCAGCACGGTGTGGCAACAGCGACTGTCTGTGCGCGCTTCGGCATGGAATGCATCGTTTACATGGGTGCTGTCGATATGGAGCGCCAGGCGCTTAACGTAGCGCGTATGCGTTTGTTAGGTGCTGAAGTGAGATCGGTGACTAATGGTCAAGCGACTCTCAAGGATGCCGTCAATGAAGCGATGCGTGACTGGGTGGCAACTGTCGACCACACGCACTATATTCTCGGCTCAGCACTCGGTTCCCATCCATTTCCAATGATGGTGCGCGATTTCCACCGCGTGATCGGTCTCGAGGCACGTGAGCAAATTCTCGAGCAAGAAGGGCGTCTACCTGACCTCTGTATTGCTTGTGTTGGTGGTGGCTCTAACGCGATCGGACTTTTCCATCCATTTATTGACGATGAAAGCGTTGAGCTTATGGGCGTGGAAGCTGGTGGTGATGGAATCATCAAGGAGCGTCACGCTGCTCGATTCCAAGGCGGTAAGCTAGGAGTTCTGCAGGGAACAAAGACATGGTTACTCGCTGATGATGATGGCCAGATCGAGCTCACTCATTCTGTGAGTGCTGGTTTGGACTATGCTGCAGTTGGTCCTGAGCACGCTTACCTAAAGGATATTGGACGTGCGGATTATACCTATGCTACGGATGATGAAGCGCTCGCTGCCTTTCAGGAGTTAGCCTCTGCTGAGGGAATTATTCCTGCACTTGAGAGCTCCCATGCGATGGCTTACGTAAGCAAGATTGCACCGAAAATGGGTAAAGATAAAATCATCATCGCGAACCTTTCTGGTCGCGGTGATAAAGATGTCGAGCAGGCAGCAAAGTATTTGCTGAAGGACTAAACATATTTACTATAAACTTTGCAGTCCACTGTGGTTATTTTACCGCAGTGGACTTTTTTTATGACCGTGCTTAGCGATGACTGAAGTGATGCGGTTTTCTAGTGTTGTTAAGTGCTAATTATGAGTGTGTTATCTCTGTGTTTTTGAGTCTATCCTTTCGATGTTCTTAGGAACTTTCATCATGTGTGTATATTTTGAACGTGTGTTTAGTGGCTGTGTATTAGCGTGTTGCAGTTAATTATTTCGCTTTGACAATATTAGAAACCTCGCTTAACGGATTCCCGCCCCCCCGAAACAACACACACACGAGATAAATATGAACAAGATTCCCCTCGCAATCATGGCATGCTTTGCCGCGGTTGCTACCACCCACGGCTCCACTATTATTTATAGTGAGGACTTTTCTGATACGGTCCTATTAGAAAATGGAAATCCTTATCTAGGTGGCTATTATGGCAATACTGTAGAATTCGGCGAATATGCTGGAGATGAAATGAGGATAGCTATCACGGCTGAGGACACTCTTAAGGTCACAGCAGACAGCATTCTGAGTAGTGCTGGAGTCATCATTGATCCGAATAGTTTTACACCTGGTGCAGGTACGTATACTTTGTCTTTTGACATTGTTTCTTACGTCGCTGGCGCTGGTGATTTTTCTTCTGTCAGTATATGGTCAGGGAGTAATTACGGCTCAGATTCATCCCCTGATGCATTGATCCTGGATACATATCTTAACGAACTTGCTACGGCGGGTGATGCTACTTCTGAGCGTCTCTCGTACGAGACGTATACTTCTACTGGATCTGCATACTCTCTGACATTCGATTACGATGGAACGAGTGCTATTGCGTTGTTTTTCGGTGCAGAGAACAATAATGGTTTTCCGTTTCCTGTAATTGAATACGATAATATCACGATTACTTCAGCAGCGGTTCCTGAACCAACTTCCATGAGCCTTCTTGCTCTTGGTGGTCTGACTCTAGCACTAAGAAGGAAGCGCTAAAGACTCTTTAAGTGCTATCGACATATTTCAAATCAAAGCGCTCTGTTGATTAGGGTGCTTTTTTGTTGGGGGCAATATCTATATATCCACAGTTACCAGTTGAGGTTGTGATTATTCACACTATGAAAAACTAGGTGTAATTGATGACGATCATTTTCTCTTCAGTCATGTCGTGGATGGTTTGTTCGATACCACCGAGGCCGAGGCCTGAGCTTTTGCGGCCACCAAAGGGCATCCAATCGACTCGGAAGGCAGTGTGATCGTTGATCATTACTGCTGTGGCATCCAGCTGAGTTGCTGCCTGCATAGCTTTATCAATGTCTTGGGTGAAGATGGCAGACTGGAAGGCAACTTCTAAGCTGTTAGATTCAGCGATGGCTTCTTCGAGTTCTTCGTAACCATAGAGACAAACTACTGGCCCAAAAACTTCTTCGGTGCTGACTTTGCTCGTCTTATTCGGAGAAAGTAAAATGGTGGGAGCGTAGGTGGTCTCGCTTAGGATTTCTCCGCCGCAGAGTAGAATGGCCCCTTCTGCGATGGCTTCTTGTACCCACTGGTGAACGCGTTGCACTTCTGAGGGCGTGATGAGGGGGCCGACTTGCGTGTCTTCATCGAGAGGGTCTCCGACGCTGAGCTCTTTTGCTGATTCTTTAAGTAATTCAGCAAGTTTGTAGAGAATGCTTTGCTGGACGTAAACACGTTGGACTGAGACGCAAACTTGGCCCGCGTGGTAGAATCCACCTTTCGTGAGAGCTGGGACGACTTTGTCGAGGTCGGCATCGGCTTCAATGATGACAGGAGCAACTCCACCATGCTCGAGTGCGCAGCGTGTACCGGGTGCGAGCTTATTACGGAGTGACCAACCGACTTTGGCCGAGCCAATGAAGCTGAGGAAATTGACGCGCGAGTCAGTGGCTAGTTTCTCAGCGACAGCGGATGGACAAAGGACGACCTGACACCAATCCGCTGGGAGGCCAGCATCGATTAAGATATCTCTGAATGCTAAGCAGGAGAGTGGAGTGGTCCCAGCGGGTTTGACAATGACGGGACAGCCTGCGGAAACAGCCGTGGCGACCTGGTGGATGATTAGATTGAGCGGGTGATTAAAGGCCGAGATAGCTACTACGACCCCAATCGGTTCACGCGAAGTGTGAGCAATTCTATGCAGAGAGGCGGGCGTGTGGCCCATTGGAACTGAGCTGCCAGTGAGTGTGTTGATGGCTGCAGCTGCAAGTTTAACGCCTTCGATTGCTCGGTAGACTTCTACTTTAGAATCGATCATCGGCTTACCACCTTCTTTGGCTGCTTGTTGGGCAAGTGAGTTGTGATGCTCTTCTAGTAGCTGGGCTGTTTTGGTGAGAATAGCGTGACGTTCCCAAGCTGGAATCCATTTCCCTCTATAATCAGCTAAGGAACGCGCAGTTGCTAAAGCCGTGTCAATAGCTGCTGCATCTTGCAGTGGAAGTTCAGCAATGAGTTCTTGCTGGTAGGCTGAGTAAACTTTGAGGGTGTGAGACATGGCTAGAGGAGGTAGTTTAGAAGAGAATAGGAGGATTAGCGGGAGGTCGCTAGAGCAAAGTTAGAAGCTTGTTGCTTCATATAGAATTAAACAAAAAGAGGACGCAGCGAATGATGCTGTGTCCTCTTTGGTGAAATATAAAATTAGCTACTAGTGTCTACTTTTGAAGAGTGAAGGTGCAGTATGGGACACCGACTTGCTTGCCATCTGCGAGGATGAAGTAGGCGGAGATTTTTTGTTTCCCTTGGGCTAGGTCTGTATCGATTGATACGGAGACATCCTTATCTGTGACTGCTTGTCTGCCGATTTCTTTGCCGTCGACTTCTAGAACTACTTCTTTGATGTCGAGTGCTTGGCCTGGATAAGCGCAATATGGCTTATCAACTCCTGGGCGGTCAGGCTGAGCTGGAAGTGAGGCTGTGATCGCAGCATTTGCTTGTGGGTCCCAGCGGAAGAACGCGAGGTTGTATTTTCCTGGAGTTTCTACTTCTACAGCCCAATAGCCGTCGAAGTCCTCAGAGATGAATTTTTTGAGACCACGGATGTGAGACTGGTTCCATGGTGGAAGCTTTTGAGAGATCCAGTCGTGGCCGTTGAGTGTCACGACTTCGGACTTCTCGTTTCCAATGATGAACTCAGCAGTCACTGCATAGCCTGGCTCGAGGTCATCCCACCATGAGTCATAATAGCTACGGAGTAGCTCTACTTTTTCTGGGTGCTTGCTAGCGAGGTCATTCTTTTGTGCTGGGTCATCTGGAAGGTAGTAGAGTTCTTTGCCGTTGATGAGGCGCCAGTCTTGAACCATGACGGAGCTTTTTTTCCATTTGATAGGGTCGACTACACGCTGTGAATCAGAAATGACGAAGCGGTCTTTCCAGTCTTTGGTGTCACCTTCGAGGAGTGGGACGATGCTGACACCGTCAAACTCAACACTAGGATCTTTTTCAACATCACAGAGCTCTAGGAGTGTCGGGGCGATGTCTACAACGTGAGTGAGTGTCTCAACCTCACGCTTAGATGTCATCTCTGCATCTGGATAGTAAATCATGAATGGTACACGGTGGCCGCCATCATACTCACTATCTTTTTTGCCCTGCATGCCTGCGTTATAGGCTTCCGAACCATGAGCGGAGCCGTTGTCGGTCATGTAGATGAAAATGGTGTTGTTTTCGACGCCTAGTTCCTTGAGGAACTTTCTTGTTTCACCGATGTTGTCATCGATGTTTGTGATCATTCCGTAGAATGCAGCAAGGTCACCTGGCTGGTCTTTGTAGAGATCTAAGTATTTCTGAGGTGCAAGGAGCGGAAGGTGGGGAGCATTACTAGCGATATAGGCAAAGAATGGTTTCTTTTCTTCTACGCATTGTTTGATCCACTGGCGACCTTGGTCGAAGAAGACATCGGTACAGAAGCCGTCGACTTTAGTTAGTTCACCATTGTTACGGTAATGACCAGTGAAGTAGTCATTATTCCAGGCGTCTGGAGTTTGACCAACGCCACCAGCACCGTGACTGAATGTGTGGCTAAAACCTTTGTCTTCTGGGCGGAACGGGTAAGCGTCTCCGAGGTGCCATTTACCGAAAATACCAGTTTCGTAGCCAGCATTATGTAACATGGTGGCGAGAGTTACCTCGTTTTTACGGATGAGGGAGCGACCATTGATAGTGTGCCAGACACCTGTGCGGTTTGCCCAGTGGCCAGTCATGAGAGCTGCACGTGTCGGCGAACAGGTGGGGAAGACGTGAAAGTCTTCTAGATTTACTGACTCGCTGGAAAGTTTGTCAATGTTAGGAGTTTTGACGTGCGGGTTGCCATGACAGGCAAGGTCGCCGTAGCCTTGGTCGTCGGTAATCACGAGGACGATGTTAGGTTTTTCAGCAGATGTAGCTACCGCGGCCGTGATTAGGCCAAAAAGTAGGTTTACGATGGTTTTTTTCATACGATTAGGTGGTGTGCGGGGGGAGCTAACAATGAGTGTAGCGAGTGGGGCTTTTAACTCATGCAATAAGTCGTTTCAAGGAGGGAGATGAATTTCCTCCTTCTTGAAACGACTTTAAACTCCCTTTACTGAGAAAGGGTACTAGTTTTCGACTTCAACGATCATGTTGATTTCAACAGACACATTGAGAGGAAGTGCGGCTACTCCACAGGCTGTGCGCGAGTGGATTCCTTTTTCGCCAAAGATCTCAACGAGTAAATCTGAGCATCCGTTGATCACTGTCGGGTGACCGTAAAAGTCTGGCTCGGAGTTGACGAAACCGTTGACGGTGACGATCTGCTTTACTTTGTCGAGTGAGCCAACGGCGTCTTTCACTACAGCAAGTCGGTTAAGTGTGACTAGGCGTGCTGCTTCTTGCGCTGTTTCGATCGTAGTGTCCGTAGGGACTTTCCCTTGATAAGTTTCTTCTACTGGAGGGATGCCGCCGGCGAGAAAGAGGAGGTTGCCACTACGTGTGAAGTTTACGTAGGAGCCAGCGGGCGCTGGAGCTTCTGGTAGTGTGTAACCGAGTTCGGCAATACGTGCTTCTATGTTCATATTGAGTACTAGTTAGAATGTTAAATTAAATCTAGCCGTTCCTTATTTAGTCTTTTCAAGAGCTGCAGCGACGAAGCCAGCGAATAGCGGGTGTGGCTTGTTAGGCTTGGACTGGAATTCTGGGTGGAACTGAGCACCAATGTAGAACGGATGCTCAAGAACTTCTACTATTTCAACAAGACCTTGATCAGCTGAAACTGAGCTGACCTTGAGACCTGCGTTTTCGATTTGCTCGCGGTAAACAGGGTTAAACTCATAGCGGTGACGATGGCGCTCAGAGATGAGTTCACTTTTATAAAGTTCATACGCCTTAGTGTCTTTATAGACGACGGAGTCAGAGGAACCAAGGCGCATACTTGCTCCCATAGTTACGACACCTTCTTGCTCTTCTTGAAGAGAGATGACTGGGTGAGGAGTATTTTTATCGAACTCGGTGGAAGTAGCCCCTTCGAGCTCACAGACATTTCGTGCGAATTCGATAGTAGCGATCTGCATACCGAGGCAAATACCGAAGTATGGGATGCCGTTCTCACGAGCAAACTGTGCTGAACGAATTTTCCCTTCAGTACCGCGGTCTCCGAAACCACCGGGAATGAGAATGCCAGTCACATCCTTAAGGAGTGTGGCTGGTCCTTCTTCTTCGATCTGTTCTGCGTCCACTCGGATCACGTTGACTCGGGTGTCGTGAGCGGCACCTGCATGAACGAGTGATTCGTAGATAGACTTATAGGCATCTTGAAGTTCGATGTATTTACCAACTACTGCGATAGTAACTTCGTGCGTTGGGTTGATTACGCGGTCTACAAAGATACGCCATTTTTCAAGATCTGGAGTTTCTGACTCGAGTCCGAGACGGTCACTGACGAGACGGTCTAATTTGTCACGACGAAGGTCGAGTGGGCATTCGTAAATGGAGTGCTTCACATCGCGGAATGCGACCACGTTCTTCGCTTCCACATTACAGAACATTGCGATTTTAGCGCGGTTGTCTTCATCAAGGTCGTGTTCAGTACGGCAGACAATAATGTCAGGAACGATACCGATTTCACGAAGCTTTGCGACGGATTGCTGAGTTGGCTTTGTTTTAATTTCACCAGCGGCTGCAATGTAAGGAAGAAGGGTGACGTGAATGAAGCAGACGTTGGCGCGACCGACTTCGAGTGAGAACTGGCGAAGGGCTTCGAGGAAGAGGTGGCCTTCGATGTCACCAGTCGTTCCACCGATTTCGGTGATGATCACATCAGCATCGCTCTTAAGAGTGACTTCACGAATGCGGTCTTTAATAATGTCAGTACAGTGTGGGATAAACTGAACTGTTTTTCCGAGGTACTTACCAGCACGCTCGTTCTTGATCACATTTTCAAATACCTGACCAGAAGTGATGTTATTCAGGCTAGAGCATTCACAGTTCGTGAAACGCTCGTAGTGACCTAGGTCGAGATCAGTTTCAGCACCATCAGCTAGAACGTATACTTCTCCGTGCTGGTATGGGGACATCGTGCCCGGGTCGACATTGAGGTAGGGATCGAACTTCTGAATGAGAACGTCGAGGCCACGGTGCTCTAGTAGAGTACCTAGGGAAGCCGCTGCGAGCCCCTTGCCGAGTGAGGAAACAACGCCACCAGTGACGAAGATGTATTTTGTAGGATGTGCCATGTGAAAATGGATGTAAGATTAAGAGTGTGTGATTTGTGAGGTGAGGAAGCGTTCTAGCTCTTCAGCTTGTTCTAGAGTATCGATTCCGCCAGAGGTGTCGTCAGTGATGATGACTTTAATGCGAGCATTATTCTCGAGAGCGCGAAGCTGCTCGAGAGATTCAGCTACTTCTAATGGGGAGGGAGGCCATTGGACGAATTGCTGTAGAAAGTCTTTGCGGTAGGCGTAGATACCTTTGTGGCGAAAGCAAGTGAGATTTGGACTTTTACTACGCTGAAAGGGAAGTGGGGAACGCGAGAAATAGAGAGCATCACCATTATGCTTCAACACACATTTGACCACGTTAGGGTCCTGCATGAGTGCGTCATCATCGAAAGCATTGGCGGCAGTAGCCATTTCTAGCTGATCGTCATTTACTAATACTGACGCGAGTTGATCGATGAGCGTCGGCTCGATAAGAGGCTCATCACCTTGAATATTGATAAGGTGAGTGGCTTGTGGAACTGCCTGAGCAGCTTCGGCTATTCGATCAGTCCCGGTGGGATGGTCAGTAGCTGTCATGGTGACATTTGCTCCAAATGCTCGGCATGCACTAGCAATACGCTCGTCATCCGTAGCGACAATGATGCTATCCAGATTTGAGCACTCTTGGCAGCGTTCCCAAACGTGTTGCACAAGCGGTTTTCCCGCAATGAGGTGCAATGGTTTTCCCGGGAAGCGGGTAGAGGCCCAACGAGCTGGAATGATCCCTAAAACGTAATGGTTAGAATGGGTGTCCAAAGTATGCGCTGCGGCAGATTAGGAGCGCTGCATGTGGCAGGCAAGGTTCTTTTGTTACGAAATTGTAAAAGTAAATTTTTAATAATGAATACGATTCTAAAGCACTGAAGTTGATCTTAAACCAGTTTTTCAGATTTAAGATAATCGAGGGCTTTGGAGAGGCTCTGCTGCTGTAGAAAGTGGTGGAGCTGGGCTGGGATGTTCCCTCTATTTTCTTGATGCCAAGCGACAATGTCTTCGCTGACTGATTGAAGCTGGCGTAGTTGGCTCTCCGGATTGTTTTCGCGTAAGTCTTGATCTGAGATGACATCGAGACGGGTTTGGAGCTGTGTGGCGAGTTGTTTGAAATTGGCTGACATGGTGAAGGCTGGGGTAGATGGTTAATTAAGTAAGGTAAAGTAATTCGTATCGACTTTGAGGGACGAGTGGTTAGCTTGCGAGTTATGAATGAAATTGCGGAGAATTTCAGTAGGATCGATTGGGTGGTGGTATTTGGTTACATGCTGCTCACAACCGTGATCGGGCATATGATGCGCGGTCAGCAAGCAACGATCAAAGACTTTTTCCTTGGTGGAAAGTCGCTGCCCTGGATGGCGGTAAGTGGATCTATCGTGGCGACTGAAATCTCAGCACTCACTTTTATTGGTGTGCCCGGTATGGTCTATGCGATCAATGGGGACTGGACTTATCTTCAATGGGGGATCGGTTCGATCGTAGCGCGAATTATTGTAGGGTACTACTTGGTGCCTATCTATTATGAGCGGGAGATATTTAGTCCTTACGACTTTATGGGGCATCGCTTAGGTGAAGGGGTGAAGAGACTGGTGACTGTCTTGTTTTCTTTAGGGTCTATTTTAGGTCAGAGCGTGAGAGTTCTGGTGACTGCTATTATTCTTAAGACGGTAACAGGCTTAGACATGAATACCTGTATTTTGATCATTGGTGCGTTTGCTGTGGGGTGGACACTGATGGGGGGGATGCGCACCGTGATCTGGACTGATGTAATGCAGTTCGGAGTTTTTATTATTGGCGGACTAGTTTCCTTCATTTGGCTATGGTCAGCCGTCGGCTGGGGGAATGTCATAGACATAAATCGTTCTGTTTTTGTTGATGGCGCGGCCATTGATAAGATGCGGATCTGGGATTTCACCACAGACCCGGCTGTTAGTTTCACCTTTTGGGTCGCAGTGATCGCGATGCCTTTTCAGAATGTCGCGGCCTTTGGTACTGATCAGCTTAATGCTCAGCGTATTTTTTGCTGTGGCTCAGCGAGTGATGCGAGAAAAGCTATTGTATGGAGTAGTGTCTCACAGTTAATCACCTTGCTGATGCTTGCCGTGGGTTCGGGTTTGTTTGCGTGGTATACTGTGAATACACCAACACCAGCAGAGGCTAAGTTGTTCACGGAGGATGCGAGTAACGTGTTTCCTGTCTGGATTGTGTCAGAGCTTCCTACTGGTCTGAAGGGTTTGATCGTAGCTGGTGCGTTTGCAGCTGCGGTGTCGAGTTTGGACTCCATTCTCGCGGCTCTGTCCCAGACCTCCTTATCAGCTTTTTATGGGCAGAAGTATATGGAGGAGAATAGTGATGACCGGAAAATGGTGACGAAGTCGCGAGTACTTGTGTTTGGCTGGGCTATACTTCTCTCAGGTATGTCTATTTTGTTAAGTATCAACTATTACTCAGATACAGGTGACAGGAGTCTGATTGGTTTGGCCTTTAGAATGGTGAGCTATACTTATGGTCCGGTACTTGCGATTCTTATACTGGCTCTCTTCTCTAAGCGGCTTCCCTGGACCTTTACGAGTATTCTTATAGGAACGGTTCTTTCGGTGGCTCTTAGCGCTTATATGCAGGATGATATTTATAATTTGTTCAGCGCTTTAGGTTTTGAAGAACTCGCAGAACTTAAGAAAAGCCGACCTCAATTGAGCTTTGCATGGTTTTACCCAATAACCACAGTTCTGACATTGGCTGTGGCTACTTTGATAGGCTGGATGATGCTAAAGGAGGATGAGCGTGTATGATGAATCAAGTAGTCTGTTAGGCTGAAGTTGATAAACGACTTTACTGTAAATAGGTAGCGTTAAAACGCTGCCTATTTTTTTGAAAAAACGGCTGTTAGAGTTACTGTTTTTATATAAAAACCAATCTGTTAGGTAGTGTTCAAAAGCCCTCTATCGCTTGATCTATGTAGGTTTGGGAGAGTTTTCAACGACTTGTGAACACTTGTTAAAATTTAGTTTAGAGAAGTTTACTATCCATCGCGTCAAGCCTCTAAAAAAAAATAGCCGTGGAACCCTTGTGGAAACTCTAAAAACTTTTTTTGAGAGGATGTTCTTTTTTAAAAAGTTTCCCTAGTGACTCGGTCGGCATGTATCAAATCCGTCACTCGCCTCACAAAGACGGTGTGAGAACGAAAAGCCAGGAACTGAACTACTACACGAGCGGAAGCTACACAAATGCACGAATTACGAACCCAACTGACCCATGATGATGCATCAGACTCTCAAATTTTTTCTGGAGATCAAAAGATCTGGAACGCAGTTTCTAGTCACCTTCAGGAATTATTAAGCCCAGACGCATTTCAGCGTTGGTTTGACGGCGCTGAGTGCGCTGAGATTTCACAGAACGAAATCAAAATCGCAGTCCCAAGCGATATCCACCAAGTTTGGATTGAAACAAACTTCATGCCAGAGCTTCAGGCGGCTGTATCTAAAGTGTTAGATGCCTCTGTAGTTTCTAAAGTGATCGTAGCAGGATCTGAAGATTTTACTCTTGAGGGTGGTTCAGATCAGGACACGTCAGAGCATAGTGTCTCACTTCCGGTAGCAGATCAGTTGAGCTTAGAAAAGAAGCTTAGGACTGTGGGGCTGAACCCGCTCTTTAACTTTAAGCGTTTTGTTGTCGGTCAGAACAGTGAGTTTGCTCACGCTGCGTGTACTGCTGTAGCATCAGGCTCAGGCGTTTCCTATAACCCGCTATTCATTCATGGTGGTTCAGGTTTAGGAAAGACCCACCTCATGCAGGCTGTTGGAAACCGGATGCTTGCTGAAAACCCGAATGCCAAGGTAGTTTATCTGACAAGTGAGAAGTTCACTAATGAGTTCATCGATTCGGTGAAGAAGGGTGACTTAGATAAGTTTCGTCGTAGGTACCGCAAAGCAGATGTTCTGCTGATTGACGATATTCAGTTCCTTGCTGGCAAGGAGCGTTCACAAGAAGAATTTTTCCATACGTTTAATACTCTGCTCGATCTCCAAAGCCAAATTGTCCTGACTAGTGACCGCCCGGCATGTGAGATTAAGAAGTTTGAACCACGTCTTATTTCACGCTTTGAAAGCGGTCTAACTGTAGAAACGCAGTCACCACGCATGGAGACTCGTGTAGCGATTCTTCAGAAGAAGATGGAAGACTGGGATGTGGAACTCTCTGATGAGGTGATTCGCTTTCTCGCGGAACGCATCCGCAGTAACGTCCGTCGCCTTGAAGGAGCTCTTGTTCGTCTCGCGACCTACGCATCTCTCGGTGGTTCATCCATCACTATCGAACGTGCTGAAACTCTACTTCGTGATATTCTTCGTGAGGAAGGTGCTAAGCAGGTCAGCATCGACGCGATTCAGAAAATTGTTTCTGAGCACTTCGATGTTCGCCTCGCTGATATGAGCAGCCGTCGTCGCCCCGCGAATATTGCTTTTGCTAGACAGGTCGCAATGTACCTCAGCCGTAAGATGACTCAATCCTCTCTGATGGAGATTGGTGATGCCTTTGGTGGTCGTGACCACGGAACAGTGATTCACGCTGTTAAGAAGGTGGAAAGCCGTATGGGTAAGGAATCCATGGTACGCGATACTGTTGATTTGCTAGATGCAATGCTGCAGCGCTAGTCTTCATATTTCCACATAATATTTCTCTCAAAAGGTCCTCGGAAACGAGGGCCTTTTCTTTTTCTTTGGAAATAGTGAACAAATCGCGCGCGAGCTCGACATACTACATATTGTGTCTTTGTGGACAAAAGTAGCCATATAGAGCAAAAGTAGTAGTTGGTCTTAAAGAAGACTTGCGTTTGCTGGGGGAAAGTTCAATTTAATCCCGAACATCACCGCTTCTGGTAACAGAAATTACTAACAACGGCCTTATCTTTATGAAGTTTACGATCTCTAAGCAGTCCTTTCTCGATGCCCTCCAACAGGTGCAGCATGTAGTAAGTAACCGCACTACACTTCCGATCCTTTCTAACGTGCTTATTGAAGCAGTTGGCAGCGAACTGAAATTAACCACAACTGACCTCGATGTAGGTGTGAGTGGTTCAGTCATGGCAGATGTAGAAAAAGAGGGTGCTACCACACTTCCTGCAAAGCGTCTCGTGAGTATTATTCGTGAGCTTCCTGCTGAGAATGTAGAGATTTCTGTAGACAACAAAAACTACGCTAGCATTAAGTCTGGCCCATCGTTCTTCAAGATCATTGGTCTCGGTGAAGATGAGTTTCCTCCGCTTCCAAAATTCGAAGAGGCAAAAGAGTACAAGATGTCTCAAGAGGTGTTGTTAGATTCACTCAAGAAAACTTCATACGCAATTTCGACAGATGAGACACGTTACGTGCTCAATGGTATTTACACATCCTTTAAAGAAGGAAAGATCACACTCGTTGCAACTGACGGCCGTCGCCTTGCAATGGTGGAAAACGATCTCGAATTCCCAGCAAGCAATGAAGCCGATGTGATTATCCCATCTAAGGCTGTGCAAGAACTTCAGCGTCTTCTTACGGATAAAGGTGATGTGATCATCCGCCTCACTGATAGCCAAGTGGCATTCGAAATTAATGGAAGCCTTCTCGTTTCTAAGCTCATCGAAGGGAATTACCCTAACTACCGTCAGGTGATTCCTAACAACACATCGGAACGAATCCAGGTGAGCCGTGTGGCTTTCCTTGAAACTGTACGTCGTGTTTCGCTTCTTGCTTCAGATAAGTCAAACTCCGTGAAGCTAGCCTTCGGTGCTAATAGCATTGATGTCATGGCGAATTCACAAGATATTGGTGAAGCATCTGAGCGTATTGATGTGACCTACTCCGGTGCTGAGTTCGCGATCGCGTTCAACCCTGACTTCCTCATGGCTCCCTTGAAAAATCTCGATACCGAAGAAATCTACCTCGACCTCATTGATGAAATGAGCCCAGGGGTTATTCGTATTGAAGGTTCCTTCCTCTACGTGATCATGCCGATGCGTGTGACTAACTAAGTAACCGCCTAATTTTTTCAAATGCCGACCATGCTAAGTTCATGGTCGGCATTTTTTATTAAAGGTATTATGATTTTTCTATGAGACTGTATGTGATTCGTCATGCCAAGGCTATGGATTATGGAAATGCGTCTAGCGGTGGTGAACGAGCGCTTACTGCGGATGGCCAAACTCAAGCGAGCAGGATAGGTGACTATTTTCTGGGAAACTCAGAGAAGCCTGAGCTTGTGCTTACGAGCCCCATTTTACGCGCTAAGCAAACCGCTGAGATCTTATGTGAGGTGGCTAAGCTAGGTAGTGCTCACACAGTGGATTGGCTTCGCTGTGGAATGCGACCAGAAGTGGCAGTACGGGAACTCACAGCATATAGAGAGTTTGAACGTGTCGCTATAGTGGGCCATAACCCAGATCTGTACTTTTTACTCCACCATTTACTGAATGAGATCAGTGCGCCAGAGCATGTTAAAAAAGCGAGCGTGCACGTTTTAGAGAGCTTTGACCCGCCAGCTAACAGTGCTCTGTTAAGTGAGATACTTCGGTTTTAGTTCACCCACGAATGGGTGGTTTTGCGCATCTGTTTGATCAGCTCACTGCTTTTAGGGATAGGTTTGGGGTAGTTGTAGCCAAACCAAAGCACGGCGGTGAGATTATTTCCCTTAGCCATAGACCAGAGTGCTCTCCCTCCGAATGCTGATGTGCTGTGACTGGTAATCCCTTTGAAGTTATTGAGTAGGTCGAGTGTGGCTTTCGCTGAGCCGGGCTGGATAGCCGGTGTGGGCGCGGGAGAGTTAGAGAAGATAGTGTCACCTAATTGGTTACTGATCTTCTGAATGTAATAGGTGTGTGGGCGTTTCCCGTCATTGGCAAGCGTGGCATAGGCTGTGGCCAAATCCAGTGGGGAGCAGACAGCTCTTCCATAAAATATTTCATCGGTGTTGAAAGGACCCTTGAAGCCGAACCGTTTGGCTATGCCGACCATGTCGCTTTCCTCTAATTGTTTACCCGTTTGAGTGGGCTGCCCTTTGATCGGTGTTTTTGAACGCTCGAGAGCTGCTGCGTAGATGAATGGGGTGAAAGCATTTCCGAGATCAATCTTACTGTCTACTGCTCTGTTAAAAGGGCTATCTTTGTATGACTTTCCTCCAATCACACAATGGATAGCTCCAGTCTTGTGATTAAGAATCACGCAAGCTGCTTGGAGTTGTTCATCACCATTTGCTAACAAAATATGATCGATGTCTTTTTGTGCTTTTTCGATAATTTTTTGGTTTAAAGTCGTCTGAATCGTGAGCGCCCCTTCACGGACATCTTCATCTGCGAGGATTTCCTGAAGGTGCCTATCGACAGCTTCCATCGCATAGGGGTTACCGCGAACGGAGTTTGAGCTGTCAGAGTCAGATTGGTGAACGACGAGAGGGGTCTCTTCAATTTGAGCTGCTTCTTCAGGAGTGATGCGTTCAATGTCGACCATGCGAGCCAAGACTTGATCACGTTGTTCCTGAGCGGCTTCTAGATTACGTAATGGAGAAAAAATATGGGGACCGCGGATAATACCCGCAAGTGTGGCCGACTCAGAAAGGTTTAGCTCTTTAGTCGGCTTGGAAAAGTACTTTTGTGATGCTTGCTCGATCCCGTAGCAGCCGGAGCCGAAGTAGATACGGTTCAAGTAGAACGCCATGATCTGTTCTTTGCTGTAGTGTTGCTCTATCCGGAGGGTTAGTGCTATTTCTAGCAGCTTTCTGTTGATTGATTTGGCTTTGATATCATAGGTGTTCCGTGCTAGCTGCATGCTTAAGGTGGAGGCTCCTTGGGTGAAGGAGAGATCTTTGATATTTCGTACTGTTGCTCTGATAAGACCTTTAAAATCAATTCCACAGTGGCTTTCGAAATTAGTGTCTTCGCGAGCGATGAGCGCATCCACGAGGTGCTGCGGTAAGTCATCCTTTGTTATACAGTCTTTGAACTTTGCGTTGCTGAGCTGCAGCTGGAGTCCGCTTGTGTCTAACAATAAGTTTTGCTGCTGTTGTTCCGCAACTTTGTCTAAGTCGAATTGTTGAGCGCGATAGCCATAATAGCCAGCAATGAGAAGGACCACTACGACGCCAATGAGAAAAAGGCGAAGGCTTACCCTGACACAAAGCTGAAGCCATTCAGGCATCCAACTTGTCATTGGTGATTTTGTATTCTGCTCAGATTTCCAGTCCATGGGGAGGTGTTGCTCTATTTTACCGAGCTGGGATTGCCCTTGGTGGGGTTCCTTCTTGGATTACTTGCGCTCGCACCGGGTGATTGTCACAAGTGTGCTTAGGAATCAAGTCACTTGGTACTTCTGCTGTGTATGCAGTGCGTTGTTGCTCGCACCCCGGAGTTGCGACTTGTGACGTATAGCGACAGAGTCGGATCTTCTGGAAGGGCAAGCTAGGCTCTAGTGAGTGCGCTGGGTACTGGCTCGGGTTTGCGGCTTTCATGACATCCGCCCAGATAGGAAGGGCTAGGGTCGAGCCGTAGCCACGGTGGACAGTAGGTTTGTTATCATCCATTCCAACCCATACTGCGCATGTCAGACTGCTAGTGTATCCCGCAAACCAGGCATCTCGGTAGTTGTCCGTGGTTCCCGTTTTACCCCCGCATGGAACTTCGTAATCATAAGTGCTCCGCAAGGACGCCGCAGTTCCACGGCTAGTGACTTCTTGGAGTGTGTTAGATACTGACCAGGCAGAGCCAGTTTTGGCGGCTTGGTAGGGCATAGCACCTGATCCAGGGTAAACGACATTGCCTTCAGCGTCGGTAATTTGTGCAATGATGAATGGGCGGTAAATGACTCCGCCATTTGGAAATGCGCTGTAGGCTTGTGCTACTTGCTGAGGTGTGGCCTCGAAAGCTCCAAGGTAGGTGGCTGGCGTGTCAGGAATTTTTTGGTCAAAACCCACTTTTCTTGCAGTTTCTAAAACGTTTTCTATTTGTGCGTAATCACCAATCCGGACTGAGGCGGTGTTGCGTGAACGCGCTAGAGCCTCGCGGACAGTCATCATGTTTTCGTAGGTTCGATCGGAGTTTGCTGGTGACCAATTTCCGTAGGAGCCCTTGATCTCACCTGGGCGAATTCTGCTGTCGCGTACCCATGCTCCTGGTTGCATCCCTTTATCGAATGCTGTCATGTAGACGAAGGGTTTGAAGATCGAGCCAATCTGGCGTCTGCCGTAGAGAGCTCGGTTAAACTTAGATTCATCGGCATTGCGTCCGCCGACGATAGCTCTGATCGCCCCGCTTTTGTTATCAATACAGACTACTGCGCCCTGGATATACTTTGGTGCTGTGCGTTGCTTTGATGGGATCTGTAGGAACTGTGACCGGGTTTGATGCTTGTACCCTGAACGAGATTCGACAGTGTGGAGGCGTTTTTCAACAGAGAGTTCGGCTGCTTTTTGCAATGTCGGGTCGATCGTTGTTGTGACCTTGAGTCCGCCCATTTCGATATTGTGACGTTCCAAGATTACATCAAGATCACGGCGAATGGCGTCCATTGCGTAGGAATCGTGAATAATCCGGCGACCATTCGGACGCACGTCAAGTTCTTCCGCTTTTGCTAGATCGGACTCATCTTGAGTGACAAATCCATAATGTACCATGCGCCCCAGTGTGACATTGCGTTGGTTTTTAGCCGCCTGATAGTCGACAAATGGCGAAAAGGTGTTTGGGCCGCGAATGATACCAGCAAGCATAGCCGCTTCTGAGAGGCTAAGTTGGGCTGCGGGCTTTTCAAAATAGGTACGAGATGCTGATTCGATACCTCGAATAGAATGTCCCCAGAAAATACGATTCATGTAGTTCTCTAGGATTTCGTCTTTGCTGTATCGATTTTCAATACGTATGGCCAAGGCCATTTCTAAGAGCTTTCCGTCAATTGATTTTCCATCATAGCTGTAGGTGTTGTCTGCCAGCTGCATAGTGATGGTAGAAGCTCCTTCTTTTTTACCTCTCGAGACGAAGCGAGAAAATGCACGAACGAGTCCACGGAAGTCTATGGCGCCATGTTTATAGAAGCGTGCATCCTCACGGGCGATAAGAGCTTGCTTGAAAGAGGGGGCTACTTGATTGAATTTTAGCATTAATCGGTTGTCGCCGTGGACCGTGCCAATTTCCGTTTTCCCATCGTTGGCGTAAACAATCGAGCGCGCTGGCATTTCGGTGACTTTATCTAAGTCGTAACTAGACGCCCTCACCCAATAAAAACCGCCCGCAGCGAGAGAAATAGTAAATCCAATCACAAAGCAGGTTGTGATGAAGCGTGCGCAGCCATTCCAAAAGGGGTGCCATTTCTTTGTGGCAATATCCACCAAAGTCACAGGCCAAAAAAGGAGGCTGAAGAAAGTGCTACGCTGCTTTTGGCGCTTGCGGTTAGTAGCTTTTTTGGCTGTTTTGCGCTTAGCTGATTTTGTCTTTTTGGCTGCCATGATGTTGCGGGAGACCGCCGATTCTGGCAGCCTGTGAGATGGATACGCTAAAAATCCTACAAGTCCTACTGAAAATTCATTTTCAGAATGAAAAAAAAGGACGTATGGTAACGCTATATCACTGAAGAAAATGACAGTATTTAAAAATTGGAGCACTCTTATAATAACTCTGACCGCAATCGTAAGTAATAACGTATGCGCTCAGATCTCTGCACCGATGGTCAAGAGCGTAGAGGAAATTAAGGAACTACAGTCACAGCTACACGATGTGGTAGCAAGGACGCAACCTGCGACAGTGGCTCTCACATCTGAGCGAACGGGAGCTTGGGGCAGTGGGGTCGTAGTCAATGAACAAGGGCTAATTCTTACCGCTGCTCACGTGAGCCAAGGGGCGCAGACGATGGTGGTGATTTTTCCAAATGGGAAAGAGACTACAGCTCGAGTCCTAGGGGGTAACCGTACTAAAGATACTGCGATGCTGCAGATCACTGAGGAGGGTGCTTATCCTTTCGTTGAACTTGGTAGCTCAGATAAACTGGTGGTAGGGGATTTTCTCGTAGCGATGGGGCATGCTGGTGGGCACGATCCTCTGCGCCAGCCACCCGTACGGTTTGGCCGCATGGTGTCGCGCAATGTGAATGGCTATTTTACTAGTGACTGTACTCTTATCGGTGGCGATTCTGGTGGGCCTATTTTTGATATAAATGGCAGTTTGGTCGGGATTAATTCATCGATCGGTCAGAACTATAAGGCGAACAATCACGCTGGAATCAGTGGCTTACTTGCGGATTGGAAGCGTCTGATGAATGGTGAAACTTGGGGGAGTCTTTCTTCAAATCCATTTGCGAACAGCGACTCACCTGTTCTTGGAGTTGAAATAGCTGGTTTACATAATTTTGGGGTCTTGGTCGGCTCTGTTGTTCCAAACAGCCCAGCGCAGAAAGCTGGTGTGAAGCAAGGGGACGTAATCACCTCTGTGAATGAAATCGAGGTCAAAGACGGTACCCAATTAGTGTTTGAACTACACCGCTTTAGACCGGGGCAGCAGGTGAAGTTGACGGTCATACGTAGTGGCGCAGAGATGGAAATAGAGGCGACTCTGATGCGCTTGGCTGATTTAAATGAACAATAAATTTTTGATAGATAGTAGTATGAGAAATGGATTATTAGCTGTTGGTATTTTGGCTCTGTCTCTAGTTGGGGCCAGCGCCCAGAATCACGACCTCGCCAAGGTCGGTTTGCCTTTTGTAAGAATAAGCGACGCAGCTGTGTTAGTGAAGCAGTCTGATGCTTTCTATAAGGCTATAGAGCCACTTTCTAAAGAAGCTGGGCAGCATGCTGTGAATGTTTATAGCTCGGGAAGAATGGTCGCGCGCGGGACTGTGACTGAGCATGGCGTGTTGACCAAGTGGAGTGAGCTAGTTTCCAAGGGGAGTAATATTCAGGTCGTGGGGTACGATGGTATTCAGCGAGACTCCTACGTTAAGTCGGTGTATCTTGAATACGACCTAGCGTTGTTAGACTATGGTGGTGGATTGCCAGCTGTAGATTTTCTGAAAGTGTCTGAGGATCACGTTGGTGATTTTATATTTGCTGTTGGACCAGCTAAGGACGCACATGGTTTTGGTGTTGTGAGTGTGGCCCCTCGAAGCTTGCGCGAAACGGATAAAGCCTATCTCGGTGTGCGGATGGATTTTAATCCGGTGAATGATGGGGGCGTTCGGCTAGAGTCAGTAGAGCGTGGTGCTCCTGCGGCACATGCAGGTCTGGTAAGTGGGGATATTATCACTACGGTTAATGATGAAAAAGTCGACGGAGTGTATGAGTTAGGCATTGTTTTACAGCGGATGAAACCGGGTGAATTAGTAAACCTTTCCATTATTCGTGGTGAGAATGTCTATAGAACCGAAGTTGTGCTAGGTGCTCGCAGTGATGAGATGAAGCAATTTTCTCCAGAACGCATGAAGCAAATGAAGCGTATGGGGGGAGCTATTAATGAAGTAGCAGAAGGTTTCCCTGAAGTGCTTCAGAGTGATATGCAGGTCAGAGCGATCGATGCTGGCGGACCAGTGTTTGATATCGATGGAAACTTCGTAGGACTGATTGCGGCTCGGGCTAGTAGAATCAAGACCTACATTATCCCACCTCATAAACTTTTAGAGCAGCTAGAAAAACAGCCAGACATGACAGCGAGCGTTAACAAGCTCGATCAAAGGCAAAAGAAGCTGGATCAGCGCCAACAAGTGGGGAGAGCGGATGATGCTGAAGAAACCGAGCAGCTTCGAAAAATTATCACACAGGCACAAGAGCGGATTCTAGAGCTCGAGCAAAGCGAATGAGGCCTTGCTACTTAGAAAGGATTTCTTCTAACAAGAATGTCTTACGTTCTCCTAGTGCATTGACTTGGTAGAATTTTTTAAGCTCCGTATCGTAGCCAGTAAGGTAACCACCAGCAAAGACGTTAGTGTCGATGCAGAGGGTGTTATTGATGAGTCTAGGAACGCCGTCGACTTGGCGAGTGTGACCGCAGACTACGAGCTTACCGGAGCAATGAGCTTTGCTTGCTGGAAAGCGCTTGTTCATTAAGGTTTCTGATTTTTGTTGGTCCATTGGGATCGCTGGAGCGAACCCACCATGCACACAGATGAAGTCTTCCGCTTCGTAATAGTAAGGAGCTTCAGAAAGGAATGTCGAATGGCTCATTGGGACATTGTCTAAATTGTTGCCATAAGAAGCGAGACTGGCTGAACCACCTATGAATGGTTCCATCCAAAAATCAAACATGGTAGGGCTACGGAGTACCTCTTCTAGGTAGACATCATGGTTCCCTTTTAGAGTGATTAGTTGGCGGCTTTTCTTAAGTTCGATAAGAAAATCGAGGACACCTTTACTATCCTCACCTCGATCAATGTAGTCACCTAAGGTGACGATTGTCTGATCTGAGCTGGGTTGAGCGAAGTCTAGGAGGGACTTAAGCTGTGAAAGACAGCCATGAATATCACCAATGATAAGAGCCATAGCTTAGTTTTAATAAGTTCAAATATTTATGGAAGCATCGAGTCTGTTTTTATGCTGACGCCTTGACCTTTGGGGCAGGTTATCGATGGAAAAATGTTAGGCTACTTGCGAAGTGGAGGTTATGCTGTTAGGTTACAGTGCTATGAAAACAAAAACACTATTAATCAGCGCACTCGCATTTAGTATCCCAACGTCTTTTCTGTTGGCTGAACATCATGAAGCCTCAGACAAGGCCGACACGGCTGGGGAGAAGGTAGAAAAGAAGAAAAAGAATAATTTTGCAGACATCTCAGTCGATGACCTGAAAGTGGCGATTGATGCAGGTGACGTGGTGGTGATCGATGTGAATGGCGCAGAGTCCTATAAGTCTGGACATGTTCCTGGAGCTGTCGAGTTTGGAGCTGTAAAAGCGGACTTCGCATCAGCACTTCCTGAAGACAAGGGAGCATTGGTTGTTGCTTATTGCGGCAGCCCTAAATGTGGAGCTTGGAAAAAGGCTGCAGTGGCAGCGAAGAAGCTTGGTTACACCAATGTGCAGCACATGAGTGCTGGGATCAAAGGTTGGAAGGACGCAGGTCAAGCAACTGAATAACCCACTAGTATAAATTTTTAAGCGACTACCTAGAGCCTTTCGTTGCTAGGGAAGTCGCTTTTTTATTTTTTAAGGGCACCTCCGGTAACTAGCGTTGGTGCTGATGGAAAGAATTTCCAGTCCGAAAGAGGCCTATCACGTCTTGGCTGGAGGATCGACTTTTCCGTGGCTTGCTTATTTCAAACAATTGAATTTGATAGATGTGTGATGTGTGGCATTTGTATCAGGTGAAATCTGTTGGTTTAATTTTCCCACATCAATTGTTCATGCCGCACCCCGTGCTCGAGGTGGCTGATGAAGTGTACCTCGTGGATGATGCTTGGCTCTATCAAGGAAAAGGTGAGTGGGAAATTCGCCCACACCGAAAGCGCATCCTCTATCTTAAAGCCTGTGTGCTTCAGTACATGGAGCAATTGAAAGCATCAGGCGTGGCTGTTGAGCGTGTGAGCTCACTAGAGCAACTTGCATCCGACTACCAATCTATCAAAGTCTGCCAGCTTACAGATGAAATTCTCCAAAAGGAACTGGAGAGGCGATTTTGTGAGGCTGAGATCGAATGGCTTGAGTCACCTAGTTTTGTGACACCTTCAGTGTGGGCTGAGCAATTTTTTTCAGAAGGGAAAAAGCCCTTTATGAAAACGTTCTATGAAGCTCAGCGAAAGCGCATGGGAATCTTAGTGGATGGCTGCGGAAAGCCAAATGGTGGCAAGTGGAGCTTTGATGAAAATAATAGAAAAAAGCTCCCGAAAAAAGCCATTGTGCCTGAAGATCCTCGCACAAAGTACAGTGAGAGCGAGATACGGATCATTGCGGAAGCTCGGGCAGAATTAGAAGAAAATGGCTTGTGGGTGAAAGCTGTAGGCAACGGCGATAGTCTTCGCTACCCACTGAGCCATCGTGCAGCGGAGCGGTGGTTAGAGCAATTCCTCGCCCAGCGTTTTGTTGGGTTTGGTACCTATGAAGACGCCTTAAGCCAACGCGGTGACTTTTTGTATCATAGCGTGCTCACACCGATGCTAAATATCGGCCTACTCACGCCTCAGCAGGTGGTTGATTCCGCTATAGCCTATGCGGAACAAAACGGTGTCGCGATGAATGACCTTGAAGGCTTCGTGAGGCAGATCATTGGCTGGCGCGAATTCATCGCTATCATCTATCGCAAGCATGGCAGCTGGATGCGGAATCAAAATTTTTGGGGATTTACAGAAGCCATTCCTGTATCGGTCTGGAAAGGTAAAACCGGCCTCGAGCCACTTGATTCTGTCTTGGAGAAGGTCCAACGAGAGGGCTATGCCCATCACATTGAGCGTCTCATGGTATTGGGAAATTTTTTCATGTTGATGCGTATTGAGCCCAATGCGGTGTACCGCTGGTTCATGGAAATGTTTGTAGATGCCTATGATTGGGTGATGGTTCCGAATGTGTATGGGATGAGCCAGTACGCGAGTGGTGGATTTATGGTAACCAAGCCGTATCTATCAGGTTCTAATTACTTGAAGAAAATGTCGGATTTTCCAAGCGGTCCATGGTGTGCGGTATGGGACGCTTTGTATTGGTCATTTATTGATGATCATCGTACTTTTTTCGCGAGCCAGTTTAGAATGAAAATGATGCTTGGGCATCTCGATCGCATGGGCGCTGAGAAGTTGGCTGAGCATCATGCGCTCGCAAACGAGTTTCGGCAATGTATGCGTGAGGGCAAGGTCTGGCCTGGAGACACACTATTCTAGGGGAGCTGATGGCGGAGAATGTACATTTAGTGTGGTTGAAACGTGATCTTCGATTGTTAGATCATCAGTGTTTTGTCGAGGTGGAGAAGCGCTGCGCTCAAGGTGACAAGATGATCGCGGTTTATGTCTATGAACCTTTAGTGTACCGAGCGGTAGAATTTGATGCCTGCCATTTATATTTTCTTAATGAATGCCTAGTTTCACTGAGAGCGGATCTCAGAGCTATTGGCGGTGAGTTGCTTATTCTGAAGGGAGATGTTGTTAGAGTCTTGGAGAGAGTTCGCAGTCACTTCGCAGTGAGCCATCTATGGGCGCATGAGGAAAACGGCAATGAAGTGACCTATACCAGAGATCTTCATGTGGCGGCGTGGGCGAGGGAAATGGGGATCACCATGTGTGAGTACCCGCAAAATGGGGTGGTGCGCCGATTGAAATCGCGTGATGGTTGGGCTGAGCAATGGAAAGATCGGATGGGGGAACCTGTATTTGATAAACCTAGCTCTTTCCATTCACCTGAGATCCAAACCCCAGGAGATGTGTACAGTGCTGAAGCTTTAGGTCTGCAAGACCGATTAATGATCGATAGACAGAGAGGGGGAGAACTGGAGGCTGGGCAGACATTAGATAGCTTCTTGGTCGAACGAGGCATGGAGTATCGCAGTGCCATGAGTAGCCCCGTCACAGCTTACGATGCCTGTAGTCGCTTAAGTCCCTACCTCAGCTACGGTGCCATTTCTGTGAAAGTAGCCTATCAAGTAGGAATGCAGAGGCTTAGTTGTATCAACAAAGATTCAGTACAGAAGGGCAAGGTCACAGTCTGGAAACAGAGTGTACGATCGTATTTGTCGCGCTTGCGCTGGCATTGCCATTTCATGCAGAAAATGGAAGATCAACCCAATATTGATTGGGTCAATATCGCTCGCTCGTATGATGGATTACGTGGTGAAAATTTAGAGCTGTTAGAAAAGTGGGCCCAGGGCATGACGGGGTATCCCATGGTCGATGCATGCATGCGCGCTGTGCGAGCGACTGGCTGGTTGAATTTTCGTATGCGAGCGATGGTGATGTCCTTTGCGAGTTACCACCTATGGCTCGACTGGCGTGAGACAGGAGTGGTGCTCGCGCAGTATTTTGTGGATTACGAACCAGGGATTCACTGGAGCCAAGTACAGATGCAGAGTGGGACTACTGGAATTAATAGCATCCGTGTCTATAGCCCAATCAAACAGGTTTTAGATCAAGACCCTGAGGGGCTTTTTATCAAAAAATGGGTACCTGAATTAGCAAATGTACCAGCACAATACTTAGCCCAACCTGAGGAGATGCCCAGAATGGAACAGGAGTTTTGTGGCTGTGTGATTGGTCGTGATTACCCTGCACCTATTGTGAACCATAAGGAAGCGTATCGTCACGCCCAGGATAAGATAAGGGCGGTGCGCGCTATACCCCATGCACGTGCTGAGGCGCAGGTAATCTATCAAAAGCACGGTAGTCGCTCAACTCGGCGACGGCATCGCTAAGGCTAGTCTTACTTGATCGAGTAGGAGCAGAGCTGTGACGCTTTGTTGCTCTGCTAATACACTTATTGTCGGGCTGCTTTTTTAGCAGCTTTCTTCTTGTTAGACTTGATGCGAATACGGAACTGATTGTCGGTATGCTTGGTTTCTATTTTGGGAATGGCTTTGGCGAGATCGGAGAGTTTAGCATGTCCCCAGCTTCGAGAATCAAAGTCGGGCGCGATATTGTTAATGTGCTGGCCTACACCGCCGAGTGGGGCCCAGCCTGAGTCGTTGCTCGTCGCATCGATCGCTGATTTAAAGTAATGAAATAATTTAGATTCTGTAACTGGCTTTACAGAAGATGCGGAGCCTTCATCGGATTGCAAGAGCTCAAGGTAGATGAACTTATCACAGGTCTCAACAAAGGGTTTCGGTGTCTTCTTTTGGCCAAACCCATAGACGGTGAGGGATTGCTCCCGTATACGTGCCGCGAGTGGCGTGAAGTCAGAGTCGCTGGATACCAAGCAGAAACCGTCGAAACGGCCAGTGTACATTAGGTCCATCGCGTTGATAATCATGGCTATGTCGGTGGCATTTTTCCCTGTGGTGTAGGCAAATTGCTGGATAGGCTGGATTGAGTGGTCAAGTAGAGAATCTTTCCAGCCGCTGAGTTGGTTACTGCTCCAGTCACCATAGATTCGGCGCACGTTTGCGGTGCCAAATTTAGCGATTTCCTCCATGATAAAAGGGATGGATTTAGCTGGCGTGTTGTCAGCATCGATCAGAACGGCGAGGCGCGGTGTGTGGTCAAAACTCTGAGACATTGGTGTTTTTTTAGGTGCTGGTGTGGAGTTTGTCGAAGATATTTCATTCAAAGGGATCTATGAGGGAGCATCTTTAGGGAACTCTGTATCTGTTGTGATCTTGACGCTGAAGCCTTAGCTGTTAGTTTGCTGGTGTATGAAATTACCTTTAATCGTTGTAGGCGCAGTAACTCTATTCATTCCAGCAGCATCATTGTTAGCTCTTGAAATTCCAGTGAAAGTACCAAAGACCCCTGATGTTTCTGACGTTGCGGATAAGCAGCTAGATAAAGCTAAAAAGGACGTTAAGAAAGAAGCGGATAAGCAAGTAGACGAAGCTCAGAAGAAGGCTGAAGATAAAGTTGAAGACGCTACAGGTGAGACTGGTAAAAAAGTCAAAGAGGGCAAAAAAACTGTAGATGCTATCAACGCACTCACTAAGTAAGCTAATATCGGGTGTGTTTCGCCCATTCTAGCGTGCTAGAAATGAAGTCCACGGCTTGATTGTATGGAATATATACAACAAGCCGTTTTTTGTGGCTTGAGAGTGAAGCAATAGTATAAGTTTGTACTATAGGCTCACCATCGTGAACTTTGTTTTGCATATCTGGTGAATGCGTGTAGTCCTGCGCAACGGCGATACACTTTTGGTCTCAAGATTCTCTCTGAGCAAATGGGCGATTGCCCTGAAGAATTATTGATTATGAAAAAAGTATTCACACTTACAGACGAGAAGAAAAAGCCAGCGCGTTTGATCGAAGCAGCGAAAAGCTCTATTAATAAGTACATCAAGCGTGAGCGTAACAAGAAGCTCCCTGAAGGAGTCGACTTTATCGACTTCAACTGCAAGTTTGGTTATGTGGCTGATGAAGCAAGCACCATTCACCTTTCTAAGCTTTTTTCAGCAATTGATGGTGCAGAGCAAGACGCCGTAGAGTCATTCTATGTAGAGGTTATTCCTGTCGAAGGAGTACGCCGTAAGAAGTAACTCAGTTGAAGCTGTAAAAAAAATTACAGCTAGTGCTCTTGAATTGTGTTTTACCACGAATAGCACTAATTTCACGGATTAGGTTACTGGCTTGTGGAAGCTACTAACCTAGGTTCTGAACGCCGATTCTTAGTCGGCGCTTTAAGCCTTTGCCGCTTCAGCTGTCTTTTTCATCTCCTTGAGGCGGAGCTGGCCGCATGCAGCATCGATATCGTGGCCTTTCTCAAGACGCATGGTTGTCATGACGCCGAGGTTCTTTACGGTGTCGCGGAAGAGTTTACAATGTTCATCAGACGGGCGCTCCCATTCGAGGCCTTCGACTGTGTTGTAGGGAATGAGATTGACGAAACCGCCAAGCTTCTTGGCTTTTTCCGCGAGGATTTCTGCCTGCTCTAGTTCATCGTTGATTCCCTTGATGAGAATGTATTCGAGGGTGATACGCTGCTTGTTCTTACTAGCAAAGTAGTGGAGAGCATCGAAGAGTTCAGCGACCTGCCACTTTGAGTTCACAGGCATGATCTTATCACGCACTTCATCGGTGGCTCCGTGGAGCGAGATCGCTAGTGAGACTTGGTTTTCGCGCTCGGCAAGCTTACGGATCATCGGTACGAGCCCTGAGGTGGAGACTGTGACAGAGCGTGGCGCAAGGTGGAGTCCCCAGTGACCAGTGATGATGTCGAGAGCTGGATTGAGATTCTTGAAGTTAGCAAGTGGTTCTCCCATACCCATGAAAACGACGTTGGTGATGACCTTGCCTGAGTGTTCGCGGATGGCGACTAGCTGACTAATGATTTCAGCAGTCGTGAGGTTGCGGGTTAGTCCGTCGAGCCCTGAGGCGCAGAATTTACAACCGTAGGCACAGCCTACTTGTGAGGAAACGCAGACGGTCATACGGTTAGAGCGAGTTCCGTCCTCGAGCGGTGTGGCTGGAATGAGAACGGATTCGATGTAACGACCGTCACTGAGTTGGAAAAGGTACTTTCGTGTGGTGTCCTCAGAACCTTGGACTTTTACGATCTGTGGCAGCTCGATGCTGAAATGCTCATTGAGGATTGCTCGGTAGCGCTCAGTGATGGATTCCACTTTACTGAAGTCACGCACATCGTTTCGGTACACAGCTTCCATGACTTCCTTAGCATGAAAGGCAGAACCTCTGTGCTGGGTGAAGAAGTCAGCAAGACCGTCTCTGGTGATTCCGAGGATGTTTTGTTTCGCGCTCACGGGGCTGTGGTGGCAGGGATTTTAGAAAAAATCACGCTTTTTTTCATCACATCAGTATTCAGTTGGTAGTTGTCACTTTTCTACCACGAATTTCGTGAATTGGACGAATGGGGGAGATTGAATGTTTTAGCAGCGAAATATGCTAAAGTTTCTAAAAATGAATGACTGACGTAACCAGTTTCACGGCGAATGATACGTAATAATAGGAATTGATTAGGTCGGGACGCGTAGGGATATACGTCCGCGCCTTTGGGTTACGTAGCTAGGACGGTGGATGGATTTCACCACGAATCTGGCTAAGCACTCGGAGAGGGGAATCTGAGGCGTTTTGGGGGTGTTATGTATTTTTTTTTGTGTGAGTTATGAGGGAATCTAATTGTTCAAAACTAGTGGGGGAAAATCTTCTTGAAATATGAAGACTTAAGTAGACACTCACAGCGAATTCATGAGCTTGTATTTAGACTATTTAAAAGAGATTGAGGATCGCCAGGACCAAGGGTTGAATCCTAAACCAATTGATGGCGCTGAGCTATTAAGCGAGATCATTGCGCAAATCAAAGACACGGAGAACGAATACAGAAAAGATTCTCTCCATTTCTTTGTTTATAACACATTACCAGGCACAACCAGCGCAGCTGGGCAGAAGGCCAATTTTTTAAAAGACATCATTCTTGGCGTATCTGCTGTAGAGGAGATTACAACAGAGTTCGCATTTAAGCTGCTCTCGCACATGAAAGGTGGCCCGTCCATCAGAGTGCTTCTCGACCTTGCGCTTGATGACGATGTTCAGGTTGCTCTGCAGGCAGCTGAGGTCTTGAAGACTCAAGTGTACCTGTACGATGCTGATACTGAGCGCCTCGAAGCCGCATACAAAGGTGGCAGCTCGATCGCCAAAGACCTTCTAGAAAGCTATGCGAAGGCTGAGTTCTTCACAAAACTTCCAGAAGTACCAGAAGAAGTTAAAGTGGTGACATACATCGCTGGTGAAGGTGATATTTCTACAGATTTACTTTCCCCTGGTGGCGAAGCTCACTCACGTTCTGACCGTGAACTTCATGGGAAGTGTCTTATCACTCCTGAAGCACAGCAGGAAATTTCTAAGCTTCAAGCGGATCACGCAGGAGCACGCGTAATGCTTATCGCTGAAAAGGGAACAATGGGCGTAGGCTCCTCACGTATGTCAGGGATCAACAACGTTGCGCTCTGGGCAGGTCATCAGGCTAGCCCATACATTCCATTTGTGAATATTGCGCCAGTAGTTGCTGGAACTAATGGTATTTCTCCAATTTTCCTCACGACTGTCGGCGTGACTGGCGGTATCGGTATCGATCTTAAAAACTGGGTGAAGAAGACTGATGCTGACGGCAAGACTGTTCTCGATGAGAATGGTGATGCTGTGCTAGAGCAGGCTTACTCAGTTGAGACTGGTACTGTTCTCACTATTAACACAGTAGAGAAGAAGCTTTATAACGGTGACCAGGAATTGGTCGATGTTTCCTCAGCTTTCACTCCTCAGAAGGTGGAGTTCATGAAGGCGGGCGGTTCCTATGCGATCGTTTTCGGTAAGAAGCTTCAGACCTTCGCCGCTAAGACTCTCGGAGTAGAGGCACCTGTGGTTTTCGCTCCAGCTAAGGAAATCTCCAATGCGGGACAAGGTCTCACAGCGGTAGAGAAAATCTTTAACCGTAACGCCGTTGGTGTTGCGAGCACTGATCCACTTCATGCTGGTTCTGATGTTCGTGTGGAGGTTAATATCGTCGGTTCTCAGGACACGACAGGTTTGATGACTTCTCAGGAACTTGAGGCGATGGCTGCGACAGTAATTTCTCCAATCGTGGATGGTGCCTACCAGTCTGGTTGTCACACAGCTTCTGTTTGGGACAAGAAGGCTCAGGCAAACATTCCTAAGCTGATGAGCTTCATGCATAAGTTTGGTCTGATCACCGCACGTGACCCGAAAGGTGTTTATCATCCAATGACAGACGTGATTCACAAGGTGCTTAATGATCTCACTGTAGACGACTGGGACATCACCATCGGTGGTGACTCCCACACACGTATGTCTAAGGGTGTAGCATTCGGTGCCGACTCCGGTACTGTGGCGCTCGCGCTTGCAACAGGTGAGGCAACTATGCCAATCCCAGAATCTGTGAAGGTGACCTTTAAAGGACAGATGAAAGAGCACATGGACTTCCGTGATGTGGTACACGCAACGCAGCTTCAGATGCTCCAGCAGTTTAGCGGAGACAACGTGTTCCAAGGTCGTATCATCGAGGTTCACATCGGCACTCTCCTCGCTGACCAAGCATTTACCTTTACTGACTGGACTGCAGAAATGAAGGCGAAAGCGTCGATCTGTATTTCTCAGGACGCGACACTCATCGAGTCACTTGAAATTGCTAAGAGCCGTATCCAGATCATGATTGATAAGGGCATGGACAATGACACTCAAGTGCTTCAGGGCCTCATCGATAAGGCAAACAAGCGCATTGCGCAAATTCAGTCAGGTGAGCAACCACCACTTGCACCAGATACAGACGCGAAGTACTTCGCTGAGCTCGTTGTAGATCTCGATATTATCAACCAGCCAATGATTGCTGATCCAGATGTAAACAATGTCGATGTATCCAAGCGCTACACACACGACACTATCCGTGATCTTGATTTCTACGGTGGTACTAAGCACGTAGACCTCGGTTTCGTAGGTTCCTGCATGGTGCACAAAGGTGACATGAAGATCCTTGCTCAGATGCTTAAGAATCTTGAGACGCAACAAGGTGAAGTGAAGTTCAATGCTCCACTCGTAGTGGCTGCGCCAACATACAATATCATCGATGAGCTTAAGGCTGAAGGTGACTGGGATATTCTGCAGAAGTACTCAGGTTTCGTATTCGACGATAGTGCTCCTAAGAGCGCAGCACGTACCGAGTACGAGAACATGATGTATCTCGAGCGTCCTGGTTGTAACCTCTGTATGGGTAATCAGGAAAAAGCTGAGAAAGGTGACACTGTGATGGCTACATCCACACGTCTTTTCCAAGGCCGCGTGGTTGCTGACTCTGATCGTAAGAAGGGTGAGTCGCTCCTTGGATCTACTCCACTCGTGGTGCTTTCTGCTATCCTTGGTCGCATTCCAACGATCGAGGAATATAAGGCTGCTGTTGAGGGAATCAACCTCACAAGCTTCGCTCCACCAGTTGCAGAGCTGACAGCCTAAGTTCATTCGCTTAGACTAAAATTTTCAGAGCGGTCCGGAAACGGACCGCACTTTTTTTTGTGGTAAGGTAGCGAGTGGAGTTTGGGAGATTTTTACCGCAAAATGCGCGAAATCTTCGAAAATTGCCGGATTGATGAAACGGATTGATGAAACGGATTTCACCACGAATTTTGCTAATCTCACGAATGTGGGAGGGATATGACTCAACTTTATGAAGATTCATTAAGTTTCAGTAATTATTGAAAATATAATCTTTACTTGCGGTTTAGTTTTCAGTACTTACTGAAAGTACAAACATGAGTGAGCAATTCAAAGAATCAAAGGATGCGTTTATTGCGCAGTGGGGAGCACTAGGTAGCAGCTGGGGAATTAGCCGTACAATGGCACAGGTACATGCCTTGCTAATGGTCAGCCCTGAGCCGATGAGCACCGATGAGGTGATGGAGGATCTGGTGATCAGCCGCGGCAATGCCCATACTAATCTGAAGGATCTAGTCAGCTGGGGCTTGATTCGCATCGTGGTGAAGAAGGGGGAACGTAAGGAGTTTTTCGAAGCTGAGAAGGATGTGTGGAAGATGTTCACGCTAGTGCTGAAAGAACGCCAGCGCCGTGAGATCGACCCAGCACTCACTTTACTACAAGACTGCGCAGAAAATACCGAGAATGATAAAACGGCTGAGGGTGTTGCGTTTCACCAGCAGATGAAGGAGCTAGAAGGCTTTGCTCAGCTTGCCAGCAACGCTGGAGATAAAATTAGTAGACTAAAATATGGGCCAGCTCTGAAGATAGCAGCCAAGCTGTTAGGAGTCGGGTAAGTAGAAGACTTTCTGCCGTCTAACATTCCGTTAGGCGGCATTTATAAAATAAAACCAACTAAGAAAATGAACGGACAAATCGAACAAGTAATCGTTTATATCGTCTACACTGTAGCGAGTATCGGACTCACCATATGGGTGGCTAACACATTACATAAAAATGGCAGGGTGTTTCTGATAGAAGCATTTCGTGGTGACGAGGAGCGCGCTGACGCTGTGAATCATCTTTTAAAGGTAGGGTTCTACCTTATTAACATAGGCTTCGTGCTGCTGTTTCTTAAAATGGGAACCAGACCTGAAGGCTTTGTTGGTGCTATCGAATACTGTGCGACGAAACTTGGTTTTGTCACTCTAGTGCTCGGCGGCATGCACTTCTTCAACATGTATAACTTCGACAAGATGCGTAAGAAGGGAAGAACTCCCCAGGTGACTCCACTTGCTGCTGCAGGAAAATAGCACGTCCCTTTTTTTAAGGACAACTTTCAAAAATAACTGAAAATTCGATAACATGAAACTCAACGATGATGTAGAATGGGTAGAGGTATACTACGATGGACAGTGCGGGATGTGCTGCACTTTTCACGAGTGGGTTAATCGGCAAGAGCGGGCAAACGACATTGTTTTTTTACCCTATCAAAGTGAGGAAGCTCTGAACCGTTTCCCTACACTCAACACGCGGGACCCAGCTAGACAAATGGTGGTGCGTACCAGTACTGATGAGATCTATCAAGGGGCTGAAGCCTGGGTGTGGTGTCTCTGGAGTTGTACTAAGTACAGAGGCTTAGCTAAGAAAGTAAGTAAGCCTCAGCTATTGCCTCAGGTGCAGAAGATTTGTCACTTGCTGGCAGCCAATCGACTCACTTTGAGTAAGTTGTTCTTCCGTGGAAAGAGCAAAGAAGTGGCTGCGAGAGTTCACCATATGCCCGAGGTGGAGTGTGATGGAACGTGTGCGATAAAGAGTGACTAACCGCTGCTAGAAACATGATACAACTTGAGAATATTATTAAGCTCGCTGGTGCTGCGCAACTCGCTCTGGTAGCAGTGAGCTTTTTTATACCGCGTGTACTCAACTGGGATAGCGATTTGAGCAAGCTCCCTCGTTTACTGCGGCAGATGTTCTGGACCTATGCCGTGTATCTGCTGGGAAGCCACTTGTTTTTTGGATTACTCTCTACTTTTGCTGCAAGCGAACTGACGCGTGGAAGTGTGTTAGCCTGTTTCCTCACTGGTTTCATGTTGATATGGTGGGCGGCTCGACTCGTGCTCCAGTTCTTCTGTTTTGATATGAGTGAGGTTCAGCAAAGCCTATTTCATAAAATGGCTAAATGGGGACTGAGTGCTCTCTTTATCTGTCTCACCGTAGTGTACGGCTGTGCGTTCTTTAGAAATATACTACTATGTGCGTAGTCTGGATCATTGCCGTTCTATTTTACCTTGTGGGAGCAAAGCTATTCTTTGACCACAAACCATTGAAGCGACTCTATTGCTGGTTTGCAGTGCTCTGTGGCTATACTGCCGTGCATCTTGTAAGCCTTGAGGCTGGAGCCTTTCTCCGTATGGTCATGCTCTGCAGCGTATTGATGGCTGGCATGAAATGGATTGTGTATAGCGAATGGCGCAGAAGCGGAGGCCAGGTCATACCATTGGGGAGCTGGTTGTGTTTTGCTTGCTGCTGGTTTGGCATGGATCCTAAGCCCTGGGTTACCAGCAGGAGGAAGCTGAGTGTTCGTGCTGACTGGGCGTGGGGAAGTTTTTGTGGACTAGTGGGAGTCGCGCTCGTGTATGTAATGAGCGATGTGGTTGCCTTAGTCCCTCTTTTTATAGCAATGAGCATGGGCTTCCACTTTGGAGCTCTACGTTTACTTACTGCATTTTGGAAATCTGTTGGAGTTCCTGTGAGGGCTCTGTTTCGAAATCCTCTCCGCATGCGTGGCTTTGCTGACTTTTGGGGCAAGCGCTGGAACTTAGCTTACTCACAGATGATGGCTCGCTGCGTGAAGCGTCCATTGAATCGATTTTTAGACCAAAGGGCAGGAACTTTTGCGGTGTTTGTGATTTCAGGTTTACTCCATGAACTCGCTATCACTGTTCCGGTAAGAGGGGGCTACGGTCTTCCGACACTCTTTTTTATGATGCAAGGGCTGTTCACCTGCTATGAAGGGAAACCGAGTAAGTGGATGGGCGTGCTCTGTGGGCTGAGCCTTATTTGGGGACTGCCAGTCTTGTTTCCCGAACGTTTTGTGATGGAGGTGATTTTACCTGCTAGAGATTTTGTAACCGTATTAATTGAAAAATGAAAAGTATCGTAATCGTAGGAGCGAATGGATTTTTGGGACGTGTGCTGTCACGTTACTTCCTCGACCAAGGCTGGAGTGTGGTGGGGATTGCTCGTGAGCCCTATGGCCTGATTGAAGGTGTGGATTTTGTCTATTGGGATGGAAAACATGTCGGAGAGTGGACTGAGGCTCTCGAGTGGGTAGATGTGTTGGTCAATCTTGCGGGGCGTTCAGTGAATTGCCGTTATAGTGAGAAGAATCGTAAAGCGATTATTGATTCACGTGTCGAGACAACGAAGTTGTTAGGTGATGCTGTTAGTAAATGTAAGGGCCCTCCCAAGGTGTGGATTAATTCAAGTACAGCGACGATATATAGGCATGCTGAAGACCGACCGCAGGGAGACTTAGATGGTGAGATTGGAAGCGGTTTCTCTGTCGAGGTCGCGAAAGCCTGGGAAGAAGCCTTCTTTGGGCAAGCTCGTGTAGGAGTGAGACAAGTGGCGATCCGTTCAGCTATCGTGATGGGGAATGAGCCGGAAACCGTGTGGACTGTTCTGCAGAAGCTCGCTCGCCTAGGGCTTGGTGGCAAGATGGGGAGCGGAAAGCAGATGGTTAGCTGGATTACGGATCTTGATTTTGCTCGTGCTGTAGAATGGCTCGCCAAGAATCCAAATGCAGATGGGACTTACAATGTGAGTGCGCCCAATCCCGTAACGAACACTGAACTGATGAAGCTTATTAGAAAGAGTGTGGAGTGCCGATTTGGACTGCCTGCCACTAAGTGGATGCTGGAAGTAGGAGCGTTCTTTATGAGGACTGAAACCGAGCTGATCTTAAAGAGTCGCTGGGTGATTCCCACTAGGTTGTTAGAAGAGGGGTTTGAGTTTAAGAATGAGGAACTTGAGCAACGGGCAGGAGGTCGTCATGTCTGAGGATATTAAATGGCGAGAGCCACTCGCGACGCCGTTAGAATCTGTATTGGCACTCATCAAAGCTACATTTTGTGCTGCATTAGTCGCGTCATTACTGGCACTGATCATCGTGGGGCTGATACTCGGAAAGGGGAGCGCGGGTGTAATGGTCGCATTATACGGCGGTATTATTCACTCAGGTAGTATGCTCGTGGTTGGGCTTCCATTTTACTTATATGCTTGGCCTCGTCCTTGGCTGTCTATTTGGATGCCTGCGTATGCATTACCTGTTGGTGCATTCTTGAGCGTGGTGCCGCTACTATTTATTCTCTGATTAAATGGTGACGCTGTTTTAGGGGGAATAATTGTAATTCTCCCTCCCTATGGAATAGTAAGTGCATTAGTAGCACTTAGATTGCATAAAAGAGAGTGGGATAGTGCCTACGAGAACTGATTTAAAATTATAGCAATCGCAGTGACTTGGGGGAGAGTCAGGATGGGGAGGATGAAGGTGGTTTTCCAGCTTTTGGTGGTTTCCTTGAGTGCCATGATTTCGGTGTAGTCGGTGGCGGCACCGGCCATGAGGAAGGCGAAGCCATTGCCTGGAGCATTGGCGCGGGTGACGAGGTCGGCAGCGATGGGGCTAGATCCTTCTGAGCAAACTTCGATGATGGTGGCTGCGAGCAGCGTCATACCTACACCAAGCATGCTAGGGCCGAACCATGTGGTGAATATAGTGGGATCAACAAATGCTCGGATGCCGGCGGCGAGTACAGTGCCAAAGAGAATCCAGCGAATGATCGAGGTGGAGCCTCGGAGACCATCACTGAAGACTTGAGTGTAGAAGCGTCTGTTGAATTTTGTGTGTCGGAGGGCTTGTTTGGCATCGCGCCAGAAGTTGAAGTCTTCTGGGATGGGAGTGCTGTTGGGATTGGCTTGGACCTTTCCTTTACGGACTAGAATGTCGGCGATGTAGCCAGTGGTGATGGCAATGAGGCCAGAGAGGAGGACGAAGGCGATGGTCCATTTGATACCGATCAGGCCAATGAGAATGAGTGTGAGCGAAAGTGAGTTCCACGGGCTGGCAATGATGAATGCGAGGGTCTGGCCGAGGCTGGCTCCACGCTCATAGAGTTTCATGGCGACGAGCAAAATGCCGTGATTGCAGAGGTCTAACAATAGGCCAGCGCCGGTGGCGCGGAGAATACCATTCATGGTGCCACCCTTGCCTAGAAGTGTCTGAATATAGGCTCGGGGTATGTTTCCTAAGAGCCCAACGGCGATGATTCCTAGCGCGAGCCCCCACCACATTTTAAGTAGAAGTTCGTAGATGCTGTGAGCAAAAGTATGGAGCGCGTGGGGAAGGAGGCTGGAAAAGAAGAGGTGGGCGATGACCGCGAGACCGCAGGCGATAAGCGAGCCCCAGAGTATGTAATCGATCTTGCCTTTGCTCCCACAGCAATCGCCGTGTTCCTCTTTCTTTTTCGGAGTGCTACAACATGTCGGTTTCTGAGTTTTCCGGAAATCTTTTTGCATGAGATCTAGCGCGTCCGGAGACTCTGGCTTTTTAGGATCTGGTTTGTTTCCACAGCAGCTCATGCCCTAGGCTAGACGTATTTCGCTGGGAGAAAAGATGAAATCCTTTTCATCATTCTGAGCCTATCTGTTTGAGATAGTTGGCGCTTTTAGTGAGTTCGCGCATACAGGATAGAGGTGAAGTTTTATTGGAAAAATGGGATGAATGCGGGATAGTGAGATATGGTAAGTGATGAAACGTATTACAAGGCGGGTGCAATCCTTTTACCGGGTGTTTCGGTGCTGCCGCACAATGCCATTCCTCTCCATATTTATGAGGAACGCTATCGGGAGATGTTAAAAGATGCGATAGCAAGCGATTCGAAGTTTATCATAGGTTCACTGCCCGAGCTTGATGGAGAGTTAGAAAGTGTGCCTCTAAAGGTTGCTGTCGTTGTGGAGGTGGTCGCAAATGAACAATTACCCGATGGCCGGTCAATGCTCGTGGTGTCGGCTAGAGAACGTGCAGAGATAGTGTCGTGGGATCGGTCATCTAACTATCCGAGGGCTGTGTATCATAAGATGCAGCGTGAGGGTACAGAAGGGGCCGAGACGATCATTTCCCTCTTGAAAGATAAATTTATGGATGTGCTCACGGGCTGTTCTGAAAAAGAGAAGGCGATGATTGTTGAGCATCTGGATTCCAAGGAGTCTCTCGAGGCTGTGATTGATACTGTCGCGCAGTACTCAACCGCTGAACATAAGAGGCGCTTTTTTCTGGAGGAAGCTTCAGATAGCAAGCGAGCGTCTAAGCTGTTACTGCTGTTAGAAGGTGAAGAGACTCTCGGGAGGTCCTAGCCACTTTAATGTTTGTATTTTATACACTTGTTAGCTTTTACCTATTGTGAAGCTCTCTCTATTGTGTGTATATTCATACGTTTTATGAAAAAAATTATACCCCTATTATTAGTTAGTGGAGTTTCAGCACATGCTGTCACTCTAACCCTTGATGAATCAGCTGTTATCGGTTCAGGAATCACCTATGACATTACTACTACCTTAGCAAATGGTAGTGCTGGTGGTGATTTGACTCAGGCTGGAAACGGGCTTGAAGCAAGAAACACAGCCACAACTATTGTATTTACGGGTGGCACTGTTGATTTGGTCATTACCTCTACATTAGGTAATGAGTCTGTCGTATTTGACGGTTCTGGAGGCCTGACCGACACAACAAACACATTTACTGTAACATCTTCTTCAGGCGGCTGGAGTTACACTGCTGGTAGCCTTGCGGTCGGGCAAGGTGCAGACAATGATGATTGGTTCAGTGGTACTGGGTCTAATTCAGTAACCACTGAAGAAATTAATTTTGGTGGTGCTGCTGGTAGTGGTGCTCCTCTCTCCAATGAAAGCTGGGGATCATTCACTGTACAAAATGTATCTTCATTCACATGGATAGCATTCGGTAATGCAAATGATGAAACTTTTGCAATCGAAGCTGTAGCAGTTCCAGAACCAAGCTCCACAGCTCTTCTTGGTCTTGGCGGTCTTGCGTTGATTATGCGTCGTCGTAAGTAAGATTTTTTCTTACTATTCCTATTATTTTATAAAAGCTCTACCGGTATTCGGTAGAGCTTTTTTTAGTTTTTTTAATATAAAAAATCCTCACTGCAACTGGTGCTGTGAGGATTTGAAATGGTTTAGATCGCTCTGCGGCGTGCTCGGCGAGCCCGCCCTATCTTTAAGAAGAAGAGATTACTTCTTCTTAAGCTGTGGGAAGAGGACGACGTCGCGGATGGTTGGAGCGCCGGTGAGCATCATGACCAGACGGTCGATACCGATACCGATGCCGCCTGCTGGTGGCATTCCGGATTCCATGGTTTCGACGAAGTCGTGGTCGATGCTTTGAGTCTCTCCGCCCGCTTGCTCCGCGAAGCGTTGCTTTTGGAGGATTGGGTCGTTGAGCTCGGAGTAACCAGGTGAGATTTCCTGGCCATTGATGATGAGTTCGTAGACGTCGATAACGTCTGGGTTCTCAGCGTTGAGCTTAGCGAGTGGGATGAGTTCCTTAGAAACGTGAGTGACGAAGCATGGGTCGAAACTATGTTCTTCCACGAGTTTCTCGAAGACTTGTTGAGAGATTTCGTAGTCTTCCATGTTGTCGGAGATCTCAACGCCGAGTTCTTTACACTTAGCGCGGTGTTGTTCCTTGCTGAGCTCGAACCAGTCATCACCAGCGACTTCCTTGATGAGGTCGTGGTATGGAGCGCGCTTCCATGGGCGCTCTAGATTGATAGTGCGCACGTGCTCGCCGTTCTCGTTCTTGTGTTCGATCTGGAGACCGCCGCAGAATTTCTCAGCGAGGTGACAGGTCATTTCCTCAACGAGATCTGCCATTTGTTCGAAGTCTGAGAATGCCCAGTAGGCTTCGAGCATGGTGAACTCTGGGTTGTGACGACGGGAGATCCCTTCGTTACGGAAGTTACGGTTGAGTTCGAAAATCTTGGTGAAGCCGCCACAGAGGAGACGCTTGAGGTGCAGCTCAGGCGCGATGCGCATAGTGAGTGGCATGTCGAGCGCGTTGTGGTGCGTCTCGAATGGCTTCGCAGCAGCGCCGCCAGCTACGTCGTGGAGCATTGGTGTCTCGACTTCGAGGAAGCCGCGCTCGTGAAGGAAGCTGCGAATTTCAGCAATCATTTGAGAACGCTTCACAAAGAGGTCGGCGCTTGATTGGTTCGACATGAGGTCGAGGTGGCGCTTGCGGTACTTTGTTTCGCGGTCGCTGACGCCGTGCCATTTGTCAGGCATAGGGCGGAGAGCTTTGGAGAGAACTGTGAGTTTGGAAACATTGACAGATGGCTCGCCTTTACCAGTGGTGAAGGTTTCGCCTTCGACACCGATCCAGTCGCCCATGTCCATAAGCTTCCAAGCAGCCCACTCGGTCTCGTTGAGACCTTTTTTATTGAGGTAAATCTGAATGCGTCCGTGGACATCGCCGATGGTAGCGAAGACGGACTTGCCCATGTCGCGGATAGCGAGAAGGCGGCCTGCGAGAGTGACCTTTTTGCCATCCTCGAAAGTTGCCTTGAGGTCACCAGGTGTGACTGTGATATCAAACTTGGCGCCATATGGGTCGATTCCCAATTCGCGTAACTTTTCGAGTTTCTCGGTGCGAACTGCGATGAGTTCGGCTTCGGTCGATTGTGGCTGCGTGTTCTGCTCGCTCATAGAGGGCGGAGGTTACGGGGGAAAATGGGTTTTGCAATGCGCATTTGCGAGAAATTGAGAGCTATTTTACCGCGAAATATACGAAAGAGTCGAAAATGCCAGCATGATGGATTTCTACCACGAATCTCACTGATCTCACGAATGGCTCTCACTGAGTGCATGCAAGCTTGAGAACATCGCGAGCCCGCGATGCTGGTATGACTTTGGACTTTCGACAGTTTAAATCGCGAAATTTTAAGTTGCGAGATGTGGGTGGGGGGAGCATGAATGGGGTATGCAATCTCAGCTCGACGATCTTTTTTCATTTTTACGGTTCCCAAGTATTTCAACAGCCTCTGAGCATGCTGGTGATGTGCTTGCTTGTGGTCAGTGGCTTCAGCAAAAGCTCGAAGGTATGGGCCTGAGTGCTGAGCTTCATGAGACACCTGGACATCCTGTGGTAATTGCAAAAAACGAGCATAAAGAAGGGCGCAAGACGGTATTGATCTATGGTCACTATGATGTGCAGCCGGTGGATCCTGTCGAGCTATGGGACACGCCGCCGTTTGAGCCTGTGCTAAAGGATGGCCGGATCTGGGCACGTGGTGCGACCGATAATAAAGGCCAGATGATGGCGCATGTATTAGGGGTGGAGAAAACTTTAAAAGAACAGGGTGAGCTTCCAGTGAATCTTATTTTCCTTTTTGAGGGTGAAGAAGAGATTGGGAGCCCGAGCTTGGTGCCATTTATCGAAGCTCATAAGGAGGAACTTGCTTGTGACATTATTGCGGTTTCAGACACAGGAATGGTGGCGCGCGGAGTGCCGACGATGGGGTATGGCTTGCGCGGTATTTCTTGCTGTGAAGTAACGGTGACAGGGCCGAAGGGCGATCTCCATTCGGGTATTTACGGTGGTGCGGTGGCGAATCCAGCGACTGCGGTGGCGCGGCTAGTTGCTAGCCTTCACGATGATAAAGGCAACATTGCGATTGAAGGATTTTACGATGATGTGAAGCCGCTGGAAAATTGGGAGCGCGAGATGTGGGCGCAGATTCCTGGGATGAGTGATCAGGATATGATCGAACAGACTGGAGCACCTGCTGTGTTTGGTGAGCCTGGTTACAGCTCTGCGGAACGTCTATGGGCGCGCCCTACTGCTGAGGTGAATGGAATCGGTGGAGGTTATCAGGGCGAGGGCTCGAAGACTGTCTTGCCGGCAACGGCGATGGCTAAGTTCTCTTTCCGACTGGTTCCTGATCAGGATCCGAAAGATATTTCTAAGAAGGTGAAAGCACACCTTGAAAAGCACGCGCCTGCAGGAGTGACCGTAGAGGTCGAAGTCGGGCACGATGGTAAGCCGTATTACAGCGATCCGCACAGTGCCTATGGTAAGGCTGGGCAGATTGCTCTAGAAAAGGCCTTTGGCAAGCAACCTGTGCTGATACGTGAAGGTGGCAGTATTCCGATCATTAAGGACATGCAGGACATTTTAGGTGCGGATTCTTTGCTTCTAGGGCTCGCATTGCCAGATTGTCAGATCCACGCACCGAATGAGAATTTCTGGGTGGAGAACTTCGAGGGAGGCATCGCGATGAATGCGATCCTGCTTCAAGAGCTAGCGAAGGTTTAGCGGGGCAAGGGGGAATCGCAGTAATTCTATTGCCTAGAATCATAACCAGTACTTTTGAGTGCTGGTTATTGTGCTTCTAGTAGTTCGGCTGCAGGTAGTGAAACTGGGCATTTGACCAGTAGTCTCTGACGTGCAACTTTATCTATCCTTGCTGATGATGTCATCACAATGTTCGAACTTACTCACTAAGTGAGAGCTTGAGAGAGCGTTTCCCAATACACCCACTTGGGACTCAGCCATCAACTCATTCAGAGATGAGTAAATTATTTCACTCGAACCCATATTAATGGATTTGGAGTTATGTGCATTAGCACACAGGCTTTGATCTATTCACCACTCAATAATGTACAAAATTCTAATTGCCCTGATGGCATGTATGCTCGCGGGCTCAGCGTTTTCTCAAGATAAGTCGAATGATGTTTTGCTCGTGCATGCAGCTACGGAACAGACCGGAAGTGGTTATAGCTACAGTTCGGACAGTACATTAAAATACACTGCAGAATACCTCTGGGGATTCTTGTCGGCGACGGAAGGATTCAACGATGCACAAGTGGATTATGACAGTGAGCCCTATGCGCATTCTCTCGCGGATATTTATTATGACCCTGTGCATTCTGACCTGAAAGCGCAGATTGGGTCAGGGTATCGTTTCGTGATCTTATTCGACTCGGATCAAGCTTATGCGTATCCCGAGGTTTTGTATGAAGGCTGTAAACAGCTCTCGGATTTGGCTTTGGAGGCCGGAAGTACTCCGATGATGATGATGGCGAGTTCCGAATATGTAGGCCCCATTACTCTTGGGGACTATGCGTATCGGGCTGCGAATGGTTCGGGAGTGGAGGTGATTCCAGGCACGTATGCGATGAAAGCAGCTGGTATGCAGAAGGATCAGACTGCCGAAAATGTTGCGAGGCAAGCGTGGATCGCAGCTTGTACCATTTACCGTAAGATAACCGGGCTTGATCCTGCCGATACGAGTTACACCCCTACATATCAGCACTTTGACTACTATGTAAATGAGGATTATGGCTACGATTCGAGGTGGCCTATCGAGAGCAGCGATTTAGTTGCTCTAACAACCTATGCGAATGACGCCGTCATCGAGCAGGATGCCGCTGAGCATTACAACACGAGCTATGAGCTAGATGGATCGGTGCTGTATCGCTATCTGGATCTTTCACAAGCACCGTACAATGGTGAGCTGCGTTACTTTTTCAAGGGCACCAGCACGCATCTTTTCACAAGAGATCGACTGAATACTTATGTTAGTGAATCGATAATATCCAGTGCGACTCATTATGGAAGAATCGTTAATGACTCGAGATTCTGGAATAATGCAGATACTATACAAAGAACTGGCTCTCTTACTAATGCTACCAACTTAAATCGGGGCGCGTTTCTGTATGCTTCAGAAAGTGAAAGCGACGCTTACGCGCAGGACTTGACCAATCTAAACGGAGAACAGCTGATCCCCATGGTTTTTGATTGGATCAAGGCATTTGATGGGGCCAGCGGAACGGCTGCGACTACGAATGCTCTCAATAATCAAGACTGCGCGGATCTTTGGGATGACTATTTCTATCGGGGATGGAAAACGATTCCCCTTACCGTAGGTATGGGGCGGTTGAATGAAGCACTTCCTCAATTTTCCGCTTCTGATGATGACGGTGGCCATACTTCGGATCCCTTGTTCTACATGAATGCGTCGATGATGGTGGCTTCCGCTTTGGGTCAAGAGTTTCCGATACCTGAAGGAACGCTTCCCACCAGAAGGGGGACTTGGTCTCATGCTGAACTTTCCACGGCGATTGAACTTGGACATGACCTCGTAAAGGAACTCGCTTATCTCTCTGAGACTTCGTCCTACGTACCTGATAGTGACTTGTCGATCACGACGAATGCATTACCAAACTTGCCACCGAATGGTTCCTACAGTCATCAGCTTGCTGCTTCAGGTGGTGTCGGTGGTTACTTGTGGGAATTACTTCCTGATACTTCGCTGCCTACTGGGCTAAGTTTATCGGTGAATGGTTTGCTACACGGCACAGTGGCACAAACGGGTACTTGGAATGTTGCCTTTAAGGTTACTGATAACATGGGCTCCTTCCGTAAGGTTGGTTTTACACTCTCAAGTGGAACTGCGGAGGCTGTAGACTTTACTGTGCAGCTCGCGAGTTATGATCCAGCGGCGATTTCTCTGCCTGGTGATGATTCTGGGGATTTAACATACGGATACAGCTCTCCTGCAAATGGAGCCCTATCTGGAACTGCTCCTGATCTAACTTACACTCCGAATGCTGGAATCACGAGTGATAGCTTTACTTATACGATCACTTCCGGCGGTGTGGCTTCGGATACAAAGACAGTGACGATCCAAATGGTGTTGCCAGATGGCTTGGGTGTTGGGGCGCCAGATGCTTATTCTACCGATGCCGAGGTAGATGAAGATGGTTCTGTTGCGATTCCTTTGACGGGCTTTGATGCGCAAGGCGACTCGCTGATGGCTCGGATCATTTCAGCTCCTGCTCATGGTTCCATTGTTAGCCTGACTGGGAATGTCGCGACGTATGAGCCAGGTTTAGATTTTTATGGATCAGACAGTTTTATTTTTAAATTGAATGATGGCGTGCTTGATAGCGCGATGGCGACAATATCAATCACTGTGAACCCGGTGAATGATGCTGTGCCGGTTGCAGAGGCACTATCGGAAGTTGTGACTCAGAATAGCACTCTGGCGATTACTTTGAGTGCTTCAGACTTTGATGGGGATAGCCTCGTCTATTCGGTGGTGTCGGGGCCAAGTTATGGTTCACTTAGTGGGACTGTACCGAATTTAACTTACACACCTGCGAGCGGCTACACTGGGACTGACTCGTTCACCTATAAGGCGAATGATGGTTATGGAGATAGTGAAGAAGTGACAGTGACGATAACAGTCGCTGTAGTCCCAGAGATAACAGTTGCTGTAAACGAATCTGACTACCATTTAACTGGAGCTGAAGTGACTGGTTTCCGGTCCACAGGGGTTCAAAAAAGTCTGGATGCGGATAGTGATGATGTGTACGGATCAGATGGTTACTTTTTCTATGGAAATGGCTCAGATAATAGCAGTAATTCCGACGCGACGCCGTCTTGGGTCACTAGTGTAGAGGTTGCGAATTCAGTTGTCGTTAACGGAGCTTATACGGATTTTGATAACCCGACAGCCTCCATCAGCGAGACGGTAAGTGACTGGACTTCTACAGGGATTTGTACTTTCAACAACGGCAGCGCTGGAACATGGTCTGAGTTATTCAGCTTCACCATAGACGAGACTGCGCCACCGCATTTTAGACTGGGTGTTATGGCGGGGAATGAAGGTAATACAGATGGACGGTGGGATCCTGCAGGAATTCGTGTCAGCTCCATGGGTATAGTCGCAACAGCGTCTGGTCTAGATACGGATTTGGGCATGGTGTTCTTCGATATTATTATTCCAGATGGATTCTCTGGCACTTTCTCGATAGAGGGGCAGACCCGTGATGTAGCCACTGATAAGGGGCCTACGATGGCTGGAGTAGTCTTTGATTTCGATTATCCTCTAGTTTTTGATAATCCACCAGCAGATGATGTGACACGAGTGAATGTGGCATATAGTAATTCTGTAGTAGGAAGTGCATCCGATTTAGATGGTGATACACTTTTAAGTTACTCAGCCCAATCAGGACCTAGTTGGTTGGTGGTCGCCGCTGACGGCTCGCTCAATGGGGTGCCTAGTAGTTCAGATGTCGGTGCGAATAGCTGGGTGATTGAGGTGTCAGATGAAAGTGGAGACAGTGCCACGACGGTCTTAAATATCGCTGTAGTTGACTCGGTATTGATTGGCTACGATTTTGATTCCGATGCTGTAGATTGGAGCGCGGCGAGTATCGTACCAACAGGTATCTACGCGAGCCAGTTTACCTCACCTATGGCAATCGCTCATTCTACAACGGGTGATGCTACAGGTCTGGATGCAGTTGGTGGCGAATTTGGTACTACCAGCACACTAGGCTCAGTGGGGGTACAGACTGTTGATGCTACAACTACCAGCTTCTCAGCGGCTCTCGCTGGAGATGATTACATGAGCTTTACCATCACTCCAGAGGCTGATGTGAAACTCAACCTCACGGCGATGAGTTTCAAGGTGTCACTAAAATCTCCCAATTCTGTGGATGAATATGTTGTGACTGACGCTCAAGGGAACCTTATTGATGAGCCTGCTGTGATCACTACGGACGAAGCACAAGGCACCTTTGGTACATTTAATACTGTGACTGTGAATTTAATAGGTTCGGTATTCGAAACTATTACAGAGGCTACAGAGTTTCGGATTTATGCTTGGGGCCGAGGCACCAGTGCTACGTCAAACACTCTTGCGCTCGTGGATAAAGTGGCGCTTTACGGGAGAGCTTGCATCTATGGTACGAACTATTCAACTTGGGCTTCAGGCTATAGTTTGACGGGGGATGGTGCCTTGACTGGTGCTGACGTAGAGAATGGTGCCACGGGTGACGGCTATTCTAACCTCTTAGAGTTCGCGCTTGGAATGGACCCAACTGTGAATGATGCGGGCTCTAGTGAGGCGAACTATACCGAGAATGACTCTGGATCTGAATATTTCGTTTATGAATATGAGCGACGCATTGATTATCTAGAGCAGGGATTAAGTTACTCTTTGATCGTGACGCCAGATCTTCTGAACCCATCAGGTGAGTCTCCGTACGATGTGCTGATTGATAACTCCGGTGGTGATTACGAGACCGTGAAAACGCGCTTCCAGATGATTAACTCAGCAAAGTTTATTCAGCTCCAAGTGGAAATGGAGTGAGGGGGGAGTTAATTCCTCATAGCGTTTAATCCAATTCTAAGCGCGAAGAGAGAGCATAATTGAGCCCCTGTCGGGGTTCAATTTATGTAGCAGGATGACATCGCTTATAGTCTATTTCAAATGGTCTTAGATTTTGAGTAGCTTATCAATCCTCTCGAGACGTGGCTTAGTCGAGGTGAGAGCTCAGTTGGTGTGCTTTTCGTGCTGCAAAGCGATGCGAAGTGGGTCGAGTCTACAATCAATACTGCCTGAAGGATGTCATTATATCCACAGCGATCGAGGCGTATTGAAGTCTAATTCAACTCTTCACATCTTGTGTATTTGTAGTAGCTGGAGATATGAATATTCCGTGGATTTCACATATGTCAGTGTGTGGGAATTGCAATGATAATTTGTTGACGTTAAATTTGTAGTGAGTGTAGTTTCCGCCATATCTTTCTGAGTTAGTTGATGAATTCCCCAAGGAAAATTAAATCTCTAGGATAGATACATGGTGAACTAGTAAACAGGGGTACCTGTTTTGTTCTTTTAAAGCCAAGCCTTTATCACACTATAATGTACAAATTTCTAACGACTCTATTGACGCTTTTTCTAGCCGGATCAGCGTTTTCTCAAGATCACTCGAATGACATCTTGCTTGTGGGGGTGTCTCAGTTAGCAAATGAAGTACCTCGCTTTGAAGCAACCCAAACCTATCTCTCTGGACTTTACGCTGCGACGAGTGGTTACGAGGGGGCCGAAGTAGACCTCTACATTAATGATGACGCTGAATCTGTTTTAAATTTATATTACAATCCAAACTATAAAGACACTTTTATAGCGAAGATAACCGAAGGTTATAAATACGTCGTCATAGCCTGTGATTCTGAATTTGGAGTAAAGTATCCAGAGCTCTATTTTGAAGAGTGCTATAAAATGTCACAGGCGATATTGGCTGCGGGGAGTATCCCAATCATTGCGATGCATGATGACCCCTCAGACACTTCTCTATTGGAAATTGTATATCGAGTTGCGAATGGCTGTGGTTTAGAAGTGGTTCCCTACGCTCAAGCAATTGACGACATTAGTGACTCTCTGGATAGTTCAGAAAACACAGGCGAGGGCATGGCGCAAAGGGCCTACATAGCAGCCGCTAGTATCTATAGTAAACTGACAGGGATTGATCCCAATACAACAGGCTATGAACCCACCTATACTGCAGACAATTCCCAAGTGCGCTCTCTTGATGGTCATGAGTTTCTTGCGAACACCGGTACACAAACGAATGCGTATCATGAAACCATAGATGATCATTATTCAACTAGTTACGGAAATATTGGGAACGTGCGTTACCGTCCGCTGGATATATCAAGCGCTCCGTTTAATAACCAAGTCCCTTATCTATACCGCGGAACCAGCACGGAGGAAGGCATTAGTGAGCGCCTGAATACCATCATCAATGAAACGATGGAAGCGGAGCTCAGAGAGGTTACTTACATTAACCGTTTTCAGAAGGGCTGGGATGATGGCGTCAATACCAGCTCTGCAGCCTCGAGTGCGTTTAATCAATTCCCTAATGGATACGCTTTTATGTATGTGAGGTGGTCTTATATCGATGCTCAGGAGGTAATCGACACGCATAATCAGACCAATATGCTGCCGATAGTCTTTGAACGAATCGACTATTCTTACGGCTCAAAAGGAACCGCATCAACGACCGCGGTATTAAGTAATTGTTTTGATACAGCTTTTTACTCAGGGTCACTTTCCTATGGTGATGACGGTTGGGCTGTTATTCCATTTTGCCCAGCCCTGGGTCGATTGGCTGAAATTGAACCAGATATAGTGACCTCTTCTGACGGGGTTCACATGACTGACCCTCTGTATTATATGACAGCAGCGATGATGCTAACGTCATCATTGGGCTCTGATCTCGATGTTCCGAGCAGTATTCAGTCGGATAGCCAATTGGTTAATGCGTTTAACACAGGAAAAACATACATTGCCCAAAGCGCATTCTTGTCCGGAACGGGATCTCACGTACCAGATAGTAATTTGATAATTGAGACGGATTCTTTGCCAGATTTGCCGCCGAGTGGCAGCTACGGTTATCAACTTCTTGCGACGGGCGGAGTCGGTGGACTCCTTTGGGAGCTGCTGCCTGAAACAACATTGCCTGCTGGCCTGAGTTTGTCTGTAAACGGTTTACTGCACGGAACGGTCACTGAAACAGGTACATGGAGCGTCGCTCTTAAAGTAACGGATAGCCAGGGCTCTTTCCGTCAAGTTGGATTTACGCTTGCGAGTGGCATTGTTGAAGCTTCTGACATTACCGTACAACTATCGAGTTATGATCCTGCACTTATTTCACTTCCTAATGATGGTTCGGGTGTTTCTACCTACGCCTATTCCGCTCCGGTGAATGGGGCTCTGACAGGAACTGGCTATGATTTGACTTACACTCCGAATGCTGGAATCACTAGCGATGGCTTCAGCTATACGATTACTTCGGGGGGAGTCACTTCGGATTCAAAGACAGTGACGATTCAGGTGGTATTGCCAGATGGGCAGGCTGTCGGTGCGCCCGACGCCGATGATACGACTGTGCAGCTAGATGAAGACGGCTCTATCGAAATCCCTCTGACTGGATTTGATGCTGAGGGAGACTTTCTTATGGGGGATCTCGTTTCTCAACCAACCAATGGAAGAATCACTTCGCTCGTGGGGAATGTGGCGTCCTATAAACCGGATGCAAATTACTATGGTCTGGACAGCTTTACGTTTAAGATGAATGACGGAGCATTAGATAGTGCGACCGCCGAGGTCACTATCACAGTGAATCCAGTGAATGATGCGACTCCGCTAGCCACTGCTATCTCGGAATCAGTGGGCATCAATGAGTCTGTGGCAGTAACTCTGAGTGCTACGGACGTTGATAATGATAGCATAACGTATACAGTCGTCTCAGAACCTACTTATGGTGAGCTGAGTGGGACGGTGCCGAATCTCACTTATACGCCGAATACAGACTACACGGGCAACGATAATTTTACTTATGTTGCAAATGATGGCTATGGAGACAGTGAACTCGCGACGATTGCGGTCTCGGTTTTTGAGATCCCTGAAATTCAAGTAGTTGGTAGCGGTGATGGGTATGACCTGACAGGCTCGGAGGTGAGTGACTTCCGCTCGACGGGCACAGCGAAAACGTTTGATGCGGATGGTGACGATAGTTACGGCAGCACCGGATATTTCTTCGCTGGGATTGGTGACACTGCTAATGTCAACAATCAGGACTTTAGCCGTAATTCACAAGATGGACCTAGTTGGGTTACCGAGTATGCTGCTGGATCTCATTTTGCTTCGATTGCGGAATACAATACATACGATTCCATTGATAACCCAACTTTGACTCCCGCGGCGACGGTCGATGACTGGGCACGTTCTGCGATCTGTGTCGCATCTGCAGGTGAAGTGGGGGAGTGGCGTGAGACCTTGACCTTCACCGTGGATGGGACTGTTCCACCGAGTTTTCGCTTAGGCGTCATGGCTGGCAATGAACACTCTAGCGATGGCAGGTATGACCCCGCAGGCTTAAGGCTTTCCTTCGAAGGTTTGGTTTCTGCTGAAGTCACCAATTTACCTGCAGAACTGGGCATGGTATTCTTTGATGTCACGCTGCCAGCTGATTCCAATGGAACATTTTCGGTTGAGGTACAAACGCGCAGCAAGGGTCCGACAATTACTGGAATTGTATTTGATGTAGACCATAAGCTGTATTTTGCAGACCCACCGGTTGGCGACGTGAACGCGGTTAATGCTGCCTATAGCGGTTCACTGGCAGGCTCTGCGTCAGATGTGGATGGTGATGGGACCTTGATCTACTCCGTACAGGAAGGCCCAAGTTGGCTGACCGTAGCTTCTGATGGCTCGATGAGCGGGACACCTGCGGGTTCCGACTTGGGTATCAATTATTGGACACTCCAGGTAGCGAATGGCAGTGGAGAAGTAGCCACCACTCCTTTCCAAATTACGGTCGTCGACTCCCTACTCATCGGTTACGATTTCGATTCAGATGCAGCCGACTTGACAGCGGTTAGCGTGGTTCCTACTGGAGTCAGCGCCAGTTCAATTACCTCTCCGATGGGGATCTCCTTTATCACGAGTATCGGCGATAACAGTGGAGCTGATGCGCTCGGTATCGACTTCGGTAGCAGTGGTACGCTGGGCTCTATTGGCATTAGTGTAGCTGCTGCAACGACGACGACTTTCGAGGATGCTGTCGCTGGTGATGACTATATGGCATTCACTTTAAGCCCTGATGAGGGCGTTATTCTGGATCTGAGAGCGATTACATTGAAGGCAACCAAGAAAGCAGAGACTTCTGTTGATGAATACGCTCTCACAGATGCTTTGGGCAATCTCATTGGTAGCCCGGGTGCAATCACCACATTGGTTGGACTAGCCGGCGAATACGAGAGCGTGGTCTTCAGTTTCGCTGGTAGTTCCTATGAAGCCATTACTGAGGCCACAGAATTTCGAATCTATGCATGGGGGCGTGGGACTAGTAATACTAGCTCTACTCTTGCAGCGCTTGATAAAATCACTGTTTACGGAAGTCTTTATTCTGATTCGGAGTATTCAATCTGGGCCTCTGGCTACGGTTTGGGTGGTGATGATGCACTGGCAGTAGCTGACACCGAGAACGGCGGAGCTGGAGATGGCTACTCCAACTTACTTGAATTCGCTCTCGGCATGGACCCTACAGTGAATGATGCTGGTGTGAGTGAATCGAATTATACTGAAGAGGATGCAGGAACTGAGTATTTTGTCTATGAGTACGAACGTCGTACTGACTACTTAGAACTGGGTCTCACTTACTCCTTGATCGTGACGCCTGATCTCCTCACTCCTTCAGGAGAAGTGCCGAACGATGTCGAGATCGGCACAGCGGTTGATGACTACGAGACAGTCAAAACACGCTTTGAGATGACTGATTCAGCGAAGTTCATTCAGCTACAGGTCGAAATGGAGTGAGGGGTGAGTTAATTCCTCATAGCGAATATCAATTCTAGGCACGAAGTGAGTGTCTCATTGAGCCTTTGTTGGGGCTCAATTTATGTATAGGGGTTGCCAATTAAGGTGTACTTCAGTTTGCCTTTGGTTTTGAGAAAGTGATCAAACAGATCGAGGCGGTGAACCCTGAATAGTGTGGTTTTATTAAAGTTTGCCGGAAAAAATCTAGCTGATTGATGTGCCGCTCGGGCGTGAATTCTTCCCTTTACATGGTGTGAGAAGGGGGTATTTTACATGACTATTAAAAATTCATGATGTTGCGGGCTCGCCCGTTGCTAAAGATTTTTTATGTAACTCACTGTATATGAGTATCAAATAGTCTTAGGGTTTGGTGCTGGACAGGATACAATGAGTTTTTCTGAAGAAATCTGCAGAAGCCATATTTATGGTTTCGACAGCTTGTGTAATAGCTCACAAGGATCGATTTTTTCTACCACACACACACAATGAAGACTTATTTTAAGACTTGCCTCGCGCTTTGCGCATGGGCTGTCCCCACTTTTGTTCAAGCTCAGGACCTCTCAAACGATATCTTATTCGTTTCTGTAGGGGAGAGTTCAGATAATTATTCTGATGCTGCGAATCACCTCGAAAGTTTACTTGCTGGAACTGTCGCCTATAGCGATGTCCAAGTTGATACTGTTCAAAACTCAACTATCGAGACGTTAGCCGATGGTTACTATGATCAAAATTCTGCGGATGTAGCATTGCGCGCTAAAGTGGTAGAGGGATACAGGCACGTTATTTTGACACCCACAATTCATACGGTACCTACTGGGACTGTTGAATATTCGGAGTACAACGGAGGGCCGACGAATATTTATGACGATGCTCCCTACGATAATGGTTATTTCGCGCCGGAAGTGTTTTACGAGGGCTGTACCCAGTTCTCGTCTCTCATTTTAAACTCTGGAACAACGATTCCGATGATCTTCTTGCCGAACAATGCAGACCAAGATTTCAGTGAGATAGGGGAAGTGATGTACCGTGTGGCGAATGGGGTCGATATGGAGTTGATTCCAGGCTCGTATGCTGTGGAGTCTGATGGTGCTACAACAGCCGCTGAAGAACAGTATCTCTACGCTTGTACGATGTTCAGCAAGATTACCGGTCTCAATGCTGGGACATCAAGTTACAGCCCATCAGGCATCACTACCGCACGGGCCGTAAGTTTAGCTGAGACGGCCGCGGCGACAGTGAATCTTCATGCATCCACTGTGCATTACGATACAAGTTACGAAAATGATGGTGCAGTGGTGTACCGGAGCCTCGATGTTACTGAGGAGCCTTTTAACGATGTGGTCCGCTATATGTATAAAGGTTCTAGTACGCATGACTGGACGAGTGATGCTCTAGATTTGATCATCAATAGTAATGTAGATACGACGGCTGCGAGTCGTAAGTTAGGTACACGAAATGGAGTCTACTCCACAGGTGTGCGATATTGGCATCCTGATGATCTAGATCCTGATAATGCTGGTTATCAAGGCTTCAAATTTGCTTTAGAGCCCGATGAAGCGGCTTTTATGTATGTGTCAGGCTCTTGGTCTGGAGCTGATGCGCAGGATGTAATCGATCTAACTCAGTCAAACATGATCCCGATGGCGTTTGACTGGATTAAATCCTTTGCAATTGGAGGGGAAAGTGGAACTGCAGCCACACTTGATGCGCTTGATTACCATAGTTGCTCAGAATTGTATTTCAACTATGCGGAACGCGGATGGAAACTGATTCCTTTGACGATTGGTATGGGGCGTTTGAATGAGGCTACAGAGGATTTTTCAGCTTCTGAAGATGCTTTGCACTGTTCAGATTTATTGGTGTATATGAATGCATACATGATGTTGAGTTCCTCCTTGGGGACTCAGTTCCCTTTGCCAGCTGAAATCACTGCAGATGATATTCATCGTGGTTCTCACACGACAGAAGCGATTCATGAAGCCTGTTTGATAGGTCATGATGTGATCAAAGAACTCGCATTTTTGTCTGAGACTGGGGCACACGTTCCAGAGAGTGACTTGGAGGTCGAGACCAGCGCCTTGCCAGAAGTTCCGCTTGATTCATTTTTTAGTTACCAACTTTCGGCAAGCGGGGGTGATGGAAATTATAGTTGGGAATGGATTGCCGATACAGATCTTCCGGAAGGTCTCACACTTTCGAGTGACGGTGTTCTTTCTGGAACAGTGACTACTGATGAAGTATCAAGAAACGCTGTGTTTAGGGTGACCGACGGCGTGGGAGCGATGAAGAAAATTTCCTCACGTTTAGCCATCGAGTTGCCTCAGGGAGATATCAGTCAGAATACTGCGATCACACCTGCTGCTAATACTGACTATGGTACAGATACCGTTGCGACGATGTACACTGCTACTCTGACGGCTCCAGATGGCTTGGCGACATTCCGATTAGCTGTTGATTTAGTTCCTATGGCTGGGGCTTCGATCGTTAGTGACTCTAGTTCTCATTGGGGTATCAAATCAGGCACGGCTGCTGCTGCATGGGATAACACATTTGATGGTAGTCTCGGTGAGTCTGTAGATTCTGTCTCGAACATCCGAGTTGTAGATTTTTCAGCTAATGGCAGCGAGTTAACTTCTACTGATTTCACAGGTTTCAGCTTCAAGGCCCTTGAGGTATTGTCTGGTAATCATTCGAAAGATCGAGTCAAGGTTACGATAGATGCTTTATCGAATGTGAGCCAGATGAGCGCATCCCCTGAGAGTGTTGACCTACAAGCATTAGCTTCTACCTCTTCTGTAACAAACTTTAAAGTTGAGACGGGGAATGCAAATTCTTCGAACCGTTGGGCGCTCGGAGATATAGAAGTAGATTATACGATCCAAATGCCTTATGCAGATTATGACGAGTGGGTCGCCAAGTATGGGCTTTCTGGTGATAGCGCGTTAGCGACTGCAGATGTCGAAAATGGGAGCACTGGTGACGGTTACTCGAATCTTTTGGAGTTCGCGCTGGGCATGAATCCTACTCAGTCTGATGCGGGGACTCGCGAGGCGAAGTACACTGAGCTGGACGGAGAGAATTCCTATTTTGTGTATGAGTACGAACGCCGTACAGATTACTTGGAGAAAGGATTGAGCTATTCACTCATTGTCACTGAAGATTTGGCGACTCCTTCTGTAGAAGTTCCCTTTGATGTTGAAGTGGATGCGGCAGTCGATGGTTTTGAAACGATAAGGTCACGCTTCCCGATCGATGTGGAAGCCAAGTTTATTCAGCTAAAAGTTCAGCGTGATGAGTGATCATTTCTAACGATTAGGCAATTTTCAGATATCTTAGCAGCCTCTATGGGACAATTGCATAGAGGCTGTTTTTTGTGGGCTGAATTGCGTGCTATTTCGGTAATTGAGAACTTCTTGATTGAGAACTGCAATCTTCGCTCCACTATACGTGCCGTTTCCCCACTTGGAGAGTTTTCTCTCACGGGTGGTGAGGCTATAAATTAAGGAAAGAAAAAGTGTCTAAAAATTTTCGAACGATCATACTCTGTAAAAGTTTTCTCTGTGGGGCTCTCACAGCGGCAACGTATTATGTGTCGCCTGGGGGCAACGATGCGCACTCAGGAACTTCAGAACAAAAGCCATTGAAGATGGTGCAGTCAGCAGTCGATAGAATGGACTCTGGCGACACCTTGATTGTGCTAGATGGCACCTACACGGGTACTCTGAAGTTGAAGTCAGGTGTCACGATCAAAGCGAAGAACCCTCGGAAGGTCATTTTCAGTGGCGCTGAGCCATTGTCGAAGGGCTTTGAGAAGCACAAGGGAAACATCTATAAAATCAACATAGGTTTCGATCCTAAGCAGTTGTTCTACAAGAACGAACCGATGACTTGGGCGCGCTGGCCGAATATGCAATGGTCGGAGAATTGGGACGCGAGCAAGAAGTGGGCGAAATCGGCTTCAGGATCTGGGCCCGGTAAGCTGAAGAGTGAGGCATTCGCAGGAATGAAGGATTTAGACCTCGTTGGTGGCCATTGCTTTCTTCGTTATTCGAAGGGAAATAGCTGTTACAGCCGACCGATTAAATCATTCGATGGTGAGACGATGGTGTGGGATGATAGCGATTTTTATTCTGTATTCTTCACTAGTGAAGATGGTCGACGAGGTTCTCCAGCGGCGATTAGTAAGGGGAAAGCGAAGCCTAATGTGAGAGCGAAATTTTTCCTAGCAGGATCTTTAGATTTGCTTGATAGCGAAGGTGAATGGTTTGCCAAAGATGGAACCTTGTATTTTTACGCTCCAGCTGGGGTTGCGCCAAATCCATCTGATGTGTTAGTGAAAACTGCTGACTATTCGATTCTGAATGAGGAGCCTCTGAAGGATGTGCGTGTGTCAGGAATCGATTTCTTCGCAACTTCAGTGAAGCTGGCTAATCCTGAGAACCAGAAAATCATATTTGATGATGCTCAATTTAGTTATATCGGCTCAGAGCCACTGTTCCTAAACAATCCAGTAGGCATAAGAAACGCGAAGCCGATCTATGTCGAGGGGGCGATGATCGGATTTAACCGATGTCTCTTTGCTGGTGGGCATAACTCTGGATTGGAGCTGACCGGGTCCGATCTTATTGTGCAGAATTCAGTTTTTGCGGAGAATAATCGACACGCCAATTTCCAGAGTGTGGCATTGAATATACATGCGAAGGGGACTTTCAAGATCACGCATAATACGTTTTTTAACAATTGCTCAGATGCGATTAGAGTTGGTTTTTCTGATGATGCAGATACGCGCGGTAGAGAACCTGAAATCTCATACAACAACATCTGCAATGCGGGTGTTTTCAATAGTGATGTTTCTGGCGTTTACATGCCGAACCTGTCCCAGCACTGGACCTCATTTCATCACAACTGGGTGCACAATGTGAAAGGTAATGGAGTCCGACTCGATCAGGCAGGAGAGAAACTCACGGTGCATCATAATGTGTTTTGGTCTTCGAAGCGTGGGATGAATATCGAAGGTTTCGGCAACTTTAATATCTATAATAACACTTCGGTCATGAACCATGAGCCCTGCATGCTCACACGGAATGTCGTTTCCAAGCGTAAGGGGACTGGGGATGCAGTGGTGAGTAATGATACGAGCTTTCCGCCGATTAAGGACTGGAATGTACTCAACAACCTCGTCAGCAAGTTTGTGGATAGAATAGGTCCGAGTGAGGACGGTCCCTACACGCAGTCAAAGAATGAAGGGAAGCTCCACGCAGAACGGGCAAAAAATAAATCGATCGCGGTAGTGGATAGAGGAGCGATTCAGTCGAATATGACTGGCTTTAAAAATACCATCTTCAAGAATGGGAGCTTGGACGGTCTAGATCTTATTCCACAGGATGCTGTGGTACAAAATGGAGCTAGTCCGACCCCTAAGTTAGAGGCGGAACATGTCAAAGGGCTCGATCGTTTCAGAGGTGCCTATGAATACAAGAGTGAGGGCTGGTCAACTGGAAGTGACTGGATGCCTGATGGCATTACAGTGCCCACCACGATGGCTCAGTCAGAAATGTTTGCCAAAGAGTTCCGCGGGAAGTCGCTTGTTCCTAGCAGCGCAGTAGGATCCTTGCCCCGAGGACTACTCAGCTCTGAGCGCTTCCGAGCTGAAGAGGTTACTGTGATCCCGAATGGGAGAAAGAAGAAAAAGTAAGAGATAAAACCCCATTGTTAGATTCTATAAGATGAAAGCCCTATTATTCATAACATCCGCACTTATGGTCGGTGAGTGCCTGTCTGAAACTACTCCACAGGAAAAAAGCGAGGACGGTTATGTCTCGCTTTTCAATGGTGAAAACCTAGATGGTTGGTATCTCAAAATCCGTAGTGGCGATGAGGAAATGGCTCAGAAAGTTTTCTCTGTAGAAGATGGAATGGTACGTGTCTTTGGAGCGTCGTTTCCTGAGAGGTATAAAGTCGACACCGGCGAGAATGACACGCATGGCATGATGTACACGGAGAAAAAGTTTAGCCGTTACATTTTTCAATTTGAATACAAGTGGGGGACGCGAATCGCGAATAACTTTGCGAGGTGGCAATACGACGCGGGTTGTTTCTACCACGTCACTGATGATGAGATTTGGCCAACTGGTATAGAATATCAAGTTCGCTATGACCACATGCAGCAGCGTAACCATACTGGTGATCTGATTCGCCCGAAAGGAGTCGCCTACCAATGGATTTGTAATGCCGAAGGCACCGCTTTTCTCCATCCCTCGAAAGGCGGAAAGCCAGCCAAGGGAGCTGGCTGGGAGCACGCCGGGGAGCCCACGAAAAATTTCCAAGCGCTCAATGATAAATGGAATCGCTGTGAGATTATCGTGATGGGGGATCAATACACGGTTCATAAACTCAATGGTGAGGTGATTAACATAGCCGTCGATCTTAGCCCTGGCGAAGGTGTGATTGGATTACAGGCGGAAACGGCTGAAATATTTTATCGGAATATCCGTATTAAGGAGCTCAGCGCATTTATCCCAATGGAAGATTTTCTGACTCCAGAAGTGACGGAGGAATAACTGTGGGCTCCGAGCGGATTAAAAATTTATAGAAATAGCACCATGTCGAAGAGTAAGAATTCAAAAACTAAGCCTAATATTCTAATGCCAGTATTGAGTATTACCTTGTTGAGGCGTGTTACCTTAGGGATGTTCTTATCTCTACCGCTGATTGCTTCTGCTGAATTACCAGATGCGAGTAAGCCTCTGATCGAGCAGTTAGATAAACAGGTTTTTGAGGTGCCTGAGACATATTCTCACAGCTCTCATGATGTAGGTGAGGTGAAGGCTATTTTCTACGATAGCATCGACTTCCAAGGAAAACCGAAGCGTACCTTCGCCTACTTAGGTATTCCTAAAAGTGACAAGCCCTTACCTGCGATGGTGTTAGTCCATGGTGGTGGCGGTACTGCTTTTCATAAGTGGGTGAAGATCTGGAATGACCGTGGCTATGCTGCGATCGCCATGGATCTTGAAGGACATCTTCCTGAGAATCTGGCGACTGGTGGTGGGCGATTGAGCCATCCCCACAGTGGACCTTCACGCGTAGGCCGTTTTGGTGATGCTGAAAAGCCGATGACGGAGCAATGGATGTACCACGCGGTGTCAGATATCATGATCGCGCATACGCTATTGGCGTCGTTTCCAGAAGTAGATGCTGACAAGATAGGTGTCACAGGAATCTCTTGGGGTGGAATTCTAAGTAGTCTTATTTCAGGTGTGGATGCACGCTATAAATGTGCGATGCCTGTTTACGGTTGTGGTTATTTGTATGAATCACATGGGCACTTCAAAAGTGTTAGTGGCGATGCGCAGAAGTTTTGGGATCCAGCACGCCATTTTGCGAAAGGTAAGGTGCCAACTCTATGGGTCAATGGTGATACCGATGGGCATTTTTCAGTCAATAGTACCTCGCATTGTTATCAAACCACCGCGGACCACGCCTTCCTGAGTATTCATCCAGGGTTGCCACATGGTCACGGTGCTGGATGGGATCCGAAGCGAGTGTCAGAGATTTATTCCTTTGCGGATCATTATCTTAAAGGTGAAGGATCAGCGCCGGCGCGTATTACCAAGCAGCCAAGTGGGAGAACGGTCGAGCTGATTTATGAGTCAGAAGAGCCAATCAAAAGCGCGATGGTTTACTATCTAGACGAGCCTATCACTTATCGTAAACCAGCCAATAAGCCTGACGCGAAACATTCTGGGCCAGGGACGTGGAAGCAGCTAGAAGCTAAAGTAGATGCAGAGAAAATGACGGTCAGCGTAACGCTACCAGAGAGCTGTATGACTTACTACGTGAACTTGAGAGACGCGGCTGGCCGCATTAGTTCGAGCGAAGTGATTGAGGTGGAGTAATCGGCTATACTGTCTGATTTTATGCACCACCGCACAGCCTGTTGGATTGTGCGCATAGTGATCTTGAGTAAAGCCAATCCAGGTCTGTTGGGGGGGAGTTGATACTACGGACCGAATGGCCATTATAGGTAGCTTGGATTTCAGCTGGTAGGGATCGACTGTCCCCAGTCGTCCGGCGGAATTGATGCATCATCCAACATTCTAGGTGCGAACATTGGCATCATGTAACTACACGGAAATCGCCCACCTCTATAGCTTTTTAAGGTGTGTGCACAGCCGGACGACTGGGGACAGTCGGTCCCTGCCTAGAATGAGGGTGAGTTGGTCATTTTAGGACTAACATTTAAGCTATAAACAATGCAGCCTTCGTCAAAGCTACGGCTTGTGGGCCGGAGCCTTGGCGAAGGCTGGTGGAGGCGAGGGGAGTTGAACCCCTGTCCTAAATGCCTTTAAGGCAAGCGTCTACATGTTTAGCTGTCAGAATTTTTTTAGGAATGAGCTTGTCCGTCAGCCACCGTCTCAATCCGATTTTCCTGTTAAGTTTCGCTTTTCTGACCCGGAAACCCGATCATCAAGCTAGTCTGCATTAGTTTCGCGGCTGACCTTAGTAGACATGGGATCAGCGGCGTTGCTGTCAATTAAGCAGCAAGTGCGAGCTCGTTAGAGTCTGCAATTATTTGTTTTGAACGGCTTTTAAAGAGGCCAACCGATCAACCTCTACATGCAGCAAGTCCTTCCAACATCCAGTCGAAACCAAAACGCCCCCACGTTGTTAAAAGCGTGAGCCTTTGTCTTCGCTGAAACCTTTTGGGCAGCAGCAGTGGATAAGTCGCACAGGAATGTGGGAATGGCAACTGAAAAAATTAGGTCAATTTGCGTTAGATGTGTTACGAAATCGATGAGTTGAGGCTTTAGGGATGGCATCAGCGCAGGTGTTGACATAGTAAGTCACTGTATGAAATTTATTACTTTACTTGGTGCCTCAGTGGTTTGTTCAGTAACGACTCTCTCTGCTGAAGAGGGTTTTGTTCCATTATTTAATGGTGAAAATCTGGAGGGGTGGAGCTCAGCACGCAGCACTGGTGAGGGGGATACCGGTCCGTTTTCTGTAAACAAAGAGGAAAAAGTGATTCATGTCTATGCTGGTTGTGAAGCTGGTTCTAAGCAGAAAACAGATGTGCTCGTGACGGATAAAGCTTATAGCCATTATATTCTAAAACTAGAATACAAGTGGGCTGGAAATCGTTTCGCTCCACGTCCTGATTGGGATCGTGATTCAGGCCTACTCTTTCATGTACACGGTGACTTGACTAAGGTCTGGCCTCTTTCACTAGAGATGCAGATTGGTGAGTCTCCTGGTGATAAGCCAAATGGGAAGAAGACAGCTGGACGTTTTCACTCTGGGGATCTCTTTGTATTAGGGAAAAACTTGAATGCAGATACGCCGGTTACAGATAAGTACCCTGACCCAAGAGATAAGTACTACGATCCTAATTCTGAGCCAGTGACTGGCAGATCCGTGATGGCTCGTACTGGTACTGAGAAGCCAATGGGGGAATGGAATAAAATGGAGATCCAAGTTCATGGTAATGAGAAAGCGGTGTTTATTCTTAACGGCGAGACTGTATTAAAGACGTATAATTTCACCCAGAAAAATGGTCAGGGTGAAAAAGAGCCTTTAGATAAAGGTCACATCGGTTTCCAAGCTGAGTGGGCCGAGATCCTTTTCCGCAATATCGAAATCAAGGAGCTGCCAGTAGAGGCTAAATAGTTTTATTGCGCAATACGTGGTAGATCGGTGGTACTTTACCACTGATTTCACTAATTCTACGAATGGGGGGGTGACCACGAAATTTCCGAAATTTTCGAAAATGTAGGAGCGTGCTTAGCGTGTGACTTAGGTGTTACACGCCAAGCTAATTCTAGTGTTGGCCTCTTATTATAGAGCTGATCTGAGCAAGCGCTAGAGAGTAATCTCTAGCTTATCTGCTGCACGCTCGGCTTTGGCCCGGGCTGCTTCTACGTTCAAGTCGCGAGCGAGGACAACAGCCATGCGGCGGTGTCCGTTCACTTCTTGTTTACCGAAGAGTCTAATGTCTGTTCCAGCTTCAGCGAGTACGTTTTCTAGATTACCAAACTGCACATTGCTCGAGGTGCCTTCTACAACGATGGCGTGAGACGCGGATGGTCCGCGGAAATCGATCTGCGGGATTGGTAGTCCGAGAATAGCTCTAGCGTGGAGTGCGAACTCGGAGAGATCTTGAGAAATGAGTGTCACCATGCCGGTGTCGTGTGGACGAGGGGAAACCTCTGAGAAGATGACTTCATCACCTTTGACGAAGAATTCGACGCCGAAGAGCCCGTAGCCACCGAGAGCGCTGGTCACTTTGGCCGCCATTTCTTGGGCAGATTCTAGAGCTGCATTGCTCATGGCTTGTGGTTGCCACGACTGACGGTAGTCGCCATCGACTTGTTGGTGGCCAATCGGTTCAAGGAAAGAAGTGCCGCCAACGTGACAGACAGTGAGGAGGGTGATTTCGTAATCGAAGTCTACGAATCCTTCGACAATGACTTTACCCTCACCAGCTCGGCCGCCTTCTTGGGCGTAGGTCCAGGCTGACTCGATGTCAGAACTTTGTTTAATAGTACTCTGACCGTGGCCAGAGGAACTCATGATGGGTTTACAGACACAAGGGATACCGATTTTTTCAACGGCTTGTAGGAATTCTTCTTTGCTGCCAGCAAATTGATAATTGGAGGTGGTGAGGCCTAGTTCTTCAGCGGCGAGACGGCGGATGCCTTCGCGGTTCATGGTTAGCTGTGTAGCTTTCGCCGTTGGGACGATATTGAAGCCTTCAGCTTCGAGCGCTGCAAGTGTGTCGGTAGCGATGGCTTCTACTTCAGGAACGATGTAGTGAGGTTTTTCGAGCTCGATCACGCGGCGTAGTTCAGGGCCATCGAGCATAGAAAAGGTGTAGCTGCGGTGCGCAACCTGCATGGCAGGGGAGTTTTCTTTGCTGTCGCAGGCGATGACTTCGACGCCGAGGCGCTGGAGTTCGATAACGACTTCTTTGCCTAATTCACCTGAGCCACAGAGTAAAACTTTGACTGCAGAATGTGTGAGTGGTGTCCCGATGCTTGCCATGCCGGGGATGCTGCATAGTTTGTTTTAAAATTACAATAATTGATCCAGCAATGTGTGCATTTCTGTCCGCTAGAAATTCCTTTTGTTAGCATCGGAGGATAAAACTTTACAGGATGTGTAGGATTCTTATCTTTACGACCGTTTAAAGACTATGATCAAAAAAATCGCAACTATAGCACTGTGTGCCACATCAACCCTTTCAGCTCAAATTGTGTATGAAGGTGAAACTGGTGCAGGTAAGGGGAAACATCTGGTTTTCGTAGCATCTGACCATGAATACAGAGCTGAGGAGACTCTTCCTGCTTTGGCTCGTATCCTTGCGAAAAACCACGGGTTTAAGTGTACGGTTCTTTTCGGTACGGATGAAGAAGGTTTTATTAAACCTGGTGCTTCAAACATCGAAGGCCTTGAAGCGTTAGAAACTGCTGACGGAGCTATTTTCTTTGTACGTTTCCTCGATCTTCCTGATGATCAGATGAAGCATATTGCTAACTACTTGGACAATGGTGGTCCAGTAGTGGGTCTCCGTACTTCTTCCCATGGCTTTAAAATTCCAGCAGGTAAGACATATTCTCACTTTAATTTCCAAGCAAAGGATGAAGGTTTTGAAGGTGGTTTTGGCCAGACGTACCTAGGTAATTCTTGGGAAGGTCACTATGGTAGAAACCATGTGCAAGGATCCCGCATCCAAATCATTCCTGAGAAGAAAGATCACGCTATCCTTAAAGGAGTAGAGGATAATGCATTCTGCCACGCAGGTGGTTATAAAAGTGTTGTGCGTGAGGGCATGGAGCCACTTACGATGACACAGCCATTGACATCGATGGACCCAGATGGTGAAGCTGATCCTAAAATGCCACCAATGGCATCTACATGGACATTCAGCTATACGGATAAAGACGGTAATCCAAATCGTGCATTCCATTCCACACAGGGAGCTTCTCAAGATATCCTCGATGACAACTACCGTCGTATGGTCGTTAACGGAGTCTACTGGTCAATTGGTCTTGAAGACGCAATTGAAGCAGACAGCGATGTGAGCTTCGTCGGTCCATACAAGCCAACACTGTTCTTCACTGGTGGTGGAGTGCAAGGTGTGAAGCCGGCTGATCTTGCGAGTTATGATTCATTGATCGGTTCTGAGACTCCGATCGAGCGCCCAGCAAGAAAAGCTAAGGCGAAGAAAAAGCCTAAGGCAGCTGCAGAAGGCTAGTAAGCTTCAGTGCTAACGTAACTAATTTATATAACCGATGAGGAGTGATCCTTATCGGTTATTTTTTTAGGTTTATGTAGAGTTCCGCTGGCTCGTTATACCACTCTGCGATTCAAAAGAGACTAATGCTGGAGTGATTTCCTGGTCAATCAAGGCGTGACGAAAGAGCGGTGCGAGCACCGTGACTGAGGAATAACGCAGATTCAACAGGATAGCGCCCAGCCTTCACTTCTTCCGAAACGCGCTATTCCCCAAGCTTCAGTATAATCACATTTGTCTCTTTTGGAACTCAGTTTGGTATTATTCCGGAGCTGAGTTAGCTAGAGACTTGGGTAAATAGGGGGCTACAAAGACCTCATTGAAGTCATAGGCTTCGCTAAAGTCATCTCGTCTATCACTGTCTTGCTTACCAAACATGCCTTCTTGAATCAGAAGAAACACCATATCACCGACATGGCTACAGTTATGGATGCCCCATTCAGCAAGAAGCGTGGACGCCATTGGTCCGTACTCTTCAAGAGCTAGATTGCGAAAACCGTCGAGTAGTTCCTTTGCTGTCACATGCTGAGACATATCGGGGTCGTGCTTAGTGTGCTCTGTGACTGTGTAGTCGAGAGCTTGCTTAAGAAAGCTATAGCCATCCGGAGAGAAGCGTGAGTCACGTTTCAGTATATTTTGCAGGGCTTGGTCAAAATGCATCGATTGCATAGAAGTAAGAGTGACGAAATGCGAATCTACTGACAAGTGAAAGCGGAATAAATGAGGATTTAATGCCACTTGTGAATAGATTCAGAGTAATTCCCAAAGCATTGTGAATAACTTGGGGAATACCTCAAAAATAATGGATGAAATCTCATTTTTTACCGCTTAGTGTGATCTGAAGTGAGAGGTGATAAAACAGGCTCTGTGATTGCTTAGGTAGTGATTTTCTAGGACTTAGGAACTTTAAGTTTAAGTGTTGTTAAATTATTGGGGGATTCATCACTTTGTTTGGCTTTAGTGAGTTGTGGAGTTGTTTTTCATTATTGGGTGCTAACTCACAGCTTATTCACATTAAATAAGTGTTATTGTTAGGTTGAAATTCATTCATGGCTATGCAACCCCAAACAGGGCTTGATTTAGAGGTTTGTATAAATGTTGGGGGGCGTTGTGAATAACTTGGTAAGAAGTGGTGAAACTTGTTGGAAAACAGGCGGTTTTGTCAGTGTTTGTTGGGGTTGTATTGAGTTTCAGATTTTTTTTGCACAGTGGGTACTCTTTGCTATGGTGCGCGCATGCGCATCGGAATTCTGAATAGCGGGGGAGACTGCCCAGGCCTCAACGCAGTGATCCACGGAGTTGTGGGAGCTGCATCTAAGTTAGGTTGGGAAGTCGTTGGTTTCCGTGACGGGTTTGAAGGGCTCTTGCCTGACGGTGAGCATGTGCTTCTGAATCCAGCTGACACAGTGGGAATCATGAAGTTAGGCGGAACGATACTGGGGACCACGAATAAGAATTCTTTCGCTGCTAAAGTGGGTACAAATAATCTTAAGGACGTGGCTGGACGGGTCATTGAGATGACCAAGCAAACTTTAGCGGACTTACGAGTAGAGGCTCTAATTGTTGTGGGGGGAGATGGTTCGTTGGGGACTGCCTTACATTTGTTCCGTGCTGGCATTCCTATTATTGGTGTGCCGAAGACGATTGATAACGACCTACAGGCTACCGCGATGACTTTCGGGTTTGATAGCGCTGTTTCTTGTGTGGTGGATGCTCTCGATAGATTGCACACCACGGCAGTGAGTCATAAGCGGGTGATGGTGGTAGAGGTGATGGGGCGTTCCGCCGGGTGGATTGCTCTGTGGGGTGGAATAGCTGGTGGCGCGAATGTTATCCTCATTCCTGAGATTCAATTTAGTTTAGAAAAGGTGGCGGAGCGCGTCATCGAAAGAGAGAATAACGGGCATCACAGTACAATGATTGTGGTGGCTGAGGGGTGTAAGATGCCAGATGGCGAGGTAGTTACCAAAGAAGATGGAGGATACGGGCCTCGCTTTGGTGGTATTGGTGAGGTTCTGGCTAAGCGCGTCGGTGAAACGACAGGTAAGGAAGTCCGAGCGTGTACTCTTGGTCACCTCCAGCGCGGTGGTGAGCCTACCAGTCTTGATCGGATCCTTGGAGCTAGATTCGGTGTGAAAGCCGTAGAGCTTGTGCGCGACGGGCATTTTGGGAGCATGGTGAGCTATCAAGCGTATCACGTAGGCTCTGTTCCGATCGAAGCGGCTGTGCATAAATTACGCTCAGTGGATGCCGATGGCGAGGTGGTGACGACAGCAAGATCGATCGGGATTAGTCTAGGAGATTGATCTCTTTTAGTGAGGAGCTCTATCTGAATTTCCTTAAATGGGCAGAATTGGCGATAATTCGTATAAAAAGTGCATATTAACGAGAAGAATGCGTATATTCTACTTGCTATAGGGCGGAGTATTTCTATTTTCCCCATCCCTCCTCGTGAGGGCACTGATCATCATCATCCGGCGAGTCGGTTGTTGGAGCCCCGGTTCCGACTCGTTTTTCTGGGGCAATAAGGCTGATGATGAATCAAATAACATAAACAAAACAAAAAATGAGCATTAATGCTGAACTCTCGGACCTTATTGATTCTAAGTTCCGTGAATTTAAAGAAGGTACCATTGTTAATGGTACTATCATCGATATCCGTCCACAAGTTGTTCTCGTGGACATCGGCTACAAGTCCGAAGGCGCTATCCCATCTGCAGAATTCGAAGACGAAGAAATCGAAGTAGGTGATGGTGTAGAAGTTCTCCTCATGAAGCTTGAGGATGACAACGGCATGGTCGTACTCTCCAAGGAAAAGGCTGCACACAAGCAGAACTGGGAGAAGATCGTCAAAGTTTACGAAGACGGTGGTCTTGTTAAAGGCAAGGTCAAGAGCGTGGTCAAAGGTGGCCTTATGGTCAACGTTGGCGTGGAAGCATTCCTTCCTGGTTCACAAGTCGACATCATCCCACCAAAAGATCTCTCTGAGTACGTTGGTAAGATTTTCGAATTCAAGATCGTTAAAGTTAATGACGAGCGTAAGAACATCGTTCTTTCCCGTCGTGAAGTTATCGAAGCTGAGCGTGCAGAAATGCGCCAACAGTTCCTTCAGACAGTCACTATCGGTGACAAGGTTGAAGGTCTCGTTAAGAACATCACTGACTTCGGTGCGTTCGTTGACCTTCAGGGCATGGACGGACTCCTTCACATCACAGACATGAGCTGGGGTCGTATCTCTCACCCATCTGAGATGCTTCACATCGGTCAGTCACTCGAAGTTCAGATCCTCGACGTTGATCGTGAGAAAGAGCGTGTTTCCCTCGGTATCAAGCAAATGCAAGATAACCCATGGGCAGACATCGAAGCTAAGTTCCCAATCAGCCAGAATGTTAAAGGCAAGGTTACTAAGCTCCTTCCTTACGGTGCATTCATCGAACTTGAGCGCGGCGTAGAAGGTCTTGTACACGTTTCTGAACTCTCTTGGGTCAAGCGTATCACTCGTCCATCCGACGTTCTCGAAATCGGTCAGGAAATCGAAGCCGTTGTTCTCGGTATCTCTATCGAAGAGCAGAAGATCTCTCTCGGTGTTCGTCAGCTTGACGAAAACCCATGGGACGCAATCGAAGCACGTTACCCAATCGGTCAGCGCATCACAGGCGCTGTGCGTAACCTCACTACTTACGGTGCATTCGTAGGTCTTGAAGAAGGTATCGACGGCATGATCCACGTATCCGACCTTTCTTGGACACGTAAGATCAACCACCCATCTGAAGTCCTCAAGAAGGGCGACGAAGTGGAAGCAGTTGTTCTTTCCATCGATAAGGAAAACCAGCGTGTTTCCCTCGGTGTTAAGCAAGCTGAAAACGATCCATGGTCCGACATTGACGATAAGTTCAAGGTTGGCGATCTCGTTAAAGGTCAAGTTGCTAAGATCGCATCCTTCGGTGCATTTGTTAACCTACAGGACGACATCGACGGCCTCATCCACATCTCTCAGCTTTCTGAAGAGCACGTTGAGCGCGTCAAGGACGTACTTAAGGTTGGTGACGACGTGGAAGCACGCGTTATCAAGGTGGACAAAGTCGAGCGTCGTATCGGTCTTTCTATCAAAGCAGTCGAGTACTCCGAAGACGAACTCAGAAAAGAGTCCCAGTCCTTCGAGACACTCAAGCCTTCCAGCGAAATGGTTGGTCTCGAGCACGCATTCAACCTTGCCTCAACAGGCGAGGAATGGAGCCCATCCGAAGACTAATTCTTTCTCTAGAGAATCAATCACAAAGCGTTCTGGGTCAGCCCAGAGCGCTTTTTTGTTTATTCAGTTGGCAGTTTCCAATAGGTATTCATTCTTCGTTTGTCTAATTTTTACTCTTTTGTGATCGAAACAATCCAACACCAGCTAGAGCGCATTGATCCTAACCAGGCTTGGTTAGTAGGAGTCTCAGGTGGTCGGGATTCTGTATGTTTGTTAGATGTTCTTGTTAGGGCTAATTTTAGTAGGTTGGTCGTAGTGCACGTGAACCACAACTTGCGGGGCGAGGAATCTGCAGGAGATGCTCAATTTGTGGAACAGCTGGCGAGCCAATACGGTTTGGCTTTTTACTCTGAGTCTATCGACGTGCAGCAGCTAGCGGATGCTCAGCAGAAAGGACTAGAGCTTGCAGCGAGAGAAGTGAGGCATACGGTTTTTGCTCGGGCTCAAGCTAAGTTTTCTGCTGCAGGAGTTCTATTAGGTCACCATGCTGATGATCAAGCTGAGACGGTTTTGTTCAACCTCTTGCGTGGATCAAACGGATTGAAGGGGATGAGCTTTGAGAACTCGATAGAGGTGGATGGGGGGATGCTTCGAATTGTACGTCTATTGTTAGATGTTCGACGTGAAGAGATTGATACTTATATTGAAGCGCATGGTGTCTCGTATCGCGAAGACGCGTCGAATGCTGAGGGGTTTACCGCACGCAACCGGATTCGTAATGAGGTCATGCCTTTACTAAAAGATGTGATGCAGCGTGAAGTCGTACCGAACGTGAATGCCGCTGCCGAGGTGAGCATGGAGTTATCGGATTACTTCGCTAGTGAAATTGATTTCGAGACACTACTTGATCCACAGGGGAGGATTTTTCTGCCTGCTTTCAAGGCGATGAATCCGGTGCTGCAACAGTCAGCATTATTTCAATATCTTGTGTCTCAGGAGATTCCTGAGTTGAGCCGTTCGCTTATTTTGGAATGTCTCAAGCTGTGTGATTTGGACTCATCAGCGAAAGTTAATCTACCGGGTGGCCAATGGCTACGGCGCAAAGAGCAGCGCATCTTTGTGCAAAGGTCTAAGTCTGCGGAATAGGGGGGAACAATAGTGAGTCTCTGCGAATATTTCGCGCACTCGATCCTCATACCTAAGTTAGGCCCTCTCAATGTTTGAGAGTTCAGGGAGTGACATTTTCTAATACACAAAATTTAAAACTATGAAATCTACTCTATTAACACTCTTTCTGACGTCGCTTATGGTGTCGCATAGCTATAGTGAAACACTGCGTGAACAACTGGCTGCACGCGAAGGCGCGGGGTCGAAGAAGGTTAATCCAGAGGTGAAAGCTGAATTCGCCAAAGGCATTGAAGCCGTGAAGGATTCTAACGTGGTCGAGACAGCCAAGCAGATCGGGGACAAGGCTCCTGATTTTATGCTAAAAAATGCAACTGGCGAGAGCGTGAACCTTGCTGCTGAACTAAAAAAGGGTCCAGTTGTGCTCACTTGGTACCGCGGTGGTTGGTGTCCGTATTGTAATATTGCTATGGCGGCGATGCAAAAGGAGCTTCCTAATATTAAGAAAGCTGGAGGTTCGCTCATCGCCCTCACTCCTGAGCTTCCGGATAAGACTCTGACCACGAAAGAAAAGAACGAGCTGACTTTTGAGGTGCTCACCGACTTAAATAATCAAGTTGCTGAGGAGTATGGCTTAGTGTTCAATCTTACTCCAGGAGTTGAAAAACTTTATGGAAACTTCTTCGACCTAGAGAAATACAACGGAACAGAAGCTGGCACTGACAAACTCCCTCTTGCGGCAACTTATATTGTCGATCAATCCGGAACTATTGTCTGGGCATTTCTCCATCACGATTACCACATGAGAGCTGAGCCCAAGGATATCGTCGATGCGCTCAATAACCTTTAAACGGCGATCAACTCTAGGCTGACCAAAATTTAGTAAGCTCTTGCCAAAGGAGAGAGGCTTTCATAGATGTCTAACATGAATTTGCGTCCTTCAAACTGGTATAATCTCATGGCAGCAAGTGGTGGAATTTTCTATTTGTATTTGTCTGCTGTGGCGGTTGCATCAGAGATAGAGGATAGGCCTTGGGAACAGCATGCTGTAGACTTTGAGTCTGGATTGATTTGGAATGTTCGTTCGAATACACCGATTTCCTATAGGATTGTTCCTAATCAAGTTTCGTGGCGTAGCCCTTCAATTTTCAAGATCGATTTTTGCAACGATTCTAAGATTGTTCTGCGTAATCAGGTTTCCTTGTTAGGAAACTGGATAGAGCATGGGCCGGAAGATTATTATTTTGGTTTTTCTGGAGCGCCTTCGTTTGAGTGGTGGTCAGCCACTGATAAATGGTCGATTTATACTTCCATCGGTGGGGGGGCAGGCGTGACTAATAGTACGGATGTCGTAGGCGGACAGGGGCAAGATTTTACATTTAACTGGTTTGTTAAGACCGGCGTGCGCTACCAGATAAACCCTAAGATAGGTGTGTTTGGAGGTGCTCTTTTTCAGCATATGTCGAATCAAGGGCAGACAGATCCAAACCCTGGGATCGATGCCTTGGGTGTAACTATGGGTGTGAGCTATTCCTTTTAGACTAGATCTATTGCTGCTTGTAATTGCATGAATATAGTCGGAAACATACGGGCGAAAGACTACGGAGCTGCGGTTGCGATTCGTGATGAGGATTTAGAAATTTCTTATGATGAGTTATTCGTCTTGGTGGATGAAATTCGTGAGAGCTTGGTGAGCTCAGCAGCCTTCTCTAACCACCAATTACCACGCGTAGGGGTACGGTTTCCTAATGGTCTGGGCTATATATTATTGGCTTTGGCTGTGATTGACCTTGGAGCTTGCTTTGTCCCTATTCCGGATGAGCTGTCTGAGCGTGAAGTAGAAAAGCTGATAGGTGATACAGCGTTGCATGCGATGATTGAACCAGCTTCAGAGGCCGGGGATATTCCATTGCCGTTAGGCTTAGGCGCTGCAGATATAACTGTCTTAGATGGTTCTAGGAGTTCTTTCCCAGAAGATGAATTTGAGGCGTTGAATCCGGCATTTATTCGCTTCAGCTCAGGCACAACATCCAGCGCGAAAGGGGTGGTTTTATCTCATCGTTCTTTGTTAGATCGTCTTGAAGCAGCTAACCAGGGACTCGGTATGAAGCCTGGTGAGACGGTGTTGTGGACCTTACCAATGGCTCACCACTTTGCGGTTTCAATCATGTTGTACCTGTATCACGGAGCGACGACTGTGCTGGAGACATCGAAGGATGCTGATGAGGTCTACCTTGCCGTTAGGAGGTCTGGTGCGAGTGTCATCTACGGGAGCCCCTTTCATTTTGCTCAGTTGGCTCAGAGCAAGATTGCTGAGGCTTTACCCAAATTACGATTGGCGGTCTCTACTGCGGCGGCTCTTAGTGAAGACGTGGCGAAAGCATTTTTTGAGAGATTTAATTTACCGATCACCCAAGCCTTGGGGATTATAGAAGTGGGGCTGCCAATTATGAATACGCAACACGCATTAGATCGACCAACTGCATTGGGACAGGTTCAGCAGGCGTATTCCTATAAGATTAAGTTTAGTGGTGATGATACGCAGGTGGGTGAGTTGTTGCTCCGCGGACCTGGGATGTTTGATGCCTACCTTTTACCGTGGAAGAGACGTGATGAAATCACTGAGGATGGTTGGTTTTCGACGGGTGATCTAGTTGAAGAGTTAGAGGGCCAGACTTTGGTGATGCGAGGGAGGAGTAAGAGTGTGATTAATGTGGCTGGGATGAAAGTGTTTCCCGAAGAAGTGGAAGCTGTACTCAACGAACTACCCGCAGTAAAGCGATCTAGAGTGTTTGGTGTTGAGCATCCTATGATGGGTGCGTATCCGTGCGCGGAAATTATATTGGAGGCAGAGCATTCGACTCCTCCAATGAGAGAGCTTCGTGCTTTTTGTGAAAGCCGGTTGGCTTCTTATAAAATACCTGTAAGGCTCAAAAGTGTGGAGAGCATTGATCTTACTGCGAGCGGTAAGGTGAAGCGTTAATGAATCAATTCTCCCAAGAATATTCCGCCTTATTGAAAGAGAAAATCTGAGGTGGGAGAGGGGCATTAATTTTCGGTTTTGAGAATGTAGTGGTGACGACTGAACCATCTTTTTGAGTCCATTCGATACGTTCAGTGAATGAGCTTTCCGTGTTGATCTGCAACACCAACTGCTTGATGGCTCGTTTGAGCTTAATAGGCTTCGGAGTGAAGGCAGCAGCGTAATGGCTATTCTTTTTTGTTGCTCCTGTGATTCTTAAAACCTTGGACATTGCTTCTATTGAAGCTCCGTCGCCCATGCCTAACATCATAAGTAGTGGTTTTACTTTGTTATCCGTTGGCGGAAAAGATTGTGCTGATTTATCTTTTTCATTGAGTAAGTACACTGCGGTTCCGTCATAGATGGCCGTGCTGGCTATGGGCTCACCGAGTTGCCAGCGGAATGCTTTCCCTGGCTGTAGCCAGAGTTTTCCTTTGGTGTGTACTGGCTCGTTGAGTGCAGCCATTTTTTTTGTCTGTTGGATTTCAACGATAACAGATCGGAACTGTGCCTGCTTAGCGAGAGCAATGCGGAAAGGCTCGAGATCTGGCTCAGCTCTGAGGGCGCAAGTGAGTATGAGGAAAAGGGAAAGCGATCTGAAGAGCTTTTGCATGGTCGGAGGATAGAATTGGTTCTGTGGTGATTCAACTGTAATGCTGCCTTCCGCAAGGATTTGGGCACTGGTGCTATCGGGAGTTGCCAATTTGTTGATGTTATTTAGCTTGTCGGGGATGATTCGCAAATCGTTGGCAGTTCTATTTTTGTTGGGGGTGATATTGTTTTCAATCCTGGGCGTAATGCGTTTGAGATTTGAGACCGATATTTTAGAGGTTCTCCCACGGAAGATCGCATCAGTATCGGCTCTCAAGAGCTTTAATAAACATTTTGCAGAAGAGCGTCAGGTGGTGGTGCTGCTACATTCTTCCGAGGGAGAGGTAGATGAAGATTATGCTGCTGATCTAGCAGAATATTTACGTGAGGTGTGGCCGAATTCTGAAGTGAATTTTCAATCACCATTTGAGGAAGACCCCCAGCTTCTGGCGAGCTCTGTGGCTAGGATATGGAGTTATGCTGAACCCAGTCAGGTAGATGAGCTCGTGCGTAAGTTGATGGATGAGGTACGGTTCGAGAAGCATCTGTCGAGAGTTAAGGAGGATATTGAATCATCATTCGATCAGGAACTCGCAATGACTCGGGCGTATGATCCAATGGGTTTTCTAGACCACCCTTCATTGGAGTCTTTGATGAAAAGTGAGATGAGCTTTGTCAGCGATAATGGCCAATACCGCATGCTATTAATTCGTAAAAAGGCTGAAAGCGATGTGGGGTATAAATCAGACAAAGCATGGATCGCAGATATTCGCTCTCATGTTAGAACATGGAACCAAGAGTCTGAGGCCGAGCTCGACTTCGCACTGACAGGGGGGCCAGTGTTTAACGCTGAGATAGGCTCAGGTATGGAGAAGGACATGAGTGGGACGGTTGCTTTGACCTCCTTTTTGATCGCTGCTTTATTTTTGTTTGTTCAGAGGGATTTAAAGCAACTGTTGTTACTGAGCTTTTTATTAGGGCTGACCTTTCTCATCACGCTGGGGATAGGTGGTTGGATTTTTGGTACTCTCAATTTAGTGAGTGTTGGGTTCACTGCTATCTTACTAGGCTTAGTGATCGACTACGCGGTGGTGATTATACGTGAATCTGCCCACATCTCTCAGTCTACGGAAAGTTTAAGGAAGTCGATAACGCCAAGTATTTTGTGGTCCTCGGTGAGTACAGCTCTGGTGTTTGGCGTCTTGGTTTTGAGTACTTTTACAGGCGTACAACAGCTCGGAGCATTGGTTATGATCGGCTTACTGTCAGGAGCTCTGGTGATGTTAGTGCTGACACCTTGTTTTTTAGCGAAATTTCCAGTGCAGGCTGCTAGTCGGGCGATGACGCCGCCATTTCTTTCCTCTTCAAAAGCGTGGGCTACGCTGACTGTGTTTTTGTTGGTGTCGATTGTGGCATTCACTCTCAAAGGAAGGCCAGAGGTGAGTTTTGATTTAAAGATGGTGGAGCCTGAATCTAGCGAAGCGGCATCTACGTTTGCAGTAATCACGGAGGAGTTTTCGGCGTGGTCTGAGAGAAATGCCATTTTACTAAGCTCAGCAGGCTCTGTGGAGAAGCTGAAAGATCAGGTGGCTGAGGCTGAAACTGAGCTATCGAGCCTGAAAGACGCAGGGGTGATAGAGGAGCAGTATTGGCCAGTTGGCTTAATCCCTAGTAGCTCAAGTTTTAAGCATAATGAAGAGCGGCTGCAGGCGCTTCTGGCAAGGCAACAGCTGTTGATAGAATCGGCTAAGGAAGCCGGTTTTAGTGAGAGTGGTCTAGCTCTGGATCACAGTGTTTTAAGGGCTTTCGAGCGATTGTATAGCTCTTCAGAATCATTATTAGAAGCGAGCGCCGCAGATCCTCTAGTAGGCACATTTTTCGATGTGGACGACCAGGGAGTGAGTTACTTTTCTGGGCGAATGTTACTGTCTGAAAAAATAACTCCTGAGAATGTTGGTGAGTTCGAATCGTTAGAAAAATCAGGTGTGAGTGTGACTGGTTGGTCGATGTTACAGACGGTTTTACTCCCTCATGTGCAGCGTGATTTCTATGTGATCTTTATCCCGGCTGCATTGATTTTACTGACCGCACTTTTTGTGGTGTTCCGTTCTGTAGGGGAGACGCTTATTTCGCTGCTCGTTCTAGTGACAGCTCTAGTGGGAATCAATGCTTTAGTCGTCGTGACTGGGCAGTCGTGGAATTTTCTGAGCGGGATGGCTATCCCTCTAGTGGTAGGAGCTGGGATTGATTACAGTATTCACCTGATCTTTGCTTTACGACGTCTGAATGGGGATTTGAGCGCAGTTTGGAATGGAGTGGGGAAAGCTATTTGCTTCTGTGGTTGCTCTACCGCGATTGGTTTTAGCTCCTTAGCCTTTGCTTCCAACAAGATGCTACAGAGCATGGGAGTGCTCTGTAGTGTTGGGGTGCTATTGACGATGCTGTTGAGCCTACTAGTTATCCCTGGTTTGTGGAAGTGGAGTCATCGTCGAGGGGGAAATGTCGTCGAGGGAGACGGGCTTCACGAAGGTTAGGCTAATCTCAGCTCTGAACCAAACGAGGATACCATGAATCAAGTGGCCTATGGCTCTGTGTGCGGGAGTGAAGCTGTCTGAAATCAGGTAGCTTCTATTCAGGTTGTAGTTACCATACTTTCCTGCGCGTATTTTTTTCTTAGCGAGTGTGACGAGCCTTTTATTATAAAATGTCATGAAGAGCGCGACAGCTCCACCGATCTTACCATTGAATGGCATGTGGCTAAATTCACGATCTTGATCAGAATATACTAGGTTCACGGGGCCTAAAAAGTAGCTGGAAATATCTAGCAAGTAGGCTGATAGCATCAATTGTGCATCTCCTAGGTACCAATATTTATTATGATAAATGGAAGTGAACCAGAGTCGAATACAGCGCTCGTATTCGTAATTTCGCTGCTCAATTTCTTTTTTGATACATTTTCCTGAGTAGAAATCACGTAAGAGCGCGTAGGATGAATAGACAGTGTGAGAGCAGAAATCGAGACCTTGGCTATAGAGTGGATCGAGGAAGCCCGCGGCATCTCCAACAATCAACCAGCCATCACCAGCAACCTCTTCTGAGTAATACGAAAGCCCTTTGTAGTAGTTGTTGTCATTGGGAACTGCTTCGGCATTTTCAAACATGACCTTGCCGACCGGATGCTTCAAAAGGTGAGTGAGGATCCGCTCTGACATCGAGCCATCTGATGGCGGAGTGAAGAGCCTTTGGTCCCAAGTGAGGCCGATGCTTACTTCGCCAGTATCCAGAGGGATGATCCATGCCCACCAGCCAAATCCCATAAGGTGGTTGGTGGAGAAGCCTCGTTCAGAGAATACGCCATTACTGGCTTCTACCATAAGAGCGCTGCTTTCGATTGAGTCGAGGTGCCTGACGTTGGTGAAGCGTGACCACATCGAGCAAGTAGGGTGCTCAGTTGTGTTAGAACGCCATGTTTTGCGCAACTTGGAGATGAGCGAGGCTTTGCCAGAGGCATCGATTACCCAGTCAGCAGTGACCTCATGGAGCGTATCATCTGTTTTTGATTTGTAGGAAATTTTGTTTTTGCCAACACCATTGAGTTCGATGTTTTTGATCGTGGCTGGACGCACGATTTCACAGCCCAAAGTGGCAGCATTTTCGAGTAGCTCTGTATCCAGCCGCGCTCTGTTGAGCTGGAAGGTGGGAAGCTTCCCCTGGCTTTTAGGGCCGACTTCGGTTGAGCGGCCTGGGGAGTCAGCTGCATCACGATGAAACCACATGCGGAGGCCATGTTTGTAGACATGTTTCTGGAGGTGTTGTCCGACTCTGAGTACGCGTGTGAGAAAGCAGGCTGCGACCTCAGAAGTGCTTTCACCGACTTTACGGCTAAAGACTTCAGACCTCTCTACAATGAGTACTTTGAGGTCTGGAAAACGGCGCTTAATGAGAACTGCAGTGGATGAGCCGGAATAGGCTCCACCAATAACAACCAAGTCGTAGTCGGAGGCTCGATCAATACCATTGTCGATCATTCCGGGTTTATTCATATTACAGGGTTGCATGGTTGAAAGAGTAAGTTTATTCGGTATGTTTGGCGCGTCTCTTGGCGCAGTTAAGAACTGCGGTTATGAATACGAAGTTATGTCGGTAGATCAAGATAGTTATTCCTCCCGTATGAGTCTTTTTGGTGATCTACCAACGAGGTCGATGCTTTGGGTGGTTAAGTCTTTCCCAAGGATGCCGTATTTCATTGAAGCTTTTCTGCTATACTCGAGCGTTGCTATTATTTTCTGTTTAGCGAGGGAGCAACGGCGAGCCATTCGAGCAAACCTGAGACACATTCATCAAGATTTGAGTGTCGTTGAAAGCTATTGGGGGGCATATTGCGTTCTTAAAAACTTTGGCTGGGCTTATATAGATAGTATGCGCGCCAAGTTTGGGCAGAAATCAATTACTTGGGAGCTGGAGGGCGAAGAGGTTTTCCAAGAGATACGAGATTCGAAGAAGGCTGCGATTCTGTTCACAACGCACACTGGGAATTATGATCTAGCAGCGTGTTTGTTCGCTTCGTCCTTTGGCCGGACATTGCATACGGTTCGAGTTCCGGAGAGGACGGAAAGCCTACAAAAACTCAGGAAAAAGGAATTTGAAGAACAAATGGATAAATACCCATTCTTCAAAGTTCATTACAATACTTCTGATAACTTGCTCGGGATTGAGCTGGCTAAGTTACTTTCGGATGGCGAGCTGATCGCTCTGCAGTGTGATCGTGTTTTTGGCGATGTGGTAGAATTAGAGCTACCAGTTGAGGAGACTGAATGGTCCTTGAGAGTTCCAAAAGGGCCGATGACCTTAGCGTGTTTTGCAAAATGCCCGTGCTACCCACTGTATGTTGTGCGTGATCGACACCGACATTATCGGGTGATCTTTGAACCGGCTTTAGAGCTGGAGATGAATCCAAATCAAAGAAGAGCGAAGGAGTTAGATTACGCTAAACCTTGGCTACAAAGGCTGAGACGTTTTCTCCGTTGCCATTCACATGAATGGTTTGTTTTCGAAAACGCGTTCACTAAAAAGAAATGATTTGGAGTGATTTAGTGAAGAGCATTGCCATTATAAGCCTTCTGTTTGCGGGCGTTTGGTGGATGGTGAGTGGTCAATTTTTACTGGGCATAGGCCTGCACGGCTTAGTAGTCGCGCCCTTGCTATGGGGGACGCTGAACCCTAATTCACGCCTTTTCGGAGCAATTCAGACACGCACTGGGAGTAAAGATCTATGGCTCACACTAGATGATGGACCAGACCCTGTAAGCACTCCAGTTATTTTAAAACTGCTCGAAGAGTATGGCGTGAAAGCGACTTTTTTTGTGATAGGAGAAAAGGTAGAAAAACACCCCGATCTACTTCAAGCAATCTATGAAAGTGGGCATAGCATAGGAAACCACACGTGGAGTCATCCACAGGAGAGTTTTTGGTGCAAAGGTCCAGTGCGGACCTTTCGTGAGATCGTAAGTTGCCAGCGCAGTATTCGCTCGATACTAGGTGTCGAACCGATTTTCTTTAGAGCTCCAGTGGGGCATTCTAATGTGTTTGTGCACGCGGTGTTAAGGCGTGCCAATATGCGCCTGATGGGGTGGAGCTCAAGGGGCTTCGATGGCGTCACGCATAATGTGAGCGATGTGGCAAAAAGAATAACAGGAACAATGGAGCCTGGAGCGATTGTTCTTCTTCACGAAGGCTCTGAAAATGCAAAAGAGTTGGTCGAGATTGCCCTGATTCACGCCAAAAACCAGGATTGGAAATTTACGGTTCCTGGCGAGTGGCAACAATCAGGTAATTGTTGAAAGGGGTGTTCCCCCAGAAGGGTTTGATGTCCACCGTGAATCCTTTTTTTTCTAAATGTTCATGGAAGAACTCAGCCGTCGGGTAATGCTTCGGAGCTGCTTTCATCCAGAAAGTAATTTTGGCAAATAAGTCAGCAAGCCAAGTTACAAAGAATCTCACATTATTTTCTTTCAGGCCACTGCGAATGATCAGTTTGCCATTAGAGCGTACGCGTTGAGCCGCATCGTTGAGTAATTGAGATTGGTCCTTAGATTCAAGAAATTGTAGAATATCTAGGATTGTCACATCGCCCTGATGTTCCGGAAGAGAGGTTCGTGCGTCACCTTGAGAAAGAGAAATGTTGGCATAGCTTCCGCGCTGGATGAGTTGTTTACCTGTCTCAATTTTACGATCATCGAAGTCAATACCTAGAACAGGAGTGTCCAGTCCACGCTCACGGAGATAGAAGGCTAGTAGACCGATTCCACAACCGATGTCTAACAGTCCATAATTTCTTTGGTCTAACTCACTATACACTCCCTCGTAAAGAGGGTCCGTTTTTATCTTGGAGTGGGTGTAATGTTTGTCCCATCTCTTCGTACAGAGCGATGAAATATGTTTCGCGATTTCTGAGAGATTCCTCATAGATTTAAAGGTTCAATGACTTGAGGGGATTGCCCTTCGTCAGAGTTCGGTAAAGAAGTAGAGGTGAGCGTAGGATGAAGCCAAACAAAAGGCGTAAATACATCCACGTGAGTAAAATATTGTCCCGAAGGTATTTGAACTGGCTCACGCCCCCTTCCTCAGCGGTGAGGTAGCGGACGGGGGTTTTTATGTTGATAACGGGGATGCCTAGCCAACAAAGTCGCACGGCAACTTCGGGGTCAAAATCAAAACGACGCGCACCAAATGTAGAGTTAAAAACCTTGTGGAGTGGGGCTAACGGGTAGAGGCGCATGCCGAAGAGTGAATCGTTGATGCCCCACCATAATGTGTCGAGATTGGCCCACCAGTTTGAGATTTTCCGGCCTCTCAGACGCACCAATGGAGCGGAATCATCAAACACTGGATCGCCTAAGATTAAAGCTTCAGGGTAGCTGTTAGCAGTATCTATAAATTTCTTGATATGGCTGCTAGGATGCTGACCATCAGCATCCATTGTTAGCGCGTGAGTGAATCCCTGCTCGAGCGCGGCTTGGATACCGACCAAAACGGCTGAGCCCTTACCTTGGTTTTCTGGAAGTCGGATGACACGGAGACCTTGGGACTCTGACCATTGTTCAGCATTGGTATCACTCCCATCAGTGCTACCATCAATAACCAGAAAGATTTCCTGCCAAACCAAGCATGCCTCACGGACAGTTTTCTCAAGAATTGCTCCAGTGTTGTACGATGGAATGAGGATGCAGGCTTTCATAAAAGGAGTTTCCACTTCTCTACTTTTCAAAATCAGCAAAGCAAACAATAAAAAGAGATATAGTGGGGAAGCGACTAGGTTACTGGATAGTTCCAGCCTCTCTCATTTTTGTGAAAAGCGTGTGCACGACGGTGTCGACTTCAGGGTAAGGCTAAGTAGAGAGTTGGGTGTAGTGGGCTGTTGAGAGTGTCGTATTTCTGTTGTTGTCGACAACCTTAATGTCGAGCTCTCTTATGAGCGTGACTAGATCCCAGCCCCATTCGTCTCGATAATGAAGCGTTGTGCCGCTTGGTTGTGCAGAGGTGTTGTCTTCTAAGTTAATGACTCGGAAGCCCGAGTTTGTGAGTTCTTTTTTGACGGCATTGTGCACTTCTTGGCTATCTAGCTCTCTGTCACATACGAGGTGGATCGTTTTAGTTTGGCTCGCCGAGATTGGAGTTCCACTAGCGGTAACTTGGTGGCCACAACTTGCCATAAGTAGGCATAAAGTGCCAGATACGATAAGTTTGATGTGTTTCATGATTGTATGAAGAGAGGGGGGGCTCGGATGAGGATACTGTGAGGGGAGATATTAAGTGTGACCAGCAGTTTTTCGGTTAGGAGTAAAAATTGCATTTCCCCCCTTGTGTCATCAAATGCTTGCTAAACATTTGATTGGTTATGAGACTTGTCTAAATTCTTTGATTTCACTCATGAAAGATTCACCAAATACCGTAGACCAAACAGAACTAGACTCTTTACCACATGGCCCAGAGTTTCGCTTTATCGATAAAGTAACGGAGCTTGATGGTGGGGTTTCAGCGAAAGGTGTTTATAGCATTTCCGGTGAGGAAGAGTTTTTAAAAGGTCATTTTCCAGAACAACCAATGTGGCCGGGGGTTATCATGATCGAGGCGATTGCTCAACTCGGGGGGGTGGCGGCTCAGTCGGATCCGAAGATTGAGCAGCTGAAAAACATGAGACTCACTGCGGTCAAAAATGCTAAGGTTGTAAGCTCAGCTGAGCCTGGAGCTATTTTAGAAATTTCGGTAAAAGTGGAAGGTCGCATGGGCACGTTGATCCAAATTTCTGGTACTGTGTCAGAACAAGGAGAGGATGGATTGAGGCTGTTAGCCAAGGCAATGGTCGTTCTGAGTGGCTCTTAAAGGAGCCTTTTAGATCAACTCCCAGTGGCGTGGCATTTCCCAGCTTTCGAGCTTTGTGTAGGCCCAGTTTTTAAGATCTTTGATTGAAGTGGATTGATCAAGTTTCGCGCGAACGGCAACTTCTTCGAACCTTTCTGAATCACGGCTACGAATCCTTTGAACCTCGATTTTTTTGACACCTGGCATGGCTTCGCAAACGCGTTGTACTTTGGTAGGACTTACTTTCCTGCCAGCCACATTGATGGAAAGTCCAACGTGGTCATCCCAGTAAAGATGGCTATTTTCGAGATCACCAATATCCATCGTTAGATAAGAAGCTTGTGTGAACTCGTCAGCTGCGAGGCAGACGTCAGCGTCTAGAGCAACAGCATCGCTGGAGACGCGGATTCGGTTTCCTTGGGAGAGATCGACGCTGACACCAGGGAGGACTTTTCCGAGTAATCGAGAGTCAGTCCGCGGCTCGGAGGAAGGGTCAAAGGCAATGGCTCCGGTTTCGCTGGTGCCGTAGAAGTTATGGATTTTCAGATGGAGGTCGTTCCAAATATCGGTTTCTAGATCTAAGGAGAGTGGTGAGCCCGCACAGAGAGCTAAACTAATTGATGAGGGCTTGAGGGATTTTGTGAGCCACCAAGTCTTCCATAGCGTGGGGACGCCAGGTAAAAAAACAGGATCATTTCTTTCAAGGCTCTGTTGGATGAACATCGGCATTGGAGAAGAAAGGACTTCTATGGGGATACCTCCAAGTAGCAGGGGAAGGGCTAGGCATCCGAAGCCGTAAGAGTGGGCTAAAGAAATGGCAGCAATTCCCTTTCTGCTAGGAATGAGTCCTAGAGCTTCGATATTCCTATGCGCTTCGGCTAGAATTTGATCAGCGCCTAGAAATAGGCTGCGTTCTAATCCTGTTGCACCGCAAGTTTGTTTGATGATCGCGGTGCCAGCTGGCAAGGGACTTAGGATTGGGAGGGCTTTGCTAGAGGATGTTTCTAGTAAGATGACGGGGATATTGCTTTTCCATCCAGCTAAGACAGTTGCTAGAAAATCGGGTCTATCAGCATAAGCTAAGAGAGTTTCATCCTGATTCCTCGAGGCTGTAGACGCTATGGATTTAGCTTGTTGATCGAGCTCACGAAATGTGCACGTCTTAAGGTCTGGGTATACCAGAGCTAGGTTGTTAGCATGTTTTTCGAGGATATTTAACCATTGAGTATGCAACATTTGACACGCTTGCTACCACTTCTTATGGTCTTTGCCAAGGGCTGGCAACAACCTCAATTAAGATTGAAGATTACCTAGCCTATTTTTTATCATTCTATGTCTGATCCGTCATCTCAACGCCCTAACAACTCGCGAGTGTTTATTACTGGAATCGGAATGATTTCTCCTATGGGGAAAACGTTAGAAGATCATCTGAGGTCCGTGAAAGCCGGTAGCACTCATTTTAGAGAAGTGGATTTTTTTGACGTATCGCGTCAACGTGTGAAGACTGCCGCTTTGGTCGATTTACCAGAGAGCTTAGGAGAGCATCATTTGAGCGAAAAGGAATTGGGCCGGTTAGACCGCGGTACTAAGCTGATGCTGTATGCTACTGGAGAGGCTCTGAATCAGGCTGGTCTGTCCGACATTGACCCGCACACTCCGATGGTGGTGGGTACCTCTGCTGGAGCGATGCCAATAGGAGAAGCTTATTTTAAGGCTGCTTCGATCGAACCATTGAGCAGAAGGGGACAGGTTTCACGAGTGGAGCACTATCAACCGCAAAAAGGAATGGCGATGATTCAACGCGCATTTGACTTTCGAGCTCAGACTCAAATCATCTCAAACGCGTGCGCTTCAGGCGCGAACGCCATTGGCCATGCTTATCAATTAATCAAATCAGGACAACGGCCAGTGGCCTTAGCCGGTGGTTATGACGGTCTTTCCGAAATGGTGTTTTCAGGGTTCAATTCTTTACAGGCTTTGAGCCTGTCTGGTATTCCACGCCCATTTGATGCTAAGCGTGAGGGGCTAGCTCTAGGAGAAGGAGCTGCTATGTTTGTGCTAGAGACTGAAGAATCCATGTTAGAGCGCGGAGCCACACCACTTGCTGAGATTATTGGTTATGGGATGGCAACAGATTTACATCATTTGACGCAGCCACACCCTGAAGGTAAAGCGGCGATCAGCTCTATGAAGTCCGCGTGTAAAGATGCAAAAGTGGAACCATCAGAAATCCAATATATCAATTCCCACGGGACAGGAACTCCGCTAAACGATGTGGCTGAGGCTAATGCTATCAGTACGTGGGCCGGTGCTGATGCTGAAAAAATGATGGTGAGTTCCACCAAGTCAGCGATGGGTCACGCCCTAGGTGGAGCAGGAGCTATCGAAGCGGGGCTTTGCCTCATGGCTCTGCGTGAACAGGTTGTCCCAGCTAGCTTGAATGTGAGGACATTGGATTCAGCGTGCCGATTTGATCTCGTGACAGAACCACGCTCCGCTCAATTAGACACAGTGTTGACTAACTCCTTTGGTTTTGGCGGCTGTAATGCCACCTTGATACTGCGCAAAATCAACTCACCTTCTTAAGGAATTATTATTATGACGGAATGTCAAAAACCTATCTTTGTTCATGGCTACGGCAGTGTTTCTGCGGCAGGCACTAGTGCGGCGGAGCTTTACGACGCATGTGCTCAGCAAAAAAATCTTGGAACTGGGAGTCTAGAGCGAACAACCGGAGAGCAAAATTTTTCTTACAATGTCCGACCAGTTGATATGGTTGCATTGAAAAAAGTAGCCCCGAAGCACGCGCGATTACGCCGAGCGAGCAAGATCACTAAATTTGCGGTGACCGCAGCTTTTCAGGCATTAGGTGAAGAGAGGATGGAGCGTATACGAAGTGGAGAGTTGAGGCTCGGTATCGTAGTTTCCTTTTTCAATGGCTGTGTGGATTATTCTAATAGGTTTTACACTGAAGTGTTAGAAGAACCAGCTTTTGCAAGCCCTATCCTTTTTCCTGAGACGGTCTTTAATGCTCCCGCGGGCCATATAGCGAGCTATCTAGGATCTGATGGTCCAGCCTACACTTTAATCGGCGATGCCTCGACTTGGTTCTCTGCTATTCGAGTGGCGAACGATTGGTTGAACCAGGATCAAGTGGATGGTTGTTTGGTGATTTGCGCTGAAGAGCTGGATTGGCTAACAAGTGAAGCGCTGACTTATTATTCACCTGATTTGGTTGCAACGGAGGGTGGATCGGCAGTCTATCTGGAGAATAATCCTTCAGAGATTAAACTAGAGCGTCTGCTAGGACCATTTGACTACACTTCTACAGAGGAAAGGAAGGTGGCGATCAGTGATTCCATTGGGATTATAAATAGTGAAGCTGTGGATTCAGCGAATATTATACTCGTAGATGGACTGACGCAGGCACGGAACTTGGATAAAGATGAGCACTCAGCTCTCCAAGCTTGGGAGAGTGACCGAATGAGTCCACTTTCGACTCTGGGGTTTGGAATGGGGGCTAGTTGCGGTTTTCAAACGATTGCCGCTTTAGAGGCTCTAAAACAGGGTTATGAAAACTCTATTGTCATCGCTAGCGGTAGTAATCAACACGCATTCTCTACACTTTTCACTTCTATAAAAAATGAGTAAATCAGTATCTTGTATCCTCATCACCGGAGCCAACGGCGGGCTAGGGCTCGGTATCGCGAAATATTTTTTGGAGCATGACAGTTCCTGTTTTGTTTACTTGGGGGTGCGTACGAATCGTGATCACGCTGAGTCCGTGGTCTCGGATTATCCAGATCGCTGTGCAACGTTGACTCTAGATGTGACTTCTGAAAGCGCGTGGAAACAAGCGGTTACAGAAGTGGAGGCTAGTGGCAGGAAGGTGACAGTCTTAGTAAATAATGCAGGGAACCACGATGACCACCTGTTGGCTACGATGCCAAAGTCGTCATGGGATCAAGTGATAGATACCAATCTGAATGCGGCCTTCATGGGGTCTCAAGCCGTGATTCGAGGCATGATGACAGAGCGCTTCGGGCGTATTATCAATATCGCTTCGCTGAGTGCTTTACTAGCTCCGATGGGACAGACAAACTATGCGGCAGCGAAGGCTGGGGTAGTGGCGATGACGCAGAGTTTGGCAAAAGAAGTGGCGAGAATGGGTATTACAGTCAATGCATTGTGCCCGGGCTATATAGAGACCAGTGCTCTCGACCACATGAGTGCAGACCAAGCGAAGGCTCTCAAAAAATCTATTCCTATGCGTAGATTTGGAAGAGCTAGTGAGGTAGCTAGCGCTGTATTTTTCCTTGCAAATGCAGATGCTGCTTATATCACCGGATCAACGCTGAAAATTGACGGCGGCATTTTTTAAGATTCATCTCATGACTAGTTCCTCAGATTTACACCACCAGATTAAAGAAGTCCTCGTTGAGGAGTTAATGCTTGATGAAACAGTAGAAGAAATTTCTGACGCTATGGCATTAATGGGGCCTGATAGTCTGGGTCTTGACTCTGTGGATGCGCTGCAGTTAGTCGTGGCAATTGAAAAGCACTTTGGACTCAAGATGTCTGATGCCGAAGCCGCAAAAGGAGTGTTGCAGTCAGTCAATACTATCGCAGAGGCTATTACTGCATCAAAAGGGGCGTAATGGCCTATAGATGCCCATGGATGTGAGGCTATGAAGATGAAGTCACATCTCAAGACGACTAGTATCTACTTGTTAAAGGTTCTGGCAGCCATTGCCTTTCTCTATTGGGCTTTTAGCGGAGTAGAGAATAAAGGTGTACTGTTAGAAAACTTCCAAGGAGCGCTGAATTCACCTGGATGGTTAATTTTAGGTTTAGTCTTTGCAGGAGTAGCCGTCTTAGCGAGCTCTTTGCGTTTATATATATTACTTAAAGCTCAAGGGTTGAACGTGTCCTACGGGCATCTTTGTAAACTAGGCTTTTTCGCATCTTTTTTTAATATTGCGTCTTTGGGGACTGCTGCAGGAGATGCTGTAAAAATGCTCGGTGTGATGCGCCGGAACCCTAACAAAAAAATGGCGATAACGATGATCACAATGATGGATCATTTGGTTGGTTTTGTCTCAGGGAGTATCATTTTTCTTATTTTTGCCTGGGGCGGAGGAATCATAGATCAAGTAGAGAACACGCTGATCCGTCAGGCTTTAATCTATGCGACAGTGTTCCAGCTGCTGGGGCTCTTTTTAGTTATTTTGATGTTTGGTACGAGCTCTGAGAAACGCTTCAAACTCTTCCAAGCTAAATTACCGAGGATTGCTAATAATGAGCACGTGAAGTCGACGGCCAACACTGTCCATGTTTTCCAAGCACAGTGGAGAGCTGCCTTACTCGCTTTATGTGTTTCAATTGCTCTATCTATCAGCTTCTTTATGGCATTCTATGTGGGGTTACGGACAGTGGGAGAGCAAGTAGCAGTGGGTACGGTACTCACGGCGATGCCTGTAGTGGATGTTGTGAGTTCTCTACCTATTTCGATCTCTGGTTTAGGAGTGAGAGAGAAGACGTTTGAATTCTTCCTAGCTGAACTTGCTGGCGTTCCCGCGGCTACCGCTGTCTCAGCCTCATTGATTGGATTTTTGTTCCATGTGTTCTGGGGATTAGTAGGAGGTTGTTTATTTGTATTTCAGCGTCCAGAATTCTTAAGAAAGAAATCCACCTAGTTTGAATATAAATTACTGATCATCATGTCTTCAAATCTGAATGTAGTACTCAAATTACGAGAGTTAGTTTCCGAGCAGCTGATTCCTATTGAACCCTCTTTCTCCGATGATGGAGATTTGTATCAAGAGGGATTGGACTCAATGGCTCTGATGCAGCTCATTTTCTTGATAGAGCAGGAGTTTGATATCCGCTTAGACGCTTCAGACTTAGGACGTGAGAATTTCCAATCATTTTCATCGATAGCTACATTAGTAGTTAACAAAAAGGGATGCGATGGATCAGAGAGCTAATACTCTTGATTTGGTCGATGTCGTAGTGGTGGGGGCTGGTAGCGCTGGTGTTTGCGCCGCGCTGGCTGCAGCTAGAATGGGGAGTAAAGTTATGCTGATAGAAAGGTCTCAGCAGCTTGGAGGTATGGGTAGTTTAGCATTTGTTCATACCTTTTGTGGTCTCTATATGCCCGATATCTCGGAGCCGCCAAAGTTGGCTAATCGAGGGCTCCCGGAAGAAATAGAAAAAGCAATGCGGGAGCGTACTCAGCAATCTGGGCCGGTAAAAATGGGAAGAGTGTATGTCCTTCCTCAGCAACCAGATGTGTTTGATTGCTTGTTAAAGGAACTGGTGGCCGGAGAATCTGAGTATTTAGATCTGCTTCTGAATACTGAGTGTCTGAGTGTGAGTCGAGATGAAGAAGGCTTATTTGTGGTTGGTATATCTTCGGCAAGGGGGAAGCAAACAGTACGCTGTCGTAGTCTTATTGATTGCTCTGCAGATGCGTTGTTAGCCGACTATTTAGGGGCGACTCGAGAGCGAGTGGAACCTGAACGGATACAGAGGCCAGCCTTTATTTTTGCGTTAAGAAATGTAGGAGAGGAAGCTTCTACTGAGGGGTTTAAGATGCGCTTGGCTTTGGATATTGTTCATGCTGTCAGAGCTGGTGAGCTTCCTTCTATAGCGATGGGAACGTCGATCAGGCAATCTCCGTCCCAGGGTGAATATTTCGTGAGTCTCGATCTCGAAACCTCAGAGGGTACGTGGGATCCTTCAGATGTAGGTAATAGGGGAGAAATTAGGGAGGTGGGTGAGCAATTAGCTCAGAGTTTACGCAGGTTTTTCCAGGGAAAGTACCATTGCTTTAAAGACGTTTCCGAGCCGAGGTTTGCCCCAGAAATAGGGGTGAGAGAGTCTTACCGTTGGTCGGGTGAGTACACTCTAACTGAGGATGATTTACTGGAAGGTAAGGCGTTTAAAGATACTGTTGCTTACGCTACTTGGCCAGTCGAACTGCGGGAGGATGCCAAAGGACCTAAGTTTAAATTCCCTAAGACGTCTAAAGTTCCGCAAATTCCTCTTCGTTCGCTAACGAGTAATGAAATTCCTGGAGTTTATTTTGCCGGTCGTTGTCTATCAGCGACCCATGAATCCTTGGCGTCAGTCAGAGTTATGGGGACTTGCTTTGCAACCGGTCAGGCTGCCGGAATGGCCGCTGCAATGTATTCAGAAGGTGTAACAGATAGAGTTGTCCAAGTAGATAGGATCCAAAAAAAGCTTAAAATTGTATCAAATCATATTGAGCCAGTGCACCCACCTAAGTGAGTGTGAGTATACTCGGTAAATCAGCTGTGCATGCCTCAACTGCCAAGTTTCATGGATTCTTTGGCTTATACGCTTGAAATTCGAAGCTGAAAACGCCAGCAATGAGTCACACAATTTGTTCATTTAACTATTTATAAAAATCATGGGACGCGCATTTGAAATCAGAAGAGGAGCAAAAGAGAAACGCTGGGGCAAGATGTCCAAGTTGTTTCCTAAATTAGGTAAATCCATCACGATGGCAGCAAAAGAGGGTGGTGATGATCCTGAGATGAATGCCAAGCTCCGCGCTGCGATAGCTACGGCGAGGGCGGAGAACATGCCTAAAGACAACATCGATAAGGCGATTGCACGTGCAACAGCGAAAGATGCAGTTTCTTATACCGAGATCAACTACGAGGGTAAAGGCCCACATGGTGTTCTTATTTGGGTAGAATGTGCTACTGATAATAACACGCGAACATTTTCTAACATCCGCACAGTTTTCAATAAAAACGGTGGAGGACTACTCCCAACTGGCGGGCTCGAATTCATGTTCACCCGCAAATCTGTGGTGAAGTTTAAGAAGCCAGAGGATAAAGATTTAGAAGAAATTGAGCTGGAGCTTATTGATCACGGTCTCGAGGAAATGGAAGACTTGGGCGAAGAAGTCGTTGTGCTCGGTGACTTCACGAGTTTTGGTTCGCTATCTAAGGCTGTGGAAGAATTGGGCTTAGAGCTTACTAAAGCTGCTCCTGAGCGCATCGCAAATAATTCCGCTGAATTTAGCGAGGAGCAGATTACTGAAATCGAAGTGTTAATCGATAAGCTTGAAGATGATGAAGATGTGCAGAATGTTTTCACTAACATCGCCTAAGATAGTTATACTAAATTTTCTAAAAGCACTCACTTCATGGTGGGTGCTTTTTTGTTAGTGGCACACAGAAATGTGCTGTGGATTTTTTTTACTGAGTTTGAATGTATCGATTGTTGTTTTCTTGGAATTAGCGTACTCTTACAGAGTTGCCACATTGAGTTGGCACCCCTAGTGAACTAATGAATCTAGCAACTAAAGAACCTGGAGTCCAAGCAGCGAAAGCTCTCGTTGTATTGGCGAGTCTTGTGCTTGTGATAGCAGGAGCGAAGGCTGCTACTGATTTTGTAGTTCCTATCTTGTTAGCATTTTTTATCGCGACGGTTTCTTTTCCTATTACTAGCTGGCTCCGAGAGCATCGGGTTCCACGTGGGCTCGCTGTATTTATAACAGTTTTAGTAGACTTTGCCTTCCTTGCTGGCGTGGTCCTTCTAGGGATTATGCTTGTAGGTGAGCTCCAGTCGAAGTGGGAAACAAAGTATTATGATATCACTAGAGACCGTGTAGAGCAGGCTGCGGATAGTACTTCAAACCTCATGGATAGTTGGGGGATGCTAACACAGGGCTCTACTGAAGAAACCAGTGAGCTCGCTGAAAGTGTTTCGGAGGCTCTGGTCATTCCCACTGCAGAAATAGTTAGTGAAGACGATAGTGATATTCTCGATGGAGCATTGGTCGAAGACTCTATCGCTATATCTAATGTGAGTGCTAGGAAGGGTATTGAGATTCTTACTAACGAGCTGCTTAAGTACCTTTCAGTAAATAAGGTGCTTCAGTTAGGTACCGACTTTTTAGGAAAGCTTGTTTCGTTTCTAGGTACCACATTTGTGGTGATGCTTCTCACTGTATTTATGCTGAGCGAGGCGCGTATGTTTGGGCGCCGTTTTAATGCTATTTGTGAGGCTAGAGGACCGAACCTCCAACGCTTGCTCAGTGCTACTAAGGACATTCAGCGTTATCTCGGAATAAAGACTTTGATTTCCCTTATGACGGGCTTTCTTGCTGGTGTTCTCTGTTGGGCTGTAGACCTCGAGTTTCCGCTGCTTTGGGGGATCTTGGCTTTTGCTCTGAACTATATCCCGGCTATTGGGTCGGTGATCGCTGGTATTCCACCAGTCCTGCTATCTCTCTTAGTGTACGGTGACTGGAAGCATGCAGTTATTGTAGCTGGCGGCTACTTGATGATTAATGGACTGTTAGGAAACTTTCTCGAGCCTACTTTGTTAGGTCGGCGTTTTGGTATATCTACTCTAGTAGTCGTGGTTTCCGTTATTTTCTGGGGCTGGATTTGGGGGCCGATTGGGATGCTTTTAGCGGTTCCTCTGACCATGCTGGTAAAAGTAGCTCTAGATAACAGTGCAGACTTTCGCTGGATTGCGGTAGCAATCAGTAAAGAGAATAAAAACGGGGCGGTTGGTTCCGAAGCCCAAATACTCAAGGACGCTGTGATTCAGTCTGCCGAGGCTGAAGGTAAGCGTCTGAAAATTTCGGAAGATACTACGAAGTTAAGCCAGATGTTCCCTAAGTCCTAGTTTCGGACGGAGTACGCTTAGTGAGCTGGACGACCTGCAGATTTTCAGTAACCGATGGTGGCTACTTCAGTGAACTCCATAGCCTTAGGAATTCATTCTGGAACTGACGGACTAGTTTTTTGTGGTTAGTAATTGTCACATTCTCATTGTTCTCAGTAGCTGCTGAGCGAGTCCAATTGTAGCTACCGTTGAGAAGTTTATTGTCATCAGCTATGGCAAATTTGTGATGCATATGCGCATCTGTACGGTCTGCTCTGCATGCGATACCTTTGTTTGCAAGGTAATCGAAGTCTGAACCGAGATCTTCAGATTTATCATTGTCGGAGATGATACGAACTTTCACTCCACGCGCATGGGCGTCGATAATCTTCTCTACGATGCGATTGTCCGTGATGGTGAAGACGCAGATATCTAATGTGCTTTGCGCTTCCCTGATGAATTGTTGAATGCGATGCAGGCAATTTTCGCCGGGGGAGAAATAGGCAGATGATTTTACTTCAGCTTCCTGTGAATAAATCAATTTGATGATCGATTGAAGCCAATCCATGGCGGCCATTTCACCAATTTCACCGATCGATTTCGCGGCGAGGCGAAAGGCGAGTTGCCGCACCTTTGCTTGCTCTGCTACATTTCCGTGAATTCCAGCTAAGAGCTCCTTGAGCTCTTTTCTTTCTGTGCGGGAAATAGAAAAGTCTTCGAGTGAATCTATGAGGACTTGTTCGATATGATGAACTTCGTTCACTAGAATCAAAGGTGGTTGTTAGAGGGCGATACGTGGTTTTCGCTTAGTCGTTCTTCAAGACGCGGATGAAGGCATCCTGGGGAATATTGACCTTACCAATTGCTTTCATCTTCGCCTTCCCTTTTTTCTGCTTCTCGAGAAGTTTACGTTTACGTGAGATGTCACCACCGTAACATTTCGCTGTTACGTTTTTACTCATTGCTGAGATGGATGCGCGGGCGATGATCTTGCCGCCAATAGCAGCCTGAATGGCAACGACAAAGAGTTGGCGAGGGATCACTTCTTTGAGTCTATCACAGAGTTTGCGGCCGTAGCCCTCAGCTTTGTCACGGTGTACGATAGTTGAAAAGGCATCAACCGGCTCTGAGGCGATCAATATATCCATTTTCACCATCTTTGCAGCGCGGTAGCCATTGTGCTCATAGTCCATGGAGCCGTAGCCCTTGGTCATTGATTTCAAGCGGTCGTTGAAGTCTACGAGGATTTCAGCTAAAGGAAGTGTGCAGGTAAGCATGACGCGGAAGTCATCAATGGTCTCTGTGTTTTCCATTTCACCACGTTTGTCCATGGCTAGCTTCATGAGGTCACCTATGTATTCACCTGGAGTCATGATGAAAACGCGTACCATAGGCTCACGGATTTCTTGAATCTGCTGAGCGTCAGGTAACATACATGGGTTGTCTACGATGACATCTTCACCATTGGTTTTGGTCACCTCGTAAATAACGGACGGATAGGTCGAGATGATGTCCATGTTGAACTCTCGACGAAGGCGCTCCTGAATAATTTCCATGTGCAGTAGGCCGAGGAAACCACAACGGAAACCGAAACCTAGAGCTACTGAGGACTCCGCCATGAAGGAGAATGCAGCGTCATTGATTTGTAGCTTAGCTACAGCGACCTTGAGAGCTTCAAAGTCAGATGTGTCGACAGGGTAGATACCTGAGAAAACCATTGGCTGGATTTCCTTGAAACCAGGAAGGGGTTCCGGGCAGGCTTTGTTCGACTCAGTCATGGTGTCACCGATTTTTACATCGTGTGCTGACTTCATGTTGGCAATGACGTAGCCAACATCACCTGCATGAAGTGATTCACGTTTGGTCATTAATGGAGTGAAGACTCCAACCTCTTTGATTTCGTAAGTATTCGCCGTGTGGAAGAGTTTGATTCTAGTTCCACGCTTCATGCTGCCAGAAATGACGCGAACGTAGGAAACGACACCACGGAAGTTATCATAAAGCGAGTCGAAGACAGATGCTCGGAGGAGGTCGTCATCGAATTCGTGAGAAGGTGCTGGGACACGTTCAACGATAGCTTCAAGAATTTCCTCAATACCTATACCTGTCTTCGCTGATGCTGGGATTGCTTCCGATGCAGGGATACAAATAATGTCCTCGAGCTGCTTGTGTACTCTAGGTAGATCACAGGAAGGAAGATCGATTTTGTTGATGACCGGAACAATGTGGAGTTCTTGCTCGTTGGCCAGATGGAGATTAGCCATAGTCTGGGCTTCTACACCTTGTGCGGCATCTACTATGAGAATAGCGCCTTCACATGCTGCAAGCGAGCGGGATACTTCATAGGAGAAGTCAACATGACCCGGTGTGTCTAGAAGGTTAAGCTGATAGGTTTTCCCATCTTTAGCTTTGTAGCTCATCGTGACCGGGTGGGACTTGATCGTGATACCACGCTCGCGCTCCAGGTCCATTGCATCAAGATGCTGCGCTTGATGATCACGCTGCGCAATTGTCTGAGTGAATTCCAGAAGGCGGTCAGAGAGTGTGGTCTTGCCGTGGTCGATGTGTGCGATGATCGAAAAGTTGCGTGTGAGCTCGATGGACATGGTGTGTGATCTCAGAGGTGAATGGAATCAACTGCAGCGTGTCAGTGAGTTCCAGATTTCTTTGTGGACGAAAGAGAAGCCAAGATGGGGTGATTTTACAGCAAAAAGTGAGAAAAACGAAAGCTTGTTGACCGATTCTGAGTCATCGGAGCTCAAGGGCTTGAAGGTGTTTGATGAAATGTTAAGACTGCGGTGTGAAATTCCCGAACACATTACTCGTTTCTGCCAGCTGTTTAATGGCTATAGCCTGTTCGCCAGCAGAGAGATTTTATCAGCCGCAAACAGCAGTTCCAGAAAAACCGTGGTCTGGAACTTCAGGTAAATGGGGGGGGTATAGTGAGCGTAAACTTAGTGACGATAAGCTTGAGATTCAGTTTACAGGGTATAATCAGCCTGCTCCGAGTGGCTGTGCGTACTTTTGTAAAGTAAGAGCCGCTGAGCGTAGTGTGCTTGATGGTCATTGGTATTTCTATGGTGCCGAGCCGAGTACGACTCAAAATATCCAAGAGAGTAATTTTCCTACACGGGTGATTCCAGGGCGCTATGAAGATGTGCCGACAGTGGAGTGGGTAAAGGGGCCTAATGGGCAAGCTGAGCCGATTAATGTTTTCCAGGCAGTGTGGATTCCTCCACAAACAATTCCAGCTCACGCTGAAGTGAATACAGTGAATAGCGCGAGAATGACCATCAACTATGAAGGTCACGGTAAAAAGCACGATGCAGCGGCAATTTTAAGAGCTGCTGAAGGAGGTGCTCAGAAGGTTGGTAAGGTGAAGATCGATCCTCAAGTCGAGGCCCAACTTAAAGCGCGCTAAAGACATTCAGCACATATGAAATACTTTGGGGCGATGGGGTAGATTTTAGGGGCTTAGAGAGAAGTTCCCATCATGTCCCCCATTTTTGCGTAGAGTTCTTGCTGCACAGCGCTGTGTTTGAGGAGGTCGTCCGCGAGCTGGACTTTGCCTTCTTGGAAAATGGTGATGGTGGTGGAGCCGCCGAAGGCGAAGTAGCCTTTTTCTGCTCCTTTAGATATTGGGGTGCCAGCCTTGTACGTTTGGAGGATGGAGCCGACACAAGTCGCACCGATTTCTAGAATGAGGACGCGACCAAGGTCTGGTGTGTCTAATACCGTGCAAGTACGCTTGTTTTCCCACATGTAGGCGAGGTTTTGGCGCAGAGCGATCGGAGAAACTGAGAAGAGCGGGCCATTGATCAAGCGCGTTTCAGAGGGCGTGCCATCACATGGGAAGTGAAACCGGTGGTAATCTACGGGGCAGAGGCGCGAGAGCACGAGGCTGCCATTTTTAAATTGTTCGTAGAGCTTGGCGTCGCCAATAAGTGCGTGTAGATCCCATTTTTGGCCTTTAAGGAACACACCGCTGACTTCTTCGGCGTTCTGGAAACCGAGATGGCGCCCATCTGCTGGAAACACAATATCGCTATCAGCGATCGGGCGGGCTGCGGGTTTGAGTTTGCGGTAGAAGAAATCGTTAAAGTGCCGGAAGCTCTCTGGCGTATCGAGGAAATCGTCTGCATCCATTTGATAGTCTAAGATAAATGGAGCGATCTTTTCTTTGGTTTTTGGCGCGTTCATGCGTTTGCCATACCAAGAGGAAAAGAAGGGACGTTTAACGAAGGCGTGCAGGGCAATTTTTCCAAGTGGATTTCCATAGGCCCATTTTAGGAAAGATTCTCCATAGACCTGCTCGGTTTCGATGCTATTTGTGTAGCGATTAAAGAAAGTAATGGGTTCCACGCCGCGTAGTGTGGGGGAGAGTTTAAGAAATGCAATGCAAGAACAAGACCAGATTTCAGAGAATGAGCATACCCGATTGCCCTTGCAAGTCGGTCGTTCCCGCATTATCGCCAAAGCAGTCATGAAGATCCGTAACATAGCCGTAGGGATGGCGTCGCTCCTTGTGCTTTCCTCCTGTCAGGAAAGCACCCAACCTATTGAGGTTACTGAGACACGTGAGATTTCTAATTATGATAACGAGGGCAATATCGGCGGTGTCATGCCAGCTGATTGGCGTCGCGTTCCAAGTACTAAGTTTCGTGACTACAACTGTAAATTCGGTGAAGACGGCGAAGTTTATTTGTCTATTGCAAATGGTGCTATCAAAGACAATGCCCAGCGCTGGATGAAGCAATTCGGTAGTGACAAGGAAGTGGTGGTGGCCGATCTAGAAACATTTGAGAGTTTCGATGAAGAGGGGGTGATTATCGAGGCAGAAGGAGCTTTCGCTGGGATGCGAGGGATCACGAAAGAGGATGCTGCGCTTTTGGGGATGATGGTGGAAACACGGGGGAATTTAATCACGGTGAAAATGGTCGCCAGTGCGGAGGAAGTAAAAGCGCAACGCGAAAACTTCTTCGCCTTCTGTAAAAGTTTAAAATGGAAATAAGCTGATGGCTAAAAAATCAACGAATCCTCTCGCACGCGTGTTCGCCTTTTTAGGCGGCTTTCATGTGGCAATTATCTGCATGGTCTTGTTGCTTATTCTGACTTGGCTTTCGACGCTCGAACAAACTGGTCCTGGTGGTCTTTATTGGACGCTGCGGAAGTACTTTAGCTTCGATGCCTATGTGGTGCGCCCGACTCTGAATGGTCACGACTTACCCATATTTTTACCTGGTGGTTACTGGGTTTGCGCCTTGTTCACCCTAAACCTGATTATCGGTGGGGTGTTTCGCATTCGTAAGGGTTGGAAGCATGCTCCTGTTTTAGTTTCACACTTCAGTATGGTAATGCTGATGGTGGGGGGGGCGATGACATACCACCAATCTCGTGAAGCCTACATGGAGCTAGAGATCGGTGATAAAGGTAACACGGCCTACAGTCTTACTGAGCTTTCTATTGAAGTTGCCGAAATCAAAGAGGGGGAAAAGCAGAACCCAACGGTGTTGAACTCAGATGTTCTCGCTGGAGTACGCGGGAAGCCGACGGAAAGTAGAGAGATTTTACTGCCTAATATGCCCTTTGATCTTGTGGTGAGTGATTACTTAATTCACGCGAAACTCTATCCAGTCCAAGGAAAGGTGCCTGAAGATGCTGTTATTATCGATGGCTATTATGCGATGGCTGAGACACCTACTGGCTTTGAGGAGAAAAACCTCTCAGCCTGTGTTGTAACGATTAAAGCAAAGCAAAGTGATGAAACTCACCAGCTTCTTCTCTATGAAGGTGTCGGTCACGACGTTACTGCTACGATCGATGGCAAGGTGTATGGCTTCAGAATTCATGGTGAAGTTTGGCCGCAGCCTTTTGACATCCGACTCGATGATTCGCGCGGTGAGAAGCACCCGGGCACAGGTTTGGCAATGACTTATGAGAGCGATGTTACCGCTCTCGATGAGAATGGTAAGGATGCCCTCAAGTTCAAAATCGAGATGAATAAGCCGCTTCGTTACAAAGGGCTTACGTATTACCAGACAACTTGGGATGTGCGAGATGGCACTACCTACTCTGGATTTACGATTAAAACGAACCCCTCTGACCAATGGCCGAAGTATGCCATCTATGTCAGTGGTGTTGCACTCTTCGTGCATTTTATTATTAAACTTTTCGGATTCGTTTCCGCAAGCATAGCAAGGAGCAAAAATGAGCAAAAGTAAGTTAGGACGCTGGGTCGGATTTGTCTTCGCCTTGTTGGTAGTCGTCGGTCTCTTGATGACTACGGCCAAGGATTCGATCATCAAAGGCCCACCCAATGTGGTGGAGGGATATGAAGCTTGGGACAGTGAGTTAGTTCAAGAGTTTGCTTCATTACCTGTACAGGACGGTGGACGCATTAAACCGATTTCTACTTGGGCTGGTTTTGAGCTTCTAGCTGTCAACGGTAAGCGCAAGGTGCGTTTCGAGTCTGGTGATGAGAAGTTTAAACTGACTCCAACGGAATGGATTCTGGATGCGATGTTCCGTGAGGAGTTAGCCAACGAAATGGCTGTGTTCCAAGTCGAAGATGCCAATGTGCTCGACCTCATTGGAGTGGATCATACAAATAAGAAGCGCCGAGATAGATACAGTTTTAAGGACTTTCAGCCTTATCTAGCTGAGCTTGATCGTCTACGAACTGATCTACTTACGAAAAAGCAAGAAGGTGTCGAGTTAGACATCATTGAAGATCAATTTATCGGACTGGATACCAATATAAGAAATTACATTGGATTAACTTCGCATTTCTCACCTGTGCGTTCGCGCATGGCGGATAAGGATAGTTCTCTTACTGATGAACTTCAGAAATTTTCTTCTTGGGTGAAGCGTTGGAATCAGCTCGCTCCACTATTCGCCAGCAGTGCGCAGCAATCACCTGATGGAGCAGACGGCCTAAAAGCTGTGGCAACAAACATAGCGATCCGGGTGGGAGACTCGGTGTATTCTGAAGTCGCTATGATGCCATCTCTGGATGACAAGAACTCAATTTGGCCAAAGCGTGATAACTGGCTGATGGAGTACATGCAGTTCAAGACGGATGCTGATGAAGATCAGTTAGAGTATCTCACAGAGATGGAGACCTTAGCACTTGCTTATGAAGAGGGCGGTCAAGCTGGTTTGTTAGAAGCAGTCAAAGCATACAAAATCAAGGTCTATGCTCTTATGGATGAGCGTGGCGAAGGGGCTACTCTCAAGGGCGAAATGGCGTACTACCGTATGGATTATTTCTACCGATCACTCACACCATTTGTATTGGGTTTTCTCGTAGTATCCTTTGGCTGGATCTCACCTGCGACCCGCTGGGGCCGTGTGTGTAACCGTATCGGATGGGTCTTGTTAGTCATCGGCACAGTTCTCGTTGTGGCTGGTATTATCCACAGAAGTATTTTGATGGGGCGCCCGCCAGTAGGAAACCTCTACGATACCATTCCTTTCATCACTGCGATTGCTATCATTGTCTTAGCATTCATCGAATGGGTGACGAAACGTGGTGTGTGTCTAGGTCTGGCATTTTTCCTAGCAGCCCTAGGAATGTTCCTGGCGATGTGGTATGAAGAGTCTAAGGGCGTGGACCCAATGAACCCGCTTATCGCTGTGTTACGCTCGAACTTCTGGTTAGCGACTCATGTGACCACGATCACGATCGGTTATGCGGGCGGTCTACTCACTGCCGGCTTGGCGCATGTGTATATTTTTGCACGCTTATTCAATATCGATGAAGGCGACAAATCGTTCCGTCGCTTCATGACACGTATCGTGTACGGCGGTGTGTGTTTCACTCTTTTCTTTAGTTTGGTCGGAACCATTCTCGGTGGTGTCTGGGCGAACGATTCCTGGGGCCGTTTCTGGGGCTGGGATCCAAAGGAAAATGGAGCGCTACTTATTGTGCTTTGGACCTTGATTATTCTGCATGCACGGATGGCTGGGTACATTAAAGAATGGGGAATCCACATTTGTGCTGTATTCGGAGCTATTTTAGTAACTTTCTCATGGTGGCATGTGAATTTCTTAAGCATTGGTCTCCACAACTATGGTTTCACTGCCGGTGACGGACTGAAAGCAATCTGGTCATTCTACGCGCTTGAAGTGCTAGTGATGGTTCTAGGAATCAGCTATGCGTGGTACGAAAACGCAAAAAAGAAACAGCTGAAGGCGTCCTAATCACTCTCTATATCATTTAAGTAGCTCATAATATGGGCTACTTTTTATTTGAAGCGGTAAAGGGTCGTAGGCCTTGTCGGTTTTCTGCGATGTAGCTAGGAGTTGAGCAATTTTTGTGTCGTTAGATACGAAATATGCACATAGCTGGAATTCTCTTTTTTGGCTGTGTTCGATGACATAGAACAAGAGTTGTGAGTACAAAGCTACAACTTGTCGCCGCCGAGCCCTATCGGCTGTTTTTTCCGATGGCGCTGTTGGCTGGAGTAGTGGGAGTCATGCTGTGGCCCTTGTTCTACTGGCAGTGTATTGAGTTTTACCCAGTACAGGCTCACACGCGATTAATGATTGAGGGGTTTGTCGGTGGTTACGCCATTGGCTTTCTAGGGACGGCGATGCCTAAAATGCTTTCTGCGCCGTCACTGAAATTATGGCAAGTGATGAGTTTGGTGTTGGGTTATTTCGGTTATTGCATCGCTCACGGTGCTGGAAGTAATCAGCTAGGTGACGGAATTTTTGCAGTTAGTCTGAGCTTCATGTTAGTTTGTTTCTGGACGCGATTTCAGAAACGCAAGTCTGCAACGGCTCCACAAATGGTACTGGCCGTCATGGGTATATTATGTGGAGTTTTTGGGGCTGCGTGGTGGGCGTTTTTTGTGCCATCAGAACACTTTTATGTGACTGTGTTTGCGCAGCGCTTGCTCTATCAGGCGTTCATTTTGTTACCCATTTTAGGAATAGGGAGCTTCTTCTTTCCAATGGTGCTGGGAGTGAAAAAGGAGGGAATAAAAAGTACTAAGGCTTGGCGAGTAAAAGCTGGAGAAAGTATTGTTGTCGGTGTTTTGATTCTTCTCACTTATTGGGTCGAGGTGCATGGACAGCAACGAGCTATGGCGTGGACACGATTTCTAGTTTGTTTCATCTGGCTGATTAAAGAAAGTGGCTGGCTTAAGCGCACTGGAACGAAGGGCGTGATGGCGTATTCACTGCGAGCGGGAATTGTTTGCCTGCTTGGTGGGATGGTCGCTATCGGCGTGCTAGACCAGCAACGAATCGCACTAGAGCACACGCTCTACATTGGCGGGTTCGGGCTCATCGCTATGATCGTGGGCACACGCGTCATTTATGGGCACAGTGGACAGGGGGGGGAGTTTCAGAGCTGGGGTAAGCTCCTCGTAGCAAGTACTGCGCTTTTATTGTTAGCAATGGCAACAAGGGTTTCAGCTGACTTCATGCCCGCTATACGAACGACGCACCACATCTACGCGGCCTTCTGCTGGGTATTGGTCAGCATTATTTGGGGATTTTCTGTGTTTCCTTTCATCCATCGTCGACCAATCACGGTAAAAGCTAAAGCTGCTGCGCCTGTGAAATCGGTGTTGGATATGAATTTTAGGAAGAAATGAGAATTGGAGAGTAAGACTAACTGAATTGTTTTAGCTGCTCTGGGAATGGGCAGTTTTCGCATTCAGTGACGTCTTCGAGACAGAAATCGTGATAAATTTGGAGCAGTGCTTGGTGCTGCCAAGCGTAGCGAAGCCACTTCTTTTTGTCGGGGCGCTGACCGAAGAGGCGAGTTGATGCCCGATTGACTGACTCACTGAGAGCAGGAGCGGGAAAGCTGAGATACTGATTCCACGCTCTATCATCTCCCTCCGCTATGCGAAGTGGGAGAAGGTGATTGATTAACAGGTCACGCACTCTGTCCTTGCCGATTAGGGAGAGTTTCTTGTCACTGCGTTTTGATGTGAGGGTGTAGTGATGAGACCAAAATGGATCAGTGAGCTGTCCGAGCCACTCCATGCAGCGATCGGACTGGGAACTGAGTTTACGGAAGGTCGGCCAGTGCTGTGCAATTAATGCGAGGGCTGCAAGTCGGCGCTGTGGGTGATTGATAGGTCGTATACCTGTGAAGCTCCATTTGATAGACCTTGCAGAGCTCAGTTCGTGTTGTTGGCGGTGCTGCCACCATGATTGCCATAATTCTTCTAACCATTGCTGCGAGTCGGCAGGGGCGTCTTTGTGAATATCTGGGTGTAAGAAGCCTGCTGTGCCGAACAAGAGGGCTGAACTGATTGGCGAATGCTGTTTAAGAAAATGAATGGGAAGCCTTTGAGCGAGTTGGCTCATTGCATTTTTATTAGGTCGATAGCCTAGGGTTTCAGCTATTGCGATCCACAGAGCTTGATCACTTCCGTGCACTTCTTGAATTCTGTTTAGCCGTCTAGCCTTTAGTTGACATCGATGTTTAGCTGCTTTTTTTAGCAGTGAATCTACAGAGTCATCTGAGAGCTGTTCGAGGGGTTGATAGCACCTTCCGATATGTGCTGTCGCGCTAGCGTGACGTGGGTGTTGCAGAGCTTCTCTAACAAGGTCGATAGGGATGACAACTTTGGTGATATCACTATGATTTTCAGTCCTAGAGAACTGGGTGGGAACAGAGTCATTTAAAACGACGTGCAGGATGACATCGTTGAATACTGGATTGGTGTCGTGGCCGTGTTGAACCCAATCGCTGGCGTGGGTGTCTAGTTCGATAGGGCCCGATGAGCTTATGCCGTCGATTTCTACGGAGCAATGTAGAAAGTCTGGACCAGCAGTACGATTCCAGAAACCAAATTGTCTTATACTAACTGCCTGTCCAGTGGTGCTGGTAAATTCGCGGCCGAACTGACCATTGAACCAGAGAGCTTGGAGGCTGAGCTCGTCGGGAAGTTCCAGTGGTGGAGCTTCAGCGAGGAGAGTGGGGAAGCTGTGATGTAAGAGTTGGGAGTAGCATTGCATTGGGAGTATTTAATAGGGCTACAGTTATTTTTGAGTGCTATCCGGCTTTCTAGGTTGTGCGGCTGGAGGCGGTGGCGGGTTGAGTATGTTCAGCATAGCTTTGACCGCCTTGGCAGCAGGTTCGTTTTCATTGCCAATTACGATCGATTCAAGAGCATCAACGGCCTGCGCCTTTTGGCCTTCGCTGCGGAATAGATTAGCGAGATGTAGTGTTGTGCGAATTTTGTCACTAGCATCTGGGTACTTACTTAAAGCTGGGTAGAAGAATGAAAGAGCACCTTTGTTGTCTTTCTTAGAAAGCTTCCATAGACCTAAGACTTCGTAAAATCGTGCATCATTTTTCTGAATAGCGGCAGTCTGTAGTCGGCGACTGATTTTTTCATCATCATCCTTCCATGCTCTGAATGCGAGGCTAATGGCGCGATAGGTTTTGTCCTCTTCTGCCACTTCACCAGAACTACTGATGTGCTTAAATGGTTGATATAGAGGGTCGCCAATAGAGACGTTCATCCATGAGAAAGCAGGGATGGACATAGTGGCTGCTTCGATGAAAGTGTAGCCTTCAATTAAGCGCTCGTTGAGAATATCAAAATGATGCGTGAGGTCGAGGTAGGGTTCATACACATTGCCTACCGTGGCTGCAGCGCCAGCGTTTAAGATGGGTCCTACCCAGTTTGTTTTGAGGTTGCGTAAGTTGCTGGCACTAAATGAGTGTAGGTGCATTGCCACAGCTCCTCTTTTGAATCTAAACTCAGGATCTAACAAGAAACCATTTTTGTGCGAGGTGTACCATCCATAGTAGAGTGCTGCATCACGCATTGGGTAATTTGTGAGATAGGTTTGTTTATTGCGATCAATGACGGTGGGAATCCCTTTTTCCCAATTGAATTGATAGATGTTCTCTAACCAATCATCGCCAATCTGATAGTTAGCTCCTTTCAGCGCTTGGTCGAGATAGCACATGCCCCAGAGTCCTTGTTTTTCTGTAGCGATAGCGTCATCGATGAGACGTTTGGCTATCTCTGGTGACGGACCATCGATACGGCCCACCATGACATAGGGGATGAATTTTTTATCGTTTGGGAAGCTGGTGTTCTGTTTGAAGTAAGGATTAGGTACTGCACCTTTTAGTGGTAAATTTTGGACGCCAAATGTGCTGAGTTCGGAATCAACAGCAGCTTTGTTAGAGCGTTCAATGATGTGGAGCTTATCACTTTCTTCTTTAGGGATGGCGACCTGTTGTATACCGAACGGTACGCCATAGACGCAGACAAGGAGGCGGATTTTGCTGTCAGTAGGGATAATGAATCCGTCGCTAGTTTTTTGAAGCTTCCACCAGCGGTTGTGGCTGAAGTGGCGACGTAATGGGCCTTCGATAGTTTTCTGATATTGCTCACGGCTGATATGACCAGAATTTGGAGTGTCGAGGCCAACGAGATTATCTAAGGGGATGTTCCTCTGTTTTGCATAATAGAATGCGAGTTCGGAAGACTCCTTCATATTACTATTGTAGAGAATAGCGATAGAGGTGGGGTCGATGCTTGGCTTGGCTATCGACCAAACTGAGCTGAGGACTAATAAAAGAATGCTTAGGTATTTCATATACAACGACGCGTTAGTCTAACTGAAGGGTATCGTAAGCGAAACGAATATTTGAAGGGAGTTTCGATTCTTCTGTTAAGTAGTCTGTTTCGTGTGAGATATGCGTCAGCCATGTTTGTTTTGGCTGAATGCGCTGTGCGATCTCAACCGATTCTTGGATCGACAGATGTGTGGGATGTGGCTCTGGTCGGAGTCCGTCGATGATAAAGTGATCAAGGCCAGTGAGGAGGGCTAGTGTACTTTCAGGGATTTCTTTGACGTCAGGAATGTAGGCTATGCTGGGTTGTCCGGGTTCATCGAAGCGGAATCCTATCGTTTCCACTGAGCCGTGGAGCACAGGAAGTGGAGTAATCTTGGTTTGGCCTAACATGAATGGTCGGGAGACCGGATTTGCAGCTGGCTTAATGTAACCTTTATAGACATTTTTAGGCGTGAATGCCCAAGCAAAGATTCGAGCGAGTTCATCGAGACATGCCTTACTAGAATACATGGGGAGTGGGGTATCTCGTCGCCAGCAGTATGCGCGGAGCTCATCAAAACCTGTAATGTGGTCAAGATGGCAGTGGGTGTAGAGGACGGCGTCAACCTTACGTAAATTATGACGGAGTGCTTGTTGGCGGAGGTCTGGGCCAGAGTCGATCAAGATAGAATGTGTGCTGGTCTGAATGTGTACAGATGCACGCATGCGATCGTTTTTAGGGTCATCAGAAGTACAGCTTGAGCAATCGCATCCGATCACGGGGATGCCTACAGAAGTCGATGTGCCAAGAAAGGTGAGAGTCGTTTTCAATACGTAGTCATCTTAGGTGTGAGAAGTGCCATTTGAAAAGGGTCATTTCGAAGTGATGTGCAGTTGCTAAGTCAATATCGGCTGTTTAGTCTGCTGCATCATCAAACTATGTTAACACATATCTCTATTAAAAATCTCGCTCTTGTAGATCAATTGAGCTGGCAGTTAGGTAAGGGCCTTATTGGAGTAACAGGGGAGACTGGTGCTGGTAAGTCAGTGATCGTTGGAGCTTTAAAGCTCGTGTTAGGTGAGCGTGCGACGAAGGGAATGATTCGTACTGGAGAGAGTTCCTGCACGGTAGAGGCTGTTTTTGAGTTAAAGAATGTAGGAGAGATCAACCGGATTCTTGAAGATGCCGGAATTGAAGCTTGTGATGGGAATCAGCTAATTATCCGGAGAGTTCTAGGTCAGAGCTCTAATAAACAATGGGTGAATAATAGCTCGGCCACAATTAACGTTTTAAAAAGTCTTGGTGAGCATCTGGTCGACCTGCATGGCCCACATGATCATCAATCCTTACTTTCGGTAGAGCGACAACTCGCGATGTTAGATGCCTATGCGTCTGTACAAAATGAGAGGGAAGCATACCGGGGAGTGTATGCCAAATGGCGGTCGAAGCGTTCTGAGCTTGAGAGCCTTCAGAAAAGTGAACAGGCGAACGAGCAGGAAATAGATCTGCTGCGTTTCCAGGTAAATGAAATAGATGAAGCGGAACTGAAACCCGCTGAAGAGTCTGAGATAGAAGAGCGCTATAAGAGGGCTTCTAATAGCACGCGTTTGGTTGAATGCTCAGGGCAGATTGCTGGTATTTTAGCACATGAAGTGAACGAGCGACTCAGCGAAGTGCAGAAACTCGCGAGAGAGTTAGAACATATTGACAGCGGTTCGGTAGAACTTCTCGGTGGTCTATACTCCGCGATTGTAGAGCTTCAGGAACTAGAGCGAAGCATGGCTGACTATAGTGAGTCACTAGATATCGATCCCTCTGAAGCATTGGCTTTAGAGAATAGAATTAACACTTTTGAAACACTGAAGCGTAAATATGGTCCAAGTCTTGAAGACGTGCTAGAGCATCACGCTAAGGCAAGTGAGCGCCTGGATACGATTGAGAACCGTGGAGATAAGATAGATGCACTCAAATCTGAGGTTCAGAGCCTAGCCGATAAGGTTCAAACTGCTGGAGCTAAGTTAGGAGCCAAGCGCAAGAAGTTTGCTCCTAAGCTGGCGAAAGAAATAGCGCATCATATCAAAGAGCTAGGCTTCAAGCAGGCCTCATTTGAGTTAGATATTGTGCCACATACAGAAGCGAGCGCCAATGGGTTAGAAGGTGTGGATTTCCAGTTTGGACCCAACCCTGGTGAGCCACTCAAGCCGCTGAGACAAGTTGCTTCGAGCGGTGAAATTTCACGTGTGATGCTGGCTGTGAAAAGTGCCTTGGCTGAACAAGATGCGACACCGCTGATGGTGTTTGATGAGATTGACGCCAATGTTGGCGGTGAGATTGCGCGTGCAGTGGGAGAGAAAATGGCGGTGCTAGGGCAGAAACATCAAGTTGTCTCTATTACGCATTTCCCTCAAGTTGCTGCTGTGGCCGCTGAGCATTTCGTGGTGGAAAAGCTGGTTGAAGGCGGGCGCACTCGATCCACATTAGTCGCTGTGACTGGAGAACAGCGCATTGCTGAACTAGTAAGAATGTTAGGTGGCGGAGACGGCGTACAAGCGAGAGCGATGGCTGAAAGCTTACTCGTTTAGGAGTCCTTTTCAACTAGCTTAGGCTCAATAGGCGCGTGAGCTAGAGCAGAGAATGCAGAGGAGCTCTGCTGATCTTTAGAAGACTCACTGACTCGGATCGTCCAGCGGTAGAGTTCTTGGTCTTTATAACCTAGATATTCAGCTAAGTCAGAAAGCCCTTGAGAGCACTTAATGGTGATTGTGTTCGTACCGTTGTTGAATTTTCCTTGGCTAAACTGAAGGGTGTGTGGATCTCCAATCACGGTCTGATCTAAATCATTGAGATCCTTATTTTTTCCGAAAAGGGCACGAAGTGAACCTGAAGTACTGTCAGGTTCGAGGGCGATAGTGGCGTATGGGAAAACCTTCTTAGTGATGGGGTCTTCTTGCCAATGAGTTACTATGCTTTCGATACCGGCAAACTTACCGGTAGCGGGTAGATTATCAGCGTAGCTGGCTTCACTAGTAACTTCGTAGGACTTATAGAAGTAGCTAATAAAAAATGAGGCAACAGCGACTAACAGAAGCACAGCTGCCGCCATGGAGATTTTTTCAATTAGGCTGCTAGGAGTTTTTTTTGCCATAGGAGTTATGAGGATAAAGAGAAAAGGCGTGCTACGCGAGCACGCCTTTTAGGATGAATGTTAGAAGCCGAGTTTTGATCGCACGAGGTCAGTGGCCATCTTTGGGTTGGCTTTTCCTTTAGATGCTTTCATTACTTGTCCAGTGAACCAGTTTGCTGCTTTTGCATTGCCTCCTTTGACTTCAGCCACTTTTTCAGGGTTCGCGGCGATGAGTTCATCGACAATCCCTTCAATTTCGGAGTTGTCAGCAGGTTCGAATCCGAGAGCCTTGGCTACATCAGCTGGCTGTTTCTCTGGTTCATCCCAGAGTACAGTGAAGACTTCTTTCGCTTGATTGTTAGAAATGGTTCCTGCTTCGATGAGATCAACCAGTCCGCCGAGTGATTCAGGCTTGAGCGGGTTCTCTTTGATAGTGAGGAAGGTCTCATTGAGTTTTCCTAGGACGGAGTTGATAATCCAGTTGGCAATCTTTTTGCCAAACTTGGAGCCCTTAGCTGCAGCTTCGAAGTAGTCTGCTAGAACCAAGTCACTAGTAAGTACCCCAGCATCGTATTCAGAGACTCCGTAGTCTGCAACGAAACGGTCGCGCTTGTCGTGTGGAAGCTCAGGGACGAAAGGTCTCATTTTTTCAACGAGATCTACTGTGTTCACTGGAAGGAGGTCAGGCTCAGGGAAGTAGCGGTAATCATGGGAATCTTCTTTGATACGCATGACTGATGTCTGACCAGTGCTAGGATCCCAGCGGAGTGTTGCTTGGATTTGCTCAATACCCATATCAAGTTCTTCGATCTGACGGTCGATTTCGTAGTAAATGGAAGAACGTACCGCTGAGATGGAGTTGAGGTTTTTGATCTCTAGCTTGGTGCCGAGTTCGTCTGTGCCTTTTTTGCGAACGGAGATGTTTACATCACAGCGCATTTGACCTTTTTCCATGTCGGCATCGGAAATTTTACCATACTGAAGAATCTGCTGGAGTGACTTGAGGTAAGCATATGCTTCTTCTCCACAGTCGAGATCTGGCTCGGTGACGATCTCCATGAGTGGAGTGCCAGCACGGTTATAGTCGATAGTAGAAGCGTTCGCAAGATGAGTAGATTTAGCCACATCTTCTTCGAGGTGAATGCGGTTCATCTTCACTACTTTACCTGGGTTCGGAATGCTTTTCTGAATATCCTTGTGGTAAGCGAGATCGTAGAGTGGTACGCCGCCGCCGCCGCAGAGAGGGAGGTCGAACTGAGTTAGCTGAAAGTTCTTTGGCATATCCGGATAGAAGTAATTCTTACGGTCCCATTTAGAGATTTCCGGAGTTGTGCAGTTGAGGAGCATGCCCGCGAGAATAGTCTGCTCGATAGCGTGCTTGTTAAGAACTGGAAGAGCACCAGGTAGGCCAAGACAAACTGGGCATACATTGGTGTTAGGTTCGTGACCGTAACCAGCGCGGCAGGAACAGAACATTTTACTCTCCGCCGTGATTTGGCAGTGAACTTCTAGGCCGATAGTGGCGATGTAGTCTTCTCTTGGCATGACTAAATTTGAAATTTATAAGTTAGAAATTGAAATGAGGTGGGTCAGCACCTGTGCTTTGTTGGTGATGGTCTAGCGGAGCTTGAGCGCTTGTTCAATATCGATCTGAGCGATTGCATCATTCAGTTCCGGATCTTCGAGTAAGCTGGTGAACTCTGGATTGGTTAAAATAGCGGAGGTGTCACCGTTTTCAATACTTAGTCGAACTTCTTGTGATTGCAGTAGGTTCTGAATTTTTGGGTGCTGAAGGGTCTCTGCGATGATTGGATCTTGCGAGAGTTGTTTGATCTTATCTGGTGCCACCACTTGCATGATGACGAGCTTAGAAAGGTTTTGGCTCGCGCTTTTGTTGAGGTCGAAAAGTCGAGTGACTTGAATGACTATGGGAGAGTTTACTATGTCGTATTTGAGTTTGGCTAGATCGGGGAGCTCTTCGGGAGCTGCTTCTGTCGCTTGTGCTATCCAGTAGTCGATTTCGGCTCGAGTGCCTTTATCTACGAGTTTATTTAGTCCGAAAAAGCAAAGTACGAAACCCATCGCAAAGCCAGTAAGTAGCCCGGTGATTCCGGAGCCTTTCTTACGCTCCTCTTCATTAGAAAATGGATTTGAGAAAAAGTCCGTAATTGTTTTTAATAACAAAAAGGCGGCTATAGCGGCTGCTAAGGCGCAGGCATATTCCCCATACTCGGGCATCGTAGGCCAGATACCCAAGAGGGCCGGATAGCCAAACTTATAGCCAGCTCCTGCAGCTACCAATGTGCCCAGTAGGCAGAAAAATCCATAGAGCATTTTTAATGCCCCTTTGGCGAAACCAAAGGCTGCAAAGGCAATGACCACAATAAGGATCAAACCTGAGATGCCAATTTCACCAAAATTCATTAAGATGAATGAAATATTAGGCAGCGGTGGGAGTCGATGTTAAAGAGCGGGAAAGTGGCTACCAGACATAAGAAAGTCCAGCAGCTAGGGTGTTACTATCGAAGCTTTTATCGGTCTGTGTGCGGGTGCCCACGTAGGCAATTTTCGCACCAAATTGGCGGGTGAACGAATAACCTGCAGCAAGTGAGAAGGCTAGGTTCTCACCTGCATCGTCTTTGTTGTTGCCATTGATTTCACTTTGTCCACCGATACCATAGCCTATGCTTGAGCTTACCCATACACCTGGTTGGTGAGTGTAAATAACATGAGTCTGGAATGCCCAGAAAGGGTCTTGTTGGAGTTCTGAACCTTGCCAGAAATCGTCGTTGTCAGTATAAATCCAAGCCGATGCAGATGCTTCATAAGTGAATTTCTTGCATTGGTGGGTGATGCCAACTTGAGGGCGAATGGTGAAGCGATTGGAACCTATATTAATGAGCTGATCTTCTGAGTAAGCTCCTGTTGGTAGTTGGAGAATAACTGCCGCTCCGACCATGGTGTCACTTTGGTAAACAGATTTTCGGTATTCCGCGAATGCTTTACCTTTTAGTGGAGGGGCTCCATAGAGAATAGACGAAAAGCGAAGGACTGTGTCAGTCAGGCCTTGTCGATACACGGAAGCCTCTTCGCCTTTGAGGATACCGCGGTACATGCCATCTTGATAGCCTTGGCCGAGTTCGAATCGTGAGGATTTACCTAGGAAATCGAAGGTGCGGATATAGCGTATAGCCACAGTTTGAAGTTCGAGTTCTAGGTCTTCGACCTGCAAGACTGGATCAAGAAAAATGTCTGCCTTTGTATGTGCATAGCCGATACCAGTAATGTTTGTATCAACTGGAAGGTGGCTCCAGCGACGCGGGGTGAGTTCCTGAGCTAAACCCGAGCAAAGACTGAGGAAAAAGAGTAGGGCGCAAAGTTTCATTTTCTCGAGCTGTAAAATAAAACACCCTGCAGAGTTGCCAATGCAGGGTGTTGAAAGTTGTTCTATTAGTTAATTAGACATTACCAGTCTGTGCGCGCTGGCGAAGTAGGTGGTCTACTAAGGTAAGATAAGCCATGGCTTCGACCATTGGTACTGCACGAGGAAGGACACAGGCGTCATGACGGCCACGACCTTTGAGCTCAGTTTCCTTGTGGTCAGTGTCGACTGTTGGCTGCTCGGTCATGATGGTAGCAGTCGGTTTGAAGGCGACTCGGAAGATGATATTTTCACCGTTCGAGATGCCACCCTGGATACCACCAGAGTTATTAGTTTTTGTACGGACTTTGTCGCCTTCCATGTAGAAGTGGTCATTGTGTTCAGCTCCGGTGAGCTGAGTGCCCCCAAAGCCTGAGCCAACTTCAAAGCCTTTAGTAGCAGGGATAGACATCATCGCCTTCGCGAGCTCTGCTTCGAGTTTGTCGAAGACTGGAGCGCCGAGGCCTGCAGGGCAATTACGCACTACGCATTCGACGACTCCGCCGACAGAGTTTCCTTGGCCACGGACTTCCTTGATAAGATCGATCATTGGTTCGACCATTTCAAGGTCAGCAGTGCGAACTATGTTTGACTCTACATCGTCAAACTGGACGGTGTTAGGGTCAACATTAGCTTGGAGATGCTTAATAGATTTTACGTAAGCGATGACTTCGATGCCTGGGCAGATAGAGTCGATGACTTTTTTAGCAACAGCTGCAGCGGCAACGCGTCCAATGGTCTCACGCGCAGATGCACGACCACCACCATGCCACGCGCGAATACCATACTTGGCATCGTAGGTGTAATCCGCATGAGAAGGACGATACTTGTCCTTCATTTCTGTGTATGAAGAAGGACGTTGATCCTGATTACGTACAAGAATTCCGATCGGTGAACCCAGTGTTTTACCTTCGAAAACGCCAGAAAGAATTTCACACACATCACCTTCTTTACGAGGGGTCACGATGTCTGATTGGCCTGGGCGGCGACGGTCGAGTTCCTTTTGAATGTCTTCTTGGGTGATTTCAAGAAGCGGCGGGCAACCGTCTATATTGACGCCGACTCCGACGCCATGAGATTCACCCCATGTAGAAATTTTGAAAATTTGGCCAAGTGTGCTGGACATGCTGGCTTCCTATATGGGTTTGCTGAGAACTGCAAGTGTAAGAAATTTCAAAGAAGCAGAGTTCTTAAGGTTGCGAGGCTTAGCGGTAGTTCACCTTAAAATCTTTGGACATATTTGAACTATAGCTCTGGCTGCGATTATAGAATGAGTTATCGACAGTAAGCGTCCTAATGGGAAGTAGGCTGAGGAGATTGTACTCGTATTTTCGCTGTTGGTTCCAGGTAATCTCAAGAGTGGTATTCAGGTTACCATTACCACTCAGGTTGAGGTTTTGGAGTTTTGGACTATAGATGAAATTAATGGATTTTCGTTTATTGTTCTTCTTAAGGACATGAGCCAACAGTTTAGAAAATTGGTAGGGAGAGAGTGTTTGTGAGCATTGATCTAAGAAATAAATAGGGAGGTTCGCGTATCCCACACCAAGGGAATCATAAATTTCAATACAATCTGATACTCCTAATGGAGTAGGCTTGCCTGCAAATTTCAAAGCCAGCTTGTGTACGGTTTTGTGTTTTTTATTTTCAATCCCTTCTGAATATTTCGCTGCGATGTCGAATTTCTGCAGGACAAATGCTGAGAAGGAGATCCGCATTTGCGTGAGAGGTGTCGGCTTCTTTTCATGCGCTGCAAGGGCTGTTTCGAGAGCTTTCTCAAACTGGAAAGAGCGTAGGTTTAATAAGTTCCCGTCGATGAGGATATCGGCTAGCTCGTTGTTTGTTTCATTGAGTGCGAGCTGTTCTTTTCGATAGCTTTCTAGCGCGTCTTCTGCGATCGACTTTGCGTCTTCAGCCTCTTCTTTCGCTTGTTCAGATTTTAATCGCTGATGCTCCACTTCTGTTAGAGCGACTTGAGTCTTATTTTTTTCGAGAGTGATTTCAGAAATGTAGTAAGTAGTAAAAGCGGTGAGTAGAACGAGCAAGCAGCCAACTACAAGTGAAGGAGTTTTATTACGGCGAATGAATAGCTTAAGTTGAGTGGGAAAAGAGGAAGATTCAGCTTCGAGGGCATAACCACTTTGGAAGTTCTCTATTTCAGTTTTTAGCTCGGCAGCGGATTCATATCTGTTTTTAGGATCAGTATCGAGAGCCTTGCTAAGAACTGTAATTAGCCGCGCAGGAATAGATGGGTGGTCTAAGGTATTAAGCTTATTGCTCTGCGTGTTTTTAAGTAGCTCTTCTGGAGTGCTTCCGTCAACAGGGGCTGAGCCTGTGAGTAAAAAATAAAGCATGGATCCAAGGCCGTAGATATCAGCAGTTGGGTGTTTTTTGTAGTCGGCTAGGGTTTGTTCAGGAGCCATGTATCCAGGCGATCCCTTGATATAACCATGGGTAGTTTGAGCTCGGTTGAGGTCTCCCAATGAATGCTCTGAAATGCTGGAGGAAATCCCCCAGTCACAGAGTTTTATTTGTCTGTATTCCCCCACATTGACATTCTGGGGTTTGAGATCGAGATGAAGAATATCATGTGAGTGGGCATAGGCTACGGCATCACAAAGCTGGCGGAAGATATCGAGACGTTCGAAGAGGGAGTGGGTAGGACCAGTGCAGAGGTATTCTTCTAAATTTCTTCCTGATAGATATTCCATCGTGAACCATGGTTTCCCATCTTTGAGTCCGATGTCGTAAATCCTTATAATGTTAGGATGCTCTAAAGTCGCTGTCGTTTGCACTTCTCTGATGAAGTCAACGGATTGTTCTAGACTGAAGATGTTGTCCTTTATGAGTGCGAGAGCGACGGAGCGAGAGCAATGGCTATCATAAACTTTGTAGACATTTTTGACGGCTCCCTCGGCTATAAACTCCCGGTCAATATAGCGAGTTTCGCTGAGTAAATCGATAGGGGTATCAATGTCGTCATAGAAATCGATAAACTCGCGCGACAATTCGTCTGGGTCGGGATCGTGCATCGGTACTATTCTAGGTCTTGACGAAGTCGGGCAATTTCGATGACGAGGCGCTCCTTAATTCTGCTAACGACTCGGTTGACTGTATTGCGTTTGACTCCAAATCGCTCAGCTAGTTCCTCGCTAGAGGTGCCCTTGAGGGATTCTCTGAAAATTTCGATATTCTGTTCTGCAAACTTTCCTCGTAACGAATCCATCGCTTGAAGAGTAATGAATGCCTTCCACTCCTCTTGCATCAATGCTTCTAGTTCCGGTGAAAGCTCATTGTTAGTGCATCCGTCTTTGGTGAAATAGAGTTCGACTCTCTGTTCCTGTTTCAGCTTAGAAGATAAGTGGTTGTAGGCTGTATTTCGTATCACTAGCCAGAGCCATGAGCGGAATTTCCCTTTAGTCGCATTGTACTCAAAATCGGGCAGTTTTTGCCACAGCTTGAGTAAAACATCTTGTTTCAGATCGTTGAGATCGTGTCGAGGAATGCCAACTTTTACGAGCACGACAGCGATGTAGCTAGCATAGGTCTCGGTAAATGTTTCCCAAGCTTGCTCGTCATTTTGGTCTTTGAGTCGCTGAATCAGAGTATGTCTGGTGGCATCCATGTTTGATTAACTATGTTAGACTATGAATGACGTGCAAGGGAGACAAAAATAGCCCAGATTTATTACGACCTGAGCTATTCAAAATTGGGGTAAAAGTTAACTATCTACTTGGTAGTTGTTGGCTTCGTTTTTTTTGAAGGCTTTTGTTTTTTCTTCTTCTTACCTGTGCTCATATCTGGGTCACCCCATTTTGTGGAGTCTGCAGTAGCTGGAAGTTCTTTGATCTTCACATCTTTGAACTGAGCGAGAAACTTACCACCTTTGTGAGCTTGTAATGCAATAATACCGTTTGCCGGAATCTTAGCATCTGGCTCAGTGTAGTCGTGGGCTAGGATGCCATTGATCCATGTTTTGATGTTCTTGCCATCACAGATGACTTTGTAAGAATTCCATCCATCAAATTGCTTCACGCTTTCTTTGAGTAATTCTTGGTTTTCCGCTGTGACTAGTGGGCCTCTACGGTGTTCGTCCCAGATATTTCCCCAGTAGCCAAGGCCACCGTTTACAAGTTGTTTTGGGTGTGTGGGACCAGCATCGATCTGGTAACCAGTAACGTTTTTACCTTTATGGTGGCTTCGCACCTGGACTCCAGAGTTCTTGAGTAAACCCTCCGGGGCGCCACCATCGATCATTTTGATTTGGAAGGTGAGTTCAAAGTTCTCGTACTCTTTTTCTGAAACCAGCCATGTATTAAATGGCACGTTTTTTTCGAGACTACCGCCTGAGATGGAGCCGTCTTTTACTGACCACCATGGTTGATCCGCGTTAGTGAGAACCCATCCGTCGAGGCTGGAGCCATCAAATATAGGAACGGCACCTTCTGCAGGGCTCATATCTGCGAGTTCAGTTTCTCCTGCGAAGCTTAGCGCTGCGGAGCTAATGAGAGCGGTGATTGTCGTTTTAAAGTTCATTGTTGAATGTAGATTTCTGTTTAATTGAATGAATCTTACTTAGGCTATACCAAAACAATAGAAGATAGGTTACACAATGTGGGTTTTCTATATTGAGTGGTGGATGGGAATAGATGAGGGGTGTCTATCCGTTTAGATACAATTAGTACTACGCGACTAATTGATCATCAAGTTGTTTGCGTTCATCAGTTGGTTCTTGCCGGGCGTGCGGGGGCTTGTCGTTTGATGTGGCGGAGGGGTCTCATTTTCAGGTTACTAAGTGTGTCGAAATAGTTTCAGGTGAGTTCTGTGTGTGGTGAGATAAGTGATTATAAGTGAAAGAGATTTATCCTTTAGCTAATGAGAATTGAATTTGTAACCGACACTTTTCCTCCTGATGTGAACGGTGTCGCGATGACACTAGGGCGCCTCACTCAATGCCTAAAAGATCGAGGACATTACGTCCATGTGATCCATACTGGAGAACAATGTGAATCGGGGCAAACTCTCAAGCAGGCTGTGAGCTTACCTGGTTATAAAGAGGTCCGTGTTGGCTTACCTAGCCCCATCAAGTTACGCAAAAGGTGGAAGCGGAAAAGGCCTGACGCAATCTATGTGGCGACTGAAAGCCCTCTTGGTGTCTCCGCTATTAAAGCAGCACGAGAAATGAATATTCCGGTCGCGGCTGGTTTTCATACAAATTTCCACCAGTATTTTAGTAAGTATAAATTTTCTAACATGGAGAAGCCGGCGATGAGCTATCTCAAGAGTGTGCATTCCAAAGCGAACATGACTATGGCTCCTTCGCATGATGCTGTGGCTATGTTAGAGAAAGAGGGTTTTTCTAATGTGAAGTTGTTAGGTCGCGGAGTTGACGTTGGGTTATTTAGACCTGATGCGCGTTCTTTAGAGTTACGTGAAGAGTGGGGAGCTGAGGGCGATTCTCCTGTAGTAATTATAGTTGGTCGTGTAGCTGCTGAGAAGAATCTCGATTTCACAATGAGCATAGTGGAGGAGATGCGAGTGATCGAACCTAGGTTACAAGCTGTGGTAGTGGGAGATGGCCCTATGCGCGAAACGCTATCACAGAAACATAAGAATGTGCATTTTGTGGGATTAAAGCATGGAGAAGAGTTAGCTGAATGTTATGCATCTGCTGATATCTTAATTTTCCCGTCGGAGACGGAGACTTTTGGCAACGTTTTGTTAGAGGGGATGGCTAGTGGCTTGGTGACGGTGAGTTATAATTACGCAGCATCATCTCTCTATATCCAGGATGAAGAAAATGGACTCCATGCAGAGTTCGGTAATACCGAGGAATTTAGAGCCAAGGCCGTGCAGGCTCTTAGCCATTTGAACAGTCGCAGAATGGCGGAGAATGCAGTCGACTCGATCAAAGAGCAGAGTTGGGATAAAGTGACTTCTGATTTCGAGAGACACTTAGAGGAGATGATTTTGACCAAGCCAGTGACTCAGCGGCGCGTGAATAAGCGTCGTCAGCTAGAATTACGAAGTCTATTTATATCAGACATTCATCTTGGCACTTCTGATAGTAAGGCGAGAGAGGTGGTAGAAGTTCTCAAGGCAGTTAAGTGTGAGCGTATCTATTTGAATGGTGACATCATCGATGGCTGGGCTCTGAGCCGAGGTTCGAAGTGGAAAAAGTCGCATACCAAGGTACTTCGCTGTCTTCTCAAAAAAATGGAAAAAGAGGGGACTGAAGTGATTTACATACGCGGGAACCACGATGACTTTTTAGAGAAAATTCTTCCCTTTGAAATTGGTGGGATAAAAATCGTGAAAGAATGCATCCATGAGTCTGTGGGCGGTGAACGTTACCTTGTGGTTCACGGTGATGGATTTGATAGTGTTTCCACGAATCATAAGTGGATCGCGAATGTCGGTGCAGTGGGGTACGATTTCTTGCTACGAGTGAATCGTTTTTATAACTATTATCGTCGCTGGAGAGGTAAGGATTATTATTCACTGAGTAAGGCGGTGAAGGCGAAGGTGAAATCCGCTGTGAGCTTTGTAGATAGTTATGAAGAAAAACTACAGGAGCTAGCTGTGGTGCGTCGCTGTCACGGCATCATCTGTGGCCATATTCACACCCCGGCTGATAAAATGATCGGTGATAGGCATTACTTAAACAGTGGAGACTGGGTGGAGACACTAAGCTGTATTTTTGAGCATCACAGTGGTGAGTTTGAGGTCGTTCATTATGAAGATCTTCTAGGTCGTCTAGAGATAGACCCTAAAGAGAAAAGTGAGCCGGAGGAGGAGCTAGAGGAGAGTCCCTACGTGGCATTTTCTGACAGTCCTGACTTGGTGCAGGCAATGGCAAAACAGGCTGTTGTCGGGTAGTGAGCTGATAGCTAGAGCACTTATGGCTTGGCAGTCTGCTGGATCCATGTGAAAGAAAGGTATGGCACGCTTTCAAGATAAAGTAGTAGTAGTGACCGGCGCAGGCCGTGGTATTGGTAAGGCGATCGCTCGCGCGTTTGCATCGGAAGGAGCAAAAGTGGCAGTGATCAGCCGTAGCGAAGGTAGTTGCCAAGGTGCTGCTGATGCTATCAATGCTGAGTTCCCTGAATCAGCAAAGGCGTATGCAGTAGATGTTGCGAACTATGATGCTGTGCAAGCACTCGGGAAGCAGATCATTGCTGACTTTGGTAGTATCAATGTTTTGGTAAATAACGCTGGTGTGACACGTGATGGTCTTCTCATGCGCATGAAAGACTCGGACTGGGACACAGTTCTTGATACGAACCTCAAGGGGGCATTCAACACAGTGAAGGCATTTCAGCGTAATCTTATGAAAGCGCAAGATCCGCGAATCATCAACTTAGCATCAGTGATTGGTCTTATTGGTAATGCCGGACAAGCGAACTACGCCGCGTCTAAGGCCGGTTTGATTGGTTTTACTAAATCTGTAGCTAAAGAGCTCTCTGGACGTAAAGTTTGCTGTAATGCAATCGCTCCTGGTTTCATCTCTACTGACATGACTGATGAGCTTGATGAGAAATTACGTGAAGGCATTTTAGCAAACATTCCTCTCAAAGAATTCGGAAAGACTGAAGACATTGCGAATTTGACTCTTTTCCTTGCTAGTTCTGAAGCGCGCTACATCACTGGGCAAGTTGTTGCCTGTGATGGTGGAATGACAATGTAATTAGCTCCACTATAAAGTTTTTAATACTCCAACTTAGCTCGGCTAGGTTGGAGTTTTTTTATGCACCTTTTAATTTAGCTCTGAGGCTAACGGAGAGGATGTCACTTAGGAAGATGACTATAGTTCCAAGTAGAATGAAAAAGAGCATACTGTCATAGCGCAGAAATGCGGCCTCCTGAGTAATATAATAGCCGAGAGAGCTAAGGCTAAGCATGCCTAGAATGGTGGATTCGCGGACGCAGGTTTCCCATCGGTAAAAAATGAATAGAATCTGTCGGTTGTAGCTGGTTGGTATGATTCCAGAGAGATAGGACTGAATCCGGTTGCCCCCGCGTACGATGATTTGTTGGGCTGGCCGCTCATCATGGTTTTCGCTGACTTCAGCCCAAAGGCGACCGAGTATGCCAAAGTTATGCAGGGCGAGAGCGAAGATTAATGGCCATGCATGCGCTCCTAGAATTCCAATTAGGAGGAAAGCTAAGATATACTCGGGGATGGATCTCGCGATGAGAAAGATGAGCCGCATGGAGAAACCAAATAGACTCCAGAGTACTTGGCTCACTCTATTCGGACGAGATGTCCTAATATGAAACGGTGCGATATTAGAAATATTTCGGCTCGCCCATGGAACGAGGGCGTAGCCTACCAATGCAGCTAGTAAGAGCGCGGATGTAGCTATTACCAAAGTATTAGAGAGTGCTTCTTTACCTTTAGAAATCCAGAGTTCCTGATACCAGGGAATCGCATCAGACCATTGGTGGCTGATGCGTACGGGCTCTGGAATAAGCTGAGTTAGAAAAGTTTGAGTTCGATCCCATCGGCTAAGGTGTGAATGGTATTGGTCCAGGGACTCGCCGCAAAACCAGGAAATGAGGACCGCAAGCCCCAGTCCTAAGTATACATAGGGTAAAGTTTTCCAGCGTGGTTGGCTTTTTTTGAGCGAAGCTAAATCTATTTGATTGGAAAGAGGGGGAGAAACTGGAGCTCTGTGGATGCGTTTTCTTACGTAGGAGCCAAGGGTGTCAAAAAGTATGACTACAATAATAAGAAGATAAAGCTCGGTCCATACTTCATTATAATAGGTGTTCTCATAAGACTGATTGATGCTTAGTCCTATAGTTTCTATACCAATGAATCCAAGAATCGCTGAAGAGCGTATGGCGCACTCAAGACGGTACATTGTGTAGGTGATGAGATCCGGAAGGGCTTGAGGAAGGCGAGCTCCGAAAAATGCCTGAAGGCTGTTTCCTCCAGTCAGACGAACGTATTTACTGGTAGAGTCATTTTGTTCATCAATCAGTTCAGAGAATACTTTGGCTAAGGTGCCTGTGAATGGAAGAGCGAGTGCAATACAGGCGGTGATGGGGGAGTCTCCAAGGAAGGCTAGGAAAAGGAGAACCCAGATGAGCTCATGGATAGAGCGCATAAAGGTAATCAGGGCCCGGGTCGCTGTTTTTAGTGAGACTAGTAGCGCTCTAACAATGTAGATGGAGTATGAGTGAGAATGCCGACGCTTGAGTGGCCACCATGCACTGGAGCAGAAAAACCCGAGTATAAGTCCAGCTGGTACTGCCATGGACATAGCAATGAAGGCGTAGCGTAAGGTGGTAAGCATCCCTTCGATGATGCGTTGAAGGAAGGGGGTAGTGTCGGCTGGGAGACTTGGGTTTTGGTCACTAAGCGCAGGGTGTAATGCTGCTGAGAAAAATTGGCGAGCAGCAGCTACTGGGTCTGCACTTGGGGGAAGTTGGATGAAGTCCAGGCCTAAGTAATAGATGCAATAAAGCAATAGTAGTGAGAAGCTCAGCAGGCTAGCCCGTCTCCATGACCATAGGGGCTGGCGTATGGAGTTTTTACTAGGCATGGTCTAGTGAGTAGAGCTGCTTAAAGTCTAGTTCTGAGAAGTTTTTAGATTTTCCGTCAAAAAGGATTTTGCCTTCGCGCATACCGATGATGCGTGGGAAGAAACGTTTTGCATACTCGAGGTTATGGAGAGAGCAAAGGAGAGTAACCTTATTTTTTTCTGCTAGCGTGGTGAGGCAGTCTAATAATGCGTGCGCGCGAGATGGATCAACGGCTGAGACCGGTTCATCAGCAAGTATAATGGAGGCTTGTTGGTAGAGTGCTCTAGCAATGGCCACTCTTTGCTGCTGACCGCCTGAAAGTGAATCCGTACGGTGAAAAAGTTTTTCAGGAATGCCGACCTCGCTGAGTATGGTTAGAATTTTTTCTAACTCTGGTTTGGGCGTTCGGAGCTGGTGGCGGATGGTTTGCCAAGTGGTTCGGCTTCCCACTTTGCCTAAGAGTACGTTTTGATTGACCCTTATGTTAGGAACTAGAGCTAAGTCTTGAGGTATATACGCTATGGAGCAGCGAAGCTGCTGGAGTTCCATACTTGAAAGTTGAGAGGTGTCTTGGTTGTCTAATTTTAGGGCGCCATTATGTAGAAGGTATTCGCTAGCAATCACTTTGAGTAGTGAGCTTTTTCCTGATCCAGACGGCCCAATGAGGGCGACTTTTTCTCCTTCATTAATTTGGAGAGTACAGTTCCGAAGCACATTGGTGCTGCCGAAGCTGAGATTAGCATTGTCTATCTGGATCATGGGTACAAAAAAGCCAAGGGAGTATGGTGTCCCTTGGCTTTCGTTAGAAGCAATATTACTTGAAATTTACTTTTGCCATGACGGAGGCGATTCCGTCAAATGTAGCGTTATCTACAGCCACTAGCTTTTCACGATTAAGTGCAGCAAGTGCAGCTGCGTCATCACATTCGACTAGAGCTTTCTGAAGCTTTACGATGAAACCTTCACCGAATTGCTTTTCGAGCACTGGGTGAGCGGTCATGTTATAGTCTGCGTAGGTCGGTGTTTCCCAGATGACTACACACTTATCTTTATCGAGCTTTCCTTCCGCGATTCCATCTTCGTAAGTTTTGAAGTTGAGAGCACCGACTTGATAGGTGCCAGCATTGACGAGTTCAGCAGTTTTGTCGTGAGATCCTGAGAATCCGAATTCCTGTGTGAAGAACTTCTGAGGAGTTTCCCCTGAGGCTTCCATGATGAAGTGTGTCGGCATGATACAGCCAGAAGTGGAGTTCTGAGAACCATAGGTGAACTTAAGGTCTTTGATTTCAAGAGGGAAAGATTCGCTCTTAGTGAGACCTGTAGAGGAGTTTGCGATAAAGTATGACTTGAAGTTAAGATCAGCTTCGCCAGCAACGATAGCCTGAGCTCCTTCAACCTTTTGACGGGCTTGGACACCTGTGACTCCACCGAACCATGCTAGTTGAATGTCTCCACCAGCAAACTTTTGCACAGATGCGCCGTAGTTAGGTGAGGCAACGAATTCGACAGTAATACCTAACTCCTTGGAGAGGTAGTCGGCAACTGGCTTGAAGCGAGCATCTTGTGCTGTGGTGTCTTCATCTGGAATCGCTGAGAAACGCAGAACTGCATTAGGTGTGGCTTCAGTAGTTTCTTCTGCTGGTTTGTTGCATGAGCTAAGAACTGTCAGTGCGGCGCCGCCGAGAAGGGCACCTATCATGATGGATTTCATGTGTATAATTGGATATGTTAGGTTAGGCCGTGATGTGACGACATGTTCGATGTTAGTCTGACTTTTTTGATACTAGAGTCTAGAAAAAATGAGAAACTGAAGCTTACAGATTATTCCCATTTAATAATAAAAAAACGCTCAGCTTGTGGCTGAGCGTTTTTGATAAAGATGTTGTATCGAACTCTTAGTAGCCTTGGCTACGTGAGTGATTGAAATATGATTCGAAACCTAGTTCTGGTGGGAACTCGGAGAGGCCTCCGCTCACGTTCATTTCGATGCGGTTATCTTGACCACATTTCATGTACGGTTGCTTGAATGTTCCGTGGAATGTTGGGCAGCGGAAAGTAAAGAGCTCGTAAAAGCCGTAGCCGATACGGGTAAATGCGCGGCTTGTTCCATCAACTACACCGTAGGAATAACCTGCATTAGCTCCATATTGATTAGATTTACGAACAATTTGCTCTGGGATTTCAACTACACCGTATAGGATGTTAGAAATTGCACGGCCTAGCTTGCGGCCAGATGTGTAGCTAGAGCCTGGAGGTGCCTGAAAATCTGCGTGAGCGCAGGTCACGGACAGGAGAACAGCTGTTGCGGAAAGTAGGATTTTTCTCATGTTGTTATTATAGTGGACTTAGAATTAGTGGGATGACAATCGTAAAAGTTAGAAAAGAACAGATAAGTTAACAAAAGTGAGTAACTGTAGGTTACTCCTTTAGCTTCTTGATACCTCGTGTAGAAAGATCTCTGATGCGCTTAGAGTGGCTTGGATCAAGATAGCTATTGAGGATGAGGAGTGACCAGTCTTGGTTGGCTTGGACTGCTTCAGTAATAATTTTACTCTTCTGCGCGTCAGTGCTCGCATATCCGGATAGAGTTATCCAATAGCTTTCAACTTCATTAGGATCATGCAAACGGTCAGCGCTGATGAGGTCGGTTGCGGATTTGAAGATGCGGTCTTTAACACTGCCGTTATCTTCTTCTTCATAAGCGTCAATGAGAACGTTGAATGGTACATCATTTGGCCAGTCGGCAAAAGCTGTAGCAGCTGCAATCCTTTCTTGTGATTGAGAGCTCTTGAGGTTGTTAGTAAGTTTTTTTAGAGCCTTGTCGCTTCCTGTAGTGCCTAGCAGACGGGTCATTGTGAGCTTGTAATTACTGTCAAGGCTCGCGTCGAAAGCCCCGATGAGCTGGTCAGCAAGGGTGTTCTTACGGCGGCTGTTCGAAATAATATTTTTGAGCGCACGTTCTGCAGCTTGGTTCACTGATGAGTCAGTAGTTTCCGAGAGTAGGCTGATAAATGAACCAAAATTATCTTCACTTGCATTTTTGCTGGCGGCTTCGAGGGCGTACCTAGTCGCTGGGTCGTCAGGGTTATCGAGTGCAAACTGTAGTAGTCCTTTGACTGCTTCTTCGTTACCACGCTTACCTATGCAAATAACGAGGTTTTGTTTATCTTGGCCTTGAAGTGTGTTTTCTTTGAGGAGGTCAAGTAGGATTGCGTCTGGTGAGTAGCTACCTTTAGCTTTTGCTAGATAAAGGCGTTTGAAAATAGCTGTGCGGTTTTTGACATCGTTGTCTGATAGAGAATCAATCAAGAGAGTGAATTCCTGCTCAGTTGTAGGCAAATCCTTAGCTGTTAGGTCGGTTACTTGGCCAACTAGGTCGTTAAACTGCTCTGCTTCTTTACCTGAGGAATTTTGGAAAATAAGTATACCAACTAAAATGACTGCCGCGCCAGCGAGGCTGCCGATGATAATCTTTTTCTGAGAGCTACTCATGCCCTCTACTGTGGGCGCGGAAACTGCTTCTGGAGTAGTTTGATCTCCCGCTTCGGTAGCTGGTGTAGTTGAGGCAGGGCCGGTGTTTATGTTCGCATTTGGTGTTACCTGGGGTCTTGTGGGTTGAACTGCTGTACCGCCAGTCACTGCCGAAGCTGGGCGCACAGGCTGCGCAGAGGTAAGTGTTTTACGACCACCTGGAGGAGAGATGCTTTGTGGGCCAGTTTGAGCATTTACAGATCCATGCGTGCCAGCTGGTTGATTGGCTTGAGGGGATGTAGCTGGGATGATGAGCTGAGGACCTGTGCGGAGAGATGCAGTGGCTCCACCTTGGGTCGCGGCAGCTTCATCAGCTAAATACTTCTCAAGTGCAACACGTGCAGATTCTGGGCGATCGTTCATATCGCGAGCAATGTGCCACATTACCCAATCGCAAACCCACTGAGGGAGGTCGGGACGCAGTTCATTGAGAGGCTGCACAGAGTTTTGTAGGTGGCTCGCCATTACCTGTGGAGCACTGTCACCGTTAAAGGGATAGGTGCCGGCTAGCGAGTAGTAGTACATGGCACCGAGCGAGTACATATCCGTACGTCGGTCGAGCGGGGTGCGCTCAAACTGCTCGGGAGCCATGAAGAAGATTGATCCGAACACAGCATCGCCATGATCTATCGTCTGCAGCGACGGCTTGGCTGAGAATTTTGCGAGACCAAAGTCTACGAGTTTTACTTGGAAGCGACCAGACGGGAGCCAGCAGACCATCACGTTTGATGGTTTAAGGTCACGGTGGACGAGATCTAGATCTTGCGCCGCGATCATTGCTTCCTGAGATTGGATAGCGACTTCTCGGAAATCATCATAGGTGAGGGTGCCGCGCTCGACCATTTCATCGAGTGTTTTACCATTAATGAGCTCCATAACAACGTATGGGCCTTCTTTATCCATGCCTGCATCATACACCGTACAGATGTGTGGGTGCTGGACAGAGGAAAGCGCGGTAGCTTCCTTGAGAAGATTGCGAGTCGCTAAGTCTGAGTCTTCATAGCCTTCATCGGCTAGAACCCTCTTGATAGCAACTTCGCGGCGAAGTTGGGTGTCGTAAGCTCGATAAACGGCTCCGACACCGCCTTGACCAATTTTCCCTCTTATTTCGTAACGTTCGTCAGACATGATTGTGTGCAGATCACATGCATACTTTAGTATTTATTAATGCAAGGCAATTCAGAAATCATGCATATTAATAAAATCTTAGATGTTAGAATTAATTGATGATTAGGCTGATGTTGTTTGAGCTGATTCTACTTGTTGGAAGTGGGTGTGTTTGAGAGTTTGGGAAATGGAGTTGAGCGAGATTCAGTGCCCAAGTTGTTTCGAGTATTTTGATATTAGCTTATCTGGGCCTACGCAAGGTGGTGAGAAAGTAGAATTAGATTACGATTGTGAAGTTTGTTGTCGTCCGATGTTAGTGATTGTGGATGAATATGGTGCAAGGGCACAGTCGTTAGACGATCTCTGAAGGGTGAAAATAAAACACATTTTTTGTAAAAGATAGCTTGTAATTCGGAGGTGGTTGATGCAGTTTCCCGCCGCACCACGAAAGCTACCAAGATTTCCGCAGCATGCTGTGAGGTGTTTCACTCTATATATCGGGGAGTAGCTCAGCTTGGTAGAGCGCTGCGTTTGGGACGCAGATGTCGCAGGTTCGAATCCTGTCTCCCCGACCATTTAAATGAACTCACTGTTAGCAATAGCAGTGAGTTTTTTTATGGTTAATCGCTTTGATGATAATTCTCTAAAAGAGGGCTTGCAATCTAATGGGACTTTGTGCAGTTTGCCGCCGCACCACGAAAGCTACCAAGATTTCCGCAGCATGCTGTGAGGTGTTTCACTCTATATATCGGGGAGTAGCTCAGCTTGGTAGAGCGCTGCGTTTGGGACGCAGATGTCGCAGGTTCGAATCCTGTCTCCCCGACCATCATCTAATACAGCTCCAGCGGAAACGTTGGGGCTGTATTGTTATGGGGAGGTGATGAGCATGCAGTTCGATTAGCTGGGGCGCCGCTACAGATATCTCAGGTGATTCGAATGTTTCCAACACAGGCACACTCGTCGTCGCGGCTAATTTCAATAGGACTAGTGTAACTAATACTGTGAACGGTGCTACTTTTACAGAAGGGAGTAGGGCTGGTATCAATGATTCTAGTGCTTATGGTACTGCGTTCGATTACACCTTTGATAATAGTGCTCCGACTGCATATAATGTCGCAGGAGGTACTTTTTTAACTCTCAGAGCTGCCTACCAATCACTTTTGATTAGTGGTGCATATGTCACACACTTGGAGCCAATAATATTACACTTGGTGATTTGGTGGGAGGCCAACAATACCGAGTTCAGGTGTGGGTGAATGACCCTCGTAATGGTAGTGGCGCTAACACTATACAGATTGAGGCAGGACCTATCCTTGAGTATCAAGTGGGTGGTACTACAGGAAATGCGGGTCAGTTTGTCACTGGCACTTTCACCGCTGATGCAACGACTCAGGTGGTTACACTTGATTCAGGCACAGATGGTTGGCAGGTTAATGCCCTTCAGGTGCGTTCAGTACCAGAGCCATCCTCTTCAGTGATGTTGCTTGGAGGTCTAGGTCTATTGACTATGCTCCGCCGTCGTAGCTAGTTGATCGGCTGATTTAACAGCTTTCGTAAGCTCATCATCATTGATCATTATCAGCTTTACTGCTGAAGGGTCATGATCGGTGAGCTTTTTAATTTTTATGGTAGGGCTTTTTACTACATCAGGCTGAATGAGTATTTCTTCCTTTTAATGCCTCAACGTCACCAGCGTTGCTTACTTTCCCTTAACTGATTACCCAAGGTGTGGTCTGCGACTTTCCCATTGGGCTAGGAGAGTAGATCCTTTCAGGATCTTTTTATTACCGAGGCTTTATTGATAGTACGTGGCACCCACTAAATGGTGGATAGGCAGCCATCCTGTTTTTTGCCTATGCTATGGAATAATGAGAGATCGTATTTTGAGCATAAAGGCTACTAGCTTCTTAACGGTAGCTACCTCTGTACTGGTTTTCAGTACAGGTTTTAATTCTGTGACTAAGGCGGAAGCAGTTCGGCCTAATGTCATTTTGGTGATGACTGATGACCAAGGCTATGGGGACTTGGGGTGTCACGGAAACCCTATCTTGAAAACTCCAGAGCTGGATAAGATGTACTCTGAATCGGTACGCTTCACCGATTTTCACGTGAGTCCCTTCTGTACACCTACTCGTGCAGCATTGATGACAGGAAATCATCCAGCAGTCACTGGGGCGTATCGGACCAGTTCTGGACGTACCTTGATGCATCCGGATGAGAAAACTCTCGCTCACCTATTTGCCGACGCTGGTTATACCACTGGCATGGTTGGGAAGTGGCATTTGGGAGATAATGCGCCGCACCGTCCACAGGATCGCGGATTTCAAGATGTTGTGTGGCATCGTGCTGGTGGCGTGGGCCAAGCTCCTGACTATTGGGGGAATGATTATTTTGACGATACCTATGAACGCAATGGTGCGTTCGAGAAGTTTGAAGGTTACTGTACTGATGTTTGGTTCCGTGAGGGGATTCGTTTTGTAGAGGAGAATAAGGATAAGCCCTTTTTTCTATACTTGGCTCTGAATGCTCCACACGGTCCATACTTTGTGCCGAAAGAATGGGCGAAGCCGTACATGGGTAATAAGGAAGTCTCTAATGCGAACTTCTACGGGATGATTGCCAATATTGATTACAATTTTGGAATTCTTCGTGAGCGTCTCAAAGAGTTAGATTTGGATGAGAATACGATCCTCATTTTCATGACTGACAATGGCACCGCTGGTGGGGCTAAATTTAAGGGCTTAGATTCCGAGCCTATTGTTGGTTATAACGCTGGCATGCGCGGAAAGAAGTCTTCTGTCTACGATGGAGGACACCGCGTTCCCTTCTTTATCTATTGGCCCAAAGGTGGGTTGATGGGCGGAAAAGAGATCGACACGCTTACTGCGCATATTGATGTCCTTCCAACCTTAGCTGATCTGTGTGAAATTCCTGTGGCTGAAGAATATGATGAAGATGGTGTCTCGCTGAAGCCCTTGTTAGATGGGGCTACTGAAGAGTTTGAGCGTAAGCATCACGTGCTGCAATACCACGGTGGAGCGGGTGGTACGGCTATGCCTCCGGGGCCTTTAGCTTTCTCCGTTGTGTTGACTGATAAGTGGAGACTAGTGAACTCTGGCGGTCAGTACCTTTTTGATGTAGAAGCAGATCCAGCTCAGAGCAAGGATGTCGCAGCTGAGCATCCCGAGGAAGTGGAGCGTTTACGAGCGCTTTATGACCCATTCTGGGAGCGTGTATCGCCACGGATGACTCCGGTTCGCATTGATTTAGGGAATCCTGCCGAGCCTAAAACTGTATTAAGTTCACAGGATTGGTACATGGCAAAGGGGAATCCTCCATGGAATTTTGGTTCCATCAAGAAACTACCTAAAGTTACTGGTCCATGGATGGTGGAGGTGAAGACCGCTGGTCGTTACAAAATCACTCTACGCCAGTGGCCAGCTGAAGCGAACAAGCCAGTAAAGGCGGTTCGCGCTAAACTTGAGATAGCTGGAAAAACTATGGAGAGTGCAGTCAATCCAGGGACCACAGGAGTAGAGTTTGAGATAGACCTTCCCGCCGGCCCATCTGAGCTGTTGACCTACCTTTACACTGAAAATGGTAAGGCTGGTGGTGCTTACTTCACTGACGTGGAGCTCATTTCTAAGAAATAGTTTTTCACCACAAATCTCTCGAATTACACGAATGTTTTTTTGGAAGGGATGCCTGCGGCGCTAGACAGAATTCCAGAATGGTGCAGAATTTTGCTTAGGGTGATGTGTGAGATCGAGTCACCAAATTTTGCTGGGTAGACCTTCGACCGTTTGAATGGTCTGGGTGCTTCTTTAGGGGCGGAGTATCTAATCTCTGAAGGTCGTAAGTCAGAGATTGCATCGCGTGGTCGCGATGAGGAACATAATTACGAGCTTCTCCTCCGCTACTCTGGACTAGAAAACTTAACGTATTTGAGGGTTATTCGTAGTTTCCTATAGCTTGAAGAAGTCATTTTATACGTGTTTTGTGATCTATTGCGCATTAAATGCACTGCGATAAATTTAGGGGGGTGTCAAAAAATGAAGAGCTAAATTACTTTTTAGTCACATTTTTTTTAATTGATTTTAGTTCTTGAGGTAAGGGGAAACCTTTTTGTTTTGGTGAGTGGAGGTGATTATCAAGTTTGTTCAAATGGTTTGGCGTGCGTGTTGAATTCTGTTTTTTTGCTCAAAAATTCTGCTCTAAGAGCTCTCTGCGCGAAAAGTCATAGAGGCGGAATTATCTTTTAACCAACGAGTTGAGGACTATTTTCGCAAGTGGTACGTGCAGGTCTTAGCTGTACAGCTAGAGGTTCATTGCCGGATCCCCTTCCTAAATTCTGGCAGAAAAGCACAATAACAAACAACAACCCTATTATGATAAAAACCAATATAAAATCAGTCAGTGCAGCATGCTGCCTTTTGGCTCTCAGCGCAGGAGCGAATGCCGCCACCATCACCTGGGGAGCAGCAGTCGATATTTCCGCAACTGTTAATACTAGTGACCTAATTTCTGGTACCACCACCACGATTACTGATCACGATCGCTTTAATGCCCCTAGTGGGGGGACCGCTTATCAAGGGGTTGCCAGTGGTAGTGATCTTACTGGAGTGACCTTTAATGATGGTGTGGTTGGAACTCCTGGTGGTGGAGCTACCTTTACTTCCACTAATCTAGCTGCAGCTTTGGATGGTTTTGATTCTGGGAGTAATGGAAATAACACCGGACCGGTTTATGCGGACAACACACTTACGTATGACGGTCTGATCGCAGGTACAACCTACCAGATCCAACTATTTTTCTCTGATCAGCGTGCAAGTTCTGCTGGTAGAGAGTATTTTTGGAGTGACACGGCTGTAACTACACTTGCAGACCTTACTGATGTAAATGCTAATTATGCCACTCTAAATTCTTCAGGTCAGTATGTCATTGGTACTTTTGTTGCCGACGGCACTGGGCAGCAGCAAGTTTTTGGTATTGGATCGAGTGATGGAGGAACTTCTTTGAATCTCGGTGGTGATTTAAGTCTTAGTGCTATCACAGCGGTACCAGAGCCCTCTTCTTCAGCGATGTTGCTTGGTGGTCTTGGTCTATTGACTATGCTTCGTCGCCGCAGCTAATTGACTTGCTGATAGATCAGCTTTCGTAGGCTCATCATCATTGACCTTTGGCAGTGTTAAGACTGGCTGAGAGTCATGATAGATGGGCCTTTTTGTTTTTTAGGGTAGTGGCTTGTTCTCGCATTTTTGACTTGCACGAATGCAGGTGGTTGAGTGCGGAGTACTTTGTTGTGGGCGGGAGTGTCTAAGCGCTGGAGGTCGAAAGTTAAAGATTGCAACGCGTGGTCGCGATGGGTGGTGAGATGCCTGCGGCGCTAGACTGAATTACAGAATGGTGCAGAATTTTTGCTTGGTGTGGTGTGGGAGATCGAGTCACCAGACTTTGCTAGGTAGCCCATGGACTTTAAGACCTTCGACGGTTTGAATGGTCTGAGAGAGCTTTATTGAGGACGGTTTGGCTAAGGTCTGAAGGTCTAAAGTCAGAGGTAGCAACGTGTTGTTGTGATGGGGAGTGGAGGATAATGGGAACTTGCTGTGGAAGGTTTCTCCGTGGATTCAGGACTATTGATTAGCCATTTAGATCTTCTTAGGGAGCAGAGTCAGTTGAGGGGTCTGTAAGTTTTTCATGAAAAATGAGTAAGAACGATTTTGATAGTGCGTACTTGAAGTGGTAGCTAGAATCAAAGAACCTGTGATGAAGAAAAACGTATCCTCAACTAGTCCCTTCATGGGTATTTCTATGCTGTATGGAGTCAGCACCTGTTTGTTGCTATCCTTCAATATGGTGGTGAATGCAGAAGTCGCACAAAATGCTTCACAACCGAATGTGATTTTCTTGTTTTCGGATGACCAACGTTACGATTCATTGCGTATGAGTGGTGATCCGATTACTGAGACGCCAAATATCGACGGACTCGCAGCTGAGGGAGTCTTTTTTGACCAAGCGTTTGTGACCAGCCCGATTTGTGGCCCTAGCCGAGCAAACATCTTTACGGGCCAATGGGAGCGTAAGAATCGTATTGGATTCAGCTCTGTTTCAAAGAATGTGATTTCTGAAGAGGTGTTTGCGAACAGCTTTTTGATGCAGCTCAAGCAGGCTGGATACTCGACTGCATTTCTTGGAAAGCACCATACGACGATTGTTGATCGGAGTAATACTCCACTTAAGGAGAATATCGATTTTTGTTACTATGGGAAAGGGCACCTTGGGTTCTACCCAGCCAAGAAGCATAAAGCTTTTTCTAACCTAAAGACAAAGTCGCAAACCGAAGCACTTTTCGAAGCGACCCAAGCGTATCTAACGCAAGGTGATGAGTTCGATTATTTCTATGAGAATGCAGATGCCGGCTTTAAACTGTCATTGAACAAACGTGACTCGAAGAAGCCATTTTGCGCGTGGATTAATTTCAATTTGCCTCACCAATCGAGTCTCGGTGGGATGGGTACAAACCAAGAAGATCCAGAGTTTTATTCGACACTTTACTCAGATAAGAAGGATCAGATTATTATTCCGAACGACACTCCCTTATTCCCTGATGAGGTTTTGAGTGTCGCGAAAATGCCTGGTTACTATCGCTTGAAAGGGAAGGCCCTGCGCGACACTAAGCTGAAGACTGCTCGCGCGGTCTATGGTATTGACCAATACGTCAAAAACCTTCGAGAGCTCTTGGTCGAGCTGGGAGAAGATAAAAACACGATCATCATTTTCTGTTCAGATAATGGATTGATCTACGGTGAGCATGGTATCAGTGGAAAGAGCATGCTCTACGAAGAGGCGGTTCACGTTCCCTTGATCGTCTATTCGCCATTCTTGGATGCGGAAAAAGCGGGTAAACGGCTCGATTCGCTGGTGGTCGGGCAGGATATTCCTGCTACTATTCTAGATATGTGTGGAGTGACTGTGCCTCAGAGCTTTCAGGGAGGAAGCATGGTTCCGCTGTTACAGGGGGATGATGCAGATTGGCGTCAGGAGGTGTTTCTCGAAAACCTTTTTACTGACCAAGAGTACCCACGAGCGGAGTCAGTTCGCGGTGAGAAATTTAAATACATCCGCTACTTTAGCCGTGAGAATGACCGTAATCAATACTTGGCCGATGCATCGATTGAGGGGGAGAAGCCTATCTACGAAGAACTATTTGATTTGAGCAAAGACCCTAAGGAGCAAATAAACTTAGCTTCTAACCCGGAGTATGCTTCGGTGCTCAATGCCCACCGCTTACGCTGCCAAGAGCTTGTTGTTGAACTCGCAAAATAAGAAAACCTATGAAACCACGTTTACCATTATTGACACTCCCTTTGATTCTCAGCGTGCTGAGTGTAACCACCTCATTACAGGCCGCGGATAAACCGAATATTGTCTATATTTTAACCGATGATCAAGGATACGGCGATGTGTCGTTGCTTAACCCTGAGCGAGGGAAGATTCCCACGCCATCGATTGATCGCATCGGCAAAGAAGGCATGGTATTCACTGACGCTCACTCAGGCTCTGCAGTCTGTACTCCCACGCGTTATGGAGTTCTAACTGGTCGCTATAGTTGGCGCACGAAATTACAGAGTGGAGTGGTGCAAGGTTTCGCGCCGTGTCTGATTGCTGAGGACCGCCCAACAGTGGCTAGCTTTCTCAGAGAAAATGGATACGACACTGCCATTGTTGGGAAGTGGCATTTGAATTTTCAATACACTGATCCCAAGTCTGGTAAGGTGCTCAAGCGTGCCAAAGGCAAAAAAATGGCACCGGTAGGAAGTAAGATTCCAGATGGTCCGGTGAACCGTGGTTTTGATTATTACCATGGCTTCCATCATGCTGGCGATATGGAGGGAGTGATCGAAAACGATACAGTAATTGCGCATGATCCAGTGATTAACATGCTTCCGCGTGTCACGGACAAAGCTGTTAGTTATATCGATGAACGCGCTAAAGAGAAAAATGCCAAGCCCTTTTTCCTCTACGTGCCCTATGGCTCACCACATACCCCAATCGTACCCACCGAGGAATGGCAGGAGAAGAGCGGCATCTCTCCTTATGCGGATTTTGTGATGCAGACTGATGCCGGCGTGGGTGAGATTCTTAATGCGCTCGACCGTAATGGTCTCACAGAAAACACCCTAGTGGTATTCACTGCGGATAATGGCTGTTCCAAGGCGGCTAAATTTAGTCAATTAGAGAGCAAGGGGCACTATGCGAGTGCGCACCTGCGTGGATCGAAAGCTGACTTGTGGGAAGGGGGCCATCGCGTGCCATTTCTCGTGCGTTGGCCAGCTAAGATCAAGGCCGGTACAACATCGGGCCAATTGATCTGCCATACTGACTTGTTTGCTAGCTGTGCCGAACTACTGGGGGCAGAGCTCCCTGCAAATGCGGCGGAAGACAGTGTGAGTATCGTGCCGGCTTTGTCAGGTGAGCCGATTCAATCAAGCCGTAAGGGCGTGATTCACCACTCGATTAGTGGGCACTTTGCTTACCGTCAAGGAAAGTGGAAGTTATTGTTAGCGCGTGGCTCGGGTGGATGGACTGCTCCTAAAGAAGCAGAAGCGAAGAAGGCCGGAGTTCCGATCGCTCAGCTCTATGATTTAGAAAAAGATCCGGGGGAGACTACGAATCTTTATGAGAGCCATCCAGAGGTGGCAGCTCGTCTCCTTGCTCAGTTAGAGGCTGATGTTTCTAATGGTCGCAGTACGGATGGTGCTGCAGCCAAAAATGATGTGAAGGATATCAAACTTTGGAAAAGTGGGAAGATGTGATAATAGCTGTCCCCTTTAGCTGAAGTGCTCTTTATTGTGCTATTGTATGAGGTTTCATATAATAGCATTATTTTTATCCGCGGATTCAAACTGGAAGTGCGCGGATCTAGTTAGTTGTTAAAGAAGTTGGAGTTAGGTGATATAATGACTCATCTAACAGAAATCAACCATGAGAAATGTTCCAGCAATGCAGCGCTAGGGGCATTAACTCATTCGGCTATAAGAGAGGACTCTTGTGGCTTAGATCCCCCAGAAAAATGGGGGGTGTCTGGACTGCTTTATGGTATAGTTTTAGTGAGATTCCAGCTATTTCACATCATTCGGAATTGGATATCACTAGATTGGTGTCTAGTTGCAAGCTCTGGGCGAAATCGCACGAATTATTTAAACCAAGTCTTCACTATATCATGATAAAGATCAAAAGATTCACAGTTTCTGTTATCAGCTTACTTTGTGCACCTCTATGGGCTGCTGAAGGCAGACCGGAACAACCCAATGTTTTACTCTTACTAACGGACGACCTCGGATGGCAAGATGTGAAGGTGTATGACATCGATGAGCCATCGCCGTACGACACACCAAACATTGATGCGCTGGCAAAGAAAGGTGTGATGTTCTGGCAAGGCTACTCGCCGGCTCCGACTTGCGCTCCATCGCGCTGTGCGATCATGAGTGGTAACCACCCCGCGCGAGCACAGAAGACACACGTGGTAGGAGGGCATCCTCCAGTGCCGATCAATAAGCATTTTCGTGTGATGGATCCTTGGTACAGCGGGCGGATGCCAGAGGATACATTGACCCTCGCTAAAGCGCTCAAGCAAAATGGCTATGCGACTGGGCATTCTGGTAAATGGCATATCGCGATTGATCATCACGCCTATCCCCAGCCCACAGATGTGGGTTTCGACTACTCAGACGCGACCCGTGGGGCACGTAATGGGATGAAAGATCGTCTGGCTGATTTCGCGACCGAATCTGAAAACGACCCATTTCGTTTGGATGAAAATGGATTTCCATTTCACCCGACTAATGAAAACGCGATTAACTTTATCCGAGAAAATAAGGCGAAGCCATTCTTCCTGTATTATGCGACTTGGCTTGTACATGCCCCTATACAGACTCGATCCAAGGCATTGCTTGATAAGTATGTAGAGCGGATGGGAGTCGACCGCAAGGATGTCCTGACTCGTGATGAAAGTGGACAATTAAATCCTTACTACGGTGCTATGGTCGAGGAACTTGACTACTATGTTGGGAAGGTTTTTAACTACTTGGAGACAACTGAAGATCCTCGCTGGCCTGGGCATATGCTTAGTGAAAATACCTACATTCTTTTTACTTCTGACAATGGGGGGATGGAAGGTGGGCCAAAGGAACGTTATACAGATAACAATCCCTTGGATCGCGGTAAGATATCTGCTCGCGAAGGTGGTACGCGTGTGCCATTGATCATTGTTGGGCCAGAAATTGAAGCAGGAGTTCAGACTGATGTCTTGGCCAACGGACTTGATTTTTATCCTACGATTCTTTCAATGGTAGGCGCTGAAAATCCTAAAGGTAAAAACCTTGATGGTTTGGATCTATTGCCGCTGCTTAGGCTAGATCCGACAGATCCTTCGCTGGTTAAAGAGGCCGACGGGAACCCTCGCAATACCATGATGTGGCACTTCCCCCATGGGCATGCGATGGAGAGTACGATTCGAATCGGTGATTATAAGCTCATCCGCAAATACGATTACGTAAATAACCAGGCAAATGAGCCGCTTGAGCTCTACCGTCTCTATGATTCAAGCACAGGCACACATGTCCGTGGTGACATTGAAGAAGCGCGTAACCTTGCGAAGTCCATGCCGGAAAAAGCTCTGCAAATGAATCAAGAACTTACGACCATGTTAGAGGAAATGGGTGCGAGCTACCCTTCTTATAACCCTAACTATCCGGGTGAATTACCACACAAGGAGAGTGTGTCATCAGTGGTAAGTTGTGAGCAAAAGGGGGAAACTGTGAGTCTGAAGTTTAAGAATAACGGAGCAGTACTTTCCCACGCTAATTTGATTTACTCGCTCAATGGAGGTGAGAGGTATGAAGAATGGTTTCGCCTCCCTAATCTTGCCATCTCGGGTGATACAGTAACAGCTGAACTACCTGCGGGAACCACGCATTACTTTATCAACTTGGTCGACGAAAATAACTTCTTGGTAAGTTATCCCGAATTGACAGCTGAGATGAAGCACAGCAAAAAAAATCCATTTTCGAAGAGTGCTCTAAACGTTAAGGCTAAGAGGTAGAGGTTTAGTATCTGCTGGTCCCCTTGTGTTGGCTGACTCATTCGGCTTAGGGGTGTAAACTGGCGTGGACGTTTTGCCGAGGCCTAGTGTCTAAGGTCTGAAAGGTCGGAAGTCAGAGATAGCATCGCGTGGTCGCGATGTAGGCTTTGGGAAAAGTCATCCGATTTACTTGATGAGGCTGGTTCAGCCGCAACGCTTTCAGCGTTGTTTGCATAATCTGGTTCTTACCCCCAAGGTGTAGCCTACGGCTCTAACGTTGGGCTGGTGGAGCGAACCTCTTCGAGGTTTTCAACAGCTAGGCTAGCTACGATATTGTCATGTTTCATGACCAAGGTTATTTTGCTGCGCCGATACCAGCTCGGCCAGGCCGAGGATCAGACAAGCCTGCGGTGAAGCGCTTCGCGCAAACCGCAGGTCTATTGGTTTTAAAAGCTTACTGGCTGAAGGCCTGCCTCAGTTTGATACAAAGGCGGTAGCTTTGGGAATAGGATGTGAGAGAGCTTTGTTGGGGGCAGAGGAGCACATTGCTTTAATTTTTTTTTCAATAATGACGGTCCCGCTGCAGTGCAGCCAACGTTTAGCTTAGACAATCTGACTGTAGCTGCAGTTCCAGAGCCAAGCTCCTTTACGATGCTTGGTCTCGGAGCTCTTGGCCTCATTAGCCGTCGTCGCCGCTAGATCACGGATAAATCGTTTTTCAAAGAAAGCCAGGGGATGACAATCATCTTCTGGCTTTCTTACGTTAAGGTCTAGGTCTTAGGAGGAGTGATCTCCTTATGTATTATGAATGTCTATTAGGGAGACAAATAAGGCTAAATTAGAAGCTCGCGTGGAGGCTATTCTTTAGCGCGGAAAATGCCAGTTTTGTAGGCTTTCGAGACAGCTGCTGGAGCGTTGGGAACTTCGAGCTTGTTGTAGATATTACGTATATACTCGGTGACTGTGTAGATGCTGATTTCCAGCTCTGAGGCGATTTGCTTTTGCGCCTCTCCTTCTGCGATGAGGGTGAGGATCTCTAGTTCACGTTTTGAGAGCTCTGTACCACCAGATTTGTTGAGTGGCTGTTGGTGTAAAGTTTCTAGAATGAACTTAGAGACACTCGAGTCGAGTGTGGCTCCGCCTTCGTTGACGCAGTGGATTCCGTCGATGAGCTGGGTGATTGTGGTAGATTTTAGTAGATACCCTGATGCGCCTAGTTTGGTGGCGCGTAAAATGTCAGCTTCTTGGTCCGATTGGGTAAGGATGATGATTTTTGTTTGAGGAGATTGCTCGAGAAACAAGGGAATGGCGTCGAGACCTGACATTCCAGGGAGATGTAGATCTAGCAATAGGATGTCGTAGATATTCTCCTTTGGATTATTTTTCAGGCTTCGGAGGGCAAATTCTACAGCTCCAAATTCACCAGCGAGCTCCATGCCTGGTGTGTTTTCTAAAGCACAGCTAATACCTTTTCGGTAGGCTAGATTGTCCTCTACCAGCATAATGTTGATCGTTTTATCCATTAGTTTTTTTAGGGTTATGTGCGTAAATTGAGAGTGATTTGTGTTCCCCCTGATTTAAGGTTTTCAACGGATAGCGTCCCTTTGAGTAAACGGGCGCGGCGCTTGAGGGAGCTTGGTACGGCTTTAATGCCTTTGCCGTTATCATAGACAGTTAAAGAGATCGTATTTTTTTCTACTACCATGCATGTTTCGGCAAGTGTGGCATCTGCGTGGCGGATGATATTGGCGATACATTCTTTATAAAATAGCAGTACACCAATGCGTCTGCGGGGAGGGAGGTTCTGTAACAATTCCCCATTTTTAAATGAGATCTGATGCATCAAATCTGCGCTTAATTGCTCAGCGACCTTAGTCATGTCGCTCACTAGGTCTGCATAGTGGTTGTCAGCCTCGAGCATGTTTGCGCAATAGCGCGCTGTTTTCCCTGTGTGTTCGGTGAGTGTGCGAATCTCAGTAACATATTTTACCAATTGATCCCACTGGCCAGGATTATCAGTCTTGTCTACTTCATGCTTCGCTAAGTCTCCGAATAGTCCAATAGCATGGAGGTTGGCTCCAAGTTCATCGTGTAAGTTCGCAGCGATGCGTTTACGCGTTTGAAAGACTGCACGCTGGCGAATGACACGATCTATGAGGATGATAATGACTGTGCCGGCTGCGAGCAAGGCTGCGAGCCACTTCATGCGTTTAAGGTTTTCTTTCTGTCGTTCGTAGTGTGTTTGGAGTGTGGCAGCTACGAGTGGGCGTTCGATTTCGAGTTCCTGGCGTCGAGCGAGTTGGTTTAGCCAGAGCCGAATCGGTAGGATTTCTCCATAGAAGTTTTTCCCGTCGGTGAGAGCTTCAATTTTTCTAAATAGCTGTTTGTTATGGAGAGTGTTGTCAATCTGGACAGTCTCTTTCAGAGCTACATTTACACCTTCGGATATGAGCTCGATCTCAGCAAATCCGAATCGGCTTTTAGCCACGGGGTCGATAGCTGAGATTTGAATGTAGCGGCATGGGGTTTCAGGGATGTTCCACATCATGATAGGGCCTGAGTCTTGGATGTTTTCCTTTTTAAAATCGAGTAAAGTAATTGCGTCAGATTGGTCTGGAAGGTTAGCACCAGTAATTAGTAAATGCTGTGGAATGCCTAAGTCTCCAGGTTGGGCTTGTGGAATCGTATCGCTTTGGTCCAGGGAGTGTAGGTGGATACTAGAAAGAGGGGTGGGCTTCCCTAGATCGATCAGAAATGTGGGGAGAGAAAACGGTTTGCTGAGAAAACCTAGACTTTGTTCACCATGCGCAGTGTCCATTAAGTAAGGGGTGTGACCATCGACGAGATAGCGTTGGTCCCAAGCTATTCCTTCGATCTTATGGTTGGATGATTTTTTAATAGGACGTCTCAGAGCGACATTTTTGTCTCCGCTAAAAATCATGAGTTCTGAAAGCTGTAAGAGGTACTTTCCGTCGAAGGCTCGTTTTGATAACTCACTCGCTTCCAGTCTCACCCAAGAGGCTGTAATGCCTTTAAGATCGATAATAAGGGGGGCGATTCCGACGGGTCTACCCGTTATCGTCTTGTATTCCGCTACAACGTCTCCTGTACGGTTCTTGTCTGTACCTGCAATAATCTGGAACGCTACGGGGAAGGCGTCAGCTTGGAAGCCATCATTGGTGTCTCTGCGGATGGCGGGGATGAGTACAATTTCATCAAGTTGAGTTTCCTTTTCGAGTTCGATTTCCACCCATTCGGAGGTGTGTGGGCTTTCATGGAAATTGGAACGGTAGCCGATCGACCCTATGCCACTGCGTAAACTATGGTGGGCGAGTTGTTCGAGTTCATTATCTATATCGACCAAGCGTTGCTCAAGTTCAGGAAGGCTGAGCTCTTGGGTAGGAGATTGAGCCTCTGACGATGGAACTGACAGTAGTCCTATAAGGAAAAAGAGAATAGTAGGGAACTGTCGCATGAGTGATTTTATACCAATTGTTTGAGGATTGTCCATTATGCTACTCTTTAAGAACTTTATTTTCGACCCCCATAAAACTAGGGGTTCACGTGTTCTGAAGTTTACTCGATAGTACTGACCTTATTTGCCGCAGGTAGCAGAGGAGTGGAGCACACCAGACTCAGCGTAGCAAAACGATGCCTAAACCGATTTTTGGAAGAGGGCGGCTAAAATGAAAAAGTAGGAGTCATTTCCTAAGCCAATCAAAACATATGAAAAAGAGACTAATAAACCTTCTTACAGCGTCAATTATGACAACGATCTCTGTTTTTGCTGAGAGTTCCAGTGATGTCAGTCTTACCTCAGGGCAAAAGATTATCCTCACAGGTAAGGTGATGGACAGTGACGACAATTGGCTCAATGGGGTGAGTGTGACGATGAAGTTGGGTGGGGTTGATGCGCGTACGGACCCTAATGGAGATTTTTCTGCTGAATTTCTGTGGGATGACAAGACCAAAGAGAATCAGCGCGGAATCATCGGTGCTCTACGGTTCAAGAAAGAGGGGCATATCGATGAAATTGTCCGAATCCTGTCCATGGAATTTTTCGCCAATCCAAAGCCACTCGTAGTGAAGCTGAAGCCAAAGCCGATAGAAGAAGGAATCGTCGGGTTTACCGTGCCGATGAGCACGACCAATGCGGTGGGTAAAACGTCGAATGGTGATGCCGAATTCCACGTTTATATTCCAGAGTCTGTAGATAAGGTCAGGGCTGCATTTTATCTCACGCGTCATGGCATGGGGAATATCACTCATCCCATTTTACAGAAATTCGCGCAAGACGAGCAAGTGGCTCTCGTGAGTATGTATGGAGACCCCGTTCAACGTGGACTGAAGGATGTGAGCCTGACTGATGCACATGTCAAAAAGCTCGCGGAGCTTTCCGGTCATCCTGAATTAGTGGATGCGCCAATACTTACCTTCGGCCATTCTAACGGCACGGGATTTGCTGCCTGCTGGCCCGCTCAGCGACCAGAGCAATCTATTGGATGGATCTCGTTTCACCCAGGGTTCAACGAATACCTTAAGTTCCCGAATACCGAACACATTCCGTCCATGGTGATGCTTGGTACGGTTGATAAATATTTTCTCAATGGACGCCAGGACGAGACAGTCAAAGAAATGCGTCAAACTCGGAATGCCGCCATGAATACGATGATGGAGGCGGGTGTCGGCCACGGGCCAGTGGATAACGATATCGTCTGGGAGTTTGTTGTCGAGTTTTGTAAGGCGGCCATGCGAGCACGTCTTGGCCAGAATGGTGAACTCCTGCCAATCAAGATTGAGGACGGCTGGTTGGGCGCTACTTACGATGTCGAAGCCGGTGGTCGGCAGCTATTGGAGATAGCGCCCTGCGCCGATTTTAAGGGAGAGAGATCGACCGCAAATTGGTTGATGGACGAGGAATTTGCCAAAGCTTGGCAGGCCTACGGGCGCACCGACCACCTTAAGAAGCATAAAGGTGCTGGGCAGTAAATTTGAATATCTAACAAATCATTATACAAAACATATGAAAATGAAACACATACTCTCCACCGTCGCGCTGACTTTGACAGTGTCGACTTCTTCCGTTCAGGCGGGTGAATCATTAGTTCCGAAACCAAACATCATCATTTTTTATGTGGATGATCTAGGTTGGCAGGATGTTCAGTTGAACGACCATGGAACGCCTTGTGCTTTTGAGACTCCTAACATCGTGAAGCTAGCCGAGGCAGGGATGAACTTTAGCCAGGCGTATTCACCGGCGCCATCGTGTGCTCCTTCACGGGCTGGGATTATCACTGGCCAGCACCCGGCTCAAATTAAGATGACGCATGTGCACCTTGGCCGACTAGAAGAGGGGAAGAAAGAGGACCTCTACGCGCCAGCCTATCTTGGTGAGCATCTTTCACTAGATCTCTTGACGCTTGCGGATGCAATGAACCAGAACGATTATCGCACAGGGCACATCGGAAAGTGGCACGTTGGGTTTACAGCAGAGAGTTATGGTTTTGATGTGGTGAACCAAACACGTGGAATCCAGCGCGGCTGGGATGATCGCACCAAAGGTTTTGCTACTGCAGACGATGCAAAATTTCCCTTAAGCAAAGAGAAGTATCCACCTTTCAGTGAAAAGAAGCCGGAAGGGATTTCCTACCCATACGATGAATTGACGGATGCAGCTCTTCAATTCATGGAGGAGAGTAAAGAGGAACCATTTTTCCTGAATATGTGTCACTGGATGGTTCACTGGCCTGTGGTTACCCGTAATGGTGAATTGCTAGAATATTACTGCGACAAGATGGGGCAGCCCTTTCCACCGAAGCCTGGTGCGATGAGTTTACCTGGTCAACAGAACCCGTATTTCGCTGCGATGGTGACCTCGGTAGACTGGAGCCTCGGACGGGTAGTAGATTTTTTAAGTAAGACAGATGATCCGCGTAACCCTGGGAAGAAGCTTTCCGAAACAACGTATATTTTCTTTAGCTCAGACAACGGTGGAGCCGAAGCTAAAGGTAAGGAGATCATGTCGGATAATTTCCCACTTAAAGGCAGTAAAACAAAAGCCGATGAAGGCGGTATTCGCGTTCCCATGGTTGTTACTGGCCCTGGTGTTCCCAAAGCCAGCCAATTTGATGGGCTAGTGAATCAGCTCGATTATTTCCCAACGATTCTCAACCTCACCGATTCTACGATTGCTTCAAAGAATATGAAAAAGTTGAGTGGATTAGATATTTCGCCAGTGCTTGCCGATGCAAGTCAGAAAGTTACCGATGCGAATGGTAAAGAGCGCAGCAATCTTTTCTGGTATTTTCCACACGGTTCTGAGGATCACTTCAAGTCCGCCATCCGTGAAGGTGATTATAAGCTCTACAATAACTACCAGAAGGAGAGCTATAGTCTGTACCGACTCTATAAAAATGGCGAACTCGAAGATCTCGAAGAAGTGAACGATCTAGCCGACAATCCCGAATATGCATCTGTCTTAGAGCGTCTGAAAGAGAACTTGGATACGCTCATGCTTGAGCATGATGCCGATGGACCTTATCTGAACCCAAACTATTCAGACAAGACCGATCCTTCAGCGAAAATCAAATCTGCAGAGTTTAAACAATCTAATCGTAAGGCTAAGTTGACCCTAGATCCATCTGGACCGAAGCTCAGCAAGGCTTACGTGATCTACCAGGAAGATCCATCAAGTGCTAAAAAGCATAAGTATAAGAAGATTGAGTCTGGTTCTCTTCGTGCGGATATAGGGATGCCTATACCGGTAAAAGTGAGCTCTGATGGATACACTGCGATTGCATCAATCCCAGCAGGCATTACTGCATTCTGCTTCATGTTCGTAGATGAAAACAACTACAGAACGTTTAGTGAGGTGGTTGAGGCTAAATAGAGCTGTACGAGAAAGTGGTGCAAGTATCAAAGCTGAGACTGCGAGAGTTGCTCCACACTTTGAGTACCCCCCAAAAAATAGGGGGTACATGTTTTTTTTAATTTGGCGATACTATCCATGCTATTCCACACCCATTTGGATGAGGTTCAGTGCTTCTAAAACAAGCGTTGATGGAAAGCGTTCATTCAAACAAAAGTTAAGACATATGAAAACAACAACAAAAACCCTTCTCACTGCATCAGCTTTGTTAGTACTCGCTAGCACTCAAGCGAATGCGGCGCTCATTAGCATTGATAATTTAGCTCCGGACGCAGCGATGAACTCCGGTTTTACGATCGGTTCGAGTACAGTGGGTAACATTGTTACTTTATCGTTTACTCAAACGGGAGACCTCGATGGTGGTTCTAGCGACGATACTTTAAGTTTTGACCTATTGTACACAGCCTACACAGGTTCAACTTTCGACGGAACTGACGTGACTCTAGGCGCTGCAAGTACTCCTAATATGAGCAATATAAATTGGCACAGCAATTTGTTCCCGGAAGGTAGCACGCTTGGGCTCGAGGTGACAAACATCTCCTACACTGACGGAGAAGGTGATGAGGCTGTGGTATTTAACGGTTTCACATCGATTATTCCTACACACTATTCAAATGCCATTGTTGGGGATGTTGACTACTATGTCGGCTTAGTAGGAGCAACAACGGTCACAGGTGACCCAACCTTCAATGCTGCGCTTACATCAAATGGTACTGACAATTCAATTTACTTTACTGCATCAGACGGCCCGGTGCGTCTAAGAAACCTAGATTTCCAGTTTGAAACGGTAGCAGTCCCTGAGCCAAGCAGTGTTGCGCTTCTTGGATTAGGTTTCGGTGCCTTGGCTTTCCGCCGCCGCCGTGCATAATCTCTTCAAGAGCTTAGAAACTTTTCATTCTTTCCCCGATTGGTTTTTTTGCCAGTCGGGGATTTTTTTTACTTGGAGAACTTAGAGTTGTTCGTCTGGAGAGGTTGTTGGTATAGGTGATCACCTGAAAGCTGAGCGTGTTAGAGCTCGTATTTGCTGAAAGCTTTTTTACTCTTATTTCCTCAATTATGAAAACGTCACTTTCAGTTATAGCCTCTTTACTGTTCACACCTATGATTGGGCTGGCAGAAGCAGCGAAGCCCAATGTACTCATTCTCTATGCCGATGACATGGGCTATGGAGATTTGGGTGCGCAGAACCCAAAGTCTAAAATCTCGACTCCGCATCTGGACAAGCTAGCGGGCGAGGGGATGCGCTTCACTGATGGTCATTCTTCGTCGGGTATCTGCACACCGAGCCGCTACGCCTTGCTGACTGGGCGCTACCATTGGCGTGACTTTCACACGATCGTGAAAGCGCTAGGCGAGAGCGTGTTCACGCCTGAGCAACTCACGCTTCCTGAGATGTTACAGGAGAGTGGTTACCACACCTCCGCGATTGGAAAATGGCATTTGGGTTGGGATTGGGAGGCATTGCGCAAGCCTGATGCAGGTCCTAAAAAGGTGCAGACGAAATCTGGAAATTTGGTGGTTCAGTCTTCTAAATACGATTGGAGTAAGTCTATTCCAGATGGTCCAACCGCGCACGGGTTTGACGAGTATTTCGGTGACAATGTGATCAACTTCCCGCCTTACGTATGGATTAAGGATGATAAGGTTACTCAAGTTCCAGATACTCAGATGTCGACGAAAGTGTGGAAGCCCTTAAATGAAGGAGTTTGGGAGTGCCGTGACGGACCGATGATCACAGGCTGGGATCCTTACGATGTCTTGCCAGAAATGACGCGACAGGCAGTGAGCTTCATTGAATCGCGCAAAGAGGAGAAGGAGCCATTTTTCCTCTATTTTTCCTTCCCTTCACCGCACGCACCTATCGTTCCATCTGAGGAGTTTGAAGGTAGTTCCGGAGCTGGTCCATATGGTGACTTTGTGGTGCAGACTGATTGGAGCTGTGGGCAACTTCTCGACGCTCTTGATCGCGCAGGTATAGCTGATGATACGATCGTCATCTTCACTGCTGATAATGGCCCTGAGCACTATGCCTATCCACGTGCGCTTAAGTATGACCACTGGTCTTCTGAGCCATTTAGAGGCGCGAAGCGTGATTTGTACGAAGGTGGCCATCACGTGCCATTTATCGTAAAATGGCCTGGTGTGATCGAGGCAGGAACAGTTTCTGATGCACTGATCTCTCAAATCGATTTGATGGCAACGCTTGGTGCTGTGGCCGGCAGTTCTATTCCTACAGGGGAAGCGGCTGACTCTTTTAACATGCTTCCAGTCTGGAAAGGTGAGAAAGAAAGTGTGCGTCCAGCTCTAGTGCATAATACTAATCCTAAAGCGTATGCGATCCGACAAGGTGACTGGGTGCTCATCGATGCGAAATCTGGCGACCACAATGTGAAGAATCGCTCAAAAGCATTTGAGAAGAAGCGGGGCTATACACCCGATGATAAATTACCTGTTGAGCTTTATAATCTCAAAGAAGATCCAGCTCAGCATAAGAACTTGGCCAAAGAGCATCCTGAAAAAGTTCAGGCACTGAAGGCCCAGTTGAAAGAAATTCAAAACCAGTCAGCAAGCCACAACCAATAAATTCATGAAAGTATCCCAATTTATTTTAGACTCCAGTGCCGCCTTGCTCACATTGAGTAGCGCGTTGCTGAGTCTAACTACACTGGCCGAGGCAGCTCCCGTTAGCAGTCTCGAAGGTTCACGACCGAATATCGTGCTGATCATGCCAGACGATATCAGCTTTGGCTCGATTGGTGCCTATGGGAACCCGAAAGCTGAGAGTCCGAATATCGACAAGTTGTATGACAAGGCCGTGCGTTTTGATAACTTCCATGTCTCGCCGACTTGTTCGCCGACGCGTGCGGCGATGCTGACTGGCCGCCAGGAGTGTTATAGTGGAGTCACGCACACTATTTTTCTTCGTGATCAAATGAATCCAGAGCTACGCACCATGCCTGAAATGCTTCAGGACAGCGGCTATGCGACGGGGATCTTTGGAAAATGGCACCTCGGCGATTCCGCTGAGCTGCGTCCCGACAAGCGGGGGTTTGACGAAGTCTACATTCACGGTGCTGGTGGGATTGGTCAAAATTACACCCATAGTGCCGACTTCCCGAATAACGATTACAACAACCCCGTGCTCTATCACAACGGCAAGGCGATTGAGACTAAGGGCTACTGTACCGATCTCTTTTTTGATCAAGCAATCGACTGGATGGGCGAGCAGGCGAAAGCGAAGAAACCGTTCTTTGCTTTCGTGGCGTTGAATGTGGCGCATCGTCCGCATATTCCACCGATTCTCCCGGATGGTAGCAAGGGGAGCATGATGGGGAATCTCGATGACAATGTCGGCAAAATGATGGCTTATCTAGATGAGAGCGGATTGAGCGAAAATACCTTATTGATCTACATGACCGATAATGGCGCGGCATCTGGTTCCATGAAATTAAAGGGGCGTAAGACATTCGCGACCGAAGGTGGGATTCGTGTGCCGTGTCTGATGTATTGGAAAGGCAAGCTCGAGGGCGGCATTTCAAACAATAATCTAGCTGGCCACATCGATTACTATGCCACTTTTTCTGAATTAGCAGGGTCTGACGATGCCGTACCTGGCGGTAAAATCTGGGACGGTCGGAGCTTGCTACCATTGTTCGAAAATCCAACCGGAGCTGATTGGGCGCAACGCTACTGGATCGCACATCGCACACGTTGGGATGATGCTTCTAAAGCGCAATATTCTCATGCATCGATCCAAGACACGAAGTTCAAATTATTCATCCCGAAAGCGGGTGAGTTCGTGCTGTACGACCTTTCAAATGATCGCAGCGAGACCAAGGATCTCGCAAGTCAGTACCCTGAAAAGGTCGAACAGCTCAAAGAGATTTACGACACTTGGTGGACAGATGTTCAGCCCTACATGATCAATGACCATTTAGAAAACGTGCCTGAAGAGCATAAGCCCTATCACGAACTGTATCGCGATGCTTTTGGAGAAGAGCGTTACCAAGAAGCCATGCGTCTGATGACTTGGGAGGGCGGCAAGCCATACGGTGACAGGAAAGCGAAGAAAAAGTAGCTCTGTGAGAGTGAGGGTTACTCACTCAGATCCAGCCCTTACGCAGAGCTGAGGCGACTGCGGCAGCTACGTTTTGGACTTGGAGCTTTTCGTAGATACGGCGCATGCGTTTGTCGACTCCGTGAGAGGTTATCTTCAATTGGTCAGCAATTTCTTTTTTTACAAAGCCATCACTGAGTAGTTGCAGGACTTCGAGCTCACGTATTGTGAGCTCAATTTCGTCATCTTCTTTCGCTTCACCGGGTTGGATCCTGCGGATGAGTTTTAAGGCAATGTGCGCAAGCTTGGGGTCTATACTCGCGCCACCGTTGTGCACTTCTTGGATGCTGTCGAGAATTTCGCTACGCGTGGAGGTTTTGAGCAGATAGCCGGCGGCTCCGCGCGTGATGGCCTGGAGCACATGTGATTCGCGGTCGGACTGGGTAAGGATGATGATGTGGCTGTTAGGCGAAAGTTCGCGCAGGCGCTGGATGGCGTCGAGACCGTGGATACCGGGCATTTCTAGATCGAGTAGAATAACACCAGGTTGGATTGTACCTTCAATTAACAAGCTAAACGCTTGGTCGCTGGAGGCAGCTGCTGCGATACAGTCGAAGCCTTGTTGTTTATTGAGAGAGTTTGTGATGGCTTGGCGGTAGACAGCATTGTCTTCGATCACCATGACTTGGAGAGGTTCAGAACTCATAGTTTTTTCTTTAAAGTGATAAGGGTGCCACCAGCGGATGGTGTTGAAAATTCGAGGTGGGCCTTTAGTTTTTGAGCCCGCATAGTGAGGTGTGCTGGCTGCTGAGGTGTTGAGCTAAGCCCCTGACCGTTGTCTTGAATCTTCAGGGTAAGTAGTTTTGCCGTGAGTTGAAGGTGGATCGTCACTTCTGTGGCTTCGGCGTGTTTGATAATGTTGTTAAGTGACTCTTTAAAGAAGAGCAGGAGATGCCATTTGTCTTTTGGCGCGAGCTTGCTGATGTATTTATAGCCATCGACATCGAAGCTGTACTGATGCGCTGCGAGTAACATTTCAGCAGTGGCGCGCATTTCTCTGAGTAGCTCACCCGTGACATTACGAGATTCAAGAAAGCGTACCAGCGAGCGGGCGTTGGTAGCACTGATTCGTGAAATCTCAGCGATACTGCTGAGCTGTGGAAGGTGCTCTTTTGGCATATTACCTTCTTGAGCTAGTTCGTCGGAGAGTAGAGCAATACCGCTGAAGTTTCCTCCAATTTCGTCGTGAAGGTCTGCAGCGAGATTTTCTCGTAGTTGATAAATGTGCCGTTGGCGCATCAGTCTCTGCCATAAATACACAAAGAGTGTAATCAACAGAGTCATGCCAATGCCCCATTTTAATGCTTGGACAATTTTGGTTTGCCGTGAATACCGGTTTTGTAACTCAGCCTGAAGGTCAAGCAAATGGTATTCTAAACGGTTACGCTCTGCGAGTCCTTCAAGCCAGGATCTTACTGTTATGATCGTTCCATTTGCAGAGATGCCATCGACCAACATTGAAGGTGGAAGTTTTTCCATATCGACTGGGTGAGTAAATGTAATATTGGCAGCTTGCGAAACGCTGACTCCATTTGAAATGACTTCGATTTCAGCAAATGCGAATATGGAGCCCCTTTTACGAGGGTGAGGCGGCAGGCTCTTCGCTGTGATACGCACAAAACGTCCAAGTGTGCTGTTTGCTGCAAAGCAAGCGAGCCGGTGACCTGGAGATGGGTAGTCGGTGTTAGCTGTGTCAAATATCACCTTTGACGAAGTAAAGGCTGCATCGCTTGATATCTCGATTATAAATTGCTTCGGGAATCCCATAGCAGCTCTATGAAAAACTGAGAAGTTTCGGTCCATTTGTATGGGGTATAGTCGAACTTCATCTATCAGTATATCTTGGCCAAGGTCTAGTGTGATGGATGGAGAGGTCCTCTTTCGCGGTGGCACAAATATTCTGCTACCGTTGAGTATGTTATCAGTATCCACACTCGGCTCAGTATAGGGCATGTAACCGTCTGTGAGGTAATTTTTATGCCAAATAGGACGATGCTGTGTCCATTGTGGAGCACTGACAGGTTTGCCCAATGCTAGGTTTTGATTGTTATCGAAAACGAGTAGCTCACTCATGGCGAAGATGTACTCAGGCTGGTCGAAGACTTGGTTGAGTTCCAAGGGGATGATGCGAATTCGGCGAGCAGATGCTCCCGGGCAATCAATAAACAAAGGCGTCTTATCTGGATATGGAATTAGGGGGGATGAGGTAGAGTCAAATAGTAATTCTCCCACGTTGTCATCAGGCGATGCGTAGGTCCAAATTTGAAATTTATTTGGGAAAGCGTGGTTAGTGGACTCTTGGTTCTCATCGATTAATACAGCGGGGACCAGTACGATGCTATCGAAAATCTTACGCTCAAGTAAGTCAACTTCAACCCAAGTAGTCTCAGGTTTGTTGTTTTTCCGGTAAAGCCGAACACCAAGAGTTCCTCCAGATTCACGGATCAAACGGAGGGGTAGTTGGTTGAGCTTTTCCTCTGTGCTTGCGATCTTTTTTTCGAGCTCGCTCAAGGATAGCTGGGAAATGGGGGCGGCATTGACTTGCTTCGCTAATAAGTTTTCGGCGAGTAGGGATAGCATAATCATGAGTGCTATTCTGAGAACTGCTCTGCCTTGGCTAACCATCTTGATAACAAAAGCATGGATTGCCATCCTTAAGCAACTAAACAAGCGATGAAGGGCGCGATCGCGTACCTAGTCGAATGGTAGAACTGAGTTAATATTCGCATGGTTTAATGCGGGTCTACCTTCAGTTCATCGTTAAATTTTTATTCTAAGCCTATGAAAAACATGTTTCTTAAAAACTCTCTAATTGCCATTCCTTTCACCTTTTTTGGAATGGCTGTTATCTCTGTAGCTGGGACAATGGGATATGATTTTGAAACAGATTCTTCTATTACCGGGGCTGCAGGAGATATCGTTTACTCGGCGCCGGATACCAACACGCTAGGCAGCAGTGTGGGTCCGTTTGAAATGACGGATAATGAGAATGCTGACCACTATGGACGGATTGTGAGTTCAATCAATGGCACAGCGCTGGGCAGCACAAAGGCGGCAGTTACCAGCCGCGGTACTGCACCAGGCGGGAATGCAATGAGTTTCACTTTAGATATTCCAGAAGGAAGTCTTGCTGACCTCAGTGCGATAAGTTTCGACTATGGTTTTTACAGTTCACTTTCTAGCTCGGCTACTAACGAATGGGTGCTGAGCGTGGAGATCGATGAGATCATCACTGAAGTGGAACGTGGTGGCTTTACTCATGATGGTGGGACAGATTATCAAGAACCGGTATCAGCTGCAGCGGATGTGGATATATCGAGCTTTACTGGGCTTACGAATACCTCTGTTACCTTTCACTTGCAGCTGAACTCGAGCGCAACTCATAATTTCACCTCGCGTGCGCACACCATCGACAATATTCAGGTGACTGCTGAAGTTACTGCAGACCCAGGTTTTCCGATCATTGGATCTTTTTCTGTAGATGATCGAGCAGTGCCTCCCAATACGACCGTGGCGCTCTCATGGGACATAGATAGAGCTGATTCGGTAGTGCTGAGCTCTATAGGTACAGTTGCTACAACAGGTTCAGCGAATGTGCTGCCGACGGAGACTACGACTTATGTTCTCACCGCGACGAATGAGTTGGGTTCGGTGCAGTCTGAACTGGAGGTTACCATGCTGCCGGATAAACCGAATGTTTTGGTGATGCTAGTGGATGATTGGGGGGTGACTGATTTGTCGGTGCCATTTGCCTATGATACCTATGACGATAGTGGAACGCCGCTTATCACCAATTTAAATATTCTCCATAAAACGCCCCATCTGGAAGCCTTAGCGGCGAATGGAATGAAGTTTACTCAGAATTATGCGACTCCAAAATGTAGTCCATCGCGAGCGACTATCTTGACTGGTTTCCATCCAACGTACCACGGGATTACGACACACCTCAATCTTGCCGGGACGATCAGTGATGGGCCTAATAATTGGCGTTACGAGGGGCTGGATGAGACGGATGTTGCGCTTCCTCATATGCTTGCATCCGAAGGCTACCGCTCGATCCATTGTGGTAAATGGCATTTGGGTGGAGCGGGTGATTTCGCACAGTACCCCACAGCAATGGGCTTTGATGTGAATATCGCGGGGTCACAATCTGGTCAGCCAGCGCGCTATGTGGCAACAAATTCAGGATTTACCACAAATGCTCGGCCGATGCCAAATATGGCGCATTATGCAGGTACTGGGATGTACCTGACTAAAGCGCTAACTATAGAATTAAACCAAGCGATGAGTGATGCTGTCGATGCGAGTCTGCCATTCTTTGGCTACATGTCTTATTACGGCGTGCACCGACCTTATACGAGAAATCCGGATGCAGTGGGTGATTACAGCAATGCACATAGTACGAATCATGAAATCTTCGCGACCATGATTGAAGCGATCGATGTTTCACTAGGAGATGTGGTGGAGCAGCTTGAGGAGCTAGGTATCGCCGAGGAGACTCTGATTATTCATTTAGGTGATAATGGGAGTGAGTCGCCAGTGCACGGAAACCAAGCGTCCATCCCTCTGGGGATTTTTAGTGACTTTCCTATGCGAGGTCAGAAAAACGATGGTTATCAAGGCGGGAGTCGCGTGCCACTCATCATCTCTTGGGCGAAACCTGATTCGGATCATCCCTTTCAATTAGACTTGCCGATTGTGGCTGATGGTGTGGAGCACGACATCGTTGGAATCGTCGATGTTGCTCCAACGGTTTTGTCGATCACTGGCGCAGCATCTCAAGATTTACACGGCTACGACCTTAGTCCCTACCTACGTGGTGAAGCGGGTACACATCGGCCGCAGAAGTACCACCTGCACTATCCCAATGCTAATTTTCCAACAGGCAATCTCACATGGTATCGCGAAGGCGATTGGAAACTGATGTATAACTATGGCGCAAATTCCTTCTTGCTCTACGACCTAGTGAACGACCCAACCGAGTCGGTTGATGTGGCAGCGGATGAGCCTGATCGAGTAGTTCAGATGGCGAGAGCAATGGCGCAAGAACTTGAAAGCAAATGGGGGCCACTCGGGGAGATATGGCCAATTATTTCTGGATCGGGCTCACCTAGGCCCGGAGTAGATGACCCGTTTTACCTTTCTTATGAAGATGATGATCGTGACACCGTTGATACGGATGGTGACGGTCTCGCTGATGCGGGCGAAGACATTGACAGTGATGGTTTAGTCAGTGTCGGCGAAACTGATGCCGGTGACTGGGATACCGATGATGATAGGACCGATGATTATACGGAGATTCGCCTTAACTTAGACCCTTTAGATTCAGCTTCACGTTTCTCTGTGAAGACGGATGGGGTCAATGAGGGGGGGCTCACGCTCGAGTGGCCGTCAGCACCTGGCTTGTTCTTTAATATTCTGGCGAGTGATGATCTCTCTAGTCCAGTGGAGGACTGGGTGGTTCTGATGCCGAATGTTGAAGCTGATCCATCTGAGAGTGAGACAAGGCAGATGGTACCAATTGATTCCGATAGGGAATTCTACACTATCCAGCTCTTACCTGAAGGATCACAGTCAGAAGAGCCTTAATCAAGAGGAGGTACGCGTTTGCGTACCTAGACGGGGCTGATTCATTCTGATTCATTCTGATTTATTATGCATGGTCTTATACCAATTTATTTTAACCACGAAACACACATAAAACATATGAATAAAATCCCTCTACTCTTAACCTGCGCACTTGCTTCTGTAGTGAGTACCCAGGCAGCAACAATCGCTTATACTTTCGAAACTCCAGGAAACATTACCGATGCAGGAAGCATTGCTGAATCATACTCTGGACCGGATAGTAATGATTTTGGTGCTGGAATCACAGTTAGTGCTTTTACTATGACGGATCGTGATGCTACGGAGTATTCGCGCTTCACAAATATTGGAAGCGGCAGTGTCGCTGCGGCGCTTGGGCATGGTGCGAACCCTTTGTATGCCTCTTTTACGGTGACCATTGATGACACTGTGACAGTGGATTTCACTAATATAAGCTTCGATACATCGATTCGTTGGAATGCTAATAATTTGATTAATATTAACGAGCAATTCACTACGTCTGTAGCTGGCGGCACTGCTGGCAATGTGACTGACTCGGATTGGTCAAAAAACGTAACTGCTAACTTTCTTGAAAACCCTGCCAATAATCAGTCCATTGGGCTGACTGGGTTGACTGGGTTGACCGACACCACCGTCACGTTCACGTGGGAGTTTGAGAGTAGCCGTAACAATACGTTTGCGAATGTTGCAAGTGGTCTGGACAACATCAACTTGACTGGTGTCAGCACAGCTGCTGTTCCAGAACCTTCCTCATCAGCACTTCTTCTCGGTGGACTTGGCTTCTTGCTTATGAAGCGCCGCCGCGCATAGAGAGTAAGTTTTTTTCATATTAATTGCCGCCACAGTATTTTTAATGCTGTGGCGGTTTTTTTTGGGTGGAGACGGTTGGGTACCTATTTTGACTTCATAAATGGGGCAGAGAGAGAATCTATTTAGGGCGTGATTGCGTACCTATACGGTCTGTTCATTTTATGATGGTATGTAGTCAGAACTTCCCAATCAAGAAGTGTACTATCAAGCCTAAGCTCCCAGTAGTGTAGTATGAGGTAGGAGCTTCGTTCGCTGTCAGCTTTGTATTGGAAATAGCCCATAAAATCCGATGACTAAAAAAGTGCTTTTATTGAATATTTCTCTTCAGAGAGTGCGAAACACTTAGCGACAGATAGGTGTTTAAAATGTGCTTCAGCTAATTTTTGGGTTCTGACTCTGCTACTTGAGCAGTTTGTTATTTCTGTTGATTACCATCTTTCTGTAGAGGGAAGCGATGGTAACTAAGGAGTAGAGTTAGAGCCTTTTCGTTTTATTCTCAGGCGGTGCTGACCATAGCCGCTGGGTGCCAATTCTGCAGAACTAAGATTACTAATCTATTAAAAGGGTTTAAATTCATAGGTTAATCAGGGTGGTATCCACTAAACGGGGGGTGTGCAGCGATGGAGGTCAAAGTAATGTCATCAAATAACTAGGTATGAACTTAAACCCATTTACAAAAGCTGTCTCAACAGTCTTGATCCTATTTACTATCGGAGTTGTTGGTCTTTGTAGTTCAGCTCAGGCTGTGACTTCTCCGTCAAAATCCAAGCAGCTTGGGGCTGAGAAGGGGAAAGCAAACATTCTCTTTCTCTTTGCGGACGATCAAATGTGGGAGAGCCTTGGCTGCCTAGAAGGTAGTGAGGTGAAAACACCGAACTTAGATCGCCTACGCGAGCAAGGCGCATTGTTTTCGCACGCGTATAACATGGGGTCGTATACACCTGCTGTCTGTGTGGCGAGCCGCACTATGCTTAATACTGGAGCATTCGTCTGGAATGCTGCTGAGCTTTCTCCGAAAGGAAATAACTCGAAGGATCCGAATGCTCCGAAGGATCAGGCGAAATACACAGTCGATAGTCGTTCGTCTGACGGCTATTGGTCGCAGTGGATGAAGCAAGCGGGTTATGAAACCTACTTTGCTGGTAAGTGGCATGTGTCAGGGTCTAAAGCTGAGAAACTTTTTGACCATACTCTCCATGTTCGCGGTGGAATGCCGGGAGGAGCCAAGAAACAATATAAGCGGGATTTTATTCCAGGAGAGCCAGACGGCTGGTCCTACGATGAATCCGAAGGCGGTTTCTGGCTGGGAGGCAAGCACTGGAGTGAAGTTCTGGCAGACGATGGTGAGATTTTTCTTAAGCAAGCCGCGATGAGCGATAAGCCATTTTTTATGTATCTAGCTTTTAATGCTCCGCACGACCCAAGGCAGGCACCTAAGGAATATCTGGATATGTATGATGTCGACGCATTGAAGGTTCCGGTCAATTTTTTGCCAGAGTATCCTTATAACGAGGCTGCTGGTGCTGGGCGTGGACTACGCGATGAAAGAACCGCTCCCTTTCCACGCACTGAGCATTCCATCAAGGTGACGCGTCAGGAATACTATGCGCTGATCACGCACATGGATGCGCAGATTGGTCGTATTCTAGATGCTTTAGAAGCTTCTGGAAAAGCGGATAATACTTACATCTTTTTCACTGCGGATCACGGTCTGGCAGTGGGTGACCATGGGTTCTTAGGTAAGCAGAATATGTATGATAGCAGTATGCGGGTACCATTCCTGATGGCTGGTCCTAGCGTTCCGGCTGACAGCACTGTGGATGCTCCTATTTATCTTCAAGATGCTATGGCTACTTCACTTGCGATTGCTGGTCTTAAAAAGCCGAAGCAAGTCGAGTTTCAGAATCTTCTTCCCCTTGCCGAAGGTAAAATAAAGCAGAGTGGTTATGATGCTATTTACGGCGCTTATTTCGGTGCGCAGCGCATGTATCGGAATGATAAATATAAGATGATCATCTATCCAACGATCCAGGTGGTTCGCCTCTACGATATTGTGAATGACCCATACGAAACGAAAGATCTGGCCGAGGGTAAGAATCGACCTGTTGAATTGATGAATACTCTCTTTAGCGAGTACCAAATACTACAGGATGAAATGGGAGATCCCGTGGATGTTTCTGAGGCTTATGAAATATTTATGAGTAAATAGTGTTTTAATATTCACGAGCTATCACCAAGCTGACTTCTATCAGTTCATACATCGGGATACGATTCCCTTCAAAAAACTTAAATTAAGCATGAAAATGAAATCTCTTACGCAATCCAAATCAATAGTGAGCGCCTGCGTTGCTCTCTTGGTCATAGGCTCACAGGCAATGGCTCAGGAAAAGATGCCTAATATTATCTATATCCTCGCAGACGATATGGGATACGGCGATGTGCAGATCCTTAATCCCGAGCGAGGCAAGATAGCCACTCCGCACATGGATCAAGTCGCGAAGGATGGCATGATCTTTACTGACGCCCACACTACCTCATCTGTCTGCACTCCGACACGCTATGGTATCATCACTGGTCGCTATAATTGGCGCACATGGAAGCAAGAGCACGTGCTCGATGGTTATGATTTACCACTGATTCCTACGACTCGTATGACTGTGCCGAGCTTCCTCAGTGACAATGGTTATAACACAGCGATGATTGGTAAGTGGCACTTGGGTCTAGAGATTTCTACGATTGACGGGAAACCGGCGAAGCCTGCAGCAGGTATTAAACAGAAGATGGGGAAGGGTGCTTTTCCTCCCGCTGAACTTTCTAATATCGATTGGAAGGGGACGATTCAAGGCGGACCGGTAGATCTCGGATTTGATTCTTGGTTCGGCATCACCGCGTCGTTGGACTTTCCTCCTTACGTTTGGATTCGTGACCGTAATTGGGTCGGAGAAGGCACATACGTTAAAGCTTTTAGGCGCCCAGGGCCGGCTACCGAGGAATTTGAGGCAATTGATGTGCTAGACGAACTAGTAGCGGAAACCGTCCAATACATTTCCGGGTATAAGAGTGACAAGCCATTCTTTATCTACATGCCATTGCCATCGCCGCATACACCTATTGTTCCCTCCAAAAAGTGGCAGGGAAAAAGTGGTATCGGTCGTTATGGTGATTTCATGATGCAGACTGACGATATCGTCGGGCAGGTGGTCAGGGCGCTAGAAGAGAAAGGAATTTCCGAGAACACGATGCTGATCGTGACCAGTGATAATGGTTGCTCTAAAGCAGCCAATTTTAAGCAATTGGAAGACCATGGGCATTTCGCTAGTGCGCAATACAGAGGCTCCAAGGCTGATCTTTGGGAGGGCGGTCATCGCGTTCCCTTCCTCGTAAAATGGCCTAAGGTTATCAAGGCGGGCAGCGTATCCGATGTGCTCACTTGCCAGACTGATATGCTCGCGACCTGTGCTGAAATGCTTGGTAAGGAACTACCTGTGAATGCTGGCGAAGATAGTGAAAGCATCTTGCCGATCTTCACTGGAAAGCCGACCGAATTTTCACGCAAAGGAATCATCAATCACAGTGTGAGTGGGCATTTTGCATACCGTCAGGGAAAATGGAAACTCTTGTTAGCCAAAGGATCTGCTGGCTGGACTGCTCCGACAGAAAAGGCCCTGGCGAAAGTTGACGACGCGCCTGAAGCTCAGCTCTACGATTTGGAGGCGGATCCTGGTGAGCAGAATAATCTCTATCTTAAAAACCCAGAAGTTGTTGAGCAACTGATGGCACTGCTTAAGGAAGACATCGGCAACGGTCGCAGCACCTCAGGCCCTAAACAAGAGAATGACATTCCTGCCGATCAGATCAAGTTGTGGAAAGGCAACGTAGCTAAGTAATTCTAGATTTTCGCGACACCTCACGTTTTTTTTATGAAAAATCATTCATCGATACTCTCTTGCCTGCTGTTTGGGGCTTGTCTGACTTCCTCACATGCTGTGGATCTCTATGTCAGCCCAATCGGCTCGGACTCTAATAGCGGCCTTTCGGGGCAACCATTGGCATCACTCGCTGGAGCCAAACTGAAAGCACGTGCATTTTCGGGCAAAGAAGCCGTCACAGTACATGTTGCTGATGGAGTCTACTACCTACCCGAAACGCTCGTCTTCACACCTAAGGATTCGGGGACGGGAGAATACCCAGTGGTTTACAAGTCCAACAATGAGGGCGGCGCAGTTCTTAGCGGCGGCTCCGAGCTTAAACTGTCTTGGCAGCCATACGAGAATGGGATTTATAAAGCACAAACGCCTGCTGGTCTGGTAATCGACCAAGTCTTTATCGATGGCCGCAAGCAGAGGATGGCGCGCTATCCGAACTACGACCCAGCGAAGAAGGCCGAACCTTATCAGGGATATGCCGCGGATGCGTTTTCCAAAGAGCGTGCGGCTCTCTGGTCTGACCCGACTGGTGGCTATATCCACTCGATGCATCGCTCGCGTTGGGGTGGTTACCATTATCTTATTACCGGAAAGGACACTTCAGGTGAGGTGACTTTTGAAGGTGGTTGGCAGAATAACCGCAAGAGCACCATGCATAAGGACTATCGCATGGTGGAGAACATTTTCGAGGAACTGGACGCTGAACATGAGTGGTATCATAATGCCAAGACTCATACCCTTTATTACAAGCCAGAGGCTGGAATTGATATTAACTCGGCAAAAGTCGAGGTAGTGCGCTTACGTAACGTTATTGAATTTCAAGGTTCAGAGTCGAAGCCAGTGAAGCACATCACACTTCAGGGATTTGTGGTGCGTCATACAGCCCGTACGTTTATGGATGTCAAAGAGCCACTCTTACGCTCGGATTGGGCCATTTATAGAGGTGGCGCCTTTTTACTTACTGGTACCGAAGGTATTCAAATCCTAGATACAGAATTCGACCAAGTCGGAGGCAATGCAGTTTTCGTAAGCAATTACAATCGTAATGTCCTCGTCAAAGGCTGCCACATTCATGACACGGGAGCCAGTGGCGTCTGCTTCGTTGGTGATCCGGGTGCCGTCCGTGATCCGCTATTCGAATATGGCGAGCGGAATGATCTTTCTGAAATTGACCGCACAGTGGGACCTAAGACAAATAACTATCCAGCTGACTCCGCCGTGGAAGACTGCCTGATTCACGGCATTGGACGCGTGGAGCGCCAGCCTGCTGGCGTGCAGATTTCTATGGCGCAGGGGATTACCGTGCGTGATTGCTCGATCTACGATACGGCACGTGCTGGTATCAATGTCAGTGAAGGCACCTGGGGTGGTCACTTGATCGAGCGCTGTGATGTGTTTGATACAGTTTTAGAAACGCATGACCATGGTTCGTTTAACTCTTGGGGACGCGATCGCTTCTGGCGCTCTGACCAGGAGACTACACAAGCAGCGGTCGATAAGGAGCCTAGTCTTCCATTTCTAGATGCCATGAAAACAACCACCATTCGTGATAGCCGCTGGCGATGTGATCATGGTTGGGATATCGACCTCGATGACGGTTCGACGAATTACGACATCTACAACAACCTGATGCTCAATAATGGTTTGAAACTGCGTGAGGGTTTCCGTCGCCATGCATGGAATAACATCACAGTGAACAACGGGCTTCATCCGCACGTTTGGTATCAGGGCAGTAAAGATCAGGTGTATTCTAACATTTTTATGGCACCACACCGTCCTGCTCGTATGACTACGCCTTATGTGGATGGAACAAGGGTGGATGAAAACTTTTACGATACTGATGAAGTAGGGGTGATGCGCGTTTCCAGTAAAACTGGCTGGGATAAGAATTCCCTATTTGGTGATCCGATGTTTATCGATCCTGCTAAGGGAGATTTCCGCGTACAAGACGGTTCGCCTGCTTTCGAAGTTGGCTTTAAGAATTTTCCGATGGATCAGTTCGGGGTGAAAAAGCCCTCGCTCAAAGCGATTGCACGGACACCTGTGATTCCAGTACTAAAGGCGGTTGTGGGCGGCTCTCCGCTGAGGAAAGGCAAGAAGAGTCAGGCTGCTCCGCAGACGGCAACCTGGATGGGGGCCTCGATCAGCGAACTGTCTGGTGTCGAGTTTTCCGCTTATGGAGTTAGTCAGGATGAGGGCGGTGTTGCTTTGATCGAAATTCCTAAGAACTCAGCCGCTGCGAAAACTGAGCTGAAAGAGGGCGATCTGGTACAAGCTGTGAATGGCAAAGCTGTGAAAAATAGCGCTCAATTTTTCAAGGTGCTATCTTCGATTCAGAACAAATCGCTTAAGTTAAAAGTGGTGCGTGATCAGCAGGTAATCGAGCTGGAGGTCGTGCGCTCAAGCATTATCGAAGTCGAAACGTCTTCGATCCCAGATGGGTTTTCAACATTACCAGTGCCCAGCGCGTCGAAGCTCGTCGTTGTTTCTAATAAGAAAAATGGCAACGAGTCACTGGCTACGCTAACTGACGGTAAACTTGTAGGGAATTTTGGACCAGTTTTTGGCAATGGTATACAAAACGGAGCCTACAAGATGGACCTGGGTAAAGTGCTGCCTGTGAGCTCGGTCACGAGTTGGTCATATAACATGGGTAAGACTCGTGGCGCGCAAAAGCTGACTGTGTATGGTAGTAACTCAGAAACTGATCCAGGCTGGAACCTCAATGCCTACACGCCGATTGGTACTATCGATACAGGAGCAACCAAGGAGAACTATCTCGCCGCATCTGTGCAGGCCCTCGATGGCAAAAACTTAGGTGAATTCCGCTGGATCGTCTGGGCAGTTTCTCCAGTCAGTTCCGCTGGGGATGGGGAAAATACTGCATTTCAAGAACTCGCAGTCGAAACTCAATAGTAGGATACAAAAATTAAAATTATGAGAACTATTAGAATAGCATCACTCTTTCTGTCTGTTTTGTTTGGCTCTTTTGCTCAAGCGGAGCAGTCACTTGAGCATACGGCAGACAAGCCTAATATCGTCTTTTTGATGACAGATGACCAGCGCTGGGACAATTTTGGTTGTTACGGTAGACCTGAGTTCAGAACTGAGAATATTGACCGTCTTGCTGACGAAGGTGTCATTTTTGATAATGCTTACTACGCTGTAGCGATTTGTCTACCGAGTCGTGTGACCATGATGTCTGGGCGATATCTATCGAATCACAAAGTCGGGTTCTCGCATCCGTATAACTACACGTTCTCCAAATCAGATTTTAACAAGACCTATCCTGCGATGCTCAAAGAGGCGGGGTACCGGACTGGTTTTATTGGGAAGTTTGGATTTCCAGTGACAGATGAAGCCTATGAGCGAAAGGGGAATGTAACCGGTTATAACCTGCAAAAAGAACTCTCACCCTACTTTGATTTCTTTGCTGGAACGGGAGTGCACTTCCGTGGTGCATTCGCCTCATGGCCTAAAGATAAAAAGATGGAAGCAATCTACAGCCCTAAACGTTCACCTAAGGAGCGTACTCTAAAAACTGGTGATGCGATGCTGCACTTTCTTGAGACTCAGCCAAAAGATAAGCCATTCTGCCTCTCGGTTAGTTTCTTTGCGGTTAAGAATGACAAAGAGAACGATGTGTATCCTCCCGATTTAGCTGAGTTCAGCGATTATGATTTTAGTGTTCCTGAAAACTGGGTGGAAGGTCGAAATACAAAACTACCTAAGGTGCTGGATAATTGGCGCGGGGTTCCTATGCACAAGCAAAGAACATCAACGCCAGCGCTTTATCAAAAATTAGTCCGACGTTTTGCCGCACAAGGATACAGTGTCGACCAGCAAGTCGGCCGACTGGTCCAAAAGCTTGAAAAAATGGGTGTGCTCGATAACACAGTGATCATCTACACCAGTGATAACGGGCGTTTCCATGGATCTCACGGCCTCTATGATAAGGCGATTCTCTATGATGAGTCTGTGAAAGCTCCGTTCATCGTATTTGACGGTCGCGTGGCGAAAAAAGATCGAGGTCGCCGTGAGTCTGCGCTGATGTCTTCAGTCGATGTCGCGCCGACCATCGTCTCGTATGCTGGATTGGACATTCCAGATAGCATGCAGGGGCTTGATCTCGTTCCAGTGATTGAGCAAACTCAAGATCTTGAACAATGGCGCGATGCGGTTTATATCGAAAGCCTTTTCATCGGGAGTCTTCACTCGAAAAGCGTGCCAGCTAATATTGCCGAAATAAACGCACGCATCATCGCAGATAATAAATCGTATCGCTCACGAGGCGTCAGGACAGAGCGCTATAAATATTTTAGCTACAACGAGCACTCTCCTGTCATTGAAGAACTCTATGATATGGAGGCGGATCCACACGAGCAGAATAACCTTATTTCTAATCCAGAATATGCCACTGTCCTAGCTGATTTGAGAAAACGGACAGCTGATTTTATCGCAGCTGAACCCAAATAGTATTGAGAGTTGGTCAATCGATGGGGGGGGCTTTTTTCAGAAAATACAGATTCAGCACCTTATGATAAAACGACTCATTGCCCTTTGGTTTATTGCGGTATTGTTACCGCTTAGCGTTCACGCGTCAGTGGGAGGGAACACCTTTCCTGGAGAGAAAACTGGCTTCCACGGATTTGACCGTTATAAATTTGAGACTCAGGGTGTGCCGGTATCGGTGATCTGTCCGAAGAATGCTGCTCAGGGAAAGCCTTGGCTCTGGCGCAGCCTTTTCTGGGATGCTATTCCGCAGTTCCATCAGACCGATCTGAAACTGGTCGAGCAGGGATTCCACGTGGTGCTGGTGCATGGTGATGTCTCAGGCCATCCGAGCGGTAACAAGAATATCGATGCCGCGTATGAATTACTGACAAACGAGTACGGTTTTTCGAAAAAGTGTTCTATGGCATCGATGAGCCAGGGAACGCTACAGCTCTTCCGTTGGGCTTCGGAAAATCCGCAGAAGGTGGAGAGCATCTATGTGGATAACGGAGTTTGCAATGTCATGAGTTGGCCAGCTGGTAAACTTGTTCCTGGTAATGATTCGACTGGCAATGGCAATGCGAAATCGTGGGCACTTTTTAAGAAAACTTACGGTTACACTAGTGATGACGAAGCTTTAAAGACCAAAGATAGCCCGATTGAGATGCTGGATCCATTGGCTAAGGCTAGTGTTCCGATTCTGATAGTTTGTGGAAGTAAGGACGCAGCAGTTCCTTACGAAGAGAACGATGCGATTATGGAAAAGCGCTATAGGGCGCTCGGTGGTGATATCACTGTGATCATAGAGGACAAAGGGCACACGCATGGAATGAAAGATCCGACCCCGGTGCTGGAGTTTATTCGGAAACATTCAGGGGTTGCTGACGGATTGGACTCAAAGTAGTTCAAATTCGCGACCAGCGCTGCCTCTAAGATGGTAAAAGTATGCTCTTCTCTTTTTAGTTTTTGCTCTAATCAATGTCGTTTCGGGTAATCTTGGTCAGTATGAATCTGGGTTTAAGGATGCTTACATGATTTAAATGAGTTTTTGGTTGTCTCTGAAAGGGAATAACTTGAATACAATTGAGTGGTGACTGAAGGCTTTATCAGAAGGAATATATGGGGATGGGTCGGTTACACTTGGATTGGTTGATGGTTTGAAACAGCTTCGGGATGTATTGCGCTCTAAATAATTCTAGATCAAAGGTGATCGAACATAGTAATTATAGCTTTATGATAAATCCAATACTCAAGTTCAGCTCTCGTGTTGCTACGTGGGGCTTAGGCTTACAAAGATTTTTCAGATCGCAAAAAGTAGGGCGCACCTCGCCTGCGATCAGAAATATCGAGAGGAGCATGATGAAACATAAAATCTTGGGGACGATTACTTTGACGACCCTGCTTGCTGGAGTCGCTATGGCGGCCCCGATCTCCATCATCAACCATAGTTTTGAAGATGATGCAGGTGTCGATGGGGAGCTCGGTTCAGGTGTGGTGACGGGGTGGACGGAGTCCGGTCGCACCATCGGCTGGCTCAATGTGAGTAATGAATTCTATACGAGCCCTGATGTCATCGACACAAATAGTAGTGGCGGGACGCTTGGCGACATGGATGGAAAACAGGTGTTGTTTATTTTCAGCAACTCGGTTCGATCTGTCACGCAGACCTTAAGCAACAGTATCGTGGTGGGGAAGCAATACAAGCTGACTGTCGCCGTGGGCGATCGCGACACTGGCTCGAGTCAGGGGTTTGCAGGCTATGATCTTCGCTTGTTAGCTGGTGGAGTTGAGGTGGCGACGGAAAGTAGCACAGTATCTCCAGCCAATGGAACTTTCACTGACGTCGAGTTGGTATACACTGCGCAGGAGGGCGATAGTGGTATATTACAAATTTACATTGGGACGGTTGACGCCAGTTCAAGTAATGCTCTTGAAGTGGATAACGTTCGCCTCACCGAGGCAGATCCCACTGGCACTGGTTCGATTGAACTCAGTTCGCTCATCAATCGACAAATCGTGCAGCGGGACTGGACCGATCAGGCTTCGCTTCCGCTTTCGGGTTCTCTTTTAGGAGATGGAACAGAGATTCAAGCCCGTGTTGTTGCAATCAACGGCAATGGAACGGATACCGACTGGGTGACCATCGACGCGTCTCCCGCCGAGACAGATTATTCCGGGACGCTTGATGTTGAGGCCGGCTGGTATCAATTGGAACTCCGCTTGCTCGATGGCAGCAATGTCCTCGACGAGGTCGGGGTGGACCACATTGGAGTTGGTGATATTTATATTGTCTGCGGTCAGTCCAATTCCGCGAATTTCGGGGAGGGACGACCATCAGCCGCCGATGATAGGGTGTCGTACTTCGGACTCCCTTCAGGCAGCTGGCAGCACGCCGAGGATGCCCCTGAGAACCCGTCCGCATTTCCAGGGAGAAATGGTTCCCCTTGGCCGGCGCTGGGCGATCTTTTGGCCGCAAGCGAAGATGTGCCAATCGGGTTTGTTTCGCTTGGAGACGGAAGTTCCTCTGTTGAAAGCTGGATGCCAGACAGCGATGATAACTATCCTAATCTGCAAACAGCAGTGCAGTCCTTTGGCGTAAACGGATTCAAGGCCGTCCTTTGGCACCAAGGTGAGCACGATGCTGATCCTAGTGTGGACACCTCGACAGCGGTCTATGCAGCTCGTCTTGAGGCCGTGATTGATGCTTCTCGGGTAGATGCGGGTTGGGATGTGCCGTGGGGGGTAGCAGAGGTTTCATACCCATATGATGACCTGGATGTTCCTGCTGCGCAGCGTCAGGTGGCAGCTGATGATTCTTTAGTTTTTGCAGGTGCCACTACAGATACCTTGGGTATTGAATACCGTGACGGTGCGCATTTTACCGCCGACGGTCTTGTGGCGCACGCGAACCTTTGGTTTGATGCTATTAACGACGTATTTCCTGACTTGGAGATTAGTGGGTTGTCCTTATCGGGTGATGTTGGGACACTATCGTTTTTGGCTCCTTTGGGAGGTCACTACCAAGTTGAAAAGTCTATTAACTTGCTTAGCTCCGATTGGGTCGAGGTTGCCGATATAGAAGTATTGTCCGAAACTCCTTATGAGGTGGAGGTCTCTACAACGGAGGACTCTTCATTCTTTCGCGTTATACGAGTCCAGTGAAGATGTTAGAATTACATTTACCATTTCTATTTGCTGTTCTCAATCGCTTAAACTAGGTGGGAGTTTCAGCTGTCAATCATCCGATGAATGTATGAGGATGCTTCAGATGTCCCCAAATCTGTGGCGTTCTTGAAGTAACTTTGGGATCTGCTCTGCTTAAAATAATTTATTAAATCATAAGTTCATCAATGCACCTAAAACCGAAGTTCTACTCAATATCCATAATAACTCTGCTGATGGCCTCGTTGGTGGTCGCTGATGTGAAATTGCCAGCGATTATCAATAGCCAAATGGTGCTGCAACATGGAACCAAAGCCCCAATATGGGGCTGGGCTGATACTGGAGAAAAAGTGAGCGTTTCTTTCGCCGGACAGACGAAGAGCGCAACTGCAGCGTCCGATGGTAAGTGGATGGTGACTCTGGATCCGCTTAAGGTCTCAGCTCAGCCGCAGGTGATGACTATCAAGGGCAAGAACACGCTCACGCTCGATGATGTCCTAGTGGGCGAAGTGTGGATTGCCTCCGGCCAGTCTAACATGGAGTTCAGTATTGGTGCGATTGTTCCAGAGGAGCAGGCGCTGATTTCAGCTCAAATCGACAACAAGTTGCTACGAATGTTCTGTGTGGCGCCGAAGATTCAGAGCTCACTGGCATTGTCAGATACAGCTGGATATTGGAGCGTTGGATCCTATTTTATCAATCAGATGGAAGCGGGGAAGATTCGGACCTATGACAGCCACTCAGCAGCAGGATACTTTTTTGGACTGAAGCTGCAGCAAGCACTGCAGATGCCTGTTGGGGTGATCGATACCTCTTGGGGGAGTACCTCGATTGAAGTTTGGATCGCAGATGAAGGCTATGAGATGGAAGGCATTGACTATCGTAAAGTAAAGGCCGACCAGGAAGCTGAAGCTATCACAGTCCGTGATCAACTTGCACAAGATATTGTTCAGTGGCGCGCTGCGGCTCAGACATCTGTCGAGAAGAACCGAATGGTTTCAGCTAACATGAAAGTTCCAAAGTCTTCTGTGACGAACGCCATCTATAATGGAATGGTGGCACCACTGGTACCTTTCGCTGTGAAAGGTGTGATCTGGTATCAAGGGGAAGGCAATGTGACGAGCACAGACTATTTTCAAAAGTTGAAAGCTTTAACAGGTGGTTGGTCTAAAGTTTTCAATGTTCCTGACATGCCATTCTACTTAGTTCAGATGGCTCCCTATAACTATGGGCACAAAAACCCTAAACAAATAGGTCCCCAAGCGATCTATGATTCTGTGGTGTCAGCTCAATATAAAGCAGCAAAAGAGATTGAAGGATGCGATGTCATTAACATTTCAGACACGGTTTCTGGCGATGTGAAGAATGTGCATCCTACCCATAAGAAGACGGTTGGAGATCGTCTCGCTGCCCTAGCTCTAAAACATGACTACGGGAAAGATATGGTCTGTACCGGGCCACGTTTTCAGAACGCAACTCTAGCTGGTAATAAGGTGGAGGTCTCTTTTGATCACATTGATCAAGGGCTTGAAACATCTGATGGTGAGGCGCCTAACTGGTTTGAGCTTGCCGGGGCTGATGGAGTGTTTGTCGTGGCTCAAGCAAAAATCGACGGCGATCAGATAATTGTCTCAAGCCCAGATGTGAAAGCCCCTCAGTTCATCCGCATGGCCTGGAACAACATCGCAGAACAAAACCTGCGCGACAAAAATGGCTGGCCTGCATTTTCTTTTAATGAAGCTGTTAGCCAGTGATGAAAACTAGTGAGCCATATAATAGCACTACATGGATTTAATCGTCTTACCTAGGTTAGATCGGACTGTTGCTTAAGTTTTCTCAGATATGTTAGGCACGAAAATCCTAACCAATGCTGGCGAAATCAGTGAATAAATTTCACAGGAAATCTACTTCAGAGTTGTGGTGATGACTATGGTCGGTGTTGTGAATAATGTCATAAGTGTCGTTTTTTGTAATGATGTGTGACGTGGTGGAGTGTTGACCGATTTTTTCTAAAAAGGTTAATCTGATGCATGAGATTCTTCATTTCTCATAAACCTAAAACTAAGGATAACTATACACACAGAGACCTATGAAATATACTAGACACCCCCTAATTTGTGCAAGTGCTATTGCCACTTGCCTATTAACCTTTCCCGCGGCACATGCTGCGACGATCTCTTGGGATCCATCCGGCACTGACATTAGTGGTGATAGCAATGTTTCCACAAATGGAGGTGCTGTATGGGCCTACAGTCTAGGTAATTCTGGAGCTTCTGATGAAGTAAATGGTGTGACTTTTACTGGTCTAAACACAAGTAATACGGATTTGACCTTCACTGGTCTTACTTCTGCTAATGCTACGGCGTTTGGGAATGGTACTGGTGGAAGTGCTTTTAGCAGTCTTTCTGCGAACTATCAGGACATCCTTGAGAGTGGTGCTTTTACTGGCGGAAATAACGCAGTGGTTTCCCTTACTTTGAATGGGCTAAGCTTAAATCAGCAGTATGAAGTTCAATTCTGGATCAATGATGCCAGAAGTCGTTCTGATATGGATACTATACCTAGGCAAGCAACTATCGAGGGAACGTCTATTGTGGTGGATTACAATACTGCGGGTGCAAGTACGAATGCTGGCTTAGGACAGTTCATTACTGGCACCTTTACGGCGGATGCAGAGACGCAGACATTTACTTATACTTCAAATGCCCGTCAGCTCAATGCCATTCAGTTGCGTGCTGTTCCTGAACCTAGTTCTCTTGCCTTGCTTGGGCTCGGCGGTTTTGGACTTCTTGCTCGACGCCGCCGTAATGGTTAGTAGGCGTTGTTAGTTTTTTTGTTAGGATAGTGCGAGGAATTCGCACTATCCTTTTTTATGTCAAAGAATGATTCTATTCTGAGCATCTCTTGTAAGTGGGGAAATGCGCAAAGATGTTTGCGCAATATGTAAATGCATAATGATAGATCACTTCCAAGAAGGAGAGTACTATCAATGTCTGATAGAAATAGGATTCATCAAGGGCTCATTGAATCTAAAGCTATGCATGAATGGCCAAAAAATGGCCAATCTACAGCTAGATACCATTACCTGAAACTTTTTAAATGACATGAAGATACACTCACCAACTTTCCGTTCTCTTATGTTTGGCGTATGCCTGACTTCCGCACACGCTGTGGATCTCTATGTGATTCCAAACGGCTCTGACACTAATAGCGGGCTGAAGGGCCAGCCTTTAGCGTCACTTGCTGGGGCGAAGCAAAAAGCGCGTGCGTTTGTGGGGAAAGAATCGGTCACGGTCCATGTGGCTGATGGAACCTATCATCTTCCTGAGACACTTGTTTTCACAGCTGAAGACTCTGGGACAAAAAAGCATCCAGTTGTTTACAAATCCTTTAATGAAGGAGGCGCGGTGCTCAGTGGTGGTTCAGAGCTCAAACTGTCTTGGCAGCCTTACGAGAACGGTATTTATAGAGCGCAGACTCCCGCAGGTTTAGAGATCGACCAGGTCTTTATCGATGGTCGCAAGCAACGGATGGCGCGCTATCCGAACTACGATGCGGCGAAAAAGGCTGAACCTTATCAGGGGTATGCGGCGGATGCTTTTTCCAAAGAGCGGGCTGCGGGTTGGGCTGATCCGACTGGCGGCTATATCCACGCGATGCACGTTAAGCAATGGGGCGGTTATCACTACCTCATTACTGGTAAGGATACGAAAGGCGGAGTGAGCTATGAGGGCGGCTGGCAAAACAACCGGAAGATGGGGATGCATAAAGATTACCGGATGGTGGAAAACATCTTTGAAGAACTGGATGCGGAGCACGAGTGGTATCACAATGCCAAAACGAACACTTTGTATTACAAGCCCGCGGCTGGAGCTGACATCAAATCGGCCAAGGTCGAAGTCGTACGCTTACGTCATTTAGTCGAGTTTGAAGGATCAGAAGAACAGCCTGTAAAAAACATCACATTGCAAGGATTTGTGGTGCGCCATGCGGCTCGTACATTCATGGATGTGAAGGAGCAGCTCTTGCGCTCGGACTGGGCGATCTATCGTGGAGGTGCGTTCTTTCTAACAGGCACCGAGAATATCCAAATCCTGGATACGGAGTTTGACCAAGTCGGCGGTAACGCGATTTTTGCAAGCAACTACAACCGCAATGTCCTTGTCAAAGGTTGCCATATTCACGATGCGGGAGCCAGTGGCGTCTGCTTCGTCGGCGACCCTAATGCAGTGCGTGATCCATTGTTCGAATATGGCGAGAGGAATGATCTATCGAAGATTGACCGCACGGTCGGTCCTAAGACCAATAACTACCCCGCAGACTCTGCGGTAGAAGACTGTTTGATCCATGGTATTGGCCGCGTGGAGCGCCAACCAGCCGGTGTGCAGATTTCTATGGCGCAGGGGATTACTGTGCGCGATTGCTCTATCTACGACACGGCTCGTGCCGGCATTAATATCAGTGAAGGCACTTGGGGCGGTCATTTGATCGAGCGCTGTGATGTGTTTGATACAGTTCTCGAGACCCATGATCATGGGTCTTTCAACTCGTGGGGACGTGATCGCTACTGGCGCTCTGATCAGAAGTCTTCTCAACTCGCAGTGGATAAAGACCCAAAGCTTCCATTCTTAGACGCGATGAAGACGACGACGATTCGTGACAGCCGCTGGCGTTGTGATCACGGTTGGGACATCGATCTCGATGACGGTTCGACGAACTATGATATCTACAATAATTTGATGTTGGCGCGTGGTTTGAAATTGCGTGAAGGCTTCCGTCGCCATGCATGGAATAACATTACCGTGAACAACGGATTGTCCCCACACGTTTGGTATGACGGAAGTAATGACCAAGTGTATGCCAATATCTTTATGTCAGCGCATCGCCCTGTTCGTGTGAATAAAACAAAGGAGGGTACGCGTGTGGATAGTAATTTTTTCGCAGCAGACGAATCAGCGGTGATGAAAGTCTCGCAAGCTTTGGGTTGGGATGAAAACTCCATCTTTGGTGATCCGATGTTCGTTGATCCTGCCAATGGTGACTTCCGTGTGAAGGATGGCTCTCCCGCCTTCGAAGTGGGCTTTAAGAATTTTCCAATGGATCAGTTCGGGGTCAAAAAGCCAACGCTTAAAGCGATCGCGCGGACGCCTGTTATTCCTGATGTCAAGATGGCAAAAAGTGTTTCAACTATAGCTGCGTCGAAGAATATGAAATGGTTGGGTGCTACATTGACTGAACTATCGGGCGAGGCATTTTCAGCTTACGGTGTGAGTGAAGAAGACGGAGGCGTCGCTCTTTCAGGAGTGAAGTCGAACTCAGCAGCAGCCAAAGCTGGCTTTGAAGAAGGTGATTTAATTCAAGGTGTCGATGGTCGAAAAGTTGTGAAGTTGAAAGATTTCAACCGCTTGATTGCTAGAGCTAAAGGCTCAGTCACCTGTAGAGTAGTTCGGAATCAGCAAGTGATCGAAGTGAAGGCTTCGCTATAACTGGTAGATCAATACAGATAAGCCTTCGACTGTTAGAACTAAAAAATACCTGATGAAAATTTATAAACCAGCACTTGCTAGTCTCGTCGCACTTTCGGCCGTGATGAACGTCCACGCTCTTGAACCCCTAATAGGTGAAGAGGCTAGAAATGCTAAAAAGGGCATGGCGAGTCCGGGGAAGAAAATGATGAATGTCACTTTCAAACAAACTCCTCAAGGCCCAGTACAATTCGATTTTTATTTCCCAGATCAAGACAGCAGTAAAGACAAGCCAGTGGTCATTTTCACACATGGCGGTGGATGGGCTGCTGGGGATAAGAGTAAGGCTGGTTCTGGCTCATTTAAGACGGTGCATCAGGCGTTATTAAAGAAGGGTTTCTGTGTGCTGTCCGTGGGATACCGAAAAGTTGCAAAAGGGGGAGATACAGCGATGCGTGATTGTGTGATCGATGCCAAGGATGCGCTTCGTTACATTTCAGCTTACAAGAAAGAATTAGGAATTGATCCTAACAGGATTTACACCTTTGGCGATTCGGCTGGCGGCCAATTGGCACAAGTGGTTTTGCTTTCACCACAGGACAGTTTACCGGGTGACCCTGAACTTTCGGAATATTCTTATAAAACCGTCGCAGGTGTTTCTTGGTATGGGCCTTGTGATTTCCAAGACCCTCAGTTGTTTAACCACGATGACCGGGAGAAGTTTAAAGATAGATTTGGCGGAAGAATTATGTCCGGTGGCGCAAAAGCTGAGGATAAAGATAAACTCTATCGCGAGATGAGTTCAGTGAGCTATCTGACTAAGGATAGCCCTGCGCTGCTGATGTTTCAGGGCGATAAAGATACGACTATTCCAGTGAAGCAGGCGTACCGCATGCAGGAGGCACTTAAAACTATCAAGGCGCCAGTGGAGATCGTCATTGTGAAGAACTCTGGGCATAATTTTAAACCTGTGGAGGGGACGGTGACGCCATCGAGAGATAAAATTATTGAGCAAACTATCCAATTCTTTGCGGATCACCAATAAATTGAAAGTAGGTTGGAGCGAGTAGATATCTTTCCCCTCATTGTAAAAAACAAGCGATATGAAATCAGAGAATCAAGGGCCGCAGGGTTTCGGACGAGCGAAAGGAATGAGGGGATTGCTCTCAACCTTTTCGGTCGCTGTATTAAGCGTATTCATATGCGCCAACTCGGCAGTTCAGGCTGAGCCTGGTTATGCTGGAGAATGGAACAAGACGCGGCTTTACGGTCATTCCTATAGCGGCGGTAACTTTACGGATGAGCAATACGAATGGATAAAGAATCACTTCGAATATTTCACGGTTGAGAAGCCGCACATGCGCTCGCTTTATCCGGATCCATCTCATGAGAAAACCAGTGCTCTAACAGCAACACGTCTCATTAAGCAGAATCCAAGGTGCAAGCCACTGATGATCTATAGCATTAGTGCTGCCTACTGTAAGTGGTTTGAAGCTGAGAATAAGGCGCTCAAGGAGCATCCGGAATATTTCAAAATGAATGACAAAGGCGTTCCGACGCATTTGAACCTTCCGCTCAAGGCTGAGAATGATTGGTACGTGAAGACGGTAAACAGCATCTGTGAAAAGAGCGATCTGCAGGGAATCTTTATTGATGGCTGGCGCACGGCTGTTCGCAAGCACAAGCCTAACGTTTCCTATATCACCTCGAAGATGACAGGGTTTCGATTGATCAATGGATTTATTCTGAATCAGAAGCGCAACGGCATGTATGACGGGCTTGAGATGCTTGATAATGTGGATGGCGTATTCATCGATAGCTGGTTCCGCCACACCTGCGACAGTGTGACTGCTGGTGAAACGATGATCGATACCTGCCTTCAGGTACCTAACGACAAAATGTTTGTCTGTTTTTCAGCCCATGACGGCTGGAGCAAAACCCACGAATTCAGCCATGCGGCTTATCTTATCGTGGCACATGAGAAAGCGTACTTTCGCTGGGTTGATGAAGGAGATCATCTATGGAATTCTTCATCGTTGATGACTTGGCATGATGACTTCGGTAAAAAAATCGGTAAGCCATTAGGCAAGGCCGTGAAGAAAGGACACACTTATCATCGTGAGTTTGAGTTCTGCACAGTCGATCTTGATTTAGAAAATAAGACCTCATCTATTGTCTGGAAATCTGCTGTAGATTCGGATTAATCTAGGAATTTCGCCGACAAACCAAGGCGCTGTTGATAGAATACGATGCCAAAAAAGGTATGGTATCACTGCTGCGCGAGAATGGTCGAATTGGTGAAACACCCATAGAATAACTTCGCGCTACGGATCAATAATTTATAAAGAACAAGCCAGACCAATAATGAAATTTTCACTTATACCTATTGTGGTTTTATATGCTCTGGCAACAGTGGCTCAAGCTCAACAGAGAACTGAACAACCCAATGTGGTCATACTCTATGCAGATGACATGGGAGTGGGTGATGTCTCCTACGGAGATCCTGCGGCTAAGATTCAAACACCGAATATTGACCGTCTGGCAAGTCAGGGGATGACTTTTACTGATGGGCATAGCTCGTCTGGGATTTGCACGCCGAGCCGTTATTCCTTGCTCACGGGGCAGCACCATTGGCGGCGCTTTCACGGAATTGTGAATGCGTTTGAACCATCGGTTTTTAAGCCCGGTGAATTTACCATTGCTCGGATGTTCCAGGAGCAGGGCTATGCGACTGGAGCTTTTGGTAAATGGCACCTGGGCTGGGATTGGGATGCCATTCGTAAGCCTGGGGTGAAGGCAAAGGATCCAAAGGCTGAATCCTACGATTGGTCCAAGCCGTTTCCTGGAGGTCCAATCGACCAAGGATTTGATTACTACTTTGGCGATGGTACCATCAATTTCCCTCCGTATTGCTGGATTGAAAATGACCGCTTTCTGACGATCCCGACGAAGCCAGTGATCAAATCCAAGCCACTCGCTGGTGGTGGAGGATTTAGAAAAGGACCGATGGCTGAGGGCTGGAACCCTTATGAAATTTTACCGACAGTCACAGACAAGACAGTGAAGTGGATTGGAGAGCAGAGCGCAGAGAAGCCCTTTTTTGCTTATCTCGCATTTAACTCACCGCATTACCCGATTGTTCCTAACAAAGAATTCCACGGTAAATCGAAGGCGGGCTACTATGGTGACTTCGTAGTCGAGACCGATGCAATGGTCGGCAAGGTGTTAGATGCTCTGGAGAAGAAGGGCTTGGCAGAAAATACCATCGTTATTTTTACTGCTGATAATGGGACCGAGAACCATGCTTTTGAACGACTCGAGAAATTTGATCAATGGAGTTCAGGTGACTTTCGAGGGTTGAAGCATGACCTTTATGAAGGTGGCCACAGGGTGCCGTTTATTGTGAGTTGGCCTAGTCAGATCAAAGCGGGTTCTCGCTCGGATGAAGTGGTGAGTCAGGTGGATTTTGCTGCGACCTTTGCCGAGATCACTGGATACGATCTTAGCAATGAGAATGCGATCGACAGTTATAACATTCTGCCAGTATTGAAAGGTGAAGGCTACTCTAGTCCGCTGCGCGCTGCGACGGTGCAGAATACGAATAAGGGTAAATATGCGCTACGCCAAGGAGACTGGGTGTTTATAAATACTCAGACAGGAGCCATGAGGCCGGAACCTAAGGCATACCTTGAGCATTTTGGTTTGCAGACGTTTGCCAAAGACTCTCCAGGATTGTTGTTTAATCTTAAAGACGATCCACGACAGACGAAAAATCTGTATAATGAGCAGCCTGAGAGAGTATCTGCGATGAACGCTTTACTACAGAGCTATACTGATGGTGAACGCTGTGCACCGGTGAGGAATTAGCTCTATGCTTTTATCTCTGTCCTTTGCCGTATTTAAGGATGATTTCAGTGCGTGAATGGATCTGTAGCTTGCCGTAGATTTTTCTGATATGGCTGCGCACTGTGTCGAGGCTGACATTTAATGCATCTGCGATTTCTTTATAGAGCATGCCCTTGATAAGGTGGTCGAGAACATCCTGTTCACGTGGGGTGAGGCTTTCCTCAGGCTCGGGTTGGGTAGGCCGCTGGTGGAAGAAGCTCACAACCTGTCGGGCAATGTGCGGAGACATCGGCGATCCGCCGTTCTTGGCGTCTTGGATTGCTTGGGCAATCTCTTTGGGCGGAGTACGTTTTAATAGGTAGCCACAGGCGCCTGCTTTGAGGGCATCAAAGATGAGGTCGTCTTCTTCGTACATGGTGAGTACAATGCACAAGACTGATGGGCACAATTGCTTGAGTTGGGTGATGCACTCGATGCCATTCTCTCCAGGTAAATTGATGTCTACGAGCGCGACAGCGGGTGGGTCCTTAGGGATTTCTTTCAGTGCTTCTTCAGTGCTGCCATAGGTAGCTCGAAAATCGACTGCAACTCCAGGTAAGTTAAAGAATTTTTCTAAGGCCTGAGCGTAGGGGATACTGTCTTCGATTAAGACGATAGGTGTAGGTGTGCTCATGAGAGGGTTAATTTCATTTCAACTGTTGTGCCACCAGTTTCATTTGTTGACCAGTAACAAGTTCCGTTAACGGACTTGAGGCGTTGGTCCATATTTCTGAGGCCATCTTGACCGGGTATAGATGATTGGTGGGTGAAGCCACGGCCATTGTCGGCTACGGAGATGATGAATTGCTTATCTTCATAGCGCAGGCTGACCATCACCTCAGTAGCTTCAGCGTGCTTAATAATGTTCTGTAAGGATTCTTTGAAGGCTAGGGCTACTTCATGCCTGGTGCCAGCTCTCAGCGGGATATTTGGCCATGTGTTTGGACTATCAACCCTGTAGGTGACTCCCAAGGGAGCAAGATAACTGTCGATATATTGAATCAGGTAGGTCGCCAGAGCTGGGAGTTTGTCATTACGTGGGTTGACCGTCCAGACCGCTTCGTCGAGCGCATTGATCGCATCGCGCGTGAAGCCAGATAAAGATGTTAGATCTTTGTGGGCTGCCGGCGGTAGCTCATGTTCCATGGAGAAAACATCGTGCAGGACGGTGAGTTGAGCTAGGCGAGCTCCGACATCGTCATGCATGTTTCTGGCAATGCGTGAGCGCTCATCGGAAAGAGCAGTTTGTGCCTTCAGTCGCTTGATCTTTAGTTGTCCAAAATAATAGGAAGAAGCAATACCAAGGAGCAGGGTCATGCATCCCAATAGCCAGAGGAATGCGGGTGTCTGGGTGAATCTAGCTTTCACCGAAAAGGGCAGGGTCATGATGGAGCTGTCCCAAGTGCCGTCACTATGCGCGGCCTGTAGTTCTAGTTCAAATGCACCGGCTGGCGGGCAGGGGATTTCGAGTTCTAAGGAGTTAGCGTGTTGCCAATCTCTGTCGCTGCCTCTGAGTCTCCATCGATAGAGAGTATCGAATGGTCTGCCTATCTGAGGTATGTCTAGATGAAAGCTAATACGTTGGACATCTGGAGGAATGCTCAGAGGGTCTTCTGTTTCTAGTTTCTGCTCATCTACCATTACTGAGACAAGGTGTGGAGTGCGTGTTTCATAGACCTCCAGCTCGGCGAGCATGGGAGCTTGTGTCGATTCATTCTCGCTTGAGATTCTGATATAGCGTCCGCGAAATTTTCCTTCACCGTCTTTAGCCCGTAATATGTCAACAGCTCCCATTGGCGGGAATGAACCGTCTGGACGATTGAATATCTGCCAGCTTGGAGGTGCTCCCGATTGAGGGTTTTCCTCGTAAATTTTTATCCACATTTTACCGAAACGTTTTAGCCCGTGGATATCTCCACGCTGGCGTAAACCTAGATGATCGATTTGTCTCTGTTTCCCTAAATCGATCTCAAAATAAAAATCTTCGGTAGGAGTTCCTTTGTTGGGGTGGGCTAAGGTGGATGGCCAGCCATCAGTAAGAGCCCCAGGTAGCATTGCTTTCTCCAACTTTCGGTACGTACTGTAAAGAGGATGGGTGGCAGTCACTGGGCAGCCGAGAGCTACATTCGTGGAGGTCGAGATGACTTCAGCGCGGAATTCTGTCAGCACGAAATTGCCATCTTGCGCCCAGGCCATGATAGGAACGTTAGGTAATTCTATCGTTTTATCAAAGTGGGGTATTGAGCGGAGTACTGGAAATGTGTTGATCCGAAAACCAGTGACCGACACTCCAGGAAAGCGTGTACTGATACGATAGATTTCATCTGGAATAAGGCCAGTTATCGTGTAGGATACCTCTTCAGCCATGAGCCGATCGCCTTCATGTTTTGTGAGTTTGGATGTAGCGGCACTGAAATTCAGCAGAGGTAGAGGTTCCCATGAACCGTCTTGGCTAGGTGTCTCGTCAGTCGTATAACTCAAACTAAAAGATGCGAATGAGGCGTGGGGGCGACCTGACATGAAGTGTAGCGATAGTTCGATAAAGTCTGCCTGAATGGGGTTTTCAGCCGTGAATATAATCCATTGCGGTGATTTAAAATTACCACCAACGCTCCAGCCGGTGGAAGAATCACTCTGACCATTTATCGTGTCCTTTAAGCGAGATGGCTTCCCAGAATGGAATGAGGCTTCCACTTTGGAAAAGAGGACTGGAGTTCGAGCCCTAGCCAGAGGGGAAGAGTAATACAGCGCTACCAGAATCAAGCATAGCACAGTGAGGTGTTTTCTGAATAGTCGCATTGGGGTTCAAGGAAGGTAGCGCTTTTTTCATCGTGCCGTCAATCAATGCTCGATGAGCTCAGTATCACATCTTCATGCGATAGCGGGACGTCTGAATTTAAGGTATTAAATTTTTCCACTGATACCTCCTGACTTTTTCTTGGAGTGTCAAGAATCACTATAAAACAAATCCCTAACATAAAAATATGAAGACACTATACACAACTTTATCTGCCGGACTATTCCTTACGGGTATCGCGCAGGCCGCATTAACTCTTGACTCCATTACTAACAACTCCGGTATCGATGATTCTACGGGAGTAGATTTCTCCGGACAATCTGTCACGAGTTCGATCGACAACTGGGGGCGTAATGACGTATTCACAAATGCCGATTTGACCAGCACGACAATTACCCTTTCTGGCAATCAGGCGTTTCTTGGGACTACCATTACCAATACTGATTTTACCGGAGCGACTTTCAATATTACAACGTGGTTATCCGGCTCACTTCAACGCTTTAATACGTTCCGAAATGCAACTGGCAGTGGAGCGTCCTTTGTCGATACGGCATGGAATATCACGCTGTCATCGGCGGATGCGTTCAACAATTCCGAGTTTTTCGATGGGACTGGCACTTTTTCGAATATGGACTTTTCAGGAGCCGCGTTCAGCTTTGACATCACTAGCTCAGATGCAGCAACTCAGACAGCAGCTGTCGGTGTGATCGTTGCCAACCTTGGTGATACCGGCGCTTCTTATGATACTGCCTTCTTGACTAACAATTTCGCAGCATTTGGATATGGTGATGAGGCAGCGCTTGGCTCAGCTTTGACAAGTGCTGGTTGGCAGGCTGCGGCAGTTCCTGAGCCATCTTCTGTTGCGCTACTTGGCCTTGGCGGTCTTAGCCTCATGCTTCGCCGTCGTCGCTAGTACTGGACTTAGAATCATTATTTGATTTAAATCTAATCAGCGGATACCTCGATAATGAGGTGTCCGCTTTTTTTATGGGTGAGCCTACTCGTAGTTAGGGAGAATGAGTTAATTACTGAATGACTTAGCTATTATTTTACGCAAGTATCGACTTTGAAGATAGGATCGCTAAAAACGCACGTAAGTGTTAGCTACCAATATATTCCTTGTTAGAAACACAACGCCAAAAAATAGATGAAGATCAAACCATTACTTATCGCATTCTTAACAACTTCGCTTTTCAGTATAGCTGCAGAAGAAGTAGCTGTAGAGGTAGTTTTAACTCCTGAGTCAGCTCCGAAACAAACAGTGCTCGTCACAGGAGCGAATCGTGGTCTTGGCCTAGAACTCAGTAAGCAATTTGCTGCAGATGGCTATCATGTCATTGGGACAGCACGCTCTCCTGAAAAGGCTACAGAGTTGCAAGAGGTTGCAGATGAAGTGCTGGCACTCGATGTGACATCTGATGAAAGCATCAAGGGGCTGTCTGCTGCGCTCAAGGGGCAAACCGTTGATATTCTCGTGCATAATGCGGGCTATTTCGGTCCGACACAGGGTTTGGGTAGTGGTAGGGAGAAATCTGCGTCTCTCAAGACACTTACGAGGGGCGAAGTACTTGATTGCTTCGCCGTCAACGCAGCTGGACCAATCTTTGTAACACAAGGTCTCCTGCCTAACCTTAATGCCTCCAAGCAGGCCAAGGTAATTATCATCTCAAGTCGTTCAGGAATCATGAATCAGAGCAGAAGCGCTGGTGCCTACGGCTATCGCATGAGCAAGACCGCAGCTAATCGTGCGATGAGTATCATGTCGGTAGATAAAGCTCTCGGTAATGCCATCGTTGTTTCTGTAGCTCCTGGCCATAACCAAACAGACATGGGGGGGAATCGAGCCAAGCTCACACCTGAAGTGAGCATGAAACATGTTAAAGGGTTAATTGAAGGTCTTACAAAAGAGCAAGATGGACGCTTTTGGTATTACAATGGTGAGGAACTCCCTTGGTAAATACTTAGATGTACAGAGTGACTCTCATCCTCTTCTAGCTAAATACAGGCCAGAGGAATGATGATTGAAGTGTCTTTTTTCGAACATTACGCCTCCACTGTAGACGCACTGTTTAGATGTCGACAGGTCTGAAAGAACTACAGAATCCGGGAAGTAGAGAATAATCCTATTCACTTACGGTCTGGCTTTCGCCTATAGTGCACTTCAATTCAGTTTCAACTTCCCATGAAAAAATTACTACTTTTTGTACTCACTCTATTTTTAACATGCTCAGTCTATGGACAAAAGAGCAGCAAAGAGGCTAGAGAAAAGTACAGTTGGACTCTGGGCTACAAACCTGACGAAACGATCGAGTTTTATTCGCCGAAGCCTGACCTCGATCTGAAGCTTCATGTATTCTTGCCAGATGGCCACAAGGCGAGTGATAAGCGCTCGTGTGTAGTTTTTTTCTTTGGAGGAGGATGGTCCAGTGGGGGGCCTGAGCAATTTTATGGGATTAGTAAGTATTTCGCCTCCCGAGGGATGGTGGCTATTTCTGCTCAATACCGCACAAAAAAACAGCAGGCTAGCCCGAAAGAATGTGTAGAGGACGGCCGCGAGGCTATCCGCTACGTGCGTGAGCATGCTGCTGAGCTAGGAGTGGATCCTAATCGCATAGCCGCTGGTGGTGGATCTGCTGGTGGTCATGTGGCTGCAGCCGTTGCTATGTGTCCCACTATTGACGCTAATCCCGAGAGTTCTGTTTCCAGCCTACCTAATGCTCTCATCCTTTTTAATCCAGTATATCACAATGGCCCTGAAGGATACGGACATGATAAGGTGAAAGATTACTGGCAGGAAATATCCCCTTATCATAATATTCGAGCAGGTCTTCCTCCTACAATTGTGTTCTTTGGTTCTGATGACCATTGTATCAAAGTTCCTTTGATCAATGACTTTCAAACTGCCATGGAAGAATCTGGGAATCAGTCTGCTACGCATATTTATGAGAATGAAAAGCATGGCTTCTTTCACATTTCCAAAGGTGGGAGAGCTATGTTTGAAGATGTGCTTACTAAGGTCGATGCTTTCCTAGTTCAGCAAAATTACCTAACTGGAGAGTGTGACGTTAAGGAATGGACTGCAGCTGCGATTAAGAAGTTTCAAGCGAGAAGACCTACCAAGTAATGGCAAGATTGGCTAAATTACTGTTCATCTTCCCGTTCCTTTGGTGTGAGCTTATGAAGTATTAGTGATTAATTGCGTGGGTTTAGGTGATGTATTACGTGTCTTATGTTGAGACGTGATATAAGGGCTTTTCTCTTCTCGTAGAGAGAATATTAATCTTTAATCTCTCAGATTGGCTAATGCGTCACTCTGAATTTCATATAAAACTGAGAGTGAACAGCTCAATGTTTCAAGACCACAAGATCAACCCACGCAAGAACAGACCTACTTCCTATGATTAAGACCCTACTCGTTTCATGTTTAGCCATTAGTTCCGTTTCGGCCAAAAAGATCTCAGGAACTGACTGGGAAAAGACTAGTTCAGCTGAGTTAGAAAAGCTGGCAAAACCTCTGAGCCCTGAGGAGGCAATCGAGGCAATTGAAGTACCTAAGGGCTATAAGCTCGAGTTAGTCACATCTGAACCCACTATTACCGAGCCCGTCGATTGTGTCTGGGATGCCAATGGGGACATGTATGTTATTGAGATGACAACGTACATGCAAGATGCTGACGCGACTGGGCAATACGATAAGACCAGTAGGGTGATGAAGTTGGTGGATACCGACGGAGATGGTAAGATTGATAAGTCCACGGTGTTTGCCGACGGCTTGTTACTACCGCGTATGATCTTGCCGCTCGATGATAGGATTCTTATCTGTGAAACCGATACTCTAGATATTTACGCCTATCGTGACACCAATGGGGACGGAAAAGCTGATGAGAAGAAAATCTGGTTTGAGGGAGGAGCTCGTAAAGGCAACTTAGAACACCAAGCGAGTGGCTTGATCTGGAATCTGGATAATTGGATTTACCTTACCAAAGGAGACGAGCGTTTTAGAATAGTAGATGGTGAAGTAGTCGTCGACAAAAGAGGTAATATCACGACTCAATGGGGCTTAGATCACGATGATGATGGAAATATCTCCTCTGGATATTCTGGAGCAGAAAAAAGTTTTCAGTATTTTCAGAATCCTATCGTGTATACAAAGAGTCAATTTCCCAATGAGCTTGAGAAAAACTTTAATAGCGTGTGGCCGATTGATAATATCCCAGACACCCAAGGTGCCCGCCGTCGTTTGCGTGAGGACAATACACTTAATCACATGACAGGGGCTTGTGGTCATGGGGTTTACCGAGGTGAACTGATGCCAGATTTTTATGGGAACTATGTTTTAGCTGAACCAGTAGGGCGCTTGGTGCGCATGGCAAAAGTCGATACCTCACAAGGTTTCCGCCAAATGCAAAACGCCTATCCTGAGTCCGAGTTCATTCGCTCGGCAGATGCTAACTTCAGGCCAGTGAATATCAAAACTGGACCAGATGGAGCACTTTACATCGTCGATATGTACCGAGGCATTATCCAAGAAGGTCACTGGACTCAGAAAGGCTCCTACTTACGCGATGTGATCGATAAGTATGGCATGGGCGATACGGTGAAGAATGGACGTATTTACCGTATGGTTCCTGAGAACTATAACAAAAAATTCACTCCGCCTAGGATGTTAGAAAAGAAATCATCTGAGCTCATTCCTTATCTAGGGAGTACGAATGGTTGGATGCGAAGCACGGCGAGAAAAGTCATCATCTTACGCAACGAAAAGAGCATTGTTCCTCAGTTGAAAGCAGCTCTTGATAAGTCGAATGACACACAGGAGAAGATCGAGATTTTATGGACACTAGAAGGCTTGCAAGCGCTGGACCCTGAGTTTGTTTTCCCATTGATTCGCTCAAAAGATTCTAGATTCGCAACGCATGCTCTGCGTGTTTCAGATCCATGGCTACAGGAAGGCAATAGTGAACTTCTCGACTGGTATGAGAAAATTTATAGTCACTCGACTTCGCCGGAGCTATTGACACAAGCAGTATTGAGCATGAAGACATTTGGTCCGAAAGATGTCGCTGAGCCGTACCTCGTGAAGTTTAACGAAAAGCATAAGAAGACTCAAGTTGTCGAACACCATCTAAAGCAGTGGTCACGTGAGCAGAAGGCTAAGCAGGATGCCATGGATCGAGCTAACGCTCTCAAGGGTAAAGGCCCTCTCTTTGAAAAAATCATGACAGCAGGGGAAAAGCATTACGCTTCGCTTTGTTTTGCTTGTCACGGAGCTGAAGGTGAGGGCGCACCGATGGCTGGTACTGATACGACCTTGGCACCAGCATTGGCTGACTCACCTCGTGTACTTGGGGATAAAGACACTTTGATTAAAATTGTACTGCACGGCCTCACTGGACCAATCGATGGGAAAACCTACCCAGGAGCGATGGAGTCCTTAGCCGCTCAAGATGACCAATACCTCGCGGAAGTTCTCTCATACATCCGTAACTCATGGGGTAATAAGGCGGATATTATTAGTAGTAAAGAAGTGGGTAAAACACGCAGAGCTAACCGCAAGCGTAAGACGCCATGGACAATGGAAGAACTGACTAAATAAAAATTCGTCTATTCTTAGTGACTGTAGATCATACGGGCAGAGCATTTCGTTATGAAATGACTCTGCTCTTTTGCTGATAATCATTTTCAATATTGATGATGATTTATTGAAAGAGGGGCTGCCGTGATGGAGTAGATAGTGATCGGTAAGAGGCCGCCGCTACAGGACGGGCTGATACCCATGATCCTTTGGATTAATGAAGGCTATCCTTCTACCTTCGCGTACTCATTTTACCGTAAAACCATAATGAAATAGCTCAGAAGCATTGTAATTCTGAAAAATCCTCAAACCGACATCATGCGTAAAACCACCCAGTCTTTAATTCTAGCCCTCTCTTTAGCTCAGCAGGCTACTCTTTTCGCAGCTTCTGAAAATTCGCCCAATAGCAAAACTACGGCAGATGAGGTGAAGGCTAATTCACGTAGCTACGGCTATGCGACCTGGGTGAATGGCTTTCGTAAAAATGCTGATGATAAGTCGCCAGACCTTCTTAGTTTTGAAACCGGATACTATGATCTAGTACTTAACCTTGGAGATCTAACAAAGACCGAGTTTAGTAGGCACGAAGGCAGTGACTATGCGACAAGTATCCATTCGGATGGTAGTGAGAAGCGATTGGCTCCGGCAGAGCTCTTGATACAGGTCGCTAGAGAAGGGAGGATCTACACGGCAAGCCATTGCCTTACGGGGTCAATGGGGAATACCAAGCGTCTCGAGGATACGCTGATGTGGGAGTCCGGTCGCTATTTTCAGCATTTTGATCTTCAGCATCTAGTGCTCGAAGACAGCGAAGGGAATAGTCTGTATTGTGACGCGAAACTTGAAGTCGCCTCATGGCCGAGCTCTCTTACTCTGACAGCGGAAATTACCCCTGAGCTACCATTTCTTGACGGTCCCACAATCGGGGTTAGCGGGAGAGGTCTCACCGTTGTAGAAAAACCTCAGCAGCTTGAGGGCTCTGGTGTTGCTGATTTTTCAAATTTCACACTCGAGACCTGGGTGAATGTACCCCGGATCCCAACGAAACCGAATGATGGTTGGATTCTGAGTAAAAATGGGAGCCAAGACACTGACGGACACATCGGCTTTCACATGCGTGGTAATCGGATTGACGCCGTGATGAACATTGGAGGAGGTCACCTAAATCGTCATCGTATTAGCGAGGCTGGTCATAAGCGTTTTGATTTCGATGGATGGCATCAACTCGTTATCACTTATGATGGTGAGACCATGCACTACTATGTCGATGGCTATCTCCAGAGCAACAAGAAGATCAAAAATGTACGTAAGGCTGGAAGTGAGCCAATTACATTGTGTAAACTAAAAGGTTCTAAGACTAAGACTGTATACGGAGCGTTCGATCAAATCCGTGTATGGGACAGAGTCCTGACAGAGCAAGAAATCAGAGACCAAAGTAAGCAGCCGGAAAAGGTGGCTAACAGAAGCGGTCTCCAATTTGAGAAAACATTTGATACTGCGAATGATCCACAATTGGTTTCCAGTCCTTGGCGTGATGTCACTTCACGTATTCAGTTTATCACTAAAGATGAGAAGTTTGAGGCTCGCTCTGAGAGTACCAAAGAATGGAAAATGGGAGAGACCCACAGTGCTACTTTGAGTTGTGATTTCTCGAAGGGTGTAGTAACTAATAAGTCGCTGACCATAGATGTGCATACTGGTGATGGACAGACGATCAATGCCGCCTTCAATCCAGAGTGGAACTGCCATCTTGCTGAGGTGAAAAAGCTGAAACGTAGTTGGAAGTCTGGTTACACAGATATCCGTGACTATGATGAATTCACTCTAGAGATCGAAAATAAGAATAAGAGCGCGAGTGAAGTTCCTTTTGTGCTCTACCTACGTAATGTGGCGAACATCACGGGTCTTGTCCCTCTTCTTTGTTACGAAGACGGCACGCCTACTGGTATCCCAGTTCAGTTGAGTAAGAACTGGCATGAACCGAATCTCGGCTCCTACATGCGTGCCTGTGCGATGTTGCCTGCAACGCCTGGTAAACAGAGCTATAAGTTACGTATCGCTTACGGGTTTTATGGCAGCTTGCCTTCGGCATCACACGCTCAACTGTCATTGATCGGTTATGGTGGCAACAGCCGCTGGGATCAGTTGGCGATCGGCTGCTGGGGTGAAACCATTTGTTTCGATGTCGACCGTAGTTTAGTTGATGTGGCAGTCACTGACGTGCGCATGTTAATGGCGCGGCAGGGTGCTGAAGGAAAGAAATGGAGCTGGACTGAAGCTGGCTGGGGAGGCGACTGGCTGCGTGTGGATGATGCTAAGGGGAATAGACACCACCCGAATGAATTGAAGACAGCCTATCTCGCTCATGGACCATGTCTAACCGATGCGCGTTATGCGGGTCATTACGGAACTCAAAAGGAAATTGGCTTCAAGGCAAAGGTGCAAACCCTGCGCACCGACGACTACGCCCGAACTTTCCAGAAGTTCCATTATACCTTTGATAAGGAAAGCACAGCGAAGGAGTCTTGGTTATTCAAAATGGGGCGTACTTACCACTATGCCACGCCAAAGTTGGCCTACGGAAATAACGCGGGGTTGATTAAAGACATGGAAGTTCCTACGAGTTTGAAGAAAGGAGACTCGCTCGTTGAGAAAATAAAATTAGAAGGTTCTGCTCCTTGGTGGGTAAGTTTTCCTGGAGCAAAACCTGCGAACGAAACAGGTAAGGGCAATGGCTATCGAGCACTAGTGATTCGGAGTTATCGCGCATCCTTTGGTGGAAAGGTTTACACTCAACCTAGCATTACCTCTCCTGTGTATCAGGTGAACGAAGATGGCAGCATCAGTCTCGACCTATTACTCACAGCTCCTGCTGGTGTCGAAAAGTTCCTGCCCGGTGACACTCTCGATATGGATCTCGAATGGGTGACTCTGCACCGTGAGGCCGATGACTATTACGGGCCGAACGGAATGTACCGTAAGCATCTCGAAGGAAATCCAAATTCTTGGAAAACCATCTACCGCGAAGCTGTCGGCAATGATCTGGAAATCGAGGTTAAAGGCGGAAAATTACTCAGAAATTACCCGATAGAGATTGAAACTGATTCCACTGAAGTCAGTGTCCAGATCAAGGGTGGTGTTGGCTACGTGCCGATTCGTTTCGACGGGCTCGCCTCAGCAACTGGATACACTCTGTACCAAGTAGTTGAAGGGGAATCGGTCAAACTCGACCAAGCAGTCCATGGTAATGATTTTTGGCAGACTGACTACGACGCGGCGAGCAAGAGCTATAGTCGAGTGTACAATTTACCACTCGACGGCTTAGAAAGCTCAGAGTGGGTGCTCAAGAAAGACGCTCAGTAGTGTTGCACTGAGCGCTGCTAATACTAGAAGGCTGTGGGCGCTGAAGAAGCGCCAACTTTGCTAAAGTGAGTGTTTCTAACTCCTTGCCCTGCTCATCAAGCAAACGAAATACGACCTGTAGTTCTTCCTTGGGTTTACTGAATGTGAGCTCTCCGAATGCCCATGTATTTCCTGGGTAGCCGAAAATCTGATCTTTCTTGTTCTTACCAATAGCATTTGGTCCGGGAACACCACCGAGTGTGCCGACTTCAAGTTCATGGATTTTTTTGCCATTCGGGCGTGGAATCGCAAAGCCTCGCGCACCGTGTCGGTCACCAGAAAGAAGGAGGACGAGCGAATCTTGCTTTTGGTCAATCATCTTGAAAATCTCTTCTCTGCCTTCTGTATCCCAAGTTCCCCAACTGTCTTTTCCGTTAGAAATATAGTCGCTCCACATAGTGCCGCTGCTGATGATAATGCACTCGGCGTCAGAGCTCTGAACCTGCTGCTTCAGCCAGGTCATTTGTGATTCTCCCAAGAAGCAGTTGAGCTTCCCTCGTTGGTCGTTTTCACGGCAGGAACGGGTGTCTAGCGCGATGTAGTGGATTGGACCCACGCGAGTTTGGAAATAGATTCCTTCACGTTCGGTGTCCCTCTCTGGGTTGTTCCAATGGTTTTTCCACGCATTGCGCAGGCCGATGACATCGATGGGCTTTTTGTTCTTGGTGAATTTACCTGATGTGTCATTCCCCCAATAATCGTGATCGTCCCAAGTGGCAGAGACGGGAACGTTAGCTGAAAATTCCTTCCATGTGGGTGAAAGGTTGCGCAGTAGGTAGTCGGTTTCGATGAGTTTGAAGTCGTCTTTCCTGCCGTCTACAGCGGAATCGCCAATGAGGAACATCATTCTATTGCCGCGCTCGCGCACCTGTTGCATCAGAGCTGGTTGGTAGAGTCCAATTTTATGGAAGTCTCCACCGAAGGCTATACGGAAAGGTTTGTCTGAGAACTCAACAGGGGCTGTGACGAAGCTCCCTTTTCCTAGTTCGTTCTGCTTTGAGTCGATGACAGAATAGGTGTAGCTCGTGTCCGGTGTGAGGTCAGTACAGTTGACGGAGTGGATGCTATCGGATTGTTTTGAGCTGAAATGGATAGGGGAGTCACTCGATTTTGGAGTTACTACCACTTTGACCGTGTCAGGTTCTGGTAGCTGGAGCCAAATCGCTATGCTAGTGGATGTGAGGTTGCCAAGTAATGGACCGCCGATGCTGTGGCGGTTAAACTTACGGCATACCTTTGCCATCTCTTGTTCAGGCATGGCTCCAGTTAGAGCTGCTCGACCGGCTGTATAAAACTCCTGAACTTCCTTTGGTTGGGTGCCGAACTGGTTCATGATACGTAGATCGATTTCCAGCGTTCCCTTGTGTGCGTCACCTAGTGAAACAAAGATGGAGTCAGATGGTTTTCCAGCCTGAGCTGTGAGCATTCCGCCAATACTAAAGGCTGCCAAATGAAGGAATTCTCTGCGCGGAAGGTCGCTGTTACTATGCATTTAGTTATTTACTCGTTTCTGAGTTCAGAAAAGACATTGCCCGTTGGTTTTTCTGGAAGCGTAGCAATCCATACAGAGAGCTTCTTCTGAAGCTTTTCGACGGTAGCTGCGTCTTCTTTGACGAGGTTGTTTTTCTCAAGTGGATCAGCGACAATATCGTAGAGCTCGATATAGGATTGGTCTTTATTGGTCAGAAGTTTCCATTGCTCAGAGACGACGACGTAGCTCGCCCAATGTTCAGATTTTGTGGGGTCACTAAATCCATTGGTTGATTTCCAGAAGAGGTCTTTGCTGCGTGTGGTAGAAGGTTTTCCATAGAGAGCTTCTACTTGAGAAATGCCGTCAGGCTTGTAGTTCTTGCCCATCTCAGCACCAGCGACACTACAAAGGGTTGGGAGCAGGTCGACAGCTGAGAATAGAGTGTCATTATCCACCACGTTGGCTGGGACCTTGTTTGGCCAACGTACGAGGAATGGCACGTTGATGCCACCTTCATAGAGTGAGGCCTTATACCCTTTACGTCCACCCGTGAGGCCTTTTGCTGCACCAGTATCAAACCCTGCACCTGTAGCTGAGTCATACATTAAGCCTGGTTCTTTGGGAGACTTTGATCGCGCTGGACCATTGTCAGATGTGAAAACGACGAGCGTGTTTTCAGCTAGCCCGAGATCGTCCAGAGCATCGAGTACCTGACCGATACGTTCATCGGCATAGGCGAGTGTGGCTGCGTAGATGCTATCACCGTCATCTTTTAGTTCTGGGAACATCTGGCGGTATTTTGGAATCACGTGGAAGGGCGTGTGTGGTTCATGAATCCAGAGGTTGATGAAAAACGGGCTGTTAGAAGCCTTGGCTTTTTCCATGAACGCAATGGTTCTGCGGGCATCGTGGTCGTATGGCATTTGTTCGCCTGAGCAATTGAATGCACCATATTCGTCATAGCCGTACTCCGATGGTGACGGGGAATCTGGAATCATGTTGTTAGCGAGGTGCCATTTGCCAAAATGAGCAGTTTTATAACCTGCAGTCTGAAGCATTCTCGGCAGCATGGGAGCCGCTGTATCTACCCAGTCAGGCATTCCTCTTTGTTCATTGTTAGGAACCCAAGCGAAATGGCCGTCGACATTATGTCTAGCAGGGAAGTGGCCTGTCATGACTGCAGTGCGACTTGGTGAGCAAACGCCACTCGCTACGGTAAAGCGGGTGAAGTCAGTTCCTTCTTCCGCTAGACGGTCGATGTTTGGTGTTTTCACATAAGGGTGGCCATGACAACTGAGATCTTCCCAGCCCCAGTCATCGGCAAAGATGAAAAGGATGTTAGGCTTGGATTCTGCTGCTTGGCTCCCTTGAACAAAGGCTAAGAGAGTAACAGAACTTAAAGCCAATATTGCAGTTAGAGTTTTTTTGAGACGCATGAGTTTACGTTGAGGTATGTTGTGTAGGTGATGTGTTTCATTAACTAACAAGCTCAGGGATGATGCCTGTACTATGGCTAAATTGATTTATATTTACATTGGCTTGCTGCATGAGAGTAAGCCAGTAATTCGCCAGTGGAGTGTCTTGCTTCGGAAGCTTAATATGGCTTCCGTGTTTGATGTTTTGGCCACCACCACCAGTGAGCAAGGCTGGGACATTTTTAAGTTCGTGACCTGAACGTAGATTACTACCGTAACTCACGATACAGTTATCATAGAGTCTACTTCCATCGACATCTTGAGCGGATTTTAGACGGTCAATAAAGTGGGCAAAGAGCTCCATGCATTTCCTGTCTCGCTCTTCTGACGCTTTGCGTCGTTCAGCGGAGAAACCATAATGGCTCAAAGAGTGGGCTTTAAGGGCAAATTCCATACCGGTAAGTACTGAGCACACAGGCTGGCGGTAGCTCATAACACGCGTGGAATCTGTCTGCATGGAGATGATCATCATGTCATACATAAGCTTAATCTCTTCTTCGCCTAATAGGTCCACTCCAGGAACTTCGTATGGGGCTTCAGGCTTTGGAATACTTGCCCATTTCGCTTGGCGCTCTAAATCGAGTTCAATTTGGCGCAAGCTATCAAAGTATTCACCGAGCTTCTCTTGGTCGTTTTTGCTGAGCTTTCGCTTCATGCTCGATCCATCAATGTTCACAATGTCCAAGACGCTTTGTTTATTCGCGAGTAGGTGTTCTAACTCTTCTCTTGATTCTTGGTTGTTCGCGAAGATTTTATGATAGAGCTCGATAGGGGTGTTGAGTCCAGGAATCGGTTTTCCAGCGGCATCCCATGAAAGTGAGAGACCATTGCCATGCCCTGAATTCTGCAGTCCGTCTGGTTCTTTTGCTGAGAGAACGAGTGATGAAAATCGAGTTTGGGTACCGAGCTGTTGGGCTGCTAACTGGTCACAGGAAATGGAGTTGTAGAAGCGCTTGCCAGGGGTGCCTTGGACGTTGGCGCCTGTAAGGTAGGACGTACTTCCTCCGTGTGGATTGGTCGCCCCAAGATTACTCATATTAGAGACCATCGTGAAGTCGTTAGAATGGCGTGCGAGTGGCTCAAGTCCTTGGGTTAGGCCAATGTCTGAAAATCGCCCAGCTTCGGTGGGGAAGAAGGTTTGTTTGGTAAAGCCGAATCCTCCACCAAGGAAAATCATGCGTTTTGGGGCCACGGACTGGGTTAATGTCTTTGCGGATGCAAAGCTCTCCAGAAACGGCAGACCAAGGATGAATCCGCTGGCACTTCGAATAAACGAGCGACGAGTTACTGAATTAGTGTAATATGGGTTCATAATATGGGTCTTTATTTTGATCTGAAGAGAGGGCTTGAGATGATTCGATAGATCATAGCTTGCAGTCTAAAATCATCTTCCAAGCAATCAACGGTGAGTTTCTGAATGGCAGTATCATCTGAGAATTCGATATCTCTGCCGATTCCATAAGAAGTCATCGATTCGATGAATTCTCTTGCGAGTCTATGTTTCTGGGTTCCTAGTAATTTTTTAAGTTCATCGATACCGTCAAAAGTGATTCCACTCACCAGTGTTCCGCCCGATTCGATGTCCTGTTCACTCTTACCAACCTTTTCACGAGTTCTAAATCGGCCTATGGCATCGTAGTTTTCCATACCGAATCCGATGGGGTCAATGCGGTTATGACAAGAAGCACACTGGGTTTGGCTTTGGTGTAATTTGACCATCTCGCGGTTGGATAGCGGTTTCTTTACCGTTGATCCTAGTTCAGGGACATTCGGCGGAGGCGGAGGTGGTGGGTCGTTTAAGATTTTATCTAAAACTAAGGTTCCACGGATTACTGGAGATGACCTTTCACCGTTAGAGCCCATTGTTAGGAATGCTGTTTGTGTGAGAAATCCACCACGCTTTGAGTTCTTTTGTAGGCGTACTTTTTGGAAGTCATCTGACTTTACTCCAGGTATTCCATAGTATTGGCCGAGATGCCGATTGATTACGGCAAAATTGGAATGGATAATGTTCTCGATAGGTAAGTTCTCCTTCACCAGCACTTTGAAGAATTCGTAAACCTCTTGGGTCGCAGATGCTTGAACTCCATTGTTGTATTGGAAGAAATTCTGAGAATCTACGGAGATTGCGTGGAAGCGATCAATTTCCGCCCATTGACCAATAAAGCCTCGGAAAAAGTTATCAGCTTTGCGGTCGGCGAGCATACGAACCACCTGCTCCTTCAGCACTACGCTATGGAGGGTCCCTGATTCAGCGAGCTTATAGAGTTCTTCATCAGGTGGACTACTCCAGAGGAAGTAGGCAAGGCGTATGACGAATTCTTTGGCTGTGATCGAATTGTTCGTAGGTGCTTCTTGAATATAGAGAAAGTTTGGAGACGTGAGCACGACTCCTAGAGTCTTACTCATGGCCTCTTCGTATCGATCACCCTCACTCATTTTTTGCTCAAAGTAATCGACCAATTTATTGATGTATGAAGTCTCGGGCTCTATGTGACGAAATGCTTGGTAGGCAAATTCTTTAATTAATTCTCTGGCCTTTTTGGGGCCAGAGAGGTCCTTGCCTTCTTTCGCAATGAGCTCACCAAAGAAATTGGTTTTCGACGGGTAAAATGGACCTTCGACCTCGATTTTATCGATATAGATTGAGGCGAAGTCCGTCTTGTCACCTATCTTTTTTTGATAGGACTTGAACTTAGCGCTATAGCCTAAATATGGGGAGCATTCGTAAATGTGAACTGCATTTCTATGGTCGTCAGAAAAGAGTGTGGGAGTGGTAAGAAAGGGAAGAATGGAAGGGTTCGCTTCAGTCCCTGTTACTTTCATTACTTTGTGTTCAGAATGGCTACGTGTTCTAGCATACAAAAACTTCCTTTCCTCTGGGACACCAGCGACTGCTCCAGCGTGAATTTTTAAGCGGTAGGCTGCACGAGGGTCTATTCTATCCATGTGGACGACTGCTTCATCCGTCTCACGCAGGCCATTGAAGAGATACAAGCCATTATTACGGCCGTTGAGTCTGTCTAAGTATTGCTCTACCGGACCATTACGCCCTTCATAGCGTTGGACAAAAAGGCGCTTTTCCACTTCATCTTTAAAGCCAGCTTCTTTCCAAGTTTTTCCTTCAGCTAAGAGCTGCTTTTGCTTTCTTGCCTTCGCAAGATTACTCTCCATCCTTTTGATCCAACTTTTCCCAGGATGGTGGGTAGTGCTGCGTGGCTCTTGGTAAGGTTTAGCCGACCATTTGAGTCCTTCTTTAGCGACTTTTGTTCCGAGCTCGTAGTAGCGTCCAAAATTGATTGAACTGAAATATTGTGCACTGCCCGCGGTATCGAAACTCTCAGATTCTGAGTCTTCAGGAAGTGCGTCTTCTGAAATATGAATTCCGAAGAGGTCGCGAATAGAATTCACATACTCACGTCGGTTAAGGTGTCTCATGGTGATATCTCCACCACTTGCAGTAAGGCGCTTTCTTGCGGTTGTGAGGGTCTTAGTAAGCGTGTTGAGTACCTCGAGCAGTTCTTCTTTCTCTGGTTGAGGCTTTTCCTCTGGAGGCATCTCGTTGGCATTCAGGACATCGAGAATATCCTGCCAGTGCTGAGCTTTGTCGTTGGTCGATATTGACCAACTAATGTCGTCAAAGCGGAGTTGGCCTTTTTGTTTTTCAGGGCCGTGGCAGTTGATGCAGTGCTTCTCGAGAAAGGGTTGGATGTGCTTTGTTGGCACAATCGTTGCCTGGGTAGTTTCAGCATGAGAAATACCAATACTCATTATCGTCATTACAATGAAGGTAAATGACTGATAGAGTGTTTGTTGGAACTTGGAGATCATTGGTGCAGTTATCTATAAATCATTAGGCTATCGGGGGTAATATGTTTTTTATGCTTGTAGGCCTAGTCTTAAAGCTAAGTTATTATACGGTGAATAGGTGAGATACCTATTGTAATAATACGACAAATGGACTTCTAAAATATGACAGTGTGAGTGTGGCCGCCATAGATTGGTTGGTCCATTTACTGGTCGGCACATCGGGCGAGAAAATCACTATGAGACCGAGTATGATCTATAACTGAGGGAGTTAGGATAGGTAGAGCGAGCTTACTATGGATTATTTTTTAATTGCATCCATTGGTCCCATTTCCTCTCCATCGCTTTTAATTTTTCAGGGTTCTGAGTGGTGAGATTGTTGAGTTCGGTCGGGTCGTCAGCGAGGTTGTATAGTTCCCATGAAGTTTGTTCGCTCTTTGACATCTCGCTGACTAATTTCCAATCTCCTACGCGCACTGCTTTTGTCCCTCTATGCTCCCAAGCTAAGTAGGGGTGCTGTATTTGTTCGTTACCTCTGAGTGTTGGTAAGAAGGAAATACCATTTGGATGCTTGAGCTTTATATCACGAATTTCAGTGGGGTATTCCGCACCGGTGATCTCCATAAATGTGGGGACAAAGTCGATGAGGTGACAGACATGATTAGAGAAGCTGCCCGCTTGGGTTACTCCAGGCCAGCTGAGGATCATCGGTGCACGTGTGCCTCCTTCGTGGCTTGAAGACTTGAATAGTCTGAACGGGGTGTTTGAGGCGTTAGCCCAGCCTTTTCCAACTGATCGATAGCCTTCAACTGGGCCTGCAGGGATCCCGGGATCGGTATTTGGCGGCTCTGCGCAAGCTCCGTTATCTGATATAAAAATGATGATCGTATTCTCGTATTGGCCGGATTCTTTTAGTTTAGCGATCACTTTGCCTATACCTTGGTCCATTCGGTCAATTATGGCAGCGTAGACAGCCATGAGATGCGCTTCTGTTTCTTGGTCCTTTTTAGAGAGGCTAGACCATTATTTCACCTTACTATCGCGGGGTGAGAGCGTGAATTTCTCATCGATAACTCCCATTTCTAGCATCCGATCGAAGCGAGACTCTCTGAGCTTATCCCAGCCGCCTGTATAAGTGTCCTCATACTTTGCGATATCTTCAGGCCAAGCATGGAGTGGATAGTGTGGTGCGGTGTATGCTAGATAGAGAACGAATGGGTTCTTTTCATTCTTATATTCTTCGATGCGCTCTACCGCGTAATCGGTGAAGGCGTCGGTCGTGTAAAAGTTTTTATCTTCAGGGGGGTAGCCACCTTCAATCAGCTGGTCCTCGATTCCCCAGAGACGCGCTTTGTCTCCCATCGTCATTTTTCTTCCTGGCTTGCCTTCACCGTGACGCGCTTCGAGACCTGGGTTCCAGAAATTACAACAGCCGTCAACGAGTCCAAAGTAGCGATCAAATCCGAAATCAGTAGGCATTGGGCCTTGATGCCATTTACCAGTCATCAGTGTGCGATAACCGATTGGTTTGAGTATTTCGGCAAAGCTAGCACCGTTTTCTTGGCGACCTAGATGTGAGAATTGGCCGGTTAATAATGCGGCGCGAGAGGGACCGCATTTGGCATCTGTGTATAAGTTGCGAAAGCGCATGCCCTCTGCTGCTAGCTGATCGATATTCGGTGTGGCGATCTCCCCCCCGAAACAACCAATATCTGAATAACCCATGTCATCCGCCATAATGATGAGGATGTTAGGTTTCTCGGTGCAGTGAGAAAAAGTGCTGATAGCTATGAGGAGAAGGGAGGTGAGGGTGTATTTCATGGATGATTTGTAATCTAATAATACAGTGGACTCTTGTATTTGCTTTCAGTGGATAAGAAAAAGCCTCGAAGGAACGAATCCCAACGAGGCATGCTTAAAACAGATGTTATAAAGGAAATAGATTAGCGACGACGGCGCAGGATGAGCGCGATGCCACCAAGGCCGAGGAGAGCCGTGGAGGATGGTTCTGGGACGGATGCAGTAGACACGAGGTCAAAACCGTTGATACCAATCCAAGTTCCAGAATTTTGTGTGTAAGTGATGTCGAGATTACCCGATCCATCACTTGTCACGTCAAAGCTGTAAGCATTGGTAGTTTCTGGAGTGAAGCCTCCCACACCACCGGCCTCATCGAAAGCGAACGGCGATGTTGCTGTCTCGGATGCTGTTGGTGTCTGATCTACTATGAAAGTTCCTGACTGATCGTGGGTATCAAAATGATAAGAGGTGAAGACATATGTTGTATTCGCAGCGAGACCAGTGAGGCTTAGTTGTAATCTGTCGCCACCATTAATACCACCACTTGTGGTTCTGATGTCAGTACCCACCCAGGTATTCCAGAACTCGCCGTAGCCAGCAGTATCAGTACGAGAAAATGATTGCTTGGTGGCATCAGTAGTTGCATCGAGCCAGCTAAAAGACACTCCGACATCGTAGGTGCCGCCTAAGCCAGCAAATGAGGTGCCATTGTATGTTTGGGTTGCACCAGAAGTAGCGCTTTCATGGGGGGTGCCGTAGGCTTGATAGTTTACGTCAGCACCATTAGGACCAATGCCTGCGGTAGGTGATGTGCTACCGGCATTGATGTAGAGTGCAGCTTGGCTGATGCCAGCGGTTGCGAGAAGAGAGGTTAAAATTACGGAGGTTTTCATAATCATATTGTTGGGTTTTTGTGTGTTTTAAATGAGTTATATAATCCTTAGAATTAAGGATCGTTTTGCGATTTGCTGCAATAGTGGATCGCGACAAGATATTTTTTAAAATACGACACAATATCTAGGGTGTGGACCTCATTGGTAGTTTAGTGAGGTGCTGGATCTATACAAAACGACTAGCCGGACTTGGGATGCCTTGCTTTTGGTTGATCTTTTTTGGGTGTTTGGACCTGTCACAATTGAGGTGAGTTATTTACGGCTGATGTGGAAACTTTTAAAATCGGCTGGAAAGAAAAAGCCCCGCCGGAACGAATTCCGACGAGGCACACATATGAAAAAAAGTAGGTCCTAGTGTGTACTAGCGACGGCGGCGCAGGATGAGCGCGATGCCACCGAGGCCGAGGAGGGCTGTGGAAGATGGTTCTGGGACGGCGGCGACAAGAGTATAGGTATATGTTTCATCTAGGCTTGCGTCGTTTACTAGATTGACAGGGGCAATGTTAACACCTGTTAAGTCTGATGCTAAACCGAAGTTAGTTGTAAGATAAATGCCTTCATTTCCTCCTCCAGCAAAGTCTCCATACGCTTCGTAATCAATGGTGAGAGTGACTTCGCCTGTGGCGTCATTTTCTTCAATTTGGATGTACTGAAGATTCAAGAATTCATCTCCAACATTAAAAGAAGTAGCATTGATGAATACTGTTCCTGCGACAATTGAACCTTGATTGTCAACCGATGTAGTTCCTGTCGTGAATGTGTAATCTTGGTCAAGCGCAGAAAAGCCATCTCCTGTAGTAAATATAAATCCATTACCGCTAGCAGCAGTTGTAGCACGTCCCAGGTTTATGGTGTAATCTCCGTCTGTTGATTGCGTGGCTGAGCTGCCTCCAGTGATGTTTTGGCCTGTTCCATCATAGAGTGTATCGAAAAGGATCGGATTGATAGCCCCTGATGCATCGGTAGGAGTTGCTGAGAAATCTTGGTAGTATGTTATCGCTGCTTGACTGAGTGCTGAACTGGCGAGAAGGGCGGTTAGAATTGCGGAGGATTTCATAATCATATTGTTGGTATTTTTTGTGTTGTGTGACTTCACCTAGAAAAGGTTATGTTTATAAGTAGCTATTTTCTGATTTGTTACAATAGCTTGAGGCGACAAGGTTATTAATGAAATGCGACACATGTACTTCATGACTGCATTTTTAATGATTTCTATAAAACGAGGCGAGATATGCGGTAATCAATGCCTTGATTGAGGAAAATGAATGGTAGATGAGGTGGCCTTCTGACGCGTCACAAATGGATAGCTTTTATCTGCGGAAGACTGGGGTGGGGTATGAAAGTCGCCATAACGAAAAAGCCCCGTCGAAACGAATCCCGACGAGGCCTCCACATATGAAAAGGTGTATAATGTTCTGTGCTAGCGGCGGAGAATGAGCGTGTTGTCGCCAAAACTAATCAGGGCTGAGGATAGTGACTCAACAGCGCTCACTACTCTACCCTCCAGAGAAATGTTATCGAGTTTATGGATGCGCGAAGAGAGTTTTGTGGAACTATCTTTGAGGTAAATACGGAATTCCACGACATCGCCATTGGTGAGGCCTTTGAACTCTGTGCTAGAGAGTTTTAGTGTCTTGCTCGTTGGATTAGAACCGTTCGAAGAAGCATTCGCAGTGCCTCCTATACTATCATCGGATCCCATGTAGCCAGATAGGTTAGAATAGATTGCGGATTCGAAATTTAATGGCTTAATGCGGCCGTAATCATACTTAAAGGTAGTGAGTGTGAGTGTTTCACCTGCTGCGAGATTTTGGATAGTAAATTGAAACTGCTGCCACTGTGCACCCTTGTTAGACGGGTTTACATTTGTTGCACTGATACCCGCTGGAACTACGTCTTGATTAGCGTGCACTGTAGACACCCCTCTCGAAATAGTATTAGCCTCAGCGGATTTACTCAGATTCCAAGTGGTTGCGGAGCTATACTTGGACGTGTCGCTTGAGGCTGCTGAATCACCATCAAAAGTGAAATGCGCGAGGACTTCTGCCTGAGTGAGTGCCGCGCTGGCAAGGAATGTTGGTATGAGTACGGAGGGTTTCATTATGGTGCTATCTGTGTTTTTTCATTAAACCAGAACATGTTGTATGTACGTAACCTTATTCTTTGATTTATAGCAATGAAGACAGACGACAAGGTGATTAGTAAAAGGCGACAGCTGTAGTGAAAGTAAGAAGTGAGAAGATACGGAATGGTGATGCCTGCGGCGCTAGACAGAATTACACAACGGGACAGAAATTTGCTTGGGTTGTTTGACTAGATATTTTGCTGCTTTTTTACAAAGTCACCAGACTTTGTGGAGGTGACTTTGGTTTTTTTTGACTTTCGACAGTGTGGGTGGCCAGGAAGTGTCTTCTATGAGGCCGAGTGTCGAAGGTCTGAAATGGCCAAGGTCGGAGTATGTATCGCGTGGTAGCGATAGGGGGGAGGGCTTTTATTTGTTGAGGAAGTTTTCGACATCGTCGAGGACGATCATCTCGCGGGCGTCTTCGTTACGTTTGGTCAATTGAACGTTCTTAAAGGTGATGTTTTTGGCGTGGCGAATGTAGGCTCCCCAGGATGGGAGGACGCCAAAGAAGAATTGCTCTGGGTAGCGTGCGATGTCTTCTGGAACGACATTGTTAGAGTCTTCTGCGGTGCCGTGGCCGGGGTAGGAAATGGAAATATTTTCTAGAACGATATCTTCAACGTAATGGCCCGGGATGCCGGTGATCATGATGGGGCCAGCTTTGGCTTTTTCTTTTTCGGTGATGCCTTTTGTTAGGTCGACTTTGAGTTTTTTATAATGAGCGCTCGCTGCTTTTTGGCGGTCTTCGATGACGACTTCAGCATCAATGTTAGAAATGCGGATATTTTTGAGAACACTTACTGGGCGTTTCTCGGCATTATGGTTTCTCTGGTAGTATCTTCCTCTATCTCCCAGTCGGATAAAGATGGGGCAGCCGACTTCTACCATTTTTAGGCGTGAAATACTGATGTTCTCCAAGCGTCCACCGTCGACGCATTGGAGCTTAATCGCCCCCATGGGACTATCGTGGATATAGCAATTGCTGATAGCAATGTTGATAAAACCTCCGTGGGAAGAGGTGCCGAATTTAATCGCAGCAGTGTTACTGCTAATCACACAACCACGTACGACTATGTTGCTACAGGCGTTGAGCGAGCTTTTAAGACAAAGCGCATCGTCTCCGGCCTCAATATCACAGTTTTCAATGAGAACGTCTTCACAGCCATCGAGGTCGAGCCCATCATTGTTATAGTGATTGTTCCTGAAGCGTATTGTGACTGCGCTAAAATGCACATCCTTGCAATCAATGAGGTGGATTCCCCAGAATGCAGGGTTCTTGTAAGTTAAACCAGAGAAGGCGACTTGCTGACAATTCTCAAAACGCAGGAGCCGCGGGCGGTCATCTCGACCACTAGGTCCTGCTCGTTTCTTAAAAAACTCTGGGCGGCCACGAGCATCAATTACGCCTAGGCCTTCAAGTCGGATGTTGGTGGCGTCTTCCGCATAGAAAAGGGTTTCTGACTGCCCCTCGCGTGCGCGTCGCAGATCTTTGGTCGGGTAATCTTTCATATCCGTGCTGCCTAACAACTCAGCTCCGTAGTCTAAGGAGAGAGTCACATTGCTTTTGAGCTGGGTAGTGCCAATGACGTACTCTCCCTCTGGGATTCTAACAATACCGCCGCCAGCTGCGCTACATGTATCGATAGCAGCCTGCAGGGCTTTGGTATTGAGGGTTTCTCCGTCGGCAATCGCTCCAAAACCGTTTAGATTAAAAACTTTTGCTTCAACAGGAGAGGCACAGAGGGGCAATGCATGCATGAGGAAAAATAGAGCTATAACGATGGTTTTCATTTTAAGTGAAGGGACTTTGGGAGATTAATTAAGATCGAGACCAAGTGTGTCGATCCACGATTTTGCATCGGTGTGCCAGTCGACACCTTTCATGCTGTGGCCACCTTTTTCGTAGAGAAGGAGCTTAACTGGAAAACCAGCTTTTTCTAATGCAGCTGCGTAGGCGATCCCACCTTTGACGAAGTGGTGGTCGTCTTTTGAATAGAGCAAGAGCGTGGGAGCCACTTTGTTGTTCAAGAGGAATTCTTTAGCGATTGTAGAGCCTTTATTTTTACTAGCTAAATAGGCAGCGGAACGCAAGAAGACGAATTGTGGTTCGCAGCTTTGGGAGTCGGCCTCGTCAATGGAGGCATAGGCAGATTCGGTATAGTTCTGGCTGAGGCGTGCTGAGAGGTGGCCGCCGGCGGAGGTGCCTACTAGACCGAGCTGCTTAGGATCGATGTTCCATTTCTTTGCATTGTGACGCACCAAGCGCATTGCACGCTGGATGTCTCTGAAGGCGGCTTCTCGGTCGTTTGGAACGGTGTATTTGAGGGTGAATACGGTGAAGCCTAGGCTATTGAACCACTCAATGTAGCCTTGTACGGGGGAGACCTGTTTGTAGGAGCCTCCAGGGCAGTAGATGACGGCCGGTGTGGGAGTTTTACTCTCGACTTGTGAAACGACAAGATGAGGGTCTTTGACGTTGCGGTAGGTGGTTTTCCCTTCGCCTCTGTCTTCCGATTTTTCCTTTAGATAGTTCGCTTCTCCACCGATTTGATCAATCGGCCAGAGACGAATCACTGGCTGCTCGTTGACTGGGAAACCGTCGTTTTCAATCAGTTGGATTGCTTCGTTAGCGAGGCGTTTGCCAAATTCTTTGTAGCCTTCGACTGAATAGTGCAGGTCGTTTTTGTACATTTTACCTTTCTTGCAGAGCCCATCGTTTAGATCGTCGGTGTTGACCCAGGCTCCACTTGGGCTGGATTCAGCGACTTGCACCTGAGCGTCGCGGACCATGGTCCAGTGTGGACCGACTTTATTATCAAGATCATAATCACTGAGCCGGCCGATGACGAAATTGAGATCCTCTTTGTTGAGATCCTTTTTTAGCTGGTCGATGATGCCTTGGAGGCTTTTGGCGTAGACTTCGCCATGGCTTTCTTTCGCGTCGCGTTCTCCTTGCATCCAGAAGAAAGTGACAGTGTCGTAGTCTAGGCCCTTAGTGGAAGATTTTACAGACTTCATGAGACGCTGATAGAGATCGCCAATGAGCAAAGGCTTTTGGTTCACGACTTCTCTTCCTACTTCTGGTTTCCACTCTTTATACCATCGGCGGATGGGTTGGCCACCTTGGGCGTCGAGGACAACAGTCACATTATCTTTGCCAAATGCGGCTTCGACAGCGGGTGTGAACGAAATTTTAGGATCGAGCCCCGCCATGTTCGATTGTCCCGAGAGAATGAAGAGGTGCTTGGCTGGTTCAGCTGCATGGAGAATGAGTACTGAACTGATCAGCATACAGCAAATGATGGTGAGTTGTTTGATAGTGTTCATGATTAGCTGTGAGAAGCTGATGAGGTGGAAGCTTCGCCGCTGTATGATTATCTTTAGTAAGAATTGCTTACAAACGACAAGTATTTACGAAATGCGACAATCTATTTTCGATAATTTTCAGGTAGAAGTTTATTTTGCTGAGAGAGCTTTTACTGAGTATTTCTCTTTCATTGAGGTGATCGTGTCGACCATCTCGGGGTAGCTCACTAAAAAGTTATTTTCATCAATGAGGTTGAGAACGTAGTGGGTGGTTCCTTCCGGGAGATTTGCTGTGACAGTGTTGTTCGGGGACATCATAGCTGTAGCAGGGAACCATTCTTCGTATCGGTGCCCTCCATTGAGCGTGTAGAGGAGCTGAGCACGCAGAACCTTAGCCCCATTCTCTTGGTAGGTGAATGCTACGGTGTCGCCATTTTGCTGATGAGAGAGTACATCTGGAACCTTAGCTTTACCTGGCAGCGGGTGACGTGTAGCGGGATTGTTGTAGGGGTAGCGGGCTTTCATCTCAGTCAGTCTTTTGCTGAGATCTTGGTTCATCGCTTGTGCCTTTTCAGGCATAGAGTCCGCTAGATTTTTTGATTCTTCAATGTCGCTACGCTGCTGCTTTCCGTCCTTGCTTTGGTAGAGTTGGAAGAGCTCTAGATCGGGAGTGCCACTAGGGTCATAATTTCTGACTAATTTGTAATCTCCAACACGGATCGTACTTTCCAAGGCAATGCTGTTAGGGAAGTGCCAGAGCATGGTGTCTCTCGCATTTCCATCGTCTTCTTTCACCAATGCTGGGTCGGTCGGATCTTGCTTGAGTAGCGTAGAAAGGTCGCAGCCGTCTAAGTTTTTTCCTGCGGGGAGCTTGGTGCCGGTCCACGAAAGGATGGTTGGATAAAAGTCGAGGCCATTGACCATTACGTCTGACTGCCTGTCAGCTGGGATGCTAGGGCCAGTAATGATCAAGGGAACGCGCGTTCCACCTTCCATGGCAGATATTTTACCGCGGTCTAAGGGGTAATTATCAGTGATAGTTTCGCCGGGATGTTGCTCCATACCACCGTTGTCTGAGGTGAAAATGAGGTAGGTGTTTTCGCTGAGTTTGTGGCCCGGCCACCTAGGATCGTCGGTCTGTTCTAGGTAGTTGACTAATCGGCCTACGTAATAGTCGAGTTCTTCTACCATCGCGCAGTAGTAGGGGTTTGTCTGGCCTTCGGCTTCCCAACCATTCGGGTTTGTGGGGAATGCAACACCGAGCTTTTCACAGTATTTTTTGAGCAAGCGTTCATTGCGTGTTTGGATAGGAGTGTGGACTAGCCAAGTGGCGTAATAGAGGAAGAAGGGCTTGTCCTTGTTCTCGCGGACGAAGGTGAGTGCGTCTTGGTTGTTCTGGTCATAGACGAAACCATTTTCGTCGAGTTTGAAAGGGTCGCTCTCTTTGTCGGTCGCAAATCCGGTGAGGCGATTCGGCTTCATTTTCTTAGTGACCCCTAGGCTATGGCGCGTCCAGTCGAAGCCTTGGTCTTCTGGTTGCGGAAAGGCATTATGGTTGATTGCCATGTGCCATTTGCCGCAGTGACCAGTGGTATAGCCATTTTTCTGGAGCACTTTTGCCAGTGTGACTTCATTTTCCGGCATGCGGCCGCTGTACCAAGGAGAGATCATGCGGTGGTTGGTTTTATGGTAAGGCGTGGGTGGAGCTCCTCCAACTACGTGAGTTTTCTGAGCACGTGCTGGGTGATTTCCACTCATGATTGCACAACGACTTGGTGCGCAGGTGGGAGCTGGTGAATAGCCCTGCCAGAACATGATGCCCTTCTTTGCTAGGGCATCAATGTTAGGCGTTTCCATCGGTGATGGAGCATCGATGTCATAGCATTTCACATCTTGCCAGCCGAGGTCATCGGTCAATAGTAGGATCACGTTTGGATCTGCAGGGCGATCTGCAGCTAGGACTGAGTGACTGCTCGATGTTAGTAGAGCGAGACAGAGTGACGAGATGAGAGAGCTATTCATGCGTGTTAGATTTAATGCTTCTCAGCTGTTTGATTGATTACGAACTTATCCCAGAAATCTTGGACAGTGGTGAGCTCCGCTGATTCATCGGCGAGACCTAAGATCCACATGCCTTCTACTGTGTCAGAAAAGTCGACGCCACCTTTGGAGATTGGCCCCTTGTAGTTGGTGGTGGCGGCAAGCTCTTGTGCCTTTTTCCATAAGCTTCTGGTATGGGCATTCGGGTTGGAGTCGCTCACGGCTTCGATGATGAAATCACTAGACTCATCTTTGTAGTTAGGTGTTTCATCGCCACGATCTCTTCCTTTTCCGTAGGGAGAGTTACCGTCATCGAGCTGGACGTAATGGGTGTTTTCTTTGACGAAGTCGAGATCAGCAGGAGTGGTCATTTTCTCATTCCAGATACTGTGCTGAACGATGATGACGTTGGTTTTGGTATTTGTAACGCCGTCGGCGATTAGCATAGCAATCCAATCCGCAGTGAGGTCGGATTGGCCGGCTTCCATTACCCAGACCTTGCCACCAGAAGTGAGGATGGGCTTGGCTTTGTCTTTTATGACTTCAGCAGCGAAATTTAAGTTGTCGGTGCGTTCTTTGGAGTCTGTCGGTCCGTGTGCGTCGACCCATTTTGCTATTTTCAGTGCATCGTCTGAGTCAGTGGATTTTGCTTGTTTACCAAAGGCGAGATCGAAGAGTGGATTGGAATTTACATAAGTCCATTTGCTAGATTGACGATTGTTCCATTGATTTCCCCAGGCTCCAGCAGCACAGAAATAGTTGATGTCTTCAAAGTTTGGGTGGGACAAAATACTGCCGAGTGCGGCTTGTGAGTGGACATCATCGTTGTCCGGTAGGTTGTCGAACTGAGCGATGAAGAGATCAGTCTTCTTGTTAAATTTCTCTTGGCCATTTGCCATGTTGGCAATGGTGAGGAGGATGGGGATTCCTAAATTGAGTAGGTGTTTCATTTGCTGATGTGGCTAGTTGTTAGTGTCGTTGACTAAAGAGTCGACCTTCTTGCTTGGGACATCAGCGTGGCGGAACGCGAGGCAATCGACTCTGAAAGATTGTGAGCGGCCAGACATGATGAGCTTGTATGTTTCACCGGCTTTAAAATCATAGACGGCGATGCGTTTGTTGTTGTGACCACCGGGGTCAAATCGGTTACCTGAAACCCAGACGAATTCGTTATCAGCTCCGCCGAAAAATTTTGTGTCGGATTTGAGCAATTCAAGCGGTGCTTGGGCGCGGTGTTTGTCGGCGGCTTTGGGACCAGCTTCGAAATCACCCTCAACTCGAAAATAACAATCGTTCGCTACGTCGTCGCGTTCTTTTCCTTTGAGTGTCACTTTCTCCTTTGCGCAACGGAGGTGGAGGAAATAGAGACCTGATTTTTTTATCTTAAATGTGTACTTCAGTGGGGAGTTAGGAGAGCCACTCGCTGGTGAGTTACCAGTGAATTCAAGATAACCTTCCCCTGAGAATGAGTTTTTAAGTTTGCTGTCGTGTAGCTGCCATTTGCCGAGTCGAGAGTCAGTATCTTCGAGCTCGATAAAGACAATGCCGTTAGATTCTTCTACGGCTTCTTTAGCGGTGAGACTATGAGCTGAAATCGCGAATAGACTGAGTGCAAAGAGTTGCCATGTTCGCGCAGATAATGTTGTTAAGTTTTTTTGTTTCATAGGTGTAGGAAGAAGATACGAACATAAATGAAGAGATGTTTCGAGGAAATGGCTCAGACTATTTATAGGGGGGCTACAGTAAAAGAAAACAGCCAGACGATTGTGAAAATCGACTGGCTGAAAGTGTTGGTGATCGCTTGTTAGAGGCTCTTAGCTAATCTAACTGCGCTCTCTGTTAGCGATAGGGTTGAAGGGTGATTCCTTTGATGCCAATGCCTTTGCCCTTCAGTATCCGTGGGGTGACTTGGATTTGGTTGAGGCCCGCTTTTGGGATGTCGAGGACACCTAGGTTCACCTTGAAATTACGTTGGCGCGCTGGGCCTGGTTGGAACGATTTTGTAGAATCAGCACCTGACTCGAAGGTGATGAAGGTGATGCTCTCGTCGCCGCATGAGAGAATCCATTCGGAGTTTGCTGCATCATTTTCGCAGGAATACTCTACGGTCACAGAGTACTGAGCTGGTTCTAGGACATTGATGTCCCAAGTCACTTTAGAATCTTTAGATTCCCAGCCTTGGATGAAGTGGTCGTGTTTCCACTCACCGAATTTTTCCATCCAACGATAGCCTTTTTCACTACAGGCATCCGTTGTTGCCATTTCGGCTAAGAGAGTGACTGGAGTGAGCCCGTCGACTTGTGTTGCCTGGTTTGTAACTTTAGCAGGGGAGTCGAGAGTGAGTTTCACCACAGGAATGATTGATAAGTCACGCCCGACTTGGGAGCCAAGGTGAACCTCTAGAATGGAACCGTCTTCGGTGACTTCGACTTCAGAGCCGTCATCGAGTATAATAGCAGACTTGATGTTAGCGCCTAGGTTAGGGAGGCGGAGAGCTCCTTTTGCTGGCCAGTCAAAGACGTGTAGGTAGAGGTCGTTGCCATTGGTGGTGATGTCACCCCAGCTGAAACCTTGGTCAAATGGGGATGCCGTTGTTCCGTAGATTGCTTCACTGTGTGCTTTGACCCAATCTCCAGAAGCTTCTAGCGAGACTACTGCTTGTTCAGGAATGGTGCCGTCTCCTTTAGGTCCGACATTGAGCATGTAAGAACCACCACGTGCGGCTACGCGGACAAGGCGTTCGCAGATAGTTTTCGGTGATTTCCAGTTTTGGTCATACCATGCGTAGGACCAAGAATTGTTGGTTGTGTCGACAGTCTCCCATGCTCCAACATTAGGACGGACTGGGGGTACATACATGTCACCTAGTGAAACGTAGTCTCCATAACCACCGCCGATACGGCTATTTATAAGGCAATCAGGTTGCAGCTTCGTGACGAGCTCAACGAGTTGCTGGCTATACTCCTTCGGCATGTCGCCAGGGGTGTCAAACCAGACCATCGCAATGTCTCCGTAATTGGTAAGGAGTTCAGTGACCTGCGGTATAACCTTCTTCTCAAAGTAGATGTTAAAGTCAGCTGGCTTGTAGCCTTTTGGGCGCTTCCCTTTGTATTCACCTCCATAGGGTTCGGTCCAGTCCTGGTTTTGTGAGTAATAGAAGCCGAGACGAATGCCTTCCGCTGCGCAGGCGTCGGCGAGTTGTTTCATTAAATCGCGCTTGTAGGGCGTGGCCTTAGTGACGGTGAAATCGCTCGCATCAGAATCAAATAAGGCGAAGCCATCATGGTGCTTAGCAGTGATGACGATAGTTTTCATGCCAGCCGCTTTGGCTAGTTTTACTAGCTGAGTGGCGTCGAACTTTTCTGGATTAAACTGGCTAGCGAAGCCCTTATATTCTTCGACAGGGATATTCGCCATATGCATGATCCATTCGCCGATACCGTAGTAGGTTTTGTCCTTCCACACTCCGCCCATCTCGGAGTAGAGACCCCAGTGGATAAACATGGCGTATTTGTCGTCTTTAAACCATTTGAGAGCTGGGTGTTTAGCTTCGATATTGAGGCTCTCTTTTTCGCCCCACATTTTATCCATGCTTTTTTCTTCTTCAGCAGCAGAAAGGAAAGGAGATGTGTGGAGTAAAGCTAAGGCCGCAGCACAGGCCTTGATGGTGAAGTTTTTTTTAATCATTGTAAGTTTCGCGTCGTGGCAGTCTGTTTTACAGTTCTACACCATTCTGTCCAGAATTGGCTTGCACGTATTCTAGCTCTTACGTTCAAGATCACGCAATGTTTTCATACGCGTTAAATCTGCCAATGGAGTTGAAGAACCCCGACACTTTGATTCTTGGGGACTTCTAAGCACTTTGACTGGGCAATTTTGTGAGGGGGGCTCACTTGTATTGTGCTGTATAGCTAGTTGCGCCAAATTCCTTAACCAAGGTAGAATCAACAGAAAATACGTTGAAGCTTCGGTCAGTTTGATCGATCTCGTGGTAGATACATGTTTCTACAAAGAATCTCAGTTAGAGTGGCTTAAATTCCGACAGATTAAGCGTCATCTAAACGCGATCGACTTCGACGCTGACTAGTAGGCCACTACGCTCACCGCCATAGTAACTACCAATGATTGGCGCTACGGCGTGGTAATCCTGTCCGGTAGCCACTTTGATGTAGGTTTCATCGACTACTTTGTTATTTGTGGGGTCGAGTCCTATCCAACCTGCATGTGGAATGTAAACTTCGATCCAGGCATGGGAGACGGATGCGCCACGTAACACGCGATCATGCGTGGCATCAAAAAAATAACCACTCACGTATCGCGTAGGGATGTGAATGGATCGGCAAAGGGCTGTCATAGCGTGGGCAAAGTCCTGGCAGACCCCAGTTTGCTTCTCTACAACTTCATTAGCATGAGTGTTGACCGTGGTGGAATCTGGGTCGTAGCTATAGTTCTCAAAAATGAATTCCATGATCGAGCAGCTCGTTTGGAAGACATCAACTGAGTCGTCTTGGATGTCGAGAGCACATTTCCAAGTCCCAGGGGTGATTTCAACCAATGAGCTACTCTGTAAATAATGGTGACAGTTTTCTAGTAATGCACATTGGGGGAGCTCTTTATGCTGGGAGCCATAAGGGAGGGCATTAATATCGAGTGTGGGACGGGTCTCAATGGTAGAGAAGCAGTCGATAGTGAGACGCTGGTGCGGGCGAGGGATCTCAAAGTGATGGACGCGATTGCCATTGAGATCGACATAGCTTCTGAGACGAGTCGCAGGCAGGACACTGATATAACTACTGAGACACTTCTGACTTCCTGTACTAGGAGGAGTAAGACGTAGCTCGTTAGAGTTATTAGTGATTGGTTTTGAATAGATATATTCAGTCCTGTGATGAACTTTAAATAGCATCGTACGGACGGATTATTGCTGTTGCTGCTGCTGCTGCTGCTGCTGCCATTGTGGGCTGCTGTATTTAGGCAGGCTGTTGATTTCTTGTGGTAGCAAAATGTAGGTTTCGAACACCTGACGACCAATGCGATTGAACTGCAGCTGCAATTCATCGATGTAATCGTGGTAGCCTACGCTGAGAACATTTTGGATGCTGGAGAAGTTGAGCTGCGCGAGGGCGCTGCCAGCAAGTCGTTCGGCCTCATTGGTGAAACTACCGCTGAAGCTGCCAGATATCGCGTGGAGCTGAGTGTCTACTTGACGGAGACAGAAGCGGACGGAGCGAGGGAAGGAAGGGGAGAACAGAAGGAAGTCTATCACATTGTCTAAAGTGATTTCCCCACGATTTTCCGCTCGAAAAGCTGAGAGAGCTGAGCAGGAGCGCAGAGCTGAAGCCAGTTTTCCTGTGTCAGGATTCTTCTGAAAGGTGAGCATGTCGAGTACGCGAGTGGTCTTGTCAGCGCGTTCGAGATAGCGACCAACTTCCATGAAGTACCAACCTTCATCATGTAAGACTGTTGCATGAATGAGTCCAGCTAAGAGCATGCAGGCTTTAATCGTTTTCCGGTAAAATGCCTCTGGCCGGTTGAGCCAGAGTGTCTCCGCTTCTTCAGACTGCAAGAAGAGGTGGAAGCTATTTAGCTCCAACCACATTTCCTCAGAAATCTGGTCTCGCACCATCCGTGCATTCTCTCGGGCTTGAGCGATACATTGGCGGATAGAATCATCCGTACTAGTGGAAAAGGTGATAAACCAACTAACGTCTATGTCAGCGTCAGAGGCTTCTATAGCCGCTTCGTATTTCTCCTGTGAACAAGTAGCATGTAGCAGTGGGCTCCATGATGGTTCAGTATCTTTGATACTAGTGATAGTATCAAGCTCGTCGTAGCGATTTACATCGACTAGGCGGGTTAAGTTTTCAGCACGTTCTAAATAACGGCTGAGCCAGTAAAGGCTGTTAGCGACTCGTGAAAGCATTGGGTCAGATTAGAAAGTTGTTATTTGTAGAGGACCCAGGTGTCTTTACTGCCACCACCTTGGGAGGAGTTGACGATAAGAGAGTCTTTAGTAAGGGCGACGCGGGTGAGCCCACCAGGGATGATTTCGATTTTATCGCCGTAGAGGATGAATGGGCGGAGGTCGATATGGCGACCTTCGATAGCATCACCTGGACAGATAGTCGGGTGGCGTGAGAGTGAGACGACTGGCTGTGCGATGTAGTTTCGCGGATTGTCTTTAATTTTAGCCGAAAACTCTGCGCGCTCTTTAGCTGTTGAAGTAGGCCCCATGAGCATACCGTAGCCACCAGATTCATTGGCGGCTTTAACAACGAGTGATTCGAGGTTCTCCAAGATGAATTTACGGTCATCATCACGCCATGCGAGGTAAGTCGGGACGCTTTCGAGGATAGGGTCTTGATCAAGGTAATATTTGATCATGTCCGGCACATAGGCGTAGGTGACTTTATCGTCAGCGACACCAGTTCCCACGGCATTGGCTAAAGCGACATTTCCGTTGAGATAGGCTTCCATAAGGCCAGGTACACCGAGCATGGAGTCTTTACGGAAGACGCGTGGATCGAGGAAGTCATCGTCGAGTCGGCGGTAAATGACATCAACTTGGACTAGCCCTTTCGTAGTACGCATGAAGACGTAGTTGTTGAGGACAATTAGGTCGCGCCCTTCAACAATCTCAATGCCCATTTTCAGGGCGAGAAAAGAATGCTCAAAGTAGGCGCTGTTATAGACCCCTGGAGTAAGAAGTACACAGACTGGCTTGTGGCCTTCACGCGGGGAGAGGTGCTCAAGCGTCTTGAGGAGGATATCTGGGTAATTGTCGACTGGACGGACCCCCGATTCGCGGTAGACAGAAGGAAAGGCGCGCTTCATAGCCTCGCGGTTTTCTAGCAGATAGGATACTCCTGATGGGCAGCGGCCATTGTCCTCTAGAACGAGGTATTTCCCCTTATCGTCGCGGATAAGATCTGTGCCACAAATCTGTAGGTAGATATCTTTCGGTACATCGACTCCACACATTTCTGGGCGGTAGTGTGCGGCTTCTTTGACTACAGATTCAGGGATGATGCCGTCCTTGACGATTTGTGCATCGTGGTAAATGTCATGTAAAAAGAGATTCAGAGCGAGAATACGCTGTGTGAGACCTTGCTCGACCATTTGCCATTCCGAATTAGGTATGATGCGTGGAATGAGGTCAAAGGGAAAGATGCGTTCTGTACCTTTGTCGTCACCATAAACGGTGAAAGTGACACCCTGCTCGAGAAAGCCGTCATTGACTAGAAGTTGTTTCTCATTGAGCTCTTGCGGGCTCAGGTTAGAGAAGCGATTGCGTAGCGCGGAATAGTGGTCGAAATGATCGAGCTGCTCATTCCTGAACATTTCGTCAAAAAACGCTCCTTTTTGGTATTCTGTGAACATTTAGATTAGTTAAGCATTTGCTGTGCCAATTGTTTAGATAGCTAACAATTAGCACTCTCACATGCTTGGTGGGGTTGATTTACGTGTGACAGAAACTGCCATACTGATGAGGTTTACCGGTGGTCCAAATTGAGTATAGATAGCGACATCTGCGGCGTCTCGACCGTAGGCAATGGCAATTCGGCCGCCACTGTTGTCTTCTTGGGTGGGGTCGAAGGTATACCAACGGCCTCCTACGTAGGCTTCAAACCAAGCATGTAGGTCCATGGGTTCGAGTGATTCGAGGTAGCCGACAACCATGCGTGCGGGGATAGAGAGTGCGCGACAACAGGCGATACCGATGTGAGCCATGTCGCGGCAAACTAAATGGGAGCGTTGATTCGCTTCGCAGGCACTGATAATGTCATTGCCTAAGCCTGGGCCGTAGGCTTTCGCAGTGCGGATGTAGTCGACGATGGCTGTACACTGGTCGTAGCCGTGAGCGGCTTCGTTAGTGACCTGATAGGCGAGGTTCATAAAGCGATCAGATTCGCAATAACGGCTCGGAAGTAGGAATGGCAGGGTATCGTTAGGAAGCTTTTGGACTTCTGTAAAAGGTGCGCCGGGTGCCGTGTCACAGCCGTCAGGGACCTCTGCATCGACAGCAGTCTGAATGGTGAGAGGGCCTGCTGGTACAACGACTCGCTGGCAGAGATTGCCAAAAGGGTCGGTGAATTCCATCATGGGCACGTTAGGCGTGAGGAGGTATTGCTCCCGGCTGATCCACTGTTGCCATCCGCTACGTGGGCGAAGCATCAGCAGAAATGGGGTTTCCTCAGGGATTTGGAATTCAAGGGTGCTAGTTGCGTAAAGCCACATTGTTGGGAGTGTCTTTCAAGATGAGTTAAAACTGATTGATCTACCTATAGAAAACTCGATGGTTAGGGCAAGAGCAAGCATGCTTTTAAATAAGTAAAAGATAGTTCAGTATCGGGGGGGTGTTTGACTAAATGTGGATGATTTGTCGTTTCTTTTAAAAATTGTTTTGAATGCGGGCCCAAGACAGGCATTGATCTGCACCTATGTCGACACCATCCAACGATGCGTCTGTAAACCATTTCTTGGGATGTCCAGGAGGTGCAGGTGACGCTGTGTTCAATGAGGATGGTTCTGCGCGTCCACATTACGCGCCTGTAGTAGATGTATTTCAGGGCTTTTCGCGTAAGCAATTGAATCAACGTCAAAAACGGTTGAATCACGAAGTTGATGAACTGAGTTTACAGTTTTCAGATGCATCGCAATTGAAAAAGTCGGCGAACCCTTGGAGATTAGATCTTTTCCCGGTTGTGATTCCGGCAGATGAGTGGAAGCGGATTTCGGCTGGAGTCGTGCAGCGAGCATTGGCGTTTAATGCCTATGTGGCAGATATGTACGGATCGCAGAATGTATTACGCCAGCGAGTGATTCCGCACGAGCTTGCATTGCGAGACCCGGCTTTGTTACGTCAGTTAAATGGGATTGAAGCGCCGAATGGTGAGTACTCTCAGTTTGGCGCCTTCGATTTAGTTGATGTGGGTGGTGGGAATTGGCAGGTGAGCGAGAACCATATGGGGACGCCGTTTGGGATTTCTCATGTACTGCAGAATCGCCGGGTTCTTTCAGGGGTGTTCCCCGAGCTTTACGAGCAAGTGGACGCAGCTCCGGTGGCTGGCTTTAGTACCTATTTATTAGAGATGTTGAGGGCTCAGTCCTCGCGCAAGAACCCTCATGTGCTTCTGTTGACTAGTGCAAATGCTGGGCAGGCGTATTTCGAAGAAGCGTTTATCGCACGTCACATGGGGATCTCGGTTGCTCAGCCCAAGGATTTGTTAGTACGTGAAAGCCGGGTGTTCTTAAAGACGATTCGCGGTCTTGAGCCCGTAGATGTGATTTACCGCCGGATTGAGAGTTCGGCACTTGATCCTATCGCTATGCCGAACCGCTGGGCGCGTGGAGTTCCAGGGTTGATCAATGTAGTACGTAAGGGGAATGTAGCTGTGGTGAATGCTCCAGGGGTTGGCATTGCTGACAACCGCGCCTTATTACGTTATTCGGACCGACTGATTAAACATTACCTTCAGGAACAGCCCATTTTGGAAACGGTTGAGACTTATCATATGGATGATTTGGATCAGCGCTCGCATGTGTGGGAGAATCCGGAGGAGATGGTTATTAAGCCCGTGCAGGATCATGATATGCTGTGGCAGCAATTCGGGGGTAAGCGCCCATCTGGTACGGCTGCTTCAATGATGCAGTTTGCGCGCAAGCATCCAGAGTATTTTGTCGGGCAAAAGTTTCAGAAGTCTGCGGAGGTGGCGTCTTTTAAAAAAGGCCAGTTCACTAGCCGTGGCATGCAGCTACGAGCCTATTATATTCTGGGACCAGAGCCCATTGTCTTACCTGGTGGAATGGCGCGTCAGACTCCTGTAGTGCATCGGACACGACGTTTGTCGATAGTTTCAAGCGGCTTGAAAGATGTTTTGTTAGCTGATGATCTAGTGGAGAAGTCAGCCCCCAAACGAAGACCTGTGGAGGCTGGCGCGCGTTTCTCTATCAGTAGTCGTGTCGCAGAATCTCTCTACTGGGTGGGCCGTTATATTGAACGTGCTGAAAATACAGCGCGACAGTTTAATATTTTAGAAAAATTGCGCTGGGACCAATTAGCGCATACGGAACAGCGTACCTATTGGCCATTACTGCAGGCGGTAGCAGCGGCTACTGGACAGCAAGAGATTGCGAAACTTAAGAAGCCACCACGCGACACTTTAGACCTGTCGCGTAGTTTGTTGCTAGATTCGAGCGAGGGGGCGTCAGTGACTTCCTGTTTGGGTTCCGCTCGTAATGGTTTAGAAAATGTTAGAGAGTCGATTAGTCCTGAGGTGTTAGAGGTGATCGAGGAAATGATGGTTTACCTGAGACAAGAGTCTAAAAAAACGGTAACCCGTGCGCGCTTGAGCCAGATAAGTGAGCGCATCGTGAGTGAGGTGGCACGTTTTAACGGCACAGCTGAACGAACACTCTCGCACGATGATGCATGGCACTTTCTGCGCATTGGACGTTTTTATGAACGCGCAACGGGCACGATGGCTGTGTTAGAAGTAGCGTTACCCCCAATTATAAAAACATATCGTGAGCAAGATTCGGAGAGTGCAGAGTTAACAGCCTTGTTGAGATTATTAGGGTCTTTGGATGCCTACCGCCGCGAGTATCGCTCTCGAGCGTATGTGGATCGGGTATCTCGATTAATTGTATTAGGTGAAAATAATCCGAGCTCAGTCATGTTCTGTTTGCGCCATCTTCATTATGCGATCGGGACACTTTCTGTCAGTGGTGAACTAGAGTTAGGGGTTAGGTTGCAGGAGTCTCTTGATCAGTTGATTCTAACCCTTAAGGGTTTTTCTATCACTAAGGTTGAGAGGTCTCATGCTGATTTCTTAGATGTTGAGGAAAGTGGTGTGGAGCCGCTTGAAATTGATGCTGGTGAAGTAGCTACGGAGCTGGAGGATTTGACTGTGCTGGTGGAGGAGTTTCACAAGCAGATTGATGATGTGTTCTTCAATCACCAAAATGTTTTCGCGCAAGATCCTGAGCTCTTTGACTTAGAATAGAGGTAGTGGCTCATAAGCGTCACATGTTTTCACTGAAATAAAAGAGACATTGGCGTGAGAGTTGCTAGTTGTTGTTTATACCAACAATAAATCCAACAGAATAGCGGTCATAGATTTCTAATTTTTGTCAGCCATTACTTTGTTGGTGATGGCGATTATGGGTTTTCAGCTTTAAAAGGATATGCGCTTCCGCGTCTCACATACCACCGAATACATATACACTCAGCCGGCGTCGGAATCGTTTGCTGAATTACGTGTGTGGCCGCAGTCGAACAAATCTCAAAAGGTGCTAGATCGCCGATTAATCACCAACCCAGAGACAGTGATCGATAGTTACATTGACTACTTTGGTAACATGGTGGAGTTTTTTTCGATTCCGCACCGGCACACTAAATTGACAGTGACATCGGTGGCAGAAGTGGAGACCTTCGTGGTAAAGCCGGCAGAAGAGGTTCTGGAGGTTACCATTGGCGAAGCTCGTCAAATATATAACAGTTCGCTCTATCAACATTACGAGTTCTTGAAGCCTTGTGGTCTGGTGCCATTGAATCAGCATTTTTCAATTCGGAAGAAGTTTTTTCAGCAAGCGGAGGAAATCGGTAGCGCGTTACTCGCTTTGAACAGCTGGATTTATCAAAAGTTCGAGTATAAATCTGGAGTGACGGATGTGAGTACGCCGATTTCGACCATTGTGAAAGATCGCCGTGGTGTTTGTCAGGACTTTGCGCATTTGATGTTAGCTATTTTACGCAGTAATGGAATACCAGCACGTTATGTGAGTGGGTACATCGAGGCTTACGACCCAACTTTAGGTGATCCAGAGATGATAGGCGCTGCAGCGAGTCATGCATGGGTGGAGGTGTGTTTACCCGGCGGAACTTGGTGGGGGCTGGACCCGACAAATAATCAGGTTGCTGGTGAGCGGCACGTGGTGGTCGCTGTTGGCCGAGATTACAATGATGTGGCGCCCATGCGCGGTACTTATATGGGAGCAAATGACCAAAAGCTCAATGTGATGGTCTCGCTAAAGCGTAACCCCTTAGCTGAGGAAAAAGAATGAAAGTAAAAATTAAACACCGGACGATCTACCATTATGCTGGGAGGGTGAATTTCGGTGAGCATGTGCTACTACTTCGCCCTCTAGATAATCACCGCCGACACGTGGACAAATATGAAGTCCAGACCGTTCCTGAGTCGACTCAACGCTGGGTGCGTGATGCCTATGGAAATGTAGAACTCGTGTGTAATTTCGGGTTGACTGAGTCGGAGGTGTTAGAGTTTGTCACGCACATCGAAGTGAGCTTACTGGACGATAACCCTTTTGATTTCATCCTTGAGCCGTATGCGACAGGCTATCCATTTTCATACCGCGAGCCAGATGCGAGAGCTTTGTTGGCTTATATGGGAGGAAGTGGTCCGACACGAGGATCATTGCGAGTGCTCGACTGGTTGCGTTCGGAGGTCAATGTTCCAACGACACACATTAATGTTGTTCAGTTTTTGTCGGATCTTAATGGAGCTGTCCGACGCGACATTAGTTACGTTCGAAGAGATGAAGAAGGAATTCAGACACCTGATACTACTCTGGAACTCAGAACAGGGTCTTGCCGTGATATGGCGGTATTGTTTATCTCTGCAGTGCGCAAGCTAGGGTTTGCGGCGCGTTTTGTTAGCGGGTATTTATATGATCCCGAGGTAGGTGAGGGTGATGAACATGTATTTAATCGAGCTGTCGGCTCGATGCATGCGTGGGCGGAGGTTTACCTACCTGGCGCTGGCTGGAAGGGCTTTGACCCGACAAATGGAATTTTAGCGAATGCGTATTTTATACCATCGGCAGTATCGCATGAGCCTTCGGCTGTTGACCCTATTAAAGGGAAGTATTTTGCAAAACAATCAATCAGCTCGACCATGGAGGTAGAGCTAGAAATGGAGGAAATGAATGAACCCCGATAAGCGAGAAGCGATAGAAAAGTGTGCCAGAAGTGTTGAAGAATATCTAGACTCTAAAGATATAGCTTTAACTATGGGTGGAGAGCCTACCTTCATCGTAGCTCAGCCCGAGACTCCTGAATGGAATGTGGCTGCGATGGGGCCTGAAAAATTAGGCTATGCGCGTCGGATGACGGCCCAGCTAATTTCTAAAGTCTATCCGGGAGCGCTGGCGATGCAGGTATTTGGTAAGTGGTATCCGGGAGAACCTTTACCTCGCTGGAATTTCATGACGTTACATTCCTCACTTGAGCCGTTGTGGCCTGAGACCGAGCGTTTGTTATTCGATGATGTAGAGGGACAGAATGGGACTAAACATGGCAAAGCATTGATGCAGTCTTTGGCGAAAAAGTTAGGTTTGAAGAAATCTATTCTTCCTGCGGTGGAGGTTGATGGAAAGAAGGCTGGCTGGGTATTACCCGTGGATTGTAGCGATGGTCAGTGGAGTGCTGTTGAATGGCCGTATTCGAAGGATAATGCAATTGAACTTTTTGGTGGTGACAGCCCTGTGGGTTTACGCTTGCCGCTTGATGACTTACCTGAGGGTTGCAGTCGTAGCGCCTTGACTGTTGAGGTGCGCGAGGGAGGTATTGAGATTTTTATTCCACCGTTAGAGTGGGGGAGTTTTAGCCATTTCATAGGCTTGTTGAGCGATGCTGTGGTTGAGCTAGATTTACGTGATATCGTAATTTGTGGCTATGGCCCAAGTGAAACGCAAGGTGCGTTGACGACACTCGGCTTAGCGGCTGATCCAGGAGTGTTAGAGGTGAATTTACCACCGACTGCAACATGGGTAGAATATGATAGAGTGCTAAAACAATGTGCTCAGGCGGCAGCTCAGGTGAAGCTGCAATTGACTAAATTTCAATTGAACGGAGTGGTGTATGGAACCGGTGGCGGTTCGCATTTAGCCTTTGGCGGCCCAGATGAAACACGCAATCCCTTTTTGGTAGAACCTAAACGGATCGCTTCTCTGCTACGCTATTGGCAGCACCACCCAGCATTGTCGTATTTTTTCACTGGCCAGCATGTGGGTCCCGGAAGTCAGGCTCCTAGAGTGGATGAAGGCCCTAAGCATGGCTTATACGAACTCGAGGTAGCCTGTGAGGGCTTAGAGAACATGCAAGGTTTAATCGATGGGCCATTGATCGATCAGTTCTTTAAAAACTTACTGACAGATTCATCTGGCAACACGCACCGAGCTGAGCTTTGTTTTGATAAATTTCACAATATCGCTGCGCCAAATGGCTGTTTGGGAATTGTAGAGTTCCGTGCATTTGAAACCTATGGAGATGTCGATACTATGTCTGTGGTGGCTTTATTTGTGCGCACGATTTTAGCGCGCTTATTCAAGGCTCCTTACAAACGCAAGTTGAAACGTTTTGGCCCTCAGTTACACGATCGTTATTTCTTGCCCGCATTTCTGTGGGAGGATATCCAAGCGATTTGTGAGGATTTGCAGAAACACGGTTTTGATTTTGACTCTGAGTGGTTGCGACCCGTATTTGAGTTTCGCTGCCCAACAGTAGGTTCTTTGGTGGTTCCTGGTGGGGCCGTAGATGTACGACAAGCCTTTGAGTCTTGGCCTCTAATGGCTGAGGAAGCCCAAGGGAGCTCGACCGTACGCGTGGTGGATAACTCTAGTGATCGCTTACAGTTGACTCTTTCTGATTCTAAATTGCTGACTGAGAACATGTTGCTAGTGAATGGAGTAGAAGTGCCTTTCAAAGAAGTTGATGGACGTATGATTTGTGGCCTGCGCTACAAGAGCGCTAGCGCTTACCCAGCCCTGCACCCACATGTGCCGATTCAGTCACCATTGTGGATGGAGTGGGTTGACCGCAAGTCAGGTAAAACGACGCACTCTGCTCGCTACCACTATTGGAATCCAAAGTCATTGGTTTATGAGGGTCGACCAAAGACGGTCAAGGCTGCGACTAAGCGACGTGAAGAACGCTGGCAATCAGCTGAGGATCTTATTGGCAATCAGCCAGAGGTGACTAAAGCGAAGCTGGCTCCTGAGTTTCAGTACACGCTGGATCTAAGAAGGCAGTTGAGGGTGTAGCAGAATGTTTGCGTTCAAGGGGGTCACTTATTTTTCTTCAAAATGAGTGATGCTCCTCCGAAGTGAATGAGGGCGGAGGCTGTTGATTTCTGTTTCGGCGTAGGCTCTGAGAGATTTGTCGCGCAGACATCGGCGGCAGTTTCTCCCAGTACAAAGTTATCAATTGTTTGGTTGCCAGCAGCTCCTATTCGTAATGTGTTTATCCCTCGAAGAGTTAGACCATTTGTAGTGTAGCTTGGGATGTCATTAATATCGACTTGCCCTGTCGGAGTAGTGGCAACCCATAAGTCTGCTGAACTATTTCCTGGAGTGGAGAGAGTTAACCTAACAACAGCCTTTGCAGCGGCTTGGGTCGAATTAGGTATTTCACCTCCAGCTCCAGTGTCTTTTACACTAGGACCTTTGAGCACCCAGTCTGCACTGTCTTTGCCATTAGATCCGATGAGGAGTCTCTCAGTAGTTCCTGAAAAAAGCTGAATGCCACTCCAGCTGCCACTATCTCTGGTTAAATCAAAAGAGAGCCATAGCTCGTTAGACCCGGCAAATTTTTCAGTAACAGTCTCTGCAAATCCGCGGAATGTAACTCTAGCTCTAATACCCTTTTTAACGACGACCCCGTTTTTGACGATGTACCCAGTTGTAGATAGATTATCGTTGGCTTTAGATTTGTCACCCCAAGCTCCAGAGAACCCGCTCCCTCCATTGTTTTTGGGGTTACTGAGTTCGCCATTCGCGTAGTTAAAATTATCAACGGCGATGACTTCAGCATGGGATGTGCCTCGCAGTGTCGTGAACGATCCAACTATGACCATAGAGATCCAATAGATACTTTGAGGGTGTTTCATGTGTTAGTGGTTTTTGTTATAAAAAAAACGTGAGTCACGATAGTTATCATGACCCACGCTAATATATGAAGAAGATTATTTGATTAGTTTAGACTCGCTTGTGGCGGAGGCATGATGCCTGTGAGCCCAAAATCTATCATGGCAGGGCTGCTGCGTTTATCCTGCTTAGCTAAAGCATTCACAGTCTGAATGATCTATTGTTGATTATTATTTTTTCTCGCTTTTCCAGAGGACAATGTTTTCAACATCATTCTTAGATTTTTTGTCTTTTACGGAGGCTCCTGTATTCACGTCATCAGTGAGCTGAGTGAGTAATTGTTCAGCAAGCTCAGGCTGGGATTTGTAGAGGTTGTTCTGCTCACCAGGATCGGCGGAGAGGTCATAAAGTTGGGCTTTTGGTGCCCCTTGCTTTTTAGCATTGGCTTCGGTAGGTGTAGTCCAGCCGCCGGAACCATAGGCTAGGATTAGCTTGTTCTGGCCTTGGCGGTATGAGAAGTGCCCGCCTATGCTGTGATGGATGATGCCGGCGCGGGAGAATTTGGTTTTTTTACCCTTGAAGACAGGAAGGATGCTTTCGCTGTCTTCACCCGCATTTGCTGGAAGTTCTTTGCTAACAAGCTCGGCACAGGTTGCGAGGAGATCTGATTGGCAAGTAAGCACGTCTGAGGTGCTATCGGCTGGAATGACTTTTGGCCATTTTACAAGGAATGGTACGCGATGACCACCTTCCCAAATGTCAGATTTTGATCCACGATACTGTGCACTGGCGAAGTGTCCTTGTTTTTCTAGACTCTTGAAGTTTGCTCGCTTCGAAGTTCCGTTGTCACTGGTGACAATGAGTATGGTATTTTCTGAAATGCCCTTGTCGTCGAGAGCTTTGACTACTTGACCGACGAAGTCGTCAGTCTGCATGACGAAGTCGCCATAGTCACCGAGGCCACTTTTTCCTTTCCATTTATTTGTTGGAACGATGGGGGTGTGAGGCGATGGGAGTGGCATGTAGATGAAAAATGGATTCTCGCTCTTGTATTCACTGATGAATTTTACTGATTCATCGGCAAGCTTACCTAGGACATCTACAGCTTCGAAGTCAGCACTGGCTGGTCCGTCTCTGTGGAAGGCCTTGGCGTGAGTTCCTTCACCGACCCAGTTACGGTTGCGGATCCAGACGTAGGGAGGGAAATCGAGTGAGGCTGAAATGCCATACCAAGAGTCAAAGCCGAGGTCGACGGGGCCACCTTTAATTTCGCCTTTCCAGTCGATGTTTGAAAGCTCAGCTGGAGCGAAGGATCCATTGCCTTTTTTTTGCTTCAATCCACTCTTAGCGTTCGCTTTTTTCCCATCAGTGGTAGTGATCCCAAGACCTAGGTGCCACTTGCCGATCATGGCTGTAGTATAGCCATTTTCTCTTAAAAAGCTCGGGACCGTCATGCGGTCAGTTGGAATTAAAGGCTCACCATATCCATTGAGCACACTGCGCTGAAGTTTGCTGCGCCAATTATAGCGGCCTGTTATAATGCTGTAGCGTGTTGGCGTGCAAACGGAAGAGCTGGTGTGCGCGTCGGTAAATGTCATCCCTTCGGCAGCGACACGATCCATGTTAGGTGTGGGAATCTTACCGCGTTCTGGATTTAAGCACTGGACATCACCGTAGCCTAAATCGTCTGCGAGGATGTAGATGATGTTTGGTGCCTGCTGAGCTTCAGCGAAGGCAAGAGAGGGGGCTAAGGCGCAAGTGGCCAGAATGAGTTTTCTAAAGTGATGCATAGGTGTTTTCATATTTGTCTCAGTATCGAAGTGCCATCAGCCAATGCGGTAGAGTAGAGGTCTTCGAGACAGGATATTTACTGGACGAGTGTAGAGCTCCTTACAGATCATCCCATGTTTTTTATTGAGGTAGGCTATAATGGTCGAACGCTAGATCTGAATGATTTCATCCACTTGGATGTCGTGTGCTTCAGTGGGGATAGAGTCGAGGATTTGGCAGCTAAAGCAAATGCCGATCAGCTTACTCTGAACTGCGCGATGTGCGAGAAGTCTATCGTAGTAACCACCTCCTTTGCCCAGGCGTTTGCCTTCGAGAGTGAAGGCGTATGCTGGGACGAGAAATAGATCGATCTTACTCGGTTCCACTTTTTGATGGAGAGATGGATCAGGCTCTAGGATGCCATAACGACCAGGGCGGAGAGAGTGGATGTCTTCGACGATATAAAATTCCATTACCCCATTTATGTGTGAAAGAGGGTAGACGAGCTGAATGGAAGAGGCGTGTAATTTACTTAAATCTGGTTCAGTTGGTAGCGATGCAAATGTCGCGACTAAATTGATTTGTGGATTATGTTTAACGTATTGTGCAATACATTCGCAAAGGGTGTCTGATTGTTTTTTCTTCTCAGAATCACAGAGATTTTTGAGTGTCAGACGCATTTTTTGCCTTAAGACGTTTTTTTGCTGTTTCAGTTCAGAATCCATAGGGTGGTGTGTAAATTAAGAAAAAGGCAGGTAATTAGTCATTTCCCGCTTGCCAGATACGTCATCTCTGGTAAATGAGCCGTCCCGCTTTGCGCACCAACGCGCATAAATATTCTGCGGAGCAACAATACTAACACTAAATTACCGATTACCATGGCAAGAATTTTCGGAACCGAAATTCCAAATGAGAAGCGCATTGAAGCTTCTCTTCCATATATCTACGGTGTCGGCCGTACCACTGCTAAGAAGATTCTTGAGCAGGCTGGTGTCGACGCCGATATCCGCACAGGTCAACTCTCTGAAGAACAACTCGTAAAGATTGCTAAGGTAATCACTTCCGAGACGATTCTGATTGAAGGTGACCTTCGTCGTGAGCAGCAATCCGCTATGAAGCGCTTGACCTCTATCAACTGTTACCGTGGCCAGTGTCACAAGCGTGGCCTCCCAGTTCGTGGTCAGCGTACCAAGACTAACGCACGTACTCGTAAGGGTAAGAAGCGTACAATGGGTGTAGCTAAGTAAACTTTGACCTGTAAATACAATGTCTGAAGAAATTAAAGAAACTGAAGCTACTGACGAAGTAGTTCCAACAGCAGAAGTTGAAACTCCTGCAACAGAAACTCCAGCTGCTGAAGCACCTGCTGAGACTCCTGCAACAGAAACACCTGTAGCTACTGAAGAAGCACCTAAGAAAGAAGAGAAGAAGCGTGATATTTTCGCTGAACTCGCTGGTGGTGAAGAAGAGCTCAAGATTCACAAAGCTAAGAAGTCCAAGAACATCCAAACTGGAATCGTTCATGTGACAGCTACTTTCAACAACACTCTCGTGAGTGTGACTGACTTCAATGGTAATGCTATTGGTTGGTCATCCGCTGGTAAGATGGGCTTCAAGGGTTCACGTAAGTCTACTGCTTACGCTGCTCAAGTTGTTTCCCAGGATGCATGCCGTCAGGCTATGTCTCACGGCCTCAAGTCCGTAGAAGTTCGCGTTAAAGGCCCTGGTGCTGGTCGTGAATCAGCTGTTCGTGCTGCGCAAGGTCTTGGTCTTGAAATCACAGCAATCAAAGATGTGACTGCTGTACCACACAACGGTTGTCGTCCTAAGAAGGCACGTCGCGTATAATTTAACCTAACTTTAACTACTTTTTTATTATGGCACGTTATATTGGCCCTAAAGATAAAATCAGCCGCCGTTTCGGTGTAGCTCTCTTCGGTCCTACTAAGGCACTTGAGCGTCGTAACTTCCCACCTGGTCAGCACGGTCTTCGTGCAGGTCGTCGTAAGAAGTCCGACTACTCTGTAGCTCTTGGTGAGAAGCAGAAGCTTCGTTTCCAATTCGGTGTACTTGAGAAGCAATTCCGCGGATACTATGCAGAGGCTGTACGCCAGCGTAGCATCACAGGTGACACACTTGTTCGCCTTCTTGAAACACGTCTCGATAATGTTTGTTTCCGTCTCGGTTTCGGTAGCTCACGTTCAGGAGCACGTCAGTTCGTTAACCACGGTCACATTACTGTGAACGGCGTTAAGACAGACATCGCTTCCTTCCAGTGTAAGCCAGGTGATGTGATCGCTGTAGCTCAGAAGGCATCTTCTCAGCAGCTCGGTCTTCGCGCACTCGACCTTACACAGGCAGTACCTCTCAAGGACTGGCTCACAATCGATCGTGAGAAGATGGTTGGCACAATTGCTCGCCTTCCAGAGACTGATGATTTCGATCACGGTGTGAACGTTCAGCTTGTTGTTGAACTTTACTCACGTTAATCTCTCAGAGGTTATACAATTTACAAAAGCGCAAGGGCTCAGGCTCTTGCGCTTTTTTTATGAGAACGAAAGCCTCTTAAATTTCTGCTTTAAATCTCGCTTGTAAGTGGAGATGGCAGACGCTATGAGTGCCTGCACCGCGCTTATGCAATCCCACGCTCAGAAACCCATTGGCTCCGTAATGCTGCCTGCTATCCTATGTGCTCTCACTGGGAGTATACTGGCAGTGGGAATGGATTTGATGGGGTATTTTTCTGCAGTTAAAGCTTGGCTTTATGAAGTCTGGCAAGCCGAACCATTTTTGATGTCCGAGTCATTCGTCGTAACCCAATATGTAAATTGGGCGCTTACTGTTGTTGTGAGTCTTCTCGTTGCTTTAGCTACTTTAGATTCAGCGAATTTGTGGAGACGTCTATTGATCGGGGCAATGTCATTGGTTTTACTATTAGGGGCTGCTCCGTGTCTCGTTTTATGGGGTGTTGAGTGGATGCCAATGATGCCTGTGGTAGCTTTAATTTGGACCTGGTGTTGTGCATTAATGTACGCGTCACAGCACCGTATGCCTTGTGATTCTCTGAGAGAAGAGCTCGATGAGCAGAGCCTCGAGTTGAAGGTTGAGACAATCCCATTTCCTATCAAAAAGAAGGTAAATTAACCATGGCAAGAGCTGATTACCCGGAGCCAGTACGAGCTCTGATTCTAGAGTTGAAGAAGCTTCCAGGAGTGGGGCCTCGCAGTGCTGAACGCATGGCTGTCTGGATGATCCAGCATAAAAGGCGTAATCCACAAGAGCTGGCAAATGCGCTTGAATACGCAGATGAGAATGTGACTTTGTGTGTTACCTGTGGATTTTTCTCTACCCAAGAGGGATGCTCGGTGTGTGATGATCACACCAGAGATGAGAATTTAGTATGTGTGGTCGAGCAGCCAACAGATGTACTACCGATGGAGCGTAGTGGTGCATTTCGCGGCTATTATCACTGTTTAGGTGGGAAGCTTTCACCCTTGGATAATGTGACACCTGCTGATTTGAAGATCGGTCAGTTGCTCAAACGAGTTGAAAAGCTCGATGGGGTAGAAGTGATATTAGCTCTGAGTTCAGATGTGGAAGGGGAAGCGACTGCAAACTATCTCGCCGAAGTTCTTGCTGGAAAAAACTGTGATGTCACGCGAATCGCTCAGGGGTTGCCCGCTGGAGGTGGGCTCGAGCATGCCGATGAGTTGACTCTCATGCGCGCTCTGCAGGGTAGGAGGTAAGCTCTCTAGCCGAAAAGCTGAGTGATAGCTTCGCCTTTACGCCCAGCCATCTTGAATGGACGTTTGGATGCGCTGTAAATGGTCTGATCGTAGTTGATGCCCATGGCGTGGCCGATAGTGGCATTGAAATCTGCAGCGGTGACTTTTTCGCTGGTGACATTGGTTCCGGTTTCATCTGTTTCTCCGTAGACGAATCCGCCTTTAATTCCTCCGCCGGCCATCATAGTAGAGAAGGCTTTCGGGAAGTGATCGCGGCCACCTTCTGGCGTGACTTTAGGAGTGCGTCCAAACTCGGTGGCGAGCACGACGAGTGTCGAGTCGAGTAAGCCTTTAGCCTTGAGGTCGATAAGCAGAGCTGAGACGGCTTTGTCGAGGATGGGGAGTTTATTTTCGGCTTGTTGGAAGTTGTCGTTGTGCCAATCGAAACCACCGAGTTCAACTTCGACTGAGCGGACGCCTCGTTCAACTAAACGACGAGCGAGAAGGCAACCTTTTGAGAAGTTTTCGGAGCCGTATAGTTTGTGAGTTTCAGCGGATTCGTTTGAGAGGTCGAATGCTGTAAGGTCTTCGCTTTTCATTAATTTGACGGCCGAGTCGTAGACTTCATTATAGGCGCGGACAGATTTGTGTCCTTTATGAAATTTTGTATCGAAGCTGGCATCGAGCATTTTCCGGACTTCGAGTTGGCGCTTGAAGTCTTGTTCTGTGGTGCGTTTTGAGCGAGAGGAATTCTTGAGGCCTTCAGTTGGATTGCCAATAGGGAGTGGCTGAAGGTTGGGTTCCATGAAGCCGGCTCCTGGATGGTCATTGCCACAGGAAATGGTGACGAATGAAGGAAGGGTTTCATTCATAGGAGTGCTGAGCTTATTAACCCAGCCTCCAGCAGTGGGGTGGACAATGGAGGCGCGCTGGGTGTAACCAGTACGCATGAAGTAGCGCCCTGGGCCATGCGCGCCCTGGGTTGAGTTCATCGAGCGAATGATTGATATTTTGTCAGCTTGTTTTGAGAGTTCCGGGAGCCAATGACCGAGCTGGATTCCATCCACATTAGAGCCAATGGCTTTAGTGTCGCCCATGATGCTGGAGCCAGCAGAGCTTTTGGGGTCGAAGGTGTCAATGTGAGTCATGCCGCCAGACATGAAGAGGTAGATCACGTGCTTGGCTTTACCTCCGCCGGCCATTCTGACGGATGGTGATGCTGCAAATGCAGGGGAGTTGAAGAGGCTTGCCATAGAGGATCCGACAGAGACTCCGAAACAGGTTTGAGCGGTTCTGGCGAGAAAGGAGCGGCGGTCTAGTTCTGACATTATTTTAAGAAGTTAGAATGATGGAAATGTGCTTACTACTGGACGAAGAGGAAGCGCTTGGAGTTGAGCATGGCTTTGGCGAGGATGTAGATTTCCTGTTTACTGCGGCTGTATTGCTTCAGCATTGTTTCCTCTTCAGAACTTGGGTAGCAATTGTAGAGGGAGAGGAATAGGACATCGAGGCGGTCGTCTTCGCGGTGAAACTCTTTGAGCATTTTTCCGATGCGGCTATTTTGGGTGATCAGATTGTCAATTTTTTTACCATTAAGCATTGTGAGGGCTTGGGGGATAGAGGCGTGCGTGTGTTGCGCATTGGTGGTTTCTCGGTCAGAGGCTCCGAAGTCACGTGAGAGTGAACCTGGCTTGAATGGTTGGGACATTTCGGAGGCTCGTAGCAGGATGTTATCTTGGGTGCGCAGATTGTTTTGCATGACCATGCTCATGTCTTGCATTTTCATGGATTGTTTTTCCTTACGGATATCATCCATTTGGCTATAGAGCCGTTTGAGTTTTAAGTTGAGCTGATTTGCTAGTTGGGTATTTCCAGCTTGAGCTGCTTTGTCTTTTTCAGTGCGTAGCTTTCTTGCTTCACTTTGCGGTTCACGAAGTGCGTCTTCTACGATGTCGGCTTGGTCATCGAGCTTGATGATTTCTTGTGGTGAGGCATTGACGAGCTTGTTGATTCCATTTTGATAGTTCGCCCATTTTTTGAGTTGAGACTCATTGATTTGGTCGTCGATATTTCCTCTGGTGAGTGTGACGAGGGAATCATAGAGCTCTTCTGCACTCATGCGACGAAGGAGGGGGCCACGGAAGTCGTGTACTCGACCATCGGTGATTTCGTAGTCACATGCTTGGCGCTGGAAGAGTTTTGTGTGATAGATGACTCGTAGAGTCTCACGGATGTCAAAGTTTGAGGTGTGAAGGATCTGAACCAAAACATCTAAAACTTCTTCATGAGCAACGTTTGACCGGTCGGTCCAGTTGTCTACTGGTTCGACCAGGCCGTAGCCGAGCGCTAGTTTCCATAAGCGGTTGGCAATGACTTTGCTAAACATTGGGTTCGCTCTAGAGCTGACCCAATCAGCAAGTTGTTCATGTTTTGGGGAGTCAGCTGACGAGTTAGGAACCGCACCGAATAATATATTTGGTGTGACTACATCTTTCGGTTTGCCATCGTTGTACTTATAATCGGCTGGTAGGGTGAGTATTTTACCTGCTTGTTGGCTGATTTCGTTTTTGTTGAAGTTACGGAAAATCGAGTTGAGGTCGCGCGCTTCCTCTTTGCTCAGCTGGATGCGTTTTCTGAGTTCAGTTTTAGTGAGTTGCGCTCTCGGCTTGGCACCTTTTTTTTGAACTTTGAAATCGACTACTTCTTTTACTTTGCCTCGAACGAGTGAGCTATTATAGGAAATCTCGGAGCCAAAAGCAGCGAGCTGATAGTATTGTTTTTGAGTCCAGTCTTCGAATGGGTCATCATGGCACTGAGCGCAGCCAATTTGGGTGCCAAGAAAAACTTTGGCTGTATTTGAGATGTTGTCTAAGAGCATCCCGCGATCACGTAAGTAGTATCCTACCTCAGGATTGGTCGAGCAATGGCCAGAGGCCGAGAGCATTTCATTGACGATAGTGTCGTAGGCTTTGTTCGTTTTGACGGCATCTCGCAGCCAGACATGCCAGCCTAGACCGAATTGTTCCTGATTAGATTTGAGCCGCAGCAAGTTTGCGTAGAAATTAAAAAGGTGGGAACTAAAGCCAGTCGAGTAGGTGAGCTCTTCGATAAGTTTCTGTCGCTTACCTTCAGCGGAGCTATCGAGAAAAGACTTCGTCTCGTCGTAGGTGGGGATACGGCCAATGATATTAATATAAGCGCGACGCAAAAATGTGGCGTCGTCGATAATGCTATTGGGAGAAATATCTTTCTCTGCATTCGCCACTTCGATGATGTAGTCGATTTCCGCAGCTGCGTTGGTAATCACAGCGAGGGGTTGCTTCTTTGCGTAGCAAGTACTAGCCAGCGCAAAGAGAATGAGGAGCGGACGTGCAGTGTTCATAAGATAGATAGGGAGTCTTCTATCTACCATACGGAAGCACTGTTGAGAAGTTACAAGTAATTCTGATTGAGTGTCAAATGGTCGGATCCCATGGATCTTCAGCTTTGCCTCGATTTGGCAGAAACATACTGACAATCCATACGAGAGGATAGGCTATGAGACCTAGGGCGATACCTGAACTAAGCATACCTATGACGAAGTCCGATATATTGATAGTTGTGGTGCCCGCTTCTAAAAGGATGTGACCGAAGATTTCAATGTCACTGTGTTCCTTTATAATTTCCCAATTTCCAATAATGGGAGGGCGAGGAATTCCGAGGCCTTGGTGCATCCAGTTTCCCAATTTATATTGAAGCACAGCCATGGGTGGTTGCGTAATTGGGTTAGTGATCCAACATGCTGCAAGAGCTACAGGTACATTACCACGGCCTCTTAGGCAGCCAAGTGCTGCGATTACCATTTGAAATGGAATGAGGAGCATGGCGCAGAAGAGGCCTATGGATAGTCCATTGGCTACTGTAGATCGGCAAGGTTTCCAATAACGCCGATTAAAAATGGCTTTGGTAAATGGCGTGAGCCATTTGATTTTCCGGATACGAGGATGGCGCAGATATCTATAGGTTCGACGAACCATTCTGAGATAATTGCGCTTCATTCGATCGAGTTTTTAAAGAGTTTAGTCTTCGAGAGGGATGATGCGAATAGAGCCTTTCGGCTTGTCGTTTATATTGCTAGCGAGGGTATTGGAAGGAGTTCCTTCCTGAGTTTCTGTTGTGGAGTCTGAATCGAGCGCGTTTTTGAGTGCGCCTTCGACGAGCTGGCCACAGTGGATTTTCATGGGAGGAAGTGCTCCGAGGTCGCCGCTCAGTTCTTGTGCATTGAGCTCGGCTGCTTCATCTAGAGTTTTTCCTTTGAGCATCTCAGTGGCCATGGAGGCGACGGCAATGGCAGTCTGGCAGCCGAAGGACTGGAAGGAGGCTTTATCGATGATTTTTTTACCATCTTTCTCGGTAAACTTGAGCCACATGCGGAGCATATCACCGCAGTCTGGAGAGCCGACAGTGCCGACGGAGTCTGCGTCTTGCATTTCCCCTTGGTTTTGTGGATTGGCTAGTGTTTCACGTACCTTGTCCTCGAAGTCGCTCATGCAGGGAACATTCCTCTTGTTTGCTATTCTGGCAAGGTAAAGATTGCTGCTTTTTACTAGCTGGGACTTGTCAGATGTAGAGTGTTGGATGATGGTGCACGCAGCACATGGCAAAGAAGACAGATATTCGTGGAACTAGGAAGCAGCGTATCATAGGTACGGTCGCTGGATGGGGGCTGCGAATTGTCGGCTCAACTCTACGAATCAAGGTCACCGATAACTCAGGTCTCAGTGGGGATTACCCTAAACCTGTGTTATGGGCGTTTTGGCATAATACCGTATTTGTGATGCCCTATGTGCGGCTTAAATTTTTTCGCCACCGCAAAGTGGTGGTGCTGACCAGTGCGAGCAAGGATGGAGCGGTGCTTGAGAGTGCTGTCAATGTCTGTGATATTGGTGCGGTACGTGGGTCGAGCTCACGCCGTGCTGTCGCAGCGCTGATCGCTCTGAGGAAAGCGATCCAGGATGATGGCCTCGATGTGTGTATCACGCCTGATGGACCTCGTGGACCGAAGTATACGTTACAGCCGGGTATTATAAAAATGGCTGAGGCTACTGGAGCTCCATTAGTGCCGATAAGAGTGGAGTACAAAAACTCTTGGCGGCTCAAGACTTGGGATGCATTTCGTATCCCAGTACCCTTTTCACGAGTAGATGTTATTTTAGAAACTCCGGTTGAAATTGCTCAGGGTAGTTCTGATGAAATGTTCGAAGAGCAACGCATAGCAGTAGAAAAATGCATGCAGCAGGGGCTCGATGACCTCTCTTAGTCATTTAACTATTGTCTAGCTGAGTGTGGCTCTCTAAGAAAAGCCATGCAAAAAATAGACGGTAAACTAGTTGCTGAAAAGGTTCTCTCTGAATGTAAAGAGCAGATCGCAGAGCTGAAAGAAAAGGGAATCACACCAGGGCTCGCTGTAGTTCTCATTGGTGAAGATCCAGCATCAAAGGTTTACGTCGGATCTAAGGCGCGCAAGTGCGAGGAGCTCGGCATTTTTTCTAAGAAAGTTGAAATGCCTGCTGACTCCACTCAGGAAGCAGTGATGGCTGTGGTAGAAGAGCTTAATAGTGACCCTGCAGTTCATGGTATTCTCGTTCAGTCTCCTCCGCCGGCACACATCGATGAAGCCGCGATCGTACGCGCTATTAATCCAGCAAAAGATGTCGATGGCTTCCATCCTGAAAACGTGGCTAAGCTCGCACTGGAAGACCCTACTGGCTATGTTCCGTGCACGCCTGCTGGCTGTATGCGACTTTTGAAAGAAGCTGGTGTTGAGACATCTGGCGCAGAAGCTGTTGTCATTGGCCGTTCAATGATAGTGGGTAAGCCAATGGCTTTGCTACTCATGGGGCGTGAAGGCAATGCAACGGTGACTGTGGCGCATTCTCGTACGAAAGATCTGGCTGAGGTTTGCCGACGTGCTGACATTATTGTCGCAGCGATTGGTAAACCTGAGTTTGTGACTGCTGACATGGTGAAAGAGGGTGCCACTGTCATCGACGTGGGTATTAACCGTGTGGAAGACGCATCCAAGAAGAGTGGATACAGATTGGTTGGTGACGTAGCTTACGATGAAGTAGCTCCGAAATGTAAGGCTATTACACCTGTTCCTGGCGGTGTCGGTCCGATGACGATTGCGATGCTCATGCAGAATACAGTTCAGGCTGCAAAGTTCGCCAATGGACTAGGCTAAAGCTCTCAATGTTATATTTTCTAAAGCCTGTGGGGACTACCTCACAGGCTTTTTTGCATTGGCCAAAATGACAGTAGCAGCGCCGCCAAGGATAATGGTGGAAGCGATGACGAAATGGAGGGTCAGAGCTTCTTTCGCAAAGAGGACTCCGCCAATGCTTGCGAGTACAGGGACGAGAAGCTGGATCACAGCTGCTGAGAGTGGTTTGATTTTTTTCAGAACTAGATACCAGATCGCATAACCAAGCCCCGATGTGATCGCACCTGATGCGCAGGCCAGCCATACTCCTTTTTGAGTCAGCGAGATGTCTTGGTAATAGAAAATAATCAGAGGAATGGAGAGTGGGATCGTTCGCAAAAAATTGTGAGCGGTATCGCTGAGTGGATTTCTAGAGCCAGACCCTAGCAAGGTGTAATTCGCCCATGCGACGCCAGATATAACCATGAGGGAAAAGCCAACAAGAGGTGGCGCTGATAGGCCGGGGGTGACTAGGTAAATAAAGCCTAGAAAAGCGACAGCCATACCTAGCCAGGCGATTGGTTGCAGTTTTTGACCTTTGAGGATGCTAGTGAAAATTACTGTCAACTGGACCGCTCCAAAAAGGATGAGAGCTCCAGTTCCTGTTGTTAGCGATTGGTAAGCATAGGAAAAGGTAGCAGCATAAAGAAAGAGCATGAGAGCCGCTTGCCAGCTCCCTTTGCTGGTTTGCCTCGTAGAAGTGGGGAAGGTCTTTAGTAAGAGAGTGAGTACGAGGGCTCCGGACCAAAGACGGATCACAGTGAAGCTTGTAGGGTCCAGGGACCCATCGCTTAGAGCCAGTCTGCCGAGCACAGAGTTACCAGCGAAGGCTAGTAGCGCGATTAAGGTACACGCGCTCAATTGGAGTTTGGATTGAGTGCTCACACTTTATGTATCGTGTGATTTCTTTTTAAAGAGCCCAGTCAGGTCTGAGCTTACGGCGTAGGCACAGGGAATGAGGAATAGAGTGATCACTGTGGCGAAGAGTATACCGAAGCCTAGTGATACCGCCATTGGTATCAAAAATTGTGCCTGGATCGAGCTCTCAAAGATGATCGGCATAAGACCCGCAAAGGTCGTGAGCGAGGTGAGTAGGATCGGGCGGAAACGTCGAATACCTGACTCTGCGATAGCTTCTCGCAGCGGCATCCCTTCGCGAACTTTTTTGTTGATGAAGTCCACGATTACGAGCGAGTCATTCACCACGACGCCAGCAAGGGCGAGCATGCCGAAGTAGGAAAGGTAAGACACTTTAATGCCTAAAATGACATGTCCCCAGTAAGCTCCAATCACTCCAAATGGGATCGCGATCATGACGAAAAGTGGCTGGATGAACGATTTAAATGGAATTGCTAACAGTGAGTAGAGGGTAAATGTGAGAATGATAGCGAGCGCCATGATCCGCTTGTTCCCTTCTTTGAATTCAGCGAGCGTTCCTTGATAATTCCATTGCACCGTAGGGTAGTCGAGCGCGAGTGAGTTGAGGTACGCTGTGAGCTCAGGTTCCATCTTAGTGACGTCATAATCACCTTTGGCGACAGCGGCAACCTCGGTGAAGCGCGCACCGTCCTTACGCTTGATCCGCCGTGGGCTGACTCCTTCGCTCACTGTAGCGACTTGGGAAATACTCGCGAGCTGGCCGTTCGGGAGAGTGATACGAAGGGTGTCGAGTGTGTGGAGCGATTTGCGCTGTTCTTCGGGAAGCCTGAGCATGACGCTCAATTCCTCATCTGCAGTTTGGAATTTCTGTACCTCAGTTCCAAAGAAAGAGTTACGAATCTGCTGTGCTAAATCTCCTTGAGTAAGCCCAGCTTCTCGGCCAGCTCCATTGAGTTTGATATCGAGTTCTCGTTGATCCCGCTGGCGGTCTGACCAAGCACTGCTGATTTGATCCTGGCTTTTTAACCATTCTTTAAGCTCTGTCTCAAAGGCTTTTCGCTCTTCGTCACTTTCGGATCGAACGACGACATTGATAGGATCTGATTTTTTCCCACGAGAGTTGTTTTGTTCACTGCGGATGTAGAAACTGCGAACGCCAGGCATCTCACCTACCGCATTTTCCCAGGCTTCAGCAATTTCAGCATTTTTAGGCCCTGGAGTCGTGCGTTGACCAGGAGGGGTGATTTCAACGAGAATATAGGCTTCGGTAGGGTCAGAAGAGTCACCCCAGGGCTTGCCGCCTGTGGAGGTTACTACATTACCGATTAGAGAATCTCCTGTGCCACTGTCGGTGAAGTCGTTGCGGATGGAGTTTAAGGCTTCGACGACGTATGTGACACGTTCATCAGTTTCTTCAAAGGATGTGCCACTCACTGTGTCTAATGATGCGTAAATGTAGTAGCGGTCGGTCGATGGAGCTGGATCGAAGTTGTCGGTTTTTATGTACCACCCAGCAGTAAGTAGGAGAGTAGCAACGAATATGGAAATAGTGGTGTAGCGATGGTTGAGTGAGAAATCGAGCATCGGCTTGTACACACGTTGGATGACTTTTTCTAAGCCGTCTGCAACGTAGCGCTGGGTACGAATGAACCAGTTGGTGTTGCTTCTGTGAGCCTGGAGGTGCTTGAGGTGAGCTGGAAGGATGAGCTTGGACTCAACCAAAGAAAAGAGCAGCACAGGAATCACTACGAGTGGAATCTGGCGAGCCATCTCACCGAGGTAGCCATCGATAAACATTAATGGAATGAATGCCGCTATGGTGGTGATCATGCCAAATGTCACAGGTGTGGCGACTTCTTGGGTGCCAATTACCGCAGCATCGAGTGGCGAGAGTTTTCCGTCCTTGAGGCGGGAGTATATATTTTCTCCAGTAACAATGGCATCATCGACCACAATACCTAATACGATGATGAAGCCGAAGAGGCTCATGTTGTTCGCTGAGACTCCTAAATAGTGCATGGCAATCACGCCGCCAGCAAAACTGATAGGAATACCAGCAACCACCCAGAAGGCGATTTGTGGACGCAGGAAGAGTCCAAGAAAGATAAGTACGAGCACTCCACCCTGGAGCAGGTTTACTGCGAGTGTGTTCAATCGGCCTTTGAGACTGACCGAGTCATCATCCCATGTGGCTAGGTTCACTCCGTCTGGAAAACGGTTTTGCGAATTGGCAACGTAGTCGTGAACAGAATTTGCGATCTTGAGTGAGTTCTCTCCATCGAAGCGCAGGACTTCTAATAGAATAGCGTTTTGATCATTATAGCGCAGTATTCTCTCATCATCAGCGACGACATCACGGATCGTAGCAACATCTCTGAGACGTAGCTCAGATCCGAATTCGCGGGAAATAACAAGGTCGCGAAATTGTTCCGCTTCATAGGCTTGGGAGCTGGAGCGGATGAGGATACGCTCACCATTGTTGTCTACTGAGCCAGCTGAGAGATCGACAGATGCCTCGCGGATTTTACGAGATAGAGTAGAGATGGAGAGATTGTACGCGTTGAGAACTTCTGGCTTAGCCTCGATCAGGATCTGTTTGCTTCGCTGTCCTTTAATGACGACTTTGGAAATGCCCTCAATGGCTGTAAGGTCGGCGCGTACTTTTTTAGCAGCGGTCAGTAGGTCAGCATTTGAGAGGTTTCCATAGATTGCTATGGAGATGACGCCATGCCAATAAGCGGTGGAGGGAACGAAGATGTTGGCTTTATCAGCTTCAGCGGGAAAGGTGCTGATGCGCTCAATTCTGCTGCTGATTTCATTTTTCACTTTATCGATGTCTGCGGAGTCATCGATATCTAGTCTAAAAAAGGCGCTGTTGCGGTTGGCGTCAGCATGGATGGCTTTGATTTCTGAAATATCCGCCAGTTCTTTTTCGATAGGCAGTACCACCTTTTGTTCGACGTCCTTAGGAGTTCCTCCTCGGAGGGGTACATGGATATTTACCTGAGGAAATTCCACAGTGGGCTCTATTTCTACAGGGAGCTGGAAGTAAGCTGTGTAACCTCCTCCTAATAGAATTGCTAACATGAGAATGTTAGCTGCAACGTGATTTTTTGCGAACCAGCGGATCATTATTGAGATTGTTTATGAAGTGATTTCCAATAGTCGAGACGCTCTTTGATACGCTTCTCAAGACCATTTTCTGTGGGCGTGTAATAGTGCCTGCCTTCTGGGAGGTACGACTGCGGAACATAATTCCCTTCAAAAGAATGAGAATAAAAATATTCTAGTGTGTCATCACTAGCTCCAGAGGCTGCTGCAAGCTTTTTGCGAGTAGGAGTGCGGAGGTGAGGTGGGACAGAAAGCGTACGACCAGATTGGACATCAGCCATGGCTTCTCCTAGTGCTGCGTAAGCGCTGTTGGACTTAGGTGAGGTCGCTAAATAGACTGTCGCATGCGCCAGAGGAATACGGCCTTCAGGCATGCCAATGAATTCGAATGCTTGCTGGGCATCCATAGCCACTCGTAGAGCGTTAGAGTCTGCTAGGCCTATGTCTTCGCTTGCTGAGATAACTAAGCGACGGGCAATATAACGTGCATCTTCTCCAGCATGTAGCATTTTTGCAAGCCAGTAGAGTGCTGCGTCGGGGTCTGATCCTCTGATGGATTTAATGAAGGCTGATATGGTGTCGTAATGAGCGTCACCAGTGGCATCATAGACGATTGCTTTTTTCTGAATGGATTCTTCAGCTATTGCGAGAGTGACTTCGACAATGTTATTATCGCCTGCTGGAGTAGTTAGAGCTGCTAGGTCTAGAGCGGTTAGAGCCTTTCTAACATCACCGTCAGATTTTTCGGCAATGTGAGTGAGAGCATCTTCATGTGCATGAATATTGAGTTTACCTAGGCCCCGTTCTTTATCTGCTAGAGCGCGATTGAGGACTGTTACGATATCTTCGGTGGCAAGTGATTCTAACTGGAAAATTTGTGAACGAGAAGTGAGGGGCGAGTTTACGTAGTAATACGGATTGTGGGTAGTCGCTCCTATGAAGCGGACTGTGCCGCGCTCGATATGCGGGAGGAGTACATCCTGTTGTGCCTTATTAAATCTGTGAATCTCATCGATAAAGAGAATGGTGGTTTCACCGCGGAGCTTTTTCCATGTGCGAGCTTGAGCTATTTTATCGCGGATTTCTGAGACATTGCTTTCTACACCATTGAGCATCTCGAAGCGCGAATTGGTGGATTTTGCGATGACTGTCGCGAGGCTGGTTTTTCCAGTGCCTGGAGGGCCGTAAAATATAAGTGAGCTAAAGAGGTCCGCTTCTATGGCGCGTCTGAGTAGTTTCCCTTCTCCTAGAATGTGCGGTTGGCCAGCGACTTCGTCTAGCGTGCGAGGTCGCATCCGCGCAGCTAGAGGTTGATCGTTGAGGATCACATCTTCTGCGTGGTCGCTCTGAGCTTTCGGCTCATCTGGGAAAAGTGAATCCATGCGGCAGTTGAAACAAAATTCATTGAGCTGGCAAAGGAGTAAGTCCGGGAGATGGAATCTTTTCAGAAATGCTTGCAGAAACTAGAAAATTTATAAAAGTCAGAGCCATGGAAGGTATCGAGAATATTTTAAGAAATAATAAGCAGTGGGCAGAGGGTATTACGCAGCAAGATGCTACATATTTTGAGGAATTAGCCAAAGGGCAGTCACCAGAGTATTTATGGATTGGTTGCGCTGATTCACGAGTTCCAGCTAACGAATTGTTAGGACTGAAACCTGGAGAAGTGTTTGTGCATCGGAATGTTGCAAACCTAGTACTTCATGCTGACTTCAATAGCCTCGCTGTGATTCACTACGCAGTGGAATATCTGAAAGTGAAATATATCATCGTTTGTGGTCACTACGGTTGTGGTGGCATACAGGCTGCGCTGTCAGGTAAGCGCTTTGGCCTTGTAGACAGCTGGATACGCAACGTAGATGATGTAATGAGCGTGTACGAAGAAGAGCTCGCAGGTCTCGATGAAGATGCTAAGTTTAAGCGTCTGTGTGAGCTCAACGCGATTGAGCAAGCTGTAAATGTATCACAGTCACCACCAGTGTTAGACGCCTGGGAGCGGGGTCAAGAGTTACACATTTACGCCATGGTTTATGATCTTCATGACGGGCTGTTAAAGCCTGTGGCGAAGCCCATTCTGGAGCCTCAGAAATTCGGTCTTGGTAAGCGTGGCTAAGCTGGTCTAAATATAATTTATAAAAGCCCTAGAGAATAACACTCTAGGGCTTTTCTTTTGATTAATCAGCGTGTTCGAAACCGACGAGTTTTTGAATAGAGCTTTCGAGTTTTTCGAGTTTTTCTGGATCGGTAAGTTTAGAACCATCTAATTGGCTGACATAGATAGTGTCCATAGCTGCGCCCTTTTCTGTGCAGATGCGCGCGTGGACAGTAGCTAGTCCACATTTCCCGATTTCAAGGAAGAGATCGTGGAGAAGCCCGATACGGTCGAGTGCTTGAACTTCAATGGCTGTGTACTGCTGGCTGGTAAGATTGTTAGCGAATGCTCTCACAGGGAATGGTAGACCACCTTCAGTAGGGTCTTTCTGTAGGAAGTTCCGTGTTTTTTTAAGATACTTGCTAGAGTCGTAGGCTTCTTGCTGAATGAGTTCTGAGAAGGTGGCTTCTACTTTTTTCTTAGTAGGCGCATTAGTTACAGCTTGTTGGTCTTCGGTGCAGACGTGGAAAACGTCGCATGTAACACCATCAGTACGCGTATAGATATCTGCTGCAATAATGTTGATTTGTGAAGCTGCGAGCGCACAGGCTACTTTTTCAATCAGAAGAGGGCGATTTCTTACTGTCACAACAAGTTCGGTATAGCCACGGTCTGTGTGGCTGATCCAACGTAGGTCAGAGGCTGCGAAGCTCTCATCAGCTTTCTCCTCTTTAATGAGGAAGCGTCTGACTGCGCGTATATGAATCGCGATCGACTCTGGTGCGCGATAGCGGAAATAACCTTTTGGCATGCGCTCGAAATGCATGTCTAACTGCTCGTGGTATTTATCCTTGAGGCAGCCTTGAGTACGCTTTTTGAGCTTTTGGATTTCAGTTACCAGATCATCACGGTAGCGTTCTTTTCCTGCTTTTAAGAAATCGAGTGTGGAGCGATAGAGTTGTAACATGAGTGTCTCTTTCCACGGAGACCAGGCATCTTCATTTGTTCCGTTAGAGTCAGCGTAAGTGAATACGAGTAACGCTTTGAGTCGCTCAGGGGTGCGCATGATACCTGCGAACTCTTCGATTACTTCAGGGTCGTCGAGGTTCTTGTTAGTAGCGTATCGCCAGAATGAGAGATGGTGGTCGACTAGGAATGTTAGAAGTGTACGGCGCGTTCCGCGAATCTTTAAACGCGAGCAGACTTTCGCTGCTAGCATGGCGGAGCCGTCGGTGTGTTCCCGTACGTTCTCGGCACGGCCAGTGTCGTGAAGAATAAGAGCCAAGTAGATGGCGTAGGGATCTTCGAGGTCTGTGAGGATTTTACGGTAAACATCTCTCTCTCGGCGGTCATCTTCAATCAGAGCGTCCAGCTGCTCGATACAGCGAAGTGTGTGCTCATCTGCTGTGTAGCGGTGGAAAAACTCGTGTTGTACAAGACAGTCGAGCTGGCCAAACTCAGGCATCCATCTCCCTAGGAAGCCTACACGGTGCATGCGGCGCAGTGTGTCAGCGACTTGACCTTTTCGCTCCAGCATAGCACGGAAGGTTTCGCGGTTCGCTTTGCTGTTACGAAAATCGTTATCAATGAGGTCCCAGTTCGCTTTGATGAGTTTGCGCATTGGGGGGGCGAGCGTGACATTCCGTCGTTGGCTTTCTTGGAATACACGCATCAGGCGATGCGGTTCCTCTCGGAAAATTTCTGAATTTTTTGGGTAAATCCTGCCATCGCGAACGATAAAGCCATCCAGCTCAATACGTTTCTTTTTAGGCTTAGGGAGGAATTTTAACCAGCCTTTTGCCTCATCGCTCTCATTGATTTCGATCTGGAATATCTCCATCAGCGAAGTGGTGTGATTATAGAGGTGGCGTGTGTGACGATAGTAGTCGCGCATGAACGATTCACAGCGACGGAGAATGCTCTTTTCTGGATACTGGAAATTGGTGGCAACCACGCCCTGGAGCTGAAGTGTTAGAATGTCAGTTGAACGGCCAGTGTGGTAGTGAAGTTCGTTTCGTACACGGTGTACGAAATCATAGGCTTCGATGATCTCTTTGTGGGCGTTTTTGGTGAGGATGCGTTCTTTGACAAGAGCTGAGAGATCATTTGTTCCGCGTTCTACTTGCTCAACCCAGATGATGTTATGATAGTCACGAAGGCCTCCACAGCTTTCTTTGACGTGTGGCTCTTGGAGGAAAACTGTGTACGAATATTTTTTATGGCGAGATCGTATGTCTTGACGACGGAGCTCGAAGAATGCTTCAGAGTTTTTCTGAATACAATCATGCTGGAAGCGGCGGATGAAATTTTCAACGAGAGTTTGATCCCCAGCGACAAGCCGCGTGTCCATTAATGCTGTTTTTGATTGCTGCTCCTGCTTGGCTTCAGTGAGGCATTCGTTGATGGAACGTGACGAGTGGCCGACTTTGAACCCAGTGTCCCATAGTAAGTAGAGAATCTCTTGAACTAACTGAGCTGTAATTTTCGAGATCTTGGTCGAGTTGACAGGAAGGAGGAAAAGGATGTCGATATCTGATCCTGGGTTGAGGGTGCTCCTACCGTAACCGCCAACGGCTGTGACAGCCATTTTGATAGGGGACTCAGGGGAAATACGCTCTTGTGCGGTTAGGAATGCAGCATGGATCAGATTGTCGACCATGAGTGAACGTGCACCGGCTACTTCTAAACCACCGGCTCCAAGGTCATGAATTTCACGAATACGTGCATCATGGAATTTGATATAGTCTTTGATTAATTCGGCACGTTCAGTTTGCTCATTCGCATTTCTTAAGCCTGGAATGAGAACCTCTTCCGCGTGTTGAGTGATGGAGTCAGATATTGGATGCATCAGAGAATTTTTTAATTAGGAATTTAGATGAGGGACTCGAGTCCATTTGTAAAAATGGCCTAGCAGTTGCTAGGCCATAGAATGAGAGATAATGGTTAGTGACTAGCGCTAAAGGATTGAGCCTGGCTCGTAATTCGCAGCACTAGGGAAGCGCTTTGACCAGTCTGCAACCTTTTTACTGAAGGCGTCGATTTGTGTGCGGGCTGAGCCTGCATTTTCGCGACCCTCTTCGAGAAGGCTATTGAGTTGTTCGAGGCTGAGCGGGATGCGGTCGTCTTCTGCGAGTCTTCTGAGAAGGTCGTTCTGGTTAACGGCGCGGGCGCGGAGATCGTTGACTGTGGCAACGGCGTGCTCCTTGATGACCTTGTGCGCAGCTTCGCGGCCAACGCCTGCTTTGACTGCTTCCATCATGATGGTAGTGGTCATGAGGAATGGTAGGTAGTGTTCATTTTCAGCATCGATCACTGCTGGGTAGGCATCCATTTGATTGAGGATGGTGAGGAATGTTTCGAACATGCCATCACATGCGTAGAACGCATCTGGAAGCATGACGCGGCGGACGACGGAGCAGGATACATCGCCTTCGTTCCATTGGTCACCAGCAAGTCCAGTCGCCATAGCGAGGTAGCCCTTGAGGATGGTTTGGAAGCCGTTGACGCGCTCGCAGGAACGTGAGTTCATTTTGTGCGGCATGGCGGAGGAACCGGTTTGTCCTTTGGCGAAGCCTTCACTTGCTGTCTCGTTACCAGCCATGAGGCGGAGTGTGCGAGAGAAGGAGGATGGGCCAGACGCGAGGTCGGTGAGGACTGAAACGGTACGGAAATCGAGTGAGCGTGGATAGACCTGACCGACGTTGTCGTACACTTCTGGGATGCCGAGGTGCTTGCAGATGTTGTTTTCGAGAGCGTTTACTTTATCGAGGTCTCCTTCGAAGAGGGAAATTTGGTCCATCTGCGTGCCAACAGCACCTTTGAGACCACGAACCGTGTAAGTTTCTGTGAGGTGGTTCAGTGAGCCTAATGCACCGAGTAGCTCTTCACCGAACATGGCGATGCGTTTGCCAAATGTGGTTGGTTGAGCGGCTACATTGTGGGTACGCGCTGTGATGAGTAGTCCCTTCCACTGCTGAGCGCGGGAATCGAGCTTAGCGAGTGTGGCGATGGTTTTGTCGCGGAGAATGAGAAGGGAACGGTAGACCTGGAGCTGCTCGACGTTTTCAGTGAGGTCTCGCGAAGTCATGCCCTTGTGAATGTGCTGGTGCCCTGCGAGATCGCAGAACTCTTCGATACGGGCCTTTACGTCGTGACGGGTGACGCGCTCACGGTCCATGATGGACTGGAGATTTACCTGATCTTTGACTGACTCGTAGGCATCGATAGCGTCCTGCGGGATGTCGAGACCGAGCTCTTTCTGAGCTTTCATCACGGCGATCCAGAATTCGCGTTCAAGTACGATACGGCCTTCTGCTGACCAGATGTTGCAGATGGCTTGTGAGGCATAACGCTCGGCTAAGACATTAGGAATGGCGGACATGGGTGGAGTAATAATGAGCAGCCCAGAAGATTCAAGTTTATTGCAGACATCTTGTGTCTGTAGTTTTACAGAGACTCATGTGGAGTTGTGTGAGTTCAGTTCTTGCTGGTTCATTGAGTCACAGGTGCAGCCGCCACTTATTGATGTTTTAAAAGGAATTAGCTGTTCATTGTATCTGCGTAAGTGATGAGTATGTTTCTATGGTTCAGTATGTTGTGGAGTTATTCATAATGCTTAACTGTATTCAAATCAGTAAATATATTGAACCCGTAAGGTCAACAAGGAGTGAGATAGAACCTGTAAGCCTATATGCGTTGTTGTGTTTCGGGTTAGGTTTGGTTGCTACTTCGTATAGATTGCTAATAGTAAATGAATAAGGTGTGATCCTTTAGTTGTGCGTTATGAGAGGATATGTTTTTCTGCTAGAGTCCCGTTAACAATGTTATGAAAGCGAAACTCCCACTTAAGTGCTTGATTGGCGGTGTACTGGTAGCAACTTCTGCAGTTGCCTGCGCTATTGCCTATATGCAGGAAGAGCTCTCTTCTAGCTCACAGGCTCAGCCACCAGTCATCGTCGAAAATGAAAGCGCGATGTAATCAGCATTTTTTAAGATTGGCTGTTGAGGAAACTTATTGCCACTTGTTTTGCTTTTGTTAATTCGGAATATGGTATTGCGGTTAGCCAATCCTCCTTTTTGAACCAGGTGCGTTGGCGTTTGGCGTATTGGCAGGTGGCGAAGAAGATTTTTTCTTCGCAGGTGGCGAGGTCGATTTCGCCAGCGAGGTAGGCGCGGATCTGTGGGACGCCGATGGCTTTTTCGCAGGTGATGGAGAGGTTTGAGGTGTTTTTGATTTCGTCGATGGCACCATTTTCAAGCATGAGCTTGGTGCGGAGAGCGATGCGCTGGCGCAGGGGCTCGGCTTCCCACTGGATGAGGGCGCCGCGGAGGTTTTTGTCAATGGCGTCTGAGGTTTGCTTCCAGTCGTTTTTGATGGCTGACATTTTTTGTCCTGAGAGGAGGCAGATTTCGAGGGCGCGGATGAGGTAGCGGCGGTTTTGCAGGTTAGTGATGGCGGCGCCTTCGGGATCGAGTGACTTTAGCTCGGCGACGAGTGAGGCATTCTCACGGGTTTCGAGTTCGGCTCGCAATTTGGGATCGCTTGCGGGAACTGGGGATGGACCGTGAGTGAGAAACTTGAGGTACATGCCAGAGCCGCCGACAATGATGGGTGTTTTCCCACGTGATTGGACTTCTGTAATGACAGGCAAGGCGAGTTCGCGGTAGCGCTGGGCGTCGAAGTCTTCAGTGGTGGCTAGAACGGAGAAAAGGTGGTGTGGGGCTTGGGAGAGCTCCTCGGTAGATGGTGCTGCTGAGAGAGTCTCGATCCCGCGATAGACTTGGTAGGCATCGCCATTGATCACCTCTCCATCGAGTCGCTTGGCTAGCTCGATAGCGAGAGAGGATTTCCCTGAAGCGGTGGAGCCGCAGATGTAGATGGGGTGGAGCACTTGAAGTGAGAAGTGAGAAGTGAGAAGTGAGAAGTGAGAAGTGAGAAGTGAGAAGTGAGAAGTGAGAAGTGAGAAGTGA
>NZ_JBPOGE010000006.1:0-232611 GCF_051252225.1 Rubritalea sp.
TTCCCAGTGAATGAGTCCACGGAGGTTGTCATTGAGATCCTTCCCGGTGGCCGATGGAGCTACTCGATCAATGGAGTGACCGAAGCCTCGGGTGTGATTGAAGGCGGCTTTGATTTAACCAAGAGCTACCGTGTCGCAGTCTATGCTCAGGATGATAGCGGTGGTGAGAAATCCATTCAGCACCTGAGTCTCGAAGCAATTCCATCAGGTCTTATCGCGGATTGGCAAATGAATGAAAACTTCGGTGAGAATGTGGCCGATACCTCTGGCTATGACTTTGACGCGTCTACAGTGACTGGCACTAGAGTGAGTGGAATCGAAGGGAAAGCGATTAAACTCAGCGGCAACAGTTCCAGTGTCGCGCTTCCCGCAAAGCCGTTGTCCTATATCATTGACGAGGTCTCCCTAGCTCTCTGGATCTATGGCGATACCACACAAGCGAGAGCAGACACACTCTTCTATGCTCAAGATGGATCAGGTAATCGATCAATGAACATCCACCTCCCTTGGAGTAACGGTAGCGTTTACTGGGATGCCGGGAATACAGACTCAAAGTATGACCGTATCAACAAGGCAGCCTCTGCCTCGGAGTATAAAGATCAGTGGAATCACTGGGTCTTTACCAAGAATGCGGCGACCGGAGAGATGGCGATCTATTTAAACGGCTATCTCTGGCAAAGTGGGACGGGCAAGACCCGGAACATGGCAGACATGACGGTTGCTCTACTAGGCAACGATCTTAACAACCAATCTTACGCTGGAATCATTGACGAAGTGAAGCTTTACAACGTCGCATTGAATGCCAGCGAAGTTTCAGATCTGGCCTACAGCTATAAGACCATCAATGGCACACCGAGAGCCTGGTTGGTCAGTTACGGGTTTGACCCTACCAACGCAGGTTCCGAGGAAGACGCGGATGGCGATGGCATTGCAAATTGGCAGGAATACCAAGACGGTACGGATCCGACAGTGAATGATAATCCTGTAAGCAATACGGGCGCAGGTATCAGAGTCACAGAATACTACCTGACTACCGGCGACTTTACCGGGACGAGCAAGACACTGGTTCTTGATCAGAATCTGGCTGATGACTACTTCATCCTTGTGCGTGGTTCACGTGATGGCGACGGAGGTTCTCTTCCTGACAATGACTTCGCTCGTGTTACAGGAGTGCCATGGGGTGCTAATCTGTACGCAGGAGACATGGTCGGTAGCGGAAGCGGCGACCGAATCATACTCACTCGCTCTGCCGCAACCTATAACTGGGAAGGTGTCGTGACCGTGGTAGAATGCACCAACCCGAGCAGCCCTGCTGGCTTTGACCTGGTTGATGTTGCTTCGGTTGATATTTCAGGCAATTCCGGATCAGAAGCCGGCATCGCTTGGAGCGACATTAACCAAGTTGTCCTCTTCGGTGGATATCGCGGTGGCGGTGTGAGTTACACAGGCACGCCGACCTCAGGATACGATAATGTGAGTGCTTACACTCGTTTCTATCCAAGTGGAAGCGACACGATTAGCTGGACTCGGAACAGCGCAGGTGAAACTTTGCTCGATGTCACAGCAACGACCTTCGTCGTTGAGTGGGGCTCCGAGTGGAATATCCAGCGCCGCAAAGTGACCGGAAGCAATGGAGGCAACGGAGCCAATGCGACTGGTGAATACACCACAGTCGCCATTAGTCCCGTATCCCGCGATAACACGTGGGTCTGGGGAACGGGCACTCGCTTGGACTCAGGTGTGGGCGATGGCGCAGAAGGCTGCCTTGTCACCCTGGGAGACGGCGTGAACCAGAATGCGACCGAGAGCACGGTCGCAGTGGGCTCCGAATATACGGATACCTATTGGTTTGATGTCTACACACTAACACACCCCGACTTAAACGTAGATCACCGCTTCAAGGCCGACGGCGACTCCGGTAGTTCGGACCTGGCAGTAGCAGTTGACTCTGCTCCATCTGGCGCCCGCTTCGGCTGGCTTTATAATGGATGTAATGGAACTGGAACTTCCGTCTCCCGTGCGAAGCTCTGGAGCCGCTACACGAATGACAATGAAGTCACCATCAGTCGTGGTAACTCCGGTCAAAACTTCCCAGCTTGGATCCAAGGGATCGATTTCTCAGGGCTCAATAATTAGAGAGAACTCAACGTTTACAAATTGTAACCAGCACTCTTCGGGGTGCTGGTTTTTTTATTAAGCTTTATTTTTTTGAGCTGTGCGCTTCATTCGCTTTTTGGAGATTTACTAATCTCAGATGCTAGATTAGTAAATCTTGATAAGTGCTCTGAAGTGCTCTGAAGTGCTACCGCTTAGATTAGAAAGACCCGATTGCGTACCTCTCCTTCTTGAATCTTTGCTGATACAATGAATAGCTATTGTGTAGTTATTTCTGAATTATCAAAATTTAATTCCCTCATTAGGTTTTAACTCGATCCAATATCCGAATAAATGAAATACATCACACCGTGCATTCTTTGCACTTCTCTCCTCGTCGGCCTATCTGCGAATGCAGATATCCTTGTTGGCTACGATTTCGACGATGGTACTGGTGTAGGAACGCTAGCAGCAGCCTTCGTTTGTCCCGATGTAATTGCCACCGATTTTGATACAGGCCCAGGCCTCGAGAATAGTGTCTATACCTCCTTTGCTCCTGTGGATGGTTTGGATGCGGACGGCAATATCTTTGGCTCTACCAACTCATTTTCTTTTGGAGGAACTGTCAGCACATTCGGTTTCACCGGTATGAATGATGCGGATGATCTTACTGGCTCTATTTCCGCTGATGACTATATGGCATTCACCGTTACGCCAGATGCGTACAGTGCCTTAAATTTATCCAGCCTGACATTCCGGACCTTTGTCAAGCAGCTGAACAATGCCGCGGATCGTTGGGCGCTGTTTTCTTCGATTGATGGTTTTGCCGAAGGCGACGAAATAGCGACAGGACAGACGACTGACATTTTGTCGTGGGACGAAAGCAACAACAACGTCGTCGTCAGTCTCTCAGACGCCAGATTTCAACATTTGGGCGAAGCCGTCGAATTCCGTCTCTATGTTTATGGCGGCAATCAAGATTCGAATTCCGCGACAGCATTCGATAAAGTCGTGCTGAATGGCACCACTACTTCAGCACGTCTGCTCTATAAAGATACTTTTGAGGGAGACGGACTGACGAACAACAGCGGGATCGGCGGAGGCGCAGTGAATCGTACTATTAATGCGAATGCTTGGGTCGATGACGGCGTTGCGACTTTTGTAACGAATGCAGCAGGTGCTGGTACTCGGGCACTCTTGTATTCTGCCAATTCATTTCAATCCGATACCGGCTTAAAGCTATCGGTAAATTACACCGCAGGGTCGATTGGCGACACTGGAGCCAATAGCCTGGCGTTCGGCCTCATTAGCACCGATACGGAGCTTGCAACATTTAGCGGTGACAATCCTTTCCGAGCAGACACTAGTGTCTACAGTATTGGCGCGAATGTGACTGCCTTTGGTGGCACTACTTCGAGAGGACTGAACTTCACGAATGGAGTGACACGCACGACACTGGATCAATCTGGAACTAGAGCCCAGTTCAATGCGGGTGAGCCCTGTGAGGTGACACTCGAGATCGGCACTGGTGGCTATTGGTGTTACCGTATCGACGGCGAGTATGAAGCTTCCGGAGCTTTGGCGGAAGGGTTTGATCTGAGTAAGGATTACCATGTAGTGGTCTATGGCCAAGATGACAATGGCGGCGAGAAGTCGATTCAATCCATCAAGTTGGAGAAACGCTATGCTCAGGGAGAACGCGCTGCAGATTTAAGAGGTAGCTGGAACGGTGGTCAGGGTGACGTGCAGAATATAAAACATCTGAGGACTATTGGTTCGACGATCGCCAGACTCAATGAAGGTGCGAGTGGTTCGGGGAATCATAACGCCCCACATCAATTACTGGAAAGTATTGCTTTGGGGCTTACCGCTGTAGGAGGAGATCCCATCAGCGCTCCTGTTCCAAGTTGGGGAGACTTAAGTCTGGATGAGGCTCAAAATGACAGCTTTCTAGCAGAGATTTTAGAGATCAGAAATGCTGGAATAGGGGTGAAAGTCTACTCAAATTCGGAAAACTTCGTCGGGAGTAATACCGTTGCACTGGAGGCATTTTTTGAACGTTGGAAAGAATACTGTGACACTGACCCTGATGTGATGGAGTTCATCGATAGCCAGCCATACCATACTGGCATTTGGAATAGCACTACTCAAGAATATGAGGATGCATCAGAGACATACCCTAACCGTAAATATATGTTTTGTTACGCAGAGTATGTCCTAAAAAACTATGCGTTGCGCTATGGTGAGTACGTCGACTCCTGGACTTTCGATTCGGCGAATGATATGGGGGCAAATGGTGACAATGCTAGTAGCGGCATTCTGGAGCAACAGCGGATTTTTCAAGCTTTTGCAAATGCGGTACATGCTGGGAATCCAGAAATCCCAATAGCCTTTAACAATGGTCGTAGCAATGTGAATTATGGTTCCTATCCCTACGTTGCAGCCACGCGGTTTGATGACTTCACTTTTGGTCATGCCTTTGGAGGAAATAACAACCACGCAGAAGGAACTCAGTTCACCCTGAACTACCAACACATAACGCGCATGACAGAAACTAACGGGTACGTTCATGCGGAGAGTGGAAGAGATTGGGATAATCTTATCGTAGGTAATTTCCACTCTAAACTCGGTCCCATTTCATGGCAGTATAGTACTCCCTCAGCCTGGGAACAGGATGATTTCAATCAATGGAATTTAGAAGCTATGCAGGCAGGTGGTCACACAACATGGGAAGGTTCTGTGAGTAGAGGCCCTCGCACGCTCCGCGATTGGGCCATTACCCAACTCGAGTTACTCGATGCCCACTTGGCAGAATTCCAAAACCCAGGCCCACCCAGCTGGGCTCGTAAATATACTTGGCTGCCAGAAGCAACGATTGGCGAGACCTACTATCACGTGTTAGTAGAAGGAGCAGACTTCTGGGACCCAGAGAGTGATGACATTACGAGTCTAGTAGCGCTGGGAAATACCCCAGACTGGCTCACGATACAGGAAGATCCGAATGATCCCACCCGTTGGATTCTAAGTGGGATGCCGACAGCCGGCGATAGTGCAACGCATGCATTCAGCCTAAAAGCCACGGAGGCCCATGGATTCAGTTGCTCTCGTGAAGTGGAATTAGTGGTCAATGAAAGTCCTTATACTTTCGCCAACGGGCTCGTGTATCAATTCGAGATGCCCACCAGCATCTCAGGAACGACAAGCGAGATCGTCTATACCGCGCCCGACGTAAATACGTTTGGTGACGGGGTGACTGTCAGCAATTTGATGATTTCTGATGGGGATAACCCAGATACTTATTACGGACGTATAGAGGATATCGGCGGCGGTTCGTTAGAGGCTGCGGTAAGTGATCGTGAAGCGGCCAATACGATAGATTTTACGCTCAATGTCTCTGATAAAGTGATTATTGGACTTTCTAATATTAGCTTTGATACCTCCTATTTCACCAGTGCCACAGGGACGAGCATCATGGATTGGACCTTTGAAACGATCATTGGATCTACGACGAGCAATACGACAACGGGTGGGTTCTCTCACAATGGTGGAACCAACTATCAGAGCCCTGAGGCTGCATCCGGCGATATCGAGCTGACAGGATTGTCTGGACTAACAGATACATCTGTGACCTTCCGCTGGACACTTAATGGCGACAAAAGTAACACCTTCGAAATTCGCAGCATGGGATTGGATAATATTGTGCTGACTGGGGTTATTGAGTCTCAAGATCTAGGACCTTTGGCTACTTGGCTTTCCGACTACGGAGTGAGCGGCGACGATGCGTCCATCGATGCGGACACGCTAGACCGAGATGGCTACTCGATCTTGCTGGAATTTGCACTGGGGATGGATCCGACGCGGAGCGATGCGGGCTCTAAGGAGTCGATATTCACGGAGGAAGAGGATGACTCGATGTATTTCGTCTATGAATATGATCGCCGCACCGATTATCTGGAACTCGGCTTGAACTACACTTTGATCGTGAAGCCTGATCTACTTACCCCGTCCGATGAAGCCCCTTACGATATTGAAGTCGGTGACCCACTCGATGACTACGAAACAGTCAAAGCACGTTTTCAGATGATTGATTCCAAGAAATTTATCCAACTGCAGGTTGAATTGGCAGAATAATTGTTTGGGTTTTTTGTGAGGAAACACTTGTAGAATAATCTGACGGATTTTTTTAGTCTCGCTAGCAGTAGCGATTCAGAAACTATTAATGACCAAACCAGCACTCTCCGGGGTGCTGGTTTTTTCGTTAGTAACATCAAATTTTAAGCCTTATGCGGCCTAAGTTACTGTCTATCAGAGTGAATTGATGAAATCCGACACTGGTCATTTGACCAGTAGACAAGGGGGAGTCGTCTACTCTAGTTGATATACTCCCAATGCTCCCCACATTGATAAACCCAATTAATACACTAAATGAAAAAAATTCACTTTCTATCAAGTGCTTGCATGGCTGCGCTCGGTCTAACCGCAAACGCGGGAGTTCTCTATCAGGACTCTTTCGACAATGACGGCCTCTCGACTAATACCGGAACCGGCGGTGGAGCGGTCAACAAAACAATAAACACGAATGCTTGGACCGATAGTGGTGATGCAGAGTTTATCATAAATGGAGGAGGAGCTGGAGCGAGAGCTGTCTTGTATTCTGCCAATACATTCCAATCGGACACCGGCTTCAAGCTGACGGTTAACTACACGGCGGGCTCGATTGCTAGCACGGGGGCAAATAGCTTAGCATTTGGACTTATCAGCGACGATACGAACATGTCTACCTTGGGGGGGGATAATCCCTTCCGTGCAAATAACAACGTTTATAGCATCGGTGCCAATGTGACAGCTTTCGGCGGAGAAGCTTCGCAAGGGCTCAACTTCACCAATGGATCTACACGAGTCACATTAGACCAATCTGGAACAAGAACTCAGTTCAAAGCAGGTGAAACATGCGAGGTGACATTCGAAATTGGCGTCGGGGGCTATTGGTGCTACCGCATCGATGGAGTTTATGAGGCTTCCGGTGCATTGCCTGAAGGATTTGATCTAAGCAAGGATTACCACGTGGCGGTCTATGCTCAGGATGATAATGGAGGAGCTAAGTCGATCCAATCTATAAAGCTTGAAAACGCTTACGCCCTAGGAGAACGCGCAGATGGCTTAAGAGGTAGCTGGAATGGTGGCCAAGGTGATGTTGAAAACATAAAGCATCTCAAAACTATTGGTTCGACCATTGCTAGACTGAATGAAGGCGCTATTGGATCAGGTAATCATAATGCTCCACATAATTTATTGGAAAGCATTGCCCTAGGACTCACAGCAGTTGGTGGAAGTGCGATTGTTGCTCCAGTTCCAACTTGGGGTGACCTAAGCCAGAGTGAACCGCAAGACGACCCCTTTCTTGCAGAGATTTTAGAGGTCAGAAATGCTGGAATAGGAGTTAAGGTCTACTCAAATTCTGAAAACTTCGTTGGTAGCAATACCGTTGATTTGACGGCCTTTACTGAACGCTGGAAAGAGTATTGTGATACAGACCCAGAGGTTCAGGCGTTCATTAATAGCCAGCCTTATCATACTGGAATTTGGAATAGCACCACTCAACAGTATGAAGATGCCACAGCTACATATCCTGACCGTAAATACATGTTCTGCTATGCGGAGTATGTGCTGAAAGAGTATTCCTTGCGTTACGGTAAATACGTAAGTTCATGGATCTTCGACTCAGCAGATGACATGGCTAAGAATGGAGATTCTGCCGGGACAGGAGTGATCGAGTCAGAGAGGATTTTTCAAGCATTTGCAAATGCGATCCATGCAGGAAATCCTGAACTCCCGATAGCCTTTAATCGCGGGCGCCTTGGCGACGATCTCATCAATGATTCTGCTTTCCCGTATGCTCGTCCTACTCGGTTCGATGATTTCACGTTTGGGCATGCCTATTTTGGTAATAACAATCATGCAAGCTCGGCGGTGAATCCAACTCGAGGAGAAAGTATTTTTGCGAGTAACTATAGGCACGTCTCAAAAATGACGGAAAAGAACGGTAATGTTCATGACGGAGGCCTATATGATTGGGATGATCTAGTTGTCGGGAATTTCCACTCAAAGCTCGGCACAGCTTCATGGCAGTTCAGTGGGACTCAGGCATGGGCTCAGGAAGATTTTAACCAATGGAATTTGGAAGCCATGCAGGCTGGTGGTCATATGACATGGGAGGGTTCTGTTTACAGAGGCTCCGGCACTCTTCGTCCGTGGGCGATTACTCAATTAGAGTTACTTGATGCACACTTGGCAGAATTTGCTTCACCTGACGCTCCTAACTGGGCTCGGAAGTACACGGACTTACCGGAAGCAAGTAATGGGCTGCCCTACTATCACATTCTGACCGAAGGAGTAGACTTCTGGGATCCAGAAGGCGATGACATCACAAGTATTGTGGCTGTATCTAGTGGCGACTCCAATGCGCCAGCATGGCTGAATATCAGTCAAGACCCATCAAATCCGGGACTATGGATAATGAGCGGAATGCCGACTGAAAGCGAAGGTAGCACAATCGAATTCGACTTGATGGCAACAGATTCGAATGGCTACAACGGCTCTCGTACCGTTGAGTTGGCCATCACTGCACCTCCATTTGGGCTCGTCGCTCAATGGTCAATGGATGAAGCCTCCGGAGTAATTGTTTCGGATGTCTCCGGCAATGGCTTTGCGGGGACTTCCGAGAATTGCACAGTAATGAGCGGCATAGAGGGGAATGCCCTTGAGTTCAATGGCAGCAACTCACGTGTAGACATTCCCGTTGCGGCATTTGCTACTGTGGTCGATGAGGTCAGCATAGCCTTGTGGGCCTATGGAGATGCGAGCTTGCCGCAAAACAACTCGGCCTTCTACGCATCAGATGCTTCCGGCAACCGCCTGATCAATGTTCACTTACCTTGGAGCAACTCCAACGTCTACTGGGATGCTGGTGATGGAAACAGCTATGATCGCATCAACAAGGTGGCAGCCGCAGCCGAGTATGAAGGCGCGTGGAATCATTGGGTCTTCACTAAAAATGCGACTACTGGTGTGATGAATATCTATCTCAATGGAAGCCTCTGGCATACCGGAAGCGGTAACTCCCTGAGTATTGGTTCAGTCAACACCGCCGCCTTTGGCTCACAGATATCGAGCCTCAGCTACAGTGGTGTGCTTGATGATGTGCTGCTCTACAATGTGGAGTTGAGCGATACCGAAGTACTGCAAGTATTTCAGAGTTATTAATGATTAATCGGTTCGTTTTTTATTGCATCAGTTCTCTAAAAAACGACCGAGATGTCATAGCGTTACGAATAAGGTGCCGCCCTAGTGAGCTTCGAATAGGCCTATAGCTCGACGGCGGTCACCTTCATCCGTTTGGTCTACGGCGCCCACGAGGGTGCGGTGAAGTAGACCAATCAGCATGCTTCTACTTTTCTGTGACCGGCTATAGGTATGATTGATTACACAGAATACAAGGGAGGCTCGATAGAAATTTATGGCGGTACACACCGTCCAGAACTTCTCTACTTGGGTTCTGTGGATCGACTTTTCTGGTTTGAATGGTTGATTAGGAAATTTAAAAAAATAAGGATTAAATAAAAAAACTATAATTATAAAAATATGAAAACATGCGTGAAATTCATAAAAAAACATAAAGATTTTTGTGTTTTAAAACTACTCGGTTTGGCATTTCTCAGTAACGTTACTCCTTGCCTTGGTCAATTCGAAGCGGAAATTGCTCAAGTGGAAGCACTAGGAACGGATTCTGTCATGCTCAATGCTCCCAATGTCTATGAAGTGGAGTATGATGCCGATGGAATCCCAACATATGGAGCAACATACACCCCGATGGCTGGAGATTTAAAAAGAATCTTTTATGACGGACTCGACACAGAAGGGAATCCTACACGTGTATTCGCTTGGATAAACATCCCTGCAAATGCTAGCAGCGCTAATCCAGTCCCTGGAGTAGTGCTTGTTCATGGTGGTGGTGGCACGGCTTACCAAGGTTGGGCCGAGCAGTGGGAAGACCGAGGCTACGCAGCCATCGCAATCACTACCGAGGGGCATACCGACATCAGGTACGATGCAGATGTCTACCCTAGCACTACAGTGCGTACTTCCTCTGGCTATATTAAGCATGAGCTTTCAGGTCCTAGCCGGAACTTCTATTCTTCTAGAGCTGATCTCACTGCTGAATGGATGTATCATGCGACAGCTAACACGATCCTAGCGAACTCTCTTTTACGTGACCTTGACTTTGTTGATGAAGATAAGTGTGGTGTCATGGGAGTGTCGTGGGGCGGCGTGATTACGAGTACGGCTATTGGAATTGACGACCGCTTTGCGTTTGCAATCCCTGTTTACGGATGCGGACACAAATTCAGCTCTAGTAATTTATATGGTTCCAGACTCGGGAATCATGAAAAATACAATCTCTTATGGGATCCGTTCCTACGCATGCAAAACGCGACGACTCCTGCGCTATGGCTCTCTTGGCCTACGGATAAACATTTCCCAATGGATTCCCAAGCGTATACCTACCAAAAGCAAGCGGGCGTACACTCGGTTGCTATCGTTCATGGAATGGGACATAGTAATCCTGCGGCGGAAGCACGACCAGAACCTATTGACTACGCTGATAGCATCGTAGAAAACGGGGCTCCTTGGAGTTCACAAAAAAGCATTAGCATTTCCGGCTCAGAAGTAACTGTTGTTTTTAATTCCACCAAAAACCTTCATACAGCTACCCTTCTGTCGACCTCGTCTTTCGATGTTACCACGACAGATAATTCTAATAATACCGGTTGGTCGAATGTGCTGATTAGTGCGCCGGTTAATAATGGAGACGGGACTTATACAGTTACCACGACGATACCAGAAACAACTACAGCTTACTTTATAAATGCTTTCGCAGACCCTACGTCTGGGAATCGTGATCTAACAGTGTCTTCGGATTATCAGGAAATATTTGAAGTCACGCTTAGCCCGAGTGGTGGTCTTTCGATCCCTCATCCAGAGGACGTCGCGAATACGGTGGGCACCATCGAAGTGTCCATTGACGGTCCCTCAAATCTTCCAGTAGTCGATATCGCTTTGATTGATGCGTCTCATCCTGGAGCTTTCTCGACGACGACAGAACCCTTTCTTATTGCTGAGAATACTCCGTCGACTACGCCTATTGAAATTGTCTTTGACAATACCGTCGCTAATTTAGACGCAGGGCAGAGCGCTTCTGCAACCGTCCAGGTGACATACGAGTTGACGGATGGTAGTCTTGAGTCAGTGACGCTTCCAGTGACTGTCTCTGGCTCTGGAGGACCTGTAGCAAGCTGGTCAATGGATGATGGCGATGGCAGTCAAGTGGCTGACGATTCTGGTCACGGATATCACGCTACATTAACCAATGGAACTTGGGTCACGGGGGTGGAAAATTCCGCTCTCTCTTTCAATGGGACGGACTCTGCTGTCACACTTCCTAGCAGTGCTTTTTCGAGCATTTCGGATCAGATCACCATCTCCATGTGGGTCAATGGTGATGCGTCACAAGCAAAGAAGGATACAGCCTTTTATGCAGAAGATAGCTCTGGCAACCGAGTGCTGAACATCCACCTCCCTTGGAGCAATGGCATCGTTTACTGGGATGCGGGTAATACAGGCTCTCAATATGACCGTATTAACAAAGGTGCCTCCGCTTCTGAATATAAAGATCAGTGGAACCACTGGGCATTCACTAAGAATGCAAGCACAGGTGAAATGGCCATCTATCTGAACGGAGAGCTTTGGCACAGTGGAACTGGCAAGGCGCGAAGTATGGCTGCCATCGCCAATGTTATGTTAGGCAATGATGTGAACAATAATTCTTACGATGGAATGATTGACGAAGTGCAGGTCTACGATGTCGCTTTGAGCGCGAGTGAAGTCTCGGATCTGGCCAACAGCTATACGGCTACAAACGATACGCCTAAGGTCTGGCTGATCGCGAATGGCGTGGATCCAACGAATGCAGGTGCATTGGCAGACGCCGACGGCGATGGATCGGCCAACTGGCAGGAATACCAGAATGGGACTGATCCATTAGTTGCTGACAATTCTTCTAGCTCAGACGCTGGTATCAGAGTGACAGAATACTACCTCACTACAGGTGACTTCACTGGTACGCAGAAGACCCTCGTTCTGGACCAAAACCTAGCAGATGACTACTTCATCCTCGTACGTGGCTCACGTGATGGTAACGGCAAAACGCTAGCTGATAGCGAATACGCTCGTGTCACGGGTGTGCCCTATGGTGGCAATCGATATGCAGGCGACATGGTGGGAAGCGGAAACAATAACCAAATCACCCTAACTCGTTCCTCCGCGACCCAAGATTGGGAAGGTGTGGTGACTATAGTTGAGTGCATGAACCCGACGGATGCTGGGGGCTTTGATCTCATCGACGTCGCTTCCGTAGACATCATCGGGAACTCAGGGGCTGAGGTAGGGGGCAGCTGGACTGATATCAACCAAGTCGTTCTCTTCGGTGGATACCGTGGTGGTGGTGTGAACTACATTGGCGCACCGACCACAGGATATGACAACGCGAGTGCACACACGCGTTTCTATCCAAGTGGCAGTAACACGATTAACTGGACTCGAAATTCTGCAGGTGAGGCGCTACTGGATGTCACTGCAACGGCCTTCGTCGTTGAGTGGGGCTCGGATTGGAATGTTCAACATCGTAAAGTCGTCGGAAGCAATGGCGGCAACGGAGCTGATGCGACCGGCGAATACATTACAGTGGCTATCGACCCAGTATCCCGAGAAAACACCTGGGTGTGGGGAACTGGAACGCGTCTAGACTCAGGCGTCGGTGACGGTGCTGAAGCCTGCCTAGTGACCTTAGGTGATGGTGTGAATCAAAACGCTACCGAGAGCATAGTCGCAGTGGGTTCCGAATACACCGATACTTACTGGTTCGATGTCTACACCATGACGCACCCTGACTTACATGTGGATTATGGTTTCAAGACCGATGGTAACGTCAATGACACAGACGTGACTGTTGCGGTTGATTCCGCTTCAGCCGGCACTCGTTTCGGCTGGGTCTATAATGGATGTAATGCGACCGGTGATTCGGTTTCCCGAGCTAAGCTCTGGAGCCGCTATACTGAGGACGATGAAGTGACGCTCAGCCGTGGTTACTCTGGCCAGAACTTCCCGGCATGGATCCAAGGAATCGATTTCTCTGGCCTCAATAATTAGAGAGAACTCAACGTTTACAAATTGAACCAGCACTCTTCGGGGTGCTGGTTTTTTGATTATCACCGACCTCTTTCCACAGCTTAGAAGGTCGCCTAATAATATTTGTTAGGAAATTTATTCTACCTTAAATTGATAAGAAATGAACTTCCTGTTTGACCTCTTTATTCTGTTTCAATAGGTTAGATAAATGCGCGTATCTCCCCCATGTCTCAGATCGGATTTCGCATGAAACCCACTCACACACAACATGAAGAAAACAACCTATTTGACCAGTGCCTGCATGGCGGCACTTGGTCTCACAGCACACGCTGGAGTTCTCTATCAGGACTCATTCGACAATGACGGACTCTCCACCAATAACGGAATCGGTGGAGGAGCAATCAACAGAACTATCCAAGCCCATTCTTGGACTGATGATGGCGATGCCACCTTCCTAACAGCTGGCACTAGTTACACTCGTAGAGCTCTACTCTACTCCGAAAACACCTTCCAATCTGACACTGGATTTAAACTAACAGTGCAGTTCACCACTGGCTCCGTCGGGGATCTCGCTGCGCACAATCTCTCCTTCGGGCTCATCCGAAGCAATACCGATCTCTCGGGCTATTCTGGTTATAACCCCTTCACAGCGGAAGCCAGCCTCTATAGTATTGGTGCCAATGTCACTGCGGGTGGCGGCACTGCGAGTAGAGGTCTAAACTTTTCTAACGGTACTACTAACACCACGCTAGACACCTCTGGTACCAGAGCACAATTTGTCGCAGGCGAAACCTGCGAGGTCACACTAGAGATTGGAATCGGCGGCTATTGGTGCTACCGAATCAACGGCGTTTACGAATCCTCTGGGGTTCTAGCCGAAGGTTTTGACCTCAGCCAAAACTACCATGTCGCTATATACGGCCAGGATGACCACGGCGGCGGTAAGTCAATCCAATCAGTCAGCTTAGAAACCGCCTACGCAGCAGGTGAACGCGCCGCAGGCATGAGAGGCACTTGGAATGGCGGTCAAGGAGATGTAGCGAACATCAAACACCTTAAAACCATTGGTTCTACCATCGCACGCTTAAATGAGGGAGCGTCGGCCTCAGGTACTCATAATGCCCCTCACAACCTAATAGAGAGCATCGCTTCCGGCCTAACTGCTGTTGGTGGAGACGCCATCAGCGCACCAGTGCCAAGCTGGGGGGATCTAAGCCTAGATGAACCACAAGACGACCCCTTCATGGCTGAGATCTTGGAGGTCAGAAATGCGGGAATAGGTGTGAAAGTGTACTCGAATTCTGAGAATTTCGTCGGAACGAACACTGAGGCACTTGAGAGCTTCACTGAGCGCTGGAAAGAATATTGTGATACCGACCCAGAAGTTCAGGCATTCATCAATAGCCAGCCTTATCATACTGGCATTTGGAATAGCACCACCCAGCAATATGAAGATGCTACAGCTACCTATCCTGACCGTAAGTACATGTTCTGTTACGCTGAGTATGTTCTCAAAGAATATTCCCTGCGCTACGGAAAATACGTCAGTTCCTGGGTTTTTGACTCTGCAGATGATATGGCTAAAAACGGGGATAGCTCGGGTAGTGGTATTGTAGAGCAAGAAAGAATTTTCCAAGCCTTCGCCAATGCTATTCATGCAGGAAATCCTGAAATCCCGATAGCATTCAATCGAGGCCGACTTGGTAATGACCTAATCGATGATCCAGCATTCCCCTATGCTCGTCCGACACGCTTTGACGATTTCACTTTTGGCCATGCTTTCAATGGCAACAACGACCATGCAAGTTTAGCCGTCAACCCAACCCGTAATGAAAGCATTTTTGCAAGTAACTACAGACACGTCCAAAAAATGACGGAGAAGAATGGTAACGTGCATGACGGCGGGGAATATGAATGGGATGACCTCATTGTTGGAAACTTCCACTCAAAACTCGGCCCGATTTCATGGCAGTATAGCACTCCCGCAGCTTGGGCTCAGGACGACTTTAACCAGTGGAACCTCGAAGCCATGCAGGCTGGAGGCCATATGACATGGGAAGGTTCCGTGACCAAAGGCACTCGTGTTCTCCGAGCTTGGGCCATTACCCAACTTGAATTACTCGATGCCCATCTCGCCGAATTCCAGAACCCTGGACCTCCAAGCTGGGCGCGTAAGTACACTTGGCTTCCAGATGCCAGTGACTCTAACTACAACCACACGCTAGTTGAAGATTCAGATTTCTGGGATCCTGAAGGCGATAACATTACTGCCATTACACCTACAGGAAATGCTCCTTCGTGGCTGACTGTTTCAGAAAGCCCTGCTGGTTCAGGAAACTGGGTTCTCAGTGGTATCCCAACAGATGTCACATCCACCACCCATACCTTTGATCTCGTCGCTCGAGATTCCAATGGACTGGAAGGCAGCCGAGAAGTCACCTTAGTCGTGAATGTGAGTCCCCTTGTCTACAATGACACTCCAAGAGAATGGCTCGCCAACTACGGCATTGAAGCGTCTGACGCTGGTGCTCTAGCAGATACTGATGGTGACGGTTTCGCAAACTGGGAAGAATACCAAAATGGCACAGACCCACTCGTCAATGCGGCTCCGGTAGCAGACTCTATCAGCCTAACAGTCGATGAAGACAGTACCGTGAACATTACTCTCAGCGGCTCAGATGCAGAAGGAAATAGCCTCAGCTACCAAGTCACCTCTCAGCCAGCTAACGGCACACTCAGTGGAACAGCTCCAAACCTGAGCTATACGCCTAATGCGGATTACAACGGTTCGGACTCCTTCAGCTACACAGCGAATGATGGATCGAGTGACAGCTCTATAGCTACGGTTTCGATTACTGTCCTTCCGGTCAATGATCTACCCAATGCGGGAAGCTCAGCAGTGGTTGCTGGCACTCTAGTTAGTGAATCCTACAGCGGCACTTTAGCCGATGCTGTATCCGACACAGATGGAGACAGCCTCACCTTCGCTGTTCTTTCAGGACCGAGTTGGTTGACCATCGCCCCAGACGGATCACTCAGTGGCACTCCTGGCTCAGATAATACCGGGCTCAACACTTGGCTCGTTCAAGTAGATGATGGCAATGGCGGAAGCACGACCCTTGATTTGGAGATCACAGTAGATCTACCCATCCTCGTTGGTTATGATTTCTCCACAGCAGATCCAGCTTCTCCGACACTTGTCGCAGGTAACCTCAGCGCCAGCGCAGTGACCTCTCCGATGCCGATATCCTATGATTCTTCCTTCGGAGATAACAGCGGAGTGACTGCTTCTGGACTCGAATTTGGTAGCCCAGATTCACTTGGCGCTCTCGCGCTTCAGGTGATCGACGCCACAACCTCGAGCTTCGAGAACGCGATCGCTGGAGACGACTACATCACCTTCACTGTGACACCGAACATCGGTACCGGTATCCAACTCTCAAGCCTCACTTTCAAGGTGACCAAGAAGAGTCTGGCGGCAGTAGATGAATACGCAGTGACTGATGCTGCTGGGAACAGCATTGGAAGCCCTACTGTGATTACCAATATAGTGGGTCTCACAGGGGCCTACGATGGGATCTCAGTAGATCTCGCAGGTACAGACAATGAGTACATCACAGCTCCTACGGAGTTCCGTATTTACGCATGGGGCCGAGGATCAAGTAGCGCCAGTAATACACTCGCAGCAATCGATAAAGTCACGCTACACGGCAGCAACTACCTTGCTCCTGTTGCCTATTGGGAATTAGACGATGGTAGCTCAACCACCGCCCTAGACAGCAGTGGAAACGGCTTCGATGGTACGATTGCCAATGCAACTTCGGTGACTGGTAAAGTTGGATTAGCATTGGACTTCAATGGAACCGATACTGATATCACCCTCCCCGCTAGCGTCTTTGCTTCCATCGACCAAGAGATCACTATCTCCATGTGGGCGTATGGAGCAGCTAACCAAGCGCGTCAAGACACCCTATTCTCCGCCAAAGATGCAGCAGGAAACCGCCTCTTGAATATCCATCTTCCATGGAGCAACTCCCAAGTATACTGGGATGCAGGTTGGAACTCTGGCTACGACCGTATCAACAAAGTAGCGACAGCAGCTCAGTTCAAAGACAACTGGAGCCACTGGGTATTCGTGAAGAATGCGACCACAGGCACAATGGAGATCTACCACAATGGCACGCTCTTCCACAGCGGAACAGCTAAGGTTAAAAGCATGGCTGGAATCACAGGGGCGACTCTCGGCTCTGAGTTCGGCACCAGCAATTACGCTGGATCGGTCGATGATCTAATCATCTACGACTCCGCTCTAACAGCGGAAGAAATCGCAGAACTCTACAATAGTTACGAATAATCAGGCAGCCGTCCGCTAGATAAAAATCACTCAAACCAGCACTCTCCGGGGTGCTGGTTTTTTCGTTAGCCACACCACCTCCGAAGCCTTATGTGGTCTAAGTTGTTCTCTATCAGAAGCAACTAATAAAACCCAACACTGGTCATTTGACCAGTAGACAAGGGAGGGTCGCCTACTCTACTTGATATACTCCCAATGCTCCCCACATTGATAAACCCAATTAATACACCTAATGAAAAAAATTCACTTTTTATCGAGTGTTTGCTTGATGGCTTTACCCACCGTCACAAATGCTGAGATACTTGTCGGTTATGATTTCGATGCGGGCGCTTCGGACTACAGGGATGCTTCGGTATTTAGTTCTGAAGTATCTGTTAGCCAGCTCACGTCCCCTATGGACATATCGCACTATGCATCAGGCGGCGATAATTCCGGCACAGACGCAGATGGCGAAAGCTTCGGGAGTACTGACACTCTAGGTTCTGTAGCGATACAGATTTATGATGCTACGACTAGCAGCTTTGAAGAAGCTCTCGCTGGTGATGATTATGTCACCTTCACCGTCACACCTGAAGAACAGCGTAAACTCAATCTGGCGAGCCTCACTTTTAAGGCACATAAGCAGTCCGACATTTCCGTGGACGAATATGCCATTACGGATATTGCAGGTAACCAGATAGGTAGCCCAGTGACCATTTCGACTATTGGCGGCGTAGCAGGAGCTTTTGATGAAGTTTCGGTAGATCTTTCAGATAGCCAATTTCAAAATATCACGGAACCGACAACGTTCCGTATCTATGCGTGGGGACGCGGCGCTGATAGTGGCACCAGTTCACTTGCCTTTCTTGATAAAGTCGTACTGAACGGTACGGCTGAACCTGCTATTTTAGCTGCTTATGATTTTGATGCCGATGCGTCAGATCCAAGTGCCGCTACGCTAGTGAATGATTTTCTATCAGTGAGTCCGTTGGAATCTCCAATGGACATTTCGTTTGATAGCAACAATGGAGACAATACAGGGCTGGATGCCAATGGAGTTGAGTTAGGTAGTTCCGATACGCTCGGAGCCGTCGGCATTCAGGTGACGGACGCAATTCGACAGACCTTTGACCTTGCGAAAGTGAGTGATAACTATGTGGCGTTTACGATTACTCCTGATGCAGGTAAAGGGGCTCACCTAACAAGTGTTTCTTTCAAGGCCACAAAGCAGAACGGGAATTCCGTAGATGAATATGCGGTCACCGATGCTGCGGGAAATTTGATTGGAAGCACGAGCTCCATTACAAATATCAATGGATTGGTCGCGGGCTATGATGGTGTAACGATTGATCTCAAAAATAGCGATCTAGAATACATTACCGAAGCGACCGAAATCCGTATTTATGCATGGGGACGCGGGTCTAACAAGACATCTGGCTCGCTGGCAGCTATTGATAAAGTGGCGCTCTATGGATCTTCGTTTGATATTGGAAATGATTACTACGTCGATGATACAGGCAATGACAATAATAACGGTAGTAGCAACAGACCGTTCGGCTCCGTTCAGCACGCTATCAATCAAGCGGGTATTGGAAGCACCATTTATATTCGCGGTGGTACGTACCATGAGACGGTCGATTTAGCCGGTGTGGTTGGTGTCACCTTGAGACCTAACGGGAATGAAAACGTGACCTTCGTCGGCACGCAACCGATTACCACCAGCTGGACGCTGGAAGATACGGATTCCATCGCCCTGCCGGACGGGAATGATACTCCAATCGAAAATCTAGCAGGACGTGGGAAGGTTTACGTCACTACTCTGGATGACAGTATCGAAGATGTGACCCAACTCTTCGTCGATGATCAGATCATGACATTAGCACGTTTTCCAAATGCGCTAGTTTGGTCTGAAGACTTCTGGAGTCAGCGCACACAGAAGCAATCAGGCTCTGAGCGCGGCTATATCGTCGGAGCGGATGAAATCGCTGAGGCGGGTGTTTCCTTTGAGGGCTGCATGATGCTCCACAACTTCGAAAACTATGCTTCCTACGTTTCCTCTGTGACGTCGCATACCTCTGGTAATAACATTTTTGAGTATAATAGTATCGGCGGGTGGAGACACTCGGGCGCTTACTTCTTTGAAGGTGGTAAGGGCAATGCCGAACGTGTCATGTTAGATACGGCGCAGGAATGGGCCTATGACGAAGATACACGCCAGCTCTACCTCTGGGCTGACGACGGACAGAACCCAACTGGACGCACCATCGCCGGTAAAGTGCAGACCTATGCTTTCACAGGCGATGCGACAACGAAGAACATTACCCTAGATGGCTTGAATTTCTTTGCCACGACTTGGGGTTTTGATCATTCAGACGGTATTACCATCCAGAATTGCACCAATGATTACCCCTCCTGTTCTGACCGAGCAAAGGGAGTCGGTGGACAGCCAAAGGCGGCTTACATTCAAGGATCCAAGGAAGATTTCTGTGAGAATGTGACGCTTTATAATAACACCTTTCGCCGTTCGGATGGAGCCGGTCTGATGACCGCCTACACAGACAACATGTTGGTCGAAAATAATCTGTTTGAGCAGATCAATTATACCTGTGTCGCAGGTAAGGCCGTTCAACTAGCGGGAAGCCGTAATTTGGTGGCTCGTCACAATACACTCAGGGATTCTGGAACATCAGCAGGATTCTCGATTGGACGTTGGTGGTTGGACCCTACTGGTATCAATCCGTATATTTTCGAATATAATGTGGCCGAAGGCTGCTCACGGATGCAGATCGATGGGACTGCATTTTATGCGGTAGGCGGAAATGCTCAGGAAGCGATCGCCCGTTTTAACTGGGGCTATAATAATCGACAGCGTGATTTCCGATGGGATGGCAATAATTCACCCGTCGTTACTGGACTCTACTGCAATCTTTACCGTAACGTTTGCATGAACTCGGTGGATAAAACGAGCAACCTGATCGGCGGCGCCTATAAGTTGAAAGGCGACTTCCATGAAATTTACAACAACATCGCTATTGATGTGGATGGCAGACCGAAAGGGCAATTTGAAATCTCCATCGGTGCGGGCGGAAATGCCAGCTCCGAGTCGTACAATAATGCCGGAGATTATCTGTCTGGCAGTAATTCGGACGATGATATCCCGGGAACGATCGGCAATAATTATATGGCTCAAAGAGAGTCACGGAACATGTCACTCTTGCTACGTGATCCTTACGGCTTTGACTTCCGTCCACGCTGGGATGCTGTCGAACTGATCGACCAGGCTAAGGAGGTCACCTGTACGTTCTTTAATGGAGAGCAGGTCATCGATGTGACAGCTGATTTCACAGGGGATGCTCCTGACATCGGTGCTTATGAATTGGGTGATGAAAATTACTTTATTCCGGGCTACAAGACGCCGCAGGCATCCACGCCGGTTCCAGCTCACGGGAATATTGCAGCAAAGTATGATGCCGACCTAATGTGGCTCGGTGGACTGAATGCGGTTTCCTATAATGTGTATCTAGGCACTTCTGAGAACGGTCTTTCGTTCCAAGGCAATCAAGCGAACAACATCTTTAATCCAGGCGAATGGACGAATGACCAGACCTACTTCTGGCGTATCGACAGCGTTTTGGAAGATGGTTCCGTGGTTGCGGGTGATGTTTGGACATTTACCATCAATGACCATACTCCACGGGCATTTTCAAGCCGACAAGCAGTGGTCGAAGATCAGACAGTCTCGTTTAAATTGTCAGGAAATGATCCTGACGGAAATGCGTTGAGCTATACGGTTACAGGCGATCCGGTTAATGGCACCCTCACAGGAACTGCACCGAATTTGGTCTATACTCCGAATGCAAACTTTCACGGAACGGATTCTATCCTGTATACCGTGAGCAACGGCAGCTCTAACAGCACCGCCGCGATTGTGATCTTTGACGTGGCTGATGACAATGCAGACGCACCGTCTTTCACGGCGACTTCGTTCACCGAAAGCGCTGGAATTACTGGGAGCGCTTACACTGGATCGCTTGCAGCAGCGGCCACTGATGTGGATGGACAAGTCTTGAGTTACTCCATCGTGAGTGGCCCAGCATGGTTAACGCTAGCATCCGATGGATCGCTCAGTGGAACTCCATCGCTCGCTGACTTTGGTATCAATACTTGGGTAGTCCGCGCCACTGACCCTACGGGTCTCAGTGCGACTGCTTCGCTCAATGTCAAAGTCATCGAAGAAAAAATCGTGGCTCTTGCCTTTGAAGGCCTCGGCACGGATATCGCTTCTAACCCATTAACAATTGGAGGCAGTGCAGAGAACCTAACGATCACAGGTGTCGAAGACGGCAATGATTACCTCTATTCTGTGGAGTACACAGGCGAGGATGTTGATGGAGATAGTGTGAGTGATACCCTAAACTTTGACGTACGCGTGAAAGGCTGGACGGGAGGAACAACGGATGCTGCTTTGGCTGCAAATGGTAGTACTAATGAAGCGTCTGCGACCATCGGTACAACAGTGGGCGACGTCGTCCTCTCGAGTTCCATGTTTACTGTGGGAGATTCCAAAATGGCCAATGGTCAGAGCTTGGAATTCCTATTGGAGAACGTGAGCTTAGTTCTCAGTAACGAAGCTAAGTACGGCAGCGCAGTCCCGAGTGGCTTCACAGCAGCAAGCATGTCGCAAACATCTAACACAGGGAACTCTCACCAAAGTATCTTTGGCGAAGGAACTGGCTTGTTAGGGGTGCAATTCGCCTACGGGGCATCGTCCGGTACCTTCGATGTTGGTAGCGGTTCACTCTACATTTCTTCAGATGAAGGCGGCGGAACACGCTCTACCAGCTGGGGAGTACTCACTGTCGACTTTGGCATTGAAATCGAAACTGCCGCCTATGGCAGTTACACCGAATGGGCAGCTTCTTATGAGCTGCTTGATGTTATTGCTTCAGCAGACTCCGACGGTGATGGCGTATCGAACTTGGAAGAATACCAAAACGGTACTGACCCACTCGTCAACGCCGCTCCGGTAGCGAACCCGATTAACCTAACAATCGACGAAGATAGTTCGGTGTCTATAACCCTCAGCGGTAATGATGCAGGAGGGAATAGCCTCACATATCAAGTGGTCTCGCAGCCAGCGAACGGCACACTCAGTGGGACAACTCCAAACCTAAGCTATACGCCTAATGCGGATTACCATGGCATGGACTCATTCAGCTACATAGCGAATGACGGGACAAGTGATAGCTCTGCTGCCACAGTCTCGATCACGGTCCTACCGGTAAATGATCTACCTACGGCAGGCAGCTCAGCAGTCGTAGCAGGCACCCTCGTCGATGAACCGTTTAGCGGAACATTGGCAGATGCTGTATCTGACCCCGATGGAGATGCGCTCACCTTCGCTGGTCTATCAGGCCCTAATTGGTTGGCCATCGCGTCTAACGGCAGCCTCAGCGGCACTCCAAGCCTCGATGATAAAGGGCTCAACACTTGGCTCGTCCAAGTCGATGACGGCAATGGCGGAAGCACCACCATTGATTTAGAAATCACAGTGGATCTACCAATCCTTGTTGGTTACGACTTTGACGAAGCTGACCCAGCTTCTCCTACGCTCGTCTCTGAACATGTGAGCGCCAGCGCGATAACATCTCCGATGGACATCTCCTATGACACCACCTTCGGAGATAATAGTGGAGTGAGTGCTTCAGGGCTCGACTTTGGTAGTGCCGACACGCTTGGATCGCTCGCGATTCAGGTGATCGACGCCACGACTTCGAGCTTCGAAAGCGCGATCGCTGGAGACGACTACATCGCCTTCACCGTCACACCTGACCTTAGTACTGGGCTCCAGCTTTCAAGTCTCACCTTCAAGGCGACTAAGAAGCAAGTGAATTCAGTAGATGAATATGCAGTGACCGATGCCGATGGGAACATCCTTGGAAGCTCTATTGAGATTACCACTGTCGTGGGCCTCACAGGTGCCTACGATGGTATCACAGTGGATCTCGCTGGCACTGATCTTGAGTTCATCACTGCAGCTACTGAGTTCCGAATCTACGCATGGGGCCGCGGCTCTAACAGCGCTATCAATACGCTGGCTGCGATCGATAAAGTGACGCTACACGGCAGCAACTACCTTGCTCCAGTTGCCTATTGGGAATTAGACGATGCTAGCTCTACCACCGCCCTAGATAGCAGTGGCAACGGCTTCGATGCTACTATTACCAATGCCACATCGGTGACTGGTAAAGTCGGTACAGCATTGGACTTCAATGGTTCTGATGCGGATATCACACTCCCTGCGAGCGCCTTTGCTACCGTCGACCAAGAGATCACCATCTCAGTGTGGGCGTATGGAGCAACAGACCAAGCGAGAAGCGACACCTTATTCTCCGCCAAGGATGCATCAGGAAATCGTATCTTGAATATCCACCTACCGTGGAGCAACTCCCGCGTCTATTGGGATGCTGGCTGGAACTCTGGTAGCTACGACCGCATCCAAAAAGTGGCCACAGCCGATCAGTTCAAAGACAGCTGGAGCCACTGGGTGTTTGTGAAAAATGCAACAACAGGCACCATGGAAATCTACCATAACGGAACGCTCTTCCACAGCGCAACAGGCACAACCAAGAGCATGGCTGGCATCACCAATGTCACACTTGGCTCTGAGCTTGGTATCAGCAACTATGCAGGTTCGATCGATGAGGTGATCATCTACGACTCAGCACTAACAGCGGAAGAAATCGCAGAGCTCTACAATAGTTACGAATAATCCGACTGACGTCTGCTAGATAAAAATTACTCAAACCAGCACTCTTCGGGGTGCTGGTTTTTTTCGGTAGCCACACCACCTCCTAAGCCTTAAAGGAACTAAGTTACTGTCTACATAACCAACCTTTAAAATCTAACACTGGATGTTTGGCCAGTAGACGAGGGCGAGCCATCTGCTCTAAACTATGTAAACTCAATGAACAAAAATAACTTTCTATCGAGTGTTTGCTTGATGGCTATGTCAGCCGTCACTAATGCGGATATCCTTGTCGGCTACGACTTCGATGCATCTGCATCCGACTATTTGGATACAACTGTGGTCGCACCGAACCTAACGGCCAGCCAACTTACGTCGCCGATGCCCATTTCGGAATATGCTTCCGGCGGGGATACGTCTGGCCTAGACGCTAGCGGTCAAACGCTCGGTGTTGTCGACCAGCTCGGTTCGATTGCCATCCAGATCTTTGACGCGCCCCAAGACAGCTTCGCCGATGCAGTTGTGGGAGAGGACTATTTCACCTTTACGGTGTCTCCCGCTGACCGGTATGTATTGAATCTCTCAAGCATCACCTTCAAAGCGAGCAAACAGGCAGACATCTCAGTCGATGAATACGCCGTAACCGATAGCTCTGGCAATCTGATTGGGAGTCCTGCTGCGATCAGCAATATCGTGGGTCTGAATGGAACCTTCGATGGGATATCGGTCGATCTCTCAGACGCTCAGTTCCAGAACCTGACAAAACCGACGGCCTTTCGGATTTATGCATGGGGTCGTGGGGCAGATAGCGGTTCCGGGTCACTGGCGCTGCTCGATAAGGTGGTGCTGAACGGAACGAGTGAACCAATGATTTTACTGGGCTATGACTTCGATGCCGACGCATCCGATCCAGCTGCTGCGACGCTGGTCAATGGTTCAGTGAGCGCGAGTGCACTCAACTCACCGATGGCAATTTCTTTCGACAGTGGCAACGGCGACAATTCGGGACTCGATGCCTACGGCTCTGAGTTCGGCAGTTCCGAGACGCTTGGAGCAGTTGGTATTCAAGTGACTGATGCGACTCGACAGACCTTTGAACTCGCGAAAGAGAGTGATCATTATGTGGCGTTTACGATTACACCCAATGCGGAGACAGGAGCTCACCTGACCAGTGTTACATTCAAAGCCACCAAGAAGCATGTGGATTCTGTGGATGAATATGCGGTCACCGATGCGGCTGGAAACTTGATTGGAAGCACGGTCGCAATGACGAACATCACCGGAGCGGCTGCAGCCTATGATGGCGTAACGTTTGACCTTGAAGGCACAGATATAGAATACATCACGGAAGCGACTGAAATTCGTATGTATGCCTGGGGACGTGGTTCCAATAATGCAAGCGGAACGCTGGCTGTGATGGATAAAGTGACGCTCTATGGCCAGTCGTTTGACATAGGCAGCGATGCGTATGTCGCCACCAATGGCAGCGATTCCGATGCTGGCACACTGAACCAGCCATTTGCTACCCTCCAATACGCAATTGATCAGTCGGGTGCGGGGAGCACCATTTATATCCGTGGCGGCAGATATACTGAGCTAGTGGATCTGGCGGGCGTCGCGGGTGTTCCAGGTAGCCCCATTACGATTACTCCTTACGGCGATGAAGAGGTCGTTTTCGACGGCTCGACTCCGATTACCACTAGCTGGACTTTGGATGACGCGAATTCAATTGTTTTGCCAGAGGGCAATGACACTCCAGTCGAAAATATTCCCGGCATAGGCAATGTGTATGTGACGACCCTAGATGAAAGTGTGGGAGACATTACCCAACTGTTTGTTGACGAAAAAATCATGACGCTCGCGCGCTTCCCCAATGCACTGGCTTGGTCGGATGATTTCTGGAGCCAGCGCAGCCTAAGACAGACAGGCTCTGATCGAGGCTATGTCGTCGGTGAGGACGAAATCGCTGAAGCAGGTGTTTCTTTCAAGGATTGTGCCATCCTTCATAACTTCAACAAATATGGTTCTGGAGTTGGGCTGGTGAGCGCGCACGCCGCCGGCACCAATACCTTTAATTATGGCCACACCGGAGGTATAGGAAACACGAAGGCCTACTTCTTCGAAGGCGGTAACGGCAGCGCAGAACGTGTGATGCTGGATATGGCGCAAGAATGGGCTTACGACGAAGACACTAAAAAGCTCTACCTCTGGGCCGACGACGGACTAGACCCGACCGGGCGCACCATCACTGGAAAGATCCAGACCTATGCAATGATTGGAGATTCGACCACCAAGCATATTGTCATTGATGGCTTGGACTTTTTTGCAACGAGTTGGAACTTTGACTCATCGGATAGCATCACGATTAAGAATTGTAAGAACGATTATCCCTCCTGCTCTGATCGTGCACTGGGAGGCACCGGACAGCCGTCATCCCCTCGCATTGAAGGAACTCAGGAAGATTTCTGCGAAGAAATTACGCTCTTTAATAATACATTCCGTTATTCAGATGGCGCCGCTTTGATCAGCGCCTACACGGAAAACATGCTGGTTGAGAATAATTTGTTCGAACAGGTGAATTACACCTGCCTGGCAGGCAAAGCGGTGCAGCTGGCAGGGAGCCGTAACATGGTCATCCGTCGCAACACACTCCGTGATTCGGGGACATCGGCTGGCTTTTCTATTGGACGCTGGTTTGAGGATCCTACTGGTATTCACCCCTATGTCCTCGAATACAATGTGGCGACCGGATGCTCTAGAATGCAATCTGATGGAACGGCGTATTATGCGGTCGGTGGAAATGCGCGGGAAGCGATCGCCCGGTATAATTGGGCCTACGATAATCGGCAGCGTGATTTCCGCTGGGACGGGAATAATATACCCGATGTCGATGGTATTTGGTGTAATCTCTATCGAAACGTGTCCATGACCATTCAGAACAACAAGCCGGTGAATTTGATCGGTGGCGCCTACAAACTGAAAGGTGATTATCATGAAATCTACAACAACATCGCCGTCCAGCCCCGAGGAGATTTTGAGGTCTCTATTGGGAACGGAGGCAATGCTAACTCGTTCACTTATAATAACGCCGGGGATAAGCTAGTCGGTTCCGATGGCGGAGAACCCGTGCCTGGAACTGCATCCAATAATTTTAATGGGGAAGCGAATCCAAGACGTATGGAAGACATTCTACGAGATCCTTTCAATTTAGATTTCCGTCCCCGCGCGGACGCCGTCGAGTTGATCGATCAGGGCAGAGAGACCACTTGTGAGTTCAATGGTATTATAGCAGATGTTACCGCGGGTTATCACGGAGCCGCTCCCGATATCGGAACCTACGAATATGGCGATGAGGACTATTGGATTCCCGGCTACCAATATCCACAAGCATCGATGCCATATCCTGCAGACGAGCGCTTAGATGCTCTGCAGGATTCTGATCTGATGTGGCTGGGAGGATTAGGTGCCGTTTCCTATAATATCTACTTGGGAACATCTGCTGATAATCTGGTTTTTGCCGGAGCCCAAACGAATAACATTTTCCACCCTGCTGGCGGCTGGACAAACGATCAGACTTATTTCTGGCGCATCGACAGCGTGTTGGAGGACGATTCAGTCGTCGAAGGCGATGTGTGGACATTTACCATCAATGACCATGCTCCCCGTGTTATTTCAGCGCGCTACGAACTGGTGGAAGACAGTTCAGTGGCATTTGAACTCGGTGCCTACGATCCGGACGAACTTGCCTTGAGCTACTCGATCACGCAGCAACCTGGAAATGGAACCTTAAGTGGAACCGCGCCTGATTTGGTCTACACCCCTGACGCTAACTTTTTTGGCACCGATCAACTCAAATTTCAGGTCAATAATGGCACCAGCGACAGTAGCTGGGGGATCGTGATCTTCGAAATTGAAAGCATTGAGGATGCGCCCGTGCTCAGTCTGGATACGATCACTGTGACTGCAGCCAGTGCCTATACTGGATCCATTGCTACATCCGCTTATGATCCGGATGGAAACACATTGAGTTTCTCTGCCTCAGGTGGTCCGTCCTGGTTGAGTGTTGCCGCCGATGGCACGCTCAGCGGGACACCTGCATGGGCGAACATTGGGATTAACCGTTGGACGGTTCAAGTCACTGACTCCACTGGATTAACTTCGACGGAAACACTAGTCATCAGGGTGACCGAGGGGGACCTTGTAGCACTGGCCTTTACTGACCTTGGCACTTCGCTCGATGCCAATTTGCTAATGGTCGACGGGAGTTCGGATAGTCTGTCAGTTGCCGGGAGCGCTGACGACAATGATTATGTCTATTCCATCGCTTACACTGGAGTCGACTATGACGGAGACTCGTTGAATGACACACTGACATTCGACGTCAGGGTTCGGGGCTGGAATGGCTCAACGACCGACGCAGCAGTTGATGCGGATGGAACCACTGATGAAGCATCGGCAGAGATTGGCAGCACCCCTGCAGCCGTTGTGTTCTCAGGTGCCAGATTTACAGTCGTCGATTCAAAAATGAACTCAGGAGAGAGCCTTGAGTTCTTGCTGGAAAACTTATCGATTTCACTGACGGATGATACAAAAACTGGTATCGTTTCTCCAATCGGTTTCACTTCTGCACGGCTTGAACAAACCTCAGCGACTGGCAATTCACACCAAGCCGTCTTCGGAGAAGGCACAGGTCTGCTCGGGGCACAATTCGCGGGCAACCTTGAGTCAGGCACATTTGATGTCGGCAGCGGATCGCTCTACGTCTCCTCGGATCTTGGTGGAGGAACCCGCTCAACCAGCTGGGGCGTCGCTAATGTCGATTTCGGCATCGAGGTGATTGCGGTTCCAGCCACAGGCTACACTGCCTGGGCCTTGGCTTACGGACTGGGAGAGGAGGATCTTTCACCGACCTCCGATGTGGAAAACGGCGGTATGGGCGACGGCTATAACAATTTCCTAGAGTTTGCGCTGGGGATGAATCCGGCAACACTAGATGCGGGCTCAAAAGACGCTTACTGGATGGAAATCGAGCCAGATGAGACGTATTTCGTTTACCAGTATGATCGACACGAGGATTACCTGAAGCATGGCTTGAACTACACACTGGTCGAAACGCCAGACATGAAAACACCATCCACACAGCAGCCCTTTGACATTGAAATCGGAGAGCCCGAAGATGGTTATGAAACCGTGACGACTCGGTATCTGACAAATGATCCGGCGAAGTTTATCCAACTGGAGGTGAAGCAAGAGTAGGCTTTATCTCAAATACATGTCTTCTCATTTATGCATCGCTTCCTCGCTTATCGGTCTAGATTTTGAACGCTTATCTAATTCCTATGATGGATGGTTATGTTATAGCCCACCTAGCCACAAGAAATAGACTTTTGAAATGAGACCAAATGACAATCATGAATAAAAAAATAAGAGCCCTTTCACTGCTTCTCCTTTCTATCGTCCTTATCTGGTTCTCCATACTCTATTTTCATATAGAATCTGAACCAAAGTCTCAGCCAACTACTCCGGAGCGAGAGCGAACGCATGCACGAGAAAAAATCTCGAAAACACCCAGTCGAATAGGGACGAACATAACGACTGAACAAAACCCAAAACCTGACAGCGCTCCCCCTCTCGAGCAATTAACTGAATTCTTACCCAAATGGCTCCAAGACGCAGGGTCTACCTTCCAAGACACCCGAGAAATCAACGGTCATACTGTGCATCGTAGTCGCGGACGCCACACCTGGGAAAATGGTGAACAGTTAGAAATCGAAATCACAGATGTCGGCAACAAAGCTGATGAGGAGCTGATCAAAAGCCTAGGCTTCGATTTAGCTCTAACCGACTCTGAATCCGAAAGTGGGTTCACCACCACCCAGAACCTAAACGGTTATATCATTAACCAAGAATACGATGAAAATGACCAATCAGGTACCCTCCAAATGCTAATCGATGATAGATTTCTTATAGAAATACAGATCCAACAATTCCCAGAATCCGTCTTTCAAGAAATCATCGATACCGACATTCCGTTTGAAGAAATTTTCAAGCAACTTGAATAATACCACTCTGCGATTCAAAAGAGACTAATGCTGGAGTGATATCCTGGTCAATCAAGGCGTGACGAAGGAGCGGTGCGAGCACCGTAACTGAGGAATAACACAGATTCAACAGGATAGCGCCCAGCCTTCACTTCTTCCGCAACGCGCTATTCCTCAAGCTTCAGTAAAATCACATTTGTCTCTTTTGGAACTCAGTTTGGTATAATGTCGATCAGCACACGCAATAGCCGACCTCTTATTATTTTTGTAGAAATATCTGCACACCTTTTTTGTTAGATGTCACTATATCTAACTTGCCATCACCATTCAGATCGCCAGAGGAAAACTGACGACCAACTCCTGAGTCGTTATCAATTTCGTAAGGGATAAAACTGATAGATCCGTCATCGTTTTTCACGTTGCGGAACCAATAAAGTACTGCTGGATCCTTCGCTCCTGGATCTTTCCCATTATGGGCGAAGTAGCATTTCCCTGTGATAATATCGGTACGCCCGTCGCCATCCACATCAGCACAATTCACTGCATGGAGCTGGCTAAATACCACTCCAAACGGGTTTCCTTCCGCCTTATCAGTCATAATGTCATGCTGAGTGAAGCTGCCATCTTCCTTTTGCTCAAACCATGCCAAGCCATAGCCGTGGCCGTCTAACGAAGTCACAACATCGTTCCTCCCATCGCCATTGACATCGAAAGCATACATCTGCGCGCCACCGCGTTTCTCACTGCGGAATACTGCTTCATGATACGTCCATGGAGTCTTCTTATCCCAGTCCTTCGGCTGTTCCCACCAGCCTTCTTGTTCCAAAACATCGTTCAGTCCATCGCCATTCACATCGCCAGATCCAAGCCCGTGGGAGTATTTTTTGAAGCGCTTATTCTTTGGAGAAATCGACAGAACTTCCCATTTTTCAGCCTCATCAGCATGCTGGATCGCAAGCGAAATGGTATTCCCTGAGAAAGAAAGTAGCTCCTTCTTTTCATCACCTATCACATCCAGATAGCGTGGTGCCTCATTGCACACATCCGCCTGCGCAGCACAATGCGTACAGCTTTGCTTTTTGTTTGTTGCAGGAAATGGGTTCTGACCCGGATTCTTCGCCCACTCCGCCGCCGTTCCAGGCAAACCAACCTTAAGAATATCTAACCATTCATCATCAGAGATATGATCAGGAAAGGTGAAAAAGTTAGAAGCATAGCCGCTGAGACCTTTTCCTGTAATAGAATGATATTTCACCGGCGCATATGAAAATGATTCTTTAAAATCTGGCCCCTGCCACCAAAGCGGCCCAGCGATCACATCCATCTTACCGTCGTTATTCACGTCACCAATCGATGCTCCTTCCGAAACATATTTATCTAACAATTGGGTTTTTTCAAATGACACAGAGGTCGCTGGAGGTGTTGCCGCCGTCACAATGGCCGAAAGGCTGAGGAGAAAAAGAGTGGTTTTCATAAAAGTGGATTTATCTAAGTACTAAACACAGTAGGCACAATCTGCCAGAATATTACATTATGTGTATTTCCCATATTCACTTGTGGAATCATCACCTGCCCACATTTCACGAATCTCACACCCCAGAGCTTTCCTCTAGAGTTCTAGCGCATTCTACAGCTAGTTGCCCTGCTTCCCTGTAGGGATCTGCTCTCCCAGCCCAACGGTCGAGTCGAAGACGACACCTTGGGAAATCGAATCATAACAAATATCAACGCTGTAAGCGTTGCGGCATAAAAAGGTAGAATCACCCTTCATCCTGAAATCCTACCAATTTCGATCGGTGCAGCTATAGCCCCCGCCTTCACGGATAACAAAAACCCTCCACAGCAAACTGGTAGCTTCCCCGCCGTAATAGCATCTTTACCCTTGAGAAATCCCTCTCAGACAGAACAGTGTCACTACGTGGATGAACCCTACCAACTTCATGATTGTGGCCTAGGCGATTGGCTACTGAGCTTTCAGTCGCCCGATTGCGCGAGTGAACTCACCCGCCTATTTCAGCACTTAAAAACCGACCCCACAGTCCTCGAACCAGTCGTCGGCTATGACAGCCTGCTGATTCGTACTGATGGAACTCCCACCTCCCATTCTCTGACATCCAAAATCGACGGTATCCTCAAAACGAGTCATCGCGAACAGATCAGCACCCAGCATCACGATATTCAGGTTGTTTACAACGGCCCAGACCTCGAAGAAGTCGCCGAACTCACAAAGCTCACCACCGAGAAAATTATCGAGGCTCACACTGCCCCGCTCTACACCGTACGCTTCCTAGGATTCAGCCCTGGATTCGCCTATCTCGATGGACTCGATCCCATCCTCCACCTTCCGCGCAGGAGCACACCACGTCCTAAAATGGCAGCGGGAGCAGTCGCCATCGGTGCAGCCCACGCAGGCATCTACAGCATTCCCAGCCCCGGCGGCTGGAACTGGCTCGGCAACACCGACCATCCTCTATTTAATAAAAATGGCTTAGACGCCACCGCCTTCACCCTCCACCCAGGAGACACACTCCGCTTCCACCCTCTGGCATCATGACAGCTGCTATTGTTAGAAAAATGGGAGCAGGCCTTAGCTTTCAAGACCAAGGGAGAGTACGCGAAAATAGCTGGCTCAATTATGGTGTCGCGCCTGCTGGTGCGATGGACCAGTACGCAGCGCAAGCCGCCAACACCCTCGTCCACAACCTCCCTAACGACACAATTATCGAAATCACCCTCGGGAGTGCAGAGATTGAAATCACAGCCGATTGCTGGCTCGCCCATACTGGCGGCTGCGCCAGCCCTCAGCTCCCGCGCAACACCGCACGCTTCGTCAAAAAAGGAGAAACCATCCAGTTTCACCCGAACCCACACGGCGTCTGGTCCTACCTCGCCATAGCCGGTGGCTGGCAAGCAGATCGCTATTTCGGCAGTACCTCGCGCCACGAACGCTCAGACCTCGGCCAAGCAATCACCCCAGGCTCTAAACTCATTGCGCTGACCTCCCAGCACTCTACAAGCTCCAGTGCAGACAGCCGATTCCTTCCCGTCGGCGACCAGCGCGACTACACCAGCCCTCCTCCACTGCGACTCTTTAGAGGGCCACACGCCAACCTCTTCAGCGAAGAAGACTGGCGCCACTTGTGCACCAACGAATGGCCAATCAGCTCGCGCTCCGACCGCACTGGCTACCGCCTAACAAGTTCTAACAAGCTAGCACACGAGCACAGCATCCACAGCACTCCCACACTAGTAGGCTCAGTTCAAATCCCTCCTAGTGGTGAACCCATTGTCACACTCAACGACGGCCCCACCGTCGGTGGCTACCCCATCCTCGCCCGCGTCCACCCAGACGACCTCTCCTGGCTCGTCCAACAACACGCCCACCAAACCATCCGTTTCAAAGGACTGGCGCATCACACATAACACTTAAAACATAACACTTTTTTATGCCAGAAATCTTTCTCAACTGCGACCTCGGTGAGTGGGAATCCCCCGCCCAAACTGCCGCTCTCATGCCCTACCTCCACATGGCCAACATCGCCTGTGGTGGCCATGCTGGAACCAGCGAGAGCATTGCCCACTGCCAACAGCTCGCAGATGCCCAGAAACCCTTCGCCGTCAGCACCGGCGCCCACCCAGGAGTGGCTGACATCAACGGATCACGCGGCCGTAACCTTCCAGAGGGTTTCACCGTGGACGATTTCACATCGCTGTTAGAACTCCAACTCACACGCTACATCAGCGGCGCGGACCTCAATCACATCAAACTCCACGGTGCTCTCTATCACCTCACCGAGACCGATGCCAACTTCCGCCATGCCTTTCTCGCATTCGTCCGCCATAAGAGCCTCATCTCCATCGTCTGCCTCGCAGGAGGCGAGGTCGCCGCTGAGGCAGAATCCCGCGACCTCCCCATCATCCCCGAGGTATTTCTCGACCGCCATTACCAGTCCAATGGCCAGCTACTCGAACGCAAGCATCCAGATGCGGTGATCACTGATAGTTCGCTCATCACTGACCGGCTCGAACAGCTCACACACACCAACAGCCTCACCGCTCACGATGGATCACTCATCCAATTCCCCGACCACTACGACCACCTCACCGCATGCGTCCACTCTGACTCACCGAACAGCTTAGAAATCCTCAAGGCGGCGAGAAGCTATCTTAATCAAGAGTGAATTATTCAACACTCTCATCATTAATGACTTCGTTACAAAATTTTCACCAATTTTCGGCATTTCAAGATTGCAGGTTTTTCACGGCGACCCTATTAGTTTAGGTAAGTGAAATAGTTGTAATCCCATGAATCTAAATTCTATCCATGAAAAATGCGTCCTCGTTCTGAACCGTCAATGGCAGGCGATCTCGATTATCTCACCCGCTGACGCCTTCGCCCACTTGGCCACTGACAACGCCAGTGCACTGGACATAGAAGGATCCGATCGGATGCAGCCCACCCCATTGAGCGACTGGATGCAGCTCCCTATCAGATCCCGAGACAGAAAGATTGGCACCTCAAATGGTGCCATTCGCGTTCCTACGGTGATCGTTCTCCGTGATTTCGCCAAAGTCCCGATCTTCCGACCGAAATTCTGTCTGAAAAATTTGTGGATGCGTGACAGCGGCAAGTGCCAGTACTCAGGCCGCATGCTCCGTCCCAGCGAGGCGAGCATCGACCACGTCATCCCTCAGTCTCGTGGCGGTGCCACCTCTTGGGAAAATTGCGTCCTCGCTGAACGCAGGCTCAATTCCGACAAAGGCGATCGCACACCAGACGAAGCAGGTCTCAAGCTCATCAAACGCCCGATCACTCCCCCACCAGTGCCGATCACACTGACCCTGAAAAACCATCTAAACATTCCCGACTGGGATCACTTCCTCATTCGTAGTGCTGCCTAACAGCCCGCGGTTAGTCCGGGAGCAATCCCCGCTGGGCGAAAGCTCGGGATCGTCCCACCAGCGTGCCCAATGATCCAGTTAACCACAGTGCAGCAATTTCCATAACCAGGAAGGCATGGCAGTAGCCCATGATAGCGCAGCCGCTTGCTCATGCTCTTTTTAACAGTTCTTCCAGCCTCAATCACACGCTCAGCCCATTCCTGCTCACTCAGGCCATCTGGTGCAGGAATGATGACCGAACCACGTGTCGGTGGCTTGTTGTAATCTTTTCTATGATTCTCCACCACGCCTAACAATTGCTGCACTCTCGCTCCTGAGAAAGTGACTTTCTTAGCATTCGGCGAATGGACTTCCAACCACACATGTGTCCCGCTCCCGAGGAACGAACCAAATGCTTTATGTGACTTTAAGAGTACCATGTGTTGGATAAGACGACAGCCCGACAACATCTATTCCAATTGTTAGAGCCAATGCTGCGGAAACGGTAAAAATCCCACTACTAAGTGCGAATTTGAATAGCTGCCAAGTCATTGGCAAAAAGCTCAAGTCTTTCTTGTGACTCAGGCCGCAAGCTTCCATCGGCCTTCCAGCCATTTTCTGTTTGATAAGGTATCCCTTTCCTCCGTATTGTCTGCCGTATCCGCTTTTCGAGTGTCCCACTTTTTGCCATCCCACCACTATGTCAGAACATTCATTAGTTTCCCCTCTGACAAATAAACCAACTGTTCTGCTAAAAATATGAAATCACTCCTTGTAATCATTTCCTTAATAATCGCTTTAACACAATTTGCTATTTGCGAAAAATGGCAGCCAAAAGGTTATGCATATGTTGTAGGATATACATATGATTGCACTAAAGACCCACTTGGTCAGAGCATCATTCTTAAGGATGGTTCATTACATGACGGAGTAATTCGAGCAGTCACAATAAGACTTAATAAACGCCAGATTTCATCACTTTGGGAGCACTTGCGTGAACGACCAGAAGGTGATGAAGAGTTTGAAGAAGCTGATTGTCATGACCCTCATCACGCTTTTGTGTTTTACGACCTTGGTTGGAAGCCTATAGCCTGGATCAATATTTGCTATCTTTGCGGAAATACATCAACGGACACACGCGGATCCAACCCTAGAATAGACTTGAAACCTTTAGAGAGATTTTGTAAGAAGTTAGGTATGCCTATTTTTGAAGATGACGCTGGATATACTAATCTATACAAGGCAGAACAAGGCGTTGCACCTAACCACTGATACGCGCTGATTGCTAAGTTTTCAGCCAACTATAACCATTAAATAAAAGTCAAAGTCCGTCCTCTTGTCAGTGGTAGGTGAACTATGACGTTCCGACAAATCACCCACCAAGATCTGGATGCGTTCTATCAGCTTTGTATCGAGCTCTCCGTTTTCCTGCCAACTTGAGGGTGAGACGTAGACAAAGCGCGGACAAATCACTGAACGGAAATCCAGCATCAGGTGATTGGCGAATCCCATCACGGACATGTAGCTATTATCGCCACCGGCTGAGCAAATGAAGCCGACCACTTTCTTGGTGAACGATCGGCCAACCAGCTCGATCACATTCTTCGCCGCCGCATTCACATCATAACAATAGATTGGTACTGCAAACACCACATGGCTCGCGCGTTCCACCGCTGCTTTCAACTGCGCCGCATTTTCTGAGCTCCAGCCCTCTGCACTTCCCGCCATCGGCAGTGGAAGCTCTCTTAAATCAATGAGCTCGGAGGAAACTCCCTCTAACTTACTCTGAAAAATACGCGCCAAGTCTTGAGACTTAGACTCTGGGTTGAGACTCGTGGCAATAATCGTTACGTGTTCCATGCACGCACTTTATTTCCAACACCAGGAACCTAACAAGCATCCGCTGCCTTCTACTGAATAGAAGTGAAACTTCTTATCACTCCTTCTCCATAGCATCCAGTAATTCGAGAGCTTTCTTCTTAGCCCCCTCCCAATCACCTGAATCAAAAAATTGTACGACACCATGTTGATCAATCACACAGTAGGTGGGCGCGGCACGCGGCTGGAATGCACAACGTGTTGAGTGTTGCTTAGACTCAAAAGCAATCGGCATGGAATATTTCCGCTTATGCTTTTTCTGATTCGCCAAAAACTCCAAAAATTCATCCTGACGGATGTTAGTGTGCAAGAGGATCAACTCGAGATCTCGATCCTTATTCGCCTTCCAGAACTTCTCGATTTTAGGCAAATTCGCCACACATGGGCCGCAGTAAATGTTCCAAAAGTCGACAATACGAACTTTCCCATGATTGGTCGCAGCATAGGACTGAGAGTTGATCCAATGCTCGGCTTCGACTTCAGGAGCTTTTTTACCAATCCAATTATGCCTCTCAGGCAAGCTCTCATAATCAACTCTAGCTTCCTTGATAAACTCGAAGATTTCCCCTTCCAAACCTGTCTTTGTCCTCACTGTCACAGGCTCATTATCACTCAATGAACGTTGTAACTTAAGATCTAACCAACCTGAATAGAGTCCTTTCAAATGAAACAGTCCTTCTTTATCTGTAGATACTTCAAGCCTAGGTTGGTGTATCTCAGAAACCTTTACAACTATTCCACTGAGCGGCCTCCCGTCAGCATCCACCACTTTGCCTTTTACTGATTCAGGCGGAGCTTTCAACTTCGACTGTAATACAACATCAGTCTCCCCTGCATTTACCCATTTACCTGCAATTTCTCGGCCAGATTTATACTTGGTATCGGTTGCATAGACATAGACCTTTCCTTCCACAAACTTATCTAATTCAAAACTACCATCCGCCTCTGATCTTAAGTGGTGACCATGTTGATTCTTACCTCTGCTTTTAATAATGGCAGCCAATGGTTTGCCATCACGATCGATAACTCTTCCTGAAACCTTCAAGCCCCCTTCTCCTTGCATGATAATGTCTCCAAGATCATGCGACTGCCCAACGCTCAAAACTGGCAATGTGTACCAATTAGACTTAAAACCATTCTTTTGACATTCCACTCGTGCTTTCAAATCTGGAAATACTCTTGGCAAGGTGAACTTACCGTCAGTATCTGTCATAACTTCTGATGCTGCTTTTTCTCCAATGTCACCTTGATAGTAACCCACTAGATTATATCTAATTAATACATCTGATAATGCTTCCCCTTTTCCGTCTACAAGTCGTCCCGTCAGGCTAGCCTTAGGTTTCACTTCAATTTGAGACTCGTTTCCTTGCTCCACCTTTTTCACAACAGAAATCAGATCCTCAGTCATTGCGAAAACTCCAAGCCAATCTTTACCATTTCTACTACCCACATAGAAACGGAACGAGCCAGAGCTATCCGTCTTGGTTGAAGGAAAACTGTGACCCCAATTCCTTCCCACTCCATTGACTAAAGCGTCAGCAACCGCATTCCCCTCTTGGTCAACCACCTTTCCAGTCACAAAGTGCGCATCAAGTTTGGGTTCCATTTCAAAATCATGCAGTATGCTACCTCTTGATTTGGCATCCATTGTAAAGTTCTCTATTGAGGAATGGTCGTACTCATCTAATCTTGCACCAGTATAGAGCGTATGTCTTCCCTTGGGAACTCGCACTGCATACGACCCATCAGGTTTAAAATCCACACGGCGTAACTGAACTGGCGAAAGTTGTGGTTTAGGGACAACACTTACTACTGCATTTTGAACTGTTAACTTTTTCCCACTTACTTTATCGCGCACACAGCCTTGCACGAGTGTACCTTCTTCAAGACGGATGTCATGCCCTGTAGAGACCTCACCTTCATTGAGGCTAATGCTCAACAATGGAGCTACATAGTTCACCTGCATTTCCTCACTCAGCTCAGCCTTCAATGAATAGCTATTCGGGCGCAATTGACCAATTTCATAAACACCATCCTCTGTAGTCATAGTCGTTCCTCCACAACCATCATATTTTGGCTGGTAATTAGTCAAACAGCTCACTTCGACTCCTAAGATTGGATTGCCATCCATACCAATTACTTTACCCACAATTTTTGCAGCCGGAAGCAATGTCACTTGCTGTAGTCCTGCTTGAGTTTTCAGCTTGTACTTGTAGCTGTTTCTCCCCGATAACTTGGCAAATCGTGGGTCATTGTGATTGAGGTACACATGGCTTCCCTTGGGTAAACCCGAGTACTTTAGCTCCCCATTCTTATCGGAAACTCTCGATAAAGAAGTTGTGTGATCTTCCATCATAGAGAAGTGGCTATTATTATAATTTGCGTTAAGAGTCTCTGCTAGAAAGAGGTTCGCTAATGAGAATTTCAATCCTCTTACAGGGTTCCCTTCAGAATCTACAAACCTAAGACTCAGGGTCTCACTATTCTCTCTCAATCTTAGTTCCTCAGTAGCTTCCCATCTAAATGGATTGAAAAAATTAAAACCGAATTCATCTGATTCCACCAAAATTGTGTAGCGGTCTCTTTCTTCTTTCAGAGCAACTGGCCGATCAAATGAAAATTTACCAAGTGTATCACTCTTACCAGCTGTGACTTTCTCTTGAGTCACAGAATCATATGCAGATCGATACACAAAAACGTCTAGCCCTATAGCAGGCTTACCCTCTGGACCGAGCAATTGGAGTACTTGCTCAGCTGCCATCAAGTGGCCTTGAAAAAGGGACAAAAAAACAATGCAATAAACGAGGCTGCTCAAACGACTAAAAAGAGACATGCATAGGCTTTAGCCTTTTATCTAACAGTCTGTCAACCATTCAGCTTCGGCAAGAGGGCATCTACTTTCACCCGCTGCTTCTCTGCTTTCAACCAGTTTTTTCTAGCCGACACCATCAGCGGGTAGAGTTCTCGTGGTTGGTGGAGTAGATTTTCTAGATCGTACTCCCCTTCAGCGTAGCTCTGTAGAAATGGCTCTAACTGGGCGGGTGTGGAGCTCGTATTGATCCGGTCTAACCACTGCATCAGAGCAGCCACCGTGTGACGGATATCGCCTGTCCCTGCAGCTTCACTGAAGCGGTCGAAGTACAGCTTCTCACGCTCTGCACCTTGGCGTTTCCAGTCCTTATATAAGCTGAGTAGAGTAGCTCGTTTCCACAGACACAAGGCAATGAAAGCCGAAATACTCGCTGCGATCCACCACCATGTGCTCTTGTCGATGCCAGCTTTGTGCTCAGCATGATAACTAGCCGTCGCTCCACCAGTCACAGTCACCTTGCGCCCTTCGAGAACTACCTTGTTGAGTTGCTCATTCTGGACATCCCACCAGACCAGTTCAATGGCTGGAATATCGGCAACCCCAGCTCCTTGGAAAATGTAGGTCACCTCTTCCTCACGGGTTCCACTCAGGCTGCCTCGATCGCGCTGGTCATGCACACTCGGCTCTGACGGATAGATCCCCAGCCCCTGCATCGGCGGGAACTCGATCGGCTGAAATGCCATGCCTGAGACATCCTCGGCAGTGAGAGAAATGCTCCGCTTCAGTGCCTCGCCGACCTTCAGCTCTGTGGCCTCACTCGACCATGTCTGGGTGGCCTTGAATTGGTTTGTACTGACCAGCCATTTTACACCCTCGGCACCGGGAGGCACCTTGCACTGGAACTCTGTCGCAGGAAGTTTGGCGTCTACAGTAGTCGGCGCAGTACCACTGCCGAAGGTGCTCAGGGAAACCTGCACAGGCGTCTCTGGTATTTGGATAGCCCCACCGCTCTGGGGATACACAGAAAGCTCGTAGCGCTGACCTGTGTAGGAGGCTCCATCGATCTGTTCCTGACTCCGTACCCCCTGGCTTTCCGCTGGCAGCACATAGGCGCCAGTGACCTTCAAAGCCGGTATGTTAGGAATCTGAGCCCAACTGTCTCTCCCTAACACCTCGATGGTGAACTGCACGCGTTGCCCTTGCCATGCCTCAGTAGGCTGCACACTAGTGCGCACCACCACAGGATCGGCAGCTTGCAAAACCATAGGCAGAGTAAAGGCGAGAATAAGCCACTTATTCATTCGTTCCTCCTTCCGCTTTAGGCTCTGCGTTTTGATACATAAATTTTACTTTTAAGAAGTCGGCAGGCTTGGTCTGTACCTTACGCAGCCAGACTTCACGCATCTGTGCATCGTTAAGTTTACCACCTTGAACCACCTCTTCACCGGCGTCCTCTTTTGGCGGTCCCTTACCTTTATCAAAGGTAATTCCATCAGAGCCAATCATACCATCAGTCATATTTCCGCCTTCGAAGTCTAGGGCTTTCATCCGCGCCTCAGCGATTGCACGATTGGTGCTCGCATCTTCGCTCGGCCCCAATGCTAGCGCTTTATCGTATGCCTCAATCGCGGCAGAATACTTTCCTAACATTACCAGAGAGGTTCCATAATTATAGAACCCTTCAGCAGTCTGAATACCTGAAAATACATTTGCCGATTCCTTGAAATTTGCAGCTCTCGCAAGAGACAGACCGCGCCACATAGGGCTAGAAAATTGTTCCGTCGCTTGTTCGTACTCGCCTTTTTTATACTGCCCATACCCCTTCTGATCCGCAGTCCGCAGAGCAAAACCATCTCCCCAAATAAGATTTCCAAGGCACAAGAGAACAGCTCCCACCAGCGCGGTAGCGAACACCCTTCTTCCTATTCCCTTTTTCCTTTCTCCTCTCAAATCTGCCAACCCTTTCTACACCAAAATCCGGCGCCTAGCAGAATCACTGGTAACAGCCAGTACCCAGCATCTTGCCAGCGCTCACTTCCGTCCTCACTCGCCGCATGGAGCATCTTACTCTCAGCCAAACTTTGCGCCCGCAGGACGTCTGAGTCATCATCGGTCATGCGAATGACTTCAGCGCCTCTCGCTGCTGCTGCAGACTCCAGCCCAGCATCGACAGCTGAACCACTTGCCTGAATAGCAAGAAATTGCACAGGCAGCTGAGGAGCCACATCTGCTAGACTCGCCGCCTGTGAAGGGTCGACCGAGTCAGCAATCACCAGAACCGAACCCGGAACTCCAGCATCTTTTAGCAAGCTTGCAGCAGTAGAGATAGCTGCTGCTAAATCATCTCCCTGACTAGGCATCACTTCAGGCGTCAAGCCTTCTGCCATGCTTGAAATAATAGCATCATCCTTAGTCAACGGCATCACAAGGTGAGCGCTTCCACTATAAACAATCAATGCACTGGCTGCGCCGCTACGCTGCTCTAATAGGTAGCGCATTTTAAACTTAGCTCGCTCCATCCGCGATGGCTGCACATCCGTGGCTTCCATAGAACCACTGAGTTTGAGCAGCAGTACTAAGCCCGCTTGGTCATCTGAAAATGGCGAAGGCTGCTTGCGCCAGCTCGGTCCAGCCAAGGCTATCACACTGAGTATCCAAATAATGCTCAGCACTTGCACTGGCTTGATTTTGGCCTGCTTCCCCTCACCCACTAATAGGTGTTTCAGCAAACGAGGGTCCATGAATTTCATCCAGGCTGCTCCGTCTTGCTGTTTGCGTAGCAAAAGAAACACCATACCAAGCACAGGCAGGAGTCCCAGCAAGAACCATGGGCGAATGAAGTGAAAATCAAGCATGCTCTACCTCCTTAGTTTGCAAACGCCAGTGGACAGCAGAGCTTATAAGACTCAGCAATAGACACACGGCCAAAGGCCAGTGGAACAGATCACGACGCGGACGATAGGACTCGGATTCGATCTCACGCGTCCCCATCTGATCAATTTCTGTGTAAATGCTTTCTAACTCCTCACGATTATCCGCATGGAAGTACAGCCCCTGAGTGTTCTTTGCCACGGCACTGAGAGCTTCTTCATCTAACTTCTCTTCACCTGTGGCGCTAGGATCACCCACTCCTACCACATCAATCACAATGCCTTTATCACGAGCTATGGAGGCGGCCTCCGCTGGTGGCACCTTACTCCCCGTATCATTACCATCCGTCAGAGCGATCATCAGCTTATCCTCGTTGTCGCTGCGTTCAAACATGGTGATCCCCAGCCCAATCGCATCTCCGAAGGCTGTTCGTGGCCCAGCCATCCGAGTCGAAGTCTCATTGAGCAACTGACGGCACACCTTTAAATCTTGAGTAAATGGAACCTGCACAAATGCGGCATTTCCAAAGACAATCAGACCGACTCGATCACCTTCCCGTCGAGTAAGGAAGTCATCTAACACTTCTTTTACTGCGGTAAGTCTATCCACTTGCTCGCCTTTTTTATTTGTGAAATCCTTGGTCTCCATCGAGCCCGAGAGGTCTACTAAAAGAAGGAGGTCACGGGTCGGCGTGACACGTGAAATAGCTGGCTCTACCCACTGAGGACGGGCCAAAGCACCGACTAACAAAATCCATAAGAAGTAACGAAAGAGCAGCTGTAGCCATCGCGTCTCCGCCACTACAGCCCCCTCAGAAGGAGTACCTCCTACCAGCTTCGATACGCGGTGAAACCACGGCACACGCACCGCCTGCCGCGCCTGTCGATACGCCGGTAGCACCTTCCACAAAACAAGCGGAAGAAGAACCAAAACAAATAACCAAGGATGGAGAAAACTTAACATTGGTGCTCCTTAATCCATTTTGAAGCCTGCTTACGTACATCCGCTGAGACAGCTTGCGCACTTGCATCAGTCAATGGCTCTAGGCTCACCCCTGAGCAAGATGCTTCAAGGTAGCTGACCCATTCCGCTCCATAGAGGGAAGCGACTTGCTCACGGCCAAAGCTGACCATCGCCACACGCTTGAGCACCACAGAAAGATCACGCAGCGTGGTCGCCTCTTCTAATAATGCCAGGCCAGCACGTCGGTAGGCCGAAGCCTTGCGCTTTTGCAGCCACCACCATCCCAGACAAAGGATAACCCACGCACTCAAGAGCAATGCAAAGACAAGCCCAGGCGCAAGCGGCCACCAGCTGGGGCTCAGTGGTTCCGAGAAGTCTCGCAGATCATTTAAGCTTAAATTCTCCATGACTTACCTCGCTGGCACTCCTAGTAATTTCCTCATCTGCTGCACCACATCTCCTTCATTACTCACCTCTAACAAGGGAGCAGAAATCTTACGCATAAAGTGGGTGATCTGTTCGCGTTCTTGCTTATAGCTTTCAGCTACCTTTTCCCGTACCACTTTACGATCAAAGGGTAGCTCTACCTGGAGCTTACCATCACTCGCCGTCACCCGGTGTGAGCTAGGATCGTTGCGAATAGGGTCAGTAACTAACAGGCCTAACACATCATTGTGCTGCGCCAGTTTAGCCGTGAGCTTCTCGGTCGTTTTATCGACACCATAAAAGTCACTCACTATGACCACCAACATATCGTGAGTCGCCAACTTTAGAGCTTTCTTTAGAGCCTCATTCAGCATTGCGGGATTTGGCTCCTGCTCTGACTCAACATGCAGCTCGTGGTTCATTTTAACCACTGAGTTAAGCACAGCCATCACACTCTTCTGACTACGCTGAGGTCGATGCTCGATAATCTGCTCATCATTAAAAACTACTGCGCCTACTCGGTCACCCACCGCGGTGGCTCGCCAGCTAGCAAGTGCCGCTAACTGTGCTGACGTGACAGATTTCAACCGCTCACGCGTGCCCCAAAACATGTTCATGCGCTGATCGCAAATCACTAAGACGGAGCGATCTTTTTCCTCCGTATACACTCGCACATAAGGTTCACGCGTCCGTGCGGTGACCTTCCAGTCGATCATCCGGACATCATCGCCCGTGAGATATTTGCGCAGTTCTTCAAAATTTAGGCCACGACCACGAAGGCGTGAGGCGTAGCGCCCAGCCAGAACCGACTGCACTGGCTGACTCGGTAAAAAAGAAAAGTCGCGTGTTAAAAACTGCAGACGAATCAATTCCTCAAGAGAAGCGTAGACCCCCTGCGTTTCCGCTGGGCTTTCTCCCTTCACTCGCTTTATTTTAGTCCAGTCCACAGAAGTTTTTCCTAATTCCTAATTTTCCCTACGCTACTGCCACCAACTTGACGAGCTTGGCAATAACATCATTGCTCGTGAGGCCATCCGCTTGCGCTTCGTAAGTGAGGCCTATACGGTGACGTAGGCAATCTCCTACTACTGCACGAATGTCATCTGGAGTCACACTGGTTCGACCTTCTAACCACGCATGTGCTCGCGAGGATTTATCGAGACCAATAGTCCCGCGAGGACTCACTCCAACCTGAATGTAGCGCGCTAAGTCAGCATCGAAATCTGCAGGTCTACGAGTCGCAGCAACAAGCGCTACAATATATTCTTCCATCGCATCGTTGATTTCGATTTGGTCAATTTCAGCCCGAGCAGCAAAGACAGCTTCTTGAGGTACGGATACCTTCTCCACCTGCTTTGCACCCGCGACAGACTCTCCACGCACTAGGCGCATCACGGCCTTTTCATCGGTATCACTCGGATAATCGATAGAGACATGCATTAAAAATCGATCCATCTGCGCTTCTGGAAGCGGATAGGTTCCCTCTTGTTCAATCGGGTTCTGAGTCGCCATCACCATAAAGAGTGGCGGCATCTTATGCGTCTCGCCAGCCACAGTCACTTGGCGTTCTTCCATCGCCTCTAACAGCGCTGCCTGCACCTTGGCAGGAGCTCGGTTCACCTCATCCGCGAGGACAATATTGGCAAAAATAGGACCAGCCTTGAACTCAAAGCGCTCAGCAGAGTCTTCGCCCAAGTACATTTCCGAACCAGTGATGTCAGAAGGAAGTAAATCTGGGGTGAACTGAATTCGGCTGAAGTCTGCTACCAAATGCTCTGCAAGACTCTTCACCGCACGTGTTTTTGCTAATCCAGGAAGTCCTTCTAACAAGATATTTCCATTGCAGAGGAGGCTAAGGAGAATGCTTTTAACCACGGATTCCTGACCAATGATAGAAGCCTCCATACATTCTTGGAGCTGCTTAATAGATGCGTGTGACGACATAGAAAATTTAGAATACTAGATATTAAAAAAATAGAAATCGGGACACTTCACTGCTGAAACATCCCGATTTATTTTGAGACTTATTACTTGTCGCCAGCGCTTTTGTTGATGCTTTCCATCACGTGGTCGAGGCTGAAGGTTCCAGGCTTCTGACGTGGTGGGAACTCCTTGAAGCTCTGTAACCATTCACCTACATAGCTGGCAGCTGGAGCGATCATATACATGCGGTCCATCCACCATTGCGGGTAACCCACACCTTCTTCTTGAGCGCGCTCAAAAGGATCCATACGTAGATTCACCAACACCGGGGCACGAAGTACGGTGAAAGGCTTGATCCACACGTCCATGCCATGAGCTTCTTGCTGGAGGAATGTTGCTTTCCAGTTGTTGAAGCGTAGTGCAGCTACGTTTCCGTCATCTGTCCAATAGATGAATTCCTTACGTGGCCATTCCTTTGTCTCGCCTTTGAACGAGGGGAGTAGGTTGTAGCCGTCGAGGTGCACTTTGTAGTCTCTGTTGATTGCTTTTCTACCTTTAAGGAGGTCTTCTTTCACAGTGGTGTCACCCGCTGCAGCAAGTAGTGTAGGAAGCATGTCTTCATGAGCACAAAGTTCATTGATCACAGTTCCTGGCTTGATGACTTTAGGCCAACGAATAGCGGTAGGAACGCGGAATCCACCTTCCCATTGGGTTGCTTTTTCACCGCGGAACATCGTCGTGCCACCATCTGGCCATGTGAATACTTCAGCGCCATTGTCTGTGGAGTACATCACGATTGTGTTTTCATCGAGACCGAGTTCTGTGAGTTTATCGAGCAGTTGCCCAACCATGAAATCGTGCTCGACCATGCCGTCAGCATAGATGCCGAGACCAGTCTTGCCGCGTGACTCAGGCTTGAGGTGCGTATTGACGTGCATACGTGTGCTGTTCCACCAGAGGAAGAACGGCTTGTCTGCTTTCTTAGCGCGATCCATGAAATCGAGGGCTTTGGCGGTGACTTCACCATCGACCGTCTCCATGCGCTTTTTAGTGAGTGGACCAGTGTCCTTGATCTTACCGTCTGAAGTGCTTTCGATTACACCTCGAGGGCCAAATTTTTTCTTGAATGCTGGGTCTGTCGGGTAGTCTTCATTCTCTGGCTCTTCCTCAGCGTTGAGGTGGTAGAGGTTGCCGTAGAACTCATCAAATCCATGGTTAGTCGGGAGCATTTCATCACGATCGCCAAGGTGATTTTTACCATACTGAGCAGTCATGTAACCGTGAGATTTAAGAAGTCCTGCAATCGTAGGATCTTCTACCATCAACCCTTCAGGAGAACCTGGGAGGCCTACTTTAGTGAGACCAGTACGCATGGGTGACTGTCCAGTGATGAAGGCTGCGCGACCAGCGGTACAGCTCTGCTGACCGTACCAGTCAGTAAAGAGAGCGCCTTCGTTGGCGATGCGATCGATGTTTGGAGTCATATAACCCATCATACCGCGATTGTTGTAACTGAGGTTGAACTGGCCGATGTCATCACCCCAAATAATCAGGATGTTGGGTTTGTCAGCCGCTTGGACTGAGGTGCCGATTGCTAGAGAGCAGGTGGCAGCTAGGAGCAGGTTTTTAATATTCATTTAATGTAGAAGCTTAATTAAGGAAGAAAAAGCGTGCTCAGAATGAGCACGCTTTGAGGAAATTTATTTTACTTATTCACGGGCTCTGACAGCTTCTCCAACACTTGACCAAGGTCAAAAGAAGCAGCTTTCTGGCGTGGTGGGAACTCCTTGAACGTCTCAAAGAATTGACCGACGTATGCCTGAGCAGGTATGAGAAGGTACGCACGGTCTAGCAACCAATCATAATAGGTGTTCGATGTGATCGGAGCGCGCTCGTATGGGTCGCGACGAAGGTTGAGAATAAGTGGCACACGGAGAGGCACGAATGGATCCATCCACACACGGAAACCACCGACGGTCTTTTGCTCCATGAAGATCAATTTCCATGGTCCGTAACGGAGAGCGGAAAGGTCACCGTCATCAGTAAAGTAGAAAATCTCTTTACGTGGGCTTTCCACTTTTTGTGGATCAGCGAGGTGCGCTGAAAGGTCGTAGCCGTCGAGGTGGTTTTTGTAGGTCCGTCCGAGTGACTTAGCAGTGTATCCCTTGAGGAGGTCTTGCTTGATCGTCTTGTTACCAGCAGCAGCAGCATAGGTAGGGAGCCAATCCATGTGGTGAACGATTCCATTCGAAATAGAACCAGGCTTCACAACACCAGGCCAACGCACAGCAGAAGGAACTCTCCAGCCACCTTCCCAGTTCGTATTCTTCTCACCACGGAACGGTGTGGCAGCTGAATCCGGCCACGTGTTGTAGTGTGGGCCGTTATCTGTGGAGTAGTGAACGATGGTGTTGTCCGCGATTCCGAGCTCGTCGAGAACCTTGAGGAAATCACCAATGTGCATGTCGTGCTCAACCATTCCGCATGAGTATTCGTCAGCTTTAGGGTACATTTTTTTGATCTCCTTCGTTTTCTCATCATTCATGTGAGTACGGAAGTGCATGCGAGTACCACTCCACCAAACAAACCATGGCTTGTCAGCTTTGTGCGCACGACGGATGAAGTCGATCGCTCTAGCGGAAGTGTCGTCATCGACAGTTTCCATACGCTTTTTAGTGAGTGGGCCAGTGTCTTCGATCTTGCCGTCAGCGGACGACTTGATCACACCGCGTGGACCGTAGGTCTCGAGGAATGTGCGACCGTCTGGCATTTTCATGTCAGCTGGGTAGTCCGCATTTTCAGGCTCTTCCTCAGCATTGAGGTGGTAAAGGTTACCGTAAAACTCATCGAATCCGTGGTTTGTCGGAAGCATCTCATCCCTGTCTCCAAGGTGGTTCTTCCCAAACTGTCCCGTAGCATAGCCTTGATCTTTGAGCACACCAGCGATGGTGATGTCCTTTTCGCTCATGCCTTCTGGCGCACCCGGAAGGCCCACTTTGGAAAGGCCTGTACGGAAAACGCTCTGTCCCATGATAAAGGAGGAACGACCCGCTGTGCACGATTGCTCACCGTAGTAATCTGTAAAGATCAGACCTTCGTTAGCGATACGGTCGATATTGGGAGTGGTGTAACCCATCATGCCTTTAGTGTAGGCTGAGATGTTAGACTGGCCGACATCATCGCCCCAAATGACGAGAATGTTAGGCTTTTTCTTATCTGCTGCAGACGCGGAGTCTACACTACCGATGATCACAGCTGTAGCTGCAACGACCGATCCGACTATAAATTTAGCTCCTGAGAATTTCAGGAATCCAAATGTACGTAGTTTTGGTTTCATTCTAATTTAGTTTAATTTGAAAAATTCATTATTGAGAGAATACACTAATACAGAAGTGACCTCTTATTTACGAGGCATAACATCAAACAATTTTTGCTCTACTACTCACTCGCGCCTTGGAATGGATTCCATGCCGCATCAACTTCTAGAATATTATTTTGGGTTACATGAGATTCATAAAGCTTAATCATCTTTTTGAGTTTATCTGGGTGTTTAGACTCTAACGGTTTAGACTCTGAGGGATCTGAAACAACATTATAGAGGTGCCACTTACCGTCACCAAACATACCGGTACGAACCTTCATTGCTTTAAATTCACCCTGCATAAGGTAGCCATTCCCAAATAATTCAAATGCCCACCAATCTTTCTCAGATCTCACTTCCTCAGATTTTCCATCAAGAAATGGTTTAATACTTATTCCACTCGGCTCAACGATTTCACGGTTTTTATACTTGGTCTTTGGGTGCTTTACTTTTGCATACTCCAATATGGTCATCGGTATATCTTTCACATAAACTACAGCGTTAGATTTTTCGCCCGCACGTTCATAATGCTCACTAAATCCACCAGGAGGGACGATCATCATGGGCACTCTGATACCTCCTTCGCCGATAAACCACTTCCACCACTGTAAACCACCAGTAGCAGCATTTGCCCATGAAGTACCAATGACATTCTCGGAGTTTGCTGTACCGATAGCCTCAAATGAAGAATCGAATTGATTTTCAATCCACTTCGCCAGCTCAGGGTTACCAGTCTTAGGGTTGGTTGGCTCAAGACCTTCTGGACCATTATCAGTTAGATATACAACTAGCGTATTATCTAACTGACCTGAAGTTTCCAGATAGTCCAGAATTTGACCGATTCGGTTATCTTGGTCTTCAATCATAGCTGCATAGGTGGCCATGATCTTAGCCTGCTTTTCTTTATCCTTTTGGGTCAGGTCCTCCCATCTCTTAGTCAAATTATTAAATGGAGCTTCTGTAGCCTCATGTGAGATAAGACCATGCTTTTTAAGACTTTCATATCTAGCTTTTTTTAAGCCCGCGTAACCAAGCTCTAGATACATAGGATAGTACTTCATAATCAAATCCTCAGGAGCTTGGATCGGAAAATGAGCCGTTGTAAATGCCATATAAGCAAACCACGGTTTCTCTTTTTTTGCTCCATCCTTGATAAAATCTAACATATATTTCGTGTAGATTTCACCCGAATAAATTCCAGATGGCCTATCAAATGGTTTTCCATTTAACGTCCATTCTTCCACCCTTTTTTTAGTGAGTCCTTCTGGATCATGGAAATCTGGAGTCATTGCCAAGTTATTCCAATGGTTCGATCCACCAGAATAAATTCCGAATTCCTTAGTAAATCCCCAGACCAAAGGACCTTTACTTCCTGGCTTATCGCCACCTAAATGCCATTTCCCTGATTTATATACTTCATAACCAGCGTCATTTAGCAGTTCGGAGATAGTTACAGCATCATCCGTAAGGTAAGTTTCATAACCTTTCTTTCCTCTCGTAGCCGGATAAACAGAGTAGTCAAATGCTCCCAGTCCAACCTCAATACTATCATTACCAGTAAGTAGCATTGACCTCGTTACAGAACAAACTGGTGACACATGAAAGTTGGTAAATCTTACTCCAGACTGAGCAATCCTGTTCATGTTAGGAGTTTTCACTTCTGAGCCAAAAGCTCCAATATCGCCAAACGCTGTATCATCTGCAACTAAGAGTAAAATATTAGGCTTCTGAGTAATAACTTCACCTGAAGCTAACCCAATTCCGCTAATCATTAGCCCGGTACACATAACGCTGCATACAGGCAATTTCCCTCTATTTTTAAGGAACTGAATCGTATTTGTTAATGGTTTCATTTTAATTAAAAATTTCTATTCAATCGAAAAGATTTAAATAATCTCTTATATAGAATTGAAATCTAACGTCACAACCGTTGTCCAACCAGCAACATTATATAGTCTTTGTTGTTATTTTTAATTCTTCATGTTGTTCTTCAGAGAACAATGATCGAGCTCCGCCACTTCCAACACTTTATAGCTGTAGCTAACTCCAATGGTATTCGACAAGCGGCTCGAACTATCCACATCAGTCCATCATCATTGACCCGCAGTATACAGTTCTTAGAAGAATACTATGGGGCCGTGCTCCTCCAACGACATGGAAGACAAATGTTTCTTACTCCGCATGGAGAGCAGGTGCTCAAGGAAGTAAAAACGATTCTCCAAAGCGTAGAGGCGATCAAACCAAAACTAGCGCAATTTGACTCGATAGATCACGGTTCATTACGTGTGGGCTTGAACCCAACGATCGCTGACATGCTACAGCCAAAACTAGGAACACGCTTCATCAAAGAATATCCGAAAGTAGAGATCACTACAGTCTTGGGCAATGTGATGCGACTCATGGAACTCTTAGCTAATGGCGAACTAGATTTAATCATTGGAATAGATCAGGTCTTAAAAAAAGAGAGGCAATTTGAGGTGATTAGCCTCTTAGAAACTGAAGCTCTTTGGTGGGTTCGCAAAAACCACCCATTACTAAAAAAGGATCATGTTAGTCTCTCAGACTTTGTAGATTACCCTCTCCTTTCGCAGTTCCTTCCCCCTATATACCAAGAACACCTGCATGAACTCTGTCGAGAAGACGGCATAGCAGTAAAGGATATCCATAGAGCTCACGAATGCGACGATTACCGAGCACTCTATCTCATGGCTACACAAAGTGACGCGATTCTCTTGAGTCACGCATTTATCAATCACAACGATTACTTCACAGACCAGCTTTGTCAGCTGCGTTCTCGTCAACAGATGCCGAACGCACAGTTCTCGATAGCTCTACCCTTACAACCTATTCCTTCACCATTGGCTAGACGCTACGTAGAAATACTCCAAGAGGAAACCAAGCTCCTTACTTGTTAGTATACTTCATCTCGTATGATACAGCTCGTTTTTTGACTACTGAAACGCAGGAACCACTGAATAATTTCTACAAGGTAGCTCAAAAAAAACAATCTTCCCGACCAAGCTAAAAAGCACTGGCGAGCATCCAAGCTAAGATAAAAAGAAAAAGGAAAGTCACCGTTCCGCTTCCTCTTGATTCACACTCGTAATCATACCAACTAACAACGCTATTAAGACAACACTCATGCGCGTTAACTTAAGCGCATGGTGTTACTTTCATTGTTTTATTATTTCGGTATAGATCTCTTTCGTGGTTCAAGACTTCGGTTTGGACGCTCTTGTTCAGGAAAAATGGTCTTCCACTCGGCTTTCATGTCGACGACAGTCCAGCCCTTAGATTTTGCTTCGGTCAGGCCTTTATCTAACTGACCAATATGTGATGGTGAATCATATGCCCACTCGCGTTCGGCATCTGTATGGTGAATATAGACACAAAGGCTCTCACCCTCACCAGCAGCGGTCCACTGTAGCATCTGAAGATCGCCATCAGAATTGCCAAAAGCAGCAATTGGACGCTTCCCTATATGTGTGTGAATCCCTACTGGCTTGCCTGGGCCGTCATCGATGAAGCCAATCTTTGGTTCGCGAACGATTACTGGCACACCATCACGCATTTCAAATTTTACTTCCACCGAACTACCAATCACTTGCTCAGGCGGAATGCCATAGACCTCTTCTGCGAAGACTCGCATGAAATCAATTCCACCGCCTGAGACGATATAGGTCTGAAAACGATTTGCGCGCAGTGTGTCAAGTAGCTCTATCATTGGCTGATAGACCATCTTCTTGTACGACTTTCCAGTAGTTGGGTGTTCCGCTGTATCAATCCACTCTCGCACTGAGCTAGCAAACTCTTCAGTAGTCATGCCTGTGTGCGTTGCTGCCATCAGTTCGAGTAATGCTTCCTTGCCGCCCTCGAGCGCCTTCTTAGTGTCTCCTTCTAGGATGGACTTAAAGGGCTCCTGTTTCTTCCACTCAGGATGCTCCGGAGCCATTTTTTTCACCTGATCGAACGCAAACAAGACCTGAAAATACATCGGTTGTTCGGCCCACAGATTACCGTCGTTGTCGAAGACCGCCACCCGATCTGCTGGTTTGACATAGCTGTCACTGGATTTATCAACCACCGCATTGATAAAATCTGTGATCTCTTTTTTGCTCTTCCCTTCATTCCATGAAGGAAGATGTATGCCTTTTCGAAGGATAACTCTCCGACTAGGGCTTTCCTTTTCGCTACTAATTGGAGTAGGTTCGGCAGTTTCCTGAGCGCAAACCAGAGATGTCGTGCATGCAAAAATAATGAACGGTAGAGAGAAGATAGGTTTATTCATAAATGAAGGTAAGAGTTATCTGAAAACCGATGAACACTCTAACATTTTCTAGAGTGTTCATCGACATAGCAGTACGAGATATATTGCAAAAACAACTCAATGACTAGGGTGAAAATGAAACAATTTACGTCGCTATTTCACTCACTTTAAATATTTAGAAAGTATGACTATGGTAGAGCTAGATTGACAAAAGAGAGGCAATCACTCAGATATGGAATCAATGCATTTTTTACGGTATAGCATGGCTTTATGCCTTCTGCTAACTTCTGCTGTACAGGGAGGGGTGGATGAGTCCGCAGACCTTTCACTAGCCGGCCTCAAAAATAGTGACACTTCTTCACAGTCGATTTTCCGTAACGATCGACTTGACGTTTCACTTACATACAGTGCGCTAGTACAGGGTGCTGTTGTAGATAGTAAAAGTGGAGCTTCAGCCGAGACAGCTCTCACTGGGCGCTATGTCTTCATCGATGAAAAATACCCGAGCCCTCTGCTTAATAAGCTTGGTGTTGCGCAAGATGGTGCTCTGTCCCTCAAATTTAGATTCCGTTACCGCCATAAATTGTTAGCCTTATCGGCTGCTGAGTTGGCTCCCGCCATTGGGAGTTTCTTGGGCACCACTGATGGATTTTCCAATAGTGGCTTTGAAATACCCGATTTCTATATTCAACAGGTATTTCATGATGGCAAACTAGAGCTGCGCTATGGACAACTCTCCATCGAAAGCCGCATAGACAATCATGCACTAAGAAGCGCGAAAACATCCTTTCTCAACCGAGTTTTCTCTACCAACCCCACAGTAGCTTTCCCTCGATTCGGAGCAGGAGCTACTGGACGTTGGCAAATTAATGACAAGTTCAGTCTCACAGGAGTCCTCACCCAAGTACAGGCAAGTAAATCTGGAGCGCAAGTAGACTTCGACCTCAATGCTAGTGATCTCTTTAGCGGAATCCAATGTGGCTACGAATGGGGAAATGAAGATCACTGTAGCAACCATCTGCAACTTCTAGCATGGGGGGCCGATGCGACAGAAGATCTTAAAAATGACTTCGGATTTAGTTTAACCTTCGAGCAACATTATAGCGAAATGGATAGATCGCTCTTTGCCCGCATTGCTGAAAGCCAAGGGCAGCAAACAGACCTTGATCGAATGGCAGTCATCGGTATTGGACAGATAGTGCGAGAAGATGACCTAGTCGGGATTGGAGCTGGCGTAGGGCATTCCTCCGTAAAAGGTCATGTTCAAGCGGTACTTGAAGTATTCTATCGCTATCAAGCACCCTTTAATCTCCAAATCACACCTGATCTACAGTTGTTGGTTGGTGACGGGCTTCGTGCTGATTACGATATCGTCGCTGGTTTACGCGGACATATCAATTTCTAAAAATGTACTCAACATTCCTCTCTCTCATCTCCCTATTCATCCTCTGCTCCACTTCATGTGCGCCAATGATGAATAAAGTAACGGCTAGAACTCTCACAGAAAAATTAGGCCAACCGCCGTCGCATTCGGGAAACAATCAAAAGTCTGCACGCTGCTTCATCTACAGAGCGAGTAACCTCTACGCCCAACCCCAAAAAGCAATCGTCTGTTACTTACATGCAGCTCAATTACTAGAAAACGAAACTGATCCATGGGCAGCAAAGGCGTACGAACAGTCCATCGGTTGTGCGATTGAACTAATCGAACAATACAATCTATGGAACCAACCACTTGGTTACAAAAATCTGAGCTACACCATTAGCTACACCATTAGCTATAGCTACGACAGCTATTACACTGACGCCTCCCGGCTCGACCGGCTCGATTATTCTAACCGCTACCGCAGCTTGAATCGTAAATCTACCATACTAGGTCACAAAAACGGTATCAGCATGACGGCGCACTTCCCTAACACTCCGTCGACTGACAAACTAGACCCATTTATTCCAGATATTGGCTACGTCTTTGCTGTAAGCGCACACCCTCAATGGAAAAACCAAAAAAATCTAAATATCCATCTAAGGCAATCGATTAAAAACTCTGAAGATTCCTATAACTATACCGCCCCTAATAGCATCATCGAAAGCATGACTAAGGAGTTTATCTACGAAGGTCTAGAAGGTGTATTCCGGCCAGGTAAGGCACTAGAGAGTGACGCTTTACACACATATGAGCCTGTCGACCCTGACCGTATACCTATCATACTCGTACATGGTCTCGCAGCCTCGCCTAACCTGTGGGTAAATCCCATACACAACCTCATCGAAGATCCCCTCATTAGAGAAAAATATCAGTTTTATACATTCTTCTATCCTACAGGTTTCCCTCTCTCACTGAATGCAGCTAGTTTAAAAAAAGGAATTAGAGAGCTCAACGAATACCTGAAGGCCAAGGGTGCTGGCTCAAATGCAGACCAAATGGTCATCATTGGTCACAGCATGGGTGGAATTTTATCCAGTGCGGTCACACGTGATTTCCAGGGAACACGACAGGAAATCTATAAGCAAACCGCAGACTCTCTCGATGACGACACTCTAGGTAAAGAATCGATCAAAGAGTTGTTAGAAAAACCTCCTCTGGATTGTGTTAACCGGGTCATCTTTATCGCGACGCCTCACCGCGGTTCAGAATACGCTAATAACTGGATCGGCAGATTCGCTTCAAAATTCATTGAGATTCCTCGCAATGCATTGGCCGTAAACCCAGCCCATTACAAAGAAGATCTCACGAGCTTCGGGCGTAGCCTACTCCAAATCGATGACGGGATGGATGGAGTCCAACGCCTGAAATTCAACAATCCTGTACTCCTCTTCAATCTTAAAAGGCCAAAACTGTCTCACGTCACTTACCACTCGATCATTGGTGACCGTGGGTTTTCGGGTAAATTAGAAGACAGCTCAGACGGTCTCGTTAAATACGTAAGCTCACATCTAGACAATACTGAGTCAGAGCTCGTCGTCCCAGCATGGCATAACGCGCAGGACAATGATCAATCTATCGAGGAAATACAACGGATCCTTAGACTCCATTTAAAACAATAAAAAAGCTCAACGCTTCTAAACGCTGAGCTCTGAAAGTTAGAATATTAAAGTCTATTTAGGAAAAACCACCAGGAGTCGAACCGGCCTCTTGAGCCAATGCGAATGGAGCACTACTGCAGATCAACGCAACAGTGAGAGAAGTAGAGGTTCGCTTTTCCATCGCTCTTTTTATTCACTAGGGAGTTGTACTTTACCTGCATCATAATCCACCAGCCACTGCTGACGTGCTGCTAGATTCACCTTCAGCTCCTGAATCCTAGTTTGTTCCTCACGGAGCTCTTCATGCTTCTTCGTGATGTGGTAGATATCATCGCGGAAATCGTTCATCGCATCATCGAGTGATTGATCAAGGTCCATGGCTGCACGCTGACTGATCTGCTTCGTCTTTGGCTGAGACACTAAAGTGTAATCTTCTTTTTGACGTTTGCGGTTCGCTAGCACTTCTTTGTAATGACCAAGCTCAGACTCCATAAGCTCACGTGATTCGGGCGAAACATTAGGGTCCTTGAGGCGGTCTTCTACGCCATTAGCAAGTGTCTCGTAGCGTACAATAGATTCATCAAGAGCTTTCTTGACCGCATCACGCTGCTTCTTATTCATAGCAAAGTTACGCTGGTTTTGTTTATACGCTCCAGAGATTCTTTCATTACTATTCCAGTTCCCCGCACGGTCCCACCCGCCACGACCTGTACGCGTGTATTTCTTAATATTGGGATCTTCTTGAGTAAACGACTTAGAGAGTAGCAACACCTGTTCGACACGCTTTTCGGAGAGCTCATTATTCCGCTCTACATCCATTTCGATTGCCTCCTTTGGAACATTTGGATCATTTTTTCGAAGATCACGAATCAATGCAGCACGATTATCTTGATAGTTTTGCATGCTCTTCACGAGTTCTTTCATCACTTTGATTTTCTCCTGACTCACAAGATACTGAGAATCTTGGGAATCACTCACTGAGGCAAGCTTGTTAACGATTCCATCAACCTTCCCCTGAAGGCGATCATCAAGGCGCAAAACATCCTCAGTAATTTCCTGAAGTCGAGCATCGCGCTCTTCAATGTATGCTTCCAAAGAAACTATTGATTCCTTGCGCTCTTCAATCGTCATTGGAGACGCTTTTTCCTCCGTCGCTGGAGTCTCAGAAACTACCTCTGCCATCAAGGGACTGACAGTCAGAGCTAAAATAGAAAATGGAATCGATAGTGTTTTCATTGCATCAAAGTCATCATACTGACAGTTAGAGTGCAATCTCAATATCGAGGGTCTTACTTCGAGAACCATGTGAAGTACCATTTTTTGCATTTCATCTCCAAAGGGAAAAGATACTCTTACGGCTCACTGATTATGAAAGCGACTCCCCTTCTCACCAGCGCACTCATTTATTCTTCCACACTATTAGCTGAAGAAGGAGTCATGCCAGAGAATCCAAGCCAGCTAGACATAAAAGAGGAAATAGGCTTCAGCTTCACAGGTGACGACGGCTTTTTCGATATAGGTGAATTTCTCGACAAGCCTTTTGGGTTTTACCCAGTCATCGTCCCAATTACAGAACCAACAATTGGTTTCGGAGCAGCTGTCGCACCAGTTTTTATGAACCGCCCAAAGGGCCGTAAGAAAACTGATTTCTACGCCTTAGGTGGCTTAGCAACCGAAAATGGCACTGAAGGCCTGTTCGCATTTTACTCAGGCTACCACCTCGAAGAGCGCCTCCAGATCGAAACTGCACTCATCGGAGCCTCAGTCAATCTCGACTTCTACGGCCTAGGCTCATCCATCATTCCTAGCAGCAACCCATTGAGCTATAACATTGATCTCAAGGGTGTCCAATTGGCTGGAGAATGGAGAGTTCAAGAAGATTCACACTGGTATATGGGTCTGAAGTACTTTTATGGGAACTCCACAGCTTCCGTCCGCAGCTTCCCGGGAAGCGAGTATCTCCCAGCAGAAATTGATCTATCAGCTCTCGGAGCGAGCACTGTCTTCAGCTCCTTTAATACGACTCTCAGCTACGACACGCGTGATAACATTTTCACCCCCACCAAAGGGCAGGTCTCGGAACTTGGCGTCCTTTGGAACCAAAAAGCATTTGGTGCCGATAACGACTTCCAAATCCTTCAATTTCAAACACTCCACTTTCACCCACTCATTGAAGACAAACTCTACCTCTCAGCTAGGGGAGATTTTAAACAAAGCTTTGGAGACATTCCCTTCTATCGCCAACCCTACCTTGAGCTTCGCGGTGCGCCCATAGCACGCTACCAAGGAGATGGAATCCTCCAAGCTGAAGCCGAGCTGCGTTGGCAACTGCATGAGCGCTGGAGCCTATTAGGTTTCATCGGCGCAGGTAACTATTGGCTAGAGAAAGGCCCTTTTAGCAGAAATGAAACTATCATCACCGGCGGTGCTGGATTTCGCTATATGATCTCCAAACGTCATGGAATGCATACCGGTGTCGATGTCGGTTTTTCCGAAAATGACACTGCGATCTATCTCCAGTTTGGTCATGCATGGCCACGCACCTAAACGCTCAGCTAAGATTAATAGTACACAAGCTCATCGCTATCTGCTACGCTGCAAGATGCGATGAAGGCTTTACTCAGATTTCTAACACCCCTTCTCCTCAGCGCCACTATGCAGGCTGAAGAGATTAAAATAGCTACCGATGTTTGGGAGGGCTACACGGCGAAAAATGAAGAAGGCTTCTATTTCGACCTCCTCAAAGAAATTTACCCCGAACCCGAATACACGCTGAAGATTCAGTTTGTGCCCTTTAAACGCTCCATAAAGCTGCTCATTTCTGGAAACGCTGACATCCTGTTAGGTGCCTATCCCGAGGATATTCCACGAAAATATCAATCCACTCACCCGGTCGAGGCAGATAGTATCAGTGCCGTTGTCCCCCAAGCTATTTATAGTAACTGGAAAGGAAGTGAGTCTTTAGCTAAAAAAAATGTCACTTCACGCACAGGTTATAACCTCCAAAAATATGTGCCTAAAACAACAAACTACACTGAGATCACGTCTCTTAAATCCATGTTACTCATGCTCAAGCGGGGGCGTACTGACGCCGTCCTTGATTATGAAAAAGACATCCAGCTCTTATGGGAAGAAACCCAACTCGGAAACGATTATAGGCTGATCACAGACTTTGCTCACGAACTCGTTTTCTTTGGGTTCTCAGATAAACGTGATGACCTCAAACAGCGCTTCGATGCCGAGTTCAAAAAGCTCTATCAGTCCGGTAAATTAAAAGCTCTCTTTCTGAAACACAATCTTGCCGCAGATCGTGTCCCTGAAATCGATTACTGAACTGTAGCAGTTAGGCCTTTTCAAACAACACGGAGCGTAGCTTCTCGCTCTCAGCCAACGCTTCATCAAGCGTAGGAGCCACGAAATTCACGTGACCAAGCTTGCGGCGTCCAGCTTTCCATTCTTTCTCGTAGAAATGCCATTTCGCAGAACTCAGAGCTGCGATCTCAGGATTCGCAAAAGCATCCTTATCGCTTTTCCAAATATCACTCAGAAGATTCACCATCACCGTAGTCCCATGCGGGCGGGTATCGCCAAGAGTCAGTCCACAGATCGCGCGCACGTGTTGCTCGAACTGCGAGGTCACACAGCCATCGTTCGTAGCGTGACCAGAGTTGTGCGGACGTGGTGCGATCTCGTTGACCAGCACATCGCCATTCTCCATGACGAAAAGTTCCACTGCGAGAATTCCCACATAGTCGAGCCCTGAGACCACTTTTTCAGCGAGCACTTTAGCGCGCTCAGCCACGGCGTCATCGACACGACCAGGTAAAATGGAAACATCTAACACATGGTGGCGGTGGATATTTTCAACAATAGGAAATGCTTTCACCTCGCCAGCAGCATTGCGTGCCACGACGACGGAGCATTCCATAATGAAAGGAATAAAACCTTCCACCACAAGGCGGCAGGAACCATTCCAATCAGCCTTGCAGTTTTCTAAATCTTCTACCGACTTTAGGCGCCACTGGCCTTTGCCATCGTAGCCATCGGTCGCAGTCTTCGCCACGCAGTTACCTGCTAAATCGTGAAATGCCTGCTCTAACTGTTCAGCAGTGTCGACCACGCGAAACTCCGTTTGCGCAGCATCTATAGAATCAAGGAAACCTCTCTCTAGCTCGCGGTTACCAGTGATCTGCACAGACTTTGCATTCGGACGAAGCTCGACCTTAGACTGCACGTCCTGCAGAAGTGCTGGCGGAAGACTCTCGGTCTCCACGGTCACGACGTCGACCATTTCGAGAAACTTGGCCTTGGCAGCTTCGTCATCGTATGAGCTGTCAATCACTAGGTCGACCTCACGGTCAACAGCAGAACTATCCGCGCCACCTGACCAAGCTACCACCTTGTATCCCAGCGGCAGAGCAGCTTGCGACATCATACGTGCCAACTGGCCGGAACCGAGAATACCAATCGTAGAACCGGGAAGAAATACCTGATCAGACATGAGGGACAAAAATTAATCTTCGAGCTTCATTTCAGCGACCATCTCCGCCATTTCTTGGCGGTAAGCCTTAAGCTTCGCATTCAGCTCAGCGTCATGGCCAGCGAGTATGCTCACTGCGAAGAGAGCTGCGTTCGCTGCACCTGCAGGTCCGATCGCGAAAGTCGCAACCGGAATACCCTTTGGCATTTGAACGATGGAAAGAAGGGAATCTTGGCCGTTGAGAGCGCTAGATTTCACTGGGCAACCTAGCACCGGAAGTGTCGTGATCGCTGCGATCATGCCAGGCAAATGCGCGGCACCACCAGCACCTGCGATGATCACTTCAAAACCTTTTTCCTCAGCCTGCTGAGCAAACTCCACCATGCCAAGCGGCGTACGGTGTGCACTGATTACTTTGGCTTCATATGAGATGCCAAATTTGTCTAATGCCTCAGCGGCCAACTTCATTGTCGGCCAATCCGAGTTACTGCCCATCACGATTGCTACTTTTTTCATTTGATCAGTTCGTTGTTTAGTTCGGCACCCTAGCCCGCAGACCACGAAATGCACGACTTTTATGAAGGCTGCGCTTGGCTTCAGTTTGAGGTATTTAATGATGAGCTTTTCTCTCGATTTCGGTACAACCTAATCCCTTTATTTTAGTCAAAAATTCTAAATCAAATGCAACCACGCTGATGCATCCTTGCTATTTGGAAAAAATTTGGTGATTTTTAACAGTGTGGAAGAAATGACATCAGTCCGTATCGATAAATGGCTCTGGGCCGTGCGTCTCTACAAAACCCGAAGCCTAGCCGCTCATGCGTGCAATGCTGGAAAAGTGAAACGTTCAAGCGCCTCGGTCAAAGCCGCAGCAAAGGTGCAGATCGGCGATCACCTCGACGTACCTACGCATGAAGGACTGTACAAGCGCCACATCGAAGTCACTGGCCTCTACGACAAGCGCGTCAGCGCACCTCTCGCTCAAGAGGCCTACGTCGACCACACTAGCAAGGACGTGCTAGAAGAAGCCAAGATCAAGCGCTCAGAGAAAAGAGCGAACCGCATCCTCCGCAAAGAAGGAGACCAAGGCCGCATGACGAAAAAGCAAATGCGCGACTGGAAGAAAGGTCTCCAATCTTATAAGCGAGAGAGAGAAGAACCCTAACAGGATCATTTCTTTCAGAAGCCATTACAATTGATGGTCTATTTTCCCCTTGCTGAGAGACTATTTTCCAGCACTCTCTAGTCGTCTATAAACGTTTGTTCTGTGTGCTCACATTGTTTGCTGTCTAGTGAAAGAGTCTGCGGCCGACATATCCCACAATACTTCCATCTACTTATGAAAATGCGCCTCACCACTCTAGCATTTGCGATGTCGCTCGGACTTGCATCTCTCCACGCTTCCCCCGAGCCCAGCGCCAAGGTTCTTAAGTACCATAAAGCCCTACAGTCCAGACCTCTCAATCAGCAACTCTTCGAGCGATTTTACTCCACTTGGCTTGAAGAACAAAACCTTGATGCTCTCGGGTCATTCCTAAGTAATGGCGATGAAAAAAACTGGCAGCACTGGGCACTACTATCACGCTATCAAATGCGTCGCGGCCTCAACGAAGAAGCAATTACCTCTCTAGGCAACGCAATAGCTCAAGCACCTTCAAACGAAGAGATGCTCCTCATGCGCGCGAAGCTCTATATCCGTAACCTCGAGTTTCCGAAAGCCATCAATGACCTCGAACAAATCAAGCCCACAGACAATGAGCAATCCATCGAAGCAACGCGTCTGTTAGGCTCCGCTTATATTCGGGTCAATGAAGTAGAAAAGGCGTTAGAGCTTTGGTCAAAAGCGATCAAACTCAGCAGCGCAGGAATTGATTTTGTCGATGCTGCTGCCACTGAAGGAGAGTTTGCGAAAGCTGCGGAGCTGTGTGCCGAGCTCATCGATATTACCAAGCAACCTTATGAAAAGGTGCGCTATCGTATCCGACTTGCAGAGCTGCAAAGCGCGGGTGAAAAGCACAAAGAGGCACTCGCGACTCTCACAACGACGCTTAAAGATACTGGAAATGACTCATGGTTAGAGGAAGATATTCTCCGTAAAGCTGACTCTATATTCGACCGCAAAGGCGACCTGCCAGGTCAGATCGACTTTTATAAAAAGCTCTACTCGGAGCATCCGTATCGCTCTAACATTAAAAGCTCCTACGCCTTCTTATTAGCAAGCAGCGATCAATGGGGTGAAGCAAATAAGCTCTTTAAAGAACTTCTCCAAAGCTCACCTGATAATCATGATCTAAGACAAGATTACATACTTTTGCTCACTAGCGCAGACAAGAATCAGGAAGCTCTCGAGGAACTCGACCTCATTCTAAAACAAAAAGGGAATTCCGATAACCTACTGCTCCAGCGTATTGCTCTTCTTAAAAAATTAGAGCGGACTGATGAAGTCCTTTCAGTCCTTGAACTCATTGCAAACGCTGCAGAGGAAACAGAAACCGACCAAATCCGTATCGCCCACCTCTACCTTCAGAATGATTTAAAAGATCAGGCTGAGGAAATCCTCAAAGCTGCAGCCGCTCCTGTCGATGCACTCACCGCTAAAGAAGCTCTAGCTGGCTACTACTTGACTGAGAACAAAACGCAACTCGCTGTCGAAACACTCAAACAAGCGCTACCGGCTGCAGACATCGAAAGTCTCATTCGCCTTACTTCTTCGCTCTCTAATGCCGGAGAACCTGAGCTTGCTTATGATTCATTACTTGAGAGCAAAGAAGCGTTCGCTAGCGATGCTCGCTACCTGACAGCTCTCTGTAATCTCGCCGTGTCCGCCCAACAAGAAGAAGACTCACTAGATTACGGCCTTGATCTTCTCCATCTAGCAGAGCGCTCCCAGGAGCTAGAATCCGCCATTAGGATCAACCTCAAACTCATAAGACGCTCCGAGTTGGAGGACCAGACCATCAAGCAACTCGAAGCATTAGAGGCTCCATCCTCACAAGATCTATGCCTACTTGCGACTCTTTATGCCATTGAGGATATCGACCGTGCCAACAAGTTTCTAACCGAGCAAAATACTACAGAGGACGTACTCATCACCTCCTATCTCGCCACACTTCTCATCCAACATAAAAGAACTGATGAAGCTACAGAGATTCTTGCGAAATTAGTAGAAACCGCAGATGGCCGCAATGGGTCCTTCCTACGAAAGCTTGCCCAGCTCCAGAGATCTACTGGGAGAACTGATGAAGCACTCGCCACCGTCCAGCTTTGGAAAGAGATCTCACCCAATGATAAGATTGCTTGGATTTGGGAAAGTGAGTTGTTGGCTAAAAATGGAGACTTGCCAAAGGCTATCTCCACACTTCGACGTGCTAGCACCCGCTTTGAGCAAGCAAGTGACCTCCAAACTCTCCTCAGCAAAAATTACCTATCAGCTGGAATGTACCAGGATGCTTATGACGTCCTTTGGAAAGCATTCGAAAATGCACCCTCCGTAGAGTCAAAGTTAGATTGGTCCAAACAACTTGTCCGACTCAGCGGTGACTTAGCACAGCTATCTGAACTTAAGTCTACCTTCCTCCAGCGCAAAGCGGGCAACCCTAAATCTATCGCACCCATCGTGGCTCTGATTCAGATCGCGGACTACGAAAACGACCTCGACACGAAAAAAGAATACACTCTCGAAGCTCTCCGCCTCCAGCCCAAAAGCGAGAACCTCCTCTACTCTTTGGCTGAGATCGAGGAGCAGCTCGGAAACCTAGTCAAAGCCGAGAGCTACCACACGCAGGCCTACGAGATCACACATTCCCAGCAAGCGCACAGCAAACTCATGCGTTTCTATTTTCGCACTGGCCAGGAAAATAAAGCCGTCGCACTCCTCCAGCAAGACCTCAACAAAACTGACCTGCGAGAGCTCGAAACCACTGCTAGAGAACTTTACATGCTCGGCTATCTCGAAGCTGCGATCTCCAGTATCGAATCCGCAGCCACAGCAAACCCTGACGACTGGCGCCTCAACTATTTACACGCCATTCTACTTGAAGATGCTGGTTACACCGAAAAAGCCACTCAGAAATTTATCACCCTACTCAATGCCTCAGGTGTAGTGGATGGTTTCGATAGGAATCAAAATAACCTAATTCAATCAAGCCAACCTACTCCTATAAATGATTTCAGGAACAGCTTTTACAAAGCCTACATCCACCGTCAGCAGATAGCTAATTTATCACGGAGATCAAACCCGAAAATAGAGGACACTATCGCACTTCCGGACTCAGCTGAAAGCACCCAGAGCTTAGCGTCTGTCCACCTCCTCAATCTTGCAGGATATTTAAATGAAGGCGCTGAACTGGAAGCCATTTACAGAGCCCTAGATGCTACTGATTTCAAAGATCCACATATAGCCGTAGAGCTAACACTCCTATCAAACCTTTACTCGGATTCACGTAGAAATAGAGGGACATTCTTTCTTAAACCATTACTCGAAAAATACCCACAAAGTGAATTTCTCTTCCTAGTAAACCCACACTTCGCTTCTACATTAGAACCCAGTAAAGCCGCGGCAGCAGCCACATATTTCACCGATTCTCCAAGCATTTCTGTTCAGGCTGCAAGCTCACTTCTTTCCGATAAATCCGACCAAGATCAATTCGATCTAGGGCTCAAAATAATTCGCTCCTTCATCAACACCAGTTCGGACGAGGAGCATTCCTACCTATTTGACCCTATACTTTCAAAGCTCTGTATCGCCCTTCTTCATGCACAGCACCACCTCACGGATGAGAGACAGCAGCAACTTCAGACACTCGCACAAGAAATTTTTGATCGCTCTCTTCATGAGCCGAACCGCGAGCACTTTCATTCACTTTGCGGCAGCCTAAGTTACTTTGCTGTAATCGGAGATCATGAGAGAATGCTTAGTCTTTTCAATCATCCAAAAGTGATAGAACAGCTCAATGATAATAAAACCTTCTCTCATAAACGAACAGGAAATGATCATGGGTACCTTCTTTATAATGTAAAAAACGCCCTCGATTACGCGATTAAACTGCAACTACAATATCGCAATATCGCCATTTCTCAAAATGAGAGCTCTACAAAAAAAGAGATCGAAAACATCAAAAAAATTGAAGCTTCTCTTCGACATATTGTCGAAAATGTGGAATCAGAAATCCTAGCTTTCAAAATCCATTGTGAACTCGAGCAATACGATCAAGCGCGTGCTATATTAGTGAAGGCGAGAGAAAACAACGCTATCGATGATTTCACAGCTCTAGCATTCTTAATTTCTCTCGAAAGAGCTGAGGGTAACTTCGATAAAGCAGCTAACGATGCAATAGAGCTTGGAAAAAAAGCGACTGACCCATACTCGATCACGTTTGCTGACGCTTGTCTCCTACTCACAGTCGGTGAGATCACATCCGGGGATACCTCAAAATACACTCTACAGATCACTCAAGCCTTAACTCGCTTTAAATCTAGTAAAGAAAACTACGTTCAACACCATGTCGCAGAACTAGTTAAAAGATTCGATGTGAAGTTACCGCAAACACGCTTGGTAAACAGGGATGTCGCTCAGAAACGCGAGCAAAAACTAAGAAGTATCATAGGTGTTCCACTAGAGGAACAGTACAAACGCGTCGCATCCATCGCAGAATCCGGCAATAAAGAGTCTGCTGCAAGACTTGCGATACGTCTACTATTGCAACGACTCGAAATACAGAACGATTCATCCAACGGACTCGAAGAACTCGTCACTTGTATCCAAACGCACCAACTCGAAGAACTCATTTTCGATACTCTCAAGGTCAATGCCGAGTCCAGTGCCCTACGAAACTCTCAATATGTAACTGTCCTAAAAATCTTAGGTCATCATACAGAGGCTATTGAGGTCATTAAATCCTTAGAGGACGCGCGTAGCCCAGAGGCTTATAATACACTCCAGATTGCGCACGCCACCTACCGTGATGATCCCAAAGAAGCTCTAAATTTACTTCAATCGATCGACCCCGATCAACTGGCTTTTTCCTTCTCACACACACCAAGTGTCGCAAACCTAGATGTCGACTCATGGATAGAGTGGTGGACTCTCATTGCTGATTTTTCCTTAACCTTGGAGAAAAAAGAGAATACATCCATGCACTGGCTCATCCCGATGGCATCCCAGTGCAACAGCTATAAACGCTTTGGTAATAGTATATATTTTTATGACATTTTCTCCCGCCAACATGATGCAAAAGAGCAACAAGCAAGGCGTACAGAAGCCGGTGTGAAATTAGCAAAAGCGATGATGCGTTTCCCAGAAACAGCGTCTTATGGATTTAAAATGCTCACACTACTCAAGGAAAACAAAATCATCACAGAACAGCCTGACGAAAACTGGCTCCACCAGTTCATTCAATCTGGCGCTCTATCCTACGAGGACACGAATCCTTCTTCAGCCTCCAGACATAGCGATAACTTTAGCAATCAATACAATAGAAACGGACTAGGAATAAGCTTTGCTGCTGTTCTCTGTAAATCTCTTAAGAAAAATGGTGCGGATTCTGTCTTACCTAAGTCATTCCTCTCTCAGCTTAGTGACTCAAAACTAAAAAATTGTCTCCAAACTCTCATCAATCTCAACAACGCCAAAGGCGTGCAATTCGAATCCCTGCTGAAAGAGACCCAAGAAAAATGGTCAGAGGGGAATCCAATCTACCAAGATCTCGCACAAAATCTCGAGACTCTTAAACCCTACACCGTACAGCAGCTGAATGAAGCATTAGAAGAAATTCTTCCTGAGCTCGGTAAATTTGCTCAACTCGACTACCAAAAGCAAAGAAATCTATTTAATCAATTAAGCCAGATTTTCCAATCGACTCTTGATGACCTCAGTCGAAAAGAAGCGGTAACTCTCTACAAAAATATTGCCGAACACATCCTAGGTGATCGTGATCAATGGAAGTACCATAAAGGTCAAGAGCACGGCTATGCACCGTACGTGAGCCTCAACAAAATCGCTTCCATGATGTCACAAAACCCACGCTTGGCACTAGTCATGGCCCAAGCATCTTGGGAATTCAACATCCCCTATATTCACGGCACTTACTACGCCACCAATGACATCAGAAGAGATGCCTACAAGTCTGTGGAGGAACGAATCGCCGCACTCGATGATCTTGGTCTTCTCAATGAACTTGAAGACTTCTACCCCATTACGGTCCAAAGAGTAAGTTCAGAAAATATCTTCAATGCTCAACGCCTGGAGTCCGGCCTCACCGATCTCGCTAATCAATTTTCACATAAGGAAGAGTGGCAACTTGTTGCCGAAAAACTCCTCGAACGGGAAAACCAGACATTCGGCTCCCTTCTCACTGCGGCCCTATTGATGAAAGAGGTAGAGCAAAAAAAAGCTACTGTCCTCAAAGCCTTTGAATCCCACTCTTCCGAACTCCACACACTCACAGAATCACAGCTGTTAGCCTTAGATGTGACACTTGCGAAATACCTCCCAAGCGGTGCTGAAAGCACTAATGCTAATCTTGATAAATTTACCCTCCGGCTCGAAAAACTGGCGAATCAAAAACGCCTCACCCAGGCTAAAGCACTGAGTGAACAATTGCTCTCAGGCTCCGCATTCAAGTCCTCAAACAACCATTATCAACTCATAAACTCCATTGCAGACTACAGTGCTCATCTTTATGCCAACCATCCAGAAGAAGCCTTCACACTCCTAAAAGAGTTCCACAGCGCATTTCAAAAGCAGCTTAAAGAAGGCGGTACCTACACTAGAAATAACTCGAGTAACTACGCTGTAAAATCACTCTATGAAGACGCGCTAAATGATATCTTTTTTAAGCTAAAAGAGCTCAATGAATTTAAGGAATCTAGAGCGACTATCTTTGCATTCGTCACTGACATCAACAATGACCCATCACTAGAAACCCACACACATTGGGCGAATGACGTGCTAAGAGATCTTGAAAGATTAGTCGACGCTGATGCCAAAACCCTCAACGAAAATAACAAATTACCACGTCATGAAATCATCACTGCTCTCGTAGAAAAGTACAGTGCACTCCCCGAGCGACTTCACCCCATTGCCTCGGCTGCGCTTTTACTATCGATGCTGGATGATTCTGACTGGAGCATCGAACTCGATGACCCCATTCTACTCTCATGGCAAAACAAAGCGGCAGAATCAGTTCTCTACCGTGCAGCCTACCTCGCCGCTCAATTTAAAGTAAAAGATGAAGACGAGGAACAAGCCAAGAGATCTCTAACAAGTATTAAGCTAGTACTAGAAGACAAACAGATCCCTGTTGCCTGCCGTTTGGAGCTCATTGCGGAAGCAATTTACCGTAATAAGTACCTGATTGGACAAGATGCGTTCAATCTCACCGTGCTAGAAGTACAGAAGGAACTGCTCAATACACACCGCAGTGCACAGACGAGTATTCAGGAGACATTACTCGAGCGTTATGCTTCACGGATCAATGACTTCCCCGATGCGAAAACGACGGTAAATGCCATCTTCCGCACATGGTTAGATGCCGCTAAAAAACCTCTCAAAGGTGAAAAATTAGCCATCTACCAACGCCTTGCAAATCACGCCATCACTCTAGCCCTACGCACAGATGACTTAGACAGCATGAAATGGCTGTTAGCTAATTCCTCGCATGACTTACAAGGTGAAATCCCCATTCTTATCGAACTCATCCGCATGGAACAGTTTACACAAGCTAGGCGTTTACTCCCTCTGCCTGGAAAACTCTACCGCGAGTGGAGCTCTAAAGCGTACTATGACGAAGGCTTAGAAGAGCAGCTTGCCGCATTTAAGGAATTCCTCAATAAACCCACAACATTCTACCGCCTCGAATGTGAGCTACTTCATTGCGATGCGGATAATCAAAACTACAATAGTTCAGAAAGTGTTTTCGCGCGTACCGAACGACTAAGTAAGCAGTTTGACTCTATCAAGCTCAATAAATCGGTGAAGATAGAAGCCCTCGCAGCCCTATGTCTCAGCCATACAGGCCGCACTATCAATGCTGACCATATAGCCTCCATATTGGAGGGTCGCTCCTTTCTTACCACCTTCAAAGAGTACTCAAAGAACTCTTCTAACCGTGAATTAGAGTGGCTACTCGACTTTTTCATATACCGAGCCTCAACAGCTATCGCACTTGGTGACTACGCCCCACTCGAAGAGATCGTGACCAGCTTAGAAAAAACAGCTCAAGACAGCAACCTTTCCTACAGAACTCGCACCTACCAAGCTAAGCTTGGCACCTACACTGGAGATGCAACGGTAATGGCAGTTCAGAACCATTCTGATGAGCAGTTAGAGGTCTACCTAAAACTCCTCAAACGTCTCGCGCTCAATGCCCACAGGAACAAACTCACGGACAACAAATGCAAGACGACACCACTCGCCTACGCAAAACTTGTGTCGTCTAAGCTTGGTAAACGCGCTGAAATGGATGACTGGGCAACTCAAGCGAAGCTCTTACCAGATGCCCAAAAGACATTCACAGAGTCGATGAAACTCGCAAACATCCTCGTCTACTATGCATGGAATGTAGATTATGATGACTATTGGCTCCACCCAGACAACAAAGAGCATCGTCTGAGTCTCTTCACTTGGCTTCTTTCGAACCAAGAAGTGGCCGAAAGCATGCTAGCTAACCGTTACTGGGCCGCAAAATATTTACGAAACAACGGGCTCACTGAAGATGAAGTTTCAGCTTTAACGGGTACAATAGAGGTCAATGCAGACCTTAATAAGGCTCTACTGACCTACAGAGCCACCTTATATTCCCAGAAAAAGGAATATGATAAAGCTCTCACTGACTTCAACGCAGCTATAGATCTCATGCAGGATCAAGACTCGCGTTGGGATTCGTATTACGACGATGCCGTGCTCAATGCCGCTGAGATCTACTTAAAAACAAAGCGGATAGAAAAAGCGCGTGAATACGCAAAATATTTCCGCACCAAGGACACTAGAAAAAATAATATAAATCGCAGGAAAAAGCTCCATAAAGCATTGAAAAACAAAAACCCATAAACCCCATGGAATTAGAGTCATTTCTCAGCCGCGTCGCCAAGCGGCTCAATCTAAACACTACCATCAAGGCGTCTATCTACGGCGCTCTGGCCTTTGCCCTTGTCGGCATTCTTCTGGCACTCGTATACGTGCTACGTGGCTATGCTGTGCCTTGGTATGTTTTCGCTATTTCCATCACAGTGGCCTTCCTTACCTCTATCATCCTTACAGCCCGTTCTTGGCATGACAAACGTAAGGCTGCCGACTTTGCTGACCGCCATTTTAATCTTAAAAATGGTATTATCACTTCACTCCACCTCGCAGAGCAAGAGGACAACCAGCTCAACCCACTCCAACAGCAATGGACGGCCCAACAAGTAAGTACCTGCAATGCCTCCACTATACCGCTCACGTACTCCAAAAAACTCGCTGTCTGTGCCTTCCTGCTGACCACTGTCACAGCCTCTATGGCCCTGATTCCGACTTCATCTCACATCATTGAGCAACAAATCGAAACCGCTGAAACAAAGCAGCGCACTCAGCATGCTATCGATGAACTCAAAAAAGTCGTTGAGGAAATGGAGAAAGACCTCAGCGAAGAGGAAGCCAAAGAGATCGACATGGATGCCATAAAACAAAAAGTCGATTCCCTCGAGGCCACTGGCGACCGTAAAGAAGCCGTCCGGCAGTTTGCCAGACTAGAGCAAAAAGCACGCGAGATGTCTAAATCCCTCGAGCAAAAGCGCGACCAAGAAACACTCAAAAAAGCCATTGAGCAGCTCAAAAAATCACCATCTAGAGAAGCCAAAGAGATTGCTAAAAAATTAGAAGATAAGGACTTCAAAGAAGCAGCGAAGCAGCTCAAGGCTCTTCAACCTAAGAAAACGAATCCAAAAGAGTCAAAAGAAAAACAACTCGCTGAAGCACGGAAACAGATAGAAAAACTCCGCTCCGTCTCGAAACAACTCGCCTCAGCTTCCAAGTCAAGTCAGCAGGGTAATGGCGGCTCAGGCTCAGCCGGAGCTGCCGGTCTCGCCGCTGATATGGAAGCGCTAGACCAAGAGGTAAAGTCACTAGAAAACGCACTCAATCAAGCCGAGTTAGAGTTCCAGAGAAATCCAAACCTCGACCTACAGAAGCTCAACCAGAAACTTCCCAACTGTGAGAACGGTCTCAACCAAGTGGCTAATAAATGGATGAAAATGCAGGCGAAGTTGAGTGCTAAAAAGCGACTTGATGGCCTCTGACAGAGTCTCTCTCAATGTCAGAAGTTTTCTGACAAACAATCCAACAGCCTCGCACTCAAAATGTCTAACGGCCTCAAAGCTGGCACGGGAAGTTCCGATGCTCGCAGAGATTCCATCGATGAACTAGCGAACGATGGCAACTTAGAACAACTCAGCGGCCAAAAAGGTAGCGGACCATCGCTCTCAAAAATTGAAGAAGCTGAGAGTGGCTCAGGCGTATCGAGTAACCGAACCACACGCACTGCCCGCGAATTTGATCGCCAAATGGAATCCTTCATCGAACGCGATGATGTCCCAGAAGAACTCAAAATAGGCGTCCGCGAATACTTTAAAACTATTCACGAAGTCGAATCTAAATAAACAACCCAAGCTCTATTCCCATGAACGAAGAAATCACCCACTTTAAAGAAACCTTTAAGAAAGTTCAAAATGAAGTCTCCCGCTTCATCGTTGGTCAAAATGATATTATTGAAGACGTCATGATCAGTATCTGCTGTGGTGGTCATGTCTTGTTAGAAGGTGTTCCTGGTGTCGGCAAAACATCGCTCGTGACCGCCCTTTCCAAAGCGCTCTCAGTAGATTCTAAACGTATCCAGTTCACACCAGATCTTCTACCTAGTGATGTCGTAGGTACTCAAGTACTCATCGACAAAGGTGACCGTAGAGTGCTCGAGTTCCAACCCGGTCCCATCTTCTGTAACCTTCTACTCGCAGATGAGATCAACCGTGCCACCCCAAAAACGCAGTCTGCATTGTTAGAAACGATGCAGGAGAAAACAGCAACAGTTGCGAATGTGACCCATAAGCTTCCTCAGCCATTTTTCGTAATGGCCACACAAAACCCAATTGAGAATGATGGTACCTATCCCCTTCCCGAAGCTCAGCTCGATCGCTTCTTCTTTAAATTAGAAGTCGGACTTCCGAGCCACGATGACTTCGTTGAAATTTTGAACCGCACTGGTGGCAAGTCGATTCCAGAAGTGAAAGCTGTCGCATCAGGTGAGGACGTCCTCCAAATGGGTAGCACTCTACGCGAAGTTCCAGTCGCTCCAGAAGTACAGTCTTACCTCGTTCAGATCGTACGTGCGACCCACCCAGAAGATCCAGAATCTCCTAAAAGCATTAAGCAATTTGTGCGCAATGGAGCCTCACCACGCGCCGGCCAGGCCATGCTCTCTGCCGCTAAAGCAAAAGCTTTGCTCGATGGCAGATACCATGTCTCCGAAGAGGACGTCAAAGCTGTCGCACTACCAGCTCTGCGTCACCGGATGATCCTCTCTTTTGAAGGCGAGGCTGAAGGCATCAAAACTGATCAACTCATCACAGAGATCCTCACTTCCATTACACCTAAGCAGCACGCAAGCTTAGTCTAACACACGCGACACTGATGGCTGACCCCAACCAACTATCGCTGACTGATACCAAATTTATCAGTCAGTTAGATGCTCTCTATCTACTCGCTCAGCGAATACTCAAGGGCAACCTCCAAGCTGACCGTCGTACTGAACGAAAAGGCAGTGGAATCGACTTTGCTGATTACTCAGAGTACCAGCACGGTGACGATTACCGCGCCATTGATTGGAAAGTATACGCACGTAATGAGCAACTTCTAGTAAAGCTATTCGAAGTAGAAGAAGACACCACAGTCTATATTTTGTTAGACACCAGTCCGTCTATGCAGTCCAAATTGGATGGGGCTAAAAAGCTAGCGGCCAGCCTTGGCTACATCGCTCTCAACAGCCTTGACCGGCTAGCAAGCTATTCCCTTTCAGATAAGTTAGAACACATCATGCCTCCATCTCGCGGAAGAGGAAAGACACTCCCTTTCCTACGCTCTCTGGAGTCCTTAGAAGTCAGTGGATCTGACACCCGCTTCAGCCAATGCTGTAAATCATTACAAGCACGCCACCGTAAACGTGGCATCGTCATAGTCATTTCTGACTTCCTCTTCCCTAATGGATACAACGATGGTCTACGCACCTTACAAAGCGCTGGCCACGACATCTACTGCCTGCAAATCCATGACCCAGCCGACCTCAAATGCGACTGGTTAGGCGATGCTAACCTCTACTGCAGCGAAACAGGAGACCACCAAAAAGTCACTATCACTGAGGCTGAAGCTGCCGCTTATACCAAAGCGATGAAAAACTGGAACGATTCCCTCAAAACATACTGCAAGCGCAAGGGTATCGGCCTTACCACAGTTACCTCCGAAGATGCTTTTGATGATGTCATCCAAGGGCTCTTACGCAGAGGAGGGCTCGTAAAATGAATTTACTCAACCCAGCATATCTCTGGACGCTGCTAGCTCTGATCCCCCTTGGTCTAGTCTATTTGATGAAGACCAAGCCTAGGAAGCGCGTTACTAATGCTCTATTTCTTTGGAAAAAAGTTCTTGAAGACAAGTCTTCTCATTTTGCCATCAAGAAGCTCCGAAACCTCTGGTCTCTACTGCTGATGTTGCTCCTGTTCCTTCTCGCGGCACTCTCACTCACCAATCCTTTTTTTGGCGAGAAGCAACACAAGCAGGACTATATCATCGTTCTTGATAGTTCTGTTTCCATGCGTGCTCTAGAAAATGGAGAATCGCGCTTCGATCTCGCTAAAGAAAAAATCCATTCTTGGCTCAAATCTATCGACGGAGGCAACCGCATTGCTCTGGCGACCGTGGATCAAAACATCCATTACCAGTGTAGCTTAACCTCAAACACGCATGAGCTTAAACAAGCGCTCTCCGAGCTCAGCCCATCTGAACTCCCTCTCTCGCCCTCTGCATTTTCAGAACTTTCCATGCTCACACAGCAGGGAGAAAATAAGAATCATTGCCAAATCCTTTTCCTAACAGACATGGCACATGATACCGAGGCTCTCCCTTCAGGAATCAATGCCATACCTGTGAGTGACTCACTCCAACCGAATTATGGCATTATCGCTGCAGACATAGCCCCTCTTCCAAATAATCGCTCAAAACTCTTTTTTACTGTCCAGTCGACCTCTGAGGAACAACAAGAACTCGAGATAGAATTAAGCCACCATGACACTGGGCGCATAGCCAAACTTGTCACTATCACACTCAAACCGCGCGCACATACTACTGAAGTCATCGAGCTCGAAGGCTTAGAAGAAGGTCTGTGGTCACTCACATTGCTCGGAGAAGATGCTTTCCTAGAAGATAACAGGGTGATGCTTGGGTATAACCAACCCGAAGCCATCGGAGTGGCGATCGATGTTCAGAAACCGTATTTCTATTCACGCTGTATTCAGGCATTTGAAGCCGCGGATAATTTACTCGAAATAACCTCTGCAGATGAGGCTAAACTCTTAATTACTGAAGGGGTAGTGCCAGCATCCAATGCACTTGTGTTCGCACCCAGTGGTGAGAGTCCGTCATGGGATATCACAGCGAGAGAACTAGAACAGATCATCCCCACAGCAGTCATTAAGAACCACCCAAGTATTCAGCACCTTAATATCGATAACATCAGCTTCTCAGGAGCTATCGAACTCACAGCCCCACCATCAGCTATTGTCATTCTTGAAGATATCTCAGGCACACCACTCCTTTATGAGCATAAACATGATGGAAAAAGTACTCTTGTGGCAAATTTCCAACCAGAGCACGACAATTTCTATCTCTCACCTTGGTTCCCAATCCTCGTGCACAATGCTGCGACCTACCTTGCCGGTCGCGATAGCCACCTCCCCGCTCTGACTCAGTCTGGATCTACTGTATCTATTCCCAGCTTAAGCGACACCATCGAACAGCAATATGTATCAATAGGATCAGAGAAGGCAATCTCACAGTCAGTCCCCCTCAAACATCAGCTCAAACAACTAGGCGGCTACACATACTCCAGTGATAATGGTTCTTGGCACACTGGAGCAGCTATTCTTTCAGCAGAAGAATCAAGTATCCCAGAAACCTCACTTACAGAACTCACATCCAACCAACCCGCTTCCGGGTGGCCACTCGCATGGTGGTTATTGCTTGCGGCAGCCATCGTTGGCCTCCTCGAAGAAGCACTCTATCAACGCCGAAAAGTTGGATAACACATCTCATTACGATGACCTTTGGTAATCTCATTTCCCTATTATTTTTACTCATGCTCGTGCCCATGCTTTGGGTATGGAAGCGCTCATTGGTTGACCAGTTGCCTATCAAAAAGGCAGCTAGCCTCTTGCTTCGCTGCCTAGGAGTGGTGTGCCTAATTCTGGCTCTATGTAGACCATTTTTAAAGCAAGACACCGAGGATGCTCATTTTGTCTATCTGGTAGATATTTCGCAATCGATAGATCCCACTTCACTCGACGAAGCCCATCAATGGATCAGTGATAGTATCAAACAACAAAGATCAAACGATAGCTCAGACATCTTCCTCTTTGCCTCTTCCATACAGTCTGCATCTCTCGAATCACTCAAGCTGGTTGCAGACCAAGCTGCACAAGGAACAGCTGAGAGTGACCTACGAAATTCAACTCCTATCGCAAAAGCTCTGCGTTCCATGCGTACTAGCTTTCCATCTGATAAAGCGAAAAAGCTCATCATTCTAAGCGATGCTAAAAACACCGAGGAAGCCAGCGATGAAAGTATAGAAATGCTAAAGCAGGAAGGCATCGAGATTGTATACCACTCTTTAGAATCGCTCAAAAAACCTGAAGCTAGTGTACTCTCACTCACTCCATCGACGCATTTTGCATACCAAGGAGAAATCCTGCGACTCAACGCAAACATCCTCTCTAACACTGACCAACAGGTCGAAGCACGCCTACTCCACCGTGGAATCGTAGTCGCTCGTTCCATGATACAGCTCAGTAAGGATGTCAGTGAAACTGTCAGCTTTGATACCGAAATGCACACTTCTGGAATCAACGAATGGGCGGTCGAGATCGAACCAAAATCAGACTATTTCCAATCAAATAACAAGGCCTCCACAACTATTAAGGTAAAAGGTCATCCACGATTTTTGGTGATTCACCAAGATGAAAAACAAATGCGCCCATTCGCTAGAGCTATGCAGAAACAAGGAATCGCGCTCGAGGTACGAGGCGAATTTGGTATACCAAAAAGCTTCAATGAACTGCTCGCTTACGACGGTATTATCCTAGCAAATATCTCGGCAACATCATTGGACCAGCAACAAATGAATGACATCAGCCGTTATGTCACTGACTTCGGTGGCGGAATCTTAATGTTAGGTTCGGACAACTCGTTTGGTCTTGGCGGTTATTTTAAAACTCCTATTGAAGATGTCTTACCTCTCACCTCGCGCTACGAAAAAGAGAAACAAAAGCCGAGCCTTGCGATGGTGCTTGTCATCGACAAGAGCGGGTCAATGAGTGGCACTCCTATTGCAATGGCACGAGCGTCAGCACTCGCAGCAGCCGAGTTACTCAGCCCAAATGACCAAATTGCGGTACTCGGGTTCGATGGTGCTCCCCAACTCATCTGTCCACTCACCTCAGCCTCTGACCAAGTTTCTATTCAGAGCGCCATCAGCTCGCTTGAAGCCTCTGGTGGCACCAACCTCTACCCAGCAATGGTCGAAGGTAGAAACATCCTCGACGAAGCCACGGCTAAAATTAAGCACATGATCATCCTTTCAGATGGCCAAACTCAAGAAGCAGATTTCACTACTCTCACTCAAGAGATGGCTAACGACCAGATGACAGTATCCACAGTCGCGCTTGGCAGTGGTGCAGCAAAAGACCTCATGCAGCGCATCGCCAGCGAGGGCATGGGGCGCTATTATGAAACCAATGATCCAGCGAAAATGCCTCAGATTTTCACCAAAGAGACCATGAAGGCATCACGATCATCCATCAAAGAAGATCTCTTCGGAACACTGGTGATCGGGGACCACCCTTTACTCAATGGCTATGAGGATTCGGAACTGCCTTTCGTCTTAGGCTACGTAATGACACGTCCAAAACCTACAGCTCAAGTTCTGTTAGCAGCCGAATCAGGAGACCCTCTACTCGCCATTTCTCGATATGGACTAGGTATGGGAGCAGCCTACACCTCTGACCTCACTGAGCTCTGGGGCAGTGAATGGTTAACTTCTGCCAATGGCATCCCTTTTTGGGCTCAAGCACTTCGCAGTATAGCGCGCAAAGAAGAATCAGCGGGTCTTAGTGCCAGCATTCATCAAAAAAACGAAAGCTTAGAAATCCATGTTAGACGTAGTGACTCCACAGGACAAAGCATAGAAAATGTTCCTTGGAACCTGAAAGCCAGCGACCAGTCTGGAAAAGACATCGATTTCCAACTCACTCAAACAGGACTAGGCAGCTATAAAGGAACCATCCAGACCAACGGTAAAGAACGTATCAACCTTCGCCTCCACGACGAACTCGCTGACCTAACAAAGTCGCTCACTTGGCAGCGTTCCTATCCAGCTGAATACCAACTCTCGAATACCCAAGATCCAGCGCTCGCTCTACTCCCAACTCCGAGTATCGAGGAGTTATACAGCAACATTCCCAGCGCGTCAGTCTATCAAAACATCTCTTGGGTCTTTGTCTTAGCCGGCTTCACCTCTTGCATTGGAGGACTCGTCCTGCGCAGACTCTAACACATATTATCCCCTCATAAATTACCAGCCACCTAAACAAATGAAAACCACCCTACTTATCGCACTCAGCACTCTCAGCTTACCATTAACCGCCCTTGCTGATGACGCACCTAAAGCAGTCACTACTCAGTTCGAAACCTTACTGAAAGCGACACAGAATAACGATCTCGAAAAATTTGAATCAGTCTGTGATGCAGCCATGCAAGACGCCATGACTCCTGAAATTCTAGCTCAAGTATCAAAGCAAGTCGCCGAGCCTATGAAAGCTGGTTACGACGCAGACTTCATGGGAGATATCGATAAGGTTTCCCACAAGACATACTATTGGAAAGTAGAATTCGATAATGACAAATCGCCTGAGCTGCTCGCTGAAATGACTGTGGCAAATGGCAAAGTCGCAGGATTTTTCCTCCGCTAGGCTGCTAGTCCATCATCAGCTCCTCACGGACCTCTGGATTTCCGATGAGTACCTCGCGCTCTGCGTGTACCGCATTAACCTTCACCTCAAACTCAGAAGCATTCTGTTGCGACCAAGTTCGCTTGAGTCGCACAGATTTAACGTACTCCGCAAGGTCAATGTAGCTATCGCAATAGTCTTGAACGCGACCATCAACGATTTTCCTCAAGTCTCGCATGTCACTGATGTAACCAGCAAGAACATCATTCTCTCCACCTCGCTCCAGAAATGACCGGTTTTTGATCATTTTTGAAAACTCACTGGATGCTGTATCTACAGCGGAAATAGAACCATTCAGAGACAAAGACTTAGCCCCTTTTTTATAGCTATGGCGTAAGAGTAATTTCGCTGAAATGTGATTAGGTAGCACCTTAATAATCCCTCTTAGCTTCTCTATCACTTTGGGATTATAGATGAACTTTTCGTTGCGCTTCAGAGCTCCTTGTACAGCGGTGAAGTCCGCTATCGCTTGCTGTGTTTCAGCACTTTGTTCTCCAGCAAGAGCGTATGCTTGGTCAAAGCTTTCAATCGAAAAAATTTGAATAGCTGTGAGGTAAGGTATTCCTTCGAGGACATAAGCATCGGTAATCGCTTCGGCGTTTTGCTCTGGAATAGCCACCAGCTTACAGCGTTTGGCTGCTCCTCGCACTTTTGCTCGCACTCCTCCAACTGGGCGCACTTCACCGGTGGCATTCATGTCCCCAGTCACAGCGAAGTCATCGTTGAGTTCCTTCCCGGTAATAATGGAATCAAGTAATAATGCAGTGGCCACGGCTGCCGATGGCCCATCTTTGGGCGAATACTTATCAGCAAAAGCCAGCTCCACCCGGTAGCCTTCCGGTAAATCGTCGTGACGCACATTCATGAATTTCACCACCTCCTTCGTAGCCTTATCCATCATCTCTCCGACTTCTTGGTTAAATGTTAACTCAAGGCTCTCGATGCTGTCTTTACTAATGGCAGTCGCATTCATCTGAGAAGCTGTCCCAGCAAACTTCCCGTTCCCCAAATCCATCACCAACAAGCCTTTGATCTCAGCCTGCTTGCGGCCAATTTCCCCAGCGGCACTATATGTGTTAGAAAATAATGCTACACACGCTCCTAACAGACACGACCACACGAAACTCTTCTTCATCAAGAGACTTAGTGCCAAATATCCTAGGCAATGGCAAATAGGAAAAGCGGATGCTTTAGCCTGGCATCCGCTTAGGTAGACTACCAACCACTGCGGTAACTCACACTGATTCCACTTCTACTATTACTATAAGTACTCTTGCGAGAACTGTGATTATAAGTAGTGCGATAGCTTGGTGTATGGGTTCTACAGCTGCTATATGATCGTGGAGCTGGGCGGTAGTGGCTACTCTTGCATGAGTGTTTCACTGGCTGACTATAGTGTGCGTACACTGGACGTCCGTGACAATCGTAGCCCTTCACCACACGCTTGGTGTAGATAGCGCAGCCACAATTCGTACGGCCACTTGCATAAGTTTGACTATGTTGATTGTGACCGTGGTCACGTGCTTCTACTTGCTGAGGCGTGAATGCGAACATTGCAGCAGCAGCAGCTAATACTGGAGTGATTTTTTTTAACGTTTTCATAAGCGATATAATTTTGTCTTCGCTTACTTCGACCCCATCTCATTCAAATCTATTCAAAGAAACTGCTCTTTTTTTCAGGTAGGGCTCGATCGCCAAGCGAGCAGTGCTGAATAATACGGCATCTTCGGTGAAGCCGCCCTACCAAATCACCTACCCTTTCACATGCGTTTTCAGCCACCCATCAATTTCATCTGCGAGTTGATCATAATGCTCTGCAAAAACATGATAAGCCCCTTCGATCACCACATGTTTCTTTTTACCTCTGAGTGTTAGAAATAGATCCTCACTATCCTTTGGCAACACCAAGTCATCGGCATCCCCGTGGAGAATCAGCCACGGAGCACGAATGTCTCTCGCTGCAATAAGGGTGTTATCGATCAGGTGCATAGATTCGGCGTACTGGCTTGATAATGGGCAATTCTCATCTTCCCACATGAAGCCTTCATCAGGCGTCACATCGCCAAACTCTGCTTCATAAAATGCTTTGGTGCGCACCATTCCAGCTAGCGAGACTAGCACATTGATACGGTCATCCTTAGCGGTAGCTAGCGCCCCCACAGCTCCGCCCATCGAGTGGCCTACATAGACAATTTGTTTTGGACCTTTGACTTGATCTAACACCGAATGCAAATCGTCCACCTCTTTCAGAATCGTAGCATCTTCGAAACGTCCACCAGAATCACCATTACCAGCGAAAGAAATCCGCATAGTGGGCCACCCTTTCGCAGCGAGACGCTCGGCAACTCCTACACTAAGTGGTCTATCTTTATTAGCAGTCACGCCATGTCCAAATATCACTAACACATCATCGCGATCTGCATCATGCAAAGTGTAATCAATCGCTTCTCCCTGACGGTTTCTAACAATCATGCTCCGCGTCCTTTAAAAGTGAGTTCTGCGATCCCAGACTTATCTAAGTCACCAAGTCCTAGCTCGATCATTTTCTTGTACTGCGCTTCAGTCGCTTCAGAAAGTGGCACGGAAATACCAGCAGACTTTGCGAGATCATTGGCAATTCCACTATCTTTCGCCGCGTGTTCAGCGGAGAAATAACATTCGTGATCACGAATCATCATGTCTTCTGCATCGGTCTCTAACACGCGTGAATTTGCTCCTGTTTGAGAGAAAATTTCGCGCAGCATTTCGAGGTCTAATCCAAGCGCCTCACCCAGCCCTAGGCCTTCCGCGAGCGCCGCTGTGTTGATATTCATCACCATGTTTACCAGAGCCTTCACCTTCGCCGCGGCCCCCGTTGGACCCACATAGCGTAATGCCGTCGACATACATTCGAGTAATTCCTTATGCTCCTCAAATACCACCTCCTCGCCACCAATCATCAGATAGAGCGTTCCATTGCGTGCCTGGGTAATGCTCGAAGCCATCGCCGCTTCTAGAGATTTAGCACCCACAGCCTGAGCCGCCTGCGCTGCATCCTGGTGTACTTCGGGGCTCAGAGTCGCGCAGTTAATAAAAGTCACTCCCTCGGCATCAGCTAACAGTGTGTCGCCTTGAATTTTAAAAATGTCACGCATCGCCTCATCATCAGTCACCACAGTAATCACCACATCAGATGCCGCAGTGACTGTCGGAAGGTTTGTCGCACATTGTGCGCCGAGCTCCTTCGCTACTTCTTCAGCTACTTGCTGCTGCACATCGTAAATGGCAGAAATAGTGTACCCTTCATCTTTCAAGTGACGCGCCATATTCGCGCCCATTCTCCCAGCTCCAACGATACCAATTCTCTGTTTCATAGCGTGACTAAAGCACAGCCACTCACAATGTAAAGTGTCCTAGAATCCTCTTCCCACTCCACTCATTGCACGGCACATTAGCACTATGAAAACTCGCTGCCAATGGTGCTCTGATGACCCTATCTACATCGACTACCACGATACTGAGTGGGGAGTCCCGCTACACGACAACCTCCGACTCTTTGAAATGCTCATACTTGAAGGCGCCCAAGCAGGACTTTCATGGATCACCGTGCTTAAAAAACGTCCAGCCTACCGCGAGCTCTTCCATAACTTCGCTGTCGAAAAGGTCGCAGCCATGACCGATAATGAGCTCGAAAAAATCCTCCTCAACCCCGCCATCATCCGCAATCGTCTCAAAGTTTATTCTGCTCGTCGTAATGCCATTGCAGCTCTCAAAATCATTGAGGAATATGGATCACTCAATGCGTATTTTTGGAGCTGGGTAGACCATAAACCCATCATCAATCATTGGAAAAACCTCTCTGAAATTCCCTCCACGAACGAGCTCTCTGATCGCATTAGCAAAGACCTCAAGAAGCGTGGCTTAAACTTCGTAGGCTCTACCATCATCTACGCCTACTTACAATCCACCGGCATAGTCGATGACCATACGGTAGATTGTTTCGTGAGAACTGAGAAAGATTAGAAGGTGCCGATGATCTTGGCCTTAAGCCAAGAACTCTCTCGACTCCCCCCCTATGGATTGGCTCCGCCTACTCCATAGGCTTATATGAATTTCAGCGATGCTGAATTTTATTTAAACCAGATAATACTCTACGGGATCCCATATTAGGTTCTTCAACCACTACCACAAATAATGGGGCCCTTTTTATTCCAGCTAAGCTATGATCCTATATTTCGTAGAAATACCCATTCAAAGAGCTTCACTTTGAACGTAAAGCACCAAAGACGGCACATCATAATATTCTAGCCCCATCGAAGACTTTGCCAGAATCGCCAAAGGCGATACTTCATACCAGCCTACCGTGAAAAGCGCAGCTCAAACGGTAGGTCTTGTCCAGTTCAGTTCCCTTGGCTGAAAGCCAAGTTCATCTCGCCTAATCCCAAAGGTAAGTCTCATCATATTCCATCTGATACTTCTTCAAGATCTTCAGATATTCCTCCTGAAAACTGAGTTTCATGTGATGCTCTTCTTGGCGATCGATATAATCTAACAAATCCGATAAACTGCACGGGCTCACCGAAAATGCGCCATAACCACGTTGCCATTGGAATACTTCAATCCCCTCGCGTTTCAGCCAAAGAGTAGACTGCCTTTTGATGTGGCCAACTAACTCTGCTAGCTCACACGTTCTTGGTTGAAGCAAAGCCAAATGTACATGGTCTGCCACTCCACCCACTCGATAACATTCCCAACCGTGATCACGCGCTAAACTGGCAAGGTAAGCGTGTAATCGTGATTTAATCTGATCGTTTATGCTAGGTGAGCGCTCTTTCGTACTAAACACCAAATGAATCACCACTTTGGATAAGCTTTGCGACATAGTAGACGACAATACTATGAACGTATGCGTCTAACCAGTTGAAAGGCGCTACTTATGAACTTGGCCTTCAGCCAAGTAAAATAATGTATCTATTTCCTACCGTTTGAGCTGCGCTCTTCACGGTAGGCTGCTATGATGTTCAGCTTTGCTGAACCTTGCGAACCTTGCGAACCTTGCGAACCTTGCTGAACCTTGCGAACCTTGCGAACCTTGCGAACCTTGCGAACCTTGCTGAACCTTGCGAACCTTGCGAACCTTAGCTTTTTTGACTTTCTTGGTCCTCTAGCAACTTACTAAATCCAGAAAACAACTTAGACTCCACTGGTGGAGTATCTGGAAGTTTGCGGTCATCTGACATAAACGTGTCACAGGCATCGAAGAAGCCAGCTTGAGTCTTCACGCGGCGAATTTGATATTCGAACTCTTCATCAATGCCTTGAGCTATGTACGCCATGTACTTTTTCATACGATTCACGTGACTTTGCTCAACGTAAGTCTTCCTTTTCTCATTTTCTGCGACTGCGTAATAGAGCGCAGTGACATAACCATGGAGATCTTTACGCGTAGGAACAATAATCTCACGACCTTCATAACTGTCCTTTAGTTGCTGGAAAAGCCAAGGGCTTCGGATCGCCCCTCTACCTACCATTAAGCCTGCAGCCCCCGTTTGCGCGTGGTACGCCTTTCCGGTCGCCACATTCACCACATTACCATTGGCTATCACTGGGCAATCCATTTCATCGACTGCCTGCTTCACTAGGTCTGCATGTACAGGAGTTCTGTATTGCTCACGCACAGTACGACCATGAATAGTGAGTACATCAATCGCATGCTTTTTAAAGATCGAGAGAATCTGATCAAACTCTTCATGCGTCTCAAATCCAACACGAGTCTTTACGGTGAAGCGCCCCTCTATGGTATCTCTCAGCGCACCGAGGATAGAGTCGACATGGTTTAACAACCTGAGCAATCCTCCACCCGCATTTTTCTTATAAACGGTGGGAGCTGGACAACCGAGGTTAAGATCCACACCCGCGACTTGGTACTGTATGAGCTGTTTCGTAGACCGCACAAGCGCGGGAATGTCCTCTCCTATCATCTGCGCAAAAACAGGTTTGCCGGTCTGATTATCAGTGATTGAACGCAGAATTTTTTTCTCTAAGCTCGAATCTCGGTGCACTCGAAAATACTCAGTGACGTAGTAGTCGGGGCCACCATAGCTATCGACCACGCCCATAAAGGCGAGATCTGTAATGTCCTGCATAGGTGCTAGGACTAGTGCTGGGCGGTGATCTGGAATGAGTGAAAGCATGTTTCAGAACCAGCCGTAACAAAAAAACAAAGGGAAGCAAGCCCATGCATTGACCCAGCTCTTGACTCGCCTTTCTTGAAAAGTCCGAATAAATTACAAAGATGATGACTCCCACCACTATGAAGCACAAACTCCTCATCACTATCTCAACATTGGCGCTCACTGTGGTAGCCTGCCAATCTAAACCCAAAGAACTCATGGAAACAGCATCTGATAAGCCCGTCCCACCTGTCGAAAAAGTCGAAAAATCTGAAGCCGAATGGAAAGCCCAGCTCACACCTGAACAATTTCGCGTGGCCCGCAAATCCGGCACTGAAGCCGCCAACGGTAAGGTCTACAAACAATTCAAAGAACAAGGTGCTGGCACCTACTATTGTGTGGGCTGTAATGCTGAACTCTTTAGCTCGAACGAAAAATTCGATTCACGCTGCGGCTGGCCGTCCTTCTACGACCCGGCAAATGCAAAAAACGTGAAGGCGATTACTGACTATTCAGGCGGCATGGTACGCACTGAAGTCAAATGCGCAGTCTGCGATGCCCACCTCGGCCACGTATTTAAAGGTGAAGGATTCAACACTCCCACCGATAAACGTTATTGTATCAACGGAGTAGTGCTTAAATTTGTGGCAGATAAGTAGAATAGTTTATTGGTTTATCAGCTGCGTGCTCGGCGAGCCAGCCCTACCCTCGGTCCACCACTCCGCGGATCAGGGTGTCTTGGCCTATACTCTGGGAGCTTACTTCTTTTAGCCTAAGGCTGGATTTAAAATGATCTCCAAGACCGAAACCAAAATCTTCGCCGCCAGTGATGATCGGAGCGTAAAAGAGTTGGTATTCATCGATCAGTTCAGCTTCCGCGAACTGGCGCATGAGCTTTCCTCCGCACTCTAACAAAACACTATTGCAGTCATGATCAGCAAGGTCTCGAAGGACTTCCTCGAGTGGTTTGTCCTGATAGATCAGTGTTCTTTCTTTGTGCTCGTCAGTAAAAAGGTGAAATTCTTGTGGAAGCGATTCTCTCCCTGAATAAGTGAGCACTACGCGCCAAGGTTGTTGCTTGTTAGGAGAGTTATTCTCGCTGCGGAGCGTGAGACGTGGATTATCACGTCTCACAGTTTTTCCGCCAACAATGATAGCATCTACCTGCGCGCGCAGCTGATGAACGATCTCGCGCGATTCAGGGCTTGTGAGCCATTGTCCTTCGCTTGGTGGCCGGGTGATACGGCCGTCTAAGCTCATCGCTGTTTTAGCAACCACCCAGGGAAGCCCAGTGGTTATACGCTTAGCGAATGGACGTAGTAGAAGCTCGCATCGCTCTCTGAGCACACCTGAGCTTATTTCCACACCCTTGCTTTTTAATAAACTATCAGCTGCTCCAGCATGGTCAGGGTTCGGATCAACGGCACCATAGACCACTCTCGCTATTCCGTTTTCTAAGATACCGGAAGTACAAGCTGGGGTGCGCCCCGCGGTTGAGCACGGTTCTAAGGTTACATAAATGGTCGCTCCTTTTAATGCGTCTTCACCGTGTTTCGCTACGACATCAGCTATCGCCTCGCGTTCCGCGTGCGGTAAGCCAGCCTTCTGGTGATAGCCTGCTCCTAGCTCTTTTTGATCTTTCACGACAACTGCTCCCACCGCCGGATTTGGGCTCGTAAGTCCAGCACCTTTCCAGCCTTCTTCGAGCGCACGCGCCATCCATTTATCATCTTCTAAATCTAGTTCAGAAGAGATGTTAGAATTTACTAGAGTATCGCTGCGGTCGCTCATGCTAGGTATTTATCACATTGCCGCGGATTTAGCCAATCCGACGTCGAACTCAGAAAGTCAGACGCTAAATTTCAACAAATTTAAAGAGAACTCAGTGAGGTGTTAGAGTAAGGCATCTGGACTCTGGTAAGGCACAGCATGATCTTCATCGTCTTCGTCAATCACAAGTGACTGGTCGATGTATTTATCTTGAGCCGATTCTAAATCTGATAGCAATGCCACATGAAAAAGAGCATCGCCTTCGTCAGTAATTCCTTCGTTTGTACGTCCAATAAGAATCCCTTGTCGTGGAGCAACAACAGCGGTCTCTTTAGTCCCCATAGGATCTGAGATGAAACCTAATTCACTGCCAGCTTCAATCATAGCTCCCAAAGGAACTAAGGGGGTGAAAAGCCCTCCCATTTCTGCACGAATCCAGTAACTTTTTGGACTAAATATCGTCTTATCTCTATGACGCTCAACCCTTTTAAGTTTTGCTAACATTCCGATTTCACGCATCACAGAAAATATACCACGGTAGGCAGTCTTAATCGATTGAGCTTCTAATCGTAGTGCTTCACCACCTTCAAACAACAAGACTGGCTTGCCTTGCTGTTGGCATAAATTACGGAAAGAGCCTTCTCTAGCAGGGGCGACTATAGTCACGTCAGCCCCAAAAACCTTTGCCAAAGCTAAGCTCGCTTCATCGCCTTTTGTCACTCTGAGCTGTGGTAAATTTGGTCGATTGACTGCTCCTGTGTGGAGGTCGATGAGAAAGTCTGCTTTCGAAACTAAGCTCTGGCTCAGAACGTCTGCAACTCTGGACCCCAAGGAACCAGATGAAGAACCAGGGAAAAGGCGATTTAGATCTCGTCTATCAGGAAGGTATCTCGAGCGATTAAGGAAGCCTGGAACATTGACAATCGGTAGGGCGAGAATCGTTCCTTTTAGGGAACGGATGCCTGAGGAACGAATAATTCTACGAATCGTTTCTACCCCATTTAGCTCATCCCCATGAATACAGCCCGTGAGCAAAAGCACTGGACCCTTCCGGCGTCCGTGAATCACTAAGACTTCTAGATCAACTTGCGAGTTGTTTCTAAATACGCCAACGGGCAGTTTAATGATTTTGCGTTCGCCAGGCTTAACTACTTCACCATTAAGCTCAAAAGGCGCCGATAATTCTCTGTTCATTACTTAATAGCTTTTTCCTCGCTGAATTTTATTACCATTTGCAGCCTTAGATTCCATCCACTTAATAATAGATCCTGCCACATTCTTACCTGTTGCGACCTCAATTCCTTCAAGACCCGGTGAGGAATTTACTTCCATGACAACTGGACCAGAGTTCGACCTCAATAGGTCCACTCCAGCTAAACCAAGCCCCATTATTTTCGCTGCCATCACTGCTGTAGCTCTCTCAGCAGGCGTAATTTTTACAAGTGTCGCTGCACCACCTCTGTGGAGGTTCGAGCGGAATTCTCCTTCACCTCCTTGTCTCTTCATCGCAGCTACTACTTTATCACCCACCACTAAGCAGCGAATGTCTGCTCCGTTTGCTTCCTTGACGAAATCTTGAACGAGGATGTTGGCATCGAGTCCACGGAAAGCTTCGATCACAGACTCGGCGGCTTTTTGTGTTTCAGTCAATACTACTCCTACACCCTGTGTGCCCTCTAACAATTTAATAACCACTGGAGCGCCACCACAAAGCTTAATGAGCGAACCCGTAGCCTTGGTGTCATGAGCGAATGTAGTGACAGGTAAGCCTACGTTTTTACGAGATAGAAGCTGAAGGCTTCTAAGTTTATCACGCGAGCGAGAAATGGCGTCAGAGCCATTAACTGAATATGTGCCCATCATTTCAAATTGTCTAACGACCGCAGTTCCAAAGAATGTCTTGGAAGCACCAATCCGAGGAATGATCGCATCAATATCATTTAACTCGCGCTCTCTAATGTAAATCGACGGTTTCTGAGTCGTGATGTTCATGTAGCATTTGAGATAGTCGATGACCTCTGCTTCATGACCCGCGGCATTAGCTTCCTCAAGTAAACGTCTTGTAGAGTAAAGATCTGGGTTTCTTGAGAGTATTGCAATTTTCATTATATAAAATGTTTAGAAGGCTGACTCGTCAGAACAAGTACCAAGTGAGTCCGCGTTTATCTGATACAAATTAATCAACAAATCGACACATTTTTCGAGTTACTGTAAGTATCCCAAATTTGTTAATTATTCAGTGAGATTCACTCTAAATCTCTATGAAAAAAAGCCGCACCTTACAAAGGCATCTCAGCTCAGAAAAGAACTAGATTTGTACGTTAATTGGAATGTTAATAAGTGTTGGTAAGGTTCCTCACCATTGTGAATAAGCTGTGAATTGGTAATAACTGTTAATAAGTTTTAGTGTTCATTACTCGCTACGGGAGAGTCTATTTAGAAGATGATAAAGTTATTCACACTGTTCTCACATCGGATCTGAATTGATAGTTTAATGAGTTACACCTAAAATGGAGAGTTATTCACACGCTTAAGAAGGAGATGTTTTTGAACCTTTAAAAAAGAATATAATATACCGTGTGAACAAAGTGCACTTTTTTAGAGGAAAGTTCGTTTGTGGAAAAGTAAATTGAGGGAATCATTTTCCTGTTTTGGGATACCATATTCTCTGCTAGTCTATTCGATGCTATGGATCAAAACTTCTGTAGCGCACACCTAACCTAAGAAAATTGTTATATGAAAAAAACCATGACACTGATGGTGGCAGCATTGTTGTTGCCACTTAGCAGTATTGCAGAAGAAGAGCTCACTAGCAAAGAGCGTGCTCAGAAAGTTGAGCAATATTATAAATTAGCCGAGAAGTCCTACATTGATGGTGACCTCGTAAAAACGCAACAGGCACTTCAACGGTCGCTTGCTCTGAACCCTCAACATGGTCCATCTTATGCTCTGGCAATTAAGACACGTCAAAATAGAGCTAAATTTGGGATTCAAGCACGCCAGAGAGAACTGGCGAAAGTGATTCTTCCTGAAATTGATTTCAATGACCTACCATTCGAGGACGTGCTTCGTGATCTCAATGATCTAATAGAACAAACTACTGATGGAGTGGTAACACCGAATATGGTTCTGATAGATAAGAATGATTCGATCAAACAGAAGAAGGTCACTTTAAAAATGAAACAAGTGCCAGCGACAGTCGTTTTAGATTATGTTTTGAATATCGCAGGAGCGACTGCAAAATATGATCAGTATTCGATTACGATCCGACCACATGACTAACAGAGTATAAGCTTAAGCATATTTTTTATAGAAGCCATTCATCTTCGGGGTGAGTGGCTTTTGACTTTATGAGAAGAGTCATTAGGATGCCTCGCGTGAGCACACTTTATGATGATCTTTGTCAGCTTGTCCCAGCTGAGCACGTTTCTATTTCTAAAAATGATATCGAAGTCCATCGCATCGATAAATGGTACGCAGCAGCGGATCCAGATGTGGTAGTCTTCGCTCAGACCACTGAACAAGTGGCTGCTGTGATGCAGTATGCAAATACGCACGAGGTTCCCGTATACACGCGTGGAGCGGGTGTGGGCTATGTTGGAGGCTGTGTGCCTGTACGAGGCGGTATTGCCCTATCTGTGGCACAAATGAATAAGATCTTAGAGGTCAATACAGGTGACGGTGTGGCGGTAGTTCAGCCCGGTGTGATTACTGGACATTTACAAGAAGCTGCAAGAGAGAAAGGCTGGTACTATCCGCCTGATCCAGCATCGTTGAAAGAATGTTCAATTGGTGGAAATATTGCGACCAATGCTGGTGGTCCGCGTTGTCTTAAATACGGCGTGACCAAACAGTACGTCTTAGGTCTTGAGGTGGTGACGGCTTCTGGAGAGATCATGCGCGTCGGTGGCCGTTGTCATAAGAATAAAACCGGCTTTGATCTTACGACATTGATGTGTGGTTCGGAAGGAATGTTAGGCGTCGTGACTGAAGCTACCTTACGTATTATCCCCCACCCTGAAACAAGAGGAATGTTAGGTGCCTCATTCGTCGATTTTGCAGCAGCAGCAGCAGCAGTGCAGGCTATTCTCGATGCGGGTATTTTGCCGAGTGCTCTGGAGATTACGGATGCATTCACGCTCGCAGCGGCGAGAGATTATTTAGGTGAAGATAGTTTACCTCCTGGAGATGCCTACTTGATGGTGGAGATAGACGGTCGCGTGAGTTCGGTGAAAAACGAGCTAGAAGGCCTCACAACGCTCTTGAGCGAGCTAGGGGCACTCCGTATTAACGAAGCTGCTGATGAAGAAGCCTGTGAGGATATATGGCAGCTTAGACGTGATTTCTCCTATTCACTGAAACACACGGGACTGACAAAGCTGAATGAAGATGTAGTGGTACCGCGCAGTAAGTTGGTCGATCTGGTGAATTTCGCTTGTCAGCTTCAGAAAGATACAGGCATTTCAGTGGCGTGTTTTGGACATGCGGGTGATGGCAATATCCACACAAATTTAATGGTGGAAGATTATTCTGATCCAGTGATTAAGGCTAAGGCTGACGCAGCAGTCGATAAGCTCTTCACATGGGTGTTAGAAAATGATGGCGCCATCACTGGTGAGCACGGTGTAGGCTTAGCTAAAAAACCATGGATTAAGAAAGCGCTCGGTCCTGTGAGTTTCGATGTACACCAGCAGATTAAAAAAGCGCTAGATCCAAAAGGGATTCTCAACCCTGGGAAATTTTTAGACGAGTAAGGAGGTTAAAACTCTTTAGTAGCATGCACCCATTTCGCAGCTTCTAGCAGAGATTTGGGTGGTGAAGGCATGTGGCCGCCGTCGAAGCGAAATACTTTAACGGTGGCTTTGTACTTTTTACTCAAGAATTCGCCATCTGGTATTTCGTAGCGTATTGCTCCTTCATCTTTTTTGCCATTGACCATAGCCACTGCCATGTTGCGGGGGTAGCGGTAATCATGTTCATTGTTCATCCAGCCACCTTGGCTAATGATTCCTGCAGTATCTTTAGCGTATGTTCTGCTAGATCGAAAGGACCACCAACCTCCACCTGATGATCCTGAGAAGACGACTTTATCCTGATCTATATGAAACTTTTTGAGGGCTATCTTATAGATGATTTCACAGTCCTTGATGATGGCTGTTATGCCATCCCCTTCTTTCACACGCTTATTGCTATAGGCTTCGATACCAACTAGAACCCAGCCTAGCTCATCCGAAGCAGGTTTGAAGTTATCGATTAGCTTTTTAACTTTCCCGCTGGCTCCAAAAATAAAGCAGACTGGAGACTCTTCTTCGTTTGGATCGTAGCTTGGAGGCAAATAGGAATACCATACTCCCTTCTCGCAACTTTCTTCAAGGTGTTGTTCAAAGTGTGCCTTTCTAGGTTTGCTTTCCTCTTGTTTAATATTTGTTAGATACTCTCGATCGGAGAGACAAAGGTCGGTCTTTTTTAGGGAGTAAGATTGGTTTCGAATCTTGAGAGTAACATTCGAATCATCTTGAGAAAGGTAGGTTCCTGCTACTGAATTCCCTGAGCTAAATTTAGTCCAGTTGCGAACTTCATAGGATAGGCCTTGTAATTGTAAAAAGGTCGATACCAAACATGTCATGGTGCTTAATTTCACTTAATTACTTTGAAGTTGTGGAATAATAACAGGAGCTGGTAGTACTTCATCACCCCTCAAAATAAAGCATTCTGTCTGACCCTTAGGAGCGGACATTTCTATGATTCCATAGAACTCGTTAGGTTGGTTGATCCGGTATTTGTTGACCTGATAGATGATGTCGTTCGGCTCGACTAATCCGTAGGCTAGGGAATCATCAAGTACGCGAGTCACGCGTACGCCCATGATACCTTGTCTCCGGTGATGGTTGTTGAGGAAGGTAACGACTATTCCTACGTCGCCAAGTATGCGCTCAGCTTGACTTATTTCAGAAGAGGCTGGAATAATGGCGAGTTCCTTATTGAATTCTTCAATGGTGACAGTGAGTTCCTTTTCCGCTTTATCTCGCCATATAGAAACTGGATAAGATTTTCCTATTTCGGCGCGTTGAATCATGCCGAAGAGGTGTTCGGCATCACGGACAACACGGCTGTCAAAACTGATGATGATGTCATCTTTTTTTAGTCCAGCTTTAGCTGCCGGGGTTCCAGGGCCAATATCACTAATGAGGGTGCCAAATTCATTATCGTAATCGAGCTCTTTTTGGATCGTTTCAATTAATTGATCAGAAGAAATACCTAAGAATCCACGAATGGGTTTCCCTCGCTCACAGATATTGAGAAAAGTGCGCTCAACGATATTAGATGGAATGGAAAAGCTAATCCCTTGGGAGCTCTGTTTCTTTTCATCATTGCTATAAATGTTTGAATTAATGCCGATAATCTCGCCATAGATATTGACGAGTGGGCCGCCAGAGTAGCCAGGGTTGATGGCTGCGGAGCTCTGGAAAAGTTCACCCTGAAGGTCTGATATCGAGCGTTCTCTAGCAGATATTACCCCTTGAGTAATTGATTTCCCAATACCGAAAGGGTTACCAAATGCGAGGACGATATTACCCTCCCTTACTTTGTCAGAGTCGCCAAACGGGAGTGCACGAAAGGGGCCTGTCGCTTTGATTTTTAGTACAGCAATATCGAGTGAAGAGTCTGTACCTATTACGCTCGCTTCGTGAGAGATGCCGTTAGCCAATTGTACGCTAATCTGCTGCATATTTGTGATCACATGGTAATTAGTGATCACATGTCCTTCTTGACTGACGATGACTCCAGAGCCTTGGCCTGATGTGTTTGAGGTTTGCGTATGAATTTTTCCGAAACGGTCTCTTACGCGAGCATCCTTAGTGCCAGAAGTATTGATGCTAACTACGGAGGGCATGACTACTGAACTGATTCGAGAATACTCATCGTTCAACTGACTCAGTAGACTGACGTCTTTTTTATCAATGAGTGGCTCGGTAGCTAGAGTAACATTCTCAATTTGGTCTTCTGAAAAATCTGGGCCTGTATGGTTGATGAATTCTAGTAATCCAGAGGTCCCGTTAAGCTGCCTAGCAACTGTAACTAGTAGGAAAGAACTCAGTATCACAATAGTGATTACGAGAAATCGTCTGTATCCATCTTTCATAGTGTGGCGCTAGTCTGTTATCAAATGTACCAAGGAGCAAGCCACTTCCAGATCGCTCCCCTTTTTACCGTTAGACTAATTTTTGCCAATTAATTGGGCGGCCTGAATACTCAACGTGTTGAACATGCTTTTGAGTTCACGTATATCATCGTCATATGATTTGGCGTAATATGACTGTCTCACAGATTCATAATCCGAACTTTTCAGTTTAGATCTACCCGCGGACTGAAGTGTTTTCGCGAAATTATCTACGTTAGTTAAAATATTTCTGTCCTCAGCCGAGGTATGGCGGCGTAAAATTTCTAGATCATTTTCAATTTCATCACCTAAAGAAATGAGTTTTTCTGCCCCTTCAGTATCATGATAAGTGGATGAGACCGATGGCTTCACTTTTTCAAGAACTGTATTAATCTCGTATCCAAGATACTTAGTATCTATCGTATTAGCTTTTTCATTACTGCCTAAAATAAGTAACATTTTTGCAGAAAGGTGGCGTGGATTTAGCGCGAGTACTTCTTTCAATTTTGACCTTACATGGCTGTTTGTAGCCATTGATCGGGTTGATTTACCCTCTAAGACTTCTTGGATTTCTTTAAATATTGCAGAAGCTTTTGTTAGGTTCTCATCCAGCTTAACACCTCGGTAGCTACGCGAATCTTTGAGGTCATCGACGACAAAAATTTCCTGACGGATAAATAAATCAGAATCCGTAGTAACTAATAGTTGGCGTAAGTCCCCTACTGCACCATTAGCTACTAAAATACGGTGATTTTTTTCGAGCTTGATCAGCTCAGGTATATAGTCCCAAAAGCGAGCATTTCTGGTAAACTCACCAGAAGTATTTTGACCCATAGCCACTAGGAGGTTAGGTGGAAGTAGCTGATTTAACAGAGAGGCATCAAGAATGATGGATGCTGATGCTGCGAGGACATCAACGTCAGTTGATTTACTCAGTGGGCTATTGATGTTGATAGTGATCTCTGAGCTTTTAAATCCATCTGGCCATTCTTTTTGTAGGATAGTGGATAATTGCAGCGCGAGCTTATATTTACCTGAAGAAATCGAGTTTAGGCTTTCAGAATTGAAAGTAATCTTATTCGAAGAACTGTTTTCTTTCGCCCTGACAGGAACGTTGACTTTATTAACGGTGTCAAAAGATTCCTTATCTATGGTGAACGATAGTGGCGCTAAAACACTTTGCGTAGCTATCTTCCATTCAGCTAGTTTGGGGGCTTCCGGCACTTGGTCTAATTTCTCAATGAATATGTCATCGAGTGGAGCATTATTAAAGAGTCCCCCGGTAGGTTCTTCGCTATGATTGACCCGTTGAGTATCGATCAGGGCTACCTCTGGGTTCACTGAAAAATCAGCGAGCGGAGCGACTATATGATCCCATGAGTGAGTGATAGGATCCTCGCTTCGATAATGTGGATTATTGGGATGAAGGCTATGCAGTGTGTTTTTGAGACGTTGAGCAAGCTGGTTGGCCTCGGTTCCCTGCTTCTTATTTCCAAGATACTGAAGGATGAGAGCGAGCGAGGCGTCTTCGACAGATGCTGGGTTTAGGGGTGGAGCCTCAGTGAGCTCTCTCTCTCTATTCAATAGTGTTCTATTGGTACTTTCGAGCTGGTCGTTGTGAGGGTCCAACTGAGTTACTATAGCGATGAGTTTAGCACAGTATCGGAGAGATTCAGGAGTGTACTCAGGTTGCGATACTGAGACTTGTAGTAATGTTGAAGCGAGTTCGTGCATCGTCACTACGTCCAAAGGAAGCTGATCTACTTTGATAAATATGCTGTCAGTAGGTGGCACGTAGACAGCAGCAATTGGTGTGGCACCATAGAGCGCGCTGCTTAAAAGAATCGAAAGAGCTAAGGGTTTCATGGTGTGTGATCAGGTGCCTTGAGTTTTAGAGCTTACTTAGATCTACGGTGATGAAGCAAGAATAGTTACAAGATCATGTGAAGGGCACTTGCGCTGCATTGTTTTCGCCATTATTGCTAGCTCATGTCTGATTCTCTACCTAGCTATGAAACTCAGGAAGAAGTGATGTTTTTTGATACCGATATCGGCGGTGTCGTTCATAACATAGCCTATCTCAGAATGATCGAAACGTGTCGTACCAAGCTAGCTACTGAGAAGATGGGGATGAACCTCAAAGCGATGGCTAATACGAACCTTTATCCAGTAGTAGTACGTACTGAGATCGACTATAAATTTCCAGCTACTTTAGGTCACAAGCTTACTATTAGAGGTAGTCTCGAGAGCCTTGATCGCGCGAAATTCTGGGTCAGTTTTGAAGTGTATGCAGAAGGTGTAGAGCGTTGCCTTATCACCTGTCGACAAGCTCTAGCAATGGTCAAAATGCCAGAGGGTCGTCCGCAGAGGTTGCCAAAAGAATGGCGTGAGAAATGGGCCTAGAGTGTGCGTGTAAGTACTTATTCTATTGACGATTCTAGTTTTAGTTTCAGTTGAGTAAGCTGCTCATTACTTTCGTTGATGTATTTTTCTTTTCTTCGAGCTCTCATAGATTTTACATCATCCCTAGTGTCCGTGTAATATCCGTCTCTTGTTGCATCGTAGTAGCTTGTATTAAAAGCTTGTTTCACGAAGATTCTCATAGAATTTTTTAGTACTTCTTCAGTCTGTAATAGATACTGTTTATCTTTGATTCCTACGAGACTTGAAATTGCATCGATCTCCTCTAGAGAGCTTAGTATTTCAGGTTGAATGAGCCTTTCATTCGAAGACAAACTGGGATTTTTAAGAAGTTTTTCTAGAGGCTTTAAATAGTCTAGAAGTAAATAAGTAAGGTAAGGTGGCTCGTATGTTTTTGGACGTGCATCACTACCACTAATTAGTAGAAGTTTTGCCGAGAGATGATTGGGGTTGAGCGTGTAAACTTCTTTCAGTTTTGCGCGCACGTACTTGTTTCTTATCATTGAGGAATTGGGCTTGTCCCGTAACACTCCCTGAACTTCTTTGAATAGAGCGCTTGCCTGACTGATGTCATTTTTTTCATTGATGATAGAAAATTTTCTAGCCTGGTCAAAAGTGTCGGCGGCGATGAATTCTGAATCGATAAAATTGATCTCATGATTTGCCACTATCAATTGCTTTAGATCGTTTTCAGCTTTACTGGGTACGAGGACTCGATCTGGAAACCCCTTGAAATCATTAGGTTCATTATCCCTAAAAATCTCGTTTTTATATTCAGAATTTTGACTAAGTAAGTCAGTGTATACTAATAAATTTGGGTGGAATTTTTTATCTTGAAGCTTTGCATCTGATATCAACGCTAAAGCAGAACTTAGATATGGAGTTCCATTATGATTAAATTGATTAGCTTTGCTTCCGGATCTGACTGCCTCTGTAATCGCTACAGGAAGAATTTTCGCATATACTTTAGGCCAATAATCTTGTTCTTCTAGTAGCCTTTCTATGGCTACAGATATTAGATCTCTGTCCTCTTCTGAAAATTTGAGTCTGAGACCCCTGATGGTTTGTGCGTTCTCTTCATTACTTTCTTGGTTGAGAAAAGCTATTTTTAATGTTGCTGGTTTATCAGATATAGTTGTCGTGTATACTATACCCGAATGGGAATTATGTCCCGCTTTACTTATCGTACTTGTAGAACCTTTCGGCAAGGTCACTATCCAATGTTCTTGAAAATCACCTATAGATAGTGGTTCCATTGGACTACTTTTTTCTTCAGTCTTCTTGTTCCCATTGTCGTCAAAAACTATTTGTGCTGGAGAGATGGCATGAAGTGACCCAAGACAGAAAATTACACACAGAAATATTTTCATATTAGAACTACAGTTCTTTTAAAATTGGATTAAATTCAAGCCTAAATCTCCGCAAGAAATTATTCTAAAATGCGTTTGATGCTTTCTACGCGTCTCGCGTTCGAGCCACGGTCTGAATACCCTACGCGGCTTGAGGAGCGAAGATGGATTACCTTTGCTTTATAGTCGAAGCGGGCCTCGAAGTCTTCCTCAAAGCCCCACAGTGGGGTTTTGAAGACAACATGTAGGTAATCCTGATGAATTACCACAAAGCGTCCTGAGAGGCTTTCTACAGTGTCTTTAAGGTTTTCCCAGCAATCACCCTCGTTAGCTACTAGGGGAGCTATATTGGCCGTTTCTCCTTCGCTACAGACGCTATTAGGAGAATGGTTGTTTGGAGCAAGCTGCCCACCGATGATACCATGTGCAGCATTACGGGTATGTGACCAGACGGCGAGGAGTTTGAGTGCGAGCACTCCCCCGCCTGCTGTGACAGCTAGTAGCTCCAGAATATTAGACATCGGACTCTTTCTTTTTCTTATCGAGCCAGATGGAAAGTAGCGCGACATCTGCAGGCGTGATACCCGCAATGCGACCAGCCTGGCCGAGAGTTTGTGGTCTGATTGTTGAGAAACTTTGCTTCGCTTCACGTTTCAAACCTGCAATGGTCTCGTAGTCGAGATCCTCAGGGATCTTCTTATTTTCCATTTTGGAAAGACGTTCAACTTGCTTTTGTTGGCGGTCTAGGTGGCCTGAGTACTTAAAATCGGTTTCAACTATTTGCCAGAGTTCACTCGACCATTTTTCACGCATCTCTAGCGGGAGATCTTGCCAAGTATTCTCAGCGCGACGGAACCATTTATCGAGTCGAGTCTGTTGGTAGGTAGTTTCCCTAACGAATTTAGAAGCATCAGCGATACTCGCTATTTTTTGTTCGGTAAATTCCTTACGGTCCTCACTGACTAGTCCCCTTTCGGCAGCTCTTGGCGTGAGCCTAATATCGGAATTATCCTGACGTAAGAGGAGTCTGTACTCAGCGCGGCTAGTGAACATACGATAAGGTTCATTACAACCTTTGGTAACTAGATCATCGATCATCACACCGATATAGGACTCATCACGGCCGAGAATATAGGGCTCTTCTCCGCGTACTTTAAATGCTGCATTGGCGCCTGCCATGAGGCCCTGAGCTGCTGCTTCTTCGTAGCCAGAGGTACCATTGATCTGACCGGCGAAATAGAGGTTCTCAATACGCTTGGTTTCAAGTGTAGGGAGTAGCTGAGTCGGTGGGCAATAGTCGTATTCGACGGCGTAACCTGGTCGAATAATTTCAGCATTCTCTAGTCCTACAATCGACTGAATAAATTCGAGCTGAACATCATATGGTAGTGATGTCGAAACACCGTTGATGTAGCATTCTAAACTATGGCGACCCTCTGGTTCGATGAATATCTGATGGCGTTCCTTCTCAGCAAACTTGACGACCTTGTCTTCAATGGATGGGCAATAGCGTGGACCGAGAGATTCAATTTTCCCTGAATACATCGGCGATTGGTGGAGGTTATCGGCGATTATTTTGTGGGTACTGGGGTTGGTATAAGTGATCCAGCATGGAACTTGTTCCACGTGGAACTTTGGGTCACCCCATGGGTTGAGTGTGAAGATATCGTCTGGCTCACGGGTAATAGTGTGTGCCATGTAGGAAAATTTAGGTGCTGGGCTGTCACCGCCTTGGCGTTCGCATTTCGTGTAGTCGATGGAGCGTCCATTTATACGACATGGTGTGCCTGTTTTGAAGCGCTCCACATCGAAGCCTAAATGCTTGAGGCTGTCACTCACGGTCGAAATGGCATCGCCCATGCGACCACCCTTCTCATTCTTTAAACCCACGTGCATCAGCCCGCGCATAAAAGTGCCTGCGGAGAGGATCACTGACTTTGCTCTGATTTCCATCTGCAGGCTGGTTTGTACACCATAGACCTTGTCGTTCTTTACTAGAATTTCAGCGACGTTTCCTTGATGGAGATCGAGGTTTTCTTGACCCTCGATGATGCGCTTCATGCGGAACTGGTAAGCTTTTTTGTCACACTGTGCTCGCGGAGCTCTGACACTTGGACCTTTTTTCGCATTGAGCATACGAAACTGAATAGCTGTAGCGTCGGTGTTAAGTCCCATCGCACCGCCTAGAGCATCAATTTCGCGAACCATGTGCCCTTTCGCTAATCCCCCAATAGCCGGGTTACATGACATAGCCCCAATAGTATCGAGGTTCTGGGTTAGCATCGCCACGGAACAACCAAGACGCGCTGCAGCCAATGCGGCTTCAACGCCAGCGTGGCCTGCACCAATGACGAGTACGTCGTATTCTTTAGGATAGCGGAACATAGAGGCTGAAACTTACTCTTGCGGTTTTAGAAGGCAAGCAGGTATTCATGCAGTTAGGTGTTCCACGTGGAACATAAGACTTGTAGTGCGAATCCTTAAATTCTGTTCCACGTGGAACAATGAAAAAAATTCATCCTATAGGATGGAATAGGCGTGGATCGGTGTAGTTTCGGACTTGCGGAGAGTGGTTAAAGGGTCTAATCAAGAGCAACAAAGACTATCTCGGAGGAGATCAAACTTTAACTCATAAGTAATTATGGCAATGACTACTGACTATTCTCAGGCACCTATTAACCAGCAGCTTTCCGCAGAAGACAAGATAGACCTCTTTAGGCAACTCGCACGTATACGTCGTTTCGAGCAGGCTACACAGAAGCCTTATTCCCAAGGGAAGATGGGTGGTTTTCTCCACCTTTACATCGGGCAAGAGTCCGTTGCTTTGGGTACTATTTCACTCTGTGGTAAGCACGATCATGTTATCACAGCGTACCGCTGCCATGCACACGCACTCGCATGTGGCATGGAAATGAATGAGTGTATGGCTGAGCTTTTCGGTAAGGCAACTGGTTGTTCAAAGGGCAAAGGTGGGTCGATGCACTTCTTCGCACCTGATAAAAATTTCTGGGGCGGTCACGGTATCGTTGGTGGTCAAACACCGCTTGGCCTCGGTCTCGCATTTGGTGAAAAGTTTAAAGGTAACAAAGGAGCATGTCTATGTTACATGGGCGATGGTGCTATTAATCAAGGAGCATTCCACGAGTCTCTTAACATTGCCCAGCTCTTCAGTATTCCTGTAGTCTACATCATTGAAAACAATGGCTATTCTATGGGTACTAGTCAGAAGCGCTCCTCAGCATACAAGGATTGTCTCGCACAGCGCGCAGAAGCTTATGATATGGCCTGGGATACTGTGAATGGTGAAGATCTCTACGAAGTTCGTGCTAAGACTCAGGCTGCGCTTGAACGTGCGCACAAGGAGAGTAAGCCTACGGTTCTCGAAATTGCGACTTACCGTTACTATGGCCACTCTGTAGCAGACGCGAACCATAAGAAGTACCGTACACCTGAAGAGATCGAAGATTATAAAAAGAATCATGATCCAGTACTTCTCTGGAGGTCTCAGCTTATTTCAGAAGGTATTGTTACTGATGAAGAAGCCACAGCGATCGATAAAGAAGCTAAGAAAGAAGCAGCAGCTTCAGTGAAATTTGCAGAAGAGTCCCCTTACCCAACAGTAGAAGATGTCTTCGATGATGTGTACTGGGAAGTCGATAATGGTACCGAGGCTGGTAAGACTGGTCGCCATTTCTTTAATGATTAATCCCCTTTCACCTAACTACTAACCATTCTTTTACAATGAGAGAAATCGAATACAGAGACGCGCTCAACGAAGCCTTTGATGAAGAGCTTGCACGCGATGAGAACGTCGTACTAATGGGTGAAGAGATTGCCCAATATAATGGTGCTTATAAAGTCACTCGTGGTCTATGGGACAAGTGGGGCGACAAGCGTGTGATGGACATGCCTATTTCTGAAGCTGGCTTCATAGGTATGGGCGTTGGCGCCTCAATGCTTGGCGTTCGCCCAGTGATGGAGCTTATGTTCTGGTCCTTCCACTCCGTAGCATTTGACCAATTGGTGAATAATGCAGCGAACGTACGCTACATGTCCGGTGGTCTGTGTAACTGCCCAATCGTAATACGTGGCCCTGCTAACGGTGGTACAAACGTAGGAGCTACTCACTCACACACACCAGAAGGACTTTTCGCTTCTTTCCCAGGTTTGAAAGTAATTTCCCCAGCTACAGCAGCAGATGCTAAAGGGCTGATGAAGAGCGCTATTCGTGATAATGACCCTGTGTATGTGATGGAAAACACCCTTCTTTATGGTGTCAAAGGCCCTGTGCCAGACCCAGAAGATGGTGATTTCACTATCCCGCTAGGTGTTGCGGATATCAAACGCGAAGGCACTGATGTGACTCTTATTGCACATGGCCGCAGTGTACTCGTAGCGCTCGAAGCAGCCGAGAAACTACAAGCTGAGCACAATATTAATGCCGAGGTAGTCGACCTTCGTTCGATCCGCCCTCTTGACCAGGACGCGATCATTAATTCTGTAAAGAAGACGAATCGCGCAGTAATAGTTGATGAATCTAAACCGTTCTGCGGTGTTTCGGCTCAGATTACGACACTCATCCAAGAGTATGCTTTTGATTCTTTAGACGCACCTATCAAGCGTGTTTGTTCGCTCGACGCTCCGGCTATCTACTCCCCTGCTGTCGAATCCGAGCAGTTACCTACAGCAACTAAAGTGATCAAAGCGGTTCTTAGTATTGCATAGATTTGATAATTTAGAATAAATATAAATTTCAAGGGTGGTCATAATGGCCACCCTTTTTAATATCTTTAATTTCATATAATAATATCTTTTAACTGTATTAATATAGGCGATTTATATTAATTTGATATTTCTATAAAATTTATTTGAAAGATTCATTGAGGAAACTAACATCTGAGCTTATCTATGAAATCCGCACTAAAAATCCTATCGCTTGCATTGGTGGCAATGCTATTCTCTTCCTGCTCTCAGGACGCCATCTACTATGATGCTAGTGGTAACTCTGTGACTCATTCTTCTGAAATGAGTTCTAAAGGCAAGTTTGTCGAGCCTGCACCAGTACTGGTAGAGTATGTTGCTGAGCCTGCACCAGTGGTTGTTAAGAAGAAGAAAGCGAAAAAACAAAGCTGCACAAAGTGCCTTTCTTCTTTCTGTCCTAAGCCTGATTGCTGTGGAAGCATAGGTGAAAATGTTCTTTCCCGCGCGACGATGCAAGGTGGTACAGGCGAGCCTCAGCTTGGCCTTATTCCAACTATGAAGACACTCGCTCCTTAAGAAGAAAAAGTTTAAAAAAAATCAATTTGAGAAACCCGTTAGGTAATTTTACTTAACGGGTTTTTTTATGATGAAAATTATTTGAGTTAAAAAGTTAAAGGATTCCTACACATTCGACTTGCTCAACGTATAAGAATGGAGAAAAAAGGTGTCTACACTTTCTTCAATCACCACTTTAAAAAATTATGCCTATTAATATCGAAATGCCAAAGCTCTCGGACACGATGACTGAGGGTACCCTTGTCACCTGGCGCAAGCAGGTTGGAGACGAGGTCGAAGTCGGCGACATTATTGCTGAGATAGAGACAGACAAAGCTACCATGGAAATGGAAGCATTTGATGAAGGCACCATCATAGAAGTTTGCGTAGCAGAGGGGACTAAAGCTCCTGTCGGCGCTGTACTCGCAGTTCTTGCTGAAGAAGACGAAGATGTTTCTGACGCTACTCCTGCTCCAAAATCTGCGGCTGCTCCAGCGGCTGCGGCAAGCACTACTACAGCTTCCGCTACGCCAGCGGTTGCAGCTCCTGCACCTGTAGTAGAAGATGGTACACGTATTCGTGTCTCACCACTCGCTCGTAAGATCGCAGCCGATAAGGGTGTCGACCTTAGTACTGTTTCAGGTACTGGCCCAAGTGGTCGTATCGTAGCAGCAGATGTTGAAGCTGCTAAGGCTGCTCCGGTAGCGTCAGCTTCACCAGCGTCAGTTTCTACTGCAGCTCCAGTAGCTAGTGCTGCACCACAGGGGATTCGCCCATCAGTTGGCCCTGATGATAAGGTGGTTCCACTCTCAAGCATGCGTAAAATCATTGCTGATCGTTTACTTACATCGAAAGTGACTATTCCGCATTTCTACCTTCACGTAGAATGTGATGCGGCTCCATTGATGGCGCTACGTAAGCAGATCAACGCTCAGACTGAAGCGACTGGTGGCAATAAATACACGATCAATGACTTCATTGTTAAGGCGATGATTAATGCTGCCCAAGAAGTGCCAGCAGTAAATGCGGCTTACAATGGCGACAGTATCGTTGAGTTTGCTAATATCGGTATCTCGGTAGCTATTGCTGTCGAAGACGGACTTGTGACTCCTGTAGTAAAAGAAGCGCAGAGCAAGTCCCTCCTTACGATCTCTCAGGAAATCAAGGACATGGCTAAGCGCGCTCGCGATAAGAAGCTTAAACCGTCTGAGTTTGATGGTGGTACTATTACTATCTCTAACCTCGGTGCATGGGGTGTAGAAGGCTTTGATGCTATCGTTAACCCACCACAAGCTGCGATTGTCAGCGTTGGTGGAATTATCGAAAAGGCAGTTTCTGTGAACGGTGAGATCAAATCAGGCCTCCGCATGAACTTAGGACTCAGTTGTGATCACCGTGTAATCGATGGCGCAGTAGCTGCGACCTTCCTCAATGCTGTGAAGAGCCTCATTGAGAAGCCAACACTGATGCTCGTCTAAGACAGTTCTAACGAATCGTCAGAGATTCATTTTTTATAAAGCGTGTATCGGTATTCGGTACACGCTTTTTTATTTTACGAACGGTGGGCTAGATCAAGCTTCTCATAGTTTGGATGAGAGTTTCATGGAAAAAATAGAAACAGGTCGGCAGGATTAAGCCAGCGAGAGTTCCACTGATGATAGGAACCCAAGTAGCGTGATATTTCTCCTGAGCTGGGTCAGCAAGTAAGAGGGAACGGTACTTTTGGCTGAATACATCTTCATGCGAGCGTGTTTTGAGTAAGTAAAAGCAAATGATACCAGTCGGTGTTCCCACAGGAAAAATAAACATCATGACGATCGATGCGAAGCGTGCAGGCTTACGTGACCATGGGTCAAAATAGCGCATTCCCCAGCCAAGCAAAATGTAAGCAAAGGAAACCATGAAGAAACAAAAGCTGATAAAGCAGACCGCTAGACTCTGCATGATATAGCTAGCAAGGAAGCCAAAGCTAGATAGACTAAACAAAAGACTTCCAAAAAAGAGGTAGAACCAGCCTACCGCTAATACACAAATTTCATCTTGGGCGTAGTAGCTTCTGAGCTCGCTATCGCTGAATGTAGTCGAGTCTCGTGCTACATTAGATGGTGATTTATAGATGCAGTCGGCCTCCATTGAATAAAATTATGCGGGTTAAGGCTCTGATAAGCAATGATGCATTGCGCTAGAGAGGTATTCAAATTCACTTGATTAAAAAAAACCAGCAAGAGTGGTTGACCACACGAAATGGATACACTAAATCCCAGTTAACACGCTAAACAACGGAACAAAATTATGGCTGCTTGGGGAACAAAAACATTTGAAGAAGACACCGCTAACGATTGGATTCAGGAACTTATCGATGCAGATGATGCACGCGAGTTCATTAATGAATCCCTCAGTACTGAACCAGGCTTCATTGAAGCTGACCAAGGTTCTATTGTTCTAGCTGCGAGTGAGACTCTCATTGCGCTCCTGGACGAGCCACGCATAGGTATTCCTGGCGAGCTTGTGGACTGGGTAGGGGATAACGAGTGTGATGACGTGAGCGACCTGCCAGTATCCGCTTTAGAGTCTATTGATCGTGTTCTCGGCGAAGAATCCGAAATCCGTCAGATTTGGTCTGAAGCTGAAGACTTCGATGAGTGGTTGGAAAACGTTGAGCAGATGCGTGAGGTTCTCGTTTCACTCAGTACTATGTAAGCAGTGCTACACAGACAATTTTCTAAAATGCTCCAGACGGTTCGCCGCTGGGGCATTTTTGTTGCAATATACCCGCATGATCTAACTGATTTTACTTTCGCGCAGCTGTTTAACATGTTTGATTATGGGATATGAAGGAGCACCTCCTTGAAAATCCAGTATTCCGAATGGCGGCTGATCAGTTTGATCGTACAGCCGACTTTTTAAATCTCTCTAAAGATATACGAAAACGCTGTAAGTGGCCAATGCGGCTACTCACGGTGAGTATTCCTATCAAGCTAGATAATGGTGAGACAGAAGTCTTCTATGGCTACCGTGTTCAGCATCAGTTGTCACGTGGGCCGGTGAAGGGTGGCTTGCGCTTTCACCCCAATGTAGAGCTAGGCGAGGTGGCTGCGCTGGCGATGTGGATGAACTGGAAGTGTGCCCTTATGGAGCTACCTTTCGGTGGTGGCAAAGGCGGGGTGGCTTGCGACCCGCGAGACATGAGTGCCGCGGAGTTAGAAAAGCTCACGCGTCGTTACACTTCTGAAATGCTTCCATTTATTGGTCCAGAAACTGATGTGATGGCTCCCGACATGGGAACGAATGAACAGACGATGTCGTGGATGTTAGATGTGTACTCGACCCATGCGGGACACATGGTGCCGGGCATAGTTACTGGTAAGCCGGTAAAGCTCATGGGCTCTGAAGGGCGTACCGCAGCTACTGGTCACGGAGTGGCATTCCTTGCTGCACGAGCTCTCACGAAATGTAAAATCAAGCATGAGACAGCCACTGCGGTGATTCAGGGTTTCGGAAACGTGGGCTACTATGCAGCCTTAACTTTGGAAGGCTTCGGCGTAAGAATTACCGGCATTTCAGATGTGACAGGCGCAATCTTTTCAGCAGAAGGGATCAATGTGAGAAAACTTGCTGAGCATGTGGAACAAACAGGTGGTGTAAAAGGTTATGCAAATGCAGAGCCGATCGATCCAGCAGAATTGCTCGTGCAGAAATGTGATGTGCTCATCCCGGCAGCTCTAGAGCGAGTGATTACAGAGAAAAATGCGGCACAGCTAAAATGCCGAGTTCTAGCAGAAGCTGCAAATGGGCCGACCACTACGAAGGCCGATAAAATCATCGAAGAGCGGGGAGACATTTTCCTCATCCCAGATATTCTCTGTAATGCGGGCGGTGTGACCTGTTCCTACTTTGAATGGGTACAGAACCTCCAGCGCTTTCAGTGGGGTGAGCAAGAAGTGCTCTCAAAGCTCGATACCAAAATGGCAAAGGCATTTGATCGCGTCATCTCATATGCTTCCTATAATAAATTACCACACCGAGTCGCAGCTCTTGCACTGGGCATTAAAGAGGTGGCCGATGTCAAAGAACAACGCGGACTTTTTCCATGATCTCAGTCAGATTCCATAGCTTTGGGAAAGCCGAAGAAGTCACCCAACTCGAAGACATTTCGCTCCCAGCAGTGGGGGAGGGCCAGCTGAAATTGAAAATGCTAGTCGCGCCGATCAACCCGGCGGACCTCAATTTCATTCAGGGGAACTACGGAGTGAAGCCCGAGCTCCCGGCATCGCCCGGTATCGAAGGCTGTGCCGAGGTACTTGAGAGCCGCGCTGTAGGGTTTCAAACTGGGGATAAAGTCATTTTTGTCGAGCGCGTGGGCACTTGGCAGAGCCAACTAGTCTGCGACTCTAGCAAAACATTACGTATTCCCTCTGAAATCGCCCCAGAACAGGCTGCAATGCTCAAAGTGAACCCAGCCACCGCGTGGATGGTACTTCACGGCTACGCTGATTTACGGGCCGGGGACTGGGTGATCCAAAATGCAGCAAACTCAGGGGTGGGGCAGTGTCTCATTCAGATTGCCAAAGAAATGGGGCTAAAAACGCTCAACACCGTGAGACGCGACGGCTTAGAAGTGCAGCTGAAAGCTCTAGGAGCCGATCACGTCTTGTTAGATGAAAAAGACCTCGTGGAGAAAGTCCGTGAGATTTGCGGTGAAAATCTCCCCAAGCTCGCATCGAATGCAGTAGGCGGCGACAGCGCTCTACGGCAAATGGATGCGCTTGCAGAACACGGAACGCAGGTCACCTTCGGAGCCATGAGCATGCGCTCGCTTAAGGTCCCTAACAAGTTTCTCATCTTCAAAGGCATCAGCCTGCGTGGTCTCTGGGTCACCAAGTGGATCGCTGATAGCCCTCGCGAAGAAGTCGCCAACGTTTATCAAGAGCTCGCGCAAATGGTCATCGACGGCAAGCTCACTCAAGCGATCGATACCCTCTACAAACCTGCCGACATCCACCAAGCCCTATCGCACGCCCAACAAGGCGAGCGCAACGGCAAGGTGCTGATTGATTGGCGCTAGACTATTTCGCTGAAGCTGAGGTTGAACTTAGCTAGGTACTTGCGAAGCCGATCACCATCGTTGGTTGATTTGCGTTGTTGTCGAGAAACTACGAAAAGTTTGCGGCCAGCTTCACTGAGGTTGTTCGATTCCTTACATACTTGAATGACATTGGCTAGCTGAGGTCGGTCGAATGGATCGATCTTTTCGACTTGGCGTGCATCAAGGTGATTTTCTAGCTGGGCAGCGGGAGTGTCGGCCTTAGATGGCCGTTGCCAGGCATGTTCGAGCCGTTTAATTTCAGCTTGCACTTCTTCGATCCGGATCCGCCCACGAGGCGCGAAGGTGGCCATGCGGGTGATCGCGGCATTGAGGTCACGGAAATTACCTAACCATGGGCTGTTGTTAGATATTGCGAAGCTGAGGAAGGCTTCTTGAGCCTCCTTATTGAAACTCACGCTATTCCCCGTGCGCTGGCGCAATTTTTTAAGTTCGTAATCGATGTTGGGAGCAATGTCTTCACGTCTCTCAGCGAGACCCGGGAGGGTGAATGTCCAGAGGTTGATGCGGGCTAATAAGTCTTCTCGGAATCGACCTTCAGCGACTTCGTGGCGCAGGTCTTTGTTCGTTCCTGCTATGAGCTGGAAAGAGCTTTTTACTGTCGTGTCAGAACCAACTGGAAGCCATTTCCCTTCCTCCACAGCACGCAGAAGCATGGCTTGTTCGTCGAGCCCGAGCTCTCCAATTTCATCGAGAAAGAGTAATCCTTTATGCGCTTCGCGGAGAAGCCCTTTACGATCGCCGTTTGCTCCAGTGAAGGCGCCTTTCTTGTGTCCGAATAGAGCACCCATCGCCATGTCGCCTCGAAGAGTGGCGCAGTTTACTTCCACAAATTGGCCTTCTAAAGCACTGCGCTGCTGGCGTAGTTCATAGATGCGGCTGGCGAGCTGGCTCTTACCTGCGCCCGTGGGGCCTGTTAATAAAAGCGGGGCATTAGAACGTAGAGAAACGAGTTCGATTTCCTCTATCAGTTGGTTAAACGCCGCATTGTGTGTGCTGATACCTGATTTTAAAAAGTCTTGGGCTTCCTGCTGTTCTTCCACGAGACGCGTCGCGAGCTTGTCATATTTTGAGAGATCCAGATCTATGATCTGATAGCTTCCTGTTTCACGGTTTTTCTCATTTCTGCGCTTCGGACTAGTCTGGATGAGTTTTCCGGGATGTTTGCGGGATTCTGTTAGGAGGAAGAGACAGATCTGCGCCACATGGGTACCAGTGGTCATATGCGCTAGGTAATTGCAGCCTTTGAGGTCGTAGTGCTGCTTACTGAAAAAGTCATAAAGTGTGCCGTAGACTTCCTCAAAATCCCATGGGTTCTTGAGATTCATCAATTCCGACTTCACTGAGGTTTCTGGTGAAACCTGTGCGACGTCTTTTTTAACAGTCTCAAAAAGAGGCTTACTGCGATTGTCGTGGAAGAGCACGAGCTCGTCGACAATGAGATCGTCCTGTTGGCACAAGGATACTGTCGGCCGCCACTTTTCCCAGCGATTCATTTTTCCCACATAATCGAGCTGCGTGCCCAAAAAGCCAAAAACCACATTCTTGCGTGCCATGGTTCCATGGTAGTTCTAGGTAATTATTTGTCTATAATTTTAGATATAATACGATATATTATTATAAATTTATACTTTTTTATTGATGGGTTCTATTTGGTGTGGAAAACAAATAACTATTGTTAGTCGCTTATATACAGTTGTTTAAGTTTTTGTTTGTTTGGTTTTTTAACACTTGGCATGAGTGGTGCGAATAGAGAGGAAAGGTTCATTCACCGACTAGTGGTGTTGAATTAAATTCACAGTAGAAAGGTAGTGAGATGAATAGTAATAAACAAAAGAGAAAACTTCTTAAGCTCAAGCGTCTTCAAAAGAAAGAGGCTTCAAAGAGAGATGAGAGAAGAATGGTAAGCTTCAATCTCTTACCTGTTGATCGTTCAAAGATTGTTTCTGCTTCTTTGCTTTTTAACCTACCTGCTTATTACGAAGACTATCCTTTTGTTTGTAGAGACTGTGGTAGTCATCAATTATGGACGGCTCGACAACAGAAGTGGTGGTATGAAGAAGTAGGAGGAGAGTGGGAGTCAATCGCTGTGAGATGTCGACCTTGTCGAGCGAAGGAACGTTTAAGAAGGGAAAAAGCCCGAAAAATACATTTAGAGGGTTTAGCTCAAAAAGAATTACGAAATAAAAAATAAGATATATGAATACCCTAGAAACAACTAAATCAACCATCATTGCCACTGGCGAGGCCACTGGGATTTTGCCAGCGCGTAATACTTCTCTGAAACCCATCACTGTGATTGGGACGGAGGCGATTCGAGAGGGTTTTGATAGCCTTTGCCTCAAGCAGGCACTCAATTCCCGTGAGGCGCCGGGTGTGACTGAGCTGGTGCTCAATCCAGATGCTCATGCTGGTTATGGAGCCCCTGTGGGCTGTGTGATGGTGTCACCGACTCATATATACCCTGGGCCTGTAGGGGTAGATATCAAGTGTTCCATGAGTCTCTTGCAGACGAATGTCCGAAAGGATGAAATCGACGACAAATCGGTGCGCCGAGCATTGATCAATGCGATTTGCGAGCGCACTCCAACTGGGGCTGGTAAGGACCAACGCTCTGTGAAGAATGGGCGAGATATCTCAGCTGAGCTTGGGCGTAAGATCTGTATCGAGGGTGCTTCTGAGGAGGTTTGTGAAGCACTGGGAATTCCTTTTGAATGGGCGTCTCGCTGTGAAGATAGCTACCACCTCGGTCATGATCGCACACGTGATGCATTAGAGCGTCGATTCGAGAAGCTTTGCGAAAAGAATCAATTCGAGGAGCGTTTTCCTAAAAAGGCACGTCAGCTAGGCACTTATGGTGGCGGTAACCATTTTGGTGAAGCTGAGGTGGTGGAGATTGATAAAACTCCAGAGGCGCAGCGAGCAGCAGAGGTTTTCGGACTCAAGCACGACTATGTTGCTTTCCTTTCTCATTGTGGCTCACGTGGGTTAGGGCACGATCTCGCGGCGAATCAATTCAAGGTGTTAGAGAAGATGTTTGATGAGTGGGGGATTCCCTACCCAGCGAATGATAAGAAGCTCGTCTATGCACCGCTCGGGACTCAGGAAGCTAAAGACTATCTCGACGACATGGCGATTGGCTCGAATTTTGCGACGGTGAACCATTTGTTGATCAATGCGCTCGTGTTAGAAGCTTTTCAAGAGGTACTACCAGGTACTGAAGGCAAGTTGGTGTATTTTATTTCGCATAATATCGCCCGTCACGAAAAGGTTGGAGAGAAATTCCAGTGGGTGCATCGTAAGGGGGCAACTAGAGCATTCCCAGCGGGTCACTTCGCCTTAAAAAACACTCCATTCAGTGAAACGGGTCACCCTATTTTGCTGCCAGGAAACCCACGCGATGGCTCAGTAGTGATGGCGGCACTGCCTGGTGCTGAGAAATCGTGCTATTCGGTTAATCATGGAGCTGGTCGTCAGATGGGGCGTAAGGCTGCATTCAGAAATCTTGATCAAAAAGAGGTGGATGCAGGAATGAACGAGGCGGATATCTTGTTCAACGGGCGCAGCTATCCTCGCGACGAAGCCCCTGATGCATATAAGGACTTCAAGGAGGTGTTAGAATCAGTCGAGAAGGCTGAGCTCGCACACAAGGTGGCGCACCTACACGCGCGTTTTGTGATCAAAGATGCAAGCAAGGCGGATGATTAGACGTCATAGGCGAAGTTTGTTAGCTTTCATTTGAGCTGTGCTCAGCGAGAGTTAACCGCTTCGCCGAATTTTAGAAAATTGAGTTAGTTTAAGAGAAGATGATAGAAATTGATGGAAAAGAGGGGGGAGGTCAGGTTTTGCGATCTGCTTTGTCCTTGTCGATGGTCACTGGACAGGCATTTCAGATGAGAAATATCCGGGGCGGACGTAAGAAGCCGGGATTAATGCGCCAGCACCTGACATGCGTGAAGGCTGCAGCCGAGATCGCTGCGGCTTCAACAGAGTGTGCTGAGCTTCACTCTACAGAGCTGGAGTTCAGACCTCAGAATGTGGCAGCGGGAGATTACACATTCGCCATTGGTAGTGCAGGCAGCACGACCTTGGTACTTCAGACCTTACTGCCGGCATTAATGTTAGCCGATGAAGCCAGTACTCTGAGGATTAGTGGAGGCACCCATAACCCGATGGCTCCATCGGCGGATTATATAGTAAAAGTATTTCTACCTGCGGTGAGAAGGCTCGGTATTCAGGCAAAGGTTTCTTGTGATCGAGTCGGCTTTGCGCCTGCTGGTGGAGGTATACTCACAGCTGAAATTGGGCCTTCCACACTCACAGAGGCTAGCTTTAGTGAGCGAGGTGACTTAGTTCGGAGAGAAATCTCTGCAATGGTGGCGAATCTTTCGGGAGAGATTATGTTGCGCGAAGTTGCGCATGCCTCAAAGCGTCTTGCGTGGGAGGGGTATGAGCAGGAATTGCGACAAGTGGAGGATGCAGATGGTTCCGGTAATTGCTTTGCGATCCAATTAGACTACGAGCATATTTCTGAGAGATTCACTGAGTATGGTAGGCACGGAATGAGCTCAGAGAGAGTTGCTGGACGCGTGGTGAAAGAATTGAAGGAATACCTTTCCTGCACCGAGGCTGTAGTGGCTGAGCATCTTGCCGACCAATTACTCTTACCTATGGCCCTTGCTGGTAAGGTGTCATTCATTACGCCAAAGCTAAGTAATCATCTCAAAACGAACATCGTTGTGATAGAGGCGTTTCTTGCGGTGAAAGTAGAAGTAGAGCAGCTGGGAGGAAGGGCTATTAAGGTTTCTGTTAGTAGTTGACGGAGGTGCAGGTTAACGCCGATTTAATTGTAAGAGTTAACAAGGCGAGCGCAATGGCAAGGTACTGATCGATTGGAGCTTAGGTAGGGTGATCATTTAGCGCTGCGGCTGAATGATCTCGCCTTTACTATTGATCACATCGGCTCGGAGAATCATCACAGACTGCCGTTTGGGGTTTGTAGAAATACCGATGGGGTGAATGAAATCGGCCCCAGTTAGAACTGTAATTCCTGAGTTGTACTCTAAGGGTATCTCCGCATCTCCTTTACAGGAAAAACACACACGTATATCAGCAACAGTACTGTCATCTGAAAGTGTGGGTTCGCACTCAAACTCATAAACGGTTTGCGCATCGATTTGACTACGCAAAGTATTTTTTTCACCAGAACGGGAAGTGAAGTTTACGTTGATAAGTGGAGAGGGGTTGGCTTGTTCAACACGCTTTTTCGACCATTGTGTAAAATGACCCTCTTGGCGGTCTACTGCAACAAAGTCTATCTGAATTTTTAATTGAATGAGTTCAGGCGCAAGGAATCGTTCTCTAAATAGTGCCGATAGTCGTTCATCGACATACATATGTAAGTCAGACGTGGTGGAATTGAAAATGATCCATTCTTGGCTGCCTAATTCGTATGTTTTCTTTTGAACAGCTTTCGCGAGTGGAGCTAAATCATGCAAAGAATGGGTTTTATAGAACGGATGCTTGAGCTTATCAGGGCGGTTTATCTCTGAGATAAGTGGGAGTTTATCATCAGAAAATACTTTTGCTGTCTCTGAATCCACTTTGATCGACCTGTGAATGAGAACGCGTTCCTGCGGATCACGAGGAGCAGGTTTTTCTATGTCTTTTGCTTCAAGTAAGGTGTGAGTGTTAATACATAGAAAAATAAATAATAGACGGCGCATATGCTTTAATGGGAGTGGCGGTTTCTTAAAATAGACCCTTGTATAAGGAGGTAGGTAGAGTTTTGGGCATCGCTATAGAGGAGGGTTGCCGTTGGTTCCTGATCTAGTAGAGAGAATGCAGCTTTGTATTTAATTTGAGGGGTATCTAGTGCGATACGTAAGTCTAAGTTATAGCCATTGTCGCCCAATGTGGTTTCAAATTGGCAATAGCTAGTATGCTCATGAGCGCCGATTTTGGATTGTTCACCCGAGCGCATGGTGGCATCAAAGCTAGTCAACACAGTGTGATTTGACTTCAGTAATCCTTGGTAGCTTAAGATAGTCTCTGTCTTATTTGTTGTCACGAGTAGTGCTGAAATCTCAATATTAGTAGGTCTACACCCACCGCATAGAGGGGTAACGAGTTGTTCGATGAGTTCGCTGGTTTGTGCGCTACAGTAGGCAATGACATAGGCGCTAGTGTAATTATAGATAGCCCATTCCTTTTCTCTAAAGACTAGCCCAGAGGTTTCTAGTTCCTTGGTGATATCGATGCAGATATCTTGTTGACAAGATATCCCAGTGATCACTGGTGGATTTACTGGATTTTTTTTTGTGAGAAAATCGTAGTGCTGGAAGAGGAGTTCTGCACCTTTGGGGTAAAAATCATCAGCAAAAGGATCGTTATTTGAAGTTATATAGAAGCTCGAATCGAGAATGAAATTAGGAAGGTCTCGTGGAGCTTTAATATGCACCATTGTGGGAGGTCCATATTCAGAAGAATTCGGTTTCGCAATTTTCTGAGTGGAGTTCAGCAGTTGCAAAGCGCTCTTCGAATGTATTTTAGAAATGTTTTCTAAGAGTTTAGCATTGTGTTCCTTAAGGTGGTAGCACACTAGCTTCTTTTGGGTAGCGTTATAAAGAGTCCAGCCGTTGAGTTGCGTTTCTACATCAAATTTTTTTAACAAAAGGCGAATGTCATAGACTCGGTCCAAGGGGGAGAATTGGTCTTCTTGCTGTGGCGTCCTTATACGAGTTAAATATGTTTCTCTCGAGAAGGGAGCCTGTGATGATTTGAGGTTTGACAGTTGAATCAGAGGGACGCATTCAGCTGGGTCAGCAAATGGATCTTTGGAACTGATCGATGCGGTTTCTCGGTTGATTTCGTGACTGAGTAGAAAATCGATAAATTCAGGCTCAATGGCGTAAGTTCGTATTTCATTCCCAAGGCTTACGAGTGAAAGCAATATATACAGGGTTATTGATCGTATCATAGCTGAGGGATTGTTTGGAGTGTGGAGTCTACGGGGTGGTAGCTTAAGCTGAGTAGGTAGATGTCCTCACCGTATTGGCGGTAGAAGATGGATTGCTTTGGAGACTTCCTTATTTCACCATTGAGCTCGAACCTCACTTTGTGCTGAGTGACTGTATCCACGAAGTCGTATACTAAGGTAGATATCTCGATCGTGTCATTTTGGGTAATTTTTCCAGTGTATTGAATGCTATTTGAATCATTCCATTTTAACTCAATCACCCCCGAGTTGGGATAAGTGACCAGTTGATGTTTAGTTAGAAAAGTGGCCTTATTGAGGTGATTGGCTGTCCAAGCTGATGGTATCGATCTTGGCGCTTTACCTCGGTAAAGAGAGATACTTACCGACAATACTTCATAGTCTGACTTATTCTGTTGGTAATAGAGCGATTCGAAATATGCAGTAAAACGGCTATTTCCATAGATGTAAAATTGGTTGGATCGCCTTTCGTAGAGAGAATGGTAGGCCGCTGAATCCTCATTTTCCCAATGATTGAATAAATAGAGGTTGGCTAATAAAGGGTCGTCAGGAAGCGAGTGTTGTAGCTCATCCTGTAGTATTGTCGGCTTCACCCCGTAAGCGCTTCTTCCTATATTTGCCGCTAGTTGTGGCGTCGCAGGGTAGATACTGAGAAAGGTATCGTTCAAAGCGTATGAAGAGATATCGAGCTCTGTGGGGGGATCTTTGCTTATAGCTGCTTCGGGATGTTCTGTCTCAAATACAGCCTTACTCGACTTTTCTCGGTTACATGAAGTAGCCATAAATAGAGTAAGGGGAAAAAGGCAGATTGTGGTAAATCTAGCTAACACAAGGTAGAGGCTATGCTTTGAGTGCCGTAATCCAATAAATAAATAGAAAGGGGCATGGAGCTGCTTTCTTAAGATGTGAGATAAACTTAATGAAGTGCGGAGCCTCACCGAGTAGCTTCCCTACAAACAGACACGGAGGATGTCGGAACTGAGTATAGGATGCAGCATGTGGATTTCAGCAAACAAGATGTCCCTCAATTCTTCCGTGTGGGTAATTCCAAAATTCCTCAGGATGATATTTATCGCTATTCTACCAAACTCACCTTACCTAAATCGGGCATGCCGATACAGGTAGAGCTCCTGTTTACGGGCAACGCAAAAGAGGAGTGATCTATTCTAACTAGTCTTTTTCATCTACTCCTTCGAGGATGGCGGCTTGGCTTTCTTCGTCTAGGGTGTTGAGCCATTGTTGGGCGCCGGCTTCATGCAGTTTGGTCCATTGTTGGTAGGCAAGCATAACTTCCTGCGTTCTGGTGTCATCGTCTCCAATTTTCAGTGCCCAGCCCATTGCCTTTTCAGGGTGGTGCCGGCAAAACAGAATTGATGCTCTAGCGTAAAAGGCGTCATTGCTTTCGAAGCTTTGCGTATTTAGCCAATCTTGAGCAGCTAGTTCGTCATTATAAACGAATCGTGCAAAGACACCTTTTAACAGTCCCATTCGGGTTTCTGGGTCTGCGATTTCAGTTTTTGCATATTCCAGAGCAGCCTTGGGATCAATATTCTCAATTCCCATGACGTAGCTTGCTTGGTACGATAAAAACTTTTCAGGATCACTATCACGCAGAGAATCTATGAGTTCTGACCCAGTATCTAAGTTGCGACTGGTGATAGTGGAGATCATTAGAGCAAGCATGTCGTGTTTGAGTTGCTCATCTTCTAGAGATAGTACTTTCTCGATTACCTTGTCGCGATGACAATCTTCTGCCGCTAATGATGCCATTGTTTGAATGGAGGACTGCCGTTCGCCGGAATTATTGAAGTCAATTTTGTCAAAAGCGGCATTGATATCGCGTTTTGCCAGCCCTTCGACGAGGGTGTTCTTAATGAATCCTACATGATCTTCTTCAAATTGTTTAATAGAAGTCTTATTAGCCTCGTACCAAAGATCTGCGGTTACCAAATCAGTATTTATCCAGGATGCTAGGCACGTACGCAGATCATTAACCTTCCCGCCATCAGAAGATTTCAATTTAAGTACATATTCTGCCGCCGACTGTCCATCTACGGCTCCCCATTTAGTGAGGCATATCAAGCGAAACCTCATCTCACTCTCACTCATAGTAGGGCGGGAATCTATAGTCGTCATGGCATTCCGCAATTCTTGGCTAGTAAAACCATCCAGAGTATTCCAGACCTCGGCAAAGGTGCCGAAGTCCGTCCCCAGTACCTTGGATTGATCGAACTTTTCTTGAGCGAGTCGGACAGCGTATTCAGCACGCCCTTGAGAGGAAGTAGGACGTGTTGCGTATTTCTTTGAATTGAGAGGGTCACTCTCACGTTCAGAGAATGAGGGATGAGTAGAAACACTCTCTTGATCGAAAGAATCAGCAAATGCAGCTCGATCGCTTGGTTCTCGAAGGTGACCTAAAAAATAGCCAGCAATAAGAGAAAGGCCTGATGCTCCCAGAGTCACACACAGTCGAGAATTCATGGAACGCATGTAAGCAAGATCCGCTTAGCATGACTATGCTAAAAGAATGTAGCGTAAGTGAAATCTAATCTATCCACTTGGCGAGGGCCATTTCTAGGGAGTCGGATGGCATGTCAGCGGTAGTGGGGAAATTGCAGTCTTAAGCGAGAGGCTAGTATACCTAGTCTTTGTCGACTCCTTCGAGAATGGCAGCTTGGCTTTCCTCATCCAGCTGGCCGAGCCATGCTTCAGCGCCCGCTGAATGCTCTTCTTTCCAACGTTCATAGACTGAGATGACTTCGTCTGTACGCTTATCATCGTCAGATATTTTCAATGCCCATTCCATGGATTTATCGGGGTTTTGCCAGCGTTGATTACTAGAAGCGCGTTGGTAAAACTGGTCTTTGTTCTCGAAGCTTTGTGAATCAAGCCATTCTTGGGCTGCAGCTTCATCGTTCGCAGCATATTGAGCAAAGCTCGATTTTAGAGATTGGTTGCGTGATTTCTCATCGGATATTTCTGTTTCAGCATATTCCAATGCGGCTTTAGGGTCGATCATTCGCATCCCATTCAAGAGACTACTCTGATACTCTTTAAATTCCTTAGGGTCAGAATCTTTGAGTTGATTTAATAGCTCATTGGCGGCGTCGAGGTCTTGATAAGAGAGTGTACTCATCATCCTATTGAGCATCTTATGCTTGAGTTGAGCATCTTCTAAGGATTGGACTTTCTCTATGACTTGAGAACGCATGTCGTCCTCCGCTACAAGGTGGGCCATCGTTTGAACTGCTGCATTACGTTCACTCGTGTTACTCATGTCGATTTTTTTAAAGGCTGCATTGATGTCGCGCTTGGCAAGACCTCTGACGAACATGCTTTTAATATTACCATTACTAAACATTCCACCTTTGAAGGAATCCTTGTTCTTTTCGTACCAGGCTTCGGCGGCGATCGGGTCTACCTTTATCCACGAACTCATGCACCCCATCAGCCCCATTCCACGCATCATTCCACCTTTTTGTTGGCTTAGAGCATATTCCGCGGCAGCTTGACCACCGACTTCTCCCCATTGGCTGAGTAGCATCATACGCAGCATCATCGCACTTTGGTTCATAGCTGGCTCATCTTCTAATGCGGTGAGAGCGAGCTGTAACTCTTCAGCGCTGAGGTCATCAAGAGTATTCCAGACATCGGCAAAGATGCCGAAATCCATCATCATATTACCAGATTCTTCGAGTTTCGCTCGTGCATGGTGTACGGCAAATTCCGCGCGCCCTTGAGCGGAAGTAGGGCGTGTTGCGTATTTGCTAGAGCTCAGTGAGTCACTCTGTCGACCGCTGATTGAGTGCCCAGAACTATGGCTATTTTGACTGGTGAGCGCAGAGCCTGGCCCTTCGCTCGAACCCTGGAAATTTCCTATGAAATAGCCAGATACCAGCGAAAGACACGATGCTCCTAAAGTCACCCACAATTGAGAATTCATGCTGTAGATCTAAGCGACCTTCTATGTGGGTGGCTATGATAAAAGTATCACTATATTTGTAATCACTGTGAGCGGAGAGATGACAGATTGAAGGAGCTTTTCTGATTCATATTTTTCTCATAGGGATTAATAGCTTAGTTATCATGAACCGTATCGATCGTCTCACAGCTATGATTCTTATGTTACAGAGCCGTAGGGTGGTAACTGCTGATCAAATGGCAGAGCACTTTGAGGTGAGCGTGCGCACTGTGTATCGAGATATCGCGGCCTTGAGTGAAGTGGGTGTGCCTATAGTTGCCGAGGCTGGGGTGGGCTACAGCCTGATGCAGGGATACCATATGCCTCCCATTATGTTCACCGAGGCTGAGGCTGCTGCATTATTCATGAGCGGGGGGATTGCAGTTCAGTTTAGTGATGGCTCTTTAAAAGAAAGGTTAGAGGATGCCCTGCTTAAAGTGAGAGCAGCTTTACCCGAAGGACATAAGGATTACTTGAGCCAAATGGATCAGCGTGTCGAGGTGTGGAGTAAGTCGAACGGGATGCAGGATGAGGGTATGCTGATGCCTATTCAAGACGCTGTCGTGAAGCGGCGATGTGTGTCGATTTGCTATGACACCGCTGCGCGAGGAGAGCTTACTACGCGTGTAGTGGAGGCGCTAGGTTTGGTTTTTTATGGTCGTAGGTGGCACTTGATTGCGTGGTGCAGACTGCGAGCATCTATCCGTGATTTTCGATTAGATAGGATAAAAGAATGGGAAGTGTTAGAGGAGGTGTTTACTGCGCACGATGATTTTTCGGTGACTGATTTTTATAAGGCAGAGGTTTGTGATGAAGTATTAAGCTCAGTCATATTTGAATGTGAACGCTGGGCTTTGGATCGTGTTATGTCTGAGCTCCCGTGTGAGGTAATAGCAAAAGACGCTTTAGAGAATGGCCGCTACTTGATTGAGGCTCGAACCTACTCTGTGGAGTGGTTAGCCAAGTCGATGATAGGTCTGGGCACTTCTGTGCTGGTTAAACAGCCTCTAGAGTTAGGGCAGATACTGCGTGCTGAGGCGGAAAAAATTGCAGACTTGTATAAATAAAAAAGGCTACTGACATAGGGTTGTCAGTAGCAGGTGTTAGAAGCTTCGTGTTGTCGATTAGCTGAAGCTGTCGGTATTCATCAAATCAAATAAATAATACTATGAGTGAGAATTCTAACAATTGTGAATCGGGACCGGGCATCATTTCCTGGAATGAAATTACAACCAACAATAAGGCTTCGAGTGTAGCCTTTTACAGCAAGCTATTTGGCTGGACTACCGAGGATATGGAATTACCCGATGGTCAGACCTATACTACGTTCAAGCAAGGAGAGCGTGTGGTAGCTGGGTGTGTGGTTCCTCCGGAAGGGGCGTGCGACACTGCTGCGTGGTTGCATTACGTAAATGTAGAGGACGTGGATAATTCTGTAGTAAAAGCGAAGGAGCTAGGGGCTACTGTCATTAAAGAGCGTACTGATTTGCCAATGGGTAGTTTCGCGATAATTCAGGACCCAGAAGGCGGCGTGTTCGCATTCTGGCAACCAACGGGTGAATGCCCTTCTCAAGCATAAAAAGCCCAAAGACCATGAGTTCGGATTACTTCATTGAGTTGATCCGAGCGTTCTATTTTTTCAGTCCGAAAGTTTGAAGTTGGGGGGGCTTTCCTCATTTACTAAGTCACTCCATCCACTTGGTTAGAGCCATTTCTAGGGAGTCAGATTTACGGACATTGAAGGATTCTCCAGCTGCGAGGGTGGCACGGTCGCCCATGGTGTTCTGGATGTGGAGCAGAACAGGAGTTTTGCCTGGGTTGGACTGGAGGATTCCTTTAATTTCATGCAAGTCCTTCTCGTCGTGTTTTGCTGTCCAGAGCGTGATGTTGAGGGCTTTTTTGTCAGTGCCGGCAGCACGTTTGCTGGTGATTCCCTCAATCTTAGAGCCAGAAACGCGGCGGCTGTCCGGGTTGCGATCGTCTTCTTGGACATTACCGAAGAGTCGGATGACATTGCCGGCTTCGAGCAGGCCTTCATCACGTGCGGGCGTGTACGACTCGCTCCATGAGAGAATTTCCTTGGTGCCGGTGAAGTCTTCGAGGTGGATGACGCCGAAGGGCTTGCCAGCTTTGGTGACTTTGTGTTCGATGTGCTTGATCATGCCGGCGAAGCGATGGCGCTTGCGACGATCACTGAGATCTAGCTCATCGATGAGGCCGATACGAGTGTACATATCTGCATCGATGATTCCTCGATAGGCATCGAGCGGGTGTCCTGAAATATAGAAACCTAACAGTTCTTTTTCTGTATCAAGACGTTGTTCTTTTGGCCATTCAGAGAGGATTAGAGGTGCATCGTCCGGTTCTGGGGCGGAGCCGAAGTCCATGGAGTCGAAGAGGGACACCTGGCCAGCAGCACGGTCCTTGTGAGATGAGGATGCGGTGGCGATGACTGTCTCGAGCCGAGCATCCATGCTAGCACGTGTTTCGCCGGTCCAGTCCATAGCTCCGGACTTGATGAGATTTTCTAGGATTCGCTTATTTACGACCTTTGTATCGAGCCTATTCGAGAAGTCGTCCATGTCTTCGAATGGGCCATTTTCTTCTCTGTTAGCAATGGCGACCCCTACGGCACCTTCACCAACGTTTTTGATGGCAGCGAGTCCATAGCGGATCGCCATTTTTCCAGAAGGCAGTTTTTCTGGAGCGAAGCGGAGCTTAGATTTATTAACGTCTGGTGGGAGGACCTCTATTTTCATGCGATGGCACTCAGCGATAAAAACGGCAATTTTGTCGGTATTGTTGATCTCATTAGAGAGCAGACCACAGAGAAATTCGACGGGGAAGTTCGCCTTAAGGTAGGCGGTCCAGTAGGAGATGTGACCGTAACAGGCGGAGTGAGATTTGTTGAAACCGTAACCCGCGAAGCCAGCGATTTTATCGAAGATCTTGTTGGCGTTCTTTGAGTCGATCTGGTTAGTCTCTGCAGCACCTTTGACGAAAATTTCGCGCTGCTTAGCCATTTCAGATGGCTTCTTTTTACCCATCGCGCGTCGGAGAATATCCGCACCACCGAGTGAGTATCCGGCGAGGACTTTCGCCGCGTTCTGCACCTGCTCCTGATAGATCATTACTCCATAGGTGTCGCCACAGATGCTTTCAAGGAGCGGATGCTCGTAGTCGACGGTCTTCTCGCCTTTTTTAACAGCGATCATCTCGTCGATGTACTGCATGGCACCAGGGCGGTAAACCGCGAGCAAATCGATCACGTCTTCAATCTTGTCGATACCGTATTTCTTACAGGTTTCGACCATGCCGCCAGATTCCAGCTGGAACACGCCCATGGTTTCGCCTCGGTTAAGGAGGGCGAGCGCTGGTTTGTCATCGAGCGGTACCTGAGTGATGTTGAAACCTGGAGTGTGCGGGGTGATGTGATCGACCGCATCTTGGATGACCGTGAGGTTCTTAAGGCCAAGGAAATCCATTTTAAGAAGACCGATCTCGGTGATCGCTCCCATGTCTGCTTGGGAGACAACTTCTCCTTCCTTCGCACGTGCGAGTGGGACGTGGCGATCAAGGTCGCCATCGCCAATCACGACACCAGCAGCGTGGACGCCGGTATTTCTTTTGAGACCCTCTAGTTTGGTAGCATACTTCCAGAGTTCCTTGTAGGTGGAGGAGGCGTCGATGAGGTCGCGGAGCTCTTCTTTAGCATCGTATTCGCCCTGAAGTTTTACTCCAGGAACGGCTTCAATGAGCTTGGCTAGACGGTCAGCATCCATGTAGGAAACACCTAGTACGCGAGCGACGTCACGGAGTACGGATTTGGCTCCGAGAGTACCATAAGTGATGATGTGGCAGACACAGCGTTCTCCGTACTTTTTACGTACATAATCGATGACCTCTGGGCGACGAGTCTGACAGAAGTCGATATCGACATCGGGCGGGGAGACACGCTCAGGGTTGAGGAAGCGTTCGAAAAGAAGACCGAAGCGCATCGGGCAGATGTCCGTGATCTTCATCGCATAGGCGACTAGTGAGCCCGCCGCAGAACCACGGCCCGGGCCAACAGGAATGGCGTGGTCTAGCGCCCAGACAATGAAGTCGGCGGTGATTAAGAAGTAGGAGGCAAACCCGAGTGAGTTGATAATATCCACTTCATATTCGAGTCGCTCGTTGAGGATTTTCCAGACTCCATCCACATCGGTGTCATAGATACCACAGAGTTCTTGGATTTTATCTTCTGGATAGCGCATCTGTACACCCTCGGCACAGACTCTCTTAAAATATTCTTCACGTGGGGAGCCGTCTGGGGCCTCGAACTGCGGGTACTTATCTGAGCTTGTTGGGTCTAACACTAGCTCGACATTGCATTTTTCAGCGATCTCGAGAGTGTTGTCGCAGGCGCCTGGAATGTCCTTAAAGAGTTCGCGCATTTGTGCCGCGGACTTGAAGTAGACCTGGTCAGAGTAGCTTTTACGGTTCTCATCTAGGAGCAGGCAGGATTCACCAATACAGATGAGTACATCATGCGCTTCATGTTCTTCTGCTTTGAGGAAGTGGACGTCATTAGTCGCGACTACTTTGATGTCCAGCTCATCAGCGAGCTCCCGTAGGGACTTGATCATGGTGGGCTGGGTTTCCAGCGCGTGGTCCATGAGCTCGATGTAGAAGTCTTCCTTACCGTATATGTCGATGAGTTCTTTGACCTGCGCACGCGCTGCTTCGGTATCGCCCTTTTCAAGCCATTCTTGAATAGGGCCGTCGTCGTCACCAGAGAGGCAGATGATGCCTTCAGAGAATTGGCGTAGCGTTTCGCGGTCGATACGTGGCTCGCCGAAATAGTCACCGTCGAGATGACCAACTGAGACGAGTTTTGTGAGGTTATCCCAGCCCACTTTATTCTTCGCTAGGAGAGTGAGATGAGTGGAGCGTTTACGCCCTGGAATGTCTTTCTTAACACTGAGTGAGGTGGGAGCGAGGTAGATTTCACAGCCAAGGATCGGCTTAATGCCTTCGCCTGTCATTTTCTGATAAAATTCAACGGTACCAAAGAGGTTACCGTGATCGGTCATAGCGACCGCATTCATCTCGTTCTCTTTTACTGCTCCAGCCAGATTTTTAATGCGGACGATGGAATCTTTTACGGAGTATTCGGTATGAACGTGGAGGTGAACGAATGAGTCAGACATTTATATGAGAAAAGGAAAAAGTGATGAGAGGAAAGGGTAAGCATGGAGGTTGTAACTAGTGAGCCCGTGGACACCAACTTCAAAGTCTCTAACGAGTGAGATTTTTTCTCAGATCTGGGCAAGAAAAAAGCCCGCCGTTTAAGGTGAGCTTGATTGGGGGGATTTTTTCCTTTTGGGGGGATTTTGTTCGGGGGGAACTTTTACAAAACACTCCAAATACCTACAATGTGCAGATAACCGTTTGTCTTGGTATTTTTAAATATGAATCAACTGTTTTAAAAAAGCAAGATCATTCAACTTTAGATAGTTACCAGCATATTGAAGTGGAGTTGATGTGAAATGTGTAGAAAACAAAAAACGCACTCGATAAAAGAGTGCGTTAGAAAATGTTAGGCTAGATCGACTATTGATTGTCGTCTGAAGTAGCCTTGATGTCAGAGAGTGCAGCAATGAAGTCACCTAGGATGTCCGCTGGCACCATTATCGTGTCGCGGTTACCGCTCACGTCTTCAGTAATTTTTACTACCATGCCGCGAGCATTGTTTTTTAGATCTAGGTAGAAAGTCTTGCGATCAGCAATGATCTTCTCAGTGTGCAACAGGTCGTTATTATTATTCTGCATCTAGCCTCCTTTAATATATGTGAGAAAATTCCTCCCTTTGAGGAATATGGATATTTCTCTCTCAAAGGAAAACGTAAGTCAATGTAAATCAATGGAAGTAGCTTATTTAATTAGATTACGTTAATCAAATTGATGTGGCGGAGAAGCCTCCATCTACCACAATTTCTGAGCCTGTGATGAAGCTGCCCGCAGAATGAGAGGCAAGGAGAAGAGTCGCTCCTATTAACTCTTCAGGTCTACCAAATCGTGATGTAGGGGACACACGAAGGATTTCTAACACGCGCGCCTCATCGAGCATTATGGCACTTTGTGCAGCAGGGAAGAAGCCTGGGATGAGGGTGTTAACCCGGATGTCAAATTCTGCCCATTCACGAGCCAAGTTTTTTGTTAGATTATGAAGTGCTGCTTTGCTTGCTGACTGAATAAAGCGATCAGAAAGAGGGGTGAGTCCTGAAATAGAGCCAATATTTATAATGCTAGTGGGGCGGTCATGTTGCTTAAAATAGTCTCCGAAAATTTGGCATGCGCGGAATGCGCCGTTGAAGTTGACTTCGAAAATACCTTTAAGTTCAGCCTCGGTGATATTTTCTACTGCATTCCGGTAATTGATCCCCGCTCCGTTAATTAGAGTGTCGATACGGCCTGACCGCTCACTGACTATATCAACGAGGGCTTCGATCGAACCACGTTCGGTGACTTCGGCTTCAACGAAGTAAGCTTTGCCACCAGCGGCTTCGATAGCGAGCACGCGTTCTTCTCCTATGTCGGCATCACGCCCTGAGATGACTACTTCACAGCCAGCTTTTGCGAGACCAAATGCGATTTGGCTACAGAGTTGACCTGTTCCGCCGAGAACGACAGCCACATTGTTAGAGAGATTAAAAAGAGAATCAATGTATGACATGGTAGTCTATATCTACGTTATTTGGGCGGTCTTCTCAAATTATATTTCGTTAGGGTGCAGCCAGCGAAAGCGGATTATTTTATAACGTCTTCCTAGTTTGTAGTTTAGTTCATTGAGCTCCTGATTTTTTGTCCAATTTCCTTTAAGTGGTTTTTCTGTCCCTAGCTGCCATTTGTTAGGCGGAATATCTGATGAGTTTCTATTGTCATAATATTCAGGAAATCGCTGCACTATAGCCTCACAGTATGCGGTAGAAAGAATCTTACCCTTAGCGTTTCTATACTCGCCGTAGGCTCTAATGGTAAATGTGTCCGAGCGGGCTGATAGTAGATGACCAATGCTCTGCAGAATGTCTGCTTGTGTTAGGGTAGCTGGGGCGCCATAGCCGCTGTGGTACTTGAGAGCTAGAGTGTTCAGTTTGCCGTGCTGAAAATCTTCGAGAGAAGAAGGGTCTGCGATGATTTCTTCGGGGTAAGTGCAATTTACTGTATTAAAAATGCCGTTGATCGATGTGCTATTGATTGCCGCTTGGAGTGTTCCTTCGTAACAAACTTGTTGGGTGGTAAGTGGGAGGTTTTTCGCAAATTTCCGATAATGGTGCTCAGGGCTGAGGCTACGATTAATCCATTGAGAAAGCGTGGGTGCAGGGCCTCGAATTTTATTTTCGAGCACGATGGCTTCTGCCAGTTCGCGGATTTCTAGGTCAGTAAGTGCACGTAAGGTGCTACCGTTGTAGAGTGATTTTTCTGATGCGTTTTCTGGAGGACTGGAGATTGCTGAGGCTTCGATGTACTGTAACCTGGGAAAGGGAGTTAGGTTAGAAGCTATTTCTACTCCATTGGATGCCTGCAGTCCTCTTGTGACTGAAAGGATAGCTTCCCACGCTTTCACTGAAGTTGAGTTGACATTGAAGCCTCCGCGCAAGAGTAGCTGTGAGGCGGCTAAATGTGGATCGTTCCAGTGCGTGGTGTCTAGTGGCTCAAGGGCTTCAATATTTTTGTTAGGACAAAAGTTCAGTCGCTTGGTAGTATCGAGAGTGTCTTGTGATCGATGACCTGTTAGAAAGTATCGGTCCCAGAGGGTGTGATTGTAATTAAAGCTCTGATCGTAGTGGCTGCTTGTAGACGAGCTTGAGTACGCATGTTTATCCTGAACGATGTTTTTGGTGTGATTTGGAGGGATGTTAGGGGGGAGGAACGAATTGCCGATAGCTGTGGTAGCATTGAAGGCATCGGTAGCTGAGGCATTACTCTGGTCAGCATTGTAGTTACTGACCCATTTCGAAGTATTGAGTTGGCTCAGATGGGCGAGTGAAATCGCGCGTGTTTCATGCCGAGGAATTGCCATTTGTATGGCAGTGTTAGATCCTGTGGAGAATCTATCGCTATGTCCGACAAAGGCCTCTCCTGATGCAGTTAATTCGGGATGAATGAGGGGGGAGGCACCAATGCTGATGCCTGATAAAAATTGAGGTGGAGCTGTAAATATATCATAGCCACTTGGATGTGCACCATATGCTCCGTACCGAGAGGGATTATTACCGAAATGAATATTCCAAGGTGCATTGAACGCATTCGTATCAATTTTGTTAGTGGCCGTGACCCAAGAAGCACCATTTCCAATATGGTGTGAGATCTCGGGGAATTTACGAATCAAAGTAGCTGTGAATTGGGGAGTTTGAGATCCGTTTACCGAGCCTAAAACGAGTGGTTCGTCATCTGCTATATCTTGGGGGATGAACTCGATATTACTGGGGCCAATAATGTTAAAAAAGTCCCAGTTGATTCGTTGAAAGCTAGAGTGATTAGTAACCTGTAGACGTGTACGTTCGGCACCACCTTCAGTAGGATAGCGGGTAATTTTTAGAGTAGGCGTATTGGGCTGTGGGCTAGTTTCCGAGGAGGCCTGTATATATAGCTTTGCATTTTTCGAATAAAATGAACTACCCGCGGAATATCCATGACCCAACATGTTAGGTGAGCCTCTAGAGTATTTTAATAGCTGGTTGCCATTAGGAGCTGAGAAAGTGGCTGTTTTTCCTGATGGGATAGTGCATGGAGGGATATGGAAGCTGAGTCTACATAGCTCGGATGTAGAAGCTGTATTTCCGTTGGGGTGGAATGGATAGATGAATGAACCATTCCCTGTTGTGGGTGCAGACCAGTTAGGAGCTTCATTTTTTGAGTCGTTCACCAACGAGAAGGTTTTCCATGGGTCATGGTTTTCTGGAGTGACTGATAGTTCCGTATTGTGTTTTCCTGAGCTCCAATTTCTATCTAGGTAGAGCTGGAATTCTATCGGCTCAGTGAGTGTGAGGTCGACATTATATGGATTCCAGAAGATAGCTACAGGCATGAAGTGTTGGCGAACGATATAGGAATGCCAGTGTGAGTCTTCTTCTCCGGCTTCGATTCCATTGTATTGTATGCTGAAATCAAAGCCGATTTGAAAACGTGTTAGGATGGGCTGGCGGCGGACAAGGCGCGCATCCATATGCTGCCTGTAATTGACTTTAGAGCTTTGCCAATAATAAGGTAATTTGTGCGCGAGGGAGCCTAAATGCGCGAGCAGCTTGGGGGATTCTCCTGTTATGTTAGACTCCCATTCAGGTCGCCTAATATAGGAGCGCAGGAGTTCCCATGGTATAGCAGCGTAGTGACTGAAGCTAAGCGGTTCGTTCTCAGGAGGGAAGGGCCATGCTTTATAAAGGAATACTGGAGACGGCTGAGAAGCTTCATTTCCTGAGTGTGTAGTGAGTGCTTGAAACTCTGCATCACTGGCATTTACAGCAGCTGTTAGGTTTTTCTTTAGACCTCCATTCTGGAGATCAATGAGTACAGATCGTGAATGGGCTGTGTAGCAATGGGGGTGATTGTAGAGTAGATCTTTATGTTTTTCGCTGAGGATCGATATTGTACCAAGGCTGATATTCCGTTCGGGAGTTGCAATCTGAGGCAGTTCTAGAGGCCTGAGTTGGGAAGGGGCTCGGAGGCTATTATAATCTTGAGAACTATGAGTTTCAGATAGAGCGATGTTTTGGTTAAACTTGCGTTCAGTGTCTTCAGTGTTGATTCGCGCCTTACATCCTTCATCAGAGATCCAATAGGCGTAGCTACCTTGGTTAGGTAGAGTGACTCTTGGAACTGTTACTGGAGTATTTGTGGCCGATTTATGTAGAGTTACAGCCTTGCCGTGTGGAATGGCTGACTCGGCGGTGGTGTATCCTTCTGGATAGTTTGAGCTATTCCAGCTGAGTAAATTATAGAACTCATTTCCCGATACCAGGTGAGCGGGGAGTGTTTTGACTTTTTTAAGTCGAATCCCTTCGTTCGTTCCCTCTGCTGTGACTGCCTCGGTTTGGTATGCGACAGTGTAGTTGGGATTTTTTAGAGCTGGGTCTGTATCCTTTTGAGGGATTTTACGTGAATCTAATAAATCAGCTCTCGAGCTAACGGTCTGGTCTCGACCTGTGTATTGCTGGAGCTGTGTGATCGCAATCTGGATTGCTAGCCGAGCATTCGCTTTAGCACAAGAGTCAGCTAGCGTAGCACGGCTTTGTTGTTTTTCTATTACGCTGAGCTGAACGCAGGCGAGTGCTAGAACACAGAGGAGTACAAGCAGAACCAGACTGGAAATGAGCGCAAATCCAGCATCGATTCTCCTCGGTACTCTGTAACGAATAAAAAACAACACTAACAGAATGACTCTAGATCGTTCTGTTAGTGTATGTCTAGGAGTTTATCTAGCTTTAGAAACGGTAGTTAACAGCAAGACTCACAAATGGGCCTGGCTTTACATCTGTATCAGTCAGAGTGTTGTTGTCGTTGTCTTCGATTTTAATTTCGCGAGCGAAGGAATAACCAAAATCGACAGCAGCCCAAATGTTTTTGTAAATGCGGTGCTCAGCACTCAGAGCTAGGTTGATACGACTAGAGTTCACAGTGCGCTCGGGACCTGCATCGTCAGCTTCTATTTTCCAAGTGGGTGAGCTATAGCGAAGGCTAGTACCGATGAAGAAATTATCGTTTAAGCTATAGGACACACCTGCGATAGGTCCTAGAATATAGGCTTCAAAATCGACGGTTGGTCGGTAGATAAGTTGGATCGCTGGGGTGAAAAAATCATTGCCATAGGTGTGAGAATAGTATGCTCCCACAAGAAACCGGAAATCGGGACTAAAAACATATCCGACACCAGCACCAGCGGCGATAGCATCATTATCACTTGCATCAAAGTCGCCATTCCAGCTTGGCATAGCGAAGGCTCCGTAAATCCAGCTGTCACCATGCTCTTTGAAGATTGCAATAGGAACGCTTAAAGAGTGGAGGTCGCTATCGGGGAGGAGTGGCATTCCGCTACTTTTGAATTGAGTGTTCGTATAGTAGAAGAAGCTAAGGAGATGCCAGTCTCCGTAGTTAAGTGGTAGGATGGGGCCAAAGAGTGAAAAATCATCTACACTAACATCTCCATCAATGTCATCAAAATCTGATTCAAACTGATGTTGGTAGCCGGCGAAACCAACGAAATACCCAGGAAGTTCAGTAGTATTGCTTTGTGAGCGAGTAAAAAACTCTAAGTGAGGTGCTCCAATGTAGAGACCTTCAGGCTCAGATGTTGTCTCGGTTGGTAAAACGTCCGTGACCGAACCAGCTTGGACGGCGGTATGAGTAAGGGCGGCACCGAGCAGCGAATAGAAAGCTTTTTTCATTAGATGTGTAGGTCGTGTTAGATAGGGAAAGGCTCTCATGTTGAAGAGCCCATTTGGAAAAAAATTAAGCGAATTTAGTTATATGAGAGGCTTGCGTCATACATTGACTTGATGTCGCTCTGGTTGAGGGCTCTATCCCAAATAACAAGGTCATCGATAACCATAGGATTTTGATGCAAGAAGTTCTCATTGCTGTCACAGCCTACATAGATGTGGCTATTTACTGTTTTAGCGTCGTTAGATGAGCGACCTAAATTTTTTCCATTGAGAAAGAGGCTGATGGATTTGTCGTAACCAGAAAACACTATTGTAACCATGCTCCAACTACTTGTTTGGAGTGAGGAGTTTTTATCTGGAGTCCATTGCCAAAGTTTTTCATCACTCTCAAATGGTTCACTATTGCCCTGCTTCCATGGTTCTTTACTGACCATAGCTAGTTTACTAGAATGATTACTTCCTGATTTCATCCAGAATGAGAGGGTGAAGTCTTTTGATCTATCCGCGAGAGGTGTGCCTGTGATGGGTAGTCTGAAGTAGTGTGATTTATCAATGACCAGAGCTTTACCACTTAGCCCATTGTTAGAAAACAAGGGTCTATTTTTTAGAGGCTCGAGTAAGAATGTACTATTTTGAGGATCTTGGACCGAACCGTTATTGAAGTCCATAAAGGAGACGAGACCGAGTTGTGGAATAGCAGTATTGCTTTCTTCAATAACTTGAGTAGCTGTAATATCAGAGCTGTCTTCCTCGCCTCCTGACATAACTATCACAATAATTAAGAGGAGGAGAATGGCTCCAACCCCTCCCAGCACCATTGGATTTTTCATGATGGAAATTTTTTGTGCAATTTCCTGTTTTTTGACTTCATCTTCAGCCGCTTTTTTTGCGGCAAAGTCTTCAGCGGCTGTGGTGATACGCTGTTCGGCTGGGTGGATGGCGTGGCTAGCCGTCGTCACTTGAGCCGCAGTAACATTCTGAGCCACAGTTGCTGTAGAGGCTGAGATAGGAACTGGCGCGGACTGAATGGGTTGAGGGAGGTTTTCGGCGGCTTCTTGGTAACTGCTGAAACGTTCTGTTGGATCAACGGCTGTCATTTTCTGGAGCCAATGGGAGAAGCCTTCTGGGATACTTGGGTTATAGTCTATGATCGGAGCGATTGGATCTTCTACGACTAATTTTTTGACGTCCTCAAGCGATAACTCTATCCAGGGGTGGCCACCAGAAAGGGCGTGGAAGATGAGCTGACCAATGGCAAATACTTGAGATTGCTCATTTATTTCCTCACCTCTTGCTTGCTCTGGGGAGATGAGATAAAGAGCACCTAGGAAATCAGAAGAGCCATTAATTGTGTTGTGAATTTCGGCCAGACCGTAGTCGGTAATGGTAAAGCGCTTTGTTCCACTTGGGCGGGGCATGAAGCGAACATGCATTGGGTCGAGAGCCCCATGGAAATTACCAGAAGTACGAGCAGCATCGAAAATTTCTAACAGTTGGTGAGCTAGCTCCCATCCTTCATACTCGCTGAAAGCACCATCTTGAACCAAGTGATGGTTGATATCTATGCTCTCCTGTAACTGACGTATGAGGTAGGGGCCTTCGCTATCGACTCCATGATCGTAGATAATAGGTAAACCTGGGTGCGTAATTGTTGCGAGTTCGCTGGAGAGATGACCAAATTGTTCCTTCCAGACTTCTTCGTCACCGCTCGGTGTTTCGAATCTAAAAATTTGAACAGGTCGCTGAATTAGTGAATCCTCAGCTGCAAATTGTTTTCCGTAGGATAGCTCCTCGATCAGCGATCCTACATTATAGCGTTCGTCCATTGGGCTTTTGGGTCAGGGTCTTTTATTGAAGTTATGATTGGGGGCTTAGTCATCGCTAACACTAAACGTGTGGTGAGTGAAGCGTAATGATTAAAAACACCTAACAAGTCATTGCTTGGTGAAATACTAGAGAGCATGAGAAAAGTCAGAGCTTTAATTCTAGGTTTTATGAACTGTAGTACGGAGCATATTACTGAAAGGGTTTTCTAGATCAAGTGGCATCTGGAATATTCTAAGAATAGAGGGAAACACTAGTCATTGCCATTCACTGATGAATTTGATTTAAGTCTGCTAATGAAACGGCCATTCGGACAGTTATTTTTGTGTCTAGTAGCATCCTTTTTATCTATAGATTCAGTGAATGCAGTGGGTGCACCGCAGGAAGTAGAAGTACCTGAAGCGGCGGTGGTGCCAGTAGTAGATTTAGCTAAGCCAGTTGAGTTATTTGCTGTCCAGCTAAGGCCGATGCGTAAAGCTGAGTTAGAAAAGCAGTTAGAGAATTGGCTTATCGAGCTTCAATCTCAGATTTCTGAAACAGCCGAGTATACTTATAGACTACGATCTGGTGAGCTCTCAAAAAATGATCAACTAGTTTTTAGAAATAAGGAACGCGACTCAAGAGTCAAGGAGCTGGAGGTTGCCAAGAGAGTTAAAATCGTGATTGTAGCGCTGGAGGCCAAAGGGGGAGATGTAATAGAGGCTACGAGCTATCTGAAATCGGCTACCGATATCTCAGGTGAGCTCAACCCCAGTGGACGTATCAGCTACTTTGCGGATGAACTTAATACATGGTTTAAAGCGAAAGACGGAGGGATAGCCTTCGCAGGTAAGTTAGCATCTGCTGCGGCGACGATGCTGTTTTTCTGGCTAGCTTCTAAATTTGTGACTAAGCTTGTTAGAAATGGCTTACAGAAGCAGCAAAAGGGGTCGCGCATATTTAAGGATTTTGTGATTCGCACTACAGGGTCTGTAGTGATGGTGGTTGGTTTTATGGTTGTCTTGGCTGGGATGGGCGTAGAATTAGGGCCGATGCTAGCAGCAATGGGAGCTGGCGGATTTATTATTGGTTTTGCTCTTCAAGACACATTGGGTAATTTTGCGAGTGGAATGATGATCATGATTTATCAGCCATTTGATGAGGGGGATTTTGTCGAAATCTCAGGGGTAGCGGGCAAGGTAGATAAGATGAGCCTAGTTTCTACAACAATGCTTACAATGGATAATAAAGAGCTCATTATTCCAAATAAGAAAGCTTGGGGAGATACCATTACGAACTACAGCGGCCGTAAGGTACGGCGGGTCGACCTAGTGTTCGGGATTTCCTATTCAGATGATATTGATAAAGCTTTGGTGATCCTTGCAGAGGTCGCGAATACGCATTCACTGGTTCTAAAGGAACCTATACTACAAACAGGAGTGCATAGTCTTGGGGACTCTTCCGTGAATTTGCTACTTCGACCTTGGGTGAAAACAGTCGATTACTGGGATGTGTACTGGGACCTCACAAAAATGGTGAAGCAGCGCTTTGACCTCGAAGGTGTGAGCATACCATTTCCTCAGCAAGATATTCATGTTTACCATAGGAATATTCCTATTCCTGAGGGGCAATAGGGTGCCAATTTGTGCATTTTCTGAGAAAAAGTGTCACAAATATAGAGCCTAGTATCTAAGTAGGTGAAGCTTACTGCTACCATTCAAAATAGAGTGGTAGGAGATCGGTGAGATTTTTCATATTATTTTCCTGTCCAGGGTTACCTGGGCAGGTTTTTTATGGCTCGAGCTCCTCAATTATTAATCTTCGTAGTAAGTATAACCACTTAGTCCTGCCTTATAGGACTCCATGATTATTTTACGCTGTGTAGCAGTGATAGTGCCTTGTCTTACTGCTTTTTCAGCGAAACTGCGGAAGCGTCTTTCTAGATCCTTAGGTTCGTATTCTACGTAGGAAAGTACATCAGCCACAGAGTCACCTTCGACTTCATGTGTGTAGGTGATTTCTCCGTCTTCGATGCTCACAGAAACCACATGAGGGTCGCCAAGTAAGTTGTGTAAATCTCCTAGAGTTTCTTGGTAGGCGCCGACGAGAAAGGCGGCTATATTATATTCCTCACCTGATTCGCGTTTGTGGACACGTAGAAAAGTAGAGACGCTGTCACGATCAATGAACCGATCTATTTTTCCATCACAGTCACAGGTGATGTCTGCGAGAATAGCGCGTTGAGTAGGCTCTTGATCAAGTTTGTGAATCGGCATGATCGGGAAGAGCTGTTGAATCGCCCAAGCGTCTGGTAGGGATTGGAATACTGAGAAATTGGCGTAGTAAAAGTCGATGAGATTAGACTGTAGGGTCTGCAAAGCTTCTGGAACGTGTTCTAAATGCTCGGTTTTTTGAGCGATCCGAGTGCAGAGGTGCCAGTAGATTTTCTCAGCGACCGCTCGTTCGCGTAAATTGACGACTCCATGTCGGAAGAGGTCACGTACTTGATCGCGGTAGAAGAGTGCGTCGTTGAAGCATTCTTGAAGATTGTTGTCGTCGATACGATTGCGGATGTCCCAAAGGTTGAAGAGCATATCGTGCGCACCTGCTTCTGGTGCATCGGGCTCATCTGGATGTGAGAATTTAGTGACGTCTAGAATGTTGAACACAAGCACTGAGTAATAGGCTACGACAGCACGGCCAGATTCTGTGACTAGCGTAGGGTGTGGGATGCTAGATTCATCACAGTGTTTTTGCACGACCTCGATGAGGTTAGTGGCGTATTCTGTGAGTGTGTAGTTGCAGGATGAAGAAAAGTTTGAGTGTGAACCATCGTAGTCGACAGCGAGCCCACCACCCATATCGAGAATTTCCATGGGGGCGCCTTCTTGAGCAAGGTTGACGAATACGCGCACGGCTTCAGTTGCCGCCTCACGAATGGCACGGATGTTAGGAAGCTGCGAACCTTGATGGTAGTGAAAGAGTGTGAGGCAGTCGAGATAGCCTTCAGCTTTCAGCAAATCGATCGCATCGATCAATTGGGAAGAATTGAGGCCAAAGACAGAGCGGTCCCCACCAGATTCAGCCCAGTGGCCTTCTGATTTAGTGGACAAGCGAAAACGAATACCTAGCTCTGGGCGGATACCTAAGGCTTTTGAGCGTTTGATGATGGCTGCTAACTCACTCGGCATTTCGAGTACGAGAATTACCCGAATTCCCATTTCAACAGCTTGAAGAGCAAGGTCGATGAACTCATCGTCTTTGTAGCCATTGCAGATCAAGTAGGCATCGGGGTCGTGCATGTAGGCGAGCGCGGCAATGAGCTCAGGCTTCGAGCCAGCTTCGAGCCCATAGTTGTATTTTTTACCGAACTCGGTAATTTCCTCGATGACTTGTTGCTGCTGATTGACCTTGATCGGGTATACACCACGGTAATTTCCTTGGAAATTGGTTTCGGCAATAGCCGAGCGAAATGACTCATTAAGGTGCTCAATTCGACGGTCTAAAAGATCTCTGAAACGTAACTGCTGTGGCATGGCTGAGCCCCGCTCCTTTAGCCCTTCAATAATTTTTTGAAGTGAAACGGGAACTTCTTTTTCGCCATCTCTTAGTAACACGACGGTTTCTCCATCAGTGTTGATGTCGAAATAGCCATTGCCCCAGCGCTGAACTCCGTAGAGTTCGCGGGCGTCATCGATTGACCAGTTGCTCATAAGTGATGCATCTTTAAATTCGAGGAATGAGATAATCTAGCGAGAAATGCTCTCTGCTATTAAAAAAGTGAGACATAAAAAAACCGAAAGGCGGTGGCCCTTCGGTTTTTTGGAATGAGAGAAGTAAAAATTAGTCGTTCACTCTGCTGATGCTACCACCTCCACCAGGGGCGTAAACGTCAGTGTTTTGTGGTAATGCGGCATTACTAAAAATGTCGTATTCGCGATTACCCTTTTTCTCTTTGATGGGGCCTTTCTTGAACGAGCCGTCTTCGTTGATGAAGCCTTTGCCTTGTACGTCAATGTTGAGAGAAGCTACTGAGGCATCAAGCTTTGCTACAATTGCTGAGCCGTCCCAAACTTCTGTACTGAATTGTCCTGCAGAGACTGAAGAGTCAAAGAAAATGGGAAGCGTGGTTCTGGAGGATTGGCTGAGTCCAGCTACATAGCCCCAGACGTTTTCACCGGTCGAAAGTTCGCCATCATTATCTGGCTCATTGGAATCAGCTTTACCTAAAACTGCGTTTTCGCTGTTCCAGAATAGTTTTTCATTATCTACGTAACCATTATAGATAAGTTGGTTAAAGCAATCTTCTGCGTTGCTGCCAGATTCTTCATTTCTGGCAGTATCTTCACTTGGGAAAATACCGTCATTATCTTTGGCGAAGCTGTTGAGCGCAGTAAGTAAGTTCTTAGCCTGAGAGATGGCTTGTGTCTTCTTACCTTGTTTCATCTGTTTCATTATCGGGCCATAAGACATGGCCGCGAGTCCTGCGATGATTGCAATCACCACGAGGAGTTCCACAAGCGAGAAGCCTCGACGGGCGCGCATGTGGTGTACATGATTAATTTTCATTGTTGTAGTATGGGTTGTTGGTTTTACCTGTATGATGCGCGTGTATTGTGCCACGGGGGCGGCGCGTTATAATATGGCGGAATCACGCAGGCGGCATGAGACCGATACGACAAACTAGCGGTGCTTATTGATGTGGCAAGGGAAAAAACGGAGGAGAAATAGACTTTCGTAAATTGTCATCTACATCAGCTTGGCTGTGAGTTTGCGGCCTAACAGGACACTCTGACACAGCTGCGTCACTTTGTCTAATTAGTCGTGAGTTATTTGAGACATTTTGTCGTTTATTTTTAAGTGTGGAATCCTTTATTCGTATATAAGTTAATAATTGTTAATGGTTTATGTTTTTATTGAGTGGTGGTGGCACGGAACTTGCATAAGAGTAGGCAACAAATTGTGTCCGTCTTAAGAAAGAGACGGGATTTAAAACTTAAAAAAACTAATTAAAAAACTATTATGGCTAAAATTCTAGGAATCGACTTAGGTACCACCAACTCATGTATGGCGGTAATGGACGGTGGCGAAGCTACTGTTTTAGAAAACTCTGAAGGTGCACGTACTACACCTTCGGTCGTGGCATTCACCAAGTCTGGTGAGCGTCTCGTAGGTCAGGCGGCTAAGCGCCAGGCAGTGACCAATCCCAAAAATACTATTTTCTCAGCGAAACGTTTCATCGGACGTAAGTACGATGAGCTTGCTGATGGAGACAAAGCTACGCCTTATGACGTTGTCAAAGCGGACAATGGCGATGCGCACATTCAGGTGGAAATAGACGGTGAGAAAAAAACTTACTCTCCACAGGAAATCGCAGCAATGATTCTTGGCAAGCTTAAGGCTGATGCTGAAACTAAGCTTGGCGAAACTATCACAGAAGCTGTTATTACTGTTCCTGCGTATTTCAACGATTCTCAGCGCTCCGCAACAAAGGCAGCAGGCGAGATCGCAGGTCTGAAGGTTCGCCGTATCATCAACGAGCCAACAGCAGCTGCACTCGCTTACGGTATCGACAAGAAGAGCGAAGAAAAGATCGCAGTGTATGACCTTGGTGGTGGTACATTCGATATCTCCGTACTCGACATCGATGATGGTGTCTTCGAAGTACTCGCTACCGACGGTGACACTCAACTCGGTGGTGATGACTGGGATAACACTCTTATTAACTGGATTGTTGATGAGTTCAAAAATGACTCTGGTATCGACCTTGCGAAGCAAGCAGATGCGCTTCAGCGTATTAAAGAAGAAGCAGAGAAAGCAAAAATTGCTCTTTCCTCTTCACAGACATACGACATCAACCTTCCGTTCATCACTATGGACGAGACTGGTCCTAAGCACATTCAGAAAACTCTCTCTCGCGCCAAGCTTGAACAGCTTACGGATTCACTCTTTGAGCGTACTAAGAAGCCAGTTATCGACTGTCTAAAGGAAGCTGGAGTTTCCGCTAGCGAGATTGATGAGCTAGTTCTCGTAGGTGGAATGACACGTATGCCGAAGGTTGTTGAGACAGCTGAAGCACTTGCAGGTAAGAAGCCAAACCAAGGAGTCAACCCTGATGAAGTGGTTGCGATTGGTGCAGGTATCCAGGGTGGTGTTCTCCAAGGTGACGTAGCAGATGTTCTCCTTCTAGATGTAGCTCCGCTTACTCTCTCTATCGAGACAGCAGGTCAGATTGCTACTGCAATGATCGAGCGTAACACTACGATCCCAGCGAAGAAGTCACAGGTATTCTCCACGGCAGCTGATAGCCAGCCGGCTGTAGACATTCGTATCTGTCAAGGTGAGCGCAAGATGTTCGAAGACAACAAGATTCTCGGCAACTTCCGCCTCGACGGTATCGATGCAGCTCCACGCGGCGTTCCTCAAATCGAGGTAACATTCGATATCGATGCAAATGGTATCCTCCACGTTTCTGCGAAGGACAAGAAGTCCGGTAAGGAACAGAAGATCTCGATCGAAGGTTCAAGCGGTCTTTCCGACGAAGAAATCGAAAAGGCAAAGCGCGAAGCTGAAGAGCACGCTGAAGAGGATGCAAAGCGCGCAGAAGCAATCCAGCTCAAGAACGATGCAGACAGCATGGTTCACCAGGTCGAGAAGCAACTCGAAGAAATGGGTGACCAAGCACCAGCGGAACTTAAAATCGAGATCCAAGGTAAGGTTGACGCTGTGAAAGAAGCTCTCAAAGAAGATGATGCAGAAAAGATCAAGTCCTCTAAGGAAGAGCTCGAAGCAATGCTTCAGCAGCTAGCCCAGGCGGCACAAGCAGCCGGCGGCACTGGAGCAGCCGGTGGCCCAATGCCAGACATGGGCGGTGCAGCAGGTCCAGAGGCAGGTGCTGAGTCATCCGAGCCTAAGTCAGCAAAAGGCAAAGTAGTCGATGCTGAAGTTGTCGAAGACTAATACAAACTAACTTCTACCATCCGGTTCTGTGAAAAGGGTCGGATGGTTTTTATTCAAATCAAATAAACAAAAAACAAAACCAAATACTATGGCAATCCAACCAATCGGACAGCGCGTGCTTCTTAAGCGCTTAGATGCTGAGACAGTATCTGCAGGCGGCATCGTTCTTGTAGATTCCGCACAAGAAAAACCACAGGAAGCTATCGTTATAGCTCTCGGTACAGGTGGTAAAAACGAAGACGGCTCAGCATTTGAGTTCTCCGTTTCAGTGAACGATAAAGTTCTCATCTCAAAGTACGGTGGTACTGAAGTCAAAGTCGACGGAGATGACCACCTGATCATGTCCGAGTCAGATATCCTCGGTATCATTAACTAAATAAAATCTCTTTAAATTTAAATTTTCATTAAATCATGGCTAAGCAATTAGAATTTGACGAAGTAGCACGCCAATCCCTCCTTCGTGGTGTGGAAAAGCTCGCTCGTGCAGTAAAAGCGACACTAGGGCCTGCGGGTCGTAACGTGATCCTAGACAAGAAATTCGGTTCCCCAACAATCACTAAAGATGGTGTTACTGTTGCTAAGGAAATCGAACTTGAAGATCCATACGAGAACATGGGCGCACAGCTCATTAAGGAAGTTTCTTCCAAGACAAATGATGTAGCTGGTGACGGCACCACTACTGCGACAGTACTTGCTGAAGCAATCTACAAAGAAGGTCTTCGTAACGTAACTGCGGGTGCTAACCCAATCAACCTTCAGCGCGGCATCCTCAAAGCATGCGAAGCGATCGTTGCTAAGCTTGCAGAAATTTCCAAGCCAGTTTCCGAGTCTAAGGAAGTTGCTCAGGTTGCCACAGTTTCCGCTAACTGGGACACTGAGATCGGTAACATCATTGCAGAAGCAATGGATAAGGTCGGCAAGGACGGCACAATCACAGTAGAAGAAGCAAAGGGTATCGAAACAACACTCGATGTTGTTGAAGGTATGCAGTTCGATAAGGGCTACCTTTCTCCTTACTTCGTGAATAATCCTGAAAGCATGGAGTGTAATATCGAAAATGCTCTCATCCTCATCCACGAGAAGAAGATCTCTAATCTTAAGGACATGCTTCCTCTTCTCGAGAAGGCAGCTAAGACTGGCCGTCCACTCCTCATCATTGCTGAAGACGTAGAAGGTGAAGCTCTTGCGACTCTTGTAGTGAACAAGCTCCGTGGCACACTTAACATTGCAGCTGTAAAAGCTCCTGGTTTCGGTGATCGCCGTAAGGCAATGCTTGAAGACATCGCAGTTCTTACTGGTGGTAAAGTAATCACTGAAGAACTCGGCATCAAACTTGAGTCGGTTGAGCTTGATGACCTCGGTTCAGCTAAGCGTATCTCTATCGCTAAAGACACTACCACCATCGTTGAAGGTGAAGGTTCTTCAGAAGATATCTCTGGCCGTGTAGGTCAGATCCGTAAGCAGATCGAAGACACAACTTCCGACTACGATCGTGAGAAGCTCCAGGAGCGTCTTGCTAAGCTCGCTGGTGGTGTTGCAGTCATTAACGTTGGCGCCGCTACTGAAACTGAGATGAAGGAGAAGAAAGACCGTGTTGACGATGCGCTTCACGCGACTCGCGCAGCGGTTGAAGAAGGTATCGTCCCAGGTGGTGGTACTGCTCTTATCCGTGCTCTTGCTCAGTGCGAAGCAGATAACTACTGTGACGTAGCTTCTAACGAAGACGAGAAGACTGGCATGGGCATTGTTGCTCGTGCGATCGAGTCTCCACTGCGTCAGCTTGCAGCTAACGCAGGTCTTGAAGGTGCACTCATCGTCGACAAGGTACGTGAATCCACAGGTAGCATTGGTTACAATGTTGCTACTGGTGAATACGTTGACCTCATCGAAGCTGGTGTAGTTGACCCGACAAAGGTAACACGTTCTGCTCTTCAGCATGCGTGTTCTATCTCCGGTCTTCTTCTCACTACAGAAGCACTCATCACTGACATCCCAGAGCCAGAAGCAGCAGCAGGTGGTCACGACCACGGCGGCATGGGCGGTATGGGCGGCATGATGTAGTCGCTGCGCTCCTAAGTTAGGAGTGCGAAGTTGGAAGTGAAAAGTTCCAGCTAGATACAACTCTAACGAGTCCAAAATATTTAAAGCCGATCACGTGAAATACGTGGTCGGCTTTTTTGTTTCAGGTTGGGACACTTCTGCCTAAGTGTCCGGCTAGGTTGAGAGATTATCAAATCTTTCAGGCTACAATATAGTCCTAGTGCAACTTCATGAAATCCCATCTTTAATGGTTTCAAAAATAGGTGCACAGCCGGACGCTTAGGGATTGCGTCCCTGTCACTGTTTCTTACAGATACGGCGCCATGAGCTGGGCTGCTCCATCTCTGAGGCGAATGAGAGTGGAACGTTGCTCGAGTTTATCTAGACTGACTTGTTCTGCTCGAGTGAGTTTTTGATCGATCACTTTGTCGAGAGCTTCGGCGAGCTCTTGGCTGTAGCATTCGAGGTTGTACTCGAAGTTGAGCCGCATGCTACGTGGATCCCAGTTAGTAGATCCTATGAGGGACCAAATTCCATCAACAACGAAGAGCTTGGTGTGATCAAAAGGAGCGGGGGAGAAGAAAATGTTGACCCCTTTTTTAATCAAATGGGGAAGCTGGGGAATGATGGCCCAGTTCATGATGGCGATATTATTTTTGGAGGGTAGCAGGACATCGACCTTCACTCCTCTCATGGCAGCGACCGCGAGAGCGTCGATGATGGAACGTGATGGGAGGAAATAAGGAGTGATAATGCGCGCGCGATCCTTGGCCACTGCAAGAGCTCCCAAGATCATTTCATTGATTTTATCAAGATCTTCATCGGGACCGTCAGGGACTCCTCGGGCGAGGATATTGCCACGACGCTCGAGTTTGGGAAACCATATGGGACCGATGAGTTTTTCACGAGTTGTGTATGACCAGTCGACAGCAAAAGCTTCTTGTAGATTGCAGACGGCGGGGCCTTCTATCTTGAAGTGGAGACAAGCGACTGGGAAGACCGGGTCAAGCTTGAGACAATGACCTTCGCGGATATTGGTTCCACCGGTGAAGCCAACTCTCCCATCAATAACGAGGATTTTTCGGTGATTGCGTAGATTTGCAAACGCCATTTTCCAAGGAGCTTTCGATGGAAGAAAAGCTGCAACCTTAATGCCAGCTTTCTGCAAGCAGCCTACCATGCTTGGTTTAGAGTAGCGTGCTCCCACGCCGTCGATCATTACGCGTACTTCGATACCGCGATCGTTTGCTCGCTGTAGAGCGTTAAGAAATTGATTACCAACTCTATCAAAGTCGAAGATGTAACTATTTAGAGAAATGGAAACTTCAGCCTCATCGATTGCCTTGAGCATTTCTGGATAGGCTTCGTCTCCGTTTATGAGTGGTGTGACGGCGTTTCCTAATAGTAGATTAGAGCCTATGACTTTGTCACCGAGGTGGACTAGTCCGACGAAGGTAGGATGCTCGGTACTGCCTCGATGAATACGTTTTTGATCTTCGTTGGTGAGAATTTGTTCTGGGGCGTGGTCCCATTCCTGGATTAATCCTAGTGATATACCTGTTCGTTGGATCCGGTTGATACCAAACATCCAGTAAGCAATAGAGCCTAAAAATGGTGAGAGCCATGCGAGTCCAATCCAAGCAATGGCGGTGCGAACTTCACGTTTACGAAGTATCGCATGGAGTGTGACCCATACGGCACAGGCTACATGTAGAACAGCGAGTAAGTATGGACTAGACGCCCTTGCTAGGTCCAAGATCTGATTGTCTATCTCCATGACTAGTAGAGGCTAACAGAAGGGTTAGATCAGTCAATGTATTGGAAATATGTGAATAGGCTTAGTGTACTTTTCCTTCACGCCATTGATCGCGAGTGATTATACTAATTGGTTTTCCCCAGCCGTTATTGTCGGTAAAAAGGGATTGTTGGTAGAGGTCTAGTTTGGGGAAAATGAGACCTTCTTTATCTGCCAAATCTACACTAAATGTCAGGTACTCAAAGGAGGCTGGCTCATTTAAATTACTAAAAAAATTACCCCATAGAATTTCGACCGGAGCCTCAACTACGGAGAAAAGCTGGGCTTCATCAATCGGCAGTTTAGGCATGAGCTCATCGAGGTCGTCAGGTAAGTCATCGGTGAGGCCAAAGTCGACCAAATCACCTCGCTTAGCTTCCCAAGAGGAAAATGCTTTAGGCTCGGTTTGTAGCGGGTGATCCCAGAGGTGGTCGAAAAATTCATCCACGAGTGGGTGGTCGAGGCCGATTTTTCTGAAGTAGGCCTCGGTAATATGCAGGCAGATACATGCCCGTGCACTTAGGGAGAGTTCTCTGGCTTGGTTAAGAAAGGAATCGCGTGTCATGAATTTATATGATGAGAGGTGAGTGTCAGAGCTTGGTCAAAATAAAAATGCTGTCTATCTATGGAGTTTCTCTGTGCCAGCTGGTGAAAAGGAGTGCGGTCACTTGTTGTACTGTGTTAGTACTATTCTCATTCATGAATAGGGCTCCCCATATTATAGCTTACTTTACGGTATTAATCAGTTTATTGATCAGCTTTGTCGCTAGTGCTCAAATCGATAAACGGCACCCTATGGATGGGACTGGTGAGCCAACAAAGGTGAAAGTGCGTTATGTCGTATTAGACATCGATGGGGTTAATAGTGCGATTCAGAGTTTCACATTGAATATATTCTATCAAGCGGAATGGCATGACCCACGTGAGCAGCATGTTGGCGATGGGCCGATTACCAAAAAACTTACGGAGGTTTGGAACCCTAGGGTGCAGATTACAAACCGGCAAAAAACATTCAACACGATGGAGGATATAGTGACTATTCAGCCAGATGGCACAGTGAGCCAATCTCAGCGGATATGGGGTGATTTTTCGCAAATCCTCGATTTGAAGAACTTTCCTTTTGATTCACAGCACTTCGAAGTGACTCTAGTGTCTGTTGGGCATACAGTGGATCAGGTTCAATTCGAGTTAGAAAAGGAGCTACCATCTGGTATTTCGCCTCAATTTTCACTCCCAGACTGGGAAATACTAGGACATAAAGCATGGCCACATAACACATCTATTTTTGAGGGAATGAACGAAGCTGCTATGTTTACCGTTTCATTAGAGGCTAAACGGCACAATGAGTATTACTTGATCAAGGTGATTCTCCCACTTTTTCTCATCGTGGCCATGTCATGGATCGTATTCTGGATAGACCCCGAACAAGCGGGTACACAGATCGGTGTGGCGACGACTTCGATGCTGACCTTGATCGCGTATAGATTCTCGATCGATAGCCTTGTGCCTGCCGTCTCCTACCTTACGCGGATGGATACGTTTATTCTCAGTTCCACGTTGCTGGTGTTTGCGACACTCGGAGAAGCAGTCCTGACCTCTGTCCTGACCAAGCACGGCAAAGCAAAGCTAGCCACGCGCATAGATAAGTGGTGCCGACTCATTGTGCCGGCAGGGTTCTTCGCCTTAGCTTGCCATGTATTTCTCGGTTAGAGAAAGCTGGAGTGAACTAAAGGCCGTATTCAGCCCATGAGCTGGTAGTCTCCCAGACTCGGATAGTTTTGAGGTGTACTTCAGCGCGTACTGGGTACTCGGGGTCGGGATTGTCAATGTGATGCTTAAGCTGGCCAGAGGTATGGTCGAAGATCGTTTTAGCCATCACTTCGGTGGTTGGGTCGAGCCCTTCGAAGCCAATGATGCGCTCACCATACGCTTCTTTAAAGAACGCAAACTTGGGATCATCTGTGTTCATGCAGAGTGCGTGGTCGTAGGTTTCTAGAAAGTCGTCGACCATGCGTTTGACGAGTTTGAAGTCGAAGACCATTTCGTGGTTATCGAGGCTGTCTGCTTCAAAAATCAGTTCTACCTTACGGGTGTGACCGTGTGGGAAGCGGCATTTGTCTGGGTGCTTAGAGAGAAGGTGGCCGTTTTCGACCTCGATCATTTTACAAATTCGGTAGGGCATGCTGTCAGGTATTAGAAATTAGAATGAAGAATCGAGATTCAAATTAGGCGTAATGCTTGGCAACGATGGAGCGTAGTGTTTCTTGTACTCTCGGAAGACCGGCTACCATGATTCTGTCATTGAACATATCGTAGGGTTCGCCATCGATATTGCTGACTATACATCCATTTTCCTGCATGAAAAGCATGCCCGCAGCTATGTCGTAGGGCTGCAGGTCGCTTTCCCAGAATCCTTGGTACCAGCCGCAGCTCACATTACAGACATCGAGCGCTGCACTTCCTGTACGGCGGATGCCTCGGCCCGTGACGAGCACCTCATCTGCACAGGCGAAAAAGTTTTTAGCAATGTCCTGCGAACGGTAAGGGAATCCAGTGACGAAGAGTGCGTCTTTGGCTGTGAGTGTTTGGGAAACTTTCTCCGTAGGCTCTGCATTATAGTGGAGACCGTGGCCTTTGATACAGCTCCAGGTTTCTTTAGTCATCGGTTTGTGGACGACACCAAAGATCGGTTGGCCATTTTTGACCAAGGCAATGGATATGGAATAATGGTCAAGCCCGCTGAGGTAGTTTGTGGTGCCATCGAGTGGATCCACGATCCAAACGAGGTCTTGAGAGCCGGTCTTACCGGATTCTTCACCGAAAAATCCTGCACCAGGAACGAGAGGCATGAGTCCATCTAGTAAGATTTTCTCGGACTCGACATCTACGAAAGAGACCATCTCGCGCGCGGCTTTTTGGTCATCGGCACCCGCAGGCATCGAGCGAAAATGCTGAAGTTGAAACGCGGCAGCTTGTGCTACGGTTTCGAGGCATTTGGGTAGGATGGAAACGAGATGCTCTTGCATGGCGGTAGCCTGCGCTGAGGTGGCCACGCTGTGAAGCTCAAAGTGGTGTTCACTTTACCGCGTGTTTTTCTCCGGTGAATTTCTGAGAGGTAGTAGAATATTTCTTGATAGATTTTGTCGATCTTATGGAGTGTTTTCTTAAATTTTAATAACGAGGCATTAGGGTTTTTGGCAGAGGGGAAATTTAACATCAATGTGAGTACTTTTTCACCTAGATTGGCTGGCAACTAAGATTGTTACACAGGTGCCAACATTAGCTCCTATGATGAGGAGGATCCGACAGCTACGAAAGCTAGCGAGGCGTGCTCAAGATCAAAGGCGATGACTTGTGTGGTGATCGAACTACCAATATGAGCCCTCATAATAACTCCTGCCGACTGGGTAGCCCTATGAGACTGGCTGAGCCAAAGCCAACAGTAATGGATGAGGACTGAATGAGTGCAGTGATCAAGCCTCCGGTAAAGACTGCTTTAATTTGGTTACCGGTAAAATGCTCTAGGGGGGTTTTAAGCAGGTTTCCTGCAATAGTCTTGAGCCCATCTGAGAGATTTTAGAGCCCACACAGGACAGCGCTAAACCAGCGAATAACCTTAGAAAAAGCCCAGACCAGTCAATGGATGGTTCGGTGCTGGATAACGCTTTTGATGCACCTAACTGAGTAGAGAATGAGAAGAACACACATAGCCAAATGGCTGTACGTGAGATACTAGTAGATATCCACTTCCCATACATAGAAAGAGTAATCTAACACGCTCTTTGCCTAGAAAGAAGCGACGAGCTCTAGGTTAAGGCTCAAGTACTGCGCATTCCTTTGTGGCGTCTGCCTAACCAAATGCCAGCCAGCATGCCCGTTAGGTGACCTTCCCACGAGATTGGCCGATCGTTTTGAGGTAAGACTCCAAAAACCATGGAACCGTAGAAAAGAGCAACGAGGATACCTGTGAGGAGCCAGAGCGGGCGCGATTCTATGATCGCACGCGTCATTACATAACCAAAGTAACCATAGATTAGGCCACTAGCTCCAATGTGGATTCCACCGGGGGCAGCAATAAGCCAAGTGCCGATTCCTCCTAACAGAATAATTACTGCGGAACTATAAAAGAAGCGCCTCCCTTCGGCCTTAATCATAATGTAACCAAGGGTGAGGAAGGGGAGGGTGTTAGAGCTTAGGTGGGCAAAACCACCGTGGAGCCAGGGCATGAGTGGAATACCAATGAGTCCGTAGGAACTCCGTGGTTGGATACCGAAGCGATCTAGTCCACCTCCTAACAAAAACTGATCCACCGCCTCAATGACCCAAGCCAAAAGCACGAGGTCTAGCAAGTAGCGGAATGTTGGCCGCTCTGCGCGCGTTTTTCTGGGGTGTGTTGACTTCACTGGATAAGTTTCTGTCGAACTAACATGAATGCAAATGAAAAGAAAGAAGTGTCATGGGCGGGAATACTAGCTTGCTATAACTAGTTCTGGTCGTTTAGATCACCTAGCTTTGTTGTGTAAAAGTGTTTTTACAGACGTCGTTGGGCAAGTAATGGATGGGACTACTACAGAGAAGAAATGGTTAGCCTTGAGTCGTAAGACGATGAGGCAGGTCAATCTTGCGTGGTATGTGGAATGCCTCAGGGTCCCAATGGTAGTCTTGTCTCTAATAGCATGTGTAATAATTGTGCTTTTGAAGCAGTCACATATTCAAGTCGTTCTGGAGCAGGTCATACTGGTTCTATTGGTGATTTTGTGTGGAGTACTTGTATGGGTATATTGGGGGGCTAAAAAACGTTTCACGAACTTGGATGAAACTTTGGTTAGGTTGGATGCTAGTCTACATACGAATAGTAGACTTAGCGCTGCGAGGGCTGGCTATTCGGAATGGCCGGAGCTCCCTGAAATTCAAGAGAATGGCTTGAAATGGAATAGAGCTCGTTGTCTCTACCCAGTGATTGGAGCAATATTTTTAGTTGGTTTATCTCTGTATATACCGGTCGGTGAGCTAGGAAATAAGGATTATCAGACGAGTGCACCAAAGGCATACGAAGACTTATGGAACTCTATTGAGGAGTTAGAGCAACATGATGTTGTAGAGGAAGAGTACATCGAAGATATAAAAGAGAAAATAGATCTTTTAGATCAGCAGAATAGTGAAGATTGGTTCAGCCACACGAGTTTGGAGGCAATTGATTCTTTAAAAACATCACATGAGCATAATGCGGCGAAGCTGGAGCAGTCTCTCCGCAAGGCTGAGCACGCTCTACAGAGTCTTGACCATGCAGCAGCGCAATTATCTCAGGAAGCAAAGCAGCAATTGATGAGTGAATTTGGAGAGGCTCTTGAGAATATGAGTAAAGGCGCAATGCAGTTAAACGAGGACTTACTCGAGCAACTCAAAGGGCTTGATATGCGCGAACTTACTGGAGTGGATAAAGAGAAATTGCAGGCGATGCGAGAGCGTATGCGGGCGAGTGCTGAACAGCTTAAAAAGCAAAGAGATGAAGGTATAGGTCCTGAGCCAAAAGAGATGGCAGACGAAGAGAGTAATTCTCAGGGAGATCAAGGAGACTGTGGAGGGAAAGGTGGTATATCGCGAGGACCCGGTCATGTGCCTGGTGTTTTAGGAGATGAGATCCCACCACTTGATACGGGAGATTTTAAAGGGATTGATCCAAAAAGTTTAGATGGAATGACACCTGGTGACCTTCTTGGAACGCGCGATACAGAACACGAAATTGAAGAAAAAGTAGCGCCCCGTCTTGATGGCGGAGAAGTTAATTCTCAGAGTTCTGGCGGTGATAGAGTCTGGAAAAATTCACTCATGCCAGGTGAACAGCGAGCCTTGAAACAATTTTTTAAGTAGAAGATAAAATATGGATTACGTGACAGAAGCAGAATTAGAGGAATCTGTGCAAAAAGTTAATGTTCTAAGAGACACACTGAATGGAGTTTTGTTTGGTCAGTCTGAGTTGATAGATTTAGTCCTAACAGGTATACTGGCACGTGGACACATCTTGCTAGAAGGCCTACCAGGTCTTGGTAAAACGGAACTGGTGAAGGGCCTTTCAAAATCGTTAGGATTAAGTACGAAGCGAGTTCAGTTTACCCCCGATTTATTACCAGGAGATATTACCGGAAATCCAGTTTTACAGGAGGTTGATGGGGTTCGAAATTTTGTTTTTCAAGAAGGGCCATTGTTTTCGAACATAGTATTAGCTGACGAGATCAACCGTGCTTCTCCAAAGACTCAATCGGCACTACTAGAAGCCATGCAGGAGCGTTCTGTCACCGTATTGGGTGAGTCACATTCTCTGCCATTGCCCTTTTTTGTTTTAGCTACTCAGAACCCAATTGAGCTTGAGGGGACTTACCCACTTCCTGAGGCCCAGTTAGATCGCTTCTTGTTTAAGCTAGAAGTGCAGAAAAACAACGCAGCTACATTACAACAGATCGTACTGAATCGTGAACTTGGCTCAGAACCCGAAGTAGCGGAGGTTATGGGGTTTGAGGACTTTGAGCAGCTTTTATTAGATGTGCGTCGAGTGTATTTAGATGAAGTAGTAGCAAACTATATAGCTCGATTAGTGACTGCAACACACCCAGGTGAGTCAAAATCATCAACTCACATTAAGTACGGATCGAGTCCTCGTGCGGCACTGTCATTGGCTTCGGCTGCTAAGGCTAGAGCGTTTATGCTGGGTCGTGGACATGCGAGTTTCGAGGATGTGAAGTTTGTCGCACCAGCTGTGCTAAGGCACCGAATTCTCTTAGGGTACAATGCACAAGTAGAAGGTGTCAGTGTCAATCAGGTGGTTGAGGAGTTAATCAATGAAATACCTTTTCAAGATATAGACACGCCTAAAACTCTCAAAACAGTGGCAACCAAATGAAGTTACTTACCTCCATAATTGTATTATTTAGCTGCATGAGTCAGCTATGGGCTCAGTACACTATTTCAGACCATGAGTATCCTAAAGGTATAGCCTCTATCAGGGTCGAGAGCCTTTATGGGACTGTTCCTAACAGGGGCTTTTTACCTATAGAAGTAGAGCTTACAAACAACTCCAGTGTATCACGCTCATGGATGCTTGGATTTAACTCTTCAGATGGCTCCTCGCCTCGATGGGGTTTTGGTAACAATCAGGATAATACGATGGTAAGTAATTACTTGCTCGATTGTCCCGCCGGTGAGGTGAAAACATACCAGTTGCTGGTTCCAATAGTGACGATGTTCGAGTCTATCCACGGTGGCAGTGATCCAAGTGAGCTTGAGCTACATGTAGAAGTAAATTCCAAAGGCCTCGAAAAATTAGAGGACTCTATGTCTACCGAGGCTCTCATCGAGTGGCCATCGGTTTTGATGAGTGAGGATTTATTTACTGAAAATGGATCTATTCTGAATGACTACCTTCAAAAGAGCCATCTATCGGGTAGCTCTCGTTCTTCGAACATAGAATTTGCAGGTAAGTTTCAGCCCGGTGAGCTACTTTCAGATTGGCGGGCATATAGTGGATATGATTCCATTATTTTGAGCGATACAGCTTGGTTTAAAGTGGATTCAGCTGCTCGGGAGTCCCTATTAGAATGGAATCGTCTGGGTGGAGCTCTCATTATAGCTACGAGTGATAGAGCGTTGAAGCTTTCACAGTTAGGTTTCGAATTAGAAAAGGGTGCCTATACCCGACGTTCACTAGGAGAGGTGCACATGGTGTATACTCAGAAAAACGGAAAACTTGGAAAAGTACCGTTGACGTCACTAGTGAGAGGGGCTGGGGCAAAAAAAAGTTTCTCACATAAGCCATTCGCTAGGCAAATCAATGAAGACTACGATTTGGTTCATTGGGGGCTCTACAAGGATTTAGAGGGGACGGATTTTAAGCCTCTGTATTTGGTAATGATTCTGTTGGTATTCGGGATTCTTGTAGGACCGATCAATCTGTTTGTTTTTGCAAAATCAGGGAAAAGGCATCGTTTGTTCATTACAACTCCATTGATAGCGATTGGTACGAGTTTGGTGCTGCTTGTTGTGATTGTGGTTCAAGATGGATTTGGAGGAACTGGCCAGCGGGTTCAACTTGTAGAGGTGCGTGCCGATGATGGTGAGTATAAGGCATATGTAAAACAGCAGCAGTTTTGTCAGACAGGTGTGCTATTTGGGGGAGATTTTGAATCTCGAGTGTCCATGATTATGAGTCCAGTTCCGCTCCAACCGTCACGTATGGCCCGTGTCACAGTGGACAATGCCGGCGGTGAGAGTAGCTATCGAGTGCAGCTGACTCCTGAGGGTATGGTGGCGGAAGGTGACTGGTTCCAGTCTCGTTCACAGCTGGCACATTATATTGAGGCAGTAGTTCCGATGCGGGGAAGAATTGCATTATCAGGCAGTGCTGAGCGGCCGGAACTATACTCAAGCTTTGATTTTATTATTGAGGAATTGCTCTACCAAGACGCCAACGGAAAATGGTTTAAAAGTGAGGGTGAAGTAAAGCAGGGAGCAAAGGTCACGATGAGAGAGCTAAAACACCATGAGGTGAGTAGTATCATAGAAGAAGGAACTCAGAAATTTAATAAGGAGCTCACAAGAAAGATTAAGGAAATGGTCTGGTTACGCAAATCTTCATTCATTGCTCTTACTCAACAAGCTCCAGGTATAGACACGCTTTCCTCTGTCGACTGGGAAAAAACCTATTCCGTATTCACCGGTCCAGTAGTTCCAAACTAATTTAATAGATGTCCTCAATAGTAGTTAATAATTTAAAACGCCATTTTGGGCCACTGAAGGCTGTAGATGGTTTATCTTTTGAAATTGATGCAGGTTCAGTTTGTGGTTTTGTCGGCGCTAATGGCGCAGGTAAGACTTCCACCATGCGCATCATGGCAACCCTGGATTACGCAACCTCAGGTACGGTTGAAATCTGTGGTCATAATGTTCTCAATGCTCCGCAAAAGGTAAGGTCTTTGTTAGGTTGGATGCCTGATGATTTTGGGAATTACGATAACATGACGGTGTTAGAGTACTTAGATTTTTACGCACGTACTTTAGGATACCATGGTAAAGAGCGGCAGATGAGGGTGCAAGAGGTGATGGAGTTTGCTGACCTACTTCCACTTGCTGATCGCATGTCAAATAAGCTCTCCAAGGGTATGACCCAGCGACTATGCTTGGGCCGTTCGTTGATTCATGACCCAGAGGTCTTAATCATGGACGAGCCAGCCGCTGGTTTAGATCCAAAGGCGCGAGTAGAGTTAAAAAATCTTATACGTCTACTTTCTGAGGAAGGTAAAACGATTTTTATCTCGTCCCACATTTTGTCAGAACTGGGTGAGATGTGTGATACGCTTTTATTCATCAATGGTGGAAAGATCGTCCACCATGGGGATTCGGATTCACTGAAGCACAGTTCCGATATTTCTGGTGGAAGTATCTATGATATTAAAGTCATAGGGGATCCAAGTAAGGTGGCGTCATGGGTTCTAACAGCGCCTAATACACAACTTATTGAGGAGAGGAAAGAAGGCGGACGAATTCGCATAGATTCAAGTACTCCAGAAGTGGCGGCACGTGTTCTACAGGGAATGATAAAAGATGGCCTGATGATTACAGAATTTCACAAGGAACAGCGAAATTTGGAGGATGCGTTTATTGATATATTGGGGCAACTGGAGAGTGGTAATACTCAGGTAACGACCCCGCCTCCATTGCCAAGTGTGCTAGCAAGTTCAGCTAAGAATTGAGTATGAGTGATACAATTAAAATAGATCCCGTGGTAGAAAAGGTTACAGACTTTTCTGACAAGATGAATCCTATGCTGGTGAAGGAGCTTAGGCAGGGGCTACGCGGAGTGGGCTTCCTTATACTGTTTTTGGCCCTGCAGGCGTTGATGATGTTGGTGATGATCGGTTACGGTTTCGCCGCATCCTATGACAATTCGGGTGAGAGTCTATCGACCTCCATTTTCATCTTTTTTGCATTGGCGGTGCTAGTAGTGCAGCCCTTACGCGGAATGAATACGATAGCTTCAGAAATGAAGAATAAGACTATCGATTTGATGGTGCTTACTAATTTGAGTGCATGGCGTATTGTCTACGGAAAATGGATTTCATTGGTAAGCCAGTCAGCGCTTATTTTTGTGACTCTCATGCCGTATATGATCATGCGCTACTTCTTTGGTGGAATGCATCTCTTTGCGGAGATTACCCTCTTTATATTTCTCTTTCTGACATCAATGGTAGTGACGGCAGTCGCAGTGGGGATTTCAGCGATTCCTTCTATGATTTTGCGCGGTATTGTGGCTGTCATTGGCCTGTGCTTCATGATTCCCTATGCTGTGTTCGGGGTAGCAATGGGCGGCTATGAAAACCTGGTAGAGATATTTACCATATACGATAAAGATGTGATCTATGCGTTAATTGCATATATTGCGTCCTGTGTTTTTGTGACCTGGCTTAGCTTAGACTTTGGAGCATCAGTGATTGCTCCCCTTGCAGAAAATCGCAGCACAGCACGTAAATTGATAGGTTTTGGAGCGATAGTGATTACAGGTATTTTGATACTCAGGGTTGATGAACAAGCCGCCATTCTTATTTCTCTTCTCTTGCTTATTCCTTTATCTATTATTGCTCTTTCCGAGCATTGCTATCTTGTGCCGCAAGTCTGTGTGCCATTTGTAAAGAGAGGGGTTGCCGGAAAAATATTAGGGCGTATTCTTTATCCAGGGTGGGCTACAGCCGTGATCTATGTGGGGCTGTTGTTTGTGTGGATACAGGTGTTAAATATTATAGCGGGTAATGAATTTTCTGATGACCAGTTTCATGCCTTTGTGGTGAATACCTTTGCGGTTCTTTTGTTCCCGTTAGTTATCTGCCGTTTCTTTTTTAGGAAGTTGGTGAATCTAATAGGTCATTATCTTATCGCACTAATATTCTCAGGTGTTTTAGCTCTGGTGATTTATATTATCGCTGAGTCAACGGATCAAAAAACCATACTTATGTTCTTCTTCTGGATACCGATGGTGAACTACTTCGGCATAGAGGAAATACGAGGGCAGCGTGAAACGTATGTGATACTCTCATATGTTTTGACCGCCGTTTATGCTGTGATTTCCCTCTTACTCGCTCGGCCAGTATGGAGGCACATAAGAGAGTCTGAAAAATCTGCAGAGCACCTATTGAGTTCCGATGAGCCTAAGTAAAGTTGATTTACCCAGTGCTATTGCGCAGGCCAAAGCCTGTGTAGAACGCGTTTCATTACCTCTAAGGAGTAAAACATGGCGTGGTCAGGCTGGCGAGTTTGCTGGTGCGGGCTCGGGGTCGTCACTCGACTTCCATGACCATAGGACTTACCAGCCAGGTGATGACCCTCGTCATATTAATTGGCAAGCATATGCGCGCACTGGGTCTTATACAATGAAGCTATACCGTGAAGAAGTGCGCCCTGTAGTGGATGTTATCATGGATGTTTCAAACTCCATGTTTTATGAACAAACGAAGGCTCAGCGGACTGTGGAGGTATTTCTGGCAGCTTGTCATTCAGCCCTTCAACATGGAGCCTCTCTGCGTATACAGCTAGTTAGTGGCTCAGTAAGTAGGGCTCTGCCAGTGGATTTATTATCGAGCGACAAATGGGTTTCTCTTATCGAAGGTATGGAGAGAACTGAAGCCGTACCAAGTATTCAGAACTTACAGCTTCGCTCGAATGCTATTCGTATTTTCATTTCAGATACTCTCTATGAGGTTGAGCCTACTCAGTTGGTTAAAAGCCTGTGTGCTGGTCACAGTAGCTTGATTATCTTAGCTCCTTTTAATAATGATGAGGCGAACCCTAAGTGGAGGGGGAATTGTCAATTTGTGGATGTTGAAAATGGTCATGAGCAGTCCCACCATATTGATAACTCTAGAATACATACCTATCAGCAAAGCTATTTGAGGCATTTTGAATTATGGAAAAATCAGTCTCAAAGACATCACGCGAGTTTCTCTAGAGTGAGTGCAGCTCTTGGTCTGTTAGATGCACTCTCAGTGGAAGCGATACCGAATGGAGGATTTCAGTTGAAGTAATGAGTTTCTCAAATCCATTTGGTTTTATAGCTCTACTTGGGATACCAGCTATCTTGCTGATTCATTTTTTTCAGCGTCGCTCGCAGCCTGTGTATGTGAGCACCCTATTTTTACTCGATCGCGGTACTCGTGAGTCATTACAAGGGAGACGCATTGACAGGTTAGTCCAATCGATACCGATGTGGATGCAGTTGTTACTGGTGCTGCTACTTACGTTCCTACTAGTCAAACCAGTGGTGTTTGAAAAAAAGCTGACTCAGCGTGTAGCGATTGTGGTCGATAGCTCTGCATCAATGCGAGTGTTCGAAGATGCTGCTAAGATTAAGTTAGAGAGTATTTTGAGTGATTATAAAGGAAGCGCTGAACACTTAGAATTATTCCTGCTAGATTCTGATGCGTATGAGTCGCCCTTGTATCATGGTGATTCAGATGATGAACTGATGCTGTCTTTGAAAGAGTGGGAGCCAATCAAAGCTGCACATAGTTCTGTGTATAGTCTCAAGATGGCGCGTAGTTTAGTTGGGGCAGATGGTGAAGTCGTCTTTATAACAGATGTAATGCCAGATAAAACTGTGGCAGATAGTCATGTGTATTCAGTGGGTGAAGACATCGCAAATTGTGGTTTCACAGGCATTCAATTTCAAGAAGAAGGTGAGCAACTGTACTGGCAGGTAAGTGTCAGGAACTATAGTGCATCTGTGCAGGAAAGAAGCTGGGTGTTAATCGCTGATGGTAAAAAGATCACCAATCCGAAGGTGATAGAGCTAGGACCGAATCGGGTATTGACCCTGCGTGGTCAGTTCCCAGTGGGAGCGCGGATGTGTGAGCTGCGTTTGAATGAAGACGACTTTACTTTGGATGATAGATTACCTTTTGTTCGACCTGTGCAGAAGATGCTTAAGCTACAATCAGCGACTCCTAATATGGACCTCATCCAGAAACTGATAGAGAGCTTTGATGGGGTAGAGAGCACTGAAGACGTTGATATATGGGTTGTGGCAGCACATTCACTAAGCCAAGTAGATGACGCGTGTATGGCATCGATCATCGCTTCTGATTATACTGGGCAGTACTTAACTGGAGAGTTGGTGTCAGAGCCACATGCCTTGATGGATGGGGTGAACTGGCAATCACTTCTAGTAGGTGAATGCCGTGGAGCAGATTTATTAGATAGTGATGCTGTGTTACTGTGGCAGGGAGAAAAGCCGCTCATTTTACTACGCCAAAAGGAGGCTCCACAGCTTATTTTTAACTTCGACTTAGCTCGTTCTAATGCGTTCAAGCAGGAAGCTTTTGCGGTTCTTCTATGGCGCTATATTGAGGAAGTTCGAAGCCAGACGTCGGCTTTCCATGCGGGTATCGTAGATCTAGGTCAGAAAATTACGATCGCTAGCAAGGAAGAACAACAGCCTATTCAAGTAGAAAGGATTGAGAGTAATGACGAGACTGTTGCATTGATCCAATCAACCGAGGCTCATAGTGTTTATGCCCCAATGGAGCCTAGTTTTTTCAGAATCAAGCAGGGTAGTTTCGTGCATTTTTTGGGAGCAGCATGCTTTGCTGATACTAGAGAGGCAGATTTTGGGCGGTGCTCTACGCAGGAGAGAATGGTGGAGCAATCAGCAATCGCGGAGTTTCAACAATCTGAATCTGAAAGGATGTGGAGGTACGTACTATTACTCTGTTTCATTGCTTTCGGAGTGTCGTGGTTCCAGAAGGGGAAACTACCTTAATTATTGAAATCTATGTCTTTTGTTCATCCAGAATGGTTTTTACTTATTCCCGCAGTTTTATTGTTGGGCTGGGTTATTCGAGGTTTAAATATATGGAGGCCCCTTCGTGTAGTTTGCGTGGTGGTCTTATGTTTAATTCTTAGTGAACCGAGTTTTACTAAGAAAAATCAAGGAATGGATCTGTGGGTGCTCTATGATTATTCTGATTCCACCGAGGGTCAGGTCGCATCGCGCGTTCGTGAATGGAAAGGTATATTACAGTCTGCTAAGCCCACTGCTGACTCAAACTTGAGAGAAGTGGAGTATGCTACGGACGTCTTTGTTAAAGAGAACCAGGTAGAGACTTATTCAGGGGCAAAAAATTTGTCACGTACGCGTCTAGCTATAGAGCATGTGGCTGCCTTAGCTGACTCGGAACGCAACTCGCGTATTTTAGTGTTTAGTGACGGTTACTCCACTGAGCCGCTGGATAATTTGGGAGGTAAACTTAATTCCCTTGGCGTTCCAGTGGACTATCGTTTAGTTAGCGAAGAAGTCGAAGGAGATTATAGAGTGTCGCATATCGAGCTGCCGTCTCGTGTGCAGGTACGTGAACCATTTGTACTAGGGGTGACAGTGAAGGGCTCTGATGATGGGGAAGTACCTCTGAGGGTCTACAAAAATGGTATTCAAATATCAGGTCAAGACACTGTCATTCGCGTGGTAAACGGGGTGGGTAAATCTGAATTTTCTACTCGAATTACTGATTCGGGAGCCTATGAGTTCTCAGTAAAAATATTACCAGAGTCAGATACTCATCTAGGGAATAATACTGCTGAAAAATGGGTAGAGGTTGTTGGTGGACCGCGAGTTATCCTTGTATCGAAGTATCAAAATGACCCGATGGCAGAAGCTTTACGAGCTCAGGGAATCAATGTGCAACTGGTAGATGACCCGTTGAGTCTGAAAGTTGGAATGTTAACTGGCAGTCAGGCAGTTGTAATCAATAATGTTCCTGCATACGAAATTCCCTCCGACTTTTTATTAGGTCTCGACTTTTATGTGCGCGATCAAGGTGGGGGCTTGATGATGGTAGGCGGAAAGCATTCATTTGGTTCAGGCGGTTACTTCAAATCACCAATTGATGAACTTTTACCCATTTCAATGGAGCTCAAGGAGGATCACAGGAAGCTCTCCGTGGCTATGGCGATTGTTCTTGATAGGTCGGGATCAATGGCTGCAGTGGCTGGGGTAGCAGGAATGGGAACAAAAATGGATCTAGCCAATAGTGGGACTGAGGATGCCATAAAGTTGTTAGGTGATTTAGATAGTGTGGCTGTGTACGCTGTAGATTCTAAATCGCATGAGATTGTGCGCCAGCAGCAAATTGCTGGGCACAAGGAACAGATGATTCGAAGGGTACGACGAATCCAGTCTATGGGTGGCGGTATTTATGTGTATACGGGTATGAAAGATGCTTGGGATGCGCTTAAAAAATCTCCAATTGCGACCAAGCATATGATCCTTTTTGCGGATGCGGCAGATGCTGAAGAGCCTGGTGACTACAAGGATCTGATCGCGGAAATGAATACGCAGAATGCAACCATTTCAGTCATTGGTTTAGGTACACGTAGAGATGTAGATGCTGCATTTTTGAGCGACATTGCGAAGCGTGGTAAGGGCAGGGCGTTTTTTACCCAGAAAGCTGCAGAAATCCCTAAGCTGTTTGCTCAAGAAACAGTAACTTTGGCTCGCTCAGCTTTTGTCACGGATGTGACTGGTAGTAAAGCCACCGGATTTTGGGCAGATATTTCTCCCAAGCCTTTTCAGTGGTTGAAACAAGTGGATGCTTATAACCTCTCCTACGCTCGTAATGATGCCACAGTGTCTCTGGTGACTGAAGATGAATACTTAGCACCGCTAGTGGCTCACAGCCGCAGGGGCATTGGTAGGACAATGGCAGTCTCATTTCCCTTGGGAGGCATGCATTCTAATAGAATCAGGGATTGGGACGGTTATGGTGATTTTATACAAACAGTCACGCGCTGGTTGATGGGAGTAGACTTACCTCCAGGTATAGGTCTTCGCCATAAAGTAGTAGGAACTGAGCTTAGTCTTGATCTGCTCTATGATACTGAGGAGTGGGACTTTTCCCAAGATATACCTCTTATAAAACTAATAGAAGAAGACCCCCAGTCAGGTGAGCAAGAGGTGCTTGAGTTGGATTGGCGTAGGATTGCGCCTGGGCATTACTCATTATCGCATAATTTAGCAGAAGGGAATGTAGTAAGAGGGGTCGTACAAGTTAAAAACCATGCGATACCATTTGGTCCACTTGCGATTGGGACGAGTGCAGAATGGGCATTTGACGAGGAAAGATTGAGAGAACTTCGCGGTCTATCTGAGAGCAGTGGTGGACGTGAACTAGTCGATTTAACAAATGCTTGGTTACAACCTAATAGCGAAGTGAGATCTGATGTTCGTGTGCCCTTGTTAGTGGCGTTATTGTTAGCAATGCTTTTGGAAGCATTAGTGACACGTACGGGATGGCAATTTCCTGAATTTAAAAAAATCAGAAGAGAACGACGAAATTTAAAGGGAACGAATATGAAGTCTGAGAAGCCTTCTGAACCCGAATCACATACACCAGTGAGAAAATCAGCCGTAAACAACTCTGAGAGCGGTGGTGCTGAAGCGCGGCGCAAACGCTACAGTAGGGCGAAGCGTTGATCTAGGTTAGACGTGAAAAAAGTGGACCTTTGGAAATTGGTCGGGAAGGTGGAAGTCCGGTTCGGGAGCATTCAGCTTGGCGGCGGAGAGGAATTGTTGCTCGGGAGAGTTGATGATGAAGCATGCATTGAGCCGAGACTCTGCACCAAAATGAAAACGCTTCCGTAGTTGGCTGATCGTTAGAGCTGCAGCGGCCATCCATGAGCCATCATCAGCAATTTCTGCATAGGTAGCGACTTCAGGAAATGGGTGTTCGCCTATTTCAGTGCGAATTCTGGGTGCGCTAAACTCGGCACTCCACCAGGCGCCATTCGGAGCTAGGTTGAATTCGAGATAACGCCCAGATTCAGGATCTAATAAAAAGAACTCCGCTACATCGTATTTCCACAGTTCAGTTTGAAATGCACCTGGCTGAGCATCTGGGTGAAGAGCCGGGGTTTTCTGATGTGCCGCCACAAACCACAGATAGTCTTGATCTACTGCGAAACCAAAAGCGGCCTGAGGCTCTACTTTATTGCCATCCCAATCTTGATCTACACCAAAGAGTGAAAGGTCGAGCGAGCCCCATCGGAGAGGCTTGTCAGAAACTTCGATATTCATAGGCTCAACAAAACCCATTTTGTGGTGCATGCAAACGTGAAAAATGCCGCGTGACGCTTTGAGTATTCAGTTTACTTGCCTTCAGCTTGTTTCTTAATTTTTCTTAAAAGAGAATTGTAGGCTAGTTTACCATTAGCGAGCAACTTGTAGTTGGCGTCCATTAGCTCAGAGCCATTGTGCTCGCGCATGTAGACATCACAGAGAACTGTGTAGTTACCGCCGCCAATATCGACAACTTGTATCTGTGGTTCCGCTGCGACTCCATCGCTGAACCAGCTTCCGTAAACGACTTGAGCGGATGTGCCCCCCCATTTCTGGAAATTAAACCCATGGGCGCTTTGGTTGATGAGACTGAACCCTTCTTCACGGAAACCTTGTAGAATAGCTGCATCTACCCGAGCACGTGAGGTATTTGTTATAGTGGTAGATGCGAAGGCTGATGAGCCTGCTCCACCGAGTCCTACCGAGGAGGCACAACTTGTGAAAGTTAGAAGGCTAGCTGCCGCGAGCATAGAACAAGTGAGTAATGTTTTGATCATAGTGGTAGGTAGTGGGTTTAGTGACTGCTTCTACCAGTTTGGTACTATGCGTGCTATAGGAAACCTTCCGAGTAGTTAAATTACTTCTTGAATAAGGGAGGTGAAAAAGAGGCGCGCTAGCCACGTTTCATGGGTGTCGAATTTGGCTTCTAAAAGGGAAAGCTTTTGATGGCTTTTAATGTTCTTATTATCAATTAATTACGACTGTAGAAAAAAATAATCATGTTAGATGAAAAGTATTGTCTAATGGTCAGTGCAGGTTTACAAATATGCAACTCACTTAATGGGTGATTTTTGTAGGTGATAACACCTTCTAGAGCTTCCTAAATGACACCGATCGAATACATTGGACCGATCCCCCAAAAGAAGAAACGCAAGCCAGTTATTGGTGGTTGGGTGATCCTTCTGATGGCTGGGCTGTTTGTGTCGTATTTCGCTTGGCCCACTTTTGCTGATTATGTGAAAACGCAGCAGGATGTGGCATCGGAAGATAAAGCGACTGTGGCGATTGCACATCTCAAACAGAGTGAGAAATTTGGCGATCAGCTCGCGGCTTCTGCTCTGGAGCGCAGTCAGCACTCTGTGAGTTATGATGCGGCGTATTATAACATTTCATATCCAATGGGTGATATCCCTGCAGGACGTGGAGTCGCGGCAGATGTCATTGTTAGAGGTTTCCGCGGAGTTGGGGTAGACTTGCAAGAGCGAGTACACCAAGACATGCGTGAAAATTTCAGACTTTATCCACAGTTATGGGGTTTGAAAGAAACGGATACTAATATTGATCACCGCCGAGTTCCTAATTTACAGCGATTTTTTGCACGTAACAGTCAAGAAGTTCCAGTGACTCGTGTCGTGGGTAACTATGAGAATGGTGACATTGTCTTCTGGCGTTTGCCGGATGGTGATGCGCATATTGGTATTATAGTTCCAGGTCCTGGATCACGCTTCCATGAGAAGTGGGTGGTACAAAATGTGGGTGAGGGTGTTGAATGGAAAGACGCCCTACTGGACCAAGAGATTATTGGTCATTTTCGCTATGATCAGTGAGTCTTGTTAGGTATCTCGGATTGAGGAGTCTGTGAGAAACGAGAGGGTTTTCATCCTATGCATGGCGTTTTCATGTAATACGTGAAAATTTTGGTTCAGCTGCCCCTTGTGTTTCCGACTAAAGGCTTATAAAAAGTGGGTGTTGTCATTACGGCAATATATTCACCACAACTTATTTTAACCATGGAAGGTATAGCAATTATGACTTCCGGCGGAGATGCCGCTGGAATGAATCCTGCAGTGAAAAGTGCTGTCGATTATTCAATTAGTAAGGGGTTAAAACCGTTCCTCATACGTAATGGCCTTCGCGGCATGATTGATGGAGAGATATCCGCAGCAACACGCGAGGACGTATCAGGCATTCTTCACCGGGGCGGTACTGTTCTGAGGTCATCCCGATCCAAGCGCTTTTTTGAGTACGAGTATCGCAAACAAGCGTATGACAACTTACAGAAACACGGAATCAACAAGCTGATCGTAATCGGTGGCGATGGTTCATTTGCAGCTTTGAATCAATTTTATGCTGACTTTGGAGTCCCTTTTGCTGGGATCCCGGCGACTATCGATAATGACATTCCAGGTACTGATTACTGCTTAGGTGTGGATACGGCGCTGAACATGATTCGCGACAGCGTGGATTCGATCCGAGATACGGCGACCTCATTCAACAGAGCGTTTGTGATCGAGACCATGGGTCGTGACTGCGGCTATCTAGCTATGGTAAGTGCGCTCTCTAGTGGTGCTGAAATATGCATTGTGCCTGAGCTTGAATATGATCTCGACTCGATCGGCCAGCGCCTGCGCAAAGATATAGCAAATGGACGTAGTTCGATTTTAGCTATAGTGGCGGAAGGTACGAACATGGCTGAGTACCTGACGCGCTGGATCACCGTGAATCTAAATATGGAAACGCGACTTACTGTGCTCGGACACGTGCAGCGCGGAGGCTCTCCGACTGTAAATGACCGAATCATGGCCTATAAATTTTCAGTAGCTGCCGTAGATTCACTGCTAGCGGGCCATACCAATAAGATTATGGTGTTTAAGGAGGGGCAGCTAGGCTCACTCGATATTGAGACAGTGAATAGTTCCAAGGTAGAGCTGGATTCACAAATCGTAGAGCTGTGCGGTCACCTCACTAAATAGTTTTTTAGCGCTGATAACGCATTTAAAAAAGCCAAGGCGTCGTGTACGTCTTGGCTTTTTGTTTAGAGAGGAAAAGGCTTAGTCGCGCAGGGTGTGCGATTTATCGATCATGAGGTCGCGGAGGTGGAAGATGTGAATACGAAGGTCCTCGTAGCGATCATCCTCCATATTGAGGGTGTTGCAGGCTGCGATGGCACTGTTACAGGCTTCGAGTGTGCGCTTGAGTACTGCGAGAATATAGCCATTTTCGAGCACGACTTTATCGTCTTCATCCACTGGCCAAGTTTCATCGAGATTATCGTATATATAGGCGACAGAGAGCGCTAAGTCACCGCGCGGTCCCTGATCGAGCATGGAGTCACCTAGTAAGTCTAGAGCTGTTGATTGCACGAGGATCGCATGCTGCACGAGCGGCTCGCGCCCTTTAATACTGACCTCTTCGATCTCGTATTCTACTACTACTTCTTCTTCGCCGGGTGGTCCGTCTCCAAGGAACCAGGCGGCCTCTTCTAAGGTGTCGCGCACGCGAAGGCGTTTTTCCCATTCAAATTCATCGACTTCACCCTCGATTTCTTTGACCTCAGACTGAGCCTCTGACGCCGTGAGCATGAGCTCCATAAAGTGTTCCATGGCGGCATTGTTATCAGCACGTTGTTTTTGCTCACCCTTTTCGTCGAGCTCCCACTGGTGGGTGCTGATCGACATTTCGTATTGGGTAGTTTCGAGCATGACGCGGCCGTTTACTAAGCTGTACCACTCGATACTGAGCGCATTCTTCCAGCCGAACTGAATATCTTTAGTCTCCATTTCTAACTCTTCGATTTGTTCTTGAGTGAGAAATGGCGCTTTTATGCGTTTAGACGCTGTCATGTCGCCAACCACTCCTCGCTGGAGTGTGTGTAAGCCCTCAATCACGTCTTTTTGCAAAACGGGTTTGGGGTTTTTGAATTCTATACGGGTGCCAGCTAGATCACGCCAGCAATTCCCTCGGAGTAAGATTTTTACCGGTCGCTCCATGCCCATGATTTCGAGGCCGCCACGGGTAATTCCAGGAGTAGTATTGTCGATCCAGCCTCTTACTATCGCCTTATCAATACGGAATGCCATACTTGCATGATGACTTAAATAGACTAGGCGTCAATATGATGATGAAGGAAATCTGGCTATCCACTTGTCATCACGGTATTTGGCCTTAGATTGCTCAGCAACTGTATGGAAACTTTTCTGACAATCCTCAAAAGCATCGGGTTGATCCTCGCTGTTATCTTTAGCTTTAATGTGATCATTTTTGTCCACGAGCTCGGCCATTTCATGGCCGCTCGCTGGCGTGGGTTGGAGGTGGAGCGTTTCCAGATTTGGTTCGGAAAGCCGATTTGGAAAAAAACGATCAATGGTGTCCAATATGGTTTAGGTTCCATACCTGCCGGCGGATTTGTTGCTTTGCCACAAATGGCGCCGATGGAGTCGATCGAGGGTGGGAATTCTGACCGTGAGAAGCCACTGCCTCCTATTACTCCGCTTGATAAGATTATTGTCGCATTTGCGGGGCCACTTTTTTCCTTTTTACTGGCAGTAGTTGCTGCAGTGGTGTTGTGGCAGGTGGGTAAGCCGAAGGATTTGATCGATACACAGACGGTCGGTTTTGTAGTTCCTGAAATGCCTGCGGCTGTGGCTGGAGTGCTGCCAGGCGATGAAATTCTTAAAATCAATGGCGAGGATGTGATAGGTTTTGCTGGTTCGCTGGATAGTATTTCTGAGCGTGTGGTGTTTAGTAAAGGGGACACGATTACTCTCACAGTAGACCGTCCAGGCGAAGGCTTGATGGACATTGAGTGTGGTTTCTTTGTTCCAGAAGCGAAGAGCTTCCTCAAGCGCGACGGCGTGCGCCAGATCGGAATTTGGCCGTTTGAGCCAGTAGTAGTGGGATCTTTAATGGAAGGCGGCCCTGCTGAGTTTAGTGGCTTCGAGGTGGGTGATCAGGTGCTTTCAGTGGAAGGAATCGAAGTAGAAAGCACACCTCACTTTTCGAGTGTTTTACGTGAACATGAAGGAGAGCTTCTCACCGTGCAAGTGAAGCGTGGCGATGAGGAATTGACCCTCAAAACGATGCCATTAGTACCGAGTAATGGCTATAAAGTGAATCCAGAGATTGATCCTCAACCGATGATAGGCATGAGTTTTGCTGGGCCAGAAAAAGTCACTGAACTTCTTTACCCTAGCCCGTGGGAGCAGATCTCTTCGACTAGCCGTATGCTTTTCGTGACGATAGATGGTCTTACTTCGCAGAATTCTGGAATCAAAATCGAACACCTTTCAGGTCCAGTGGGAATCGGTAAAGTGAAGTACCACATCTTCCAAGGTGAGTACCCACTACGTAGAATGCTCTACTTCTGGGTACTCTTTAATGTCAACCTTGCGATCTTCAACTTACTTCCATTCCCAGTGTTAGATGGTGGTCATATCACTATGGCTGTGGCAGAGGCAATCCGTAAAAAGCCGTTGAATACGCGCTTCCTAGAAGTGATTCAGACTGGCTTCGTAGTCGTTCTTCTTACCGTTTTTGTCTATGTGACTATGAAGGATAGCTTTACTAGCTTTACGGGGGATGCGCCAGAGCGCGACCCGAATACTCCTCAGCTTCCAATCTGGAATAAGGCAGATCTAGAAAAAGCTTTTGGTGAGGCGTAGCAAGACGAGCCCAGTGATAAAACGCCGGGTTCTTTGCTTATTTTTCTTTAGCCTGAGCGAGCTCGAGGTGGTGGACGGCGGCGCGGCCGCTGATCGATTCATTTTCTAACAACTCTTTGGCGATTGCTTTCACGGCTGACCAATTAGCTTTGTTAGAGAGAAGATGCTGGGTTTTATCCAAGGTTTTGTGAATGAGCTTGGTGGCCTGTTTCGGGTTGCCGGCACGGGAGAGGGCGAGCTTTTCGACCATCCGTAAATCTTGGCTGGCACCGACGAGGTTGTATTGACCAGATTTGCGTCCTTCGGCAGCCATTCCAGCGAGCAGGATGAGCATTTCTGCTTCTAGCTTATCTTGAACTTGCTTGGCTCTGCCTTTTTGCATGGTCACGGCGCCAAGTCGATTTTGCGAAGGAATGATGCTTACCTTTTGAACGGAACGGCCCATAAGAATGGCCATCACGGCGTGCCCGGCTTCGTGGTATGCTGTAAGCTCTTTACTCATACGGGAGATGAAAAGGGAGAGTGCGAGATGTTCCAATCTTTATTCCGCAGGGATGCTAAATAGAGCGACGATGAGGCAGATGCGCTTAGTGACTTTATAATACCAATCTGCGATTCAAAAGAGATAAATGTGATTTTACTGAAGCTTGGGGAATAGCGCGTTGCGGAAGAAGTGAAGGCTGGGCGCTATCCTGTTGAATCTGTGTTATTCCTTAGTTACGGTGCTCGCACCGCTCCTTCGTCACGCCTTGATTGACCAGGAAATCACTCCAGCATTAGTCTCTTTTGAATCGCAGATTGGTATAAAATAGCATTCGCTTATCTGGTGCATCTTTTCAGGCGAGCAGTAACGAGAGCTATCGGGATAAAGAGGGAGTTCACTCTAGCTGATTATGAGCCCTAGTTTGTTGAATGTAGAAAAAAGTGAAAAAAGTTCTAAGGATATTCAAAGAGCTGTGTCGTAATAGATAAGACTAGGATTTTCTAAACATGAAATTCTCTTTACCAATGAAGGTAGTAACTCACATAGCGACAGAAAGCTCTCAGAAGGGATCTATAGAAGATCACTTTTATCAAGAAGAGACGCCCCTGCTGCATTATGCTTACAGGTTAGTACGCAGAAAGGAAGTGGCGGAAGAGCTTGTTCAAGAAGCATTTCTCCGTGCACATCAGCACTGGTCGAGTGTGGAAAACCCGAAACCTTGGCTTTACCGAGCGGTTCGAAATCTCGCTCTCAACTATTTACGTAAGCATAAGAGAGAGAGCTTGAGTGATGAAGAGGCAAATACAGCCTTTGAAGAATTGCCAGACAAGCAGGCTAATCAATTAGAGACGGCGAGTAAATTACGCCATTTGATGGGAGAGTTGGAGGAAGTGGATAGGGAGTTGATCCGTTTAAAATACGAAGAAAATCTGAGTTATGCGGTCATTGCTGAGAAGCTAAACATTAGCATCGGGAATGTGGGGTATCGGTTACACCACTTGCTGAAATCATTAGCAGTGTCGCTGAAAAGCGCAGGTGTAGAAGGGAGTGAAGGTTAAATCATGGGTGATGAACTAAAAGAGATGGAAGCACGTATTGTGGCAATGGTTCTGGGCGAAGCATCAGCTTTTGAGGAGGCAGAGCTCATGCGCCACATTGAAAATGATGCGCAGTTAGATGCCTTTTATCTCGAAATGTTAGATGTTCACGGGGCGATTGGTTTAGCAGCAGACCCTATACTAGAAGAGGACTGGAAACTGTCGGATGCACGGCGCAAGTTGGTGCTAGGAAGCTTTGAGAAGGTAGAAGAGGAGCCTGTAGTGGTTACTTATCGCTCCCCATGGAAGAGAGTGATCACTTCCGTGGCGGCTGTCATCGCGATTGTAGGCGGCTTAGCGATGTTGAGCTATGGGCCAGTGATGAAGCAAGTGAAGGGTTCAGAGTCGGTGCGACCACCAGAGCTTGTGTCCTATTATGCTTCACCGTCAGAGGCTGAGGCTCTGGAGAAACCTGAGGTTGTCAATGAGGTGCTGAGAGTTCCATCGGCTCCAGCAAGTAGGATGAGTCAGGTAATTTCATCTGCAGCAGCTAGTAGCATACCCGTACCTGAATTCTCTGAGGAGGTAGCCTCACTCGAGTTTGGTAATGATGCGGATTTTGGAGAAGGATTTAGTGACAATGGCTTTGGAGCGAGTGATGCAGTTTCAGCAAGAGTTGGGCTTGCGGTGAACTCCGACAGCTTGGCTATGGCGAAGCAGCCTGCCGCTCCTCCAGTTATTGCTGCTAGGTCTAGTGGAGCCTTTGAAAGTAAAATGCAAACTGGTGAAGAGAATTGGGGGGAACGCAGTTTAGCGAAATCCGATCACACGGTTGATGAATACGAGGCTGACCCTTTTGCAGATTCGACTCCAAGCGCGAGATACAAGTCTTCACGAGAGAATGCTACTCAGCGGAAAATAGAGGTGAATGGGAATATCGTAGCATCGCCACAAGCTCGCCCGAGGAAAGTGTTGCTGTCCGGCTCATTAGGATCAATGCGTGCTGAAGGTAGTGATTTAAGATTGGATGATCTTGAAGCAGTCCCGGGTGTTGATCCCTTTGCAGATCCAGCGGTCCCGAATATCGTGACACAAGCCAACCGCTCAGGAAGTTATGCATTTCATGAGAGATCAGTTGCCCTAGATATTAAGGGGCATCCAGCGCTACTGCCAGAAATTAAGGGGCATCCAGCGCTACTGCCAGAAATGGATCAGGATCGAGAGCTTGAGGTCGAACCCAGAGAAAAAGCAAAAGAGCTGAAGAAAGCGGAAGAAAAGCCGGTTGAAATTGACGAAATCGAGGCATCAGACACTAGTCATTCAACCTTTTCACTCAATGTGAATGATGCTTCGTTTCAGCTGGCGCGTGCTGCGATGCTAGAGAGAGGTGAATGGCCTGCTGCCGAGTCTGTGAGGACTGAGGAATTTGTGAACGCTTTTGATTACGGAGATTCCAAACCAACGATGGCGCAAAAGGTGAGTTGCGCTCAGGGGCAAGCTGTTCACCCATTTCTCCAGCAACGTAATTTACTCAGGGTGTCTATGAGCACTGCAGCGCTCGGGCGTAAGTCACCACTGAATTTGATGATCTTGTTAGACAACTCGGGATCTATGGAGCGACCTGATAGAAAAGCGATTGTTACTGAGGCTTTGCAAACTTTGGCCGCTCAATTAGGACCAGATGACAGAGTAAGCATGATGAGCTTTTCTCGTGAGACTCGCTTATTGGCGGATCAATGGAATGGGTCCAGAGCTGCTGAGTTAGTAGAGTTAGCAAGGAATCGACCTAGTGAAGGTGGTACAAACCTAGAGCAGGCTATCGTTTTGGGTGGTCAGCACCTAGAGCAACGCGAGCTAGAGGGCACGCAGGCGAGGGTGGTCGTATTCACAGACGGTGCTGCCAATTTAGGTGATGCGGACCCAGAGAGCTTAAGAGCTATTATTGAGAAATTAAGAGATGAGGGAATCGCATTTGACGCCTGTGGAATAGGTGCTGATGGCTTAGATGACGGAATTTTAGAAGCGCTTACTCGAAAAGGTGATGGTCGGTATTATGTGTTAGATTCTGTAGAAGATGCTGCAGATAGCTTTGCTAAGCAGATCGCTGGAGCTCTCCATCCGGCGGCTAAGAACGTGAAAGTGCAAGTGGTGTTTAATCCTCAACGAGTGGGCAAGTATAAGTTGTTAGGTTTCGAGAAGCACCGATTGAAAAAAGAAGATTTCCGGAATGATGCGGTGGATGCGGCTGAAATGGCCGCTGAGGAGAGTGGCTCTGCAGTCTATCAAATCCAGACGAAAGCGGATGGAGAGGGTGCTGTAGGAACTGTGTTCGTCCGATTCAGAGATCTTGCCACTGGGCAGATGGTGGAACGCAACTGGGCGATACCCTATATCGTGAACGCAGTATCGCTCGAGGACGCTGAGGCATCCCTACAGCTGGCCTCTGTAGCATGTTTACTAGGAGAGAAACTTCACCAGAGTGACGCTGGGAGTGTCGATTTTAGCCAACTCACAAGAGTGAAAGGTAGGCTGAAGTATCACTATCAAGAAAACCAAAAAGTCCAAGATCTCCTGCGCATGGTTGAAATGACGACGCGTTAGGAATTTACATTCATTTTACCCAACAAAACCCCAATTCTTGTTATGACTAGATTTATGAAAAACCCTTCATTTGTTAGATTCTTTAGAAAGTGTATTTCTGGAGTCGTGTGTGCATCTCTGTGCTCTGCTTTTCTTTCTAGCACGGCCAGTGCTCAGGATGAGGTTCAGGTGAATACAGCAGCCGCACGAAAAATGGTGATTACAGCTACAGGGGTTCCGCCTGCTGTCCCTGTATTTTACACCACTGATGTAATGAATACAGTGCATGTGGATGCTACGAAAATTGTCCAGAACGTAGCCATTAACATCGATGTGGTTCAAGGTGAGCCAGAGGTGCTTAGCTTGGAACTTTTTGGCCCTACTGATGGAGTTTCTGTGCTGGGGAATCAAATAGAAGCGTGGGCTTTACGCCATGAGGGGAATAAGAAATTTCTCGATCTAGCGGTGAAAGAAAAAGCGAGAATTAAGCTTCAGTTGAAGCGAGAGGTCGACCGTGAGGAGAATGAGTTTGGAATTTTGACATTTGGCGCAGCAAAAGCTACCGGCTTTCAGCACAAAATTGAAGTGACTTGGCGCAAAGGAGCTAAGGTTCAACTGGTGAAAGCTGAGGGATGTAGTCCTATTGATGTAGGAGACATCCAAAAGTTGGCGATGCTTACGAAGGGGAATAATGCAGTGAGACTGAACTACTCTCAGGTGGGATCAGCTTTTGAGAGTGTTGTGCTAGAGGGATTGGCTATGGAGGCGTCCGTTGATGCAGCAAATGAGTCCGCAGTTTTACGATTATTCGGTTCCGCAGTGGTTACAGAAGCTGATGCCGAGTTGCCATTGTTAGAAGGGTCAATGGCGTTGCTCCGTTTCCCTAGTAATCAAGGTTACTCACTTAGGGTTCAAGGTGCTCCGAGCGAAGGTAAGAACACTCGATATGGAATTTACTTTGATAAAGCAGGTCGTTATCCAATCGATTTATCATTTTCAGTGGCTCTTGATCAACTGGAGGGCTGGACGGATTTTTCATTTAAACTGCCGACGGCTTCTGCCGTGCCTATTACAGTGAAGGATGTGCCAAGTGGCAGTCGCACCGCTGTGGGTAGGGTGGAGCAAGAGGATGCCCTTTTAGGTAATACGGTGAGCACGTATTTACCGGCGAGTGGGCAGTTTTCATTACGATGGAAGCCGCAGCGCGAGGAGGGATCGAGCAAGCTATTTTATTCATCTCAAGCTCTCTCTGAGGTGAGTGTGGGTGCAGGGATGTTGCATTTTGAGACACGTCTGGATTTCCAAGTGTTACAGGGAAAAATGAGCGAGATCGAGCTGAAGTTAGAAGGTCCTGGAGATATTGTGGATCTCACTGGAGCTCAAGTGGCTTCATGGTCTGTCTCCGATCTAGAGGGGCAGAGAGTATTAAAAATCATCCTCAATGGTGAGCGTAAAGATTTAGATTCTATTACGATTCGGAGTCAGTACCCATTAGGTTCCTTTCCTGTGAAAGTGGAGCCTATGCAGATCACACCAGTGGGCGCAATGAGGCACGCTGGTTATGTGCGGCTCACCAATAATGGCGCTGTCAAACTGGGTGTAACCAAGACCGAAGGCATGATGCAGCTTTCTCCTAAGCAATACCCTGGTGGCGAGTTGGCTCGGTCTGGCACACAGGTGTTCGTGTATCGTTTTCCCTCGGCTGAGCGCAGCTGGGAGATATCGGCAGACCAGATATTGCCTGAAGTGAGTGTCAACGAAATGCTAGTCTATAGCCTATCTGAAACTGATAGAGAACTCCGTGCTGACATTGAATTAGACATACGAGAAGCTCCGCTAAGAGAATGGGAAATGCGTATTCCCGCAGAGTATGCGGTTGCGAATTTAACCACTGCTGAGTTTGGCCAAATGGTAGTCGGAAGGACGGTGCAAAATGGTACTAGAAGTTTGACGGTGAGTTTTAAGAAAGAAGTGATTGGGCGTCAGCTCATCCAGATACGACTTGCGCGCAATGCCGCTACTGAAGAGGGCGACTGGAGTTTGTTAAAAATCGAGCACCCTCATGCAAAAACGATCAGAGGGAACTTAGGTGTGGAAGCTGCATTGGGATGGCGAGTGGTGACTGGAGAGACTGATCATCTAAATGAAATGCCTTTAGCATACTTTCCTCAGAAAAGCAGTCAGCTCCAACAAGCGTATCGGATTCGTGATGCAAAGTGGCAGGCGAAAATGAAAGTTGAAGCCCTTGAGCAGAGTGTGAGTGCAGATGTGTTTCACCTCTATTCTCTAAAGGAAGGGATGCTCTATGGTAGCGTGCTAGTGAACTATTTCGTGATAGGAGCTCCGATGCATGAATGGGTTCTTCAGGTGCCAGAGTTAGGTGCAAAAGGTGGGATCGGCAATGTGATCGTAGAGGGACAAAACGTGCGTAGTTGGCGTCAAGATGGCGAAAAAATCGTAGTTACCTTACACCAGCCGGCAATGGGAGGTTCGACTCTGTTAGTTTCTTTTGAACAGCCAATGAACGCGCGCGGTGGTGAAATTGAGCTGGGAACGATTCAGCCGCTAGATGCAACGAGCGAAAGCGGTTTTATTCAAGTGGTTAGCCCGACTCAGGTAAAAAAAGAGGTGAAGCTGGCTTCTGGTCTACTAAAGTTAGGCGCCACAGAGTTACCAGCTGAATACCGATTGATGAGTTCAGCTCCATCGTTAGCGGCGTGGCAATATGCGGCGCGCGGTTTCGAACTGAGCATGGATGTCGAGTGGTACACACCGAGCGATACGGTGGATCAAGTGGTAGATTTCGCCGAGTTAAAAACCCAGGTCTCACGTGATGGCGAAGTGGTTACTGAAGCTCAGTTTTTCGTGAAAACTCGTGGTAGGCGTGCTTTAGAGATGCAACTTCCAGTAGGCAGTAAGTTGTTAGAGGTTTCAGCAGATGGTCAGATTCTCAATGCTCGTATGGATGGAGAGAAATTTTTGTTGCCGCTACCGGCTAAGGCAGACCCAAATGCCCCCGTAGAGGTGAGACTGCGCTACGGTGGAGCATCAGAAAACCCACGTCACCTTAGTGTCGGCGTGCCCGTTTTATCAGCCCCTATTGTGGTGGGTGAATGGACAGTCCAAGCAGATACTGGATATTTGTTAGATGTGGTTGGTGGTAATGTATCGGCCGTTGAGCCGAATCTCACGGAGAGCGGTTTTGAATGGGTTCTGCAGCATCAATGGTCTCTTTGGCTCATAGTAGTTTTGACGGTTCTTGGCATATTGTTAGGCAAGCGTCGTGGCTGGATCTCCGTATTGGCCGTATTATTTGTAGGGATCGCTCTTCTTATGAGCTTTGTGACGGTGGTTAGGGCATATGAGGAGCGAAGAGTGAACCAACAAAGCTTTGAAGTCGTGGCTCCAGTGATTTCGCCTGAGAAGGAGATCGTTCTAGAACTATCTAACCTACCTAAGAATCAGGCATTGCGTTCTACACCATGGACTATCACATCGGGCCTCGGTGTGCTGCTAGTTATCGCGAGTTTCTTAGTAGAAAAATTAAAGAAACCAACGGTGAGAGCTGCGGCTCTGTCCTTGATAGCATTAGGCGTGTTAGGGCAGTTAGGCGGTGCTGTGGGCTTCTTCTCACTACTGGTCTTATTGAATGGAGCTGTGGCCTTAAGGATTCTTATTCGCTGGGTGAAAGGTCGAAAGAAAAAGTCCCCTTCAGCATCTGTCGTAGGTGCCGCTACTAGTGCATTGCTGCTGTTATTTTCTACGATGCCTCATTTGAACGCGAGTACAGTTGCGGACTCTATCGAGCAGACATGGGAGATCTCAGACGAGCACTTGAAGGCTGAGGCGACAATTTACTGGAAGGCCAAGGCTGGGGAAAGCATTGCTCTACTCCAGTCACCAGCGAGTCTTACCTCAATAAACATTACGGGTGCTAAGCTGAATAAATATACAGAAAAAGGGATCACGTACTGGCAGTTAGTCGCTGAAGAGAGCGGCGTGGTGCGAGGTGATATGCGCTACGAAATGTCGATGAAGGGGGTGGCAGACCGTAAGTGGCAGTTACCTACTGGCGATAGTTTAGCGCGTACATTGAAAGTTAGTTTTGATAAAAATGGGTGGGAAGTTTCCTCGGACCAAGCAGTAGAAACTAAGAAGTTAGATGATGTTGACGCTACTAAGAGTGGAGCTGCGATGGTCTTTATTCCTAATAGAACTGTAATGCTGCAGTTCAAGCCACAGGGACGTGATCCTAAACAGGAGGAACTCCGATTTTCAGTGGAGAGCACGGACATCTATATCCCTGCGCCAGGTGTGGTGAATGCGTGGCATAGTCTTCGTCTCCGTCCCATTTCTGGGGAAATGTCAGAGTTTGAGGCCAAGGTGCCTAAGGGAATGATGATTGGTGAGGTATCAGGAAGGGCGGTCGAAGATTGGTACTTTGATCCTGAAAAAGAAACTCTACGCGTCCATTTAACAAAGCCTCATACTGATTCTATAAATATACTTATTAAGTCACAGAGAGGGATAGAAAGTCTGCCTCAGGGATTAGACTTAGAGCCGGTGAGAGTGGAAGGAGCGAGCTCGGTAGTAGGTGTGTTTGGTTTGGCATTTGGAAATGATGCTCAGCCAGATGCTGTGACGACGGAAGGAATGGCTATCGCGAACTTGAGTGATTTCCATAAGGGCTTGTTTCAGTCTGTTCAGCGCGATCTCGGAAAGGATATTGTATTGAACAAAGTCTACCGTTACGGAACTCAAGAGGCCTCCCTAGCCCTGCAAGTTAACCCAGTAGCACCAGAACTGCGTGCAGAACTAAAACAGGTGCTTTCTATTGCAGAAGAACGGCTTCTTCTATCAGTAGATGCAGAGGTAGAAATCTTGCGAGCTGGTGTGTTTGAGTTACAGTTTACTATGCCAGAAGGGCTAGAAGTTGAGTCCGTGAGTGGCGCAGCGATGAGGGATTGGACTCAGCGTGATGGGCATCTCGTCATTCAACTCAATGGGAAGACTCAGGGCATGCAGAAGTTTCACCTGAGCTATACTGCGAACTCTCCTGTTGCTGACGGTGATCAAAGTGACTGGCTAGTACCGCAAATTAATTTGGTCGATGCTATGCGTCAGATTGGCGAATTGCTAGTAGTCCCGGAGCAAGGAATCCAAGTCCGAATTGTTCAGCGTCAGCATGTGACCCAGCGTGATGCTCGGCAGAGTGGTAGCCACCGTAAAGGGGATCTGGCATTCAAGCTTCTGCAGTCAGATTGGATGTTGAGCCTGGGCATTGAGAAGTTAGATCCTTGGGTGAGAGCGAACCTCTTGCAGGAAATAAGCTTACGTGAGGGTCAAACAAGGAACCGTCTGAGTTTTCTTTACGAAGTTGAGAATGCAGCCGTGAAAGCTCTTCAACTCCAGCTTCCAAGTCTCAGCGAAGCTGAAATGCTGACGGTGCGTGCGAGTGGTGCTGCGGTAAAAGAGATGGTGCATCTTGAGGATAACAAATGGGAAGTCCGTCTCAGAAGGGGAATGATTGGCAAGATTCCTTTCGAAGTAGAATTTCAGCAAAATGTCGAACATCGCAATGGTGATGAGATGATCTATCCGTTGTTGTTAGAAGGAGTGAGACAGTCGAAGCATTATGTGGCTATCCGTACGAGTGGTAGACTGGATATGCGTGCTTCAGCGGCAGTGGGCTGGAGAGATAGTGATTGGTCAGCAGTACCTCAACGTTTGAAAAATAAAGCGGATAGTAGCGTGCCCGCCTTATGTTATGTGGTGTCAGAACCAGAAAATACTCTCCGCGTAAAAGTGCAGAGGCATGAAGTAGCGGATACATTAAAGTTACGAGCATTGAGCGGGAAGCTTACCACTGTGTTTGGCGTGGATGGAGCATCGGTCACACTTTCGGAGTTGAATGTGCGCGTGGTAGAAAAAGGATCGATGCGCGCAATTCTTCCTGATGGAGCTGAGCTGTTCAGCGTGACAGTCAATGGCGAGAGTGTGGACATCGTAAGTGAGGGAAATGCACATTTGTTCTACGTGACTGAAGGTACAGAAGATGGTGAGCACGCCACTGTAAATATTCTGTATCGTACCAAGGGATCTGAGAAAAAGTTGCGCTCTATCGAGTTGGTAGGGCCGCAGTTAAGCACGCCTCTAGAGAAGGTGGATTGGTTTGTGAGTCTTCCCGAAGGATATCAACTGGTCGGGCGCGCTGGAGGATTCGACCTAGTGGAGTCAGGATATGGTAAGAAATCTTACGATATGTTAGACTATCGTAGTAAGATAAATGTGAAGCGTACTGAACAAGCTGAGCAGGCACGTGTGCAGCTAGATCAAGCGAATAGCTGGATAGCTACGGGTGACTACAAGAAGGCTGAGAAAGTGCTCAGCCAAGTTTCCAAAAACCGAGCTGTAGATGCGGCCTCGAATGAGGATGCTCGGGTACAGCTACGCAATTTAAGAAATCAGCAAGCGATCATGGGCTTAAATACCCGACGTCAGAAACTCTATCTTGAGAATAAAGCGCAAGGGAATGCCTTTACCCAAAATGCAGCTTTTGAGGAAGCGGCAAATAATAACCCTCTATTCCAAGGCAAAGATAATTACCATCCAGCTCAGGTTGAACAAATGCTCATGGGTAACAGTAAGGAAGAGCGTGATGCGATGCAAAAGATCGCTGATCGGATGGTGAGTCAGCAGTTAGCCGCGCAGCCAGCCACTCAGACAATAGAAGTGGATATTCCAGAGACTGAAACTGTACTTCATTTCCGTAGAGAAAGTCAGCTTTCAGCCAATACACCAATGTTGTTAGAATTGAAAATTGAGAACCCAAGTAGTTTCGGTTGGGCTGGTATCACCAAGCTCTTTGCGCTGCTTTTTGTTCTGAGCTTGGCGACAGTTTTATTCTTCAGACGTGCATAAAAATGCCCTGCTAGTTTGAACTAACAGGGCATTTAGAAAGTTGTTTAAATAAGGATTAGTGAGTCACGCGAGTAGTGCCACCATTGTTGAGAACGCGAACGCGGTCACCGATGTTGAAGCTTTCGCGTGGGTTCGCTTCTTGAACTACAGAAACGCTGCGGCCGTTGTCGAGTTTTACATCGATTTCAAGGCCTTGGCGGGAACCGATAGCTTGTTCCATGTGGGAACCGAGAGCCGCACCAACGGCTGCACCACCAATGGCACCTGCTGTGTTTGCTGTGGATCCACTACCGATCTCGTTTCCTAGGAAACCACCAGCGATACCGCCGAGGATAGCGCCAGCCTTGTTATTACCTTCAATTTTCACATTGCGGATAGAAGTGATTTTTCCAGCATTAACAGACTGAGCACGACCTGCTTCACCACGAGTGTAGGTGTCACCAGTCATAGAGTCCTGAGCACAGGAGGCAAAAAGTAGAGGGGTTGCTACTGCAAGGGTAAGTAACTTTTTCATAAGTGAGTTGATGGTACAATTTTTTTTCTTTTCTGCAAGAATCATGATAGGAAAGGTCTGCACGTATTAATATGAATTTTTTTTCACACTCAATTGCCGTTACAATTTTTCTCTTTTCCCAAGTGAATGCGCGCACGTGGACAGATGTGAAAGGGCGTAGCCTAGAGGCTGAGCTCATTAATAAGACTGATACTACGGTGACCGTGCTATTAAAAGGGAAGGAGACTGAGATTCCTTTGACGAAGCTTAGCAAGCAGGATCAAGAATTCGTGAAGGGCTGGGAGGCTGAGGGCGCTCAAGCTAGTGATCAGTCGGTAGATTACAAAAAGCAGTTTGAGCAAGAGTGGCCAAAATTAGTGTCGACCGACCTAGATATAGAGATCACAGAAGAAGAGGGAGAAGATGGGAGGGTGATTTATCGTAGTCCGCATTACGAGTTTGTGAGCAATACCAAGTTGAGTAAAGTGCCGGTGAAGCGTTTTGCCGTCTTGTTTGAAGCTACACGGGAGTATGTCCAGCAACTCCCTTATGCTAACAAAAAGGCATATCAGACAGGGGAGCGCTACAAGGTATTTCTCTTTGATACTATTGAGTCGTACGTTCGAGCAGGTGGGCCAGAAGGGTCTGCCGGTGTGTATATGTCTGGAAAAGACGTCATTATGGTGCCTTGCCAGAGTCTTGGCCTGATTAAGCGTGGTAGTAGTTGGGCGCTCGATTATGACCGTAGCAATAAGACATTACCGCATGAGATCACTCACCAGCTGACTGATAGAGAGTATTACGCTGAAGGTGCACGAGGATGGTTTAGCGAAGGTTTTGCGGAGTACGTGGCAGTTACGCCTTATCGAAGCGGCAAGTTTTCTGTGAGTAAGGCTCCTAGTTATGTTGAGCAATATGTGACCTCTTTTGCTAAGGCCGATAACCGAGGAAGGAATCTTGGTGAGGAGATCTCTGCGCCCAAGTTAGAGAGCTTTATGACGATGTCATATGGAGACTTCGCTTTTGCTGGGAATGCTAATTTCAATTATGGGTTGGGAGCTTTACTTGTGACGTATTTCAATCACTACGATGGCGAAGGTGATGCAGCTAATCTCAAGAACTTCCTGGGAGCATTGAAAGAGGGCAAGAAAGGGAAAGAGGCTCTTGAGGTATTGCGCGCAGGACGTAGCTGGGAGGAACTCGAAGAGGATGTGACAACTGGCTGGCGAAAGCGCGGGGTGAAGATCAATTTTAACTGATTCGCTCAATAATCCAGTAGCTTCCGGTGAGGGCTATAGAAATGGAAATGGTCTGAAGTATTTTTCTGAAATAGGGTTTCTTGTGTAGCCAGAATAGCGCGCAAATCATGAGCGCTATGACTGTGAGTTGACCGAGTTCTACACCAAGGTTTGCGGCAATTAGGGGCATGGTAATGTGTTTAGTAGCACGGATGGTATTGCCTAAGACTGCTGCGAATCCAAGACCGTGAACTAGTCCAAAAAGGAAGATAGTAATGAAGCGGTGTGCTCGCATTTTTTGAGAAAAGACATTTTCAACGGCAACATAAACGATGGTTGCCGCGATACAGACCTCGACCCATTGCAAGCTGTTAGGGGAAAGAGGAGGCAGAATATTAGTGATGCTCAACGCCATTGTAATGCTGTGGCCGAGAGTGAAAATAAGTGACTGCTCTAGGAGTGGTCGCCAAGCGAAGCTGAGGCAGCAGAGGGCCGCGATGAATAGTACGTGGTCCCAGCCGTTCGGTAGTACATGGCGGTAGCCGTATTGGACAAAATTCCAGAAACTTTGAGTGCTGCTAGGTTTAGTGAGTTGAGCTCGCCACAAGCTAATAGAGTGTTGTGGTTCGACAGTGAGTAAGGTGTCACCATTGGCAAAGACGAAGTCGGGATGCTCTCCTTCAGCGACTTTTACGACAAGCTCTTGCTGTGGCAGCTGTCCGCTCATAACAATATCGAAGTATGCAAACCCGAGGTCAGTGAAGGGTGACCTAAATTGGGGAGGAGTAGCTTGCCATTCTGGAAATGTGGCTTTCCATGGCAATGGTGATGTGCCATCTGTAAAAATGAGGCACGACTTTAGATATTTCTCCGCTTCTCTACGGAGTTTTTCATGTTCACTAACTGACTGACCTAGCAGCCAATCACGTTTTGGCTGAAGGGCGTCTTTGTCTGCTCGCATCTCTGGCAATGCTATACCTGCATCGAAGCGAACGGTTGCCGTCCATTCTTGTTCGTCAGTAGTGAAATCGACGAAGAGCTGCTGTACCACGTGTGCGTGGCAACTCAAGCATGTGATGAGAAGTATGAGCAGAGTAATTCTCATGGTAGATGCTAGTGGAAGTGATCCCAGCCTCCATCGAGTGTGCTATTTTTTTCGGAACGTTCTTGAATGACGCCGATGCGAGAGAGGGGTGCGCGCTCTAATGGCCAGAGTGAAAGAAGATGCTCTACTTGTTGATTAGGGACGGTCAAAAGTAGTTCGTAATCTTCGCCATCGCTGAGGGCTTGTTGGAGAGAGCATTCTGGGTTCACAGGAAGGTTTTCAGGTTCTAATAGGAACCCTACATTACTGAGTTTTGCGAGCCTAGGGAGGTCTTTTGCTAGTCCATCTGAGAGATCCATCATGGCGCTTGGTTTACAGTGGAGAGCGAGCCACTGCGCTTCTTTAATGCGAGGAGTAAAATCGAGGTGTTTACCCGCGAGTGAACCACCTAGTGATCCTGTGACGAAGATCGCGTCGCCAGGTTTTGCCGTACTGCGTAGGGTGAGACTTTCTTTACTTACCTTTCCTGTTCCAGCGATGGAGATCATATTTGCCGAGGCATCTGGGGCAGATGAGGTCTCGCCACCGACGATGGAGAACTGGAAGGCGTCGGCACATTTTTGCATCCCTTTATAGAGTGACTCTACCCATGCGAGCTCAGTATTTGAGCGTAAAATGAGAGTGACGAGCATGGTGTGTGGTGTGCCGCCCATCGCAGCCATGTCGCTCACCACCCGAGCCATGGATTTCCAGCCGACTCGCTCTGCTTGTTCATCTGGATAGTAATGCACGCCTTCCACTACGCAGTCGGTTTTCTGTAGCTGGAGCTCGCCATTTTCTAACTGAACGACAGCACAGTCATCACCAGGTCCGACGATGACATCATCGAGCTGAGTGAGTTGAGTGCAAAGGCGCTCGATAATGCAGTCCTCATTGCTGTCGCCCAATTTCATCTTTTTAGAGCTGGTCTCCCATGGAGAGCAAGAAGGCGACATTGATTGTATTAAAAAGGGCGTGGCAGAGAATACAGGACCAAATACTACCACTAAATTCATAGAGGACAGCGAGTAAAATGCCGAAGAGAGAGAGCGGGATGACTGCCCAGATGTTGCCGTGGATAGCACCGAATATGATGCCCGTAATGATGGCTGCGAAGGCTGGCTCAGTGTAGCGCTTGAGCACTGGGTAGAGGTAGCCGCGGAAAATTATTTCCTCTGCTAGAGGAGCTATTACGCAGGCTCCAAGGATGAGAATCAATTTTCGTTCTACTTGCACAGCATTTATCATTTCTTGAACAATTTGCTGATGCTGTGGTTTACCGAGACGGCTCTCTAGCCATGTTTCGAGCCCAGCGTTCTGGAGGGTAATAGAGAGTAAAATGAAGCAGACATAGGCGCCAACTCCCCAGGCAAAGACGTAGGCTGGATGCCGCGGGTTGAGCCCTAATGTCTCCGGAAGCATGTCACGTTGCTTGTACATGAAGAGTACAATGCCAGCCATCATCAGGAGCATCCCAAAGCTAAGTGCTAGTTGGATGGGGCTGAGTGATTTCGCCGGCCCAGTGTAGGGCATGAGAAGAGTGAGGGTGAACGGGAGGGTCACGAAGACACAGCCGAGAATGTCGGCTGGGACAATGCGAGAGACATCTACTTTACCAAATTGGTTCCATTGCAGGCTAGGCGTGGTTTTACGTAGCCACACGTGGAATGCTCCCGCAAGCAACATAGAGATGAAACAGACGAGTCCAATGTCTTGGAGAATTTGGTGGCCGAAGGCACCTTGGCTGATTGCGAGCTGAAGCATTAAAGGTGATGTTAGAAATGCTTAGATCTCTGCCACGACAGAAGGAGGCTCGATCCATTTATCGTGTTCCTTGATCAGGTCCATGAGGCGTTCGACTGCTTCATCTTCAGGAATGTTGAACTTCACTGGCGTCTTATTGACGTAGAGGTTGATCTTGTTAGGAGCGCCACCGACGTAGCCGAAGTCGGCATCAGCCATTTCACCGGGACCGTTTACGATACAGCCCATGATGGCGATGCGAACACCTTTGAGGTGACCAGTGGCAGCACGGATCTTTTGGGTGGTTTCTTGGAGGTTGAAGAGCGTGCGGCCACAGCTTGGGCAGGCAACGTAGTCAGTTTTAAAAATGCGTGTCCCAGCTGCTTGGAGGACGTTATAAGCGAGGCGGAGTGATTGGCCCGGAGCCTGTTCTCCTTGGATTAGAATCGCGTCGCCAATGCCATCACAGAGTAAGGAACCGATGTTTCTAGCAGCTGTTAGTAGGGTATCTTGAAAATCCTTTTCGGGATCGTTAGATGGGTGGAATGTGTCTTTGAGTAAGATAGGATGGTGAGCATCGAGCTTACATGCGAGTAGGCGATACGCATGGATCACAGCCATTGGATGACCATCTGGAATGGTTACGAGAGTGGGCTTAGCCTCAGAGTTGATGGTGGCGATTTCCTTTTCGTTTTCAGGATCTATTTCGACAGCTCCAGATGTTTCAGCGACGATTTCGGGTTGGAAGTCACCGAGTTTGTCGAGCTTGTGTGAGAGGGCGTCGTATTTCTCTTGAGAAGTAAAAACGCGGACGGTGTTTGCTCCACCGAGTTTAAAGTCATTGATGGTGATTTCCTTACTTGCGCGGCGCTTGTAGGAAAACGGGTCATAGCTGAGTGTGCCACGTTGTTGGTTCTCAGGGTCGTGAGGAAGGTGAGAGAACTCGATGTTGTCGACGAGTGCTTGAGCCACTGGAATTTCTTTTACTGGATCTTCAGTGAGTGAGACGCGGATGGTGTCGCCAACGCCGTCTGCTAAGAGAGAGCCAATGCCGATTGCTGACTTGATGCGGCCATCTTCGCCGTCACCGGCTTCGGTAACACCGAGGTGGATAGGGTAGTTCCAGTCTGGACCTTCTTGGGTGAGACGCGCGACTAAGAGTCGGTAGGCCTCGATCATGACTTTCGGGTTGGAAGCCTTCATCGAGAAAATGAAATTGTGGTAGTCGTTATCACGGGCGATGCGTGCGAACTCGAGTGCGCTCTCGACCATGCCGAGCGGAGTATCGCCGTAGCGGTTCATGATACGATCAGAGAGAGAGCCATGGTTGGTGCCAATGCGCATCGCTCGGTTCTTACTCTTACAAAGTTCGACGAGTGGGGTGAATTCTTCTCGAATGCGTTCGAGCTCTTCTTCGTATTGCTCGTCGGTGTATTCGCGGATTTCGAATTTCTTCTTATCGACGAAGTTACCCGGATTGACGCGAATTTTTTCGACCCATTTCGCAGCTTCAAGCGCAGCGTCTGGTTTGAAGTGAATGTCAGCCACGAGTGGGACTTCACAACCAGCGGCGCGAATGCCATTCACTATGTTCTCGAGATTTTCGGCGTACTTACGCGTTTGTGCAGTGATTCGCACCAGCTCACAGCCTGCTTCAGCGAGCTCTAGGATCTCCTGTACACAGCCATCTGTATCACGTGTGTCCGTGGTAATCATCGACTGGATGCGAACGGGGTTGTCGCCACCCATTTTTAATGGGCCAATAGTGATTTCGCGTGAGACTCGGCGCTGGTATGCGAAGAGGTCTGGGCAATAGTGGAGAGCTGTGTGAGCGTCTTCGGTCATGATGTACTAGGGTATAGACTAGATTTCTAGTTCAGTCCAACTCCCATTGAGTAGTTTTCGTTGGCCTATGCTAGAATCTACTAGTAGAAAATGTCTATGGCAAAACGTGCAGTGATCACCGGTGGACAAGGAGGCTTGGGAGAGGCTCTGCGGGTGCAGTTAGAAGCCGATGGTTATGTGGTGTTAGCTCCGGGTAGGGGGGAGCTAGATGTGACTTATAGCGCGTCGGTCGATGCTTTTTTTAAAGAAGCGGGAGAGATCGACCTGCTAGTCTGTAATGCAGGGAAAACGGAAGATGCGCTGTTCGCTAAGATGACTGAAAAAGCATGGGATTTAGCTATGGATGTGAACCTGAAGGGAGCCTTTCGCTGTGCCCGTGCGGTAAGTAAACAAATGCTTAAGCGCAGAACTGGCCATGTGATTTTTATCAGTTCCTACTCGGCATTTCACCCGCCATTGGGACAGGTGAACTACGCAGCGGCTAAGGCTGGTCTGGAAGGAATGTGCAAGTCACTCGCCCAGGAATGGGGTGGGCGTGGTGTACGAGTGAATTTGATAGTACCAGGCTTCATGGAGACGAAAATGACCCAAGTTTTACCTGATACTGTGCACGAATCAGCAAAGCAGAGGCACGTGTTAGGTGAGTTTAACTCCCCTGAAAAGGTCGCGCAATTTGTCTGCTTTCTTGATCAAGTAATGATGCAGACTTCGGGCCAGAATTTCAATCTCGATAGCCGAGTTTTGTGAGGACGCTTTCTACCGGAGCGCGCGCACTATTTTTTAGAAGTGATATTTTGATTTTTTAGTATGACGGTGACATCCCCTAAGCTGAGTAAAGCCCCTACGGATGGATCTGAAGTTGAAATAGCAGACGTTCCAGAAATGGGAGTCAGTGACATGAAATTTAACGCACCGAGGCTATTTTTTCCCTTTACGGGGACAGTGTAGTCAAGGGTGAGGAATCCCTTGCCTGAGGATTGCGCGGTGAAAGTGCCGATCTCGCTCGAGTTTTCAAAGCTGTTAGAAATAGTCGCTCCATTACCTTTATCTTTACCAGTTACTACTGAAATTTTGGTTGGACCAATTCCTTGTGCACCGCGTGCAGAGTAGAAAATAACCGAGTAATCTTGAAATTTAGGAAGTCCAGAGAAGGCAAAACTTACAGTTGGTGTGATGCCACTACGGTTACCAATGAAGAGTCCATCATCTATGGCTGAGGCTGGAATTCCTGAGAGTGCAGCAGGTTTGGAGCCCGTCCAACTAGCGTCCGACATGGCGTCTCCCCAGTTTGAAAGTTCTCCGCTCCTCACTATGACAGTTCCTGCCGGTGAGCCCTTTTGATCAACTAGAGGATAAGTTCCGAGTATGTTTTTAATAGAGTCGAGACCAGTGAGTCCCTTACCGTTAATCAAATTATAGTTACCTTTAGCATTGCCAGCTCCGCTTCCTAAGTCGATTAGGATAGGTGCGTCACTTGCTATTAGGGTGGGGATTACTAGTGAAGTAGCTAGGAGAGAGAGGAGGCAGGACGTATTTTTCATGTGCTGGTGTCGATAGAAATGTTCGTGGTAGAGTGATGTCCGCTGAAAATTGCCGAGTAGTCAATTGTGCTCACTGGACGGCGGTATCAGGGTCAGGTGCCTACGCAAGTAGTATAAAAGAGCGATGTAAAAAGCACATAGAGTGCTGATGGTCAATGTGAAACAAAAAACGATGTATCACAATAAATGTGTGCAGCGTGACTTTCGTTTATTTTATCGATCAGTTGTTTTTAGTAACTGAGATAGAGATCTAGGACTTCCTCATCGCTGAGCTCAATCGAGATAGTCGGATTTTGTGAGGGGGCTCAGTCGAATGAGGGTCTTACCTTTTAGAGGCGCTCTCTTACTTCTTTAGTATGACGGTGGCGTCCCCTAAGCTGAGTAAAGCCCCAACAGATGGATCAGAAATAGAAGACGGAACTGCAACAGAAGACGTTCCGGAAATGGGTGTCAGTGATATAAAATTTAACGCACCGAGGCTACTTTTTCCCCTCAAGGGGACAGTGTAATCAAGGGTGAGGTATCCCTTAGATGTGGATTGCGCGGTAAAAGTGCCGACTTCGCTTGAGTTTTCAAAACTGCTAGAAATGCTCGCTCCATTACCTTTACCTAGTACTACTGAAAGTTTGGTTACACCAATTCCTAGAGCTCCGCGTGCAGAGTAGAAAACAACGGAGTACTCCTGAAATGCAGGAAGTCCAGAAAAGGCAAAACTCATGGTTGGTGTGATGCCGTGGCGGCACCTGATGTAGAATCCATCATCTGTGGCTGAGGCAGGGATTCCGGCAAGTGCAGCAGGTTTGGAGCCAGTCCAACAAGCATCCGACTCGGCTTCTCCCCAGTTTACAAGGTCGTCGCTCTTCACTACAAGAGTTCCTGCAGGTGAGCCCTTTTCATCAACCAGAGGATAGGATGTTAGTATTTTTTTAATGGCATCCCTACCAGTGAGTCCATCACCATTGATCAAATTATAGTTACCTTCAGCTTTGCCAGCTCCGCTCCCTAGGTCGATGAGGATAGGTGCATCGCTTGCGGTTAGAGAGGGGATTAAGAGTGCAGTAGCTATGAGTGAGAGGAGGGGTGACGTATTTTTCATGTGCTGGTGTCTATAAAGATGTTCGTGGCTGGAAGGTCAGTCAATGGCGTTCACTACAGGGCTGCATAAGGGTGAGATGGCCATGCGTACTTTAAAGTAGTGGTGTGAAAAAATACATAGAGTGCTGGTGATCAATGTGAAATAAAAAAACGCTGCATCACAATAAATGTGTGCAGCGTGTATTTAGTTTATTCTATCGATCAGTTGTTTCAGTAACTGAGATAGAGATCTAGGACTTCCTCATCGCTGAGTTCGATATTCATTAACAGGACGTCATCCAATACGCCGCTGTAGCTGAAGCCTGAGACCTGAGCTCCTATGGCGGCAGTGTTGACTGTTCCAATGAGCTTAGACTTGCCAGTACCTGAATGCCAGAGTGCTCCATTGAGGTAGATCTTCATGTCACCAGTGGTGGCATTTTTGGTGAAGACCCAATGGTTCCAAGCCTCTTTATATTCGGCTGCGCTGGCAGTCTTGAAGATACGGTCATAGGAAGTGTTGTCATGACCGGCATCCCAATAGACTCGGGAGTTCCCCCAAGGTAGGTGGATATTGAGCAGACGGTTACCAGATGCATCTACGGCGTAGAATACCGAGTTGCTTTTCGGTAGGTCCGTATTGCCATAGGCCCACATCGAGATACTGACTTGGTCGCTGATGCTTGCAAATGCCTCTACTGGGAGAGTCACTCGTGAGCTAGTTCCATTGAAGAGCAGCGCGTCGCCATCGACACCAGTCATGGAAGAGCAATCTACGGAAGTTCCGTCAAATGCATTCCCAGTAACATCTGTCACTACTGTGCCAGAAGTGTCGTTCATGGCCCATTGAGCCACAACACCCTGGTTCATATTGACCGTGATTTCCAGTGTGGCAGTGGTACTGCTGTTGCCGTCAGACACTTCCACTGTCCAAGTGTTTAAGCTGAGGTCTCCAGCAAAAGGAGTACCGCTTAAGTCACCTGAAGAGGAAACAGTTAACCAGGCTGGGCCGCTTTGCTTGCTGTAAGTCAAAGCATTGCCTTCGAGGTCAGCTGCTGATCCATCAATCGTGGAGCTGTAGGCTAGACCGGCGGTGGCGTCCGCAGCTGTGTATGAACTCTCACTAAATACAGGTGTAGAATTTACCGATGGGTTATAGCCATTTTGGTATTCTTCGAGGTTGGAGATACCATCGCCGTCGCTGTCGACTAGTGGTCCATCTTCACCTAGGTTGTATGAAGCGGCCCATTGCGTATAGCTTCCCGACGGAACGACTTCGACTTCGAGGTCGAAATCGACATTAGCCACACCCCAGCTGGTAGAGCGAGTGCCGCCCCCTTCATCTGATGAGATGTAGAGTGAACCGCTGCCTACGTTGAGAGTGCCGGACTCCTGATTGGTCGCGAAGCCCATGCCTAGCAATTCTGTGCCAGAGCCGAAGATAGCTCGGTGCGAATTACCCGTACTCGAAGTTTGCTCCAAGCGGGCAGAGGTGAAGCCGCTTGAGAAAACGTTACCTGAGTTTTGCGTGTCTGTCAGAGATACAGCCATGTTTTCCGTCAGGAACTCTAGGCTTTCAGTAGTATTCATCTTGGAGTCGCCCACGACAAATCGAGCTCCAGAGAAGACCACGCTGGCAGAGGTCGTGCCTATCGTAGCCGAAGCCGTATTCGTACTTCCGTCTGTTGCAATTCCGACATCGGTCGAGCTACCGCTCCAACCCTTGACGCGCACATCGAAGGTCAGTGTGTCATTGGCCGAGTCTCCATCGTAATCTGTACCACTGTAGATCACAGAATAGAGGTAGTCATTGCCGTCTGCAGCACCTGTGACTGTTAGGTCTGTAGCACTCCCTTCAGCTGTCAGAGCATTGGCATCAAGTGAGGTGCCAAGGTCAGCAAAACTGAGTGGTAATACGCTTCCTTCGACCACTCTCATTTCAAGTGTGGCAGTGTCAGAGCGTCCAGTGGAATCGGTCACCTGGATAGTCCAGGAATTGGTTCCAAGGTCAGCAAGCTGTGGTGTGCCGCTGAGCGTGCCATCCGCAGTGGATGTCAACCAGGATGGACCGCTGAGTACTGTGAAGCTCAGAGCGTCACCATCTGGGTCGGTGGCCAATGTACCGAGAGAACCACTGTAAGGTCCTGAAGTGCTAGCGGTGGCAATGCTGTTCGTAGCCAGACTGAAGGTAGGGGAGTCTTCAGTTCCAGTTACATCAAACATCACAATACCTCTGAGGCTGTCGGTCGTACCATTGTTTACGGTGTAGACAAGGGAGTCAGTGCCGAAGAAATTCTCATTTGGCGTGTAAACAAGGTTTGGAGCAGTGCCACTGAGTGAACCATTGGAAGGTTGTGAGATCACTGAGTAGGTCAATGCCGCGCCGTTCGGGTCTGTTGCTGTGAGTTCAATGGCTAAAGAGCTATCTTCATCGAGCGACACGCGCGTTGAATGCGGACGTGGTGCGTGATCGCTAACAGTAAATGACCAAACATCGCCAGTCACCACTGAGTTGTCGGCTAGCACACAGTCAACACGCCAGAAATAAGCCTGGTCGTTGACTAAGTTTGTTGGGCTGTAGATGTTGTTGGTCTGACTTACAGCAAGCGCAAGGCTGTTAGCCGACGTTCCGAGATACACCTTATAGGAGACTGTATCTAGTCCTCCGAGCCACATTAAGTCGGCATCATACGGAGCGTCTTTTCTTTCATCTGCTGGATATGGGACAGTTGCTTGCGGATACTGGTAGCCAGGAATACTGTAATTCTCATCACCGTATTCGTAGGCTCCGATATCAGGAGCTGCACCATAATAACCAGCGGTTAGATCAACGCTTTCTCCATTGATGTCGCAGATGATAGTTTTCCCCTGATCGACAAATTCGACGGCATCCGCTTTGGGGCGGAAGTCGAAATTGTAAGGATCGCGCAGGATGTCGAGCATCCTTCTCGGCTCGTTCTGAGCAGCATAATTATTGGATGCGGTTCCTGGAACTGCGGATCCACCATCATTTCCAACCAATTTGTCGCCCGCATTGTTAGAGGTGAAGGAGTTTTCATTCCCACCCTTTTCGATCGAGACCTCGAAGTCAGCACGACCATGCACGGCGATGTTGTTATAGATCTCGTGATAGTCGCCTTTTAGCTTATACGCTGCACCGATCTGATTCACCTGCTTGGTGGTAGTCGCCATTGCCACATTTCGATAGAAATTAGCCTCGACCCCTTCCAGCGGGGTATTAGCGCCATCAAATCGATAATCGATTTCATAATTATCATAGGCCCAATTGTGGCGCCAAACGGAGCCAGCGAGTCCGCCAAGAGCACTGTAAAACGCAGTTCCGTCTTCCTGTAGACGCGAACACTTCTCGGTGTAATTATGCTCTAGGATGAATGGCTCGAAGCTTTCGTCTTCCTTGTTCCGCCCAAATCGGAAACCCGCAAAAGGCCCCGAGTTGATTAAGGTATTGCGGCGGAGAACTAGGTTCTGAGCCTGCGAAGTTTGGACTGCCGTGCTAATCACACAGGTGTAGTTGACATCTCTGAAGAGGTTATTTTCGACTACGGGGTCTTGCAAATACGAGCAAACGAGCGCTGCCGTATCAGAATAGCGGAAGGTGTTATTGTAGACGAGGAGGTCTTCACAATAATCATCGGTCGTCCCGCTCACCTGAGCTGGTTCTGGTGCCTCGATCGAGCCGAGTGCACGATCTGAAGCCGTATGATAGCGCAAGTCACAGTTCTGAATGGTAATGCCATCCGATGAAGTGAACTTGAACGCGGTAGCATGGAAGTCCAAGCCATCGAGCACGATGTTCTGAGTAGAGGCATCGCCTGTGATGGCAAACTTCTGAACCTTGCCAGAGATCGAGCGGCCATTCGGATTCAATCCATCGTCAGCCCAAAGGTAAAGGGTCTTGGTGGATTCATCATAGGCCCATTCTTGGGCGATATCGAGTATGGCACGCTCTGCATTATCGACACCACCTTCGAAGAAATACTCATCTGAGTGTCTGTAAATACCCGCACTTGGAGAATAGTTGAACTCATTAGCGCCAGACGTATGTGACGAGACTCGTGAGATGATGGTTTCGAAATTTCCGAAGTTAAACATGCCGATACAGCCTTCGAAAGAGACACCTGCATCGCCGATGGCATCTGCACCCACAATATAACCACGGGTTGATCCCGACTGCTTACTTGTGCGTGCGTGCCACATTTCATCTGACCAGACTAGAGCATTGGGGAAACGTGCGAGTGTCATGATTTGGTCGTCGACAAACAACTGAGTGACATCTTCTGTTAGTGTTGTCTTGTAGACATTTCCCTCGTCTAGCGTCCAGTTGGTGGTGATCGGTTTTGTCCCGTCGAAGGTTACCGTTTCACCATTGTAAGGAGTGATGGTAATAGGGTGCCCAGCTATGCCAGCGACGCCTGACAAATCTACTTCCTGATGGTAGTTGCCACCGCGGAGGTAAATTGTGCTTCCAGGTCCTGAGTTATCGATGGCTTGCTGGATGCTGGCGAGTGGTTGACCCACTGAGCCAGAGTTGGAGTCGTTGCCATTGGCTGCGACATAGAAATCACTACCCATAGCAAAGGTGTTACCGTGTACCGTGATTTTATCAATTGCCGCCAAGGTGTTAGCGGTTTTATTGGTTCCACGTCCCCACGCATAGATGCGGAATTCTGTGGCTTCGGTGAGATACTCAAAGTCAGTTCCTGTCAGGTTAGCTGTGAGTCCATCATAGACTCCAGTGAGACCGACTACATTGCTAATGGCAAAGGGACCAGCGACCAAGTTGCCAGCTGCATCGGTGATGGCGTACTCATCTACGGATGTTTCTGCCTTTTTTGTGGCTTTAAACGAAAGGCCATTCACTTGAAGTCCTGACCCTTGATTAGGCGTGAGGGTAAAGGCGACATAATGATCACTTTCCACTGCAAGCTCGAAGCTCGTTCTTGTGGCATCAGTCACTTGAATGCCGACCGCACCGACAGATGTGGTGCTGCCGAAATCAGCGCCAAAGGCATCGACTCCAGTGTTATCAGAAGCAGTATCGACAAAGGCGATGTCCATTGGCGATGTGAGAGCGCTTGCTGTCAGGTTTGACGCAAGAAATGTCACATCGCTGGGGTCTGTCGCCGTGCTGTCGAAATCATAGCCTACAAGGAGCGTGCTTTCGACGCTGCCATTGAGTACTACTTTATCGACAAAGGCGATAGTGCTAGCGGTATTTGTGGTTTCGCGGCCCCATGCGTAGAGTCGGAAGGTGGTTTCTTCTGTTAGGTTTTGATATTGTGGGTCAGACAAGTCGATACTGACGCTTTGGTAAGTGCCAATGCCGGAAGTAACTACTGTGGTGATCAATTCTGGGGAGCCGATCAGATTGCCGGATGCATCGGTGAGAGCGTACTCATCTACTGATGTCGCAGCCTTCATACCGACTTTAAATGACAGGCTCGTGAGATTTAACTTTTGGCCGAGCTCAGGAGTGACGGTGAAGGCGATGTAGTCATCGCCTGCAAGCGCGTTTTCGAAGCTACTGGTAGTGGCATCGATGACTTGGATGCCGATAGAGCCGTTGGTGTTTGGGTCACCGAGGCTATTGCCGTCAGCATCCAGGCCGCTATTGTCACCTGCGGTGGTGACGAATGCGATGTCCATTGGTGAGCTGATTTGGCTGGCAATGATTTTGTTGGCAACGATCGTTGCCGCGCTGAGGTCGGTGGCAGTAGCATTAAAATCATATGCTACGAGTATTTCCGCCTGGGTAAGCGGAGTCAGTGCCGACATCAGGGCACAGGTAAGTAAATGAGTGGGTTTCATTAGTTTGGTTTTTGGGTTATATGCACATTTACGGATTCCTAAATCCGAGGGCGTGCATCGGGTATCTCTAGCGTTGTTGCTAGGGATTGAGTTCGATCGTGAAGAATTCACGGTCTGCCGAGATGGGGATATCTAGGCTGGTTTTTGGGTCGCTCGAGTCAGCTGGCACGTTTGGAGTGTGAATACTCCAAGTGGAAGGGGGAGTGGCGAGGTCGAGGCTAGAGAGAAGGTCGAAAGTCAAACCTGGGGCGGAGGGCCAGGTGAGTGTGAGTGAGCCGTTAGGGTTTTGCTCACTATGTAGCTGGAAGGATTCGCTAGGGTTAAGCGGGTCCAGATTGAGGATGGTTTCTACGTAATCGTTGGTGCTATCATTATCAGTGTCGGAGTCATCGGCGCTTGTTTCTGTTAGGCTAACAAGTCCATTTGCATCGATATCTTCCTCTACGTCAGTGAGGCCATCTTCATCCGTGTCGACCAGACTGCGTGTGTTTAATGAGAAATCAATAAAAAATGGATCATCGACTAAATCTCGAGCGGGTATGGATACGCGTGTGGGGTTATGAGCTGGCCAAAGTGCGCCGAAGCTTCCCCATGATTCATTGAGTTCTTGCGCCATCGCTCTGGCCATGGTGAGGAGTTTCTCAGGGTTCGATGTGGCGAGATTGTCGGATTCATCTGGATCACTAGCTAAGTCGTAGAGCTCGAAGGATTCGTAGCCTGCGTCTTCATGGGTTTCAGAGTTCGCGATCGATTCTTCGATATGGTAGCGGTAAATGATTTTCCAGTCGCCCTCACGGAAGCAGGTGAAGTAGTTACTACGGTGTTCGTGCGGCATGTGGCGTAAGACTTTCTGAGGGCGGTGGGTGCCGGATTCAGCGCGCAGGTAGGGAGTAAGATCGTAGCCATCCATGGTGGAAGAAGATTGGTCAATCAATGACAAGACGGTGGGTGCGAGATCTTCTACGGTGACCATGTCGTGTTCCACGCTAGCAGCCGGAATAGTTAGACTCTGTTGGAGGCTGTTAGTAGCATCGGGTGTGGCCCATGTGAAAATGAGTGGCACGCGGATGCCGCCTTCGTAGGCTGATCCTTTTTTGCCACGCATTGGGAAGTCATCGAAAAAGGTGCCGAGAGGCCATTCTTCATCGGAAAGGGCAGGTGAGTCACTACCGTTGTCACCGAGGAAGATGACGAGGGTATCTTCCGCTACACCTAGGTCAGTGAGCTTGGTCATGATGGCGCCGACGGAGTTATCGACACTTTCCACCATGCTAGCGAATTTGGCGTGGTTTGCATTATAGGCGTCGCTGTAGTCACCGATGGCATCGCCCGCAGTGTAGAAGGCAGTATGGACATCTCGGTAGGAAACGTAGGCAAAGAATGGGCTTCCACTAGCCACAGCATTTTCAAGAGCTGTGTTCGTTTTAGTCGTCATGACGGTGGCTTTGACGAGTCCGTCATCACTGACGTCGAAGCCAATAGCAGTTGGGTTTTGCACATGGCTCATGTGGTCCTTACCTACCAAGAAGGTGTGATAGCCTGTGTCTTTGAGGAGCTGCGGGAGAGTGACGTCGGAGCCGTCCATCCCATGGTAGCGCCAGTTGTTTGGACCTCGGTGGGTCTTGATGCTGAAGGATCTATTGTCGATGGTGTCATATGCATTCAGATGGACGGTGACGCCGTGGCGCGGAGAGTTTTGACCCGTCATCAGGCTGACCCGTGTCGGGCTACACATCGGCATGGCGTAGGCCTGGGTGAACTTCATGCCATTTGCAGCAAGCGCTGCGATGTTTGGCGTTTGATAAAAGGTGTTAAACGCGGTGACGAGAGGCGTGCCGCTGTCATCATAGCTATTATAGGCGAAAGGAACCGAGGTGTCCATGGAGCCATAGTCGTCGATCAGAAAGATCAGCACATTTGGGCGCTCGGGGCCTACGCCGATTTGGAGCTGAGCCACATCGCTATCATCGTCCTCACTGGCGGTGAGTGTGTAGGTGGTGGTGGCACTTGGGGTGACGGAGAGCGAATTGGTGCCAGTGACATCAATCGCGCCTGGGTCGAGGGTGAGTGTGGTGGCATTGCTCACTGACCATGAGAGTGTGGTACTTTCTCCAGGTTGAATGTAGGAATCGCTAGCGGTAAAGGAAGTGACGATGGGTGTGACGCCGGGAATGATCTCGAAGCCGCAGATGGCCGAGCGAGAATCGCCGGAGTCGGGATTACCTGTAAGAGTGAAAGAGGTGCCGGTAAGGCCTGTAATGACGACAGTTTTGTCGTCGCTGAACGTTCCGCCGAAATAGCCAGAGTCGAGGATGGTGGCGGACTTGGTGCTGGTGCCGTCGTCGATGAAATAATCCATCGTGCGGGTGCCGCCGTCGTTAGAGTCGCCGTAGATGACGACTGAATAGCCTGTGGCGTAGCTTGCTGGTAGGTTGCTGACGCTGAGGGATTCACTTTGTTTAAAGCCAACCCAGGTTTCCATCATGACCCAGTCTTGGGATTCAGATTCCCAGCCAAGGGAGTTCGATTTGATGAAGCCCGCATTGTTGGAAAATGTGGCGGTGGTGGTGTTGCCGGAGGAGTCAACAAGGCTGACATTGGAAACTGTTTGGCCGATACTGTTATTCCAAGTCTCCGTGGAGCCTGTGACGACTGAGCCATCCGGACGTGAACTCATACCTGCCGCAATGGCGCTGGTTTCGTGGATCGCTACTTTGATCTGGGCAGAGAGAGAAGTAATGGAGGCGAAGAAAAAGAGGAGAGAATGGTTGAGCTTCATAGGTTTTTAGGTAGAAAAAGCCGGAAAGGAATCACTTCCCTCCCGGCTCAAAAAATAACAGTTGTGATTATCGAAATCGACGAGCTTATGCGCGGCGACGACGAAGGATCAGAGCAAGACCACTGAGTCCAAGAAGAGCTGTGGAAGAAGGCTCTGGAACTGCGGCAACAGCGTCGATACGGAAACCATCGAAGTTGGTTGTGTCGGAATAGGTGTAGGTGATTGAAGATACACCGTTAATCGAGAATGTTCCCCAATCTGATTCACTGTATGGAGCGCCGCTGCCAGCAACGTTATCGCCATTGTTGTCGGCAAATTTACGTGCGTTACCGATCGTAAATGTGTTAGTTCCTAGGCCACCTACGACGTTGACTCCCGCGTTGGCTCCAGCACCATTACTGTTCGTTAAATCAAGGTCGCCAGCACTGTATGACCAAGTACCAGCATTTGCGATAACTTCGGCACTGTTGCCTACGGTTCCATCGAAGTTAACAGCTTGGTTCACTTCTGAATTGAAGATGCTAAGATTGACGGCGCCACCTGTAAAAGTGATTGTGAATGAACCTCCAGTATTGGTAGAAAACCGGAGATCATTTCCTGAGGGATTAGAGAGATCACCAGTTACCGTGTAAGTGATGCCTGATCCATCACCGAGTGCGACGTCAGTACCTGTGAGTATATAAGCTGCATTAGCTGAAATAGCTGATCCAACGAGAGCTACCATTATTGCTTTAATTTTCATCATATTGTTAGTTTGTGATTTTAGTGAGTGCCGTACACGATACACGCAAACGGGTTCTCATTAAGAAAGAGCGCAAGTGGGACATGTGTGACAAAGAAAGTGTCTTTTTTTTAAATAACTGTATGGCTAGGTATTTATCTCACAGAGAGTACTGTAGAGGATTGCTCAAGAATCGGGGTGCATGAGTGGGAGTTTAGTGCGCCAAGACTGGCATTTTTTTCGCATCACTTGAAGCTACGGTGGACTCCGCGGTATCAAGGAGTGGGTAAAATGTCTGTATTTTACGTAGAATCACTACCAGTCAGGAAAGCACCCAAAAAAGCAAATGCTACAGCTGAGAGGATGTAGCATTTGCCAGTGTGTTGGATGTTTTGTGGTGATGGAGTGAATGTTTTATTGAGATTCCGGGGGCTTGAGCTGGATGGAGAAAAACTCTCGGTCGAGGTCCATCAAGATGCCCCAGCTGGTTTCTGCTTCGGTAGAATCTGCGTCGACATCTAAATAGAGCGGTGTCCAGCTTGAGATGGGTGTGGCTAAATCAGGGCTGGATAGGATATCGAATGTTAAGCCAGGTGCGGAGGGCCAAGTGAGAGTCAGCGTGTCTTCGGCTGATTGCGTAGCGCGCACTGTAAATGCCTCATTCGGGTCAAGCGGGTCTAAACCTAAGCGAGTTTCAGTATAGTCGTCCGTGTTATCGTCATCCGTGTCAGAATCATCTGCGCTGGTTTCGCTTGTGCCGAGCAGGCCGTCTGCGTCTTGGTCTTCCTCGGCGTCGGTAAGTCCATCGTTATCGGTGTCGACGGTGTCTCTTCCATCGACATCAAAGGGGATGAAGAAAGGATCGTCTTCTAGTGGTCTTGCAGGAACGGCAACTTGAGTAGGGTTGAGTGTGGGCCAGAGTTTGCCGAGATCACCCCAGGAATTGTCCAATTCTTCTGCCATTGTGCGCGCCATGGTGAGCATTTTATCAGGTTGCGCAGAGGACAGATCGTCTGATTCATCAGGGTCGGATGCGAGGTTATAGAGCTCAAAGGAGTCGTTGTAGAAGCGATAGATTAATTTCCAGTCGACCTCGCGGTACCATAGGAAGTAATCGCTGCGGTGTTCGTGGGGGACATAGTTGATGAGCTTTTGTGGCCGGTGCGATCCCGCCTGACCGGTGAGGTAAGGGCTGAGGTCATGTCCATCCATGAAAGGAGTTTCGAGTCCACAGATAGAGAGAACTGTAGGAGCGACATCCATGACGGAGACAATATCGTGCTCCACGCTATCTTGAATGATAGGTAGTACTTGCTGAAATGTGTTGTCAGAATCTGGTTTTGCCCAAGAAACGATGAGAGGAATGCGTGAGCCACCTTCGTAAGCGGAGGCCTTTTTACCTCGGATCGGGTAGTCATTGAATGTGGCCGATCCGATTTGCCCCTCGGCACTGAGTGCTGGTGAGTCACTACCGTTATCGCCCATGAAGAGGATGAGGGTGTCTTCCGCGACTCCGAGGTTCTCTAAGTGCTGGATGATGTTTCCCAAGGAGATATCAACCCCTTCGACCATGGTGGCGAATTTTTGGTGATTGGTTGAGACCGCTGAACTATAAGCTGAGGCATCGACTCCTGGGTTGTAGGTGAAGGGTGAATGAACCGCATAATAGGACATGTAGCTAAAAAATGGCACACCATCGCTGACTGCGTCGCTGATAGCGGTATTCATTTCCGTGGTGAGCGCATCTGTGAGGTAGGTTCCCGCGCCGTCGCCTGTGTAGGCTTCCATACCTGGCATCGCACGGGTTCCGCTCTCGAAACCTAATGAGGAAGTTGAAATGTAACGTGCAGGCTGACCCGAGGAGGATCCGGCGATGTTGACGTCAAAGCCGATGGCAGTAGGGTCTGCTGCATATCTTCCATTGCCACCGAAGTGTCCTTTACCACAGTGGATTGAGCGGTAGTTGGCAGCGGAGAACAGTTGAGGAAGGGTCACGTCTGTAGCATCCATCCCCATGTAACGCCAATTGTTGGGGCCGCGGTTGTTCTTTCGGGTGAAGGCGGTGTTATCGATGGTTCCAGCGAGGTTCAAATGCACCGTGATTCCGTGGCGCGGGCTGTTGTAACCGGTCATTAGGCTCGTACGCGTAGGGCTGCACACTGGCATGGCATAGGCTTGGGAAAATTTCATGCCTTTGGCCGCGAGAGCTTCCATGTTGGGTGTTTTATAGAAGTTGTTGAAAGCGGTTTGTACTTGGACACCCGCATCGTTGTGTTGGTCGTATACAAAGGGTACGGAAGTGTCCGTGACTCCAAAGTCGTCGACGAGGAAAATGATGACGTTCGGCACTTCTGGTCCGACACTTACGGTGATCTCTGCGGTATCACTTTCGGACTCGCCGGTAGCAGTGAGAGTGTAGTTGGTGGTTTCGCTTGGTGTTACAGCGAGGGAACTGGTGCCCGTGACATCAATATTGCCAGGATCGAGTGTAAGGGACGTTGCATTGCTAGCTGACCAGGTGAGCGTGACTTCAGTGCCTGATTGAACGTAGTGATCATCGGCTTCGAATGAGGAGATCGAGGGTATCGCTCCTGGAATGATCTCAAATCCACAGATAGCCGAGCGCGAGTTGCCAGTATTACCAGTGAGAGTGAAGGAAGTACCAGTGAGGCCAGTGATGGTGACCGTCTTATCGCTCGAGAAGCTGCCGTCGAAATAACCACCATCGAGGATGGTGCCGCTTTTAGTGCTAGTGCCGTCGTCGATGAAATAATCCATCGTGCGAGTGTTGCCGTCATTCGAATCGCCATAGATGACGACGGAGTAGCCAGCTGCGTAACTGGCTGGAAGATTGCTGATAGTAAGCGATTCGCTTTGTTTAAATCCTACCCAAGTTTCCATCATCACCCAGTCCTGGGATTGAGATTCCCAGCCGAGCTCATTTGATTTGATGAATCCGGCGGAATACGAGAGTTCTGCGGAGGTGGCGTCGCCAGAGGTGTCAGCAAGGCTGAGATTTGATCCACTTTGATCGATGGAGCTATTCCAAGTTTCTGATGAAGTGCTCACCACCGAACCATCTGGACGTGAAGTCATACCAGCTGTGATGGTGCTGTCTTCGTTTATGGAGACTTTTATCTGAGCATGTGCTGAGCTTATGCAGACGAATAGATAAAAGAGAGAGTGGTGAATTTTCATAGAGTTACTTTTTCAAAAAGCCGGGAAGAGATGATTCGCTTCCCGGCTGAAAAATGATGGATGAATGTGCCCCCGACTGGGAACTTAGGCGCGACGGCGACGAAGGATCATAGCGATGCCTCCAAGGCCGAGAAGAGCTGTGGAGGACGGCTCTGGTACGGTGGTGATTGACATGAAGTTAAGAGCTGTAGCTGTGTTTCCGCCACCAGATGAATAGGTGAGTGAGAGTTCTCCAGCAGCGGTTGTAGTGGCCACAAAAGTACCAACTTCCGAGTCGTTATTGAGGCTATTACTGATACTGGCGCCAGTACCTGATCCTACAGAAACTCCAATATCGGTAGCCGGTCCACCGTTGTTACCGCGTGCAGAATAGAACAAAACAGTATAAGCTTGGGACGCGTCTAAACCTGTGAAAGCGAAGGTGACAGTTGGCGTGCCGCCGTTGTTGTTCAAGAATAAGCCGTCATCGGTTGCTGTCGCTGCGATACCGCTTAATGCAAGAGGCTTGGAGCCAGTATAGTTTGCTCCAGAACCTGAGTCTCCCCAGTTCGCAGTCACGCCACTAGAGACCACTACTTGGCCAGCGGATGCCCCAGTGGTATTAATGAGGCTATAAGTCCCCTCAACTGTTGAAATGGAGCCTGAACCAGTGGCGCCGCCGCCGTTGATATTGTTGTAATTGCCAGTTGTAACGCCAGCCGCAAAGCCGAAGTCGATGAGGACGCTGGAAGCTTGAGTAGTGGTGGCAGAAGCGAGTAGAGCAACCGTTAGACTCGAGAGAATAGGGTGTTTTATTTTTTTCATTGAATCGTGTTCGTTTCTAGGGTGTTGAGATCTCGTGAGCACTAAACTCAGAAAACTTATACACCAACGAAGAACCTATGGTACTCAAGTGTGACAAAAAAAGTGACGTTTTTTGTTGGGAGGTGGGGGGAACAGGATAAAGCCGCGAGGAAAGACACCCTAAACGGCTTTAAAGATAAGGTTGGTCTGGTCAGCGTGAACGATTAGGCGCGACGGTGGCGAAGAATCAATGTGATGCCGACGAGGCTATGGAGAACGCTTAGCCAATGAGAAAAAATGACTCTCTAGAAGACAGGAATGATTCTCACGGCAGAGATGTTAGCTCGGTCATTGCCTGATTTTTGGGTGGGGGAAGTGAGGGTAAGTGAGTCTGAGGTGAAAATGGTTTGGAAGTTTGTGATGGATCTTGAACCGACGGTGCCATCGGCAGGTTGAGGGTAGCTCGATGAGAGGAGCTCGCTTCGGTCGGTTTCTTGAACTTCTATCGCAGGAGATCCTTCTGAAGCTCGGACACTGAGGGGGAGGAAATGGACATTTGGTAAACCCGTATTACGCAAGGCTTGTAGGCGGTAGCCGGTGGCTCCGATTTTTTCGAGCCAAGGCTTGATGTTTTCAATACGGATAATAATTCCTATCTCTGGATCACCAGAAAAACCAAGAGCCTTAGCGGTTGATGGATCTATTTCATTTTGGCTTCCACATAGGAGATGGGTGCGAAAGAGTGCTGCTTCAGCTGATACAGCGTTGCCTTCTGGGAAGAGTTTATAGCCGCAGAACCATTTGACCGTGATAGGTGATTGGTCGAGAGGCGTGGAGCCACTAATAGTATCAGCTACAGTCCAGCAAGTAGACATAGGTTGTTCAGCCAAGATGCTTTTGTTGTCTAGGTAGTTGTCGCTGAAAGCGATGCCTACGGGCTGCCGGAGCTTGGAGGTGTAGAGCGAGGCATCTGCATTGACTTTTTTGGGTGGCCACTGGTGTGCATCGATAATGAGCGCTTGGCCTTTCCCTGCCTTTTTGTGCCGAGTGTGTGATAAAGAGAGCTGAATAGCTCCATCGAAGACATCGACTCGAGTCGATTTAGGTGAAGATTGGTCGATGCCAAAGGTGGTTCCAAGGTCTTGGACGAGGCCTTGGGGTGTGTGAATGTCGAGAGGTTTGCCGTCGAGCTCAGCCCAGACTTTACCTTGTTTGAGTGTGATTTCTTGGTGAGAGTTAATCGTAAACTTAGCAGGCGCCTGGATAGTGAGGCTATTGTGGTCAGGAGAGTTGATCTGAATAGAGCCCTCCGTTAGACGGTAGGTTCTGTGGGTGGTCATCCATGAACCACGCTGGAATTCGCTCGTATTTTGAGTGGCAACTACTTGGTAGGCGTCTTCAGCTACGGCACTGCGGTAGAGGGTAGGAACGAGGAAAGATAGAAGAACCAGAGCTGCGGCCGCGAGAGCGACCTTTTTGACCACTGGGCGCGAGAAGCGACTCGTGAATGGGACGCTAAGTTTTTCTGTAGGAGAGTGGGAGGAGGAAGATTTTGTGGCCTGATGAATAGCAGTAAGGCCAGACGAGTGCGTGCTAAACTGATCCACCAGGCGGGAGTGTAGCATCCGCATTTTCACGAAGTACTGTAGAGCTTGTGGATCCTGAGGCAGTATACGGTTTAGCTCCGCGACATCTTCGAGGCTAGATTCTTTATCGAGCACACGCTGGACGAGTTCGGTGAACTCCTGCGTTGGTTGATATGGTGATGGCTCGGGCATGTCTTACTTAGATAGAGTGAAATTGGGGGAAGTGTGACACAGTATTTTTCACTTTTTACTGTGGCAGGAGTGGTGAATTAGTTTTGGCGTTCGATACAGTCTTTGAGGAGTTGGCGAACACGGGAAATGGTTTTACGGACAGCGCTGTGGGATTTCTTCTGTGCGTTGGCGTAATCCTTGAGCGATTGGCCCTCTGTGTAGATGGCGTGGATCAGAGAGGAATGCTCGGGGGGGAGTTTTTTTAGACATTGGTCAAGGTGGGAGAGTTGTTGCGCAGTTTCGTCGTATTGGCGGCAGACTTCCTCAGTGATCAGGTCGAGTGCTTGCTCAGAAAGATTCACCATGGGGCGACGCTTTTCTGTGCGGAAGTAGTTGAGGCAGCGGTAGCGGGTGACTTGGGCCGCCCAAGCACGGAAATTAGTCCCAGCCTCAAACTTTTCGACGTTCTCGATGAGGTAAATATTCGCCGCTTGCAGGACATCGGCTGAGTCTGATGAGGGGACTCCGAGAGAACGAATGAGGGCGTGCAGAAACCCTTGCTCACCTGCAAGCAACTGCTCGAAGCGTGGAGCTTCTGAGTTGTTTTGCGATAGTGGCTCCTCGTTCATCTGGAGTTTAATATGCTGATCCAACTACGCTTAGCAAGATTAGGATCGCGAATGACTATTTTGTGCTGCAATACGGGTGTTTTCAAAAAGTCTGCTCATTCATTACGCCTAGCTTCGCTTGTAATTCTCTCTCGAGCACCAATAACGCTAGTTGCCGGAGGTGCCTTTAGCTTTCTTTCTCTTTGGCGCGGGCTTCTTTGCAGGCTGATAGGTCTGTAGAAGTGCGTCCATTTCCTTCACCATTTCGGGATGCTCTTTATAGAGGTTAGTCGTCTGCTTTAGATCATTTTCTAGGTCATAGAGCTGTGCAGGCGGAGCATCATTTTTGATTTTTCCGTTCTCAATATCACTATTGGAGTAGCCAGCATAGGTAATGGCAGCTGGGCCGGCAAAGCCATGTTCGCCGCGTTTTTTTCCGCCAAATCCTGCGCTTCCCTTGCTGTTAATGTACATCCACTTGCCCTTACGGAGACCGAGGATACCTGGTCTGCTCGGAGCGAGGACTAGATTCTCACGAACGGCTTCTGAGGTGTTTCCTGTGAAAGCAGGCAGCACATCCACACTGTCGATCGCTTGGCCTTCTCGGATCTCGGCTCCTGTCAGCGCAGACATAGTAGCAAGCATATCAACATTACAAATGAGCTGTGAGGATACTGAGCCAGCTTCGATGTGCCCAGGCCACTTGGCGATGAAGGGAACGCGGTGTCCACCTTCCCATGCGCCAAACTTGAAGCCAAGCAATTCGCCATTCAGGCGATGTCCAGCATCCCAAGCATCTTGCCCAGTCTCATTGAACATGCCGCCATTATCGCTAGTAAAAATGATCAAAGTATTGTCCGCCACGCCTTGCTCTTCGAGCGTTTTAACGATTTCTCCGACCATCCAATCGAGCTCATGTACGAAGTCGCCATAGAGGCCGCACTCGCTAGTTCCCTGAAATTGCGGTGCAGGAGTGAAGGGGTGATGGATGTTTGTGGTCGCGAAATAGAGGAAGAAGGGATCTTTTTTTTGCTCCTTGATCCAGTCCACGGCCTTTTCAGTGAGGTGGGTTCCCACCTGATAATCATCGTAAAGCTCATGAGCCGCATCTGCGCCACCGATCTCATCAATGCCCATTTTCTCATGCATTTCCTCGGTCTTCGCTTTCTTTCCATAGACCAAAGGGTCATCGGGGAGCAGTCCCACGACATTGTGGTTTTCTACATAAACGAATGGTGGGTGGCTATTCACCGTTGGCACACCGTAGTAATAATCAAAGCCGACCTCGAGCGGTCCGGGCTTGAGGTCGCCATTCCAATCGGGCGTTTTTTCACCAAAACCAAGGTGCCATTTGCCAACACAGGCAGTGGCATAGCCGGCGTCCTTCATCACATCTGCCAAGGTCTGTTTTTCTTGATCGATCACCAAACCGCTTTTCAGGAAAACCGGGCGAGTCGAACCGATCCGAAGCGGATAGTCACCAGTGAGTAGAGCATAGCGCGAGGGCGTGCATACAGCAGACGCGGAATGAGCATCGGTGAAGCGTCTGCCATCTGCGGCGAGTTTATCGATGTTCGGAGTCTTGAGCTTGGTTGCGCCGTAGCAGCTCAAGTCACCATAGCCAAGGTCATCGGCAAAAATGAGAACGACGTTGGGCTTTTCTGAGGCAGTTAAGGCGCAACTGAGCGCGCTAAGACAGCAGCCTATATTTGCCGCTTTTTTGAAGATGTTTTTCATGATGTTTGTGTAGAAAGTAAGTTTTAGTACGGGTGACTTAGCCTGTCGGTAGCGCTGTGTCACATTTTAGTGAGAGTAGATACGCTAGCGATTCCGAAGTATTTCATGGAGTTGGGTCTTTATATGACAGCTAATCTGATTGGTTCCATAAAAAATGCCCAGTAACAAAGACGCTGCTGGGCATTTTAAAAAATTTGTAACTATCGAAGCTTGTTAGACCTCGACGGTGCCAGTGAAAACGAAGTCAGCTGGGCCGGTGAGGGTGACATTGGAGAATTTATTGTCGCCAAGTGGTTCGAAGCCGATCTCGAGTGTGTCGCCGCCAGCGACGTCTACTTTGACTGGTGAAGTAGCGCCATTGAGAATGTGGTGGTAGAGTGCACAAGCACACATGCCAGTACCGCAGGCGAGAGTTTCGCCTTCGACTCCGCGCTCGTAAGTGCGGATAGCAATGTGGTCAGGAGCAAGCACCGCGGCGAAGTTCGCGTTTGTTCCATTGGGAGCAAAGTGGTCGTGGTAGCGTATGGATGCGCCATTTTTCACAACATCGAGCGCTGGGAGGTCATCCACGTAGGCTACTACGTGTGGCACTCCAGTGTTGACGAAGTGAATGTCGCCAAGGTCTTCGAGGTCGATAGGCAGGTTCATGGCGAGATCAAATGGATCTGACATGGCGATGCGTACGTTGTCGCCGATGAGTTGTGCGCAGAGTGTCCCAGCGATGGTTTCGAAGGTGACGAGCTCTTTGATAGGTGAGCTGAGACGGGCAGTGTATGCGCCAAAGCAGCGCGCACCGTTGCCACACATTTCGGCTTCGCCGCCGTCTGCATTGTAGTAGCGGAACTTGTAGTCAGCGCCCTTTTCAGCAGGCTCTACAGCGAGTAGGCCATCTGCGCCTACACCGCGGTGGCGATCGCAAAGTTGGGCGATCTGTTCCTTAGATAGATTGATGGAAAGGTCACGGTTATCGATGACAACGAAGTCGTTGCCCGCGCCGTTCATTTTGGTGAAATTTAACATAGTGGTATGTTTTAGGTGTTAAGTTTTATGACCAGTAGGCTGAAGCCATTTAGACAGAATTCCTGAAATCTTACTGATTTTTTGCGGCTTGAATAAGTGGAGTGGCGAATGCCGCGACTTTGGCTGCGACATCTGGGCAGTCGGCATTTTCTGCGACTTGGTTAACGATGGCAGAGCCCACGACTACGCCGTCTGAGAGCTCGCCAACCATTTTGGCTTGCTCAGGAGTATTGATGCCGAATCCAATACAGACTGGAGTGTCGGTGTATTGCTTGATCTTTTCTACGGTTGCTCCAATGGCATCAGAAGGTGCTGCTTGTGCACCAGTCACACCAGTGCGGGAGAGCGCGTAGATGAAGCCTTCGGATTGTTTCGCGAGTGATTCGATGCGCTCTTCTGGTGAAGTAGGCGCTATGAGAGTGATGTGCTTGAGCCCTTCTCTGGCTGCGAGCTCGGAGTTGAACGGGACTTCGTCCGGTGGAAGGTCGAGAAGGAGGACGCCATCTGCGCCTGCTGCTGCAGCGTCAGCATGAAATTTCTCGTAACCGTATGTATAGATCGGATTGAGATAGGTGAAGAGCACGATAGGTGTCTCGTGAGTCTTACGGAAGTCGCGGATCAGCTGAAGGACTTTGAGAAGCGTAGTGCCGGCTTTGAGCGCGCGTTCAGCTGCGAGCTGGTTGACTACTCCATCGGCAAGTGGGTCCGAGAATGGGACGCCAAGTTCGATCACATCAGAACCAGCGTCTGCTAAGCCTTTGATGATTTCGAGCGATTTTTCCAAGTTTGGATCGCCAGCCGCGACATAGGCGACGAAGGCTGGGGTGTTGGTCTCGGCCAGCTTTTGGAAAGTGGTGTCGATGCGATTGCTCATGCGTGGAATCTGATTCTGAAGCACTTAATTTTCAAGTGGAATATACGCATTTCATTGCATGTGAGTATAAGTGTAGCACTCACTTCGTATTCAGTTGGAAGCGGTTTACAGTTCTTATCTGTATAGTTAGCTATACGATTACACATAATCAGTCATATTGGTGTGACTAAAGTTCGCTCTCAATCGGTAGCCAGCGGGCGATAGAATCAACTACTCTTTGCCAGTTAGTACGTGCCGGTTGACGAGTGAGGACCTCTCCGTTCCCACCTTTCCAGACAATCTTGCCTTGATCATCGTATTCGAGCTTCCATGCATTTCCGGGTGCAGTGATAGTTTTTACCGTATCTAGCATCTCGGAAGTGAGAGCTATGGAGTCGATCACTAGCCCTTCTTCTGTATTAATGTCCATGGCTCGCGGGTCCATATTTAAAGAACCGATGAAGCATGTCTTTCTATCCACAATCACAGCCTTCATGTGCATGCCAATAAAGTCCGCTGTAACGGGCTTCACTTCACACAATGCTCGTTGTTCGGCACTGGGTTGAAAATTGTATTCATAGAGCTCACAGCCTGCATCAAGGATAGCTTTGCGGTATTTACGGTAGTGACTATGTGTAGGTGTGTGATTGTTCGCTCCCAATGAAGGTACGATGATCTTCACGCGCACCCCTCGTTTGATCAATTCTTTGACACCGTCAAATCGGTTTGCATAAGGAATGAAGTAGGGGGAAATGATGATTATCTCTTGTTTAGCCTGACTGACCGCTTCCGTCAGATAATCTACGACGATGCGTTCACGGCCATAGGGGTCGTCACCTAGGAAATGCGCTTCACCAGCTTGCATCAGTGTTGGTAATTTTTCGAGTCGCTTAGACCAGTTTTGTCGGTGGATGGGGTAGGATTTTAGAAAGTGATGCTCTTCTTTCGCGAGTAATTTTCGCATATTGTTGAGGCTAGCTGGCACATCGAAGCGATCTGCTTTGTTAGACAAATACTCCGCTGGGTAGGCATAGGCACTATTCCAGAAAAGGTCGAACTCACTACTGATGTCTCTGATGACCTTCCCAGTAGAGATGACATCGAGATCTCTAAAATTGTAATTATCGGATAGTCCGAAATATTTATTTCCAAGGTTTCTTCCTCCATTGATGGCAAAAGCGCCATCTGCGATGAAGGTTTTATTGTGCATCCTCTGATTTAGCTGCTCATAGTTCATGAGGAAATGGGTGGCGCGGCTCAGAGCATTTCCGCGTACTTCAAGTGGGTTATAGAGACGAATTGATAGATTAGGGTGGGCATCGATAGCCGCTAAACCATCTTCATTGGATTCCAGCCAGATATCATCTACTAAGAGGCGCACGCGAACTCCGCGGTCTGCAGCCTTGAGCACCCGATCAAATAGCAAAGCGCCTGCTTCATCGTTCTCCCACATGAATGTTTGGATATCGATAGAGCTCTCAGCAGAGTCGATCAATGCGAGTCGCCAGAGCATCGCTTCCATTGCCTCGTTTAGGAGGAGAAAGTGTGACTCACTTCCATTGCTCACATTTCTTGAAGCTTCTACCAACTTGCTAGAGGCTGGAGCTTTAAGCGTTACTACTTTTTCAGTGTGGGTGACTTCTGGCAAGGTCGTGCAGCTACTGAGCCCAGCGACAGCTATCGCGTACAGAAGGAATTGGGATAGCTGTATGAGGGTTCGTAGTCGTTTCATTTACTTCAATGGTGATTTAGTGCTCAAATTACTCAGGGAAATAAAAAATGGCAGGAGTAAATCCTGCCATTTTGGAGCGCCCTAGTGTTAGGGTTAGATTGAGGTGAGCTTACGCTTGTTTGGATCTAGGGTTTCTGAAGAAGAAGCCGTAGATTGCGATGATGAGGAAGCAGGCAACAGTGAGGTAGAAAGAACCTCTGACTGAAGTGGTGCCCATGAAGGATTCAAGGTCAAGAATGCGACCTTGGAAGCCAGTGAGCCAAACTGCTCCTACGATAGCTAGGATAAGACCTGCTGAACCAAGTTTAGCATCTTGTCCAACACCCTCTAGTGCCATGCCGTAGATCGTTGGGAACATCAGTGACATGCAGGCAGATACGAGCATGAGTGAGTAGAGTCCTGACATACCGGTGAGGTAGATAGCTCCGAGTGTGCAGGCAATACCTGCAGCAGCGAGAACGAAGAGGATCTTACCAGGAGAGATGTACTTGAGGAAGGCTGTACAGATGAAGCGGAAACTCAAGAAGAGAACAAGCGCTGCGAGCTGGTGATTACCTGCGGTGGCGTTGTCCATACCGACTTCTGTTTCGGCGTAATGGAAGATGAAAGTCCAGACCATGATCTGAGCTCCGACATAGAACATTTGCGCCACCACACCCCAGATATAACGAGGATTTTTGAACAGGCGTGCAAGAGTACTCTTGACGTGGAGTTCGTGGTCATTGTCATCCGTCTTAGCTGCGGATGGCATTTTCTTAATCACGAAGATGACAAAGACTGCCAGAACTACAAGACCGAGAGTCATGTAGGTTTTTGAAACAAGGTTAAGGTCGTGCTTCTGAATCTCCGGGAAAGTCTTTCCTTGATAGCTTTCGATTTTTCCGTCGCGGAAATCTTTGATCGCTGTGTCGACATCTGTTTTTTCGGAAGTTTGCTCTACTACGTATTGTTTCGCGTTCTCATCATTTTTACGTGGCTTTTCTTTCGCTTTAAGGAATGGAAGAATGTTCAGTTCGTTGGTCGCTGATTTTTCGACAGCGAGTTCTTCTTTATAGCCTGAGATGTCTTGTTTGAAGTCTGCAACTTGGATGTTCGACAGCACGAAGCTTGCGGCAACAAATGCTCCACCGAGTGAGCCAATAGGGTTGAATGCTTGCGCGAGGTTAAGTCGCTGGGTGGAAGTCTCATCTGAACCCATGGAAAGGATGTATGGGTTCGCAGTGGTTTCAAGGAACGCCAATCCAAATGTGAGGATATAGATCGCGGCGATGAAGAGGTTGAAGTTTACGCTATTCGCCGCTGGGATTGAGAGCATCGTTCCAGTAGCGAAAAGTCCGAGACCCATTAGGATACCCGCCTTGTAGGAGAATTTACGGATGAAGAGTGCCGCTGGGATAGCCATAGTGGCATAGCCTCCGTAGAATGCCATTTGCACCCATGTGGACTGAGCATTGGTAATCGCAAAGACGTCCTTGAATACTTTCACCAAGGGGTCAGTGAAATTGTTAGCAAAGCCCCAGAGAGCAAACAGGACGGTAACCAGGATAAATGGGATGAGGTACTGTTTAGGTACGACGGGTGTTTTATTCATTGTAGTTAGTGTAGTAGGTTAGAGGGGAAGTTTTATGAACTTACTGGGGTGACCCCTTTAGTAAGAATGATGTTAGCGTACTTGGAGGTGTCTCCAGTCGCTACAATGGCGTGGGCGTTCTTGGCGCGTTCGTAGAAAGCGAAGCGCTCGACCTTGTCGATAGATGGTACGTCCTTCTGGTGGCGATCTATCGCGGCGCGGTAACTTGCTTCGACTGCTGGGTCAGGTGTGTCCCCGGGGACGACGTCCATCATCGCTGCTGGATGCTCGGAGTAGGCATCGAGTTCGAAGAGTGGTAAGACAGCATCTAAGAGCTCAGGTATCTTGTGACCATCTGCACGGATGACTGGGACTCCCGCCACATGCACTGGGTAATGTGCGTCTGCGAAAATAATTTCTTCACCATGCCCCATACGATAGAGCGTGGAGAGAAGTTCTGGTGAGAGGAGATGGCTGATTCCTTTTAGCATGACTAATCTAGTTTTAAATTGATGAGCTAAGACCGTTAAGAATTTCTTAACGGTCGTTTAATTGGCTGGTAGTACTCTCTTTTTTTCTCCGTGATGCAACCTTATAAACTAACACCACGTCTCCACGGGATGAAGTCGTCTTGGCCTAGGCCGACTGCTTTTGTGGTGTAGTTGCCGCTGGCGACTTCTAGAATCATTTCTAACAGTCGGTTGCCCGTTTCTTGGATTGTTTCCTGACCTTCAATGATTGTACCCGCATTATAGTCAATAAGATCTGGGTGGCGCTCAGCCGTGATGCGGTTAGAGGCGACTTTGATCACTGGGCAGACAGGGTTACCTGTAGGAGTGCCGAGTCCAGTGGAGAAAAGGATGACGTTGCAGCCTGAGCCAGTCATGGCGGTGGTGGACTCGACATCATTACCAGGTGTACAGAGGAGGGTGAAACCATCGCGTCTGAGTGGCTCGGTATAGTCGAGAACATCGGTGACTGGAGCTGTTCCTCCTTTTTTTGCAGCGCCAGCAGACTTGATAGCGTCTGTGATGAGACCGTCTTTGATGTTGCCTGGGCTAGGGTTCATGGAGAAGCCTGAGCCAATCGCTTCTGCGCGGGCATTGTAGTCTTCCATGATCTGGATGAAACGCGCGGCTTCTGTTTTCGTTTTACAACGTTTAATGAGGTCTGCTTCTACGCCGCAGAGCTCTGGGAACTCAGAGAGTACAGCGCGTCCGCCGAGAACGGTGAGAACGTCGGTGACATGACCGATTGCTGGGTTAGCGGAGATACCAGAGAATCCATCGGATCCACCACATTCCATACCGACGGCAAGTTTGGTGATCGGTGCTTCTTGGCGGGTTTGCTTGTTCGCTTCTGCGAGACCGGCAAACATTTGGCGCATGGTTTCTTCGAGAAGAATTTCTTCAGAAGGGTACTGCTGTTGTTCGAACACATGGAGTGGGCGATTGAACTCAGGGCAACGCTTTTTCATTTCATCCTTAAGAATGGAAACTTGTGCGTGCTGGCAGCCAAGTGAAAGTACGGTGACACCGGCTACGTTCGGGTGAGTTGCGTAGCCTGCGAGTAGACGGCAGAGCGAATCAGAGTCACCGCGGTCAGAACCACAGCCCATGGAGTGGGAGAGGAACTTGATGCCATCGATGTTAGGGAAGAGGCGCTTCGCTGCTTCTGATTCATTAGATTCGAATGTGACCTCTGTTAGGTCTTTGCCATTTGTAGCAGCTTCAGCCATGCGCTCGGCGAAATCTGCATATTTAGTGGATTTAGAATAACCGAGTGGTTTGAGGAGTGCGTCCTGGAGCATGCGCAGGTTGCGGTTCTCACAGAAGACCATCGGGATAACGATCCAGTAGTTTGCGGTGCCTACGGTGCCATCTTCACGTGGAAAACCTTGGAATGTACGTCCTTCAAATTGGGAAACATCAGGAGCTGTGTTCCACTGAAATTCACCTTCATTATAGAGATCCATACCGAATGGGTCTGCTGCGTGATGGAGGTTGTGCGTGTGGAGCAAGGTGCCAGCAGCGACGTCTTCGCAGACGGTGCCTACGAGCACACCGTACATTGTTACCTTTGCTTCAGCTGCTAGGTCAGCAATCGGGAACTTATGTTTGGCATCAATGTCCGTGGTGAGCGTGATGTCATTGCCTTTAAAGCTGACAGTGTCGCCAGCTTTGAGGTCTTGAAGAGCGACAAGTACATTGTCGCGTGGGTCAATTTGAAGAACGTTCATGTTTGAAGGGTGATGGTGGAAATTAGAAAGTAGAAGGATTTGCCCTACGTTCTTACTTCTCTTTAACAGCGACTTGCTTTTGTGTGCCGAGGCCGTCGATGCCTAGTTCTACTACGTCGCCTTCTTTGAGGTATTTCGGTGGATTAAAACCAAGACCAACACCAGCAGGTGTGCCGGTGGAGATGACGTCACCAGGAAGAAGAGTCATGAACTCAGAGAGGTAGGAAATGACGTGCTGAACGTTGAAAATGAAGTCAGCGGTGGTGCTGTCCTGAATCTTCTCTCCGTTGAGTTTGAGCCAGAGATTGAGATTGTTAGGGTCAGCAACTTCGTCAGCAGTCGCGAGGTATGGACCGAATGGGGCGAAGGTGTCCGCGGACTTGCCTTTGACCCACTGGCCACCCATTTCAATCTGCCAGGCACGCTCAGAGAGGTCATTGTGGACTGCGTAACCAGCGACGTAGTCGAGCGCATCTTCTTTAGAAACGTATTTTGCTTTTTTGCCGATAACGACAGCGAGTTCGACTTCCCAGTCAGATTTCTCAGACTTGCGTGGGATGAGGATGTCATCGTTAGGACCAGACCAAGCGGAAGTCGACTTGAAGAAGACTACTGGCTCAGTTGGTGGCTCCATACCAGATTCTTTGGCGTGGAGTGCGTAGTTGAGGCCGATACAGACGATCTTAGACGGGCGCGCGATCGCAGGTGCGAGCGTGAGGGAGTCTAGTTCAGATTCTGGGAGGCTTGCACGGTTCTCAATAAGAAATGCAAGGAGGCGCTTTAGGCCGTCATTCTCGAAGAATGACTCGTTCCAGTCTTCACCGAAAGAAGAGCAGTCGACAGCTGTGTTCGAGCAATCCTTACAGATGATGCCAGGAGTGATGGTGTTGTCTTTGTAAAAGCGGATGAGTTTCATAGATTAAGTAAAAAGTTAGATTTTAGAGGTGAGAAGTTTACGTGCTTCGTGCTGTTTTGATTGATTGTGTGAATATGGCGGTAAGTTCAGAGGCTTCCTTGTGTAGCGGTTCTACAAGTTCTTGAGGCAGTATATTGGTGTCGATGATAATGGAGAGCCAGAAATGGGATTCATCGGCTTCTTCTAGAACGATACCTAATTTCGCGATGAAATCTTTCTTGGATTTGCCTTTGCGAGATGCTCGGTAGTTTGCTGCGACGGAAGTTCCCGATCTGAAAAGTTGGTTAGCAATGTGTCTAGATTCACGGTCATCAGGAAGCGCTTTTGTGATCTTGATGACGCGTAAGGCAAAACTGTAGGTTCTGTCTTCTAGGCTTTCCATGGATTCTTACTTCTTACTTTTCAGATTTAAGATTTCAGTTTCCTAGCGAAGAAGAGTGACGCCGCCGTCGATGTCGTAGGCGGAACCTGTGATGAAGGATGCTTTATCTGAGCAGAGGAAGGCAGCGAGATCGCCGATTTCTTCAGGTGTGCCCATGCGGCCGATTGGCTGGTACTCGCTGAGTGTTTCCATCATTTTTGGACGCTCTTCTGGAGTGTAGTTCTTCTCGAGGAAGCCTTCTACGAATGGAGTGAGTACACGTGCTGGGCAGATGCAGTTACAGCGGATCCCTTTGTCCACGTAGTCGCGAGCAACAGAGAGAGTCATCGCATGTGCAGCACCTTTGGACATGGAGTAGGCGAAGCGATCGAGGATGCCTACTTTACTCGCGATGGACGCGAGATTGAGGATGACGCCGCTCTTGTTGGCGAGCATTTTAGGGATTGCGAAGTGACAGCAGTGGTAGACGCCTTTGACGTTTACGTTGTAGATCTTGTCGAGCTCATCCGGGGTGCAGACTTCTACGTTACCGATGGCTGCGATGCCGGCGTTGTTGACTAGGATATCTACGCGCTCGAGTTGGTCGAATGCTGCTTTAACGGACTCTGTAGAGGAAACATCGCATTGAACGATCTCAGCGGTGCCGCCGTTAGATTCGATGATTTCCTTTGTGCTGGTGGCTGCTTCGACATTGAAGTCGAGGATGGCAACGTGATTGCCTGCTTCTGCGAGTTTGATAGCGATTGCTTGGCCGATGCCAGAACCTGCACCTGTGACGACTGCTGTTTTCATAGAGATAAGTGTGTTAGAAAGTTAGATTATTAAAGTGAGTAAAATTGGGTGGCGGTATCGGTGTAGATGGCGCGTTGCTCATCATCCGATAGTTTGTCGAAGTATGCCGTGAAACAGTCTTTCCAGCGTGCGTAGTCGCTCGCATGGAGGCTTACAGGCCAGTCTGAGCCAAACATTAAACGCTGTGGTCCGAAGGCTTCTAGCAAAGTTTCGAAATAGCGGCTCATGAGAGCGTCGTCCCACGAGTCATCGCGGACTTCGGTGACGAGACCTGAAATTTTACAAACGAGATGTTCACGCTTAGCCATCTCGCGGATCTGCTTCTCCCATGTGCTAGGAAACTGGCTCGCGCGGATTTCTGGTTTGGCTGCGTGGTCGAGTACGAAGCGCTGGTTTGGGTGCTGATCGATAAAGCGGCTAGCTGTCTCTAATTGCCCTTGGAAAATGAGAACGTCATAAGTGAGGTCACGCGCGGTTATTTCGCGAATTCCCGCATGGAAGTCATTGTTATCTAAAAATGTAGAATCGTCAGCGCCTTGGGTGATTTCGCGCACACCTTTGAAAAATGGGTTCGCTGCATAGTGGTCAAGCTGTGCTCCCGCGGCGGTGGATTTGAGATCGACCCATCCTACGACAGCTTTGATGAGCTTACTGGCTGATGCTTCTGCCAAGAGGAAGTCATTTTCCTCAAGAATAGTACGAGCTTGTACTGCAACCGCGGCAGTGACCTTATTTTCTGCGAATAGGGTATCGAGGTCTGCTGCGAGGAAATCGCGACGGGTACTGTCTGTTTCTAGCCAGCCGAATTCTTCTTCGGTGTACTTCCAGAGGTGGTGGTGGGCATCGATCATAGCGTTTGGGGCGGAAGTCTGTAATACAGGATGAACGTGGTCAATCTCTTATAGTAAGCGGCTCCAGATTCGTGATTGATCCGGAAGATGAACATTCACTTGTCCAGTTTAGGAGTCTAATATACTTTTACCTTTTAATGAATAGAAGCTCCGCCACATCCAATACGACTAGACAGGTTTTGTTAAGCGAAGGCGTGGAACAGGCGTTGGAAGGGAAAATCTTATCAGGTAAATTAGAGGAAGGCCAAAGGCTGCCATCTGAAGGGAAGTTGTGTGAAGAATACGGAGTGAGTCGCACCGCTTTACGCGAGGCGTTGAAGCAACTGCGTGGCCGGGGAATGATCGAAACAATTAGTGGCAGTGGTAGCTATGTGGCGCGCGGGAATCTGGATGTGATTTCGAAGGCGGTGGCTACTTACTCGAGTTTGATCAATGACGAGAAAGCCTCTAATGATCTTATCGAATTTCGTGTCCTCATTGAGGGTGCCGCGCTGAATCGCCTAGCGCGTAGCGAGCGCGATAAGCAGGCTCGGGTCGAGAGCTTGATTCAGATTTTAGAGAAAATGCGTGTTGAAGAAGATCCCGCGGCTTTTGGCGAACTTGACTCCAAGTTTCACATTCAGATTCTCGAGTCGTGTAATAATGCTTTTATCAACATGATAGGGAAGGCGCTCTATTCGCATTATCAGAGTTGTATCGGTCATGCGCATGCGATGGCTACAGCTGGAATGCGTGAGGATACTGTGGCGGAACATGACGCTATTGTGACGTCACTGATCTCGGCAGATGGCGAGGCCGCTCGATTAGCGCTAGAGAACCACCTATCTGCTGCCACTGAGCGTTCAGAGCTCATGGGTATTCATTAATATATTATCTCGAATCGGAGTGCGCGATTGCCAAAAAAAATGCTCACTGATTTTCATCGAGTGAGCGGGTGTTAGAGAGAAAGTATTCGCTAGGCTGGCTATTCTTTCTCCACAGCGCCGTAAGAGCGATCGAAGTGCACGTAGCCGCCATCTGGGTAGATGATCTGACCAGTAGTGTGGCTAGATTTTTCAGAAGATAAGAAAACGACCATGTTGGCAATTTCTTCAGAGGTGGTCATGCGCTGGCCAAATGGAATACGAGCCTCGATCTGCTTGAGTGTGGTTTCCGGATCTTCGAGAGTGTTGAGCCAGTTTTCATAGAGCGGTGTCATCACTTCTGCTGGAACCACGGTGTTTACGCGGATTCCATCTTTAGCGAGTGAGAGTGCCCACTCACGAGTAAGGGCATTCATCGCCCCTTTAGATGCTGCGTAGCCAGAGGTGTCACCCTGCCCAGTGTCTGCCACTTTGGAAGAAATGTTAATGATGAAACCCTTTGACTCCTTGAGTGCTGGAAGCGCGTAATGGGTAAGCGTGAACACGTGGAAAATGTTCTTTTGCAATGAGGCCATGAACTCAGCCGGTGTGCCTTTGTCGAGAGAAACTCCGTCGTTGATTCCGGCGTTATGAATAATGCCATCAATTCTTCCGTAGAGTTTGAGGGTTTGTTCAATGGCACTTTTACAGGCTTCTTCAGAAGTAAGCTCGGCTTCAATGACTGCGCCTACTTTGCATTGGTCGATCAATGCTTGGCCCACTTGTGGAGATCTTCCCACGATGACTGGGATCGCGCCTTCTTCGGCAAAGGCAGTTACGCATCCAGCGCCAATTCCTTTTGCGCCACCTGTGACGATGACCACTTTGTCAGTTAGGTTCAAATTCATTTGTAATACAGGTTGAGAATTCGTGCGCTGATGGCAAGAACAAATTCTCCGCTATCTGTCTTCCTGGCCGCCTTCTTGCTGGAAATAGCTGCATGGGTTGAGTTGTATGGAAGGTGGCGCTTGCATGATCGAGTGAGGGTTGCTTTGTTCAATGGCGATGACAGAGAGCTGGTCGATAGAGAACTTGGGTGGTGATGCACATTGGGCGCTAGTGGGCGGCAATGGCTCAGGCAAGACGTGTTTTGCGAGAGAGCTCCGAGACTCTTCACCTGAACGAAACATTCAGGTGGTTTCATTTGAAGAAGAACAAGCTCTGCTCGAACGCGAAATCTATGAAGACGATAGCGAGTGGCTGAATAAGGTGGATACCGGTCGCACGATGCGTGAGCTGATAGAGGAGCATCGGGTCGCTGAAGTGAGTATGGAAGATTTGATCGAGCAGCTGCAATTAGAGCAATGTATCGATACTGGGTTTCGTCTGCTTTCTACTGGCGAGCGACGTAGGCTGATGCTCGCTCGTGCGATTGCACAGCTGCCTGACGCACTCATTTTAGATGGGCCATATGACGGGGTTGATGTGGATACCGTGTCGCGTATCGAGACGTGTATTGATACGATTGCCCATAAAGTCCCCACGCTGCTGATTACGCAACGTCTGTCGCAGATTAACGAGCGGATCACGCATGTGTTCTGTCTCGACCAATGGAAGATCGTTTTCCAAGGGGCAAAAGAAGAGGTGTTAGGGAATCCTGCGGTGAAGCAGCTTTTTTCCGGAGACTTTAGTCAAAGTAAGCTTCCTAGCAGTTTGCCGCAGACTAATGAATACGAGGGGAGCGCGGAGCAGCCGATTGTAGACCTGTGTAAGGTGAGTGTTGGTTATCACAATAAGCCGATCCTAGCTGATCTTGATTGGAAAATTTATCCAGGCCAGCAATGGAGGGTTTCTGGGCCAAATGGCTGCGGAAAGTCGACACTGGTGAGTGTGATTTCTGGGGACCATCCGCAGTGTTATTCTAACGAACTTTATCTGTTTGGGAAAAGGCGTGGGACGGGAGAGTCGATTTGGGAGGTGAAGCATTTCATCGGTATCATGTCGACTGCTCTGCATCAGCAATACAGGGTCACGGTGACAGCTGAAACGGTCTTGCTTTCGGGGTTCTTCGATACCATTGGAGTGTACCGACCAGTCACTCCAGAGCAGCGGGTGATCGCTCAAGAATGGCTTAAGTTCCTCAGGTTAGATCGTTTAAAACTTATACATTTTCAAAAGCTCTCATTTGGTCAGCAGCGGATGTTGCTTATTGCTCGAGCTCTCATCAAGCGACCAAGGTTGTTGATTTTAGACGAACCCTGCCAGGGCTTAGACCCAGTGAATAGAGCGTTGGTGTTACAGCTTATGCGTACCATTGTGGAGAGGGGGATGGCGCAGATTATTTACATTTCTCACGAACAAGAAGACAAGGTGGAGTTTCTTACGCACGAGCTGACATTCGTGGCGTCGCCTGAGAATGCAGCTGCGGGTAAGGCGCCGTATACGATCGAGAAAACGCTTCTGAGCTGAAGAAATATTAGTGCTATTGTGTGAGTATAGATACTGAGCTTCAGCACCCCATAGCTGGATTTTTTTTTAATTTTAGATTCTATTTCGATGAAACCACTTTTCTCACTCACCACGGTTACTGCCATTGCTCTCGCTGGATTTTTCCATTCCACTGCGAGCGCGCAGGCTCCTGTCGAGGGCGCGGCAGGACAATGGCCGATGGCTTCGGGCCCGAATGGAACGAACGTCACAACGACTGAGCAAGTAGTTCCTACTACTTGGAGTGTGAGTCGTGGGGAAAACGTTCTCTGGCGCACTGAGTTGCCTGAAGCGGGTTTGAGTGGGGTCGCTGTATGGAAGGATAAGGTGTTTCTAACGACCAATAAACCTTTACCGGACGGCACTGCAGATGGGGCGGCTGAAGGGTCTGACATCGTGGGCTATTGTCTCGATGCTGAGAGTGGAGATATCCAATGGTCGGTCACGATACCTAGTCCGCGGGTGCGGCCCTTTTCCTCACTCTTTACTGATGCGTCGACTCCCACGCCTGTCACCGATGGTAAGCATGTTTGGTTCGTAAATGCAGGTGGGATGATGGCTTGCTATGACATGGCTGGCGCTAAAGTTTGGCAGCGTCCATTCGAGGCTCGTTCTAGGCATAATGCAAAGCAATGCCAGCCCATTCTCATTGATAGCCAGTTGCTCTATGTGATGATGCGCGAGAGTGATGATCCACTCGCCAAGCCGATGAAAGCCAAGGTTGGTGATCGCAATTCATCTCCAAAGGATTGGCCGTGGACTTATATTCGCGCCTTTGATTCTCTAACAAGCAAGCCGCTGTGGGTAGAGTCGAGTGGGACTTCAGTGCACAATACTCCACGTATTGGCTATGTGGGCGGGAAGCCAGTCGTTTATCATATGCGAGGAGGCGGGCATCGGCCACCAGAGGCTCCAAGCGGTTTTAGTCTCTCCCTAGCAGGTGGCGAGGAGGCGGGTAAATGCCTCTGGAGCTATGATGTGAGAGGCTCTTTTGCCTACACTGTTTCGCAATTTGATGAAAATCACGCTTATGGCATAGATCAGGGTAATTTACTCAAGTTAGAAGCCAAGAGCGGTAAACTCATTGAACAGTTTCCGCTTTTCACGAAGGCGGACATTCATTTATGGGACGAGGATACTCAGAAATATACTGTCCATCTGAACAAACCGTTCAGTGTAGTGGTACGTAAATTTAAAGCGTGCCCTACGAATGAAAGCCCTATTCTAGTAGGCAAGTATTTCCTGTTTCTCACTCACGAAGGACACTGTGTCGGGCGAGTAGATACCGAAAATGGCAAGGTCGAGTACCTTCAAGTTCCAGTCCAAGTGGTGCGTGAAGCAGGGAAGAAGGATCAAACTCTTTGGAGAAAACATCTACCCTCGAGAGCTGTCAATTCGCGAGGGATCGATACCGCTGCGGATAAGCGCGCCCAAGGTGACGGCTGGGGACACGTCAGCAACGGAGCACCTATCGCGGTGAACCAATATGTGTATTTCCCAACTATGTTGGGCATGACTTATGTGGTCGATGCTTCGCGTCCCGTGTTTGATGCCTCCGCGCTCGTATCGATCAACGATCTAGGACCCGCAAAAACCACGTGGAGCCTGAGTGGACTGAGCTACGCCGGAGGAAGTATCTACCAGCGTGGCCTTAAGGAGGTTGTCCGAATACGTGGTGGAAAATAAAGTAGTATTTACTCACCCTAACGATGCTCTGAGTGTTTAGCGCAGTGCCTCTCTCAGTTTGGTTGTCTGGATTATGACGGATTCCGAGCCAAACGATAGGCACCAGGCGTCATTCCGTTGGTCTTTTTGAAGGAGCGGATAAAATTATTGGCACCCGAAAAACCCAGATCGACTGAGATGTCGGCAATTGACGAGTCCGTGTCCTCAAGCAGAGACGTCGCTTTGGTAAGGCGGACTGTATCGAGGATTCTCTGATAGGATGTGCCGTGCGAGCTAAGTGTCCTGTGGAGGCTTCGAAGGCTGATACCGATGAGATCCGCAGCGAGGCTGGCGGAGGGAAGGATTCCTCCGACGCCGATGATTTCAGTGAGGATTAGCCTGATCTTGGTGGTGATCGGTTCTCCTTCGTTCAGGAGTCCGGGAGATTGCTGTAGGTGCTCTGGGTTGAATGGGTTGCCCTTTGTCGAGTGCAGTAGCCAGCTCGCGGGAAAAGCGAAGCCAGTAGCTCTTTTTTTAAACGCCATCTGGCATCCTCCAAATCCCTGGAGTTTCATATACAGGTTCGTTTCGTCGGTCTGGAGGCAGGCCTTGGCGGGGTGCCAACTGGGTCCTGTTATGAGGCGGACTAGGTTGATCATCGACATCAGTCCGGCGTGGTCGGCGATAGTCCGTCCATGTTCGGGAGAGTGGGATTTTTCGTTGAAGAGCCAGACTTCACCATTTTCTCCCTCTTCCAGCCAGCAATGGTTGCCTTCCACGTGGCGGTTGATGAGTTGTCCAAAGGTGCGGATGACACCGCCGAGAGTTGTTTGCTGGGCCATGGCTTCACCCAGGGCACCAAGACAGTTGGGGGTAATGAGTTCACCGACAACAAACCCTACCTCCGGCATCTTCTCCCCTTTCGCTAAAGCTTCAAGGAAAAGGTAGAGTTGGTGTTTGGTGATCCAACCATCGCCTAAAGTTACATGGCTGAGCTCAATTTGAGCCTGCAGGCAGTATGGCTCCAAGCTAATTTCCCGCGCAGTAAAGTAGTCAGCGAATGGCTTCAACCAGCAGGTGTTGATCATGGGGATGTCCTTCAAGATTCTTCGAGGCTATCACGCCATGATAGATTCGTCTACATCGTGGCACTAATTGAGAACTAGTTTGAGCTTTGGGCGGGTAGACATTCGTGATGTAATAATAGGCATCTGCAGATTAATCGAAAAATTTTCTATGAAATATCATCCCATCCTTAAATTCGTCGCAGGTGTCAGCCTTGCAGCGACCTCTGTACTTTCGGCGCAAGAGTCTGAAACGAGCATCGAAATCCCATCATGCACTGTCATCCAGAATGTTCACGTCTGGGACGGGACAAGCGATGAACTGAAAATGGATCATGACGTCCTCATCATCGGTGACAAGATCCGCAAAGTAGCCAAAGACATTCCGACTGAAGGAACGATGGAGGTCGATGCGGTTCGCAGGACGGTCAAGCAAGGGGTTGATGCGCCAGGTCTCGAGGGCGGAACCTACAATTTTAACGTCACCAACGAGAAAGGTGAAGCAGAGAAAGTAGCTGCCGAGGTCTCGGTAATCGATGGCAAGGGAGGCTATCTCATTCCCGGCATCATCGACTCCCATCAGCACATCATGCTGTCCAAAGGGACCGGGCCGAACGATATTCTTAACCAGCAGTTGCCTTACACGCCTGCCTACAATGCTATTCCTCAGGGAATGACGATGCTGATGATGGGCGTCACCACGATTCGTGACACGGGCGGACCTTCGGTCGAACTGGGCAAAGCTATCGACGCCGGCTTCGTGGACGGACCGCGCATCTATTCCAGCGGTGCCATGGTGACCTGTACTTCAGGGCATGGTGACTTTGCCGGCCAGGCGCCGACCAATCAGAAGGACTATCCGGGCAGCACCCAGTGGTGGTCCTCGGCCATCAATTTTGCGACGCTCGCCGATGGACCGGCTGAAGTCCGCGGAGCGACCCGCCACGCGATCGCCAACGGCGCCCACCAGATCAAGATCATGGCCGGAGGCGGAGTCGCGTCCCTCAAGGATCCCTTGGAAAGCGTCGGGTATTCGTTGGAAGAAATGAAGGCCGCCGTCGAGGCTGCTACGGACTACGACACCTATGTCTGCGCCCACGCCTATACCGATGAAGCGGTGAAGCGCTGCATCGAAGCCGGGGTGAAGGACGTCGTGCACGGTCACCTCATCAGCGAAGAAACCGCCAAACTGATGGCCGAAAACGACGTCTGGCTGGGGAGCCTGTCGTCTCCGTTTGGGTTGATGGACGTGCCTTGGTTCACCGATGAAAATCGCGCCAAGGGCAAGCGGGTGCTGGATGGCTATGCCAACGTGATGAAGCTCGCTAAGAAACACGGTATAAAGATGGGCTTTGGTACTGATGCTGCCGCCGGAATGGTGGATACCATTCTTTACGAATTCGAGATGCGTTCGAAATATTTCACCGCACTGGAATTGCTCAAGCAGGCCACCTCGACCAATGCCGAGTTGCTTCGCTTTGCAAATTCCCGCGATCCCTACAAGGCTGCTCCGCTCGGCGTGGTGGCAGAGGGTGCTTGGGGCGATGTGCTGATCTATGATGTGAACCCACTTGAGGACATCATGGTAGTTACCAAGCCGAAGGAGCACCTCAAGCTCATCATCAAGGGCGGCAAGGTCTACAAGAACGAGCTTAAGTAACTCATCGGTGCTTCGATCCGTTTCCATTTTCTCATCGGTTGCACTTAGCTCAAGTGCGGCAGTTTTACTCTTTGCCGCTGTGCCTTTGTTGGCAGGGGGACAAGAGGCATGGCTGACGCTTCCTGCCGGACCGATTCAGGGAATTGCGTTTGGTTCCAGCGCAAAGCACTGGCAGCCGCAGCCGATTTGGAATGCGATCATCGAGAAGAAGCCGGATCTTTTCACCTTCCTTGGCGACAACATCTATGCCGATACCGACGGGACCACGGCGTGGATAGTGGGATTCAACATCACGCCGGTGGTTGAGAACGCACTCGCAGGTTGGTTCAAGTAGATCTCGTCATTTATCAAACATGAAAAAGAAGCCCACACTATTTTGCTCGCTCGGTTGGACCCTGATTGCCTCGGTGATACTGCCGCAAGCACTGATTGCCGAGAGTGCCATGGACGGAGGTCCGGACTCGGTCGACGTGCTTATTGAAGAGCAGCGACAGAAAAAGCAGTCCTGGTTCGATCAGGACTTTTTCAATTCCTATGACAACTGGAAGGTAGGCGTGGCCGAGCGTACGGGTTTCAGCTGGGGAACGGATTACAGCGCGCAGTATTTCACGGCCTCGGACAGCCCGACTGATGACTCGGCGGCGGGCGGAATGTTCCGGCTCTACGGGTCCTGGGATATGGTGAATCGTGGTAAGGAAAACGCCGGAGGCCTGCGCTTCAAAGTGGAATACCGGGACAGCTACACCGACACGTCACCAGCGGGCTACCAGTTAAATCTCGGCAGTGTCGGCTTCATGGGGGCTCCATTTAACGATGACGGAGTGCGCCTGACCAACCTCTATTGGCGCCAACAGATCGGTGACCGGATGGTTGGCTATATCGGGATGATGGATGTGACAGATTTTGTCGATGTCTATGCGCTCGGTTCACCATGGACGGGGTTCAGCAACCTGACATTCAGCACGGGTGCGGCCTCGATGGCGCTGCCCAACGATGCGGCTCCGGGAATCATGTTGGGCGGGTGGCTGACGGAAAACGTTTACCTTACCGGAGGGATGGCAGGACTGAATTCCGATCCGACCGATCCCTGGGAGGGCGTCGAGCGGGTATTCGATGAGGCGGAGTTCTACAAGTATGCGGAGATCGGCTGGACGAGTTCGAAGGATCGCTTCTACTTTGACAACGTGCACCTGACTTTCTGGCAGGTGGATGAAATCACAGCTACCGCCACGCCAGATGGCTGGGGTGTGAATTTCTCCTCATCGTTTTGGGTGAATGATAGCTACATGCCGTTTTTTCGCGCGGGCTATGCCGATGACGGCGGATCCTTGCTAGAACTCTCGTTGAATGCGGGGTTGGCCTGGCAGCCGAGCGAGGACGATCTGTTCGGATTTGCGGCCAACTGGGGTCGCCCGAACGAGAGCAGTTTCGGCCCCGGACTTAATGACCAGTATGGACTCGAAGTCTTTTACCGTGCTCAGATCACCCAGAGCCTGCGTGCCACACCTTCCATTCAGCTATTGGGTAATCCAGCATTGGATACCTCGCATGATTTAATTGTGATATTCGGCATGCGCGGAGTTTTATCTTTCTGAATATGTGCATCAAAATTTGGGATGATCAGGGCTCACTGCGATGGCGGAAGTTGGCCGGCTTTCACAGAGCGGCTTGCCAGGCTGTTTTTCTTGCTCTCGTGGTTTTTGGATACGGAGGATCGATGCTTCAGGCGGAGGTGCGTTCACTGGCGTGGGCCGACTTGTTGCCGCAAGATACGGAAACCTTTGATGATCCTTTTGCGAAGTTGAGCGAGGAGCAGTTGCTGGATCTCAGCATGATCGCCCGGATCCGGTTCCTGCTGGAGAGCGAGAAGGTCGAGGCCGGTGGTGCAGACTTCGAAGAGGAGAAGCGTCTGGCTGAGAAGCTTGAGGAGCAGGGGGTCGATATCGATTGGATCATGGCCCAGAGACAGAGGGTCGCCGAACAGAGGGAGAAGGCGGCGGGCAGGGTTGATGAAGGGATCGATGGTGAGGAAATCCGGATTCCCGGCTACATGCTGCCGCTGAAGCAGGATTCGGGAGGGGTCAGGGAATTTCTGCTAGTGCCGTGGGTGGGAGCGTGCATTCACACGCCGCCGCCGCCAGCGAACCAGATGGTTCACGTGAATTGCCCGGACGGGGTGGAGGATCGAGGTCGCTTTGCCGCGATCTGGTTGGAGGGGGGATTGGAGCTCAAGCCTGGCAAGTATGAGCTCTTTCTGGTCGATGGCACCCGTTCGGTGAGCGTGTCCTACTCGATGGAGACGCATCAGGTTTCGGTCTATTCATCGAAGGATTCTGACGTGCTGTCCAAGGTGGAGGTGCCGTTATTTGAAGGAGAGCATTCCTGGTGGCAGAACTTGCAGACTAAAATTTCGCTGACATTTACGAAAACGATGACGAGCATTCGCGACCGCGAATCATCCGGGCCGCTGTGGACAGGTTTATTGATCGCCTTCCTCTACGGCGTTGTCCACACACTCGGGCCAGGCCACGGCAAGGCAGTGGTGATTTCCTACTTCGTCGGCGAAGGAGGCGGGCTGATGAAAGGCGTGGGCATGGGGACGAAAATCGCCATATTCCACGTGCTTTCGGCAGTGATCGTTGTGTGGGTGACGGACTTTGCGGTCAGACAAGCGACCGGTTCGGCGCCATCGGACTACCGGGTGGTCAAGCTGATCAGCTACACGGTCATCGCGGGCCTAGGTGGCTGGATGCTGTGGAAGGCGTTGCGGGTGCCGAAGCATACTCACGATCATTCGCAAGGGGATCAGCATACGAGCGCAGGTGAGGAGTCAGATCATAAACATCACCACCACGATGGTTGCGATGCCTGTGCGGCGGTGGCGAAAGGTGGCCAGGGAATGAGTGGCTGGCTGGCACTGGCGGTGGGCTCGGTGCCGTGTACGGGTGCCTTGCTGGTGCTGCTTTTCGGGATGGCGAATGACTTGTTGATTCCGTCGATTCTCTTGGTCGTCGCGATTTCCGCAGGCATGGCGCTGGCGATGAGCGGGATTGGCGTGCTGGCCTTGTTGGGGAGGCGCTTCGCCGACAAACGTCTGGGTGAAGGCGAGCGACAAGAGCGATTTGCGCGAGCTGCGAGGATCGTCGGGGCGCTGGCGGTAGTGCTGATCGGCTGCGGTCTTTTCAGCCTGACGTGGATGATGCGTTAGGAATAACTCGATTTCTGCATCAACTGTCTCTGACTTATATGCGGCCACCAGTTCAAGGTTCACTCCTCCCTCTGAGGCCTTCTTGCGGCCGTCCACAAAAACATCAGTCTGCTTCGGAGGATTACCGATGACAATGTTCCCGCCCTTTGAAGGGTCGATCTCCGATGCTATGCCGTTGCTTCCTCCGCCCGGTGTCGCGCGCATCGCGGTCGTAAAAAGGGGCGGCGCCCAGGCCAGGACGCCACCCCAAAGTGGTAGGGATTGTTGAGTCTCCCGCTTTAGTTACTTCACCTTCACGGGATCTGCCGGCTTCCAGGTTTTGTCGAACCATGGCTCGAGTGGTCCGTAGAGACGCAGGATCACGTTAAAGCCTTTGCTCGGGTCCGTCTGGACCCAGTTGTTTTCCTGTCCTTCGGGAGCCTTCGGACCGAAGTAGAGATCAAAGGAACCATCCGCATTTTTCTTCAGGCCTTCCTTGTTACTGTCGATACCTGGGAAACGCTCGTCCGTCTGCAGCATGGCACGGCTCTGGTTGTCATAGAGCGTGAACGACCAGAAGTCCTTGGCTGGAACATCCTTCGGCAAATGGAACTTGTAGGTCTTGCTGCCGTCGAGAGACTCATCGTCCTCGTCTAGATAGGCAATCGCGTACTGCGAACCCTTGACGACATTCTTTACTGCCATCGCAGGAGTAATCCCCGTTGCGTAGAAGTGCATGTAAATCCGTGAATCCAGCAGGCTCCAGAGGTTCTCGTTGCCCTCGAAAGGTTCGCGGTGATCGTAATAATCGTGGGGCCTGCATAGATAGAGATCATATTTTTAGCCTCACCTTTGGCCTGATAGAATAAGAATCCGACGTTGCCATTCCCTGTGTAGGGCGCGAGCTCCCATCGGCTCGTCGCCTATCTCAAGCCATGAAGCCATGTAAACTGAAGTGGTGTTCGGCGTCAGCCAAAAGGCTTTCGAATCCATAAGTTCCTCAAACAGCACCGCGGTGGTGTTGGCGGGTCCATGCTTCAGCAAGCCATGCTCCATAGCATTCAATGACGAAACTGGAATGCAGTTCAAAAACGCTTCGGTTGCTCGATTGAGGTCGAGGTTGTCATAGACTTTCTGAGTTGTCTCCTGGTCCGGGACTCCATCAACCGAAGTCAGGGTTCCGATGGAAGTTTCTAGCTTGTCAGGAGTCTCGATCCCCTCGGGGAACTCGGTGCTCATCTTCATCTTGGGCGCTTCGGCCCAAGCGTGAGACGCCAGCGAGGCGGCCACAGCAGTCGTTATCAGGTATTTAGTTTTCATAGCAGATTTTTTGTTAGATTTGTAAAATGAAATGAAGCACTAAAATGAGTATGCCACTCAACGAATAAGGTCAAGATTACAGATAAACCAGAAATCTACATTGGCTTAGTTTTTATCTGTTTGACCGTTATTCTAGCTATGCTGCGTCTGATGAAACCCTGCCTGCACTCGTATCCGAGTGGCGGCAAAACGCTTTGGTTGCTTAGCGTGGAAAGAGCCCCCCCATTTCAGCTAGTGGCCTCTCTACGCTGGTATGAGCTCTAGCGGAGGGGAATCTACCGCGGTGTCTTTTGAATACCGTTCTTGTAGGGAGAGAGAGAAATGGCAAAGACCACAGTCAGGTTTACTTACGGTAATACTGTTTATGCCCAGGAAGTCGTTTGGTTTTCTCACTGAGTCCAAAAAGATTATGTTGAGCTTCGCTTATGGGGATGGGTTGAACGCTCATGTTGAGGTCTTTGATATCTTTGGCTGAGAAAACGGCCACTTGCCCTTTCTTGAGATCAAGATGATACATGCCGTCTTGATTCTCGAGAATTTGGGCTGGTGTGGCGGTCTTGCCATCGATGTAAATCTTAGGGTTGATCACATCAGTTTGAACAAAGCATGGGGAGCCAGCGAGGCTTTCGACTTTAACGAATTCAGTGGTGCCAGAGACCTTTTTGGCAGTGACTAGGAATGCGCCCTGTGTGCGTAGGTTTGTGAATGCGGCATCAGCCCAAGTTTCGGGGGTGCCACGGAATACACGGATCTTTCCTCCCCAACTCTGCAGCAACATATCGTGGACGCAGGTGGCGAAGGAGAGCGGGCTCTCGATGACTGGGTTGCCTTCAGCATACATGGTGGTAGGAGAGACACGATCGTGTTGGATTAAGAAATCCAGGTACTCAGAGGCTTTGTTAGAATCACCCAAGCAGGCGTACATAGATGCAGCTCCGGTGGCCGTGTATCCGGTGAAAGGCATGGCTGAATCCACTTTCTTTTCATTATCGATGACATAGAGCCAATGGTCTAAGGTCTTGCGCAGCATAGCGCTGTCGTTCGAGTTCTCAGGAGTGATTAAGGCGAGAGGGTAAAACGGCAGCAAATGAGAATAGTGCCGGTGTGGTTTGTCATAGGGGATATCTTTTCCAATCCGTAATCCGTTTTCATCGATCTGGTAATCCACGAGGTTATCGACAATGTTTTGCCATTCTGCGGCCTTCGGGTCATTCAATTGATGCTCTTGATTGATATCTAACAATGTTTGGAAGCACCACTTCATCAAGCCGATTGTAAAGTTGATGTCCTGCCCGCGACCGCCGGGGTATTCTGGTGACCAGCTCTTTTTAATATGAATTTTTCCATCGTCAGATGTGACAGGGTTGTCCTTGAGGTAATTTAAGTAGCTATTGGCTGTTCCGCGTAGTTTTGGAAACAAGCCATCACGCATCCGCTGACGGTCTGCGTCGAATTCACAATGGAGCCAATAATTATGGAGAACCCAACATAACATATCTGGCACGATGGCGCCCTGGCTTGCTACCAGGTCTTGTGGAAACAAGGTCGCTAAGCCGGCGCTGCCTTTCCAGTGAGAGGGTACGTTTTTAAAGAGTTGAGCCTCGTGTTTATCAAACCAATTGCAGAGTGAGGAACCTACATCGAGACGGTTTGCTGTCAGGTGTGTCCAGTACTGTAGTTGGACATTGAGGTCGCCCCATACCATTGGCCAAAAGGTTTTGTGATACCATGGCCCCATAAGATCCATCACTGGTCCATTCGCGCGGGTGGCAGAGGCGAACTTGTACATCTGAATCCAGTAGAAGGCTTCTTTTTCCGGGTCGTTGATAGTGAGAAAGCTCAGTGGGTAGTACTCGTGCCACCAAGCTTGGTGCGTATTCACGAATGTGTTTTTAGCGAGCAAGTCTCTGGCTTCCTGGAGGTTCTTCTTAACGACTGCCTTGCTGTCATTTTCTGGGAAGCTGTGATGGGTGCTTGTAATGATGTATTGCTTTGCATCAGCCTTGCCTTTGATCTCCCAGCCGGTGGTTGTCTCCCCACGATTTTTATACAACGGCTGGAAAGAGAATGTCATGCCGTCTTGCTCGCTCAAACTTGGAGCAGGTGGCATCTCATAAGGAGCTTCACGCATTTTATCCCAGCTCCCACCTTTGGGGCCTCCGCCTTGCTCTAGTGTGGTGCGAACTGGCGCTTTAGGTGCGTCTGGGTGCCAAGAAATTTTGATAGACTCATTGTTGGCGTCGGTCTCGAAGTAGATCACATCGTGCAAGCTGTGGGTGAAGCCACGAAGTGTGTAAGAGCCTTTAGAGGTTTTGATGCTGCCGGTGAGTTCAGCATTCCAAAGGTCGAGGCGCAGGTCGGTCTCTAAGATGTCACCCTGAGAGGTGAGTTTGAAATGACCGAGTGGTAAGCGACTACGATAGATCCAGAGGTTCTCGTTGCCCTTATAAGGTTCGCGGTGATCGTAATAATCGTGGCGGCCAGCATAGATAGAGATTACATTTTTAGCCTCACCTTTCGCCTGATAGAATAAGAATCCGACGTTGCCATTGCCGGTGTAGGGCGCGAGCTCCCATCTGTTAGGAGTCCGATCCCAGATCATGTCATGACGGGACAGGAATTTCTCATAATCGACTTTCTCTTCAGCGGCGACTGAAGTGATTTGAACCATCATCGCAATGATAGTGCTAAGTAGTAATGCAAATGCTGTTTTCATCATGATTCTAGAGGGTCATAGAAGTACAGCGTGCCTGCCCTCAATATTACAAAACCCCTAGTAAAAAAGGGGGAGTAGTAGAAAACCCTATTTGAAAGGTAAGGTTCTTAATTTAAAGAAAAATACCCCAGCGAGCTGGGGTAGGTGGTGGCGCCAAGAATTACTTAGCCGCCGCGCAATGTGTGTTTGAATGTTTTAAGTAACAATCAATAGCACGTATTGATGATAGTGGGGGGAGCTATGGATTCACCTTCTTAACGAACATGGCTTTGAGACCGATGGTCAGCCCGTCCATTTTACAGGTGATTTCGTGATCACCGTCTTCTTGGATGCGGATAGGCTTAGACTTCATTCCACTTTTGAGGACTTTTGAAGTGCCTGTTAGCTTCTTGTCCTTGATCATCTGAACGATATCACCGTCTTGGAGAACGTTTCCGAAGGCGTCTTTGACGACACGAGGACCGCTCTCTTCTTCTTGTTCTGCCTCAGTTTCTTTTTTCCATTCATGGCCACAGACCATGCACTCGTAGTTAGCATCGTGTTCTACTACATCATCCATGGTGCAGAGCGGGCAGGTAAGTTCAGACATGGCTTTAGCAAGGCTGAAGCGGGGTGAATTTTCAAGTGTGAAGTGAAAAGTTAGGTGGCTCCATTGCTATCACAGGATGCTGAATCCGACTTGTGATCTTCAGACTTTTGGCAGTTTAGAGTGGTGAACATTTTTTTCGACTGCGGTGTGTCGAGGGTCTACAGGTCGAAGGTCAATTTCGCAAAGTCTGGTGACTTTGGTTTTTTTACATGAAAAAGCCCCGTGGATGAATAGTCATCACACGGGGCTAAATTTTAGTTAAAGTAAGTGGTTCAGTCTGAAGCTGATTACTTCTTAAAAATGGAATTTCCTGTGGAGAGGAGGTCATCACAAGCTACTTTCAAGCGGTCACAGAGGCCTTGTTCAGCGAGCTTGAGGTAGGAACGTGGGTCGTACTTTTTCTTGTTACCGACTTCGCCGTCGATCTTGAGTACACCTTCGATGTTTTCACAGACGTGAGAAACGATTGGGCGAGTGAATGCGTACTGGGTGTCAGTATCGATGTTCATTTTGATCACGCCGTAGTCGAGAGTTTCGCGAATTTCTTCTAGGGAAGAGCCGGAACCGCCGTGGAATACGAGATCCATTTCAGCGTCAGCACCGTACTTGTCCATGACTGCTTTTTGACCATCGCGAAGGATCGTTGGTTCGAGTTTTACAGAACCTGGCTTGTAAGCGCCGTGGACGTTGCCGAATGTAGCTGCGAAAATGTAGCGGCCGAGACCGTTGAGCTCTTCGTAGACCTGCAGCATGTCAGCAGGTGAAGTGTACAGTTTTTCAGCAGGAAGGCCTGATGTGTCATGGCCGTCTTCTTCACCGCCTACGCAGCCCGCTTCGATCTCGAGGATGATGTCGAGTTCAGCGCACTCCTTGAGGAGTTCTTTGGAAATAGCGAGGTTTTCATCGAGCTCTACTACGGAGCCGTCGAACATGTGAGATTGGAAAAGTGGTCCTTTGCCAGCTGCGATACGCTCACGAGAAGCTTGAAGAAGCGGTTTGAGGAAAGAGTCAACTTTTTCAGGATGGCAGTGATCTGTATGAAGCGCTACGAGGATATCGTACTTTTCAGCAAGGAGGTGTACTGCTTCAGCGAGAACGATCGCACCAAAGGCTTCGTCTTTGAGAGCTGTCCCGGAAGCGAATGAACCACCACCAGTCGAAACCTGAATGATGCCGTCTGATCCTGACTCGGCGAAGGCTTTGAGTGCTCCGCTCGCCGTGGTAAGGGAAGTGATGTTGATGGCTGGGTATGCGTAGCCGCCTTTTTGGGCTGCGTCTAGCATTTCGGCGTATTGTTGTGGAGTTGCAACTGGCATAGCTAGGATTTAGTAAACTTCTTGCGAAAGTGCAAGAGCTGAGCTTGTCAGGTTGCAGAACTAGCATGAAAAATATTGGGGCTATGTGTGATTAAGCCTCTATCAATTGCTAGGCATGGAATCTGCTTATTCAATGATGACGCAATGAGATGTACGGTTTTTCTGGTGCTTTCTAAGTTAAATGCTTACTTAGCTTCAGTAATCAGCGTAGGTAAGCTGATAATCAATAGAGAATGCAAACGGAACATATTTGGATCTGGCTAGGAATAGTCTTTTGTATAACACAATCGGCAATGTTTTCTGGGCTTAATTTAGCTCTCTTTTCTCTAGGACGTATGAGGTTAGAGGCTGAGGCTGAAAAGGGGTCAGTGGCTGCTAGTAAGATACTTAAGCTGCGGCATGACTCGAACCTGCTGCTTTGTACTATACTGTGGGGGAATGTGTCGGTGAACGTGTTGCTAGCTCTTCTCTCAGAAAGCGTGTTAGCCGGTGTGACTGGTTTCATATTTTCGACCGCGGGTATTACGTTTTTTGGTGAGATCATTCCTCAAGCGTATTTCTCGAGACATGCGATGAAGGTTGGGGCTAAGCTTACGCCTGTTGTCCGATTTTATAAGGTTTTACTCTATCCGGTGGCAAAACCCTGTTCGCTTATTCTTGATGGATGGATTGGGCCAGAGGGTCCGTCGTTTTATCGTGAACGCGATATTGAGATCATTCTCGAGAAGCATATCAGCGAAGATGAGAGTGAAATTAGCGCTAATGAAGGTCGTGGAGCTCTAAACTTTCTAGCACTGGATGACCGTAAGATTTCGGCGCAAGGGAGTGTGATCAAGCCAAGCACGATCATAAAAATGCCTGCTAAGATGGATCTGCCTGAGTTTCCTGATTTCAGCACTGATGAGGGGCGAGCCTTTCTATCAAGTCTCAAAGTGAACCCAGCTAAGTGGCGTGTTGTGACTGATGAAAATGAGCTACCGTTGATCGTACTTGATACGCCAGAATTTCTTGCCCGCTATCTAGCCTATGACGGCGATGTGGACATTTACCGTTTCTGTCACCGCCCCATTTTGATTGAGGATGACCAAATCACACTTGATGCGGTCTTAGGACAATTTGTGGTAGAAGCGGATGATCGTAATGATCACGTGGTAGATCAAGATATCGTGCTCTTCTGGACACCAGAGAAGAAGCGTATCATCACAGGTGCTGACATCTTTGGTCAGCTACTCGTGGGGATTGCCCAGCGCGTGCCGATGGATCCATCAGATAGAGCAGAAGAGCATGGGCTTAGGCCTGTGAGCTAGTTCACAGGCCTAAGCCCAAACTGAGTTCCAAAAGAGACAAATGTGATTTTAATGAAGCTTGGGGAATAGCGCGTTGCGGAAGAAGTGAAGGCTGGGTGCTATCCTGTTGAATCTGCGTTATTCCTCAGTTACGGTGCTCGCACCGCTCCTTCGTCACGCCTTGATTGACCAGGAAATCACTCCAGCATTAGTCTCTTTTGATTCGGGTTCTGTCGGGCTTGTTGAGTGTGATATAAATACTTCATGCCAGCGAAGTTCGTCAATGTAGACCGTCGCAGT
>NZ_JBPOGE010000007.1:0-230910 GCF_051252225.1 Rubritalea sp.
AGGTGAGTGAAAAGTCATTCTCAAAGCCCTATGAAAACAAAAATTAGCTTTCAGCAGACTGAAGCCCGACAGAACCATTCGCAGAGTGGTATAACTGGATTTTAAATCGCTCCGTCGTTATCTTTTCTCAATTGATTTCTGAACTGAGCTGAGGCGTGAGCTTAGGCGCATGTAGGCGAGTACGAATCCTGCTAGAGCTCCCACCAAAAAGGTGAGAAAGAGTAGGAATGCCTGAGGCATTTCGATGCTAGTAAAGAGGATATTTGTGGTGACTTGTTCTCTATTTTGGAGAATTACAATCGCTGCTACTAATGTAATAGCAATGATGATGCCGAGGCGTATTTTTTTACCAGTAGTCATGGGTGTGGAAGTGTTTGTTAGATCCAGTCTTGCGGCTTTAAATAATGATCGTAGAGCTTAGCTTCTGGAGTTCCGGGCTCTGGATGGTAATCGTATTCCCAGCGAACTAGCGGAGGAAGCGACATGAGGATGGATTCTGTACGGCCACCGGACTGAAGTCCGAAAAGGGTGCCGCGGTCAAAGACGAGGTTGAACTCGACGTAGCGTCCGCGTCTGTAGAGCTGGAATTCTCGCTCGCGTTCGCCATAGGTGATGTCCTTGCGCTTTTCTACGATGGGTACGTAGGCATCACAGTAGCTGTCACCTATCGAGCGCATGAAAGCGAAAGAGTCGTCGAAGCCTAGTTCGTTAAAATCATCAAAAAAGAGCCCACCTACTCCACGAGGTTCATCGCGGTGCTTGAGGTAGAAGTAATCATCACACCATTTCTTAAAGCGATCATAGATGTCAGCGCCGAATGGATCGCAGGCATCTTTTGCTGTCTGATGCCAAAGCTTACAGTCTTCATCGTTGCCGTAATAAGGGGTAAGGTCGTAACCTCCGCCGAACCACCAGATGGGTTCAGCTCCTTCTTTTTGTGCGCAAAAGAAGCGCACGTTGGCATGGCTTGTCGGTACAAATGGATTATGCGGGTGCATGACGAGGGAGACTCCCATTGCTTCGAACGAACGCCCAGCGAGCTCTGGACGGTGCGCTGTAGCAGATGCTGGCATGGAAGCGCCATGGACGTGAGAAAAGTTCACGCCGCCTTTTTCAAAAACAGCTCCATTTGTCATGACGCGCGAGCGTCCGCCGCCGCCTTCTTCGCGTTCCCAGGAGTCTTCTTTAAAGGTGGCTTCATCGTCTACAGCTTCGAGCTGTTGACAGATAGAATCTTGCAGTTTTAGCAGATAGGATTTGATCGCGTCGAGGTCGATGTTAGTGCTCATTATTGTTGGAAGTGGTATTAGGCTTCATCAGTGCCGTGCTCAGCAGCGTAATTGATGACATCGCACATAGATTTCATGCCGACAAAGTAAAGCACAGAGCTAGCAAATAAGCCGAGAACACTGGTGATGATGATGGAGCAATGCGCGATACCCATGGCGAGGAAGGCGCCTTCGCTCGCTTTGGGAGCTGCGGTGAGGGTGGTGTGGCGGCTTTGGACTTTGTTCCATTCTTCTGCCCACTGGCGATAGGCTACGAAGATCCAATAGAGATTAAAGAAGGGAATGAAAAGGAAGCCGACAGCTTTGGCTGGACTCACAGCGGTTCCTGAAGGCTGTAGTAATGTCCAAGCTCGGTGCAGGTATATTAGCCCAAAAATGTAGGCAATAACTGAGAAAATCCAGCCAATGCTTAGTAGGACCGTAAAAGTCCCCATTCCTTCCATCATGGCAGATGTCATTTGGCTTTCTAGTTCTGTAAATTCAGCAGCTTGAGGGGTAAGCTCATTGCCAGTAGGAAAGCCGGCTTCACTTTGGCTCTCGGCAGCATGTTGTGCCTTTTGTTCCATCCGGCCTATTTCATTTTGAGCTGCTGCCATGGTGTTAGATAGAATCGTGGAGAATAAGAAAATATAACCAATGACGATGCAAAGGATGCCCACTGAACCGAATACCAGCAGCAGAGGGTAGTTGGTTTTTTTTACTTTCGGTAGGGAATATGTGGTGGAGTTTACACTATAGACAGGATTACTCACAGGTGATGTGTAGGCGTGAGCTTGTGGCAATGGAGGCGGCGTATTTACGTCTCTCTCAATATTCTTAAATTCTGTGACTTCAGAAGCTGATTTCCAGCTGCTCATGCCTTGTTTCCAAACGAGAGTGTCAGTCGGGAGCTCGCCGTTGAATTTTTTGCTGAGTTCTTGTTGGGAAATGGGGCCCGCTTGTTGGCCGTCGAGTGTGAAGTACCACATAAAAAGTGAGTTTTAGCTTTGGACTGCGATTGAGCGTTTTCCGCTGTGGAGGTAGCAATAGGAGATGGTGTGAGCGAGTATCACTACTGGGATAGCCCAGATGAGGCCAATGAATAAAGCCATCATGCCCGCCATGATGATGAGGAAGTTAATGAGTCCCAGGCCGATGATTCGCCATTTGTTTTGTCGAGTGAGTTCGGAGCTATATTTGAACGATTCCATCACGCCTAGGTCTTTGTCGACGATGGCGATTTGGTAATACATGTAGCGAATGGCGATGTAGATCCCTGGGATGATGAGGAAAATAGTTCCAACAAATATGGCTAAATAGTAAAGGATGGTAGCACCGATGACTTTAAGGAGTTTGCTGCCGCTTTGGGTGAAGAGTTGGCCAACGCTGGCTTCACCGCCTCTTACGTGAGTAAGAGCAAAAGCAGTGAGGCCCATAGCGAGGAATGCTTGGAAAATATTCGATACGATTTCTAATAAGCTACCTACAGGCCCTGTTTGGTTTTCTGCTTCAATCGAAGCGAAGAAGGCATCTGATGCTTCCATACTTTCGTAATTAATTTCAGGAGCAGTCTGAGGTCCATCGATAGCAGAGCCAATAGCTGAGAAAAGTCCAGAGATTACGACGATTACGATGAGGTACACGAAGCCAGTTAGAAAAACCAAGCCGAAGTTACGCATAGTGTGCTTCCAGCCCTGTTTGATGCAGAATCCTACATCTAATTGTACTGGTTCAGCTGGGAGCTCGGTTACTTCATTTACAATAGTCTGGTCGAGGACGTTTGAAGTGGGGCTCGCGTAGGGGTTTGTGTCACTGCTCGCTTTAGGTTCTTGAGGTGCACTGTTTGAATGTGCAGGGGAAGGAGGTTGTGTTTGAGAAAAATCGGGTATGGAGCTCGCTGTCAGCCACTCGCTCATCCCTTCTTTCCAGACGAGAGTGTCGGCAGGGAGTTGACCAGTGAGTTTATGAGTGAGTTCGTCTTGGGAGATGGGGCCGGCTTGTTTGCCATTGAGCGTGTAATACCACATGGGGATTTTGAGTGAAAAGGTTAGATGCTGAGTAAAATATTCTGTTGCAGCTTGCGGTTAGACCGAGTTGTTGGAAAGGAAAAAGGCGACTCGTTACCGAGCCGCCTTTTTTAAAGAAGAATATAATGTAGGGGGAATTAAACTGAAGCTGTTTTGCGCTTACGGCGTAAGAGCAAGCTAGTTGCACCGAGCGCAAGAAGGCTTGTAGAGCTTGGTTCAGGAACTGCTTTAACAACTAAATAAGGTGAGTCGATTAAACCTGTGTCCACACCGAAGAAGGCGTAGTCTGTTTTTGGCTCAGAGCCGGTGGCTGGTACGAGGATAGAGAGTTGAGTCACATCTTCCCAAGATGCGCCATTGAGGTCGGCATTTGTTAAGCTAAATGCAGAGAGCCCGATTCCCCGCGCTGTGTTGTTGGCGTTGTCTGGATCTATGGGATTGTAGCCAGAATCATCACTAGATACACGGTCAATAACCTGCTTACCAAATTCGGAAAAATCAGTAGGTCCAACTAAAATAGAGAAGAGTGTTGCTCCACCTGCATCAAGGAAGCTCCATAGATCAATTGACTGGTTATCAGCTCCATCACCTACGATGAAGGTTGGGCGGCTACCGCCTGCTGTTGGATCGCTCTTGAAGCTTAGATCAAAAGTAATCGTCCCAGGATCGTCTAGGGTATTATAGTTGAGGGCCGTTGAGAATGAGAGGCCGCGTGCGCCCTGTGTGAGGTAGCTAGATACATTCGCTTGGGTACCGTAGGCTAGTGTACCGTCACTTGTTGCAGTGGAGGGTTGAATAACTCCTGCAACCTCTTCTGAGGAGATAATGCTTTTTGTGCCGATTCCTGAAATAAAGTCGTTTGCAAGATATACAGTCGATGAGGAAACTGTGAAGTCAACAAGGTTGAGATTATTAACGGGAGTGATCGTTGAACTCGCTCCAGCGGCTACAGAGACATTTCCGGCAGCGCTGCCAGAGTCGTTCACTGTGATTGAGGTGACATCGAATACGGTGATAGCTGACGCTATGGGGGACGCTAATAATAGCGTGAGGGGAATAAGTTTCATATGTGTGTTGGGGGGTAAAAGTTTCCTTTTATCTCTGCTTCAATGAAGCAGCAATTGGCGTGCCATAAGTCGATGCTGAGTCGAGGTCAACGCTTATCTATGTTAGAATAGCTTTTGTCACATAAGCAAAAAAAGCAGCCCGGTGTGGGCTGCTTTTAAAAGAGGTGTTGATCTAACGTTTCTTAGAAGTGGATCGCGTGATCGTCTGCGTCGAGCGTTGCCTCGTGGATCGCTTCTGCAAGTGTTGGGTGGGCGTGGATGGTGCTGTGAATTTCTTCAGCAGTACATTCCATTTCGAGTGCGAGACCCATTTCAGCGATAAGCTCAGTAGCGTTGTCGCCAATGATGTGCGCGCCGAGGAGTTCGCCGTGTTCCTTACCGTAGAGGAGTTTAACGAAACCTTCAGTGTCAGCGGCAGCTTGCGCTTTACCGATGGCTGCGAATGGGAATTTACCGACCTTGTATTCGACGCCTTCTTCTTTAAGTGCGCGCTCTGTCTTACCGACGGATGCTACTTGTGGGTGGGCGTAAGTGCAGCCTGGGAAGTTGCCGACTTTACGTGGAACTTTTCCTTCTACGAACATTCCTTCTACGGCTTGAACGGCTTCGAAAGAAGCAGTATGAGCGAGCCATGGTGGGCCGGAGATGTCGCCGCATGCGAATACGTTAGGGATGGATGTTTCGTAACGATCACCAACCTTGATAAATCCGCGATCGAGTTCTGGTTCGAGTCCACCAGGAAGAACTGGAGCTACACCGATAGCCACGAGGCAGACGTCAGCTGTGATTTCCTGAGTTCCCTTTGCGTTTTCCACGGTAAGGGTTACAGAATCACCGTTGTCCTGAGTACCAGTTACTTTGGTTTCAGTGAGAACGTTGATGCCTTGCTTCTTGAAAGATTTACCGATTTCTGCACCCACCTCGTCATCTTCGACAGGGAGGATGTTAGGGAGCATTTCAATAAGAGTTACTTTAGTGCCGAATGCATTGTAGATGTATGCGAACTCTACACCGATCGCGCCTGCGCCGATGATGGCGAGTGATTTAGGTTGCTCTTCGAGGATCATCGCTTCTTTAGAAGAAATGACAGACTTACCATTGAATGGAAGTGGTGGAAGTTCACGTGACTTACAACCAGTGGTAACAAGAATGTTAGAACCTTCGAGAGTCTGCTTGGAGCCATCAGCAGCAGTGATTTCGACAGTGTTTTCACCAGTTACGGAGCCAAAGCCTTTGATGTAGTCGACTTTGTTCTTCTTAAAGAGGAATTCGATACCGCCAGCGAGACGTGAGGAAACCTTGCGGGAACGACCGACTACTGTGGACCAATCGTACGAGAGATTGTCGAAGGAAAGGCCAAACTCTTTAGCCTTTTTAGTGAGTGTCTGGTAGAGCTCTGCATTTTTGAGAAGAGCCTTTGTTGGGATACAACCCCAGTTGAGGCATGTGCCGCCTGCGCGATCCATTTCTACGCAAACTACTTTTTTGCCGAGCTGAGCTGCGCGAATTGCGCCAACATATCCAGCAGGGCCGCCGCCGATAACAATAAGGTCGTATGACATAATTTATCTATTTGTGTTGTGAAAATTTTTGCACGCTGACGAACAACGTGCTTTGAAAGTGGTCAAAGTAAGCGGAAATGACTACTTTTCAACCCTAAAGGCGGACGCCATTTCTAAATAAGTGGAATCTTTATAGGGTGCGCTCATGTGGCCGATGAATGCAATCCATGATGGCCTAGTTACCTAAGCGTCACGCATGGCAGTGATAGCGGCTTTCATGTCTTTTGCTCCAAAGGAAGACGAGCCTGCGACGAGGATGTTTGCCCCGGCTTTGCCAGCTATTGCTGCTGTTTGGGTGTTGATGCCTCCGTCGACTTCGATGTGAAAATTAAGGTCGTGCTCCGTCCGGAAAGCGGCTGCAGCTCTAACTTTGTTCATCATGTCTTCCATGAAAGCTTGGCCTCCGAATCCAGGGATGACGGTCATCGGTAGAAGTAGGTCAATGTGCGGAAGGTGGGGGATGACCTCTTCAAAGGGGGTAGCTGGGTTGAGGGCTAGGCCGGCGAGGACTCCGGCTTTGCGGATTTCCGCTAGGGTCTGGGCGACATCGTGTTCCGCCTCTACATGGACGGTGATCATGTCCGCGCCGCATGCTAAAAATCTTGGGAGGTAGTGATCCGGACGAGAAATCATAAGGTGAACATCTAGGAAGATGTCGTTGCTCTCGTGGATAGCCTGAATCATTTGCGGGCCGAAGGAGATGTTGTCTACGAAATGGCCGTCCATTACATCCAGGTGGAGCCAGTCAGCGCCAGAGTTGATAGCGCGGGTGACTTCTTCGGTGACGCGTCCCCAGTCTGCTGCGAGAAGGGAAGGGGCCATGATACGATCTGTGTGGTGCCAGTTCTTCATGAGCATGATACTAAAGACAAACTTATTAGTTTCAAGTTGGCAGTGTCAGATTGCGGTATTAAACCTATTCCATGAGCGAGGATTTCGTAATCGAGGGCAAGGGGGATGAGTATTACATGCGGCAGGCGCTTCGCGAGGCTGAGAAGGCTTATAAAGCTGGCGAGGTTCCGATAGGGGCTGTGATAGTTAAAGATGATCGTATCATTGCACGTTCATGGAATCAGGTGGAAACGCTTAAGGATGCTACAGCGCATGCAGAAATGCTGGCGCTGACTTCTGCTCAGAGCGTGGTGGGTGACTGGCGGCTGGAGGGTTGCACTGTTTATGTGACGAAGGAGCCGTGTCCTATGTGTGCAGGGGCTTTGGTGCACTGCCGCCCAGATAAAGTAGTGTTTGGTATTCCTGATCCTAAAGGTGGCGCGGCAGGGGGGTGGATCAATTTGTTAGATTCTAATCCACCTCTAAATCATAAGTGTGAAACTGTTGCTGAAGTTCTTAAAGACGATTGCCTTGCTATTCTACAGCATTTCTTTCGCGCTGCCCGAGCTAAGAAAAAGGAAGAGAGAGAGCTGCGAAAGCAAGAATCTATAGTAGATGGCGAGAGTGATCTAGCTGGTGGTCAAATGACTGATTGATTTTTTTTGATAATAAGAACGCACAAATCTCTAGACAAATCGCGTACTTTCGCGCAAATTGAACTTGCCACCTTGAGGCAATAAAGCAAAACGACACACACAATAAGGCGGCGAGCTTCGGCTCGTCGCCTCATTATTTTCTAGGGAAAAGTTCATCGTTAAGTAAAGTGGTTTTAGCGTTTATTTCTTGCGAAGTTTAAGCCAGAGGTCTCTGACTAGAACGAAAAAAACGAGACCCGTGTGGATCTCGTTTTTAATTAGATGGATGTTTTAAGAGTAATTAAGCTTTCTCAGCCATTTTCTCTTCGAGGAATTTACCTACCCAAGCGATATCGTATTTACCAGACTTGAAGTCCGGGTGATTGATGATCTCAAGTTGGAAAGGGATGGTGGTCTTAATGCCGCGAATCATGAATTCCTTGAGCGCGCGGTTCATGCGAGCAATCGCGATTTCGCGTGTGGCTCCAGTACAGATCAGTTTGGCGATCATGGAGTCGTAGAACGGTGGTACTGAATAACCGGAGTAGACATGTGTGTCTACTCGGACGCCTTTGCCACCTGGAGCGTACCAGAGATCGATCTTTCCAGGGCTTGGGGCGAAGTTGTTATATGGGTCTTCAGCGTTGATGCGGCACTCGATGGACCAGCCACGAGGTTCCGCATTTCTGACGTGATCGGAGAGTGGTTCGCCAGCAGCAACACGGATTTGCTCTTTGATGAGCTCACAGCCCATGACTTCTTCTGTAACTGGGTGCTCTACCTGAATACGTGTATTCATCTCCATGAAGTAGAAGTCGGTGGCTTCTGCATTAACGAGGTATTCAATAGTACCCGCGTTAATGTAGCCGATATTTTTCACGAGGTCCACTGAGGCTTTAGCCATACGAGCGCGGAGTTCAGGTGTGAGCAATGGTGATGGGCATTCTTCAATGATCTTCTGGTTTCGGCGCTGCATGGAGCAGTCGCGTTCACCTAGCTGAATAGCATTGCCGTGCGTGTCACCAAAGACTTGGAACTCGACGTGGTGTGGATTGAGAACGAGTTTCTCAAGGTAGCATTCGCCATTGCCAAAGCAGGCGATCGCTTCTTGAGAAGCCTGGTTATAGTGAACGATAAAGTCTTCTTCGCTGAAGGATGGGCGCATCCCGCGACCGCCACCACCGGCAGTGGCCTTGATCATTACGGGGAAGCCAATTTCCTTAGCAAGTTTAAGCCCATGTTCGGCTGAGTCGAGGATGCCATCGGAGCCGGGAGTGACTGGAACGCCATTCTCAAGAGCTGTGGCGCGGGCTGTGTTCTTGTCGCCCATTTGGCGTATAGTGTCAGCCTTAGGCCCGATGAAGGTAATGTCGCAGCTTTCGCAGATTTCCACGAAGCGTGCATTTTCTGACAGGAATCCGTAACCTGGGTGGATGGCGTCTGCTTCTGTGACCTCGGCAGCCGCAATGATGCGGTCAGGCATGAGGTAGGAATCTTTCGACGGGCCAGGCCCAATACACACTGCTTCATCGGCGAGTTGAACGTGCATGGAGTCAACATCAGCTTCTGAGTATACAGCAACAGATGCGACGCCTAACTCACGGCAGGCACGGATGATTCGGAGAGCGATTTCGCCACGGTTGGCGACTAAGACTTTTTTAAACATGGTACAGACAACTGTTCTTACAGCTCGGGATTCAGGTGAAAGTGGCGTTTCGGCAGGAGCCGTATTTATTTAAGTGTGAAGAGCGGGTCACCGTATTGAACTGGTGTTGCGTCTTCTGCGTTGATCGCGGCTACAACACCAGAGGTCTCTGCTTTAATTTCATTCATCACCTTCATGGCTTCGATGATACAGATAGTCTGGCCTTCACTGACTGTATCGCCTACTTCTATGAAGTTAGGGGAGTCAGGAGTTGGTTTGCCATAAAATGTGCCGACCATTGGAGAGTTGATAGTTTCGCCAACCGGTGCTACGTCTGCTGCTGGAGCAGGAGCTGCAACCGGAGTGGCTGGAGCAGGAGCTGCAGCTACTTGAGCTGGCATGGCAGCGAAGGCAGCTTGGACTGAATCGGCATCGAGGCCTTTTTTCAGCTTGAGGTTGAAGTCTTCCTTTTCGAGATGGAAGTAGGAAAGATCGTGCTCATCCATGAGCTCTACGATTTTGCGGATGTCATTGTGGTCCACGATAGTAATTTGGCTGAGTTAGTGTTGATCAGGCACCGACGCCCGAGTCGGTGTGAAGGTCTACAGGCTAGCGGTAGCGAGTGGAAAGCGTCAAGCTCCGATGGGTGCTAGTTTAGTTATGTAGATTTGTTTCGTAAATTGCTTATTGTTATAGTGTTTGGAGTATTTTATTGGTGTTTCTTGTTGAATTGTGAAGCTATCCAGGTGTTTTTTTCCCCTTTAGGACGCGAGAAAGAAGATTTAAGAAAAATTAGCGGATTATTTCTAGAATAGTGGCATTTCTAGTTCTTTAGAGCTCTTTAATCTTCTAAATATTGTCATAATCAAAATTAATTTTGAGGGCTAATATGAAGCGACTTATGTGTGCAATGCATATTAATATGTGGGTTATTTGGGTGTGCGTATGCTGTTAATGCTCTAGCATTCGAAAATGCGTCTTGTCGGAAATATAGCATTTGCCTAACGTCGCTTTAGATGGACGAACGCTACCGAATTGATCAAGAACTAGGCAAAGGGAGGGCAGGTGCGGTGTATGAAGCATATGACACTGAGCTTAACCGTCTAGTGGCGCTTCGACGGTTCGACACATCGGAGGAAAATTTGAATAATGAGGATTGGCTGCGCCGTTTTAACGAGGTGGTGAGCGATCTATCAGGAATCAGCCATTCTAATATTCTATCAGTGTTTGATGCTGGAGTAGATGAGAGTGGTCCATTTATCGTGACTGCTCATGTTGAGGGGCTTCGGATAAGTCAGATTTTGAAGCAAAATGAGCAGATGAGTCTGCGCGGTCTTTATGATCTCACTACGCAATGTTTGGATGCTCTCCAGGCTGCTGAAAATGCCGGTTATTACCATCATGCTTTATGCCCATCTTCTATTATAGGCACGCCTAAGGCCTCGGGTGGGTACCATTATATATTGATGGATTTAGGTCATTCGAAGCTCATTCCTTTAATCGCAAGTGGTGACAAACTCGCGCTCTCTAAGACTTTAGATCCAGCGTTGATGGCACCGGAAATTTTTGAGGGCAAACCCTGTGGCGCTAAAAGTACTCTCTACATGTTAGGTCAGCTTATTTATTGGGTCGCCGTAGGTGGTCATCCGCTAGCGGGGCTTTCATTGGAGCTGGCGCACGCTAAGCACCAAGCGGGTGAGATCCCTTACCTCCGAGCATATCGTGCTGATATTCCAGAGGTATTTCGCAAATGGATCTATTGGCTAATTGAGTCAGATTTAGAGAAACGTCCATCATCAGTGATGACTGCAATCGACGAATTGCCATCCTTTGAAGAGGCTACTACAGCTCCGAGTTTACCTCAACCAATGCGTATGGGAGCCGAGGATATGAATCCTGATTATAAAGCGGAGTCAAAGTAATCTTAGGCGAGCGAGCTAAACTTTGTCTTTCTATCATTGTCATATAGAAGTAGGGATGAAGCATGATTGAACTTGGTAAGATGAATACCCTTGAGGTGACGCGTGAAGAAGAACGTGGCATTTACCTCGAAGCTGGAACTGATGGAGAGATCCTGCTGCCGATCAAAGAGGTTCCAGAGAATACGTTTCTGGGTGATATGCTCGAGGTCTTTATCTATCGTGACTCTGCTGATCGTCTTATTGCCACTACCTGGACACCTAAAGCGATGGTGGGTGACATTGTCGTTCTCGAAGTGATGCAAGTGACGCCTCATGGCGCATTCCTGGACTGGGGCTTGGTGAAGGATCTGATGCTACCGTTCGGTGAGCAGAAGCGTAAAGTGAGTCAGGGAGTGAATGTCGTAGTTCGTGTGTATGTCGATGAGGAGACGCGTCGAATAGCTGCTACAGCAAGGCTTGGTCGTTATTTAGGAAAAACAGACCGTCGCTATCTAGAGAATGAAGAGGTTGATATCATGATAGTGGATCGTACAGATCTTGGTTACCGCGTAGTGGTCGAAGGTCAGGACTGGGGCTTGCTCTATCACAATCAAATTTTCCAAGCATTAGAAATTGGTCAAAAGCTGAAAGCTTACGTGCTGATGACCCGTCCGGACGGTAAGTTAGACATCATGCTGCAGAAGCCTGGCCCAGAAAAAGCAATGAACCTAAGTCAGCAGATTCTTGATAGGCTTGAGCAAAGTGGTGGCTTTTCTGAATTAGGTGATAAAGCTGATCCTAGTGCGATTCTAGCCGCTTTCAATGTGAGTAAGAAGACTTACAAGAGAGCTCTTAGCCAATTATTTAAAGAGAGAAAAATTCTTTTTGAAGAGGGCGGTATTCGCCTAGTGAAGTAATTTTTCAGGAAATGTTAGCCGAGAAAGTACAGATACTAATCTCAGACGCCTTAGCAGGTGATCCTGTGAGTGTCATTGCCTTGGGTTGCTTCGTCGCTGTTTACTCTCTCCTAACACTCGTTCTACTGAGGCAACTTATGTCGCGAGACGGGAGCGGGTGGAAAAAAGTGTTCTGGGCTGTGGTGCTTTTTGTCCCGGTCTTGGGTTGGATGTTTTATTTAGCTTTCTACACACCGCCTGCTAGCCGGCAGTTCCGGTGAGGTTAGCAATGATCTAGCAGTTCGCTAGATGTGTTGTACGATATCTGGGTAATGCAGAGCTTACCATGCTAGCTGTATGTGTTGCCATAGTTGGGGTGTCATCCGATGGCAATATTGTTGGATTGATGAAAGTTCCCTCTGAGAGTTAGTGGTTCAGAGGGATATGTAATTTGTTAGGAGTCGGTGCTGCTTGCATCTGGTTTGGCATGAAGGTCAAAGCGAATGACTACTTCTTTACGAATGAGGTCATCTTTTTTACCTGCATATTTCACATCAAAATCAAATCGGTTGATGAAGAAGTCAGCTTTCACGTTAATAGTGTCTGGAGTTTGATTTACCGATACGGGAATGTTGATTGACTTGGTAATGCCGTGGAGGGTGAAGTTCCCTGTGAGAAGATGAGTTTCTCCTGTAGGCCCAGTTTTTTCTTCGATGCCTGTGACTACGAATTTAGAATTAGGGAATTGGGGTACATCGAAAAAGTCCGGATTTTTAAGGTGGCTAGTAAGTTTTTCGGAGTCAGACCAAGTGGAGTCCATATCGATGAGGACTTCGTGGCCACTGGCGGTGAGAGTTTTTCCGTCCACATAAAAGTGGCCTGAGAACTTTTTAAATCCTCCTTCATGGCTTCCGGTTACCTTAGAGCCAACAAAGGTGATTTTAGAGTTATCTGTAAAATTCCATTTCTGACCAGTTACTACACTGGTGGGGACTTCTTTAGCGTCGGAGACTTTGGCAGCAGTAGAGTTGTCTGCTGGGTTTTCACAGGAAACGAGTAGTAGTGTGGTAGCGCTAGAAAGCGCGAGGAGAGTATTTTTCATGGTACTGGTTGTAATTATGTTAGATTTTTATTTGGGTATACGAAACTACTTATGATCAAAGAGTAGAGCTTAATCCTCTTCTATAGCTAGGAGGAGTATGTTGTTTTTTTCTTCCGTAAAATTTGCATGCAGATCTGTAAGAAGCCGAGGGTTGTGCGAAGCAACTAAGCTCTAATTCTGTTTGGCGATGAGTTGATTCGCTTTTTTGATAGAGCTCGGGTCGAGTTGATCCCGTTCCACATTGAGAATTTTCCCTGAAGATGTCTTAAAAATGTAGGTTTTCTCATGTTCTATGCGTATGAGTTTGGCGGATAGAGTGCTCCCTTTTGAGGATTTCCAGTCTGTAAGAGTTGGTTTTTTTAGTGTGATGATAGAAGCTGTGTCTTCACTCTCGCTTTTTTGAGTAGTTGTTGAGGCTAATAAGTCGGCCTTTTTAGCCTCTCGTACTTGCTTTTTTGAGTCTCTAAAGAGATCTGAGAAATCTTGGGGTCTCATTTGCTCTTAACTAAATGAGCCAAATTCTTGGGTCATGTCTGCGCTAGTAATGAGTAACTTAGGGATATATGTTCCCGGAAGATTCGAGACTTTCGTTTTCAGTTCAGCTGGGAGGTTTTTGAGTTCCTCTTTATTAGAGGAATCGATAAAGAGAACGATACTCCACGTGCGAGTTGCTTTTATAGCTGTCAAACTGACAGTTCCACTGCAGATATTTCAGATGGGACTGAGCTTGCTGTTGCTGTAGAGGACGACTAGCGGTTTTTCTTTTTCCGCTGCTTCAGCTCTAGCCTTGTCGATGTCGCCGACTCGATAGACTGAACTGCTAAGTTCCAGAGCAAAGCTAGAGGTATATGAGTATAAAAGAGCAAGCGCGACTAAGACTTTCATGGGAGACTGATACATCAGTTGCTTACGCATATCAATATTTGAGTTCTCCAGTCGGGTTGGAAGGGGGGAGTTCGACACAGATGCATGGTTGACTGATGTGTGTCTAGTTTATAGACCACTATGAAGTCATGAAAAAATCTCTATCAACTGGACTATTGTGTCTATCATTAATGTTACTTTGCCAGTGTGGCGGTAAGATTCATGTTCGTGAGGAGCTGAAGCCTATTAGCTCAATTGCGCTGAATCATGATGTAGAAGTAAACGATACAGAGAGAGTGCTTTTTAACGCTTTGTATAAAAAAATAGAGGTTGCAAGGAAGTTGGAAAAAAATGATCCAGAGCGGGCGATGGGTCTGTATCTGGAGGCAGCACATGAAGCTTATGCGTATGAAGATCCGTTGGTGTTACCTCTCTATAACCATGCCGTTGGTCAAGTAGCTGATTTATTTCATGAATTAGAGCTCAGTCAGGGAGCTTCCTTTCAAGGGGTGAAGAGAAATTATCAATTGAGCGTTGATAGTTCACTAGCTCATACCTATCCAAGCGGGAGCTTTGACGATCTTGTTCCGGTTGACTGTCTCAAACGCAGCGGACTAAGGTCTGAGGTGAGTCAAGCTGGAGTTGGAGCACCAATGGTAGCTCAACACGGCACAACAGGTGATAAAGAGAATCCATTTATTAGTCCACTAGGTGGTGATTTTAATCTGACTGCTATCATCGAATTTTCTTCGAGTGGGAAAGCTGTACTCCGATTTTATGATGTGACAAGAGAGCATCAGATTACGTTTTTGGGGGAAGAACGACCACTTAATATTAATCTGTCAGCAGCCTATTATATGGCTGTTTATCACAAGACTGTCATCGGAGGATTTTCAAGAATCATGGGTGTGTTTCGCCCAGCTCGATACTCAGGAAGAATGGGTCTCTATCTAGAGTCTCGTTATGACCCGGAGAAGATTCCATTAATTCTAGTACATGGTTTGGTTTCTAGTCCAATGACTTGGATTGATCCCATGAACGAACTTTTTTCTGATCCAAGCATCCGCTCAAAGTACCAAGTGTATACTTATTACTATCCAAGTGGGTTTCCTGTTAGGATGACTGGTGGGAAATTGAAAGCGGATCTCATTCGTTTGCAAGAATATGCACAAGCCAACGGTGGTGGTGAGCAAGCCGATAAGATGGTGGTTTTTGGGCATAGTATGGGAGGTTTACTTACTTCGGTTAATGTGAGGGAGATTAATGGATCTACATGGAGTGAACTCTCGAATGTTCCTATCGGAGGTTTATCTGTTACCGAGCAAATTAGGAATGATTACCAGCTCTTGTTTGAAGAACCTCAAGTGGCTGGTATCAAGCGTGCAGTTTTTTTCTCAACTCCTCACCGAGGCAGTAATATGGCAAATACATGGTATGGAGGTTTTATCTCCTTGATGATCGCTATACCGAGCCAGTTCGTGCAGCTCGACTTGGTCGGTATGACTCAGTCGATGACGGATTTAGGTAGGACAGTATTTAACCAAGATGGGCCAGTAAATGGAATGATGACGCTACAAGCAGGTAATCCCGTTTTAGACTTTGTCGCAAAGAAGCCAATCCTGCCGCGTGTGACTTATCACTCTGTGATAGGTGATCATGGTAAAGGTGATACTCCCGATAGTTCAGATGGAGTAGTCCCTTATTGGAGTTCGCATATCGACGGAGCTGAATCCGAGCTCATCGTTCCATCTGGACATTCCTCGCATCGTGATCCAATGGCTATCAAGGAGATGCAGCGTATCTTGCTGGAGCATCTCGAACAGAACTCCTAAAAATGTCGACCGTTCTCAGTATTCAATCGAATTGGTTGAAGAAGCTGCTACGTGTGTTTTCTAACATTTTGGTGGGTTTCTTCATACTCTACTTTTTCGGGGCAATTTTTTACGATGGTCCATTGGGGCAAGCGAATATTTGGAATGCTCTAGTGGCGCTGATTTGGGTTTCTGCTTTTTTCTATTTATGGAGAAAAATGGTAGTTCGGTGGAAGAAATTACTAGTGGCGCTAGTGGGGTGTTTGCTGGTTATTATCCCTTGGAGCTTTATTAAACCGTCTAACGAGAAACCTTGGACTGTTGATTTTGAAAAGACCGGGTGGGTAGAAATAGAGGGAGAGATAATCACTTTTTATAATTTCCGTGATTTTGATTACCCAATGGAAGTTGATGGTAAATGGGGTATCGATCCGGTATGGAGAACGAAGACCGTTCATCTTTCCAAGCTTCAAGGCATGGATATTTTCCACGATAGGTTCTTAGGGAACTTCATGGCCCATCCTATCTTGTCATTCGACTTCGGTGAGGATGGGCGTGTGTGTTTAAGTGTTGAAACACGGAGAGAAGTTGGTGAGGTCTTTAGTCCTATAGGAGGACTGTATAAGATGTTCGAATTGCAGTACATTTTTACTGCTGAGACCGATGCTATTCGTGTGCGGACGAATGTTCGGGAAGAACCTGTATTTCTTTATAAATCTGCTCTGAGTATCGAAAAAATCCGCTACCTTTTTCTCAGTTCAGTGGTCGTGCAAAATGAGTTAAAGGAGAGCCCGCAGTTCTACAATGTGCTGAACGCAAACTGTACGACAAGTATTAGAAATCAGTTTCCTAGTTCAGAGCGTTCACCGTTCGATATCAGGATGCTAGTCAATGGCTTGCTCGATGAATATCTTTATGAAAAGGGGGTTCTAGAGACGGATGGGCTGAGTTACGAAGAATTACGTGATGCCTGTCAGATCAATACGGTAGCCGAGGATGCACATAGTGATCCACGCTTCTCATCGCTTATTAGAGAAGGTCGGCCAGGACAATAATACTATAATCTATTAGATGCCTACTTTAGCTTCCTTTCTGTGCACTGCGTTGTTGCTCTTCATGTCACGGATATAAACCTGCTCATTCATACACCTTGCTTCGCTGGAAATTCTCTACATCACCAATAACGCTGGTTACCGGAGGTACCCTATAGAGTGGATGCTGGCTCTTTGAGTGCCCAAAAAACCCCTTGATCCTAATTAGATCAAGGGGTTTAGAAAAAAATGTATTTAGAGGTACTTACTTTGTCACAGCAGGCACGTTCTCAGGGCTGAGTTGTGCTGATCTTACAGAAGGGATCATGCGGATAGGTACTATTCTGCCACCTGGGAAATCAATTGGGTTTACCTTATTGTTCTGTCCTTGAGCAGTGCCGTTTTCCGCGCTTATTTTATTAAGTGCAGCAACAATTGCCGGCTTTGCGTCGGGAGCAGTAGCGAAGGCGTAAGATGCTATTTCAGAAGCCATCTTTGGTGCAGCTGTGGCTGCAGCTTCGACGATTTGTCCAACAAGGGCTTCATCTGCGTCAGTTGCAATAATAGCAGCTTTGACTACTTCACCAGCACAGGCTTCGTTTTGTGCAACAAGCTTCGATACGAGCTTGAGAACGTCCTCGGGAGCTTTGGTGATTTCTGTCTTTGCTGTTTCTTCAACAGTTGGACATGCTTTGTTCTCAGCGGCAAAGGCTGCTGAGCCGGTTAAAAGTGCTGCCAGTAGTGCAATTGTATTTTTCATATGGAGTAGGGAGGGTTTCGGGATGCAAACTCTCTTTGTCCTGAATGCGAACTGGGAGGCGCTTTCTCATCAGGAATGGAGTTATATGTTGTTTGTCGTGAGCTAAAGTGAGTAAAACACTATAACTTAAACATTGTTGTATGGTTTTTTAAGGATCTTGATGGGAGAAGGCAAGCATTTTCTTATTATAATGAATAGATAGTGCACTTCTCTTAATGAGCTACCTTTTAACTGTTTACAGGTATTAGTTGGGAGGTTTTTTATTTACCGGTGATGTTGCTTGGTTGGCTCATGGGGTTAGGTCTTAGGTGTTCTTTTCCTGTTAGTTTCCGCTTGTTCCTTCTTGTTCCTTCTTGTTTGCGGTGTATGTCCATTGTTAATGAAATTGATGAAACCTCTCTTTATCGCGGCTCTGGCCGCGGCTGTAGTGGGCTTGAGTTCTTGCGCGACAACAACTTCCCAAACAAAATTAGCTCCAGGTCAATATGAATGGCATCCAGAGCGTTCTTCGTCAGGTCCTGTGCTAATGGTCGTCAGTATCGATGATCAGATGGCGTATGTGTACCGTAATGGTGTGCAGATAGCTCGTTCGACTGTAAGTACGGGCCGTGCAGGTAAAGAGACTCCGACTGGGGTATTTACTATTTTGCAGCGCAAAGTGGATCATGAGTCTAATATTTATAAAGGAGCAAAAATGCCTTACATGCAACGTCTCACGTGGACCGGGATAGCAATGCATGCTGGAGATCTTCCTGGTTACCCCGCGTCTGGTGGTTGTATCCGCCTGCCTTACGAGTTCTCTGAAAAAGTATATGGAGTGTTGAGCAATGGCTCTACTGTAGCAATTACTCAGAAAGGAACAGTGCCGTCCTATTCTAAGAAACCTGCGAGTGTCTTGATGGCATCTAGTGCGAAGAGTATTTCGAATAAGGCGATTCCAGATCCACAGGGTCGTGTGATGTGGGAGCCGGGTAAAAGTCGTAGTGGTCCCTACTCAGTACTACTTTCGTATGCAGACAAAACAGTTTATGTTTGGCGTAATGGTATAAAAATTGGCCAAAGCCCGATGTCGATAGCTCCTGGAGCTACACCTGCCGAGGGTGTTTTTATGAAACTTGAGGGTGGTTCTGGCCCTAGCTCGTGGTCTGTACTTAGTCTAAACGGAGGAAAGGTGACTGGCGATCCGGCTGGAAGTATTGCTAATAATATTAGTTTCCCAGCTGAGTTTCGCGGTAAAGTGCGAGGCGTGTTAACGCCGGGAACTATTTTACTTGCGACTAATGATGCTTCGAATGCAAATACAATGTCAAAGCGTGACTTTGGTATTATTCAGCCAGAGGTGAAGCAGTAAGTTTCCTGATTTTCTGAGCCGCGTTTCTCGAAAGAGAGCGCGGCTCTTTTTTGAAAAAACGAGGAAAGATACTAAAAATCGGATGGCGTTCTTACAAAAAACACATCTTTTTTGATCTTTTTAAGAATGCTCTACATTCCCTATGGAATGGGGTTTTGGGTGAGTTTTGTTTTAAAAAGTGGGGGTGTTTTTGCTGGTAAGTTTCAAAAAAAGATTTGCCCTAGGTGCCAACCCGTCTTAGAAGTCCGCCCCTTTCAGGGGTGGGACTTGTTGATACTCAACATTCCGTGATGAATATTTAATGAATTTTTAGTGATGATTATGGCGAGTTTACTTTTAAAGGCAGGAATGGGATTAGTGGCAAGTGCTGCATTTACGAGCTGCTCGATGCAGAGCGAAACCTATGTGCATGGGCAAAAAGTAGAAAAAGGAATGCCACACCCAGCGAATCCTAAGCTAGTCCGTAAGGGTCAGCAAATACAACGTAAAGACAAGCATGGGCTGCCTACTTATAAGGTTTCAGATAATGTGCGTTATGTGCGTACCACCGCGTATTCGAACTTGGAATATGAAAAGGGTTGTCACGGCCTGAAGAGCGCGGCGGGTTCATCTCTGAAATATACGAACACAGTGCGTAGTGCGGCTGCTGACTGGTCGATATACCCAATGGGAACAAAATTTAAGATCAAGGGCTTGCCTTATATATATGAGGTGAACGATTACGGTTCAGCGCTCGTCGGAACTAATACGGTAGATCTGTTTAAGCCAAATCTGACTAAAATGAATAGGTGGGGAACGCGTAAGGTGGAGCTCACTGTGATCGAGTGGGGGAGTTTCGAGAATAGTCGCAAGCTGCTCAAGGGTCGTACACGTTACTCGCATTGCCGTAAGATGTATGAAGCAATCGTGAGAAAAATGGATTCAGGGCAGCTGGCAAATCTAAATCAGTCATCTAACTCAGCGATGTAGTTGGGTTCCGAGAAATTTTCAAAATGCCGCATACTTTAGAGGTGTGCGGCATTTTTATTGGACAGACCTATAGGCTGCGGTAGATCTCTGGCATGTTGAAGGCTGAAAGAGCGCAGTGGGTTATGGAGAGGCTAGAGGAACTATACCCTAAAACTCCAATACCTCTGGATCACAAAGATCCATACACATTGTTAATCGCTGTCCTGCTTTCGGCTCAGTGTACTGATGCGCGTGTGAATCTTATCACGCCTGCATTGTTTGAGCTGGCTGATAACCCATATGATATGGCGCAGCAGTCAGTAGAGAAGATTCAGGAGATTATTCGGCCATGTGGTCTCTCTCCGAGAAAGTCGAAAGCTATTTCCGAGTTATCAAAGATCCTCATTGAGAAGCATGGTGGAGAAGTGCCGCAGGATTTCACTGCCTTAGAGTTCCTTCCTGGAGTGGGGCATAAAACTGCATCCGTGGTCATGGCTCAGGCTTTTGGAGTGCCAGCCTTTCCAGTGGATACTCATATTCACCGACTCGCGCAGCGTTGGAAACTGACTGACGGTAAAAATGTCGAAAAAACCGAAGCAGATCTGAAAAAGCTCTTTCCTGCTGAAAAGTGGAACAAGCTGCACTTACAGATTATTTTCTATGGACGAGATGCGTGTACCGCGCGTGGCTGTGATGGGACGGTTTGTAATTTCTGCCGGACGTTATTTCCGCGACGGAAATCTCCTGTGGTCACCAAAAAGTAGAGGGGAATTGGGTTTAATTTATTAAGTTTTCTGTACTATCTTCTTTGAGTAAGAAGGTTACGTAATTTTTTTTCGTGAAATGCTGTTAGGTGGGAGTTGGTATAACCGTTCTAGTTTCAATATTTTTTGGGGGTTGCGGAATTAAATAGTGAGAAGTAGTGTTCGTTTTTGCAATTTGATCCTTTACTCGAGGCAATCGATTCGCAGAATCATTCCTCCTATATGGTTGAGTAAGATCAGGCCATAGATAGGCATACATACACACCGACATCCATTCATAGATCACATGAAAACATTCGCATATCGCCCGCTCAAAACTGCCGGCCTTTCTCTCTTGACTGCGTTAGCATCAGTTTCGCCACTTTTCGCACAAGACGGAGGAGAATCCAGCGCTCTCGATAAATACCTCCTTGAAGGTGGGGGATTGACGATTTTCATTGTCGCGGTCGGCCTTCTCTCACTCGTCGGACTTTCCGTTTATAATTTCATTAACCTTGGAAAGGCTAAATTCTGCCCAGATGATCTCAAGGCAGCTCTTTTAGACCACATGACAAATTGTCGCGTGCGTTCAGCGATCGAACTTTCCGCATCTCATCCGTCTTACCTTGGGCGCATGCTTGCATATTCTCTTCCTAATATTGACGCGACACAGCCAGAGAATCTTGGTCGTGATGGAGTCGAAGACGCGATGGCAGACTTCTCTATCAATGAAAACCGTAAGCAGATGATATGGATCAACCTCATTTCACTAGTTGCGCAGTCCGCTCCTATGCTTGGGCTTTTCGGTACAGTGTTTGGTATGATTGCGGCCTTCGCGACATTGAAGACAGCAGGAGCTAAGCCTGATCAACTCGCTGGTGATATCTCCGTAGCCCTTCTTACTACAATGTGGGGACTAGTTATTGCGATTCTTTCCGTGATAGCTTATTTCTTCTTTAAGTCTCGCTACAACAGTCTCGTGGCTGAGTGTCAGCAGACAGCTGAGGAGCTTCTTAACGCTTCTGTTCAGACAGTGAACGGTGACGCGCATCTTGCGAAGATTCCTGAAGGTCTTGCTGTTTAATTCCCTGTATTCGGGGTAGTATGGTGGCGCAAATTCTTAGGAGTTTGCGCCAATAACTCTAACACCAAGAAATTCTATGGCATCCAAAAAACTGAGAGCGCAGAACGCTCATGTAGAGGAAGAAGCTAAAATGGACATGTCTCCCATGATTGACATGGTTTTCCTTTTGCTTGTGTTCTTTATTGTGGTTTCCACACCGATGGTGGTGCAGCTGGATCCTGAGGTGAAGCCTTCTGTTGCATATAATGCGAAGGCTCCAGATGACAAGCGCGGGCGTATCGTCGTCAATGTGCGTAAGGACGGCTCTATCTATCCTGTAGATTTTGACGAAGGAGAACTCGAGGAAGAGTCTGACATCGTTAAATATGTTAAGGAGCAAAAAGCGGATTACGGTGACGAATATAAGGTGAAGCTTCACCTCCGTGGAGATAAGGAATCAGTATTTAAGTACTCGCGAAAAGTGATCCGTGCTGCCGCAGAGGCTGGCGTGAATGACGTTATTTTTGCCGCGTACGACTTTGAAAATTAAAACTTTAGAATATGTCTAGACGTAAACACAGTACACTCACTGATGAGGATGAACCGGAATTGGATATCTCTTCCTTGATCGACGTATGTTTCCTACTTCTGATTTACTTCATGGTGACTGCTACTATCCAGCCTCGCGAGAGTGATATCGGGTTAGAGCTCCCATCATCAAGCTCGAACTCTGTCCCTAATGATGTAGAGCCAATGCTGATCGAAGTTCAGGATGATGGTTCGGTCATTGTCGATAATGATGAGAAGATGGATCTTGGGGCGAGTGGACCGAAGCGTGATTTGCCGCTTCTCCGTCAGCGCTTAGAGACTTATAAGCTAGGTGTCGAGGCGGGCGGTTCAGAGGCTATCGTACAGGTAGCTGTTCGCGGAGAAGCTCCACAGCAGTCGGTAGTCGATGTTCTCAACTGTTTAGTTGGAGTAGAAATCGACACGGTCACCTTCACTGATTTCCAGGACTAATCAGCCATTTCCCAAATTCCCTTATAGCTTTCCCAGATGTCTGCTATATTGCGACCAGGGTTCTATTTAGGACGTTTTCTAAGGATTGCGTCCTTTTTTAATCAAACACTTTCCAACACACCTAAAATGAAAACTCAACATTCACTCACTCTCGCTTTAGCTATCGCTAGTGCCTCATTGGTGGGGTTCACTCCTAGCACAGCTAGTGCCGAAGCTATTGGGGTAGCTGTTCCCAAGGGACTCACTGCTCTGAAGGAAGAAAAATGGGCAGACGCTCAGAAAATATTCGCTGCAATCGTCGCAGAGCATGGCAAGAGTGCTAAGCAAATTGGAGATAAATTTGGTAATATCTATTACTGGAAGGGGAATGCTGAGTTGAAATTGGCGGCAGAGGCCAAGAGTGCAGGAGACCTAGGAAAGGCTAGTGAGTACTATACTCTCGCTAAGAATTCATTAGAGGGCTGTTATAATACGGGTAACAAGAGTGGTCAGAACCAGAGTCAGGTGAAGGCTCTACTCTTTAAAGCGCAAGCAATGCAGCAACTGGAAGAGTATGCTGGTGCGATCGAGGCCTACCAAAAATTTATCAACGAGCGCAAGGATGGAGACAAGTTTGATCCAGGAATGTTTAACATTAACATGGCGGTTTGCCATTTTAAGCTGCAACCAGCAAAGTTAGCAGAAGGTCTTCCGTATTTCGAAACTGCGTTGAAAAATAAAGCGCGCTGGAATCTTGCCGAAGCCCCAGTAGTGGGAACTTTCCAAGCCTTTACCCAGGCTGTGATTGCGGCGGGTGATGAACCTAAATTGGTTGATTTCATTAATCAAAATCGTGCTGTATTGACACTCAAGCCTTTTCAAATGGTGCAGTTCACACCGTTTTATCAGAAATTAGCGACAGATGTTTTGAAGGCAAATATGCCTGATGCCGCTTACACGCTTTTTGCATTAGTGCCAGGAACCAAAGTGGCACTGGATGATCTTAAGGTTCTACAAGAGAAGTTGAAGTCGTACCCTAGAGATGGGCTGAAGGATGGCGATGCAACAATCTATAAGGAGAAGGTAGATGAGTGGTTAGAGAGCCTTAGTAAGAGAGAGCGCGATGGCGACCCACCAGAGGTTGTGGCTTTATCCGCATTGGCTTATACTCATGAATCTTCTGGGAATAGCCTTGGTGCACTAGCGATCTATGAGCAGTTAGAAATGTACTTTAAGGGATCCAAGCGACGCGAAGATAATCTCTATAACTTAGCGCGAGTCGCTTATGGCCTTGGTGATATTGAGCGTACGATGAAATACGGGAGAGTCTTCAAGAATGCATTCCCTGATAGTGAAAAAGCGGATCTCACTTATACTGTTATGCTGAGTAGTCTCTTCCAAGGAGGTGAGTATGCAGAATGTGAGGAGCTGGCTAGTGAAACACTCGTAGCTTTCCCTGATAAGTCTGAGGTCAACGATCTGGCCCTCCACATGCAGGGAGCATCTAAGTTTTATCAAGGCAAATACAGAGAGGCCTTACCAATCCTAGAGGACCATCAAAAACAGTACCCAGATAGTAAATCTAAGTTGGCAACTACGTATTTCGTAGCTTCGAACCTAGGAAAAATTCAGGATTGGGCGCGCTCTGCTGCCAGCTTAGACGCGTTTATTAAGAAGTATCCAACTGCTGCGGCAAACCCTTATCTTCCTTATGCCCTATTAGATCGAGCAGATGCTGCCTATAATCTAGAAGAAGACGAAATTGCCCTAGCGAATGTAGCGCGGCTTCTTGAGGAATTCCCCAATATCTCAGTACTAGATTCAGCTTTGATTCTTAGAGGTAAAGTAGAGCAGGAAACGAGTGAATATGAAAAGGCTACGGCAAGTTATAAGCAGGCTTTAGAGTTTTCAAAGAAGACTGGTAATGCTTTTGGGCAAACTGAGGCTCTTTACCACTTGGTATCCTTATTAGGTAAGGACAAGATCGGGAATAAGGCGAATCCTAAGATGAAAGAGGCATTGCCTTACTACGAGGAGTTCTGGGATAAGCATACGCAATCTCCATATGCTACTCAGGTGGCAGTAGCTGGTATGTCAGCAATGGTTGAAGCGGAGCGTACTCAAGAGGGATTAGATAATCTCAAAAATGCAATTGTCAGAGTGGCTAAGCAGAAAAATCCAGCTGGTCTTGACCGTGCAATTAATTCTTACACGACAAGCTATCTAGCTGCGAAGAAAGCTGCTGGTGTAGATTCCGTGGTAGCCGCGAATGAACTTAAAGACCATTACTACTCATTCCCTGTACCTAACAACGATGTAAGGAGCCGAGCGCTCCTCATGTTTGCAGTGTTGGGTGTGTACCAAGAGGGATACAATACCGCAGTTAAGGTGAAGGACACCGAGTTAGCGAACAAAAATAAGGCGCAGATCAGTGCTTTGTTTAAAGTGATGGAAGCTGATTTCCCTGTGGATAAGCTTTCTGATCAGATCTTGATTAGCATCGCTGATTACCTACGTGAGAAGACCGCTTCTCCACGCCGGGCTATTCCATATTATGAAGAGCTTCTTAAGCGACGTGATAAAAAGCATCATTTAGCGGCCCGTTTTGGTACTGCAGATGTACTCGGTCAAGTAGGGTCCAAGCAAGAAATGAACAAGGCGATCAAAGATCTTCGTGCAATTTATTCTGAGAATAAAGACTCGAAAGCCAAAGGCGAGCGTGCAGCCGCTACTGGAGCGCAGAATCGGATTATCGCGATTTATGCGAAGCAAGGAAACTACGATATGGCGGTCGAGGAAGGTCTCGCCTACCTCGACTCGAAAGACTCTAGTTATCGTAGCCAAGTGCAGCTGATACTTGCTGAGTCATACGATGCGAAAAAAGAGTACAAGAATGCGATTAAGTACTATGTGATCGTTTCCAATGGTAAAGATGCTGTAGTAGCAATACCGGCAAAAGATCGTGCTACTGAGTTGATGTGGGATCACGGAGTTGAGCAAGCGGGAAGATCTCGTATGCAGGCAGCCTATGAAGTGGCCGCAATCTACATCAAGTTCAGTCGTGACTGGTTTGAGAAGAATAAATCTGAAATACCAACAGCGGCACGTGAAGCCTGGCTTAATATCGAGGCGCGTGTGAAAAAATGGGAAAGCAGTGGGCAGATCAAAACTCTTGAGCAAATCGCTGCTGAGAAAGGTTAATTTTAATACTTTAATTCTATCATTATGAAAATTTTATCAAAAGTTGCCGCATTGACTGTTATTTTGACAGTGCCAGCATTGGCGCAACAAGCGTCTACTCCAGGCGTCATCACCTTGAGCGATGGAGCTGTACGCAATGGCTACATCGTCGGTTCTACAAAAACGAGTGTGTTCTATTTGGAGTCGGAAGCTGACGAAAAGCCACAAAGTGTAAGGCTTAGCCAAGTGGAGAGTGTCTACCTTATGGAGCCCTCTGATTACACGAAAGCGATGGCGCTTTTTGAGGATCGCAAGTACAGTGAGGCTTATAAGAGGTTTGAGGAAGTGAAGAAAAAATACAAGAAGCTCGAGCTTCTCCCAGATAACTTCCACCATCTCGCGGGCTACTATATGCTCGAATGCCTTCGTAAGCAGCAGGATCTAGCAGCTCTGTCTAAAGCGGTGGCAAGTTTTGGTACTCCAGAGCTTCTTAGAGAGAATCAGCAGCAGCAGCTTGAAACGTATCCATTTTGGAATGCTGTGAATGCTAAAGCATGGGGTCGTGTGATCCGTATGGCAGAAGATTGGCAAGCAAAGCGCCTTCCTATTTCCATCCGCGCTCAAGTAGCGTACTGTCATGGACTGGCTTTAGAAAATGAAGAGAGAGCTGAAGATGCGCTTTTTGCCTATGCTGTAGCAATGACTGCTGATTATACTCAGTCTGAAGTGATTGTGCGCAATGCGGTATTAAACTCGCTTAGGGTTTATAAATCTCTTCCGTCAGTGAAGAAGGCTCTCGAAAGCAAATCTAAAGATGATCCAGATCTTAGGGCTGCAGCTGCTTTAGCAGCCCTTTATGAGCGTGCTGGTTTCGGCGCAGGGGTGGCACTTCCCGCTGAATATAAAGTTTTACTAGAGTATGCTCCAGAGGTCGTTGTCCCTGCTGAGAAGGAGGACGATCCAGCGGCGAAGCCTAAGGAGAAAGCTGAAGACACTAAGCCGGCTGTGAAGGAGAAGCCTGCGGCTAAGCCCGCAGCCAAGAAAAAACCAACTCCGAAAAAGAAGCCAGCTCCAAAGAAGAAGGCTTCTAAGTAGTAAGAAACCCTTTGTTCAACATTGAATCATTCAAAAGCACCTACTTGATAAATACGAGTAGGTGCTTTTTATATAGAGGTAATGAAGTCACTTATTCTCATACTTTTCTGTACCAGTAGTTGTTTTGCTGCTGACCTGACTGAGGTTAAGACCTTGGGAGAGCTTTTTGATAAGGGCGAGTACCAGGAGGCTATTAAGGCATCGAAGCTTGCCTATGAAAATGGTGATAAAGAGGCGGGCCTCTATGTGGCTGCTGCTTCTAGCAGTCTTATTGGAGAGTATCGCAATGCAGTCCGCTTTTGTCGCAAATACCTGGATGAAAACCAGAATGGGAGATTTCAGGTAGAGATTGCATACTATTACGGGGTGAGTCTTGCTCGCATGGGGTACCGTGAACGGGCTGAGTTCCTGCTGAAACAATTAGTGGAATCCGCAGAAGGGAGGTACAAGAACCTTTCACTTTATGAGCTGGGTCTATTAGAGCTGAATGCTGGTAATTATGCGTCTGCAAGAGCATACGGCGAGCAGTTAGTAAGCAGTGAGCCAAGTGTGAATCTACGAGTACAAGCGCAATTGCTGCTGGGTAAGGTTTTAGAAACGACCCGTGAACGAGCCTTAGCTGAGGAGTACTATACCTCTGCATATCGTGAGGCTGAGTCTAATCAGTTGGCAGAGCTCCAAGCCGAAGCTTTATTCTACTTAGTAGCATTCTACGGCAGAGAAAAAATAATGGGTGAGCCCAATACAGAGATGGCGAAGGCCTTACCCTACTATGACTTGTTTGAGCAAAATTTTGCTCAAACAGAATATAGAGCACAGACCTTGGTGGCAGCCCTGCCTGCTCTGAATGAGGCGGGAAGGTCTAAAGAAGTAATTGAAAAGCTAGAATTGGTTCTTCAGGAATTAATCTCGTCTGGGGAAGAAGCGGGAATGCAGGATACTGCACGAGCAATACTTTGGGAGAGGATCAATGAAGGGGAGGAGATTTCTGAAATCCGCAAAGAATTGATCGATGAAAGTGCTTCAGGAGGTCGCTTCTATATAGCAATTATGCGCTCAGCACTGGCTGATATTTATGAAATCGGAGCTGAGCAAGCACATCTCAGTTGGGGTCGTAAGATGAAATTTCTAGCGCTCGCACGTGGGTTGCGTTGTGGTCTACTGGAGTTGCCAGATAGCGAGCTTCTTCCTACTTACGTACAGCTTCAGTTAGGGGGTTTACTGCTGGACTCGAAGGGGGCGCCAAGCGAGGCTGAAGAGTATTTCGAACGAGCTTCAGTTTCAAAGGTGGAGGAGCGTAAGCTGTTGGCTAGGCTTGGTGTTGCTATGTCGCTTGCTCAGCAAGATGTGGAAGGTCTGAATGACTCACTTTCAGTTTTAAGAGATCTAGAGGTGCGTTCTGAGGGTGATATCTCTCTTTACAGTCAAGTGTTGTTAAATCAGATGCTTGTTCTGGATCAGCTAGGTAAATGGCCAGAACTAGAACAAAAAGCACAACTGTATTTGGCTGGGAAAAAGCTTAAGAAAAACCGAAACCAGGTGCATTACTTATTGGCTAAATCCTACGATCGACAGGATTTAGTTGAGGATGCGATCGGCAACTACACCCAAATATTTACTGCGGCGACTGGAAATTTACCCATTTCAGCCCCCGCTGTTGAGCGATTAACCGAGCTTACATGGGAGAGAAATAAGGCTGCAGAGGGTGGGAAGCTTTCAGATAGGCAGATAGCTTACCAGCTCGCGAGTCGGTATTTAAGCCTGATAGAAGACTCTCCAGAGTGGAGAAAGCAGATGCCGGAAGTGCAAATTCATTTACTACGTATTCGCGAAAATATGTCGCTATGGGAGGAGAGCGGGGAGGTGGAAAGTGTGGAGGAAATCTTGGAGCAAATGCGAAAAGGTGAGCGGGTCATTATCCGTAAGTAGGCATAAAAAAACCTCACCACTGTGAAGTGACGAGGTTTGTAAGTTGCTTTTTCTAAGTTAATTAGAGGGATCCCTTGAGCGTGGAGGATGCCTTGAAACCAACAGTCTTCGACTCCTTGATTTGCATGGATTCACCAGTCTTAGGGTTGCGGCCCATACGAGCTGCACGTGTTTTAACTTCGAATGTGCCAAAGCCGATAAGTTGGACTTTTTGGTCCTTCTTAACGCCTGTTGCGATAGACTCGAGTACTGCGGAAAGTGCGTCTTCAGCAGCGCGCTTAGTTGCATCTTTACCGAGGTTGTTTTGGATTGCTTCTACAAGTTCAGCTTTATTCATAGCGCTACACTTTTCGCGAACTCCTAATAGTTTGTAAAGATAAAAGAGTATAAATAGTCCTTATAGAATAAGGGGTTTTGGCTTGCCAACGGTTCTTGTTTCAGTGTAGTTGCGCGCTAGGGATCTTTTTGAAATCTATAAGTAACAGTTGTTAGATTATATTGTCTGATGGTAAGTAGATATAAATGTTGACTCTACGGGTTTTAATTATCTACACCCTTGGAAGTTTATGTCGATGTCTGGTGCAGCATATGAAGAGGTCTTGGAGCAGGTGGTGTCTGCTGCAAAAGGCATCCCGCTGCGCAGCGAGCTAGTGGAGTTGATCAGTGATGTGGAATCGGCGCAGGCACGTGGTTATTTTTTGCCGAATGAAGATGAGCGCTTACGCGAGTATTACCGGCGCTATTTAAGGCTGCGGACAGTGTTGTTGGGGGCGATTACTGAACTGGAGCCTGAGTGTGATGATCAGAGCGATTGGGATAGCTGTATTCGCTGTTTTGCGGTGGCATACACCGCGGCATGTGTGCTGATGCGTTCGGCTGAATTCGTGGTGGATTTGGCTGGTGACCGATTTTTAGTTTGGAAAAAGCTAGATGAGGCCGAATCTCGCTATGGAATCTCGCGTCGTAGTTTTAGTGCTATTTATAAGAATTTAACTTCACCGAGACGGATGTGGCGTTTCTATGAGTCTGTCTTGTTCTGGGAACTTCACGCAGATGAGGTTATGGACCTGCGTAGAGAAGGTGGGAGGCTTGCCGAATTAATCGAAGTATTAGAGCAAGAGATTCCCTTCGTTCAAAAATGCAAAAAAAAGTATTTAAAACGTCAGTTACAGTACCGCGTGTTTTCTTTTAGACGCCGCCAGCATTCCGGATTTCGCAAGGTGATGTTCCAGCTCTTCAGGGTAGGAGGGAATGTGATTGCTGAAACGAAGCAACCTCAATTAGCGCTGAAAAAGCAAAAACGGGTGACGCCACGCGTGTTGGCGAAGGCGTGGTCGATCCTACAGCCTGGTGATGTCATAGTGACTCGGCATGACGAAGCTCTAAGTAATCTTTTTCTACCAGGTTATTGGCCGCATGTGGCTCTTTATGTAGGAAGTGTCGAGCAGCGAAAGGAGATGGGTATAAATCCTGTGGGGGAAGAAGGCGCGAATGTGGTGGAGGCAAAAAAAGATGGGGTGAAGCTGCGAGCTCATACGGAGACTCTAGCTGTGGATGCTTTTGTCATATTACGGCCGCAGTTAGATTCTGAAACCATAGCGAAAGCCGTGCGTAGTGCGCTGAGTCATGTGGGCAAGCGCTATGACTTTGTTTTTGATTTCCGCCAGTCAGACCGTCTGGCTTGTACTGAGCTGGTGTACCGAGCCTACCAGGCTGGTGCTGGAGTGGACTTTGAGTTAGAGGAACATTCGGGGAGGTTGTGTTTGCCGGCTGAATCATTGATGAATCAAGGCGTAGAAATGAACATATTTGAGCCAGTAGCGCTTTATGGAGTGAGCGGAATGAAGGTGTCCCTAGGAGAGGATGCGAAGTCGCGTTTGGCTGAAAGCTATACTGCAAGCTGGCGGTAGGCTATTCGTACTCCCGCATTGCTTATGTGAAATAGATGTCGTTTCCTTGCTCAGTATCCCTCGAGAGATCTTAAGTTTTCCTAACAATATTCGGTGTTTCGTATGACTTAGAAAAAACCGATGGAAGGTGTTAATTTTCAGCGGCTTAATTTGACTTTGTGAAAAATTTCACAAATAGACTTGCTCGGTAGTTATGTGGGGGTTATTGCATCTGCGCTCGCCCAAATGGAGCGACTCAAAATCATGGCTAAGAAAACAACTTTCCTTACTCTGTTAGTCCTAGTTTTATCACTAGGCCTTCCTTCTTTGTCGCATGCAGCAGTAGACGCTGGTCATGATGCCATAGAGCATGTTGAGCACGGTCACGATGAGCATGCTGATGAGCATCATCTTCCAGTCCTTCCTAAGACAGCTATACCATTACATGATGCTGGCTTCATTTCGAACTCCACGGTGAGTGTCTGGATTTCAGTCCTTCTTATCGTTCTCTTCTGCCGTGCAGCAGCTGGTAAAATCAGTGTTGTCCCACAGGGTTTTCAGAATTTTGCGGAATGGGTGATCGAGTCACTCTATAATTTCTTCGGTGGTATCCTCGGTGATCACTTAGTTAAAAAGACTTTCTGGTTCTTCGGTTCTACTTTCCTTCTTATTATCCTCACTAACTACCTCGGTCTCCTCCCAGGTGTTGGTACTCTTGGCTGGGGAATGGATTCCCACGGTCACTTTATTAGACCGCTCATGCGTGGCGGTAACGCTGATGTCAATATGACTGCAGCAATGGCTTTCTCCTTTGCGATTCTCTGGTTCGTCTGGGCAATTCAAGAAAACGGCCTCAAAGGTTTCTTCGGTCACATTTTCGCTCCTAAGGGTGCATTTAATGGACTAATGGCAGTTGTGATGGTCTTCATCTTCGGCGTTGTCGGTGTCCTAGAGCTCGTTTCTATCGCTATCCGCCCAGTAGCGCTTTCATTCCGTCTCTTCGGTAATATCTACGGTGGTGAGCAGACTCTTGAGATTCTGATGGCTCTCGGTGGCAACTACTTCGGCTGGCTCACAGCGCTTCCATTCTACTTCATGGAGCTTCTCGTAGGTGGTGTCCAGGCTCTGGTGTTCACTCTCCTTTGTGCAGTATTCCTTAAGCTGATCTGTGAACACTCAGATCACGACGACGAGCACGCTCACTAATCAATTTCAACATTCTCAGCTCTCGGATCCATAGCATTGCGACCGTGGAGGAGGGCATGAACACAACAACAAAATAAAAAATAGAAAACTAATATTATGGTAGCAGCACCACTTCATCTCGCACTCGCCGCTCTCGGCGCAGCAATCGCAATCGGTCTCATCGGTTTCAAGGCAACAGAAGCAACTGGTCGTAACCCAGGCGCAGCAGGTCCTATCCTTACTCTTTCCATCATTCTTGCAGCGCTTTGTGAAGGTATCTTCATTCTTACGCTCTTCGTTGCTGGCAAGTAATTCGTAACGGAAACATATTTTATTATCCGCTGCCGCACGATGAGCGGTAGCGGATTTTCACAATTTTTCATCAACCAAACTTTTACGATAATGATCACACTACTCGCAGCAGGCGCTGACGCAGCCGCAGCCGCAGATACAGGCCTTCTTGAAACATTCGGCGTAAACTGGAAGCTTTTCACTTTCCAGCTTATCAACTTTGTTATTGTGATCCTTGTTCTGAAGAAGTTCGCGTTTGGCCCAATCACCGCAATGCTCGAACAGCGCCGCAAGCGCATCGCAGAAGGTGAAGAAAAGCTAAAGCGCATTGAGACACAGTTAGCAGAATCCGAAGAGTCTACAGCAGCAGCTCTCGCGAAGGCTAACGATGATGCAAAGCGTCTTATCGAAGAAGCAAAACAGAGCTCTATTGCTCACACTGAGGAAAAAACTCAGGAAGCTATCGGCAAGGCTCAGGAAATCCTTACTAAGGCGGAAGCTACTGCGAAGGCAGAGCGCGCTCAGATGGTTTCCGAACTTAAGGCAGACTTCGGTCAGCTTGTTGTTTCTGCTACTACAGCAGTGACTGGCAAGGTGCTTACTGATGATGACAAGAAGCGCATCAACCAAGAGGCTCTCACAACAGTCGAGGGCTAATCTCAATCTACCAATTTTTTCAAACGTCGATCGCCACCTAATAAACCATGAAAGTATCTAAAGACGCAGCTTCCGCAGCACGCCGACTTTACCGCCTCTGTAACGCAGACGGTAGTCTCGATGAAGCGAAGTTCAGCAAAGTTGTAAAGACTGTTGCAGAGCGCAAGCCGCGCAATTTCCATGGGATCCTTGTTACGCTTAAGCGCCTGCTTGAGATTGACCTCGCAGCTAAGCACGTAACCGTGGATAGTGCTGAAGAGCTCGACGCCGTGACTAAGGAAAGCATCGTAGCTAAGCTCACGAAGCAGCATGGCACCGACATTACATTTGAATACAGAGTCAACTCTGCCCTTTTGGGTGGAATTCGCATCCGCAAGGGTGATGATGTCTGGGACGGTACTCTTAAGACCCGTCTCGAAAACATCGCCAATGCATTTTAACAAATCCCAAAACGAATCCCACTTCCGGGCAATTTAACCAATCTAACCAATAAGTAAGCTATGAGCAGCATTCTTCAGGAACTCGAACAGGAGATCGCAAACGTATCGACTTCTGTCGGCAAAGCGAACGTAGGCACCATCCGTGAAATCGGTGATGGTGTGGCAAAAGTAGAAGGTCTTAGCGACGTTCAACTCAACGAAATGATCTCCTTCCCAGGTGGAGTAACAGGTCTCGCACTTAACCTTGAAGAAGGTGAAGTCGGAGTTGTTCTTCTCGGTGAATACCTCCACCTCAAAGCTGGTGACGAGTGTAAGTGTACAGGTGAGCTTCTTTCCGTACCAGTAGGTGAGAACCTCCTTGGCCGCGTGATTGACACTCTCGGTGCCCCTATCGACGGTAAAGGCGAAGTTGCTGACACTGTTGAATACCCAGTTGAGAAAATTGCTCCTGGTATCATTAAGCGTAAGTCAGTTTCTGTGCCAGTTCAGACTGGTATCATGGCGATCGACGCAATGGTTCCAATCGGCCGTGGTCAGCGTGAGCTTATCATTGGTGACCGCGCTACTGGTAAGACTACTATCGCGATCGATACGATCATTTCCCAGTCCGACCAGAACAAGGCAGCTGAAGCTGGCAAACTTCCAGGTTACAAGCCAATGTACTGTATCTACGTCGCTATCGGCCAGAAGCAGTCCAACGTTGCTCGTACTATCGCGACTCTCGAAGCAGCAGGCGCAATGCAGTACACAACAATCGTTTCTGCCTCTGCATCTGATTCCGCTGCGAACCAGTACCTCGCACCTTACACAGGTTGTGCAGTAGCTGAGTACCATATGGATAAAGGCCGCGACTGTATCATCGTATTTGATGACCTTTCCAAGCACGCTGTAGCTTACCGTCAGGTATCGCTCATTCTTAAGCGTCCTTCTGGACGTGAGGCGTATCCTGGTGACGTATTCTACCTTCACTCCAGACTTCTTGAGCGTTCTGCACGTCTCTCTGAGAATGCGGGCGGTGGTTCACTTACAGCGCTTCCAATCATTGAGACTCAAGCTGGTGACGTATCTGCATACATCCCAACTAACGTGATCTCGATCACAGATGGTCAGATTTTCCTCGAGACAGACCTTTTCAACCAAGGTATCCGCCCAGCGATCTCTGTTGGTCTCTCCGTTTCCCGTGTTGGTTCATCCGCACAGACGAAGGCGACTAAGAAGGTAGCAGGTACGACTAAGCTCGACCTCGCTCAGTTCCGCGAACTCCAGGCATTCGCCCAGTTCGGTTCTGACCTCGATGACGTGACGAAGGGTAAGATCGACCGTGGTCTTCGTATTGTTGAGCTTTTCAAGCAAAACCAATACTCACCAATGTCCATGCAGCTTCAGGTAGCAGTGCTCTTCGCAATGCAGAACGGCTACCTCGATGATGTTGAAGTCGAGCGTGTCTGTGAATTCCAGGCGGCTTTTGAAGAGTTCTTCAATACACGCAAGGCAGATGTTCTTCAGCTCATCGCTGACGACAAAGCTATCACTGACGCAGTTAAGTCTGGCCTCACACAGGCTATCGAAGACTTTAAAGGATCTTGGAAGTAATTCCAACTAAGGAGGGCGTCGCTTAGCGGCGTCCGTCTTTCTAACTACTCGCTACTCGCTACTTTATAATACAATGGCAAACCTGAGAGACATTCGTCGCCGCATTAAATCGGTGAAAAACACAGCGCAGATCACCCGCGCGATGGAGCTTGTTGCTGCAGCCAAAATGAAAAAGGCTCAGAACCAGGCACTCGCTGGTCGTGGTTACGCTGATGAGCTCAATAAAGTGCTCGTTAACCTTAAGGAAAACGTGGATGAGAACGCTCACCCACTTCTCGAGAAGCGTGACGGCAAGAAGACTCTGACGCTGGTTATCTCCGCCGACAAAGGCCTTTGTGGTGGTTTCAATGGAAACCTACTCAAGGAAGTTAACAATGCACACACAGGTGAAACTGAGTATGTAACAGTAGGACGTAAGCTTCGTATCAGCCTTATGAAGGCTGGCAATGATATCAAGGCAGACTTCGTCGTGGTGGACCCAGTTCCATTCGCGGAAGCTCGCCCGATCTCAAAGTACCTCATCGAGCAATTCCTCAGTGGTGACTTTGACTTTATCAAAGTAGCATTCAACGACTTCAAATCCACTATGGTTCAATTACCAAAAGTGGTGCAGCTACTTCCGATCGAGTCTAGCTCGCTTGGTGAAAAGCAAGATTATGAAGGCGTAGGAAAAGGCCAAGTCGGAGAAACTGACAAAGCTGCTGCACTTGAGAAAGAATACACATTCGAGCCGTCTCCTGAGAAGGTTCTCGACAGACTCCTTCCTCAGTACGTCAACTTCCAGGTCTACCAGATGCTTGTCGAATCCCGTGCTTCTGAGCACTCCGCTCGTATGGTTTCCATGAAGTCAGCTACCGACAACGCGAATGACATGAAAGATGAACTGACACTTCAGTTCAACAAACTCCGTCAAGGCGCGATCACAGCAGAACTTCTCGAAATCACCACCGCTATGAAAGCGATGGAATAATACTGATCAACGTACACATTGATCATTTTTCACTAAAATTTACTAACTGATAATAGAACAAAACCATGAGTAACGTAGGAACAATCGTTCAAATTATTGGCGCCGTTATCGACGCTGATTTCTCGAACGCAGAAAACATTCCAAGCATCTATAGCGCTCTCGAAGTTTCTTATACTTTCGAAGGCAAAGAAACTAAGCTCGTACTTGAGGTGCAATCACACCTTGGTGACGGATGGGTTCGCGCTGTAGCAATGAGCACATCTGACGGCCTCAAGCGTGGCATGCAGATCACTGACACAGGTGGACCAATCACAGTGCCAGTAGGGGCGCAGGTTCTCGGCCGTATCTTCAACGTTACAGGTGATCTTGTAGACGAGAACGTGCCACTTCCAGACGCATCCAAGCGCACAAAAATTCACCGCGCAGCTCCTAAGCTCGTAGACCAAGCGTCATCCACTGAGATCCTCGAAACAGGTATCAAAGTAATCGACCTTGTTTGCCCATTCCTTAAGGGTGGTAAAGTTGGCGCATTCGGTGGTGCTGGTGTTGGTAAGACCGTTGTTATCATGGAGCTAATCAACAACATCGCTCTCGGACACGGTGGTTACTCCGTATTCGCTGGTGTAGGTGAGCGTACTCGTGAGGGTAACGATCTCTACTGGGAAATGATCGAGTCAGGTGTTATCGCTGTTGAAAAAGATGATAAGGGCCACCCAATCATCAACGCTGACGGCACACCACAGCTCAAAGCTGAAGGTTCCAAGGTAGCTCTCGTATACGGACAGATGAATGAGCCTCCAGGTGCACGTCTCCGTGTTGCTCTTTCAGCTCTCTCCATGGCTGAATACTTCCGTGATGAAGAAGGCCAAGACGTTCTTCTCTTCGTTGACAACATTTTCCGATTCTCTCAGGCAGGTTCTGAGGTGTCCGCGCTTCTTGGCCGTACACCATCTGCTGTGGGTTACCAGCCGACTCTTGCAGAAGAGATGGCCGGTCTCCAAGAGCGAATCACTTCTACTAAGAAGGGTTCTATCACATCACTCCAGGCCGTTTACGTTCCTGCGGATGATTTGACTGACCCAGCTCCAGCTAACACATTCGCTCACCTTGATGCGACTGTTGTTCTTGAGCGTTCACTTGCTGAGCAGGCTCTTTTCCCAGCGGTTGATCCACTTGCATCTTCATCTAAAGCACTCTCTCCTGAGACTGTTGGTGAGCGTCACTACAAAGTGGCTCGTGGTGTTCAAGGTGTACTTCAGCGTTACAAAGATCTTCAAGACATCATCGCGATTCTTGGTATGGACGAACTATCTGACGAAGATAAGATGTCTGTATTCCGTGCACGTAAGATCCAGCGTTTCCTCACACAGCCATTCTTCGTTGGTGAGGTGTTCACTAACGTTCCTGGTGTTTATGTTGCTCTCGAAGACACAATCGAAGGATTCGAACAAATCCTCGACGGTAAGTGGGACAGCGTACCTGAGTCTAACTTCTACATGAAGGGCTCCATCGACAAGGTATCCCGCGACTAAATTTGATCCAGTGAGGGGTGCGTCACCTCACACACCTCATTTATCACTCCAAACTTAAAAACATGCTTCATCTTGAAATAGTCACTCCTGAGAAAAAAGTATTCTCAGACAAAGTAACAGACGTTTACCTTCCAGGTGCTGAGGGTGAGATCGGTGTGCTTGATTTGCACGCAGCTCTCGTCACTACTCTTACTGCTGGTGAGCTTCGCTACCAGAAAGATGGTTCCTCTCATGAACTCGCGATCGGCTCTGGCTTCGCTGAGATTTCTGACGACAAGATCATCATCCTCACCGATATGGCTCTTGGCGAAGAGGAGATTGATGAAGCAGCTACCCAAGTAGCAATCGAGCGTGCTGAAGAGCAGCTTAAAACAATTGATCATAACGACAATCTCGAAGATTTTACCCACCTACAGGGTCTTATCGCGCAGAACCTCGCTAAGCTCAATCTCAAGCGCAAGCGCCGCAACTAAGCTGGCCGCCATCGCTTTATAAGAAACTATTATCAGTATACTGCCCCGTTTGGCTCACTGCCAGACGGGGCTTTTTCGTTTTCTCGTCTCGCATCCTTATTTTGAAATGAGTAGAAGCGGTGAATGCAGACATTACATGTGGTGTGTGGACTACCAGCTGTGGGGAAGACGACTTATGGCCTAAAATTGGCGAAGGAGCTGGGTGCGGCCTTTTTAGATAGTGATACGGCTACGGATTTGATGATACAGGCGGCGCACCGTGCTGCAGGCCTAGATCCACATGATCGTGATTCAGCGCTCTATAAGCAGACATATCGTGAGCCTGTGTATGAGACATTGTTCGCTTTGGCATTAGTGAATTTGGTGTGCCTCGATGTAGTGATCGCGGGACCATTCACTAGAGAGATCGAACAGCAGAAGCAGTGGGAGAGCAGTTTAAGTGAGAGGTTTTACCCTCATAAGGTGCAGATCCATCATTTAACATTAGCTGATGAGCTCAGACTGGCTCAGATGAAGCAGCGGGGGGCTTTACGTGATGTGAAGAAAGCGATGGGGCAGAAGGGAATTTAAACTGGCTACAGGCAGGCCATTTATTGTATATAAAAACCCGCAGCCATGACAGGTGTGGTGCCAATTCTTACTTTTTATGAAACTTCCTATTGTATTCTCTCTATCGTGTCTTGGTCTAGTATGCGTCGCGCACGCAGCTGTCGTTTTCCAAAGTTCTGGAGGCTACTTGTCAGGAGTTCAATTCACCGAGGCGCTGAATTTCACTGTGACAGACGACACTGCCACAGAAATAGGGCTCAATGGTTATAAGCTGGTCTTGCAAAGTGCGTACACAGGCCTGAGCGGTTATGAGTTTGTTGACGCCACAGGGCCATCCATCACGGTTAATGCCATGAGAGAGTCTGATGCGGCCCAAGATTGGCTGTTTTCGGCATCACAGGCGATGCGAGGGTTTGCCAGTGGGTTAGATATTGCCCCAGAAGACTTTAATCTAAGGTTCGTTAACAACAATGGGAGTGATTACACCGTAACGCTAAACAGTAGCATCACAGTGGCAGTTTCTCCACAGTTCATGCTCGCCAATAGTACCACTGTAGAGACGCCCAATAATCTTGCGGTAGGGAGTACAGTGAATGCTTTCATCGCGACAACATCTGGGAAGAAGATCACTGACGTGATTCAAATAGATGTGATCCCTGAGCCATCCTCTACAGCGCTATTGGGGCTCGGGTCTCTTTCTTTGCTCATGCGCCGTAGACGAGCCTAGAGCTTCCTGTCGATTATCTATCATGGATAGCAGCAATCGCAGTTAGAGATAGTTGTGAGTCTAGCGAAAATGATTGGATGTGCGTGTGAGATCAGTTAGGGTAACTACTCACCATTATGAAAACTCTTATTGTCACACTACTGCTATGTTGTTCGGTTATGGTATCGCATGCAGCTCCTGCTAAGCGTTACCTATTTATTTTTGCTGGTGAAAATAATATGGAGTCGATGAGGCCTGAGCGGACGGTTATCCCTGCTTTGGAGAAGCTAGATAAAGATCTAAAGAAGGCTGACATCTTGTGGACACGGCTAGCTCGTCGGTCGATGGGGATGAACGATGTGGACTCCGAGTGGACAGATTCGGATGGTGAGGAAAAGTCACATTACGGCTCAGGTTACTCTAAAAAAACGGCAAGAGAGTATAAGCGTCTCGTGGAAACTGCGAGAGCAGCGGCGCGTAAGAAAGAGTGTGATAAGGTGGTTCTTTTTTGGATGCAGGGAGAGACTGATGCTCAAAAGGGTTGGGGAGATGAATATGCGGCTTCTTTCCAGCGCTTCGTAAAGCAGTTGGAGGCGGATCTTGAGCTCGGGAAAATCGATGTAGTGATAGCTCGGCTCTCAGACTATGGCTTAGACGAGAAGTTGCAGAAAAAGTACCCAGATTGGGAGAAGGTTCGTAAAGCTCAGGACTCTTTAGTTAAGAACAATAAAGGTTGGGAGCTTGTTGATACAGATGACTTAAACGGTAATCAGAATAAGCTGCAGTTTGATAAAAAAGGAATGGAAGCTCTAGGAGAAACGTATGCCGAGCTTGCACTGAAATTTGTTTCCTCTAGCCAATAATACCAAACTGAGTTCGAAAAGAGACAAATGTTATTTTAATGAAGCTTGGGGAATAGCGCGTTGCGGAAGAAGTGAAGGCTGGGCGCTATCCTGTTGAATCTGTGTTATTCCTCAGTCACTGTGCTAGCACCGCTCCTTCGTCACGCCTTGATTGACCAGGAAACCACTCCAGCATTAGTCTCTTTTTGGTATAAAAAAGCTCGAGGCCATTGAGGCCGCGAGCTCTGTGAGAGTATTGAATTCTAGCTACATTAGACTTCGTCGTTGTAGTAGATTTTGACGTAGTTCATTTGCATTTTTTCGTCGTACCCGCGTTCCATGATTTCGTTTTGGCGTTCGGCGAAATCGGGCGTGAATTTGAGTACTACGCCGGTATCGAGTCGGAGATTTGATTTGATCTTACTACCCGCTTTTTTTGCAGCGGGCTTGCTGATTTCAAATTCGTTAGCGAGTGGTTCGCCATCTTCGTCTTTGTAATTTTCTTTGTAGCTAGAGAACTTTTCTACGATTGATGGCTCCTTGAGAACTTCGTCTTGGAAGTGTTTCTCATCGAATTTTTCTTTTTCGGCAAAGTACTGCATAGCATCGTTTGCAACGCGGTATTTGTCCTCTTGCTTCATTTCCTCTGGGAGTCCTTCATCGGCGAAGGAGACACACATCTCAGCGTATTGCTTGGTTTTGAAGTTATCGTCCTTGCGAGCACGAGCGCCAAGGAAGTCACGTACCCAGAAGTTCGTGTCAGCGCCGCCTTTGTCGAAGGTAAATACGACGTAGCCAGAGTCCTTCTTGGAGTTGACGATCAGGCAGCCTTTATCGATTTTGTCTGGATAGATTCCGTTATGAGTAGTGAGCTGGAGGTCACCATCGTTATCAGAGATTTCAAGAAATGGTGTGAGGCTCTCGGATTTCACAATGGAAATGGCATCGCAAGGTTCACCGTCGATTTGTACACCCTTGAGGTACGCTACGCAGAGGTCACCTGACTTAATGTTAGGGTGCTTTGTTTTGTCGTAGAGATGACGGGCGATTTTCCGTGAATACGTGAGGAAGCGTTCCTGTTGGTCAAAGATAGTATTCACATAGCAGTGCATCTCATGGAGATCGAGCGAGCTAGAGTGGTGGAAATGGTATGGCTCAAGACTCTTGAAGGGCTTGAGGAAGGCGACTGTGAGGATGTCTTTATCATCCTCGCCGAATTTACAGAGCTCTTTGGAAGTCTTGAGTGACTCTCCGCGCAGAGGATTGCCGATTTTGGCAAGAGTGACGTGGGAGAGAGTGGCTTTATTAAAGTTCGGTTTAGACATGAGTATGGTTCGCTAGCTGCTGGCTGTGGACGCTCAATGAGGATCTGTAGGGATGCAATATTTTATTGTTCAAATCCACCAGGAACTTCGGAGAGCTTGTGAAACTTCTTCTGTTCTTCTGCTTCTTTTTCTGGGTCGTAGAGGATAGAGTTAGCGACTACGATTGAGCCATCATCGTGGGTGTGTAGGTAGGGTTTAGTGGATCCTGCTGTCTTGTGGTAGAGACGTTTCACTGTTTCCCCTGCAGTATTTATTACCGTATAGCAGTAGAGTTCAGGTGTGGTCATGAAGAGGACGTGTAGATTGTTTTCACGATCGATGGATTTCAGTGCCTGGCGGAAAGAAAGGTTACGACCCATGCTGTAACACGCGAGCATACGGCTGAATTTCACATCTTCCACCTGTATATAGAGTTGAGGGCTATTACCATTGTTGAAGTCTATGAGACGGTATTCGCGCTCATCACCAGCAACACCAGGGACACCGACTTTGGCCTTCCAAGATGGTACGCCACGGTTGACTGTGAAGTAGCCTTGGTTGGAGCGTGTACCCTGACGGCCGTTTTGGTCAGGTGTTCTAGCAACAGCGTAGACGCTGTAATTGCCGGGGAGAGCTAGGTCGTAGTGGTTGTTGAGGAGGAAGGACGAGCGAATCGTTTCACCTGTAGGGATGGTGGTGCCCGCGTATGCTGCAGGTGTGATTTGGCCTACGACTCGACCACTTTGGTTTTTCACGACAAATTCGATCCAGCTATCATTGCCTGTGTTACGTAGGGTGAGTGGTCTGCCAGATTGGTTGGTAATGGAAACTTGAGCATGAATAGGCTCGTAACTGAGATAGGATTGATTATTCGGTTTGATGTGTACGGTGATTTGAGCAAATAAGCTAGGACTGAGCAGTAGTGCTGCGAGTAGGATTAGAATACGCATGATAGAATGTATGTGTTAGAGGTTATTATTAATCGGGGCGGTTAGAAAGGGTTCGGAAACCGATGTCGCTCCGGCGGATACTGCGGGCGTCTTGTTCATCGGTCTGTTCGGTAGATAGCCATTCGCGGGAGTTAGCGGAACTACTTTTCTTCAAGTATGAGCCACCGCAGACGACAGGCATTTTCGGTTTTGTGGGGAAGGTGGGGTCTTTGCTCGTATTAGCAGTCCATTCCGAGACATTGCCAGCGAGGCCGTATATTCCATTACTGGTGACGTCTTGGCTCTGTTGGTCGACTGGACCCCAGTTCGAGCGTGCTAGAGTATCTGTTTTAGAATGACGTAGAGTAGCGTTCCACTCTTCTTGAGTAGGAAGGCGTCGACGATTGTACGCGCAGTACGCGTAGGCGTCCCACCAATTTATTCCTATGATAGGGCAATTGAGGTCAACTTGAATACCGTTCCAAGTCGTACCATTGCGTGCTGCTGTGAGTAACTCATCCCAGTCGAGAGGAAGGTGGTCTGTTATGGATGTTGGTTGATCTTTATGTTGGTAGATCTCTGACTCATCGGCACTGAAGAGGCTCATGGCATCGAGGAATTTCGCGTACTCCGCGATCGTTACTTCGTGGGCATCGATCCAAAATTCGCTGATATCATTTCGCCTCCCTTCGTGAGTCAGGTATTTTCCTGCAGGGATATGGACTGAGTCCGTGAGTTTTCTCTCCTGTGGCTTTTCTGGTTGATTCATGAGAACAGCTCCTAGGCCGAGAACGATGGCTGCTCCTATCCCGGCTCCTGCGAGTAATAAGAGAGATCTAGATCTGGTGTGCGTTACTTTCTCTTCAGAAAGAGGAATGGGGACACTCGGCTCTGAGAGCTGTAACTCCACTTCTTCTGATAGTTCGCGGATCTGTTCCCACGTGAGAGGGATTTCCCGCTCGAGATCTTCCATGTAGTTAAGCAGTGAGAGCGTGCGAGTCGATCCTGGGCAGGAAGATTTAAGAAGGGGAATGAATGCTGTCGCGATGACGTGCTTGTCTTGAGTAGAAGCATTGTGGTCTCTCTCTCCCCCAACCGCCATATTAATGAGCCTACATAGGCTATGCTCAGCGATAAATATCTGATCTGGACCAATAGGGAGGGCTGCAATCTGGTGCTCTTCTAAATAGAGGTTCGCTTCGGCGATCTGGCGGAGGACGTGTACGACTTTTTCTGGTCGCATTTTTTTACCGGCCTCTCCGAGTTCATCTAGAGTCTTACCGTGCAGGCTTTCCCTCGCGTAGAAGCAGAGGTCTCCTTCTCTCACTGCCTCAAATACGGAGCCAATGAGTGGGTGGTCGACATGTGCCTTTGCTCGGATGTCGCTAATAAAGGTAGAGACTGTTTCTTCGTGCTGGTGCACAGCGCGGTTGAGACTGTCAATAATGACCTCGCGGTCGACTGAGACCTGTTGAGCTTTCCAGGTGCGGGTAGTCGGCCCGTCATAGAGAAGTTCTAGCAATAGGTAATCTCCAACCTGCATGCCCACTTCTAGGCGATGTTGTGCGTTCTCCATGAGTTGTATTAGTTGCGCGGGAGGGCGGGCAGCAGTGGGTTGTCCGGGTTGATATTTGGCAGAGGCTCATCGAGTGGGAAGTCGAATGGCATGTCAAATGGCATGGCGAAGTTCGGCTGGTGTTGCTTTTCAGCATGGGTGGCATGTAGCCTACGAGGGTAGGCCTGCTGGTCGATGAGTTCGTTCTTATAGTAGAGTTCAGCGACATACCCAAAATATTTTCTATCACCGAATAGATGAGCGTTCGCTTCATTAGTAGGTGGCAGCGTGTAGAGGGCTTCAGCGATTTCTTCACCGTTCGCCCAATCGACGGGTTCGTTGAGCCAGCGTTCGCTTTTGGAATCAGCTCGGGCTGGGGGGACGGGCTCAATGCGTTTGTTGTCTACCAGATCGTAATGGTGAACCTCTACTGAAATGTGAGTGGGGTCGAAGTCGCTGTTGCTGCCAGAGCGAATCGGGATGGTGAGACGAGCGCTGAGTTTATCTGGTGCGATGCGGTGGAGAATGTGGCCGATGACGAGAAGATCTTGCTTGTTCGACTCTGGATTAATGCCGTGGGAAAGTTTGAACGCCGCTTTGTGGTATAGTACGCCGATGCTAGGTCCCATGGTGAAGATTTTTTCATAGTTGTTGGTTGCTCGATCCCATTGACCCATGTCTTCGAAGAGGAGTGCCTTGCGATAAAAAACGGCGGGTTCTGCAGCGTCGACTGCTTCTGCTTCTTCAAGTTTGACTAAGGCAGTCATAATGTCGCCCTTTTCATGTTCTTGGATTGCTTGGTCGATTAGTCGCTCGACCTGTGGATTCTTGACTAGGTACTCCGAGCTGGGTGACAGGGTGTTCGAGAGAGATAGGATCGGTATGGCTGAGTTCTGCGGTGCTGGGCTAGGAATTTTAACATCGCTGGCATAAGCGGCGAGAATCTGTTCAACACTGCGGGGCTCAGCCGATTTACCTGTGGCGTTAATGGGGTCACGCAGTGTGGGGACAGAGACGATGATTGGGTCGCCCTTGACGTAACGGACAACTTCACGGGTTTCTCCGACCCGGAGGGCGATGGCGATACCGACAGAAAGTAACTGGGCAAAAGCAATACAGGCGAGCAGACCGCACGCGAAAGCGAAGGTCGGACGCCGAACTGCAGCCGATTCTGGGGTAGATGTGCCCATGAGCAACGCACCCTAGAGGATAGAGGCGGGGGATGGGAAGGACGATTTTCGCTAAATGATCTGTTGTTAGGGTGAATATTCGATTGGAGGAAAAGAAGAGATGGCGTATGGGTTTCTGCAGGCGAATGATGAAAGACAAGATGAGAAAGCTAGAGCTAGAGATGCAGCCAGTAGATGTGGCTGCAGGCCTGAGGCATCTCGGAGGTTTAGTTTTTTTTGATAGCGCGGGAAATTTTCCAGACAGTGCTGGTGAAATCCTTAGTGTGATAGGGGCTCGACCATCTCGCGTGCTGAAGGGAAACGTAGATGATATTTCTGAACTTGAGCGTGTGCTTGCGGAAAAGAGTTCTGAGCAGGGAGGACTGCCCAATGGCGGTCTCTGTGGTTGGATCGAGTACGAGGGGGATTTCTGCTTTGGTGTGTATTCAGAAATGCTGGTTTACGTTCACAGCGAGCAGCAGTGGTATGAAGTGGGAGGGCTTTCTTCTGAGCTTAAAGATGGTGGAGAGCCGGGGCGTCTTGCGATTGGTGATTTTAGTGCACAGTTGGACGAGAGCGCATACCTGGAAAAAGTTTTTGCGATCAAAGAGTATATTACCTCGGGTGACATCTATCAGGTAAACTTGACTCAGCGGTTTTATGCTGAAGTGCATGGGGAGAGTGCATGGGGGCTTTATCGGTCATTGAGAGAGACCACCCCAGCCCCGCTTTCTAGCTATATAGATTTAAATAATCGCGAGGTATTGTCGTCCTCACCCGAGACATTTTTAAAATTTGATAAGCAGAGGGTGGAGACTAGGCCTATCAAAGGTACGCGGCCGCGCTATGATGATCCAGCTCAGGATCAGCGGAGTGCTTTCGAGCTGAGGACCTCCGAGAAAGAAGTCGCTGAGCTAGTAATGATTACGGATCTAGAGCGCAACGACCTTGGACAGGTGTGCGAGTTTGGTTCTGTGCAGGTAGAGGCGATGCTGAAGCTTGAGAAATACGAGCAAGTGTATCACCTCGTATCCACTGTCTCTGGCAAGTTAGCGCAAAGCGTGGGTCAAGTGCAGGCGCTCGCGGCGTGTTTCCCAGGTGGAAGTATCACTGGTGCTCCGAAGAAGCGAGCGATGGAGATTATCGAGGAATTAGAGGAGGTGCCGCGCAAGTTGTACACTGGGGCTGTGGGCTACTTTGGCTTCAACGGTCAGAGCCAGTTCAATATCGTGATTCGCACCTTGGTGCGTGATGGGAATGAGCTGCATTATCACGTGGGCGCTGGGATTGTGGCGGATTCAGTTCCACAAGCGGAATACGAGGAAACGTTACAAAAGGCGAAGGGTATGCGGCTTGCAATAGAGGCGTATAAAAACCTTGGTTAGAAGATTTTCGGTGTTATTTTTCTGGAGAGGCTGAGTGCCTTATACCTATTGGCTAAGAAGAGTTCATTTACCGAAAGTTGGAGGCGCCGATTTAAGATCGTTGCGCTTATTTCTGTGTGTTTGTTTGCGTATATGGGCTGGCAGGCTTGGTCGATCAATCACATCGGCTATGGTGATGATGGCTCGAAAGCTGACTGTGCTATCGTTTTAGGTGCTGCCGCCTATCACACGAAGCCATCGCCAGTCTTTCAAGCTCGCATCGACCACGCGATAAAGCTCTACAAGGAAGGTCGGGTGAAAACGCTTATTCTAACCGGCGGCTACGGTAAGGATGCTGAGTTTTCAGAGAGTGAGGTAGCCTACGATTATTGTGTGAAAAAGGGCATACCAGAGGATGATATTCTACTAGAAAAAAAGTCACAAACGACTGAGGAGAATATTATCGAAGCTGAGAAGTTGATGCATGATCAGGGGATCAATAATGCACTTTTAGTAAGCGATCCGTGGCACCTTAAGCGTGCGTTGGCGATTGCCAAGAAGCACGATGTTGTTGCGAAGCCTTCAGCAACACGCACCAGTATGTATCGTTCTGAAAAGAGCCAGTGGCAGTTTCTGCTACGGGAGATGTACTACATTCACGTGTGGCGGCTCAGCGATGTGTAATTATTTCTTGTAACCTTCTTTTTCTAGGAGGGCTTCTAGCTCATTAAGAAAGCCTTGTGGCATGCGAGCGTTGAGGATCAAAGGGGCATTTTCAACGAAGGTAGAAAGATGCTGGCGGGTGCCGATGTCCATCATTTCTTGGATGACATAGATACCGTATTCTGGCGCATATTTAGCGACGAGTTTTTTTACGGATTTTATAACTGATTCTTGGATATCGAGCTCGGGTTTCAGCTCAAAATGTTTTTTTACGAGAATTCCTTTTTCGACTAAGGAATCGAGATTTTTGTTAATCGCGGCGATTTGTTGCGCAAAGTCCTTTGGGTTCGGCTCGCCAGTGTCGACACCTAGCATGTGAATGCGGTAGCCAGCATTTTGGCTGACGATGGAGAGTTCATGCCACGTGTCTTTAACATCATCCGCAAAGGCGAGAGGATAGAGAAGGAAGGTGGTGAGAAATAGAGTTTTGAGCATGGTGGAAGTATGCTCAGATTTTGCTCTGTCGTCTAGGGCGAATCAATACTCGCGTTCGAGCATGTAGCGCGCGATTTGCTCGAGACGGGAAGCCTTTTCGCCAAGAGGCTTGAGGGAATCGAGTGCTAGTTGAGTGAGTCGCGCAGCTTCGACCTTGGATTCCTCGAGGCCAAGAATGGCCGGGTAAGTGGATTTCGCGACAGACTCGTCTTTGCCTGCCGTTTTCCCTAGTTGTTCAGTGGTCTGCGTGACATCGAGGATGTCGTCGATGACTTGGAATGCGAGACCTAGGTTGTAGCCAAAGTCGGTGAGAGCTTGAAGCTGCTGGGCAGTGCAGTTGGCACTCATGCCGCCGAGACGGAGTGAGCTGCAGAGCAGGGCTGCAGTTTTCGCTTCGTGAATGTGAACGAGTTGCTCTTGGTTGAGGTCTTTGCCTTCACCTTCGAGGTCGAGGACTTGGCCGCCGATGAGTTTTCTGCTCCCGCCAGTTTCGGAAAGTTCGAGTACGTAGTCGCGCGCATTGTAGCGCTCGGTAGCAGGAGTTTGCGCGACGATGGTAAATGCCTCAGTTAGCAAGGCGTCACCAGTGAGTACGGCTATGCCTTCGCCATAGACGACGTGAGAAGTAGGGCGACCACGGCGAAGATCATCGTCGTCCATGCTAGGGAGGTCGTCGTGCACTAGCGAATAGGTGTGCATGACTTCGACCGCGGCAGCAGGGAAGAGTGCGGACTTTTCGTCACCAGCGCATGCTTCTGCAGCAGCGAGACAAAGAATCGGCCGCAGGCGCTTACCTCCAGCAAACATGCTGTAACGCATGGCTTTGTGGATGGTGGATGGGCGTGTGTCTTCGGCTGGAAGGAGAGAGCCGAGCGCAGCATCTACGATTTCTTGTTGGGCTTTCAGCCAAGGTTTGAGCTCGCTCACGATGGTGTGGGAAGTTGGTAGTTTAAAGTTGGCAGTTAGTAGCTTCGAACTACCAACTAAATACTTGATCTGTTCCAGTAAGAAACTGGTTAGAGAATTTCTGCGATTTGGACAGCGTTGAGAGCTGCGCCTTTACGGACTTGATCGCCAACGACCCAGAGAGCGAGCGCGTTATCGATAACCTTGTCTTCACGGATACGCCCTACAAGACAGTTGTCCTTGAGGGTGGTGTCGAGTGGAGTTGGGAAGATGTTTTGTGACGGATCGTCTTTGGCATCGACTCCTGGGTAGTCCGCGTAAACTGCGCGTGCGTCTTCTACGCTTGGTGTATTTTCAAATACAGCAGTGATCGAGACTGAGTGTGAGCGATAGACTGGGACGCGTACGCATGTGCAGGTGACTTTCAGTTCAGGAAGCTTAAGGATTTTACGTGACTCATTGAGCATCTTTATCTCTTCCTTAGTGTAATGGTCAGATTCGAAGACATCGACTTGTGGGATCACGTTGAAAGCGATCTGTGTCGGGTAGACTTCGGAAACTATTTCCCCGCCATTCGCGATTGCTTCGCACTGTTGCTTAAGTTCGGCGATGCCTTGAGCACCTGAGCCAGAAACGGCTTGGTAGGAAGAAGCTATGATAGCCTTTAGGCCGTATTTCTTATGCAGTGGGTAGAGTGCCATCAGGGAGATGATGGTGGTGCAGTTTGGGTTGGCTATGATGCCTTTTGTCGCTTCTTTCGCTGCTTCTGGGTTGATTTCTGGCACAATGAGAGGAACCTCGTCGTCCATGCGATAGGCTGAAGAGTTGTCGATCACTATCGCTCCAGCTTTCGCTGCTGAAGGGGCGTACTCGAGTGAGGTGCCGCCACCTGCTGCGAAGAGTGCAATGTCTACGCCTTCAAAAGAATCGTGTGTGAGTTCTTTGACAATAATGTCTTTACCTTGAAAGGGAATGATTTTGCCTGCAGAGCGTGCAGAGGCGAGCAATGTGAGCTCGCTGATTGGGAAGTTGCGCTGGTCGAGACAAGCGAGCATTTCTTCACCTACGGCTCCTGTGGCGCCGACGATTGCGATGTGTTTAGCTTCTTTCATGGTCATAGAACTCGGGTTGAGTGGGCGGGGAACATAGCTATGATTCTAGATTTGGCAATGCTTGTCTTTAAGGACTTTGATCGATTTGATGTACAGCTAAGTGTCGCTTAAGTTGCTCCAAGTGAATGAGTTGATGTGTATGTTTGGTTGGTGTGTGAGTTGGAGGTGAGTAGAATGCATTGAATTATCTAGAATTGATCTTGCATCTAGCAGGATTGTTTACTAGTTTAGGCTCCATGTTAGATTGTTAAACTAACTTACCTAACTTTACATTTAATTAACCAGAAAAACCTATGAAGTTCATTAAGCTTATCGCTGTATTGGCGACCTCTGTCTCTCTCGTTTCACTTACCTCTTGTGGTAGTAATGCAGAACCAACTCCAGTATACGTAGCCCCAGCTAAGTAAATACATGAAGTTCGTTAAAGCTTTCCTCTATGCTGCAGTAGCGGCATCTCTCACTTTCCTTAGTTCTTGCTGCGGATGTATGTAAGTCTAATGGAACGGCATGTTTGGCATGCTAATCTAACCAACGTCCCATTAGGGGCTAACTAATAAAAACTAAAAGTATTATGAAATTCATTAAAGTAATCGCACTCGCAGCAGCTGCAGCAGGTCTCGCACTCACATCTTCATGTGGTTCAGCTGGTTCATCCCCTGAGCCAACTCCAGTGCCAGTGATGCCAGCTAAGTAATTGCTACTAGCAAATCATTTGAAGCGGGCTTTCCTTTGGGAAGTCCGCTTTTTTCTTGCGCTGGTGTCTGGTGAGCGCAATATGCACTGCGAATTATATAACACTCTATGAAAGCACTACGTATTCTAACAATCGCTGCCGCTGCTGCAGGTTCTGTTCTCTTAAGCTCCTGTGGTTGTTGCACAGGTGAAGCTAAAGCTCCGCCACTCCGACCTCTTCCACAGTTTTCGGATATTCCAGTATACTCTGGTAAATAATTTTCTTGAGCCGCTTCCTCTGATGAGGGGCGGCTCTTTTTTTGCCCTATTTAAAACCATGGACGATGCGACTTCCCGCTTAACTAAGTTAGAGGAAGGGGTTGTTGCTCTGTTTGCTGATGGTGTGAAGGTGTTGGGGCTGCCTAAATCTGTTGGAGAGATCTACGGCTTACTTTACATCCGTGAGGCGGCGCTCTCATTGGATGATTTGGTGGAACTGCTCCAAGTGAGTAAAGGTACAGCGAGTCAGGGGCTGAAGATGTTGAGGACCTTGGGGGCAATTCGCGAATGTGATGCGAATGAGGGGCGAAAGACGTACTACGAGGCTGATGTTGAGCTGAAGAGTCTTGTGGGTGGTTTTATCCGAGAGGAAGTTCGTCCTCATCTTTCATCAGCCAAGGTTAAGATTGCAGATCTTCGAGAAGAGGTGGATGTGGAGAATGTATTTTTTATGGATCGCCTTAATCGTTTGGACAAATGGCGAGGCAAGGCGTCCCTTTTGCTGCCAATTTTACAGAAAATATTATCAAGTTAATGGATGTTAGTCCGATGGTCTGGTATGTGGTTCGCTCTCAGCCGAAACGAGAGAGATTGGCTGCAAAGTCATTGAGGGAGTCTCTGGGCTTGGAGGTGGTTTGCCCTTTGGTTAGATTCCAAAAGGTGACACGTAGGGGGAAAGTGTGGTGGAGTGAGGCGATGTTTCCTGGCTACCTTTTTGTGAAATTTGATAGGGCGCTGCATGGGCGAGCTGTGAAATACGCTCAGGGAGTTCTCTCGGTGGTGCATTTTGGAGAGGTCATGCCGTCGCTCTCTGAAGAGTTTGTGGGGCAGCTGCAAGATGAGTTAGGTGAGGCTGAGGAGGTAGTGATTACTCACCAAGTGAAGGCTGGCGAGAGCTATGAATTAGCTGATGGGCCGCTGGGCGGGCAAATGGGAGAAGTGATCGAGGTGCTCCCTGCGAATGAACGTGTGCGACTACTGGTAAACTTTATAGGTAGTGATCGCGAGGTTGAGGTGGATTTACTGTCTCTTTTACTTCCAGGGAGGCCTGATGATGTGAGTTAACTAGGTGAAGATTAAGATTGTTCATTTTTAATTGAACTTTTTTTAGTTTCTGTTGTTTTTCTCCTAATTGATCATTCCTTACGTGGTTAGCTCGCAAATATCATTACGCAAAATACTCGGAAGGTTTCTAGTGCAAATAGCTGGATTGACCAAGGGCGGCAGCGTTTTTTGAGGTTGCCATTGTTTAATCATTACTAAACTAGGCAACTTAGGAATGAAATAATTCTTGCCAATGTTACAAGGCTCATTTATGGCTGTCTGCGTCATGAGTAAGCCCCTAGGAGACAGCAGAAGATTAAGTGTGATGAAAGGTATCACCTGGCGTTGTTTAGCAACGCTGACTACCTACTTGATAGCTTGGTTGTGGACTGGTGAGACTGAGCTCGCTGGCAAGATCGCTGCGGTGGAGTTCTTTTTGAAGTTTTTTATATATTACATGCACGAGCGTTTTTGGCTGTGGCTGCCGCAAAAAAGTGCAAATTGGAAAGCGAAATTTAGCAAAATAAAAGCATGAGCAATATTTACCCAGAATACGAGCGACAGCTCCCACAAGTAGCTAAAGAAGAGCTCTTAGGTCAACGTGGTTTGGTGGTGTGGATGTACGGACTATCAGGCTCGGGTAAATCTACTATCGCTAACGCAGCAGAGCAGGCTTTACACGTTAAAGGGCGCTATGTGGTTATGCTTGACGGCGATAATTTGCGTTCTGGCTTAAATGCCGGTCTCGGGTTTACTGATGAAGATCGTAAAGAGAACATCCGGCGAGCTGCTGAATTAGCTAAAATCCTCCGTCATAACGGCGCTATTGTTCTTGTCTCTCTGATCACGCCTCAAAATATTTTCCGCGATCAAGTACGCGAAATACTGGGAGATGGTCAGTACATAGAAGTTTACGTGAAAGCGTCATTCGAAGCCTGCCAAGAGCGGGATGTGAAAGGGCTTTACGCGAAAGTGAAGGACGGTAAGGTTGCCAACTTCTCTGGGAAATCTTCTTCATTTGAAGAACCCAATAACGCTGATCTAGTAATCGAAACAGAAAACCAAAGCGTCGAAGAAAGTCTCGAAACTCTTCTACAATCAATCACCCCCCAAATTTCTCAAAACTAACAGATATGTCTAATTATAATTTGAGCCATCTTAAGCAGCTTGAAGCGGAAGCGATTTACGTTCTCCGTGAGACTGCGGCACAGTTCGAAAATCCAGGCCTCCTTTTCTCGGGCGGTAAGGATTCCATTGTAATGGCGCACCTTGCGTACAAAGCATTCCACCCTGCACGTATTCCATTCCCATTGGTCCACGTCGATACGGGTCACAATTTCCCAGAAACTATCGAGTTCCGCGATTTTTACGCTGAAAAGATCGGCGCGCGTCTCATCGTGGGTTCTGTGCAGAAGTCGATCGATGAAGGTCGAGTGCAGGAAGAAACTGGACTTGATGCAAGCCGTAACGCGCTTCAAACAATCACTCTCCTAGATACAATCGAAGAGCATGGCTACGATGCGTGTCTTGGTGGCGGTCGCCGCGATGAAGAGAAAGCACGTGCGAAAGAGCGCTTTTTCTCTCACCGTGATGACTTTGGTCAATGGGATCCTAAGAATCAGCGCCCAGAGCTCTGGAATCTTTTCAATGGCCGTAAGCAGCAGGGTGAGCACTTCCGTGTGTTCCCACTTTCAAACTGGACTGAAATGGATATCTGGCAATACATCAAGGAAGAGAATATCGACCTTCCATGCCTCTACTTCGCCGCTGAGCGCGAGTGTATCACTCGTAACGGTACAATCCTGGCCATTTCTGAGTTCGTTTCTCCTCGTGATGGAGAAGTGGTCGAAAAAAAGAGCATTCGCTTCCGTACTATGGGTGATGCTACAATCACCGGCGCGGTAGAGTCCGTAGCTACTGAGTTCGACGGTATCATTGAGGAAGTGGCAGCAGCTCGTCAGACTGAGCGTGGTAATCGCGCAGATGATAAGCGCTCCGAGACCTCCATGGAAGATCGTAAGAAGGAAGGCTACTTTTAGGCCTCTAGTTCAATTTTTAATTTTTTAATTCTTAAATCACAAATTTCCCATGGATCTTTTACGTTTTACCACAGCAGGTTCCGTTGATGACGGTAAGTCAACACTCATCGGGCGCTTGCTCTATGATTCAAAATCAATTTTCGAAGACCAGCTTGAAGCTGTCAGAACCAGCTCAAAGAAGCGCGGTGACGAGGAAGTGAATCTAGCCCTTCTGACAGATGGTCTCAAGGCCGAGCGTGAGCAAGGTATCACTATCGATGTAGCCTACCGCTACTTCGCGACACCTAAGCGCAAGTTCATCATAGCTGATACTCCTGGTCATATTCAGTACACCCGTAACATGGTGACTGGCGCGTCTACAGCGGACATGGCAATTATTCTTATCGATGCCCGCAAAGGTGTGATCGAGCAGACTAAGCGTCACACATTCATAGCGAACCTTCTTCGAATCCAGCACATTGTTGTTGCGGTGAATAAGATGGACCTCGTTGACTTCTCAGAAGAGCGTTACGAAGAGATTATTGCAGAGTATCGTGAGCTAGCTAGCCGCCTCGGTAACCTTGTTGAAATTACTACGATTCCTATCTCCGCACTCCGTGGTGATAATGTGGTAGATAAATCTGAAAATATGCCTTGGTATGAAGGTGGAAGCCTTCTTTACCATCTTGAAAACGTTTACGTCGGTGGTGGTGAGAATCACGTCGAAGCGCGTTTCCCTGTACAGTGGGTCATCCGCCCTCACTCAAACGAGTGGCATGATTTCCGTGGTTTTGCGGGGCGTGTAGCTGGTGGGGTGTTCAAGCCTGGTGATGAAGTGCTTGCGCTTCCATCTGGATTCAAGAGTACCATCAAGTCTATCCACACAGCAGACGGAGAGCTAGAGGAAGCTTTCGCTCCTCAGTCAGTTACGATCACTCTCGATGATGAAATTGACATCTCCCGTGGCGATATGATCGTTAAGGCGAACAATCCACCAACCTCGACTCAGGACGTAGAAGCGATGGTTTGTTGGTTCTCTGAGCGCCCACTTGCGGTACGCGGCAAGTACATTATCCGCCACACGGAGCAGGAGACAAAGGCTGTAGTTCAGTCATTAGACTACCAAGTGGACGTGAATAATTTCCATAAGAAGGAAGATGTGCAGACTCTCAGTATGAACGACATCGGTCGTATTAAGCTTCGCACTGCGAAAGCGCTTCATATTGATTCGTATACTAAGAACCGTCACACAGGTTCCTTCATTCTTGTCGATGCGAGCACCAACGAGACCGTTGCTGCTGGTATGGTTGTGTAATTTATACAAGCCCGTTAGAGTATATCTAACGGGCTTTATCTCTGCTCTCAAATATCCGAGAGTAGTTTTTCTAACAGAATGTTCTAGCCAAAGCGGAGATATTTGCTAGAAAAACTTACAATGAAAACGACTTATTGTGTGTTCGTTGTCGGTGCAGTTTTGTGGGCGAATGCTCAAGCTGCAATAGTTCTTTTTAATCTTCGCGATCTTACTGGAACAACCAGTATTGAGGCTGGCTTGTATGAGGTGGATGGCGTGATTTTAACTATGACCTCAACAGAAGGTTCACTTAACCAAACCGCGAACGCGTTTGGTGTGAATCATTTTGACTCAGGTGATTTAACCGCTGAAATCGATGGTGTGGCTGGCGCTGAGAGTTTGAGCTTTAGCTTTAATGCTACAGGATTGCTAGATCAGCTAACGTTTTCCTCAGTTGGTGGCTCAGACTATATTCGCTTAACTAAAAATGGAGGTGGAGCTGTTGATTATTCAGCAAACACAGTTTCGCCAAGCATCGCGTTCACCTCGTCTGATGTATTCAAGCTGGAATATGTTTCCGGTAATGGTATGAGCTTCGATTCCATTTCGATAACATCAGTACCAGAGCCCACCTCTACGATTTTATTAGGTATGGGTGGACTTGCCCTCCTATCTCGTCGTAAAAGAACGCAACGGATTAGGAGTATTCCTAAGATGTAGTTCACAATAATTCAATTTTCATGCCAGTACCACTTCTCGATGTAAATGCACAGAACCTCCCGCTTCAAGATGAGCTAAGAGCAACCTTTGATCGCGTCTTGCAATCTGGTCGCTTCATCATGGGTGAAGAAATGGAAGCCTTCGAGCGAGAAGTGGCGGAAATGGTAGGCGTGAAGCATGCTATCTCGGTTTCATCTGGTACAGATGCTATTCTGTTAGCCTTGATGGCTTTAGGTATTGGTGAGGGAGATGAAGTGCTTTGCCCTTCCTTTACATTTTTTGCAACAGCTGGCTGTATTGCGCGTACGGGTGCGACTCCAGTATTCGTTGATAGTTGTCCAGTATGTTTCAATATCGATCTCACTGACGCGGCGAAAAAGCTTACGGCGAAGACGAAGGCTATCATGCCTGTGCATCTTTTTGGACAAGCTGCTGACATGGATGCGGTAATGAGTTTTGCCTCTGGAAATGCATTGAAAGTTATCGAAGATGGCGCTCAAGCAATTGGCGCAAAATACAAAGGCAAGGGAGTCGGTTCTATCGGCGACTTTGGCGCGTATTCCTTCTTCCCATCAAAAAACCTAGGAGGTTTTGGTGATGCGGGAATGTTGGTCACTAATGATGATGCGCTCGCTGAAATGGCACTTATGCTACGGAATCACGGAATGAACCCGAAGTACTATCATAAGTACTTGGGAGGTAATTTCCGCTGCGATGCACTGCAAGCTGCTCTGTTGCGCGTGAAATTACGTGAATACGATAGTTACACAGAGAAGCGCCAAGCGAATGCGAAGTATTACGTGGAGAAGCTTTCGCTGCTTGATGGTGTCACTCAAGCCCAGCAACAAGACTGTGGATGTATAGAGTCGCAAAACTTCCGTCATCAGGCTGCGGGGATCAAGTTAGTTCTCCCCGTGGCGTATGAGCACAATGAACATATTTGGAATCAGTTTACGATTCGTGTGCTCGGAGGTCAGCGCGACTCACTTCGTGCACACCTCACAGAAAATGGGATTGGCTGTGATACCTACTATCCGGTTCCATTGCACCAACAAGAATGCTTCAGTGACTTGCCTAAAACAGGTCTTCCAGTTTGTGAGCAGTTAGCTCTAGAGGTGATCAGCATCCCGATCTATCCAGAGCTCACACTTGATCAGAAAAATGAAGTGATTGAAGCAATTGCTAGTTTTCTAAAGGCTTAAACAACTTGAGCCATTTTCAATTAAATATTTTTAACTTACCATTATGCGCATACTAGTAACTGGAGGAGCTGGATTTCTAGGTTCTCACCTCTGCGAGCGCCTTCTCAATGAAGGCCATGAAGTAATCTGTCTCGATAACTTCTTCACGGGATTTAAGAGGAATGTTACGCATCTGTTAGGAAACCCAAACTTCGAGCTCTTGCGTCATGATGTGATCGACCCGTTTAAAGCTGAGGTCGATCAGATTTACAATTTGGCATGCCCAGCATCGCCGCCTCACTATCAGCACAATCCGATCAAAACGATTAAGACCTCAGTGATGGGGGCTATCAATACCCTTGGTTTAGCTAAACGTACTGGAGCCAGAGTGTTCCAGGCCTCGACTTCAGAAGTGTATGGCGACCCACACGTGCACCCACAGCCAGAAAGCTACTGGGGGAATGTGAATCCGATAGGGATTCGCTCTTGCTACGATGAGGGCAAGCGCGCCGCCGAGACTCTGTTTTACGATTACCACCGCCAAAACGGAGTGGATATTCGTATTGTTAGAATTTTTAACACCTACGGACCTCGCATGAATCCGGATGACGGAAGAGTGGTTTCTAACTTTATCGTGCAGGCGCTTCGTGGTGAAAATATCACCATTTATGGAGATGGTTCACAGACTCGATCATTCTGCTATGTTGATGACCTTATTGAAGGGTTCTCGCGTTTCATGAATCAGGATGAAATAATTGGCCCAATCAATATCGGCAATCCAAACGAATTTACGATGATTGAGCTCGCTGAGCAAGTTCTCGCGAAAGTGGGAGGCTCTTCAAAGCTGACATACCATCCACTACCAGGCGATGACCCGAAGCAACGCCAACCAGACATCAGCATGGCGAAAGAACATCTAGACTGGGAACCAACTATTTCCTTAGATGATGGACTCGATAAGACGATCCACTATTTTAAAGAATTGTTAGGTAAATAAGGAGCCCGCTTTTAATCCCTTGTCTAAACCATTTTATACTGTCGATGTAATCGGCTTGCCAGTTGCTGTTATTGATTATGCATCAGCGATAGCGTGGGTTTTTGAAAAGGCATTACAAGATGACTGTGCGTATGCCGTGGAAGCAGCTAATACGCATGTAGCTGCCCTAGCGCGCCACGAGAAGGACTTTGGCGAAGTCATGTCGAAATTCGACCTTATTTGTCCTGACGGAATGCCTTTGATCTGGGCAATCAATCGAGCCTTGGCAAAAGGAAAAAGTGTAGAGGAAAAAGAGGGAAGCGGTCATACTTGTGAGAGTGTAAAGCTTACAGGTAAACTCACTGATAGGGTCTATGGGCCGACTTTGATGTTAAAAGCTATCGAAGCATCATCAGAAAATAAAAAGCTGAAGCATTTTTTCCTAGGTGGCGCACAGAGTACACTGGATAAACTTCATCAGCGGTTTCAGAAGGAATATCCTGCTTCACAAATAACAGGCAGTTACTCTCCACCATTTGGCGATTGGGCTGAAGATGAGTTTGAGAGAATTAGAGAAAAAATTGTAGAGTCCGGCGCGAATCTGATTTGGATCGGTCTCGGCTGCCCAAAACAAGAACGTTGGATTGCGGCACATAAAGAGCAATTGCCTCCAGGCTGCTATTTCGGCATCGGAGCCGCATTCGCATTTCATGCAGGAGAAGTAGATCAAGCGCCGAGTTGGATGCAGAGTATTGGCATGGAGTGGTTTTATCGATTGTGTAAGGAGCCAAGGAGGTTGTGGAAGAGGTATTTTATCTATAATTTACTTTTTATGTGGTATCGAATATTTAGTTATTAAAAGATGAATGTTTTAGTGGTAATTCCAGCTAGAGGGGGCTCGAAAGGGATCCCTAGAAAAAATGTAAAGTACTTGGCTGGGAAGCCGTTGATTACATGGACCATTGAATTAGCATTGGGTGTTAGAGTGTTTTCTCGTGTAATCGTGAGTACAGATGATGATGAGATCGCAGATGTATCAAGAATGTGTGGAGCCAGTGTCCCATTCATGAGGCCTGCCGGATTAGCTAGTTGTAATGCATCGGGCGAAGATGTGATGGAGCATGCGCTTAAGCAATCTCAAGAGTGTTATAGTGAGGTCTATGATTGGGTGATGCTGCTTCAGCCAACTAGCCCTTTGAGAGATCAAAAAGATATCTCCTCTGTTATTGATGTGGCAAAACAAGGAGGTGTTGATACTGTAGTTTCGGTGCGAGAGGTCTCAGAACCTCCACAGTGGATGAAATTTATGCGTCCAGATGGTACTTTAGAGGATTTCATGAAGCAGCCCAAATGTGGGCCAACCCGACAATCCTTAGAATTACCATATATTGTCAATGGAGCTATTTATATGGTGAGGTCAGAGCTCTTGATGGACGGTAGGGGAATGTATGGCGGCGTGACAAAGGGGGTAGAAATGCCGCAAGAAAGGTCAATTGATATCGATACTTTATTAGAGTTTAGGATTGCTGAAATGCTTATCAAGGAGAGAGGAATCGAGGTTTAATTATGTTAGAGTTTTCTAAAGGAAAGTGCCTGATTATTGCAGAAGCGGGAGTAAATCATAATGGCGATATCGAGTTAGCTAAGGAACTGATCATAGCAGCTAAGAACGCTGGTGCTGATGTGGTGAAATTTCAGACATGGGTGACTGAATTAATAGTTACCGAGGAGTCTTTGAGCGCTGATTATCAAGAGGTTAATACGGGGTCTAAGAGCCAATTTGATCTCTTGAAATCGCTGGAATTGACTCACGATCAATTTTCAGAATTACAAGAATTTGCGGAGTTGATGGGGATACATTTTTTATCAACACCGGATGAGGAGGTGAGTGCACGTTTCTTAATTGATCGTGGAATGGGGCTGATCAAAGTGGGAAGTGGAGAACTCACGAACTTACCGTTTTTGGACTTTTTAGCTAAAGAGAGATTGCCCATGATTGTATCAACAGGAATGGCTACATTAGCAGAGGTGGAGCGTGCTGTATCGGTGATTGAGGCGTCAGGTCAGCGAGATATTTGCCTCTTACACTGTGTGTCGAATTATCCAGCGGATCCAGCAGAGTGTAATTTACGCGCAATGCAGACGATGCGTGAACATTTTGAGTGTCCTATTGGTTACTCGGATCATACAATGGGTAGTGAAATGTGTTTTGCTGCTGTGGCAATGGGAGCACAAGTCATTGAGAAACATCTAACCTTAGATAGATCAATGGATGGACCTGATCATCTATGTTCGTCGGAGCCTGATGAGTTTGCAGATCTGGTGAGAGGCATCCGTAAAATAGAAAGTGGTATCGGGGATGGAATAAAACGGCCATCATCTAGTGAGTTAGCTACACGAAAAGTGGTACGAAAGGAAGTGGTAGCGGCGCGAGATATTTTAGCTGGCGAGGTAATACGTATGGGTGATATTGCATTAAAGCGTGGTTCAGGCAAGGGGATAGGAGCTGAGCATCTTGAGGCTATTATAGGAAAAGTTACTACTTCAAAGATTGGTAAAAATTCGCTAATTTTAGAGAATAGTTTTGAAAGTGCGAGGTAATGTCTAAGGTGCGAAAAATTACAGTTTTTACTTCATCACGCGCCGAATATGGTAGTTTTCGTGGGTTGGTGAGAGCGCTTGAGGCTCATGCAGATCTTGAGTTGTGCTTAATTGTTAGTGGTAGTCACTTAAGTCAATCAGATGGATTTACAAAATCAGAAATTGAAGAGGATGGAATACCTATTGCGGCAGAGGTAGAGATGTTTGATGGAAAGTCGACTAGAGAAGAATTCTCCAAAGCGTTGGGTCGAGAGCTGATAGGGGTGACCGAAGCGTTAGTACGCCATCAACCTGCTATTATTTTGATCAATGGTGATCGAGCTGAATTACTGCCATTGGCTACCGCTGCGGTGTGTTTAGGAATACCTATAGCTCACATCGCAGGAGGTGAAATTACTGAGGGGGCTATAGACGATTCTATCCGTCATGCTGTCACGAAACTGAGTCACCTCCATTTCCCAACTAACCCATTACACGCTCAGCGTATTATGGGGATGGGAGAGGAGCCTTGGCGTGTCACGGTGACTGGTGAACCAGCTTTGGACGGTATTTTAGGTATGGATTATCTAAGTAAGGAGGAGCTTAGTGAGGAGCTTGGAGTTGACTTTACAGATCCGGTAGTAGTTGTGACATACCATCCTGAGACATTGGGTGGCGGTGCCATTGAGGATGTAAGGGCCCTTTTGGAGGGGGCTAGGAGGATCAATGCGAACTTCGTATTTACCTATCCTAATGCCGACCCTGGAAGTGCATTGATCTTGGAGGCTTTACGTGATTTTTGTGATAGTCACTCGAATGCTGTATTGGTTTCTTCATTAGGTCAAATTCGATACTATAGTGTATTAAAGTATGGCTCAGCGATGCTGGGTAATTCTTCTAGTGGGCTATGGGAGGCTCCAAGTTTTGGGCTGCCAGTGGTGAATGTGGGAGGTCGTCAAGATGGGCGCCTGCGCGCCAGAAATGTGATCGATGTGAAAACTTGCAAAGCGAATGATATTTCGAGTGCTTTGAAGTTAGCTTTATCGAAAGGTTTTAAGGATACGTTGAAGGGAGTGGCTAACCCTTATGGTGATGGGACTGCTATTCAGAAGATACTAGATGTATTAGTTTCAGTTGATCTTGGTACGAAACTATTACGTAAAAAATTTGTAGACTGTTATGGCCACTATGATTGAAATTTATGACTGCTTCCGTGATGCCGATAAGTGGAGGTCTCAGTTAGGTAGTACGGTGGATGTTTACTTTACCCCTGAGTGGTTACAGTTGCATGTTTTGTCAAACGGCGACAAAGGGCGTCTATTTTATTATGAAGATGATGGGCAGAGTTATATTTATCCATTTATTCAACGGCCCATTCCTCTGATTTATGGTGTAAAGGGGTGTGATATTGAAAGTGCCTATGGCTATGGTGGTCCATTGTGTAGTACTGATGATAGTGGTTTTATTGATTCCGCTCGGCGTGCATTTGAGGATTGGTGTACGAGTGAGTTTGTAGTCGCAGAATTCTGTGCATTTCATCCACTGATAGGCAATGATCGTTGGAATGCTGGTGATATGCAGATATTTGAAGATCGCCAAACGGTTTCCATGGATTTAAGAAATTGCGCGACGACTGAGTACTCTAGGGATGGTCGCTATATGGTGCGACGAGCTCAGAGAGAAGGTATTCAAGTGGATGAGTTGGACGTGGATCAGTATTTTGATAGCTTTGTACACCTCTATCTCGAAGGGATGCAAAAGATGGGAGCCGAGGCGTTTTATTCTTTTAATGATATTTATTTTAAGAGGTTAAAGGAAATGGTCAAACGGCAAGGCTGGCTCATGGCGGCACGGTCAGAGGGTGTGTGGTTAGCTGCTTCTCTCTTTATTTATGGAGGGCACATTCTTCATTATCATTTGTCGGTGAAAAATAGCGCACATAAGGCGCCAGGTGCAACTAATCTGATTCTTGACGCAGCAGCTCAGAAAGCGCGCACGATGGGCTTAAAGGAATTTCACTTGGGCGGTGGTCGATCGGTGGCAGAGAGTGATAGCCTTTTTAAATTTAAAATGTCAATGGCGTCTAGAAAGCACAATTTTTGGATTGGCAAATGTGTTCATCAGGCGAGTGTGTACAAGCAATTGATTGATCGCTGGGTTGTAGACTATCCTGAGCTAGAGAAAACCTATGGCAGTCGTATTCTTAAGTATAGAATTGTAGAATAGAGAAATGGATAATCTGAATATATCAAGATACATGATTACTCCAAATCATACAGTCCGAGAGCTGATGGAGCTGATCGGGCTCAATGCTCGAGGTATCGCTTTGGTGGCTGATAATAGGACGTTGATTACTACACTAACTGATGGGGATTTAAGGAGAGGTTTGCTTGACGGGGTAAAGCTTGAGGATAATGTGCTCAGCTTGATGCAAAGTAAGGACTTGCGAGGGATACACGACCCAATAGTGGTATCACCTGATGTGAGTGATGATGAATGTATTGCTATTATGCGAGATAATCAAATCACACAGCTTCCAGTCGTGGACAAGAGTGATTATTTGTTAGATATTGTGTTTAGCGAAGAATTAATGGGAAGGAATACGATACGTTTGAGTTGCTTAGTTGACGATTCAGAGGCAGCTCCATCGTGTGTCGAGACTTATGCCTACGGTGTAATTATGGCTGGTGGATTTGGTACGCGGCTTCGGCCACTTACTGATCATATGCCGAAGCCGATGCTACCTGTGAATGGGAGACCGTTGTTAGAGCATATTGTGGAAAGGTTTAAGCAATCTGGCATTAAGGATATTTATCTATCAACCTATTATAAAAGGCGTGTCATCGAAGAGTATTTTGAAGATGGTTCGAAATTTAATGTTAATATACGCTACTTACAGGAAAATGAGCCGAATGGGACAGCAGGTGCGTTAAGTTTAGTTCCTAGTGTCGACCGTCCTCTAGTCGTGACCAATGGCGACATCCTAACTAAAGTTGGTTGGCGGGCATTGTTAGATTTCCATCATGATCATAAAGCCTCTGTGACTGTGGGTGTTAGGCAGTATGATATGACTGTTCCCTATGGAGTGATGCGTGTGTCGGGGGAGCAAGTTACCTCTATAGAGGAAAAGCCAGTTTTAGATTTTTTGGTAAATGCCGGGGTGTATGTAGTGTCTGAAAAAGCGCACGGAATGATTCCTAAGGGGGTGCGTTATGATATGACAGATCTTATCGAAGAAGTCATACGTAGTGGTGGGTCTGTTGTAGCTTATCCAATTGCTGAGTACTGGATAGATATAGGGCAAATGGCTGATTACGAGAAGGCTCAGAAGGATCATGGCTAGGTGGGAGACCATTTAAATATTATGAGAAAGAATATTAAGATAAATTAGAGGATGTCTAAAGATAAGCAAAAACTGTTAAAGTCTATTTTGGGTAGGTCGGAATCATTTTTGAAGGATGATCTCGAGAGATCTTCTGATCAAATTCAAGAGCAGTTATTCGATGCCAGAGTCTTAGTTATTGGCGCTGCAGGTTCTATTGGTTCAGCATTTGTTCGTGAGCTGACTCGTTATTCGTTCAAAGCACTTCACCTTCTTGATATATCTGAAAACAATTTAGTAGAGGTTGTGAGGGATCTTCGGGCAGGAGCATACCAATTACCTAAGGATTTTAAGACGTTTTCAATCGATTTTGGAAGTACGGAGATGCAAGCATTACTGGCCAGTCATGCATATGAATACGTTCTGAATTTTTCAGCATTAAAGCATGTTAGAGCTGAGCGTGATCCTTTTACTTTAATGAGGCTACTCCAGGTAAATGTGCTTTCAAATAACGATCTATTGGATTGGTTGAGCGATATGACCAGTTTACGCCGAGTCTTTAGCGTGTCTTCAGATAAGTCAGTAAGGCCTGCAAATTTAATGGGGGCATCTAAGGCTTTAATGGAGAGAGTTTTCCTTCATCGTGCTGATGTGCTTGGTTTTACGAGTGCACGATTTGCTAATGTTGCATTTTCTGATGGGAGTTTGCTGCAAAGCTTTGAAAACCGCTTAGCAAAGAAACAGCCACTATCAGCTCCGAGTGATGTTCGTCGGTATTTCATTACTGAGCAGGAAGCCGGTCAGTTGTGTCTCTTGGCATGTTTTACGGGAGAGAATAGAGAGATATTTTTTCCTAAATTTGACCCAGAGAGGGACATGAAAACCTTTGCGGAAATCGCTAGACTATTTTTACAGGCGTCTGGCTATGAGCCGATCGAGTTTAATGAAGAGCAGCAAGCTTTAGCATTTATGCGCTCTAGATCAGAGGGAGATAGGCGATGGGCTTGCAATTTTTCAACGTCAGATACCTCTGGAGAAAAGCTTTATGAAGAATTCAATGATCCAGAGGAGCCGGTAGAACTTGAGCGTTTTAAGAATGTCGGGATCGTACTTTCTCCAAAGTACCATAGTGATGAATCGGTCATAGATGCTGTGAGGCTCATCCGTGCCGCTAGAGCCTCTGGGACGTGGGGAAAAGAGGAACTACTAAAGTATGTACAAACGGCAGTTCCTGAGCTGGAGCATCGAGAGGCGGACAAAAACCTTGATCAAAAAATGTAAATGAATCCTAGTGAAGAATTAATTGGTGTTTTAACGAATGTATTGGGAGCACAGCATGGTGTCATCCCCCTGCATGAGCCCTGTTTCAGGGGGGCTGAGGCTGAGTTAGTAGCTGATTGTATCAAGAGTGGCTGGGTGTCTAGCGTTGGCAAGTATGTGGATCAATTTGAGGAGGATTTAGCAGCATATTGTGGAGTTGAGCGAGCTGTGGCGGTAGTGAATGGAACTGCAGCTTTGCATGTATGTCTAATACTAGCGGGAGTGAAACCCAATGATGAGGTGCTCATGCCATCATTAACCTTTGTTGCGACAGCAAATGCTGTGGGTATGGCTGGTGCTATACCGCATTTCGTGGATGTAGAGCGAGCAACCTTGGGCTTGGATCCAGATAGCTTATACGAGTACTTAAAAAATGTATCAGTGAAGAAAGTTGATGGTCTTTATAATAAGAATACAGGAAGGCGAATTACAGCTATTTTGCCGATGCATACTTTAGGTCACGCAATTCGAATGGATCGCCTAATGGAGGTAGCTGAATTGTTTTCTTTGGCTGTAGTGGAGGATGCTGCCGAATCATTGGGAAGTTATTATAAAGGAAAACATACTGGTAATTTTGGTATAGCTTCAGCTATTAGTTTTAATGGTAACAAAATTATCACAACTGGTGGAGGTGGTGCAATATTGACCAATGATAATGATTTGGCAGATAGAGCGAAACATTTGACTACAACTGCGAAGGTGCCCCATCCATGGGAATTTGTGCATGATCAAAAGGCGTTCAATTACCGCATGCCAAATTTAAATGCAGCAATGGGGGTTGCTCAATTAGAGCAGATGCCCGACTTTTTGGAGAGCAAGAGAAAGTTGGCCTCTCGCTATAAGGCAGCTATAGAGAATGCCGCTTCTTTTCGATGGGTGGACGAGCCTCTGGGCTGCAAGAGTAATTATTGGCTTAATGCTGTGGAACTGGTTAATGCCTCAAGGAAAGATCGCGATAGTTTACTCTCATTATGTAATGATCATGGTTTTATGGCTCGACCATTATGGAGGCCAATGCATCAATTGGAGATATATAAAGATTGCCCTAGATCAAAGACGGATGTGTCTGAGAGCATAGAGAAATCGATCTTATGCCTTCCAAGTAGTGCGTCTTTGATTAAGTGCTCTTAAGTGTAAAAAAGTGAATAATCTCGATGTTTGAAGAAGCTAAAAAGCAATATGCTGACTATTTAACATTTTACCATGAATGTAGGATCCCAAAGCATCCATTTTTTGATCTCGTTAAAAACCAGAATTTATCGAGACTATTGATTGTATCTAGCCCATCTAGAATGGGCAACCACCTTTTAATGTCGATGCTCGATGGGCATCCTGAGTTGCCAGTCGTACCGGGTGAAGACGGCTTTCATATGTTCAGTTTTACGCGATGTAATTATGATATAAAGCATTATGTTGAATCATTAAGATCTGCGGATGCTGTAGAAAATATGATGGAAGTAGCATCAAATGGTGCTGGGAGTAAGTGGAGAAGGATGAAAGAGCTGGCTGATAGTGGGTGTGAAGGAACTGTCGGGTATTCAGGAATAGGAGATGCCAAGGTTTCATCGGTAGTAGATTTTGAAGGGCGAGTAGTTGATGTAGATTTTGAAAGTTACTATCAAAACCTATCAGAGAACCTGGAGCAGATTATAAAGGCGAAGACGTATAATGAAGTATTTTGTATTTACCTCAGAGCTTTAATGAAATTGGTTCCTCAGCAGAATCAGTCGAAATACGATGGCTATATGGTGCATGGAGCCATGCGTACTCAGTTATTGTGGATTTGCCAAACAATGCCAAATGCGAAAATCCTTACTAGCCTTAGACCCTTTGATTCTTATGCTATTTCTCAGATCAAGTCTAAGCATGGGGATGTAGATATTACCAAAGAGATGGTCCAGGTGGCCTGGGAGCACTGGTACCACAAAGTGATTGATATGCTCTATCTGAGGTTACATTACCCGGAGCAGGTGGCATTGGTGAGTTTTAATGATCTAATAGAAGATAGAGAAAGTGTACAGAGATCGCTTTGCGGATTTCTAGGGATAGAACAGGCTGAATCGATGAACGAAGCGACTATTATGGGGCTAGGGGTAAAAGGAAACTCTTGGCGCTCTCGATCATCGTCTAAAGAAGGTGAATTTTATCGATCAGTAGAGTTATTAGATCACCGCATGATACCTGAAAGCTACTCAGCTATCTGGGAATTAGTGAAAGTCGCTACTTTATAATGCTACTATATGTGAGGAAATATATTAGTTTATGCAGCTGAAAAGAGTAATAAAAGGTACATTCTGGTACTCGATAGTCGGAGTGCTTACGAGTGGGGTTAGTTTGATCTTGTTACCGCTACTGACACGTGTTTTGTCACCCACAGAATTTGGCGTTTTAAGTACAGCTACAGCAGTTTCATTACTACTCACTCCATTTGTGACATTAGGGTTGGGGGCTTCTGTAGCTCGGTATTTTTATGAATATAAAGATGACGAAAGTAAATTCATCAGCTTATTTAGCGCTTCATTTTGGGTGCAGCTATGCGCTGGTTTTGTTGTTGTTTTATTCATATGTGGACTGTTCTGGTTCGAGGTGATTGATTCAATAGCTGGAGTTAATTTTTGGCACCTCGCACCAGTGATGATATTATTAATATCGAATCCTCCTAGAGACATTGGAGGGCAGTTGTTAACAGCTCAAGAAAAGCACAGGAACTCATGTATGATTCAAATATCAGCATTTTCTGTAGCTACTTTAGCAACCTTCATATTGTTGTTGGTTTTTAATCAGCAGTCGATGGGTAGGCTTACCGCAAAATGCCTAGGGGGGCTTGTTAGTGTCTTTGTAGTATTTAAGCTATTGGACTTTTCTATGTACCTTAAGCCTAGGGTAGATCCAATAGAGTTGAGAGTTTCTTTGCGTTATGGACTTCCTTTGATTCCTTATGGCTTCGCTATGGGAGCGATGATGTATTCAGACAGACTCATATTAGAACATTACATGAAAATGGAAGATGTAGGTCTTTTTTCAGCGGCGAAGACCGTGGCAATGGGCGCAAATTTCATCTATAGTTCAACGACGAGATCGTGGATGCCACGATATCTTGATTTAAAGTCTGCTAGTAAGGAGGGGGAGGCTTCAGATGTGCAGTGGACGAAAATGATTTTTTTCGTGATAGTTGCCCTCGTTTTTGTGCAGCTAGCTCCCTACGTTTATCCAGTCATCGTTGATAAAGAGTACGTGGGAAGTGGGGATTTACTACCTATCTTTGCGTTAGCAATCTACTTCAATGGTGTTTTTGTCTCACAGGCGACATACATCAATTATTTAAAGAAAAATGCCTGGCTCCCAGTATTTGCCACGATAGGCTTGGCGATCAATATAGCGAGTTGCGTGTTTTTGATTCCTCAATATGGTTTATCTGGAGCAGCTTGGTCCAATGTGGTGGGTTTTTTCGCAATGAACATGATTCTCCTTATTTTTTGTGTAGTGTATAAAAGTGATTTGATTGAACGAGTTTATATCCCATTTGCAGCAATGCTCGTTTGTGGTGTATCGATGTATGTAGTGTGCGAGTTTGCTGTTGTTGGTAGTTTAGTGCAGCAATCATTGTTATTTTGTGCTGTTCTCATTTGTGTTGCGGGGCTGTGGTTGTTAGGTCGCAAACTCATAAGTAATAAGTGATGGATTTTCAGGATGTTAAGAGACGTGTAAAAAATATTTTTCGCGAAGAGCCAACGACTCTTTCTCGCTTGGTTCTCTGTAAACTAATAACTGCAGTTAGGTGTTTTCTTTACACATTGAAATACAGAGGATTGCGGCGTTTGGGGCGTGAGCGTATTTCAGAGTTTCGTAAGACTCGGGCACGTAAAGTTTTTGTTTTTGCAAATGGCCCCTCACTTGCGGATTTAGACTTCAGGAAAATAAAATGTTTAGTAGAATCAGGTGAATATGATCTTATAACCGTAAATTCTTTTGCATCTAAGGTGATGTTTGATCATGATTTGAAGCCTAGCTTCGGTGTATTTGTTGACCCGTCACACTACCGAGAAAAAGATGATCCCAAGTATTCAAAGCAATCGGAACTAGATATTCAAGCGATGAATGATAAGAGTGTTGATGTACTTGTCCCATACCAATACTATCATAGAACTAAGTTTTTAAATTCTATACCATGTTGTATGTGCTCTAATGTGTATAGCTCTAATGTTAGTGATGTTAATAAGCCTATAGGTTTTTATGATAGGACAGCTTTTTATTCCATATCATTAGCGATGGATATTGGGTACGATGAAATTTATCTTTGTGGATATGATAATTCATACTTTAAAACCTATTATGTGGATGTCGATAATAAGCAATATTTCAAAAATGAACATTTTTATAATAAAGAAGCCTCCGATTTTTACCTGCCAAGAGAAAAATATGGACCTACGACTCATATATTTTTTGATATTTACAAACACTTTGCGTATCTCGAAAAAATTAATAAATTGAGTACTTCCAAAATATATAATATTGCAAAATCAACTTACACGGACGCTTTCGACAGAAATTTAGATTTAGATGTTTATGAAAAATAATATACAATCAATATTTATTTATACTGTTGCATTATTGTTTGCTATAATTGTAATAACCGTTGTATTGTCCAGTGGTGGTAATGAGGTGGGAGCTTTAGCGCTGATTCTTTCATTTGTTTTTCTTCTCGTCGGTTTACTCGTTCCAAAGTCTGCAGTCTACTTACTTGTATTTCTTGCAGCATATAGCGACCTCTTGAAAAGATTTTTGATCTTAGGGTCCTCACTATCTGAATTGGATCTTGTTTATGTGCTAGCAATGAGTCCTATGGTTTTAGCGGGTATTACCTCACACTGTCTAATATCAGGGGTTCTTCACTCATCGAATAGTAAGTATGATAATATTAGATTTTGTTTTTGTACGTTTATATTATGTTTAGTGGCTCTAAATGCAGCTATGGGGGATGGGGGGATGAAATCTTTGAGAGGGGTTGCTGACTACGGAGTGTTTATATATTTAATTTATGTGTTACCTATAATTTTCAGAGAAAATGAATCGCTAGTGAGGTATGCAAAATTCGCAGCATATGTGTTTATTCCCGTTGCAATCTATGGGGTTTGGCAAAGAGTATACGGCTTAGCCGGTTTTGAATTAGACTATTTAGCTACTGGCTTATCGATAGAATCTCGTCAGTTAGCAGATGTTGATATCCGACCTTTTTCAACATTGAATTCAGCTAGTTCCCTTACAATCGTAATGTCGGCTTGCGCCATGATTATGTGTATATGCTTAAGGTATAAAGCAATAAATACATTGGTAGGTGTTCTTTTGATTGGGTTGTTCAGTCTATCTTGTGTCATGACTTTTACTCGTGCAGGCTGGATTACATTGATGATTTACCCCCTTATAGTTTTACTCATTAGATATAAATGGACGACGATAATAATGTATGTTTTCGGTATTTTTTTATTGATATCATTGGTGGTTTTTTCTGACTGGTTTTTAAATAATCTACATGGGTGGCAATCTATGATTAGTGGAGACTATGGTGAGAGTACCCAAGCATATAGAGTAACAACTTTATATGATAGGTTTCTAGGATTTTCTAATGTGAAGAATCCTGATAATTGGCAACCATTTGGTGTGGATCATGAGCCATACGCGTCTGAATATAGGTATGATGATCCAGCGTTCTCGCATGACATGATAAGTAGATTTTTATTCAAATGGGGATATATTCCCACTTTCATATTGTTGATTTCGGCTGTTGTGTTTTTGAGGTCACTTCATCGCAGTATGTTCAGGTTGAGTGTTACTGATCGAAAGTATGTAACGACGGTGGTTGGCGCGGTTTTGTCACTATTGGTGTCAATTATTGCAGGTACTTATATATTCCAGTTTCCTGCAAATATTTTTCTGTTCATCCTAATTAGTTTATCAATTCATTCCATTTCCCCCAATGAGGAAAGGCTACGTACTTAATGCATAAACGATGTGAAATATTGATAGTGGGGCAAACCCCCCCACCTTTCCATGGCCAGTCGATAGTTACTCAAATACTTTTTGAGCATGATTGGGCTGATCTTGACGTTGAAAGGTTGCGGATGGTGTATAGTGATAAGGCTGAAGATATTGGAGTTTTTAAGCTTAAAAAAATAGGGCATCTTTTTAGTCTAATTTTAAAAACGTGGTTGTTCGTAACCACTAGAAAGCCTATTTGTCTTTATTACTTGCCAGCAAGCCCTAGTTTGGTTCCAGTCATCCGTGATCTGGTGTACTTATTGTCTGTTAGGTGGCTATTCCCTAAAACTATATTCCACTTTCACGCTGGGGGACTGGATGAGTATATTGAGGCACTGCCAATAATTGGGAGGGTGGCTCGCTTCGTCTACCGTGGGGCTGATTTGTCGATTGATGTTAATAGAATTGGTTCTCCATCGGGTGCTTATTTTAAAGCTAAGAAAAATGTTGTCATTATGAATGGGGTTGATGTGCATGTTCTCCCGCGATCTAGAGAGGCTAAGTTGTTCCGAATTCTTTCTGTGGGTTTATTATGCGAAGAGAAAGGGGTGCTTGAGGTAATCAAGACTGCTGCTGTATTGAGGGATGCTAATGTGTTGTTTGAATTCGTATTTGTAGGTGACTGGGTGAGCGAGGAATTTAGAGGGAGAGTCCATGCTCTTCTCGTCCAGCAATCTCTTAGGGAGCAAATTATTTTTACAGGGCCATTACATGGAGATAGTAAGTGGAAAGAATATGCGGATGCAGACATCTTTCTATTCGCGTCACATCATCCTACAGAAACTTTTGGAATGGTTCTCGTGGAAGCTATGGCGAATAGCTTAGCGGTGGTAGCAACAAAGTGGAGGGGTGTTGCAAGTGTGGTAAGTGACCAAAAAACAGCGATTTTATGCGACCCTAAATCTCCAGAACTGTTGGCAGAAGCTATTTTAAAGTTGAAAAACGATCCTGAATTAAGAGAGAAAATGGGGTTTTCCGGAAGGGAAAGATATCTTCAAAATTATACAAAGGCATGCTTTTTACGTAAGATGGAAGCCGCTTTTCTAGAGGTGTGTCGCTGATCCGTATATGAAAAATATTTACAAACTTAGAACCTTGGGGATTGTGAAGACATGAACGCAAATAATAGAGCCATCACACCGAGTGGGTACGTTCCAATTATTTTAATCGGTCTAGTGCTCGGCTATTATTTTGGTGTGCACGATATAAGTACCAATTTAGAAGGTCGTGGAAGTAATTTGATTTCATGGATGGTTTTGTCTTGGAATGAAACTAATGACTTACTGCACGGTTATGCGGTGCCGTTCTTGTTCATGGCTTTTTGTTATTCGGCGGTGAAGCCGATTAAGTTAGAGGAGAAGTCGAGTGGCTGGTTCGGTCTTATTATTGTGTTGTTTGGGCTGCTGCTTTTTTTAGCGTCTGCACGGACAATTCAGCCGCGATTGGCGTTGATTGGCTTGCCATTTTTGATTGCAGGGTCTTCGATTTATTTGTTGGGCTGGAAGAAGGGGCGGTATCTCTTGTTTCCTGCGTTTTTCTGGTGGTTTGCGATACCTGTCCCGGGCCTGAATCAGATGACGAACCATCTGCAGGTGTTCGTGACGCAGGCTTGTTATTATGCGGGGACTGGTGTTGGGATGGATTTAATCAACACGGGGAACAACATTCATTCGGCGACCAATAAGTGGGACTTCAATATTGCAGAAGGTTGTAGTGGGGTGCGCTCACTAATGGCGCTGGTGATGATTGCAGCCATTTACGCGTATTACACGCAGAAAGAGCTTTGGAAGAAGGTCGTGGTGTTTGCTTCGGCATTGCCATTGGCCCTATTTGGAAATTTTTGCCGAGTCTTTACGATTCTGGTGTTGGCTGAGTTAGGCTTTGAGGATTTTGCTGCGAATGCCTACCACGATTTTTCAGGACTACTATTGTTCTTCCCAGCCGCATTGGCTGGGTTGTTTGTTTTAGATCGGGTGCTCAATCCGAAGAGGTTTAAGAAGAAGGTGAAAGTTACTCAAAAAGCTTAAGTGATGAATGGTGTTACAAAACGTTTATGGATATTGCTGGGTGTTCTTTCTCTAGGTTTTTCAGCGATCTGGATACTACCGAAGCAAAAGGAAATGGTGTCCTCTCGCCTGAGCAAGGATCTACCAGCTTCGGTGGGCTCATGGACGAGCGAAAAACGCGAAGTCAGTGCAGCTGAGTTGAAAATTCTTGCCGCGGATACCGAGTTTGCTCGCCGCTATTATACTGACACCTATGACAAAGGGTTCTCAGGCGTGGAGGTTTCGCTGGTTTTTTCTGGGAAAGATATCAACAATAGCCTCCATCGGCCCGAGATTTGTTTGAGAGCGCAGGGCTGGAATTTTGAAAGAGAGCGCTCGATTGTGATTCCGAATGTCTTTGCTGATGGTAGCGGGCTCCAGGTCCGTGAGATTGTCTGTGTACGGCCGCGTGTGAAGCATAACGGGGTGGAGCCACCTAAAAATAAGTTTGGTGAACCAGTCTACGATAAGCGGATACAGTACTACACTTTCTTTGGCGCAGAAAAAATTGTTTCAGGCCATTACGACAGGACCTTTGCAGATATCGAGGCACGATTGTTTAAGGGCTACGATCAACAATGGGCTTACGCTACTTTCAGCGTGCCGGTGACTTCGGTATACCGAGATCAAGGTTTCCGTATCCCAGATGAACAGGTCTTTGATGAGAAACAAAGCGCTGAAATAATGGAGGGTTTTATGCGTGAATTGTTACCACAAGTAGTCACACCTTAAGCAGTGGAATGTTGAGCGATTTAGCCTGGAAGATGTGGAATAGCAGCAGCGTTGCGGTTTAAGTTGAAGTTACTGTAGTGTTTGTTAGACATTGACATGCGGCTTGGGTTGCCTAGGTCACTCCTCACTCCTCACTCCTCACTCCTCACTCCTCACTCCTCACTCCTCACTCCTCACTCTATTGTTCGGATCACGTAAAAAAGAAGAATTTTCGCTTCAGGCTCTACAGTTGTTAGACGCCTTTTTGGTGTGGGCAGGATTTGCGATTGCTTCAGCGGTTCGGTGGAATGTGATTGACCAGCAATACTCGGGCCTTGGTTTGAACCCGATTGCGTGGTTGTTGTTCATTGTAGTTCCGTTCACGCCCTTGACGCTCGAGTTGTTTGGTTTTTATAAGAATACGCTAAATTTAAAGGCATCGGCTGCGCTATGGAAAGTCATCCAGACCGCAGCTGTGTTAGGGGCTGTGGTTGGGGGCTGTGTCTTGGCATTTAAGTTAGACCCGTCATCGCGTTTGGTGCTGGTGTTTGGTGGGTTCTTTGCTCTGAACTTTGTGTTTTGGCGCTTTGTGTGGGTGCGCAATGTGTTGCGCCGAAGGGTGAAGAAAGGGGCTGATCGGGAGCGCGCTATTTTGGTCGGTGCCTTGGAAGATTTAGCCGAATTTGAGGCCGAGTTGCCGTCGTCTGTGACCGATTATCTCGAGATCTGTGCTCATTTTGATTTGAACGGCCGGGAGGTGAGCGAGCTTGCGGATGTGATCGTGGAAGCGTCAGCCCAGCGGGTGATTGTTTCTCCGCGCCATGTATTGTTCGATAAAGTGGGCGAGGCTGTGAGCATTTCTGAGGTGCAGGGGCTAGAGGTTTGGGTGGCCGCTAATTTTGTAAGCGCGCAGATTTCTCGTCCGGCGTTTGATACTCTGGGCGACAAGCCGATGTTGGTGTTACGTTCGACTCCTGAGTTGTCATGGGCATTACTGGCGAAGTCCTTGTTAGACCGTTGTTTTGCATTGGCGGTTATCGTTGCTAGTTCGCCGCTTTGGTTGCTCGCGGCTGTGGGGATTATGTTATCGAATCCTGGCCCTGTGTTTTTTAGACAACGACGCGCTGGCAAGTACGGTAAGGAGTTTAAGATGTGGAAGTTCCGCACTATGTGCTTGGATGCTGAGGAGAAATTGGCGAAAGTGAAGGAGCAGATGGGCAATCAAATGACTGGTCCAGTGTTTAAGCTTGAGGACGATCCTCGGGTGTTTCCTTTTGCGCGATTTTTGCGGAAATGGAGTATCGATGAGTTGCCGCAGTTTATTAATGTGTTGATGGGCGATATGAGTGTGGTCGGGCCGCGGCCACTTCCCGTTTACGAGGTGAAGGAATTCGAGCAATCAGCGCATCGTCGCCGTCTGAGCGTAAAGCCTGGGATTACCTGCACTTGGCAGGCAGGTGGGAGGAATACGATTACTAGTTTCGATGACTGGGTAAAAATGGACCTAGAGTATATTGATAATTGGTCATTGTGGCTGGATTTGAAGATTATCTGTAAAACCATACCAGCGGTGTTGTTCTCCAAGGGGGCGAGCTAGGAGAGTCTATTTTGAGTGGATTGATGAAAAAGACCATCTCGGTGTTTCAGGGGCTAGTGCTCATTCTAGGGTATCTCCTTTGCGTTCTGCTGGCGACTTGGGACCGGCCGGAGGCGATGGCTCCCTACGTGCTAGTACTTGCACTGGCGGGAGTATTGTGGGCTTTGGTTTGGTTCTTCTTGGAACGTGTGGCATTGGGCTGGTTTGATGCTTTGGTAGTTATCGCTGCGGGGTGCTTTGCCTGGCGCGCGTGGGAGTCGCCGGTGGCGCTCTATGGGCAGACTGACTTGATTCTCATTCTTTCGGCGCTCTTGCTGTGGTTTGGGGTATCGACCATTGCGGGAAGGCAACCGGCGATAGTGAAGCGGGTGTGGCTAGCTGTGATGCTTGTCATGTTAGGCTGTAACGTCGCAGCGAGTTGGTATCAGCTGAATGTTGACCAAAGCTGGTGTTTGTTTGTGGAGCGGACTGAGGGGAATGTGGTGGGGACAGGAGTGTTCACCCATTATAACTATTTCGGGAACTTCGCAGCTGTGGCAGCGCTGAGCTGCTTAGGAATGCTGTTTGGTAAATCGGTGGGACTAATGACGCGCATTGTAGCGGGCATTGTGGTGGTGGGGAATTTGGTGTTGTTGGGGATGTGTGCATCGCGCGGGGCTTTTGTGAGTGCCGCGGCGGGCATGGCGGTGTTTTTTGTTTTCTACGCGATCCATTTATGGAATTCGAGAAAGCTGAAGAAGCCTTTAGCAGCAGGAGGCTTATTGCTGTTAGTAATCGTGGTGGTATCTGCGGGGTATTCTCAATTTGGTCGGCTGGATGCGAGCCGAGGTTGGACGGCGCATGAGGGGCAGACTCAGGACAGTGGGCGGAAAGATTTTAGTGCGTTGGCTGTAGATCAGTTTATGGAAGCGCCTGCATTTGGTTTGGGAGCACATTCGGTGGAGTGGCGGAGTGTTTCCTTGCAGTCGCGTCGCGGTGGGTATGCACTTGGAACACTGAACTATGCGCATAATGAGTACTTTCAGGTGCTCTGTGATTATGGGCTAGCAGGGTTCATTCTCTTGTTTAGCTTGATTCTTTCTTATGGTGGGGTGCTGGTTTTTTCGTTGCTTAAGCGTGAGGACGTGGTGTGGGGAATGGCGGTATTTGCAGCCTTTGTGGCCTTTTGTGTGCATTGTTTATTTTCATTTCCGGCGCATATTCCGGCGAACTTACTGACCATAGTGGTGGTGTGTGCGTTGGGTTGGCGGAGACTAAAGTTTGAAGCTGGGTTGGGGCGCTGGCTATTAGTCATACCGGTGCTGCTGTCAGTATTGACGAGTTCTGCCTACGCTATGTATTTTGGCTGGAAAGAGTTGCCAGCGTTTAAGGTGTACAGCCGATTCAACGAGACCATGGAGTTGAGCGATTGGGAGCCAGAGCTGCGCGAGCAGGCTGCGGCGTTAGCGGCTGTAAACGAGCGAGCTCCGAATTTTAAAAGAGAGTGGCGCTTGGGCGAGATGTATGGGTCGCTGTTTGAGAAGTCGGCTAATCTCGTGGATTACAAACAATCGGGAGAGCACTATCTGCGGGCAGCAGCTCTTTATCCGATGTCTCCGAATTTACGCTTAACTGAGGCTAGCTTTCTCGCTGCGAGCGACGAGTATGCAAAGGCTGAAGAGTCGTACGAATTTGTACTAGAAAATGGCGTGAGCCAACGGCGTTGGTTGTATCTTTACTGGAAGTATGGACTTTATTGCTATCAACGCGGGGACTCATTGTGGCTGGAGCGTGAGGGTGCGCAAGCATTGGTGTATTTCAAGAAGGCACAGGAACTGTTTGGTATGGCGCGGCCACCTCGTGAGGCGCAGGAGGAACTTCGTGCAATGAAGCGAGAGCTTGCGGAGCGGATACGTTTGCTGGAGCGGGTGTTGTAGCAAGCTGCAGAGAAGGGTTAAGTCCATTTCTGTCTAAGTGTCTGTAGATTAGATTTAAACGCTGGATATTATGAAATGAGGTAGTGCGGGCTCACTGAGTGCGCAGAGGTGCCAACGGCTACAATAATCGTGGAATACCCATTCGCCAAAAATAAGCTTGGCCTTTAGCCCTACCTTTTTCAGTTCGTTCAGCAATCGGCTGGCTGCGATCTATACCTAACTTTACTTTTGCGTCTCAAGCTCGTGGCTGCCCAGCCGATGCTCATGACGGCGGCGAAGCTGATGGCGATGGATTCGATTTGGAAAGGGAAGTCGACAGTGGCATGGAGGAGGAAGATGAACATGCCAATAGCGGCTCCATTGAAATAAAAGAGGTGGGCGTGTGTGTGGGCTTTGTTTTTTGCTAGGATTTCGTAGAGTAGGAGGAAGCCTGACCCGCCAATGAGCAGGATCCAGAAAGTGGTTCCTAGCCAGCCCCATTCGATGAGTGTTTCAAGGTGGTCGTTGTGGGCATAGACCCACTTGGATTTCAGTGAGTCACCTTTGTCTAGAGTAAAAAAAGGAAAGAGGGGCATGAAAGAGCCCGGGCCGTAGCCTAGTGCCTCCCATTTGGGGAAGCGTGGGTGCTTGGTTTCGAGCATCTCTATCATGCTGTGATTGGCTAGGTGACGTTGAGTGAGTGTGTTGAAATTTGATTCCTCTGCTTGTTCCCATCGTTGGGAGACCAGTCCACCAAAGCTTAAAGTGGTGAGCACCATGGCGCCGAGCAAGGCGCCAGCGAGAATGTTACGTTCGTGCGGGCTGCCGCTGGGTAGGAGAGAGCTAGATTGTTTGATCAGTCGCCAGATTGCTCGGAAATTAGTGATGAGCCAGAGGAATAAAGTCGCTGCCGTAAAAATGGCACCTGCTTTGGAGCCGGCACTCATCGCTGCGGCGGTGATGCCGATGATGCCGATACCTATACAGAGTGGTCTGGTGGGCGTGGCGTGTTTATTTTTACTAAGTTCGTGGGTGATGGCGAGTAGATGGCTGAGCCCGACGGAGAGACAGAGATTGAGATAGCAAGAGGCTATTCCAGGGCTGCGGAAAGTGGCGAAAAAGAGGACGCGCTGTGTGTCGAAAAGCTCCTTGTTCCAGAAGAAGCCCTCGGCCTCAGTGAACCGTTGAGCAAGCCCAAGGAGTGCAATGCTCACGCCTGTCCAGAAAAGGGTGCCACAGAGGGTGGAGAGTTTGAGTGCGCGATTCGCGATACAGCGTCGGAGTGCTAAAAAATAGCAAAGCCCTGGGATGATATAGCTGAGTCGATCCCAGGCTTCTCGCTTGTCGACTGTTCCGGGGAGCAAGGGCGAGGGCTGGCTGTCGAGTTCGATAATTTCCCAAAAATAATGCCGAGTGCCGATAATTTCATTTTGGATGAAATGGCCCCAAGCGTTGTGAAGCATCCAGAGGCCTTGGCTGGCGAGTAGGCTGACGAGGAAAAGCGATGTCCATCTGCTTAGTGGCGCGCGGTCTGGTTTCTCACCTTTAAGTAAAAAGCTAGCCGCGACTGCGATCCATGTAGCGTATATCAACGGCCAGCGGTATTCACCGTAGTACGATCCAAGCCACCACGGTCCGATGGCGAGAGGGAGTAGGGTTATGGCTATGAGAATAGAGCGCAGGGGCATACCGTGAAAGGCTGGAGGCTTAGGGTCTAAGAATCAAGAGAGAAAAGTCTGTTGAGTAGACTAGGGATAGAGAGTCCTCTTACTGCCTTCACACAATTGCTTGGGGATGCCTGTTGCTTCATGAATAGAGCACACCCAAGCTCTTGATCAGTCTCGATAGCATTGCCTCATAATTAGGGCACTCTACTCTTCTTTGTTTTTGGGTTAATTGTTGCCTAGGAAGTCTGGGCGGAGCGTAGTGGAGAACGGCCTTCCGAGGTAAGCGATTCGTTTCACTCCTGCTTGATGAGTTGCTCTCGTTCCCTCCAAAAGGCGTCTTCTTTTTTTCGGATTTCTGCTCTCATTTTAAATGGATCATTCGCCGATAGTTGGTGCTCAATGTGTAGCAGCTATGCTCTTCAGATAGTTTCCCGCTCATTAGCAGTCGCTGAGCTGGAGTGAGGCTCGTCTTGCCGTGCCGACGGACATGCTTTGAGCCTTCGCGTACTCTGCTCTCCTGTTTCATTGTAACGCAATATAGGTTCTTACAGAGGCTCCATAGTTTAAGTAACTCGTTAAGCTCAGTAAGCTGCTCTTAATGGTGAAGACGATCATAGCCAAGCAATCCTCTAACATGCGTGTAGTTCTTCTGCTCCACATAAGCCTGATTTTTTAAAAATAGGGACGTGACCTTGTCTGGTGAATGTCCTTTTTCTTTAACCAATCGTAGACAAAGTAATTTAAAAACTCGCCTCCGTTATCGCTATCTACTCCCAATAATTTAAAGGGTTGGCTCTCATAAATAGATTCCAAACCTTCCAGCGAGGCGTGCTGACCCCTATTCCATATAGCTCGGAGCTCGGTCCAGCCGCTTGCTGCATCAACGCTGGTAAGCGTCCAAACAAAGCTGCCGCTCATGTCTCCTCCGCAATGAGCCACCGTATCAACTTCAGTCCATTCAGGCTCACAAGTGGACCAGCTTTCCGCCCGAACTTCGACCAGGATTTTGACTCCTGAGGCTGGTTTTGGTGGTCTCACTTTTTTGCCAGCTGTCACCTTAAAATTCTTCAATGATCGATCGATGCTAGCCGCACTGATCGTCTTTAATTGCTGCTGAACTTCGTCTGACACTTCAAGATAGGGAACCCAAATGAGTAACATGTCTTTCATGCGTTTGCCACATGGCTGATTCATGACGAGCCAGCAGCTTTTTAGAGCTTCTATGGCGGCTCCATTATATTGTGCTGGGGCTCCTCGCTGGCCTTTTGTTCCTGACTTTCTATTCTGTCCAAGGATCACTTTATTGGCATGCTTTCGCTCCCAGCCAGTCACCTCCACGAGCTCGTCTAGCAATTTAGTTTTGGCTCTGCGACCAGTCATGCGGGTATATCGCTCCCGCATTTTTATCGTCTATTCTTCAATGCTTTTTTCACTCATAGCCATGATTGGGCTAGAGTGTCCTCATTTATGAGGCAACGGGAGCTATTCGGAGCGGAATCAATATTTTTTTGGTGTCCTCTTCAATGAGGCAACACGGGATGGATTCAAATGGTTGTTTGGCTCTTGACATTTTTTCTCTAACTGCTTTTTCTACTAATGCAGACCGCACCCCTAATATGAATACTACGCAGTTTAAAAAACCCCTCAGCTCCCAAGTGCTAACTGCGCTAGGAGTTGTAGCTTTAGTCGGAAGCGCGACAGCGCAAGATCTTACTGGAACCTACGGCACGTTCAGTGAAGCTGCGCTTGATGCTGCGTCACTTGATGCTTTTGGCGACGAAGGGCTTTCAGATGATACTTTGGCGTCACAAATGTTTGAGTATTTCTCCTTTGGAGTGAGGACGAGTGCCCAATATAATAATAATATTTTTCTTACCGAGACTGATGAAGTAGAAGATTTCATCTTCCGTGTGAGTGTGCCCCTTGAGCTGGCAAATAGCCGGAATGCAGAGAATCAGTGGAACTTAAGTTATACACCGCGTTTCAACTTATATGCGGACAATTCAGACCAAGACAGTGTCGACCAGTTTTTGGATGCTGGGTATAGGCATGTATTTGCGAAAACAACCGTGGATGTAGGGCTTGGGTATCAAAATACTGATGGAGCAGACCGCTTTGCTTCTGGATCCATTGCGAAGAGCTCGTATACAGGTGATTTGAGTATCTCTCATCAGTACTCAGGTAAGTCACGTTTTGATTTCGATATAGGAGCGCTTGCAGATGAATTTGAAAGTGATCGCTTGTTTGATCGTGAGCGCTACAATGCGCGTCTTTCATGGCAGTATCAGGTGACTGGCAAGTTTGATGTAGGCCCATATATCGGCTATGAGTACACTGCTGTTGAGGGGGCTGAGAACCCAGATCAGAATGCGCTTTCATTCGGCGCGAGAGGTAATTACCAGGCCTTTGGGAAGACGACTCTTATTGGCTATCTCGGTGTGGAGTTTCGCGAATTTGAAGGCGGGAATCTCGATACTAGAGTGTCACCCACCTTTGAGTTTGGTGCGCGTCACCAGCTCACAGGGAAGACGACTTTGACTGGGTTACTTTATCATAATATCCGTGCTTCGTACTCTGATGCAGGTCAAGACTACTCAGCTACCGGCTTGAACTTGTCAGCGGTTTATGCTGCGACAACACGCATTAGCGTTCTTACGGGGCTGAGTTATGAGTATGATAACTACTTTGCCACCTCTTCTGCAGGTGTTGGTGATCTTGATGGTGATTACATAAATCTCTTCTTACGTGGGAACTACATCATGGATAACGGCTTCACAGTTGGTTCTGGTCTCCGTTATTCAGCAAACGACTCCGAAACGGATTCTCGTGATTTCGGGAATTTCATCTTTGATCTTACTGCGAGTTACGCTTTTTAATGTCCACTATTTAGTGAAATAAGTGAGTTAGGAGAGTTTTCGAGTTGCAAAGGTAGGGTGCTTTCTTTACCTATGAGCAGGAGCTTTCCTTCGCTACCCCCAATAAACCACCACTATGAAAACAAGATCCATATTTCAGCTTAGCGCGATAAGCGCTTTTTCAGCCATGGCCAGCCTCGGCCTGATGATGCCAACTCATGTCTCTGCGCAAGAAGCCTCTTCTGCTGAAGAGGCTATTAAATCCGCTGGGATTTCAGTGGAGGTGCCAGTAGATGGAGTCCCAGTGAAGTATACTGTCGATGGTGAAGAATTCGAGGTTTCACCTGGTGCAAGCATGCAGTTGCCATCTGGGGCTGCTAATATCGTTTTGCCAGCAGGCACAGTGCTAAGCGCTTCCAAGACCACTACTTCTGGAACTAAATCTATAGCCAAGTTCGAAGTCGTTAATGATATTACTTTTCCATCTTTCTCCGCTAAGGATGTAAGAAGGACTCTGAAGCGCTTCCCTAGAGGTATTCGTGGTTTAGAGTCTTTCTGGATGACCCCTAACGGAGAACTTGTGCGTAATCCTCGTATGGACTATGGCGTCATGGAATTAGTTAGGTATGCTGAACTCGTTCAAGTGAATGCAGCTAACGTCAATGCCGTACTCGGTAAGGGCGGTACCGATGATAATGGTCGTAAGGGCAAGAACGGTAGTAAAAACTAAAGTTTCCTACCCTTCCCCCGATTTTTTCTAGGGGTGCTACGTGTTTAATCGTGGCGCCCTTTCTTTTGTACTATTTGTTCACATCTATGAGATCATTCTTATTCTCTTTTCTGGTTTTTCTCGCTTCTTTCGTTGTCAGTCATGCTGAAGATGTGAAGGAATATAAGCTCCAGAAAGACGACGTTATTCGTTTGCTTGTTTTTCAGGAGCCAGATCTGGCCACAGAGTCAAAAATTGGCAAATCTGGCTATGTGTCTTTTCCATTAATAGGTAACATAAAAGTTTCGGATAAAAGTCTAAAGGAACTAGAAGAAGAGATTAAAGCACTTTACGAAAAGGATTACCTCGTCAATGCCCAGATCAACCTTTCGATTCTTGGTTTTGCAGAAAAATGGGTCATTGTTGGTGGTGATGTTCGCTCTCCTGGTACGGTGCCCTTTCCTGAAGAAGGAGCTCTCGATTTAAGAGGGGCTGTGGCTCAGGCTGGTGGAGTGTTAGAGTCAGCGAATACTGGTGGAATCATTGTCCGTAGTAAGGGCGGCGCGATCAACCATTTCAGTTTAAAAGGTTCCGGTAGTCGGGTGATGAAGCATGGTGATACTGTTACAGTCCCGCGCCAAACAATGCAGAAGATGACTCTTACAGTCTCAGGTCAAGTGAATCGTCCAGGTGTGGTGGAGTACCCGAGAGAGGGTAAGATGGACGTCATGACTGCCCTAGCTCAAGCTGGTGGCTTTAGCCGCATCGCCTACAAAAAAGCAGTCACGATTCACCGTAATAAACGTCAAATGTTAGTCGACATCCGCGCCATAGAGCAAGGCCAAGCACCTATGTTCTTCCTCGAGCCCGGTGATCTTATTGTCGTGCGTGAAAGTCGCTTCTAAAACACTCTGTGTTTTAGAAGAGCAATAGGGGAAAATACGAACTGCAAAGTTGGAATTAACTATAGCTTAAGCGCTCCCACATAAACTTTCTTCACTTAAACTTAAACTGCAGCGAGGCTGCACCTTAAACAGTCGCTACAGCGACTTCACTTAAACAGTCGGCGTAGCCGACCCCTATTCTAAAATGAGCCGAGACATTGATCCTTTTGCAGATGATGCCGTAGAATCCCGTATTTCCTTAAATGAAGAACTGCCGGTCACTAATAGACTAGGCATGAGTAATATCCGTCAGGCGCTTGGTCGTTGGTGGATTATGCTCATTTTTGGTATACTCGGTTACTGCGGGGCGCTTTACTACATGTCCGTTAAGCCGCCGAGCAACGAAGCCTTGGCTGTACTCGAGGTGGATATGAAGGATGAAAGAATTCTTGGGGCAGAGCTTAACCAAGAACGTAGTAATGCCGAACTAAGAATTGCTACCGAGATGAGTAAGGTAACTGGTCCAGCGATTCTTGCTGCAACGGCAGAGAGCCCTGAGGTTCAAGCCCTGCAAAAGGCTATTCCGCCTAAATTTTCTTTCAAACCACGCTACATGCGAACAGAGGAGGAGCTAGCCTACGCTCCAGCGAGCTCAGTCGAAATCAGTGAGCTCGTGGGTAAAATGGCGGGAGCATGGATTTCGGTGAATGGCCGCAAAGGTACTTCACTGATTGAGGTGCGCGTGTCACACCCTGATCCTGAAGCGGCGAGAGTGATTGCTGACACCTTGATCAAGGTGTACAAAGAGCGCGAAGAATCTCAGCTCGTAGGTGGTTCAGCGGATGCGGTGAAGATTCTTAAAAAAGAGGCAGACAATGCGAAGCTTAGTTTAGAGTCTTCAGAGAAGTCCGTTCAAGTATACGTTTCAGCGATTAAGCTAAGTGAGCAAATTCAAGCGAAGCGTGCCGAAGTAATTGTGCTAAGACAGCGTTACTTGCCGAAGCACCCGGCGCGCATCCAAGAAGAAGCGATCTATTCCGACTTATTAAAGCGCTTTGGTCGGGAGATTAAGCGTTCCTCAGAAAAACCTTCAGAAAAAGCCTACTGGTTTGAATACAGAGACCAATTAGATGCTCTTGAGAAAATTGTGGTGGCTGGAGGAACTGAGAGTTCTGAAGCCGCTGATGAGTGGGTGCTCCTAGCGCAGTCAGCTCTCGCTACACGTGCTAACCTCCTCAATGGGACAGTGAGTCAGGCAAAAAATCAGTACGAATCGATCACTCGCCGGATGACTGAGATTGACGTGGCAGACGATCGGGAAATGAATAGTATTAAAATCATTGAACCAGCTTTTGTTTCAATGACTGGTGATTCCATGCGCCTTATCTATCTCGCAGCCGGCTCAGTGCTCGGAGTCTTCGTAGGCTTTGGTGTGGCTTACTTACTATCAGTCATTGATTATAAAATCTATGACGTGCGTTCTGCGGAAGAGGCAACTGGACTTACAGCCCTTGCTGCGATTCCTGCATCGACTAAATTTAACCGTAAAAAAGAGTGGCAGTCAGTACTGCAGCACGATCCGCATTCAGCGAACTCTGAAGCGATTCGCAATCTGCGCGCTTCGGTCGTTTTATTTGGCAAACAAGAGCGCAACAAGATTCTGCTCATCACTTCCGCTATTCCTGGCGAAGGGAAGACGACGATTTCAGCAGAACTCGCGGCAGCCTTTGCGATGAACAAGGAGCGCACACTCTTGGTGGATCTAGATTTACGCCGTCCCAAATTGACGGAAACTTTCCCACAGCTCAAAGGTGCTCCAGGTGTGGTCGAGGTGCTTGCTGGACAGGCCAAGCTGGAAGATGTGTTTCATGACACGGACATTCCCCACCTCAAGGTGCTAGGATCAGGTAACAGAGCGCCCAATCCATCTGAACTCCTTCACGAAGCAGAGTTTGTCACCATTCTTGAACAATTAGGGCCACGCTTTGACCGTATCATTCTTGACTCTGCACCGGTGCTGCCTGTGGCAGATTCTCGTCTCCTCGCTAAGCATGCGCATTCGGTTATCCTCGTGGTGCGCACTCGGAAGACGCCGATCGGGGCCATCCTCCGCGCGCGTGATCTGCTCAAGTTTGCTGGCGCAAAAGTCGGCGGTGTGGTGGTCAATGGTATGCGTGGCAATGATGGGAATAAATATCATGGTTACAAAGGCTTCGGCGAATATGGAGCAGAAGACTACGGCTACTATGGTGATAAGAAGTAGTTATCCTGTTTTTCTTTATTTCCCCCATCAATTTATTTCGTGAGCAATCAGCTGAAAGACTCTTCTGTCGATTTTAAGGATTTAAAAAAAAAATCCATCAGAGGGGGGGCTGTCACCCTTGTGGCACAGGCAGTCCAGATCAGTATTCAGTTGGTGTCGACTGTTGTTCTCGCTCGTTTACTTGGTCCCGAAGAATTTGGGGTGATTGCGATGGTGATGGCGGTCGCAGCCTTCGCTCAGGTGTTTGGTGATTTAGGTCTCTCTACAGCAGCGATTCAAAAAAAAGATCTTACTGATGCGCAGCAGAGTAACTTGTTTTGGATCAATGTTTTAGTTGGAACGGGTCTTACTTGTGTGGTCGCGGCGAGTGCGCCTCTAGTTGCAAATTTTTACGACAGACCAGAGCTACTATGGGTGACCGTCGCCATTTCACTAAGTTTCTTGATCGCTAGCCTGGGGGCTCAGCACGGTGCCCGTCTGACCAGGGACATGCTGTTTGCTAAGAAATCCACGGCAAGTATTGCGGGAGCATTAGTAACCTTGATCGCTTCGATTGTGTTAGCGTACAAGGGTTATAGTTATTGGTCCTTGGTCTGGGGCAGACTGGCTGGTGGTGTAGTGACAATGCTAGCGCTCTGGGCTTTCTCACCCTTCATGCCAAGTTTACCTCATCGAGGTAGTGGGGTACGGGAGCTAGTAGGTTTCGGCGCGAATGTGACGGCTTTTGATTTTGTGAATTATTTTTCGAGGAACTTAGATAATATTTTAATTGGCCGTGTGTGGGGTGCTGTAGAATTAGGTTTTTATTCAAGAGCATACCAGCTTTTGATGGTTCCTGTGATGACCTTACGAGCTCCAATTCAAGCAGTGGCTTTTCCAGCCATGAGTAAGCTGGACTCGAAGGGACCAGATTTCCGTGAATACTATAAGAAAAGTACAGAGATACTGGCTTGGTTAACTATCCCCACAGTTGGTTTTCTTTATTTTCATGCCGAGGCTGTTATCTCCTTATTACTTGGTGAGGAATGGTTGGCATCTGTGCCTATTTTTAAGGCCTTTGCAATTGTTGGGATGATACAGCCTGTAGCGAGTTTGAGAGGTATAATATTATTGAGCTCAGGGCAACCTAGACGTTACTTGTATGCAGGCATAATTTCTTCAGTGGTTGTATGTTTGGCGTTTCTCTATGGGGTGCAGACGGGAGTAGAGTACCTTGCACAATGTTATGCCGCAGCGGTGGTACTCTCATTTTATCCTATGTACCTTTATGCCATTAAAAATACTTCTTTACTTAAATTAGATATATTACGTGCATGTATTTGGCCAATAATCGCCTTATTCTTTAGTTCTGTGCTATATAAGTTACCTATTTATGTGAAATCACAACCATTGGCACAGTATGGAGTGTTAATGCTGTTATCTATTGGAGCTGTATTTTTAACAAATAAGAAATTAAAAGATGCAAAGATTAAGAATTTTTTCTGATAAAATTATAAAGTTGAGCTCCTTTTATGGAGAGGATCGTTTACCAGTGAAAGGTTTAAATAGGTGTCGATTTTTATTACATACTTTTACTGAAAAGCAGCTTCTGAAATATAGTTTTAGTAATGTTTCAAGTTTCAAAAAACCAATATTTATTGTTGGGGCACCTCGTTCCGGCACAACTTTTTTAGGAGAGTGTATTTCTAATGTGTCGGGGATAGATTATTTTTTTGAACCTGTTTACACAAAATCACTGGGGTATGATGTTGGCGCACATCAAATTTCTGATGAGCATGCTAAAAAAGAATTTTCAAAAGTATATAATGCTCTTTTAAGTAATTCTTCTTTGCGGTTTTGTGAGAAGACACCGACGAATATCTTCCTTATTGAGAAACTATTAAAATGGTTTCCTGGGGCACAATTTATTCATATAATTCGCAATGGAGGGGATATGGCTATGTCACATGTCAAAAAGGGGTGGTTAACTAAATCTATGGCGGAACCCTTGTCATATGAAATTGGCGGCTATCGTAATGGTGATATACCTCAGTTCTGGGTCGAGCCTGAGAGAGTTGAGGAATTTCGAGAGACTACAGATTTACATCGTTCTATTTGGGCTTGGCGCACACACGTCGAAGCTGGCCTTGCAGCTGGATGTAACGTTGATGAAAAAAACTATTATGAAGTACGCTATGAGGATCTAGTTATAGATCCTAGTGGTGAAGCAGATAGAATGAGCGTGTTTTTAAATTTTTCAGAAAATCAAAAAAATGAGTTTATTAATAGTTGTAGGTCTTTGAAAAAGAATTCTATAGGAAAGGGCGTTTCGCAATTAAGTACAGAGGAGAAAAATCTAATTAGTGATGAAGCGGGTGTTCTCCTGAATAAGCTTAATTATGACTTCTAATAATGAAAATACTTCTATCTAGCTCCTGTGATGATTCCTTTCGTGGGAATCCATATGTACTTAACTTGATGCAGGCGCTGAAGTTAAATGGTGAGGCACAAGTTGAGTATGGTCTTCATTGGCTCTGGGATCCTCGCTTCTCCTTTAACTTGATTCATTTTCAGTGGCCTGAGGAGATTTTTGGGTGGAGAGCGGCGACAGAGGCTGAGCTTGCTCGTTTGCAACAACGGTTGGAAGAGCATAAAAATGGAGGGGGAAAGTGTGTTATTACTGTGCACAACGAATTACCTCATGGACAATATGCTAAGCCGTTTGAAGCGCTTTATAGGTTGTTGTATGAGTACGCGGATGCCTTAGTGCATTTGGGTGAAGCATCGATCTCATCGATTAAAGCGAGGTATTTTGCTGAGACGAATAGCAAGATTCATCGGGTAATCAAGCATGGTGACTACGGTTGTTTCCTTAATGGCAAGGAGAAAGGAGAGGCGAGGAAATGTCTAAAGCTCAGTGAAGAGGAATTTGTGCTTGTTCATGTTGGTGCTATCCGTAGCGAGAAGGAGCTGGGTTTACTTTTGAGAGGCTTTCGAGTACTTCCTATGCAGAAAAAGAGACTGCTCATAGCGGGGCGCCTCCCTTACCCATCACGTCGAGACTGGCGCCATTACTGGTTGCGCTTACGCTTACAGCGGGATGCTCATGTGCTGCTCGTAGAAAAGAATTTGACGAATGATGAGGTTGAGCGCTGTGTGGTGGCTTCTGATATGCTGTTTATTGCACGGACGGAGAGTTTGAACTCGGGCAACGTAGCACTTGCTTATACTTTTGGAAAAGTCGTAGTGGGGCCGGATATCGCCGTGATTGGTGAAGATCTGCGCGCGGCAGGAAATTATACTTTCGACCCACGGTCTGTAGCTTCTATTGACCAAGCGATTGTAGCTTCTCTGAAGCAGACCGACCAAGGAGATAAAAATAAACAATGGGCGAGTGAGCACATGCATTGGCAAACGATAGCGAGCGACTGTATGGTGCTGTATCAGGAGGTATGGCATGCGTAGGGCCGAGCCTTTTGTAAGCATCATCATCCCTTGCTATAATGCTAAGTTGAAGGTGATCGGTAGCGGGAAGGTGTATGACAGGGGAGCGACTCTAGGTCGTTACGGGATAGATCAAGCTGATTACGAGGATAGGTTCATGCGATACCTGACCGACGAGAATGGAGAGATTCTTCCTTCCGTTGAGTTTTTAGGCTTAATGGGGGCTGAAAAGTTTGAAGTCATGCGCAAGGCGACAGTAGGCGTGGTTAATCCGACAGGCTTAACGGAAAATTGTCCAGGATCTGCATTGGAATTCCAGGCATGTGGAGTTCCTGTGGTGAGCGCAGCAAAAGGGGGGCTGAGAGACACTGTAGCTGATGCTAAAACAGGGATTTTAGTGAGAGATACCAAAGGCCTTAGCGAGGCCATTGTGAGATTGCTGACTGACCAGTCTTTAAATGAACAAATGGGAGCTGCCGCTCAGAGCTTTGTTTCTGGGAAGTTTGGCTATGATTCGGTTTGTCGATCGTGGGCGAGCCTGTTGGATTGTGTAGTAGAGGATAAGAACATTTCTACCATACGCATGAGACCTAAACCCTATTTTTGGCAGGAGAAACGTATGCTCAGAATCCTAATAGGTTTATTCCGATAGATATGAAAAATCCAGCAATAGTTATAGCTGCTTTCAATCGGGCAGAGTCACTCAAAAGGTTGTTAGGCATGATCGCGCGAGCTGAGTACTCAGGCTTAAAAAATGTCACCTTGGTTATTTCTATCGATGGTGGTGGGGCAAAGGAGGTGCATGAAATCGCAGATGCCTTTGAATGGCAGTTTGGTTCTAAAGAGGTAGTTTTAGGTCAAAAGAACCTCGGCTTGAAAGAGCACATCCTTCAGTGTGGTGATCTGACTAAAAGGTTTGGCTCCATCATTATGCTGGAAGATGATTTGGGCTTGTCTCGATATTTTTATCAATATGCAGTTCATGCATTAGAGGCATTTTCAGGAAATGATTTAATCGCTGGTATTTCACTCTACAAGCATCCTAGAAACGTTCATGTGGGGGCTAGTTTCCAAGCCTTAGATACTGGTGCGGGCTATTATTTACAACAATTTGCACAGTCATGGGGACAAGTGTGGGAGTCAGGCAATTGGCGAAATTTTAGAAATTGGCTAGAAGAACAAGTTGATTATCCAGTTGATTTAGATGTTCCTAAGTACGTTCGTTTTTGGCCAGATTCGTCATGGTTAAAGTGGCATATTGCCTACCTGATTGCTCAGGAAAAATATTTTGTTTATCCTACCCAATCTTACTCAACGAACTTTTGTGAATGTGGCACGAATGTAGATGTTGCAGATAATCGTTACCAAGTAGCTTTGGCAAATTACTTGCAGACGATCGATGGCACCCAAGAGCGTGTGATTCCACGCTATGATGCTTACTTTGAAATAGAGAGTGATTCACTCAGCCAATTTTTGAATACCATTTTTGAAGATGTAGTCATTGATCTTTATGGTTACCGGAATTTAGAAATTTATGATCCAGAAAAGAAGGTGCTCACTATCCGTGATGTTAAGCATTATGAATCACAGTGGGCAATGCGGTTACGACCGAGGGAATTTAATGTCATCTGTGATGTGAAAGGCGAAGGGATCTGCATTACTAAAATTAAGCATGTATCGAATGACTCTTGTGTTGCTATGAAAGAGTTCATGTATGTGAAGGAGTGGCCAGGGATTAAGTCATTTATTAAAGTGATGAACTTGGCTGTGTTAGGTAAATTAAGAAAGCGGGGGTGGAATGTTTAACGGTTTAAAAAATACAATCTATAATTTAAAAAACTGGTCAAAGTGGCAGAGAGAGGGTGTGCAAGTCTCCTTAAAAGCTGATGTCAGGGGTGCTACTTTGGATGGGAATACTAAGATTTATTCAGGAGCGATATTGAAGGACTCAGTCGTCGGACGAGGTTCTTATGTATGTCAACATTCGCGATTAGCCAGAACTGAGATTGGGAAGTATTGTTCCATCGGTCCCGAGGTTGTTGTCCTGCCGGGGGCTCATCCCGTCTCAGAACGTTTGTCGACTCACCCCTGTTTTTATTCTAATGCGAAGCAAGCTGGTTTTACCTATGTCTCTGAAAATAATTTTGAAGAATTTCGCTATGTGGGGACAAATGAAGCCTATTACGCCATTATTGGTAGTGACGTTTGGATTGGAGCGCGTGTAATTATACTTGGTGGAGTCAGAATTGGTAATGGCGCGGTTATTGCCTCTGGTAGTGTGGTGACGAAAGATGTTGGTGATTTTGAAGTTGTCGGAGGTGTGCCCGCTAAATTCATAAAGAAACGCTTTCCTGAATATTTCATTGATGAGATTAAAAAGGATCCATGGTGGGAGCATGATGAAGCATGGATTCAATCAAATCTGATCAGTTTTACAAAAGAGTTAAAAAATTAATTATATTATATCTGTGTATGTTGATATTTGAGACAGGTATCCGAGGCCATCGACTTGAGTACATTAACCATGTGTACCATGGATTTTACGATCGAGAGAGTCTTTCAGAATTGAAGATTGTTGTGCCCACGGATTTTAATTTGTCCCTCGGTGGGCTGTCTTGGCCGCGGAGCGAGGAATGCACATTTTATTATTTAAGTGAGGAGGAACAAGCGAACGCTCAGCTAGCTGGGTGGCGTGGGATTTTACAGCGTAGACGCATCCTAAAAAAGTATGTGGCCAAGGCTAACGACCGGGAGGTGTTTTTAGTGTTTTTAGTAACATATATCCCATCCATCATACTGATGCTGGGGTCAGCTCGTTTTTCCGGTGTGGTCTACAATATTTATACACGTAGCTGTGGAAATGGGCTGAGTGTGTTGAAGGGTTTTCTGCTCTTTTTATTGATGCGGCTGCACCCCTCTGTGGATCGGATCTTTCTGTTGAATGACCAAGAGTCATGCGCTGCCTTTAATGCGAAGTTCGATAGTAGGAAGTTTTGTTATCTTGCTGATCCTTTCATACCAGTGAGTGTTGATGGGGGTGGAGATTATGAGCTATCTAGAAACATGGAGGTCACAACGGTGTTGCATTTTGGCGGCTTGTGCCATCGCAAGGGTACTATGGAGGTTCTCAAATTAGCGGCTTTGTTAGCCGCAGAGGGAGAAGGGCCGCGCTACCGTTTTATTTTTGCGGGTAAAGTGTATGAGGACATCAAAGAGGAGTTTTATGCGCATGTTGAAGCGTTGTCCGGCCAGATAGATGTGCAGGTGATCGATCGTTTTTGTGAGTATTCCTACCTAGGGCATTTGTGTGAAATTTCAGATGTGCTGGCGCTGCCCTATAAAAATGTGGGGCAGAGTAGTGGGTTGCTCGGTTTCGCAGCTCAATTCAATCGGCCGGTTATGGGACCTGAGGAAGGGTTGCTGGGTACCTTGATACGCGAGTACGAGCTTGGATATACACTGCCAGAAATCGATGCCGATGGGATGCGCACTTTACTTTTAGAGAATGAAGAGGGCATAAAGCAGTGGCCAGAGAAGTCGCCAAGTCCGTATCTGCAGACGCACCGGCCAGCCGACTTTCAGAATGCCATTTTAAATAGTGTTGGGAGACATGTATGACTAGACGCATAGAGAATTTTCAATCGGACGCCCTAGCACTGAGTGCCGTGGGGATGGTGTGTATCGTGGGTAATCCAGGGCTTTTGCTTTTTGGCAGCGTGGTGCGCTATGGTTGCATGGCATTTGGACTGGCCATTTTACTTTGGATTTGTGTGCGGCAGCTGCAGCGCAATGCTGAGGCGGTGAATGAGGTGGGCATGGTGGTGGCAGGGGCCTTATTCATGGAAGGCTTTCAATGGATGCGTAATCAGCAAATGTTCGAGTTCACGCAGATTGTTTTTCGAGGAATTCTTTATATCGCCTTTTTGACGGCGCTATTAGCGGGTAAGTATTCCTCGCGCAAACTACTGAAACGGCCTGTTTCTGACGTGTGGAAGGTGATGACGCTGCTGGTGGCAGGGCTCTCTAGTGCCTACATTGTCCTAAGTATTCGTTCTCCTTTGGCCGCTGAGGGAGGGCGAATGGTGGCTGATGAGTCATTGAATCCAGTAGGCGTGGCAACGGTGTATTCGAGTTTGGCTATTGTTGCGGTCATTTTATCGCTCTATCACAACAAATGGTTGTGGCGTGGGATGGCCTATTTTGCATTGGCGGCCTCCTTGTTTGCCGTGCTAAAAACTGGCTCGCGTGGTGGCTTGCTGTTTGCTGTGCTGACGATGTGCGGTGTGCTCGCCTGTCGGATGCGAGGAAAAGACGTGCTAATGAAAAAGCAAATTCTTTGGTTTATTGGGCTAGCTGCGCTTGGTGGTGTGGCCGCTGCAGCCTATATGGTCGATGATCTAGACTTTATCCTGAAACGCTTTAGCAGTTTGTCCGATGGTGGGGATATGTCTACTGAGGCTAGGACTGATTCATACGGTTTCTACCTCTCTCGAGTGAATCGATGGTGGTTGGCGGGTTTAGAATATTATTCAGGGCCTTACCCACATAACTTCTTTCTTGAACTCTGTATCCGATTTGGCGCCATTGGTTTTGTCCTTTCAATCCTCATTATTAGATATGCGTTCAAAACAGCTGGAGCGCTGTGGAACTATCCCCAACCTATCGTGATTCTAGTAGGCGCCATGTTTTTGTTCAACCTCTTGGCTTCCATGACAAGTATGTCGATAGAGATGCACCGCTGGATGGCCTGGGGGCTAGGTGGTATGTTGGGAGTTTTTGCTGGAAAGCTTAAAAAGCAAGGGATGCACAGATGAAATTAGCCATCCAACAAGCAGTGATTCCCGACTACCGATTACCGCTTTATCAGTTGCTGAGAAAGCAGTATGGAGATGATTTTTGTGTGGTCTGTGGTGAGGTTGATTTTTCTCCGACGATTCAGACGGTAGAAGCCGCTGCGGCGGTGCAGTGTAAGGTGCGTAATATTTATCTCTTAGGTAGAAGGTTACTGATCCAAATGGGCGCAGTGAAGCCCCTACTACAGGCCGAGACGGTTGTGCTGAGCTACAACTTACGCATTCTCTCAAACCTATTGGTAGTTTGGCTACGAGCTTTGCTAGGTAAACCTACTTATCTATGGGGGCACATTGACGGGAAGTCCGCTTTGACGCGACGCTTCGGATTTCTGTACACTGCCTTTTCGGCTGGATTTATCAGTTACACAGAATCTCAAGCAGAACTATTACGCGACCGTAAGAAAGGGTACAGCGTGCGCACTGCTGCAAACGCATGTTTTTCTGTAGGAGACTGCGTGGCGTTTCCTGCAGATAAGGAAGTATTAGATATTTTATTTCTAGGCCGTCTGGTAGCAGGGAAAAAGCCAATGCTACTTCTAGAAGCATTCCGTTTTGCTAGAGAGAATGCAATGATTCCCCAAGCTGCTATGCTAGTGATAGTCGGTGATGGACCAGAGCGAGAGCGTCTAGAGAGCTATGTTGAAAAACATCACATTTCTAGCTCTGTTTTTTTCAAAGGTCACGTTAGTGATAAGTCTGTAATGGGTCCACTGTTTGGTAATGCTATTTGCTGTGTTTCCCCAGGCTATGTAGGGCTATCAGTGACGCAGTCCTTTGCCTATGGAGTGGCTGTAGCAGTGGCAGATGATGAACCACATTCTCCAGAGATAGAAGCATGCGTGGAAGGGTGGAATACACAGTATTTTCAATCAGACTGCGTAAAGAGCCTGGCCGCTGTGATTCAGTCTTTCTATAACGAATCAGGAGCATGGCTAAGCAAGAGAGAGGAAATCGTGGAGTGGACGAAGAAAACGTATTCTTACGAACAAATGCTGTTAGCATTTGTGGCCTGCGCTGAAGAAACAAGTTGCTAGAAATAAAATGTCTTCCGTGAAAAAAATCAAAGTTGCCCACTCTAGCGCTCCCATGACTCGTATGGATGGTGGTGTGTTTGCCGCTGTTAGAGATCTTACATTTAATACCGCGCATTTAGGTATTGAGAATGAGGTGTGGATGCCCTTTCGCGAGGATGCAGCGAATGATTCTGCGAGCTGGCAAGGAGCTCACTTACGCGTGACGGGTGCAGTGCGCTGCCGGCCCATTCAGTGGTCACCTCAATTTGAGCGAGAGCTGTTAGCTTCTAGTTGCGATATACTACACACACACGGGATTTGGCAGCATCCTTCGTTTGTCGCGCTGAAGTGGAAAAAAAAACTGAAGCGTCCCCACATTGCCTCGGTGCACGGAATGTTAGAGCCATGGGCCCTCAAGAATAAGGCATGGAAAAAGAAGCCTGTATGGAAACTGTGGGAGCATAAAAACCTACAGACAGCAGATCTATTGCATGCGACTTCGCAACAAGAGGTGGATGTCCTGCGTGCGCTGGGTCTTAAGGCTCCCATTGCGCTGATTGCCAATGGTGTGGATTGTGAGCAATTCAATATTGAGGATGATAGCGCTAGGGATAAAACTGCTTTATTTTTGAGTCGCGTGCATCCGAAAAAAGGTCTCCCTTTGCTGATTGAAGCTTGGGAAAAGGTGAAGCCATCTGGGTGGAAGTTAGAGATAGCTGGACCAGACTCTGGTGGGCATCAGGCCGAGTTGGAGAACCAGATAAAGCGTGCAGGGTTAGAGGAAGTGATTCGTTTCGTCGGGCCGTTAGACGGTGACGAAATTCGTAGTGCGTATAGCAGAGCTTCACTTTTCATACTTCCAACCTATTCTGAAAATTTTGGGATAGTTGTCGCAGAAGCGTTAGCTGCGAGTGTGCCAGTGATTACTACCAAAGGGGCTCCATGGGAGATCCTAGAACGAGAAAATATAGGTTGGTGGACGGAGCCGAGTGTGGAAGGAATTCGGGAAGCTTTGTATGAAGCCACTTGTATTAAAAGTTTAGAGGATCTGCGTGAGATGGGGCGTAGAGCTCCACAAGTAGTCAGAGAGGAATATTCATGGGCAACCATTTCACAACAATTTAGTGAGTGTTATGCGTGGGTCTTGGGGCAAGGAGAAAAACCACAATGCGTAGGAGGAAATTAAACGATGGTCGATTTATCCAAATTTAGCACGGGAGAGTTCGAGCGGGGAGCGAGTCTAATAAAAGAGCTTTTATGGTGGCTTTGCCGCTGTTTGTTTTTTGCGCATTCACTGCCTGTGCCCTCTGTATTTAAAGTGGTATTGTTGAGAGCTTTTGGAGCGAAAGTGGGTGAAGGCGTAGTGATTCGATCTGCGGTGAATATCACCTTCCCATGGCGCGTGACACTTGGTGATCACGTATGGATTGGTGACGAGGTCATGTTTTTGTCTCTCGATGAGGTGCGTGTCGGATCGCATGTGTGTATTTCACAGCGTGCCTTTCTCTGCACCGGCTCACACGATAGCCGACAAGAGAGTTTTGATCTGATTACAAAACCGATCGTGATCAAGGATGGTGTCTGGATTTGTGCATCGAGTTTTGTCGCTCCTGGGGTGACGATGGCGGAATCTAGCATGTGCACGCCAGGATCGGTTGTGGTGAAGGATGTGCAGACGGCGATAGTGGTTGGTGGGAATCCCGCAAAATTTATCAAAAAGAGATATGAAACTTAGCGTAATCACGGCGGTGTATAATCGCGAGGCGACGATGGCCGCGGCGTGTGAAGCGATGGCTGCACAAGACTATGCTGATATCGAGTGGGTAGTGGTCGATGGAGGGTCGGCGGATGGCACAGTAGAGGTGCTGAAGTCTGCGAGCCGTCAACCAGATGTGATGGTTTCTGAACCTGATAAGGGGATTTACGATGCTCTGAATAAGGGGCTCAAGCTGGCCACGGGAGATGTGATCGGCCTGCTGCACTCCGATGATTTTTATCCAAGCCCCTCGGTTCTTAGTGATGTGGCGAAGGTTTTTGAAGATGTGAAAATCGATGCGGTATACGGTGATTTAGAATATGTCGCGGAGCGACGAGAGGAAAAAGGAGAAAGGAAAAAGGAGAAGGTTGAGAGTGCTGCGACGGAGTCGCAGGTGGATGGGTCTGAAAACTGCCACCTGAAAACTGCCAACTCCAGTGACGATCGATTTAAGATCGTCCGTCACTGGTCATCAGGTGAGTACGATCGGGAGAATTTTAAGAAGGGGTGGATGCCGCCGCATCCTGCTTTTTACATGCGTCGGAAATATTACGAGGAGCTGGGTGGCTTTGATCAGCAGTATAAGATCGCGGCGGATTACGACAGCATGGTGCGCTATCTGTGGAAGCATAAGCTTCATGCCAAGTATCTGCCGAAGGTGCTGATGATGATGCGGACGGGTGGGGTGAGTAACCGTAACCTGAAGAACATTATTCAGAAGTCGAAGGAGGACTGGTCCGTGATACAGGAGAACGGTCTCGGGCTGAATGCCTTGCTCTGGAAGAATTTTTCTAAGATTCCGCAGTTTTTTATGAGATCGAAGGTTTAAGGGGATTGATTTAAGAGCCGCTTGTTTGATGGATTTTTCACCACGAATCGATCGAATTGGACGAATGGTGAGGTAGGGCGTGATCGCTGAGCGCGCCGCTGGCCTTATGAGGCTTGGCCTTCAGCCAAGTGTGGTATTAGGATAGGGAATCCTAGGCTGTCGCTTTGCTCTAGCCTAGGCTGGTATAAGTTTCGCCCTTGGCGAAAATGGAGGGAAAGTGCGTTGAGTGTTGAATGGATTGTTTGGTGAAACTGATCCGAAGGGAAAAAAGGTTTAATTTCCTGTAGGAAGGGTGGTTTGGAGGATTTTTGCGCTAGACGCGGCTGTGACTGATGCCGTTGCGGGGAGGAGGAGGAAGTCTCCAGTTGTGTATTCTGAGCCTTCAGTGTCGCGGATAGTTCCTGCGACGATGGTGAGGATGGAGAACTTGTCAGTAGCTGGGTTGCCTAGTGTGTCTCCAGCTATGAGGTTGATTTCGTCAACCTTGTAGTAAGGGCATTCAGCAAGTGTGGTGCCTTTAGGGCTGTCCATAGCGGGCTCAAAATCATCGAAGTCGATACACTTGAGCGATTCTTCGATGTGGAGGTCGCGCGGCTTGCCATCGAGACCTAGACGGTTCCAGTCGAAGACGCGGTAGGTGGTATCTGAGTTTTGCTGGATTTCATAGATGACGAGTCCGGCGCCAATGGCGTGGAGCCTGCCTGAGGGGATGTGGATGGAGTCACCAGCTAGTGGTTGGATGGCGTGGACAAGTTTGTCTGGATCGCCATTGTGGAGAGCTGATTCGAAAGCCTCTTTGGTGGTGCCATTTTTTAAGCCAACGTAGATGGTGGCTCCTGGCGCAGCGTGTGCGATGTACCACATTTCAGTCTTAGCTTCTCCATGGAGTGCAGAGGCGATGTGTTGCGGTGGGTGTACCTGAATGGAGAGGTCGGCCTGGGCATCGAGAATTTTGATGAGGAGGGGGAAGCGCTCAGAGCTGTAGTCGCCAAAGAGTTCAGATCGATGCTCCGACCAGAGTTCATGTAGGGTTTTACCTTTAAAATTTGCAGAGGTGACGACCGATTGCGCCTCACAGCGATCTGAAATCTCCCACGATTCACCGTAGGGTGTGAGAGGATCTGGAAGTGTGTGACGGTAAATGCTTTCGAGCTTTCTACCACCCCACACGCGTTGTTGGTAGATGGGAGTGAAGGTGATAGGGGTCATGAAGGAAGTTTTCAGTTGGTCGTGGTTAGAGTTTGATCGTGATCAACTCTGCTGGGAGTTGAAGCTGATAGATGTAAAAAAACAAATAAATACTTCAAATTGCGAGGCTGTGGCGAATGTTGAGTGAGTTTTTTTACCGCGAAATAGACTAAATTTTCTAAAATGCCAGCAGGATGGAGCTTTACCACTAATCTTGCGAATTTCACGAATGGATGTCAGATAAGGACGGGTCGCTGAGCACGCCGCCACGAATAATGTTAAATTTCAGCACGATGTAGCAGAGATTTCTTACGCTATACAGAATGGGCAAAATTTTCAGAATTGGGTGACAGATAAGGGCGGGAGCGCCGAGGAGGCTTCTAATAGGCTTGGCCTTTACCAAGTGTGGTTGTGGGTGGGAGGGTCCTGGGCTGACGCTTCGCTTTAGCCTAGGCTGGGATAGGTATCGCCTTCGGCGAATGTAGGAGTACGCAAGCATACTTCCTGAGGTAGGTACCGGAGCGAATTAAGGTGTGCACTTTTGAAGAAAATTCATTTAAGGCTTCAACTTGTTTCTAGCGGACGCTTAAACTGCGCAGCGAAACCACGATAGCTTTTGCTAGGCAAGCAATTTGCATCCGATACGCATCGGCGTGCTTGGCGAGCACGCCCTACCAAACCTTCGGAAGCATAGCTTCCCCCCATTTTAAATTAAATTCATGAAAAGAATCTTTGTTTCCGGTTGTTACGATATTATCCACGCAGGTCACTTGCAGTTTTTTGAAGAGGCGCGTGCGCTGGGTGATCATTTGACGGTGAGTTTTGCATCGGAAGATGTGCTGTGGCACCATAAGCAGCGTCGATCATCGATCCCTGATGCGCATAAGGAGGCTTTGCTTCGCGGGTTGCGGATGGTGGACGATGTCGTCATCGGTACGGACACGGATACGGGTTTGGATTTCAGATCTTACTTTTTACAGGCGAAGCCAGACATGCTGGTGGTGACGGAGGATGACCAATACGCGGAGGTCAAACGTGCACTCTGTGCGGAAGTGGGGGCGACGTATTTTGTGCTGCCTAAAACTCCGCCGAAGTTCGAGCCGGTCTCGACATCGGGGATTGTGAAGTGGGTGAAGGCGCCGACTGAGGCTCCGCTGCGAGTGGATTTCGCGGGTGGTTGGCTGGATGTGCCGCGTCATTCGCGCGAGGGAGCCTTCGTGGTGAACTGTGCGATTTCGCCGATGGTGAGCTTACGCGAGTGGGATTATGAAAAGCAAGCTGGTCTGGGCGGCAGTGGGGCGTGGGCCTTGCTGAATGGCAACGACGGTGTCGAGGCTGAGCTCGATCTCGGGGTTGGCTGGCAGGATCCGGCAGTGATTAAGGAAACGGGGCTTTGTGTGTGGCGCAGTGGTCAGCTCCCGGTATTAGATTTTAAACGCAATGGCGACATGCTGGCGGGTAAGTTGGCGATTCTCTGGACTGGTGCCGAGCACGATACGCCATCGTTTGCGGATATGGAGCGAGATTACGACATGATCGCGGAATCGTCTGAGCTGGCGCGAGAGGGAGTGATCTCGGAAGATGTCGAGAAATTGGCGGAAGGTGTTCGACTGTACCATCAGGCGCAGCTGAAGGAAGGTATGCAGCCTTTGCCAGATGTTGTCGGAGCGTTGGCGCGTAAGTACTGCGGTGGTGGTTTTGGTGGCTATGCCTTGTATCTTTTTGGCGAGTCGGCAGCACGCGATGTCGCGGTGGCAGAAGATAAACAGATGCGAGCGGTGGAACCATACTGCCGATAGAGCCGAAGGGGGCTTCGGCTGTAGTATGAGGCTAGGCCTTCAGCCAAGTGTAATGTTGTGGCTGGTTTCCTAGGCTGTCGCTTCGCTTTAGCCTAGGCTGGTATAATTTTCACCGTTGGCGAAAGGGGGCCTTCGGTGGAGTGCTTGGCTAGATGGAACAGATGTCTGGGTGAAAGGGGGGTGAAGTTGTTTGGTGTGAGCTCGCCCTGTCTTCAGCAGATAAGCATTTTGTATGGTACCGTTAGCTAATCTACCGTCTACCATTTCTGATTTTTTCACTTTCTTCAATTTCCTATTTCCTTGTTCCTCAGTCTTAGGTACTCAATCTGGGCTTGAATGTTTGTGGAAACGAGGTCACTTTTCGCCCGTATGGCAAAGCCCCTCAAAAAAATAAAACGTTGGTTCGAGAACCATGGGCGGAAGGCGGGAGTCACTGCGGTGATCATAGTCGTGTTGGCTGCTGGTATCTGGCATGCAACTTCGACTGATGAGGTTACTGTGCAGCAGGATTTCGGTGATGCGAGTATTTCGGATGTGGCAAAGGAGATTTCTAATTTGAGCTTCGATGATGCGCTGATGCTCTGGAATAATGGCGAGAAGGCTAAGGCGAGGGCGGTGATGCAGCGTCTCGCTCCCTTACATATGTCGAACAAGATTCCGCAGGGGAATAGTGCGGCGCATTTCTGGATGGCGCAGGATTTATTGGCAGAAAAGCCTTTTGGCTATTTGAAGAAGTTTCCGATCGAGGCTGCTGGCGGCAGTAAAGTGGCGGCTCCGTTTGAATTAGAAGAAGATGAGTTACTGGTGAAAGCGCTGCGCCATTTAGAGGCTGCGGTGGAATTGAGCCCGCGGGAAATTGAGCCGGTGGTGATGCTAGCTGAATTTTTGATAAGCGTGGGACGGCGCAACGATGCGCTGACGCTGATGCTGGATGCTCTGGCAAGTGGCGATGGCGCAAATGCTGACTTAGGAGTTTATTTAGCCAATGCGACTTGCTTTAAGGGCGATGATCTGGGCTTGGAGGAGGCGGGGTGGCATCGCTTCGCGACTTTAGGGCAAGGGGTGGCTGGTCAGCAGCGCGGCAATGTCAATGTGCGCTTAGATTATTTGTTTTCAGGAATGTTGCTGAAGGAGTTCGACGCGGTGGATAGTTCGATGCGTACTTTTGAACGCGATTTTGTAGGACAGGATACATTGATTTCGGCGGCGAAATCTGGACAGTACTATTTTCTAGCCATTGACCTGTTGAAGCAAAATCCGCTGGATGGTGAGAAGCTCGTGGATATGCTGTTGCTCGCCCACCAACAACAGCTCGGTCGCGCTGAGTTAGTGGCGGCGTTGCAGATAGTCGCGGCACGTTTTCCGGAGCTTAAGGCGAGGCTTGGAGGTGCTCTGTCACAGGAATTGCCGAGGGTGGAGGATGCTCATTTGAAAGCTGAGCTGTGTTTGGTGTTGGCTGAAATGCTGCCGGCGGAAAAGGGGGGGTTCCTAGATGCTGCTGTGCAAGCAGCTCCTCTGAACCACCAAGCAGTGCTGCAAAACGTGGCGTTTCAGCTCGAGCAGGGATCGGCAGACTTTGTGCAGCTTTCTGAACGACTACAGGCATTGAGTAGTGTGGAAGATGAGGAGTTGCTCGTGATAAAAGCGAGGGTTGCGATAGGGCAGGCACAGTGGATGGAGGCAATTATGTTGCTAGAAAAAGCTTTAGCTGCGCACACTTCCGATGAAGTAAAGCGTAAAGAAATTCACCAATTACTAGCGGAATCCTATAAGAATCAAGGAGAACGTTTGCTTGCGGAGGAGCATATGGCTCAAAATCAATAAGGTCATGGTTGAGACGAAAAAACCGATGAAGCGCTTTGGTGTCTGGCTGTTCGCACTCGTATACGTAGTGCTGTTGTCGCCATTGCTTGTTGAGTATTCCCATTCGATTTTTGGGAGGAAGATTATTTATCATTTCCTACCTGTTTTATGGCTGTCGCTAGTGGGGCTATTTATTTTTCGTTGGAAGGCTGCGGCCAAGGTTGAAAAAAACGCACCTTACTGGGTGATCACTCTTTTCTTGAGCGGTAGCTTTCTCTCTGCGGTAGTTGGTTATCTATACTATAATGCATGGCCAGTCGCGGCCTCAGTAATGTTGATGCTAGCGGCTTTATTTTGCTATCTGTTGAGCTTACGTAAAATTAAAGGCTTGTGGGGAATATGGGTGCTCATGCTGTTTTCGTTAAGATTACCAGATCAAATCGAATATCGGATATTGTCGTTGTTCGAAGGGATCAGTTTAAAAATTGGGTCTCAAGTCCTTGATAGAGTTGGCGTAGCTCATCTAATGCAGAGTGATGTGATGGTGATTAATGGCTATGAAATTGCCGCAGGGCGAATCAGTAATAGTTATTTTTCCATCATTGCAGTTGCGGCACTTGCTGGCTTGTTTTGTGTTATTAAGAGGAGGAAGGCGTTACATCTTTGTTTGATGGTGATCGTTGGGCTGCTCGTCGCTGCAGGGGTGAATGTCTTGCGAGTTGTTCTCGTTGGGGGTATTTATGGCTATTTTGATGTGGATATTTTAAAGTCTTGGTGGCTTTACGCTTTACTGGCTGTGTCCTACGGATTGGCCTTTGCTGCTTTATTGTGTGCGGATGCTTTCGTGGCCTTTTTGTTGGCCCCTGTGAAAGTGGATAGCAGAAAGCCTGATGGCTTAGGCTTGAGTAAATTATGGAATTGGATAGTCAGGATAAATCCAGCTTCTGTGCTTGAGAAAAGGCGGCCAGGGAAGTCTAGAATTGCGAGAAAGATAGCTGTTGTAACGAGTTGTCTTGGGTTGGGTGTATTGGCTCTTTTTTCTGGGCTTATTATGAATGAAATTTGGTCTAGTGAGGGGGGCGAAAAACATTCGATGTTTGGGAGCAAAGATGAGTTAGTGATGATCGACCCGACTCTCGTGCAATTTACACGTCCTGGCTGGGAGGTTCTTTCTGTGGAAACTGAGCAACGCGATTTCGCCAGTGTGTGGGGACAGTTTTCCTTTATTTGGAGGCTACAATACCAAGACTCGCTAGTAATTATGGCTCTAGATTATCCATTTGATAGCTGGCATGACGTGCGTGTGTGTTATACGCAGTTGGGTTGGAAAGTTGATTCAATAGCAAACGCTGAGAGTGGCGATTTTGAGGAATGGAAGGCTTCAGAGACTCTGATGGGATTACCAACTGGGGACTACGGTTTCATTTTGTGTAGTCATAGCGACCAAAAAGGTGGAGTCGTGCAGCCAAAACCTGCGGATACGGGGGTAGATATGTTGGCCTATTATCTTAATCCAAAGCAGTGGCAGGAGCCATTTAAAATAGAATCCGACAAGTCACTTACGACCTATTACCAAACTCAAACGATGGTGACGACACCGTTTCCCTTGGGGGAGGAGATGAAGCAAGAAATTCGCGAAATGTACGGCGAGTTTCGTGAGCAAACACGTAAATTACTCGAGGAGGAGGGTGGAAAACATGAATAACCCGTACGACTCAATGCGGATGCGAAGCTGGAGAAAGAGCAATAAGTTGCTCCACGTGCTTGGGCTTGTAGTGCTATTGCCTAAATTTTTGTTGTGGAAGATTAAAAAGTGGCTTTCTGTATTTGCTGTCAAGATAAGGGTCCAGTCGTTTTTTTACGCGTTAACTAAGCCCTTCAGAGCTGTATGGGGGTTTGTTAAAATATGGTGTGTCGGCAGGCCATGGAAGAATCTATGGTTAGCATCGCCGGTTCTCATCCTCGCGATGGTTGGCTTCACCACCTATTTCATCAGTGCTAATAGTAATCGTGGTGGAGTGGAGGAAGGTTACTATCGCAGTGCTATGGAGGCGATGAATGAGGGGGATGCGAAACAGGCTGACTTCTTGCTAGGTAAGCTGATTCACCACAAAAACTATAGCGATAACGATCAAGTGCTGTTGCATGCATGGATGGCTTCGACGGCGAATGGTAATAAGCCTAGGGCTCAAGCTTTACGGCAGAAATTGGTGGGAGAACGTGGTTATGAGCCTGCGAAACGTTGGTTGATTTCTAGCCGTCTGCAGCAAGGTGAAATGAACCCAGAAGAGGCGGATGAACTCACCGCGATGGCGCGTGCCATGGTTGACAGCGCGTTGACAGATAGTGATTTAAACTATTGGAAGAAGACCTTGGTTCGCTTGTTGCGTTCTCAACAAAAATCGCAAGGAGCTGTGGAGGTGCTGCGTGACTATGAGCAACGTGATCCTGAGGCATCGCTGCTGTTGGTGCAGAGTTATTTTGGGCAAGGAGCCCAGGACAGCGCGCTGGAAGAACTGGACACAATGCTAGACTATGTTCTGTACGAAGATCCAGAGCTTGATTTGTATTTGCGTGAATATGTAGAAGGTTTGGCGCTGAAGTCCCAAAACACAGCCGATTTGGTGGTGTCAGCAGATCTCCTCAAACAGGCAATTTCTATTATTGAACGTAAGCGATCGTTGACTGCAGATAGGCAAAATTACGATGCCTGGCTAGGCGAACTTTACATACGGATGTTTGAGAAATTGCTCGAATTCCGGGATGCTGAGAGGCGGTTGGAAGCATTTGGTTATTTCGACCGTGCTATTACGATGGGAAGCTCACGCGTACGCTGCGGTACGGTGCTAAATCAGATTATTGACCCCGCTTCCGGATATCCGCTGCTCTCGGGGCAGATTCTGGATGTGGTGGTGAAGCGCGGAGGTGTTTCTGCTCACCTAGCACGCGGCATGGACTCCTGGGTGGAGGGGAGCGATAAGAGCGCTCGGTTGCATTTTTCTATTGCGAAGTCCCTGGATCCAAAAGCGATGGAGGTTATGCGTTATGCTGCCCTGTATCTCGCGCGTGAAGGGTCGAGCGCGATCACGGTGTTTACCGGGATGAACCGTTCGTCCTACCAGAGGTCTTTTGAGCTATTGGACATTGCTGAGGAAATTGACCATGAACAATGGGCAGATGTGCTCTTAGATCGTTGCTACATCTACTCGGTGCGTTCACAGTGGAAAGAGATTTTACTGCTGCTTGAGCCGCGTATGGAGGAGCTCGAGGGGCAAGAAAAGCTGCGTGGCTATGATTGGCTAGTACGCGCATACACAGGTTTAGAGGATAAAGAGAACGCTGAGAAATATCAACGCGCGCTTCAAAATGAAGCGAGTAAATTGAGAGAGCAAGAACATGAATAGCGATCCCCGCGAAGACTATGATAAGACAACACCACTGAGTGGATCCATCTTTGCGGTGACCCACTCGGAAGTGGGAGAGAAAACCCACTGGAAGCGTCGATTGGCGATTCGTATATATCCATTGGCTTTGCTGATTTCAGATGTTTTTCTGATCGTAGCTATTTTCAGTATAGGCATTTATATTCATTCAGATGCAGACTTGCTGGGGGCTGTGAGTAGGCGTGTGCTGCTGGCTATTTTACTGCCGAGCATCATAGGCGTGTATTTGGTAGGGGGATATAATTACGCGACAGATAAGCGGACGTACCGTTTCATTTCTGAGCACATCATCATGTCAGTGGGTGTGGCTGTTTTGACATTTTGTCTGATTTATTCGGTGGTAGCCTATGGTGTGGACTTGAAGTCACCGCGCCTTGTAGTTGGGGGGGCATTGCTACTTTTTCCCGTGGTTTCTATTTTTTATCGAGTAGTGTTGGGGAGGTTGCAGTCCTATTTCGAGCGTAAAAACACAGTGTGTATCATTGGAGCTGGGCAGCGTGCACGCGATCTGTATCGACGTCTTGTCGCCCGGGATATTGCCCACGATTTTGTTGTGGTGAGTTTTGATGCCTCTAGAATCGGGCAGCGCTTGATCGAGGGAGACGAGGAATCTCCGTTTGTAGAGAATTCAAAAGCGGTGACCTTCCAGTCATCGATTCGCGGGAAATATGTAGAAAATTATATTGTGGCGACACCGATGGAAAAGCTGCCGCACGAGTTTAGCCGGCGGATGGTGTCAGCGCTATTTCAACGCCATAAGATTTATACCTATGAAGCGTATCTGGCGCACGCACTTCGGATAGAGCCGCCATCGCAGTTGACGATTAACTGGCCGATGCTCGATGGTTTCCGTCTGAACCGAAGTGTGAGTTATGATCGGATAAAGCGTCTGTGTGATATTGGCGCTGCTTTGCTGGGTATTGTGTTTGCATCGCCGTTTTTGATCGGAACTGCTCTAGCGGTCAAGCTGACCAGTAAGGGGCCGATTATTTTTAGACAAGAGCGTACTGGTCACCGTGAAAAATCTTTTATGATTCTTAAGTTCCGCTCGATGCGCGTGGGGTCTGAGAAGGGGCCAAAATATACGCAGGTGAATGATGCTCGCCTTACTCCGATTGGAAAATTTATCCGCAAGACCCGCCTCGACGAACTTCCGCAACTGTGGAATGTGCTAGTGGGTGATCTAAGTTTGATCGGTCCACGCGCTGAATGGGTGGATCTGGTGAAGGGCTATGAGGAGCGTTTCCCGTTTTACCATTTCCGTCATGCGGTGAAACCGGGGATCACTGGCTGGGCGCAGGTGAATTATTCCTACGGAGCGAATGATGAAGATACGCTAGAGAAGCTCAACTTTGACCTTTATTACGTGCGCCGTTATTCACTGACTCTCGATGTAGCGATCGTGGTAAAGACGTTCTACATGGTACTATTCGGCAAAGGGATGTGATTGTCGCTGTACGCGGCTTCTAAAAATGGCGAGTTATAAGTCCATTTATCACTTGTTTCTTAACTAGGTGATTCAACGGCCCGCCAGGGGGGGCTTGGCTTTCAGCCAAGTGAGCAGTGCTGGTCCGTTCCTGCAGCTGGAACGAAGCGCCGGTCGCGGCTAGTATAAATTTCGCTTTTGACGAAAGCTGGCATGCGATTTAACTGTATCTTCCCTCTTCGCTCTTTTTAGACGTGTGAGTGATTGACTGTAGTGAGATTGCTGCTCAAGCTGCAGACGATCTTATGAAAATCATTGCAGGTTCAGCGCACAATCAGCTAGCAGAGAATATTGCTTCTCATCTCGAAACTTCTGTTGCTGATGTGATAGTGGACGCGTTCCCTGATGGGGAAACTCTCGTGCAAATTAATGAAAATATTCGAGGTGAGGATGTTTATATTGTACAGCCAACCTGCCCTCCAACGAATCATAATTTGATGGAGCTGTTGATCATGACTGATGCTGCACGTCGTGCGTCTGCGGGACGGATTACTGCGGTAATGCCATTTTTTGGTTACGCTCGACAGGATCGTAAGGATAAGTCTCGCGTGCCTATCACCGCGAAGCTTGTTGCTAACTTGATTTCCGCCGCCGGGATTAACCGAGTGGTTACTATGGATCTTCACGCAGCGCAGATCCAGGGGTTTTTCGATATTCCTGTAGATCACCTCTACGCGCGCCCAGTGATGGTGAAATACCTCAAGGAAGAGTGTGGCGTAGATGGTAAAAATCTAGCGGTGGTTTCTCCTGATGTGGGTGGCGTGAAAAATGCACGTGCCTATTCTGATGCTCTCGGAGCGGATCTTGCAATCGTTGCTAAGCACCGTGTGAGTGCAACCCGTGTTGAGGCGACTCAGGTGATAGGTGATGTGGAAGGTAAGGATGTGTTCTTGATCGATGATATGACCGAGACTGGTGGTACGCTCTGTGCTGCTGCAAAAATTTTGAAGGAGAGTGGCTGCAAACGTATTTTTGCGGGTGTCTCACACGCTGTAATCGGTGAGACTGCACGCAAGCGGATTGAAGATTCTGTGATCGAAGATCTGATCACTACCGACTCTGTCCCTCAAGCCTATGGTGACAATGTCACTGCACTTTCGATAGCCCCTCTTTTCGGTGAAGCGATGCGTCGCATTCATAATGGTGAGAGCGTGACTTCGCTGTTTGATATGTAGGCGAAGCGCCTATGGCGCTAGTAGTATATGTATTAAGTTTCAGGATGGTTGAGTTCTCTGTGATGAGCCCGCCCTACCTTCCCTGTTGCAGATAAGCATTCTTTAGCCATGATGAGTGCAAGGTAGAGTCGCAGGGTGTCCACCCCCATCTCACTTCTCCCTTCTCCAAAGGTGTGTGGCTTTCTGATTGACAATTCGTGCTCAGGGCGTTACCACCCGCGCCCGGCCTGTGGAAAGGTTATTATCTCACCAACCTACCAGCCATATTTTTCCACAGGACAAACCGCATCTAGAAACGTCTGATAAAGTAACTTTGGGCGATGTCTAACTTCTATATAAAATAATTAAAATGGCTATTGAAACAATCAAAGCAACTGAGCGCGCGCGCACAGGTTCTGGCGTGTTGAATGCAATGCGTCGCGAGGGATTCGTCCCATCCGTCGTTTACGGTGCAACCGAAAACAAGAACGTTAAGGTAAATGCTAAGGAGTTCAAAGATCTCCTTCAGGCATCACCTTCATCCCAGATCCTTCTCAACCTCGAAGTTGAAGGTTCCGCTCCACAACAGGTATTCCTTCAGGATCTCCAGTTCGACGCGCTTTCTGGTGCTATTCTTCACGCTGACTTTCTAGCAGTGACTGAAAAGACAGTTCTTACAGCAAAACTTCCAGTGGTTCTCCTCGGTGAGCCTAAGGGTGTTAAAGCTGGTGGTGCTCTCGAGCAGCTCGTTCACACTCTCAAGGTGAAGGCTCTTCCGAAAGATCTTCCTGAAACAATCAACGCTGATGTTACAGGTCTCGAGCTTTCTGAGTCTCTTACTATTGGTGACGTCAAGTTCCCAGAAGGTGTTACTCCAACTCTTCATGACAAGGTTCTTATCGCACTCGTCGCAATGACACGTGCAGCTAAGTCCGCTGGTGTTGCTCAAGAAGACTAATTAATCACTGACGTTTCATAGCAACTTTTGCCGCTGGCTGGTGGATAACTCCATTTCCTAATAGCTAGCGGACCTTCACTACAAGTGGCAATCAAATTGGTCATTGGCCTGGGAAATCCAGGAAGAAAATACGAAGGCACCCGACATAATGTTGGGTTCGATGTCCTCGACATTCTTTCTGGCAGATCAGGCGCTCAATTTGTGAACCATCTCAAGTGGAAATCACATATCGCAAAGCATCCGCAGGCGCTGCTGATGAAGCCACAGACATTTATGAATGAAAGTGGTATTTCAGCAGGATCCGCGCTTCGCTTCTATAAATGGAAGCCAGAAGAAGTGCTCGTGGTTTTTGATGATGTTTCTCTCCCAGTGGGCTCCTTACGGTTTCGTAAAGGTGGCTCAGCAGGAGGGCACAACGGACTCAAATCACTGATTCAGCATTTCGGTAGCGATGATTTCCCTCGATTGAAGGTCGGCATTGGTGGCCCCAAACCTGGAGAAATGGTAGGGCATGTACTCGGGAGGTTTACTCCTGACGAAAAGCCTGAAATGGAAAACGCGCTTGCAAGAGCAGCTGATGCTGTGCAGCTTGCGCTATCAGATGGGCTGGAAGCCGCTGCAAACGTGTATAACGTCAAAAACAAATCATAGAAACTGAAAATTATGAGCAGAAAATACGAAGGTCTTGTCGTTCTCGACACCAAAGGTAAAGAAGGTTCCGTTGACGAATTCGTTAGCGAAGTAGGCAAGGTAATCGAAGCAAATGGTGCGACACTCGACGAAGTGAAGCAGCTTGGTCGTAAGACATTTGCTTACAACGCGCGCCAAATCGAAGGCGGTGTTTACGTAAACTACTTCTTCGACGCAGCTCCTGAAGCTATCGAAGACATCAAAGAAGCTCTCGACCTTGTCGCTGGCATCTACATGCACCAATACCGTCGTCTTGGATAATTTTCTAACGGTGATCCGTTAGAATTCCAGTCGATCGACACCTCAAACCGAGGTGGTAAAAATGATTTCATCCCTGCTTGGCTTTTCTATTGTCGAGTAGGGATTTTCTTTTTAGAGTCCCTCCCAACATGTCTAGTTTTAATAAAGTAATGATCATGGGCAATGTGACCCGTGACATCGAAGTTCGATACACTCCTAAAGGTACAGCAGTCACTGATATTGGTGTGGCCTGTAATCGCCGTGTGAAGCAAGGCGAAGAGTGGGTGGATGAAACCACTTTTGTGGATGTGACGCTTTGGGGGCGTACAGCAGAGCTTGCCGGGCAGTACCTAGCGAAAGGTCGAGGCGTGTTTATTGAAGGTCGCCTTCAGTTAGATACGTGGCAGGACACTCAAACGGGAAAGCAGCGTAGTCGTCTTAAAGTAGTTGGCGAGAATATGCAGTTTGTCGGTGGTGGTGGCGCAAATGGTGGTGGAGGTCAGCAGCGACCGCCGCAAGGAGCTCCACAGCAACAGGCGGGACCTCCACAACAAGCGCAAGCAGCAGCTCCGCCGCAACAGGGGGCATCCCCTGCGAATCCAATGCCTCAATTTGAAGGCGAAGATGATGATATCCCGTTTTAGGATTTAAATTTGGTCGGGATGCCACTCAGGTGGTGTCCGACTTGTGTATAGTCTGACCTCGATATTTGAGTGCGGGCTATTATAAGCATGTTGAGGACCACTCTCCGAATTCCTCTGGACGTCGAAGAAGCGACACTCCTACTTATCTAAAGATGATTCCTGTTGTTTGTGCTCTGATTGAGAACTCACAGGGTGAGCTCTTGCTTTGTCAGCGGCCTGAGGGGAAAGCTCAAGCTGGGATGTGGGAGTTTCCTGGTGGTAAGGTAGATGCCGGTGAGGCCGAGAATTTAGCGTTGCAGCGCGAGTTACTAGAGGAACTGGGATGTATGACTCTGGTAGGTGATGCTCTGACGCCGGTCGTGCATCATTACGATGGTTTTTCGATTCGGTTGATTCCTTTTCTTTGTAAATGCCTCGGTGAGCCAGTTGCTCTCGAGCATCAGAAGATAGTGTGGGTGAGGCCAGCGAGAGTGAAAGACTACCAGCTGGCACCTGCAGATGTTCCAATTCTTGAGGAGTTTCTGAGCTTCAAGGATTACTGTTGAAGCGCCTTCAGAGTCCTGCGGCAGTGAGTTTGAGGTTTTGACTACAGCTTTCAGCCATGGGTCTTTTTATTGTTGGCGTTCCTAGGCTGTCGCGTGGCTCTTGCCTAGGCTGGTATAAATTTCGCCTTTGGCGAAAGGGTTAGAGTAGAGGGTCGAGCTTTGAGGGCTTTAACGCGCCTTTAGATAGCGGCGTACTTAGCGAGCCCGCCATGCCTGTCTACGGATTGCCGTAAATTTTCGCTGGAGGGGGCGCCTTACCACTTCTGAGTTTTTATTGTGGATTAAGTTCCGTTGAGTATAAGGGCTGAGTTATGTGGTCTAGGTTACAGAGAATCATCGGGTTAATTATTATCGCTTACACGTGCGTGGCATGTGGAGAAGTCACCACGGTTGAAGTCTCCGGGAAGCCAAAGCAGTTGGTCGATGCGGCGAGCTGGCAGATAGGGAAGACTGTAGAATATGATCCCTCTTATGCTGCGTTAGAGTATCCGATGGGTGATATCCCAGTGGAAAAGGGTGTGTGTACTGATGTGATTATCCGAGCGATGCGTAAAGCCTGGGGGATGGATTTACAGCAGCTAGTGCATGACGATATGAAGGAAAATTTCCAGAAATACCCACAAAGCTGGGGGCTTAAGCGGCCGGATAAAAATATTGATCATCGAAGGGTGCCGAACCTGAAAAGGTATTTCACCAGAATGGGCTGGAGTTTGGAGGTCGAGAGGCATCCTAAGAATTACAAACCTGGGGATATCGTGACATGCACTGTAGCGGGCAGGCTGCCGCATATTATGATTGTCAGCAATCAGCTAAATGCGGATGGAGTTCCCTTCGTGATTCATAATATTGGAGCGGGTGCCAAGCTCGAGGATTGTTTGTTCGGCTTTCCTATTACTGGTCATTATCGTGTGAAGTAGATTGCAAATGGAGAGGCTGTTCGATAGCGTTTTTTCACTTTGAACGGCTACATAAAACTCCTTCTAACAGCATTTCTTGTCTGCTGTATCAGCTCCTGCGCGAAGCTGGATCCGAGTGTGTATGCAGAGTTGGGAGCCAGCGCTCCTGCTGTGTATGAAAAGGGTTTTCGCGAGGACTCTGCGGTTCAATGTATGGCGGGCTGGTCTGAGGGGAATGAGGTGGAAACACTGGTGAATGGAGCTGAGTACTTTCCTGCGATGTTAGAGGCGGTCCGGTCTGCTAAGAAGACGATCACTTTCGAGACCTTCGTGGCGGTTGATGCGGTGGTGACCTACGACCTAGTGATGGCGCTTTCTGAGCGTGCCGAAAAAGGAGTGAAGGTGCACTTTGTCATTGATGGGATTGGTTCGCGTAAGATTGATGAGCGTTACTTGGCTAAGTTGAGGCATTCGGGGGTTGAGGTGGAGATTTACCGCCCATTTAATTATTTTCGCCCATTGCATGGGAATAATAGGGATCACCGAAAAATTCTTGTGGTGGATGGGAAAGTGGCTTTCACAGGTGGAGCTGGTTACGCTGATTGTTGGGATGGAGATGTGGAAAAGGAGTGGCGTTGGCGCGATACGATGTATTGTTTGCGCGGGCCCGTGGTTGCTGATCTTCAGCATGCCTTTAACGATAATTGGAAAGAGCTGACTGGTGTAGAGCTCAGTGGTGATGGGTATTTCCCTCCTTTAAGTAAAGTGGGTAAAATGCGGGCTCAGGCGGTGTTAGGCGCTCCTCAAGAGAGGGGTGATACGCTCGGTGCTAGCTATTTATTGGCGATTGATTCTGCTAAGGAATCGCTCTTGATCGAGCACGCCTATTTTTTGCCTAACAAGGAGTTGAGAAAAGCTTTATTGAGGGCGCGAGCACGAGGTGTGGAAGTGGATATTATCTTACCAAATGATAAGATAGACACTCCTGTGGTGCGTTTGACTTCGCGTTCACATTGGCCTGAGTTGCTCGCCGCTGGTGTCCGCATTTATGAATACGGTCCATGCATGTTACACGGGAAGTTGATCGTGGTGGATGATGCGCTTTCTATCATAGGCTCTGGGAATTTTGATGATCGAACATTTTTCATTAATGATGAGCTTAATGTGAATGTGCTGAGCGAGAGCTTTGCTGCAGTGCAGCGCGCGGTGTTTGAGCGGGACCTTAAGCAAAGTCAGCAAATGACAATGGAAGATACTGGATATAGTTGGGCTGAACGACCGAAGCTTTGGGCTGGGAAGTTGATAGAGCCGCAGTTGTAGAAGTGAGCTTGGCCTTTGGCCAAGTGTATTTGTTGTTGGCGTTCCTAGGCTAAACAATGATTAGTGAGCTTGGCTGACTAAATCACACTCATCTACCTACCGTTCATCTTAGATCTCAGTTGTTACTGGAAATCAATCTCTTCGATGGTGAGCCACTTTTTATGGTCGGCTGTGATCGAGACCTTGATGTGTTTGGTGCCGGCAGGGGCATTGCCGGAGGCGTTACCGTCTTTGAATTCAGCAATCTTTGACCAGGTTTTGCCATCGGTGGAGACTTCGAGGTTTCCAGAGATGAGGAAGCTACCAGATTTCCTGCCTTTGCCACCGGTGGTGACAGTGATAAGGCCCTGGGTGGAGTCTTGTAGATGGACTGTGAAATAGTCTCCTTTTTTTGCGGGTCGGTTGGATAAGAATCCGAATCTTTTGTTGCCGATGACTGCGTATTCAGGAATGTCTTTGCCGAATGTGAGGCTGGTTTCGACTGAGGCTCCTTTACGGGTCTTAAGTTCGCCGGGGTTGAGGGGGTCGAAGTAGTTGACTCCCGCCTTGGCGTAGCGCTTCATGGTCTCTTTAAGGCGCTTGAGGAAGTCTGGGTAGCGGCGAGTCTCTTGTGGGGACCAGGCGACTTCCGCAAGAGCTGCGATACGTGGGAATGCTTGGTATTCTACTTTGTCCCACGTTTTCATGTATTCCGTCCAGAGTTGTCCTTGGCAACCGAGGACGTGCTTGGCCTTTTCGGTGCCACGGAATGCTTCGGGTATAGGATTGAAGTTATAGACGCTTTGAATGGGGCGGTAGCCGCCGACGCATTCGTAGGAGGGGCCTTTACTTAGTTCTATCGCCGGGTTGTTTTGGTAGTGGTCGAAGCTGGTGTGCGCGCCTGGAGTCATGATCACGTCGTGATCATTTTCAATGGCGGTGTTTACTAAGCCAGAGTTGCGTGAAATCATGAGGGTTGCTTGAGGCGGGAGGTTGCCTTCATTGATGGCATCCCAGCCAAGGAGCTTACGCCCTTTTTTTCTGAGGATTTCGCTGATTCGATTAAAGAAGTAGGACTGGAGTTCTTCTTCATTATTGAGGCCTTCGCGTTGGATGACAGACTTCGCTATTTTAGACTGTTTCCACTGTGCTTTAGGGGAGTCGTTGCCCCCGATATGAATATAAGGGGATGGGAAAAGGGCGCAGACTTCGCTGAGGACATTATCAATCCACTGAAAGGTTTCTTCCTTTGGAGAGAGTCCTCCGGGGTGGTCTGCCCAGACGGTTTTGACTTCAGGCGCGTAGCCCTTGATGTCGTTATTACCTAGCTCTGGATAAGCAGCTAAAGCGGCTTCGATGTGGCCGGGCATGCTTATTTCAGGAATGACATTGATGTGGCGTTCCGCGGCATAGGCGACCACTTCTTTGACCTCTTCTTGGGTGTAGAATCCACCATAGCGTTTACCGTCAGCTCCCCAGCGATCAAGGTACGGTGGCGAGGACTTGCGGTAGGCTCCAATTTCAGTGAGCTTTGGGTATTGCTTGATTTCAATCCGCCAGCCTTGGTCATCAGTGAGGTGCCAGTGGAAGGAGTTGAGCTTATGGAAGGCGAGCCAGTCGATAAATTTCTTGATGTCCTCTACTGGAAACATGTGGCTAGCGACATCTAGATGCATGCCGCGCCAGCTGAAACGTGGGCTATCCTGAATAGAGCAGGCGGGGATGGTTTTCTCTCCGTCGAGTGGGATAAGCTGGAGTAGGGACTGGATGCCGTAGAAGGTGCCCGCTGCATCAGAGCCGGTGATCTGAACACCCATTGGTGTTACTTCTAGGTTGTACGCCTCATTGGTGCCTCCGTCTTCGATGATGCTGAGCTCGATAGGGTGCTGGAGGGCAATCCGGAGTTTTGAGTCGACTAGCCTTGGCTTGATGCCTGTGGCGTTTTCGATGCCTTGAGCAAGCATTTGCGCTTCTTTCTGCAGCTCAGCTTGATAGCGGATGGAGAGGCCATCGTGGAGTCGGAAAGATCCCTCATTCCTCTCGGCCTGCACGGGCATAGGGATGATGGGGAGGCTATCCGCTAGCATGGGAGACACCATGAGGATAGCTGCGCTGAGGAAATGTTTCATATAGAGAGTGAGCTAAGACGTGCTCGTTGAGTGGTACGCGGAAAATTTTAAGTGCCTATCAAATTTTCTCAGGTGGTATGAAAACAAAAAGTCCGGCTACGGGGATCCGCGCCGGAATTTTAAAAGTTTGGTCGAAGTGGGGTCACCTAAACAACGCTCATCATATTGAGCACTTTGCATACATAGATGCCCGCCATTGCGATGAGTGAGAAAAGGAAAAGGAGGATGCAAATCGAGATAGTTTTTTTCGCCATCATAGTGCTAGAGAGTGTGTCTGTTGATTGTGCCCTTGAGAAGTAAAAAGCCCCGCTCAGGGTTGAACGGGGCTTTAAAAGGTGGGTTGCTGATTACGAACCAACGCTGAAGCGTTCGTAGCGTACAAGCTTAAGTGTGTCGCCGAGATCCTTACTCTTAGCTTCGAGAAGCTGAGTGATGGAAATGTCTGGGTCCTTAACGAAGGACTGCTCGAGGAGAACTTGCTCGCCGAAGAACTTGTTGATCTTGCCTTCGAGGATACGGTCAATGATCTGCTCTGGCTTGCCTTCAGCGATAAGCTGCTTGCGGTTGATCTCGTTTTCTTCTTCTACAGAAGATGCGTCGATGTCTGCGCGAGTAAGGCCAGCAGGGTTAGCCGCTGCAACGTGAAGTGTGATGTCCTTAACAAGCTCCTGGAAGCCAGCGTTAGAAGTAGTTTCTGCTTTTTCAGTAGCAACTTCGATGAGTACGCCAACCTTGCCACCCATGTGGATGTAGGATGCTGCTGCACCAGCTTCTGCTGTGAAGCGTGTGAGGCGAGAAATCTTGATTACTTCGCCGAGCTCAGTGAACTTAGCGCCAAGTGCGTTTTCGATAGTGCCTTCACCGAATGGTACTTGCATTGCTGACTCTACGTCAGCCGCTTCTGTATTAGCGATCGCTTCAACGATCTCGCCAACGAATGCTTGGAACGCTTCATTTTTAGCAACAAAGTCAGTCTCACAGTTAATTTCTGCGAGAACACCTGTCTTAGCGCATGGGGAAACGAATGCTGCTACGATGCCTTCGGAAGTTTCACGGTCAGAACGGTCGGAGCGTTTAGCTTCGCCTTTTTCGCGGAGGAGCTTAGCTGCTGCCTCGAAGTTGCCTTCTGTTTCAGTGAGTGCTTTTTTACAAGCCATCATCCCTGCGGAAGTGAGCTTGCGGAGTTCTTGGACTGCGGATGCTGTAATAGCCATGATCTTTAGATTCTATAAAATAAGATTGGATAGAAATACTGCGGGACTATTGCCCCGCAGTGAAAGTGATTCTCTGTGACGTATTAGTCCTTTGTTCCTACGACGATTGAATCGACGAGGTTCTGGAGAAGAATACGGATAGAGCGGATAGCGTCGTCGTTACCTGGGATCGGGTAGTCAACAACGGATGGATCTGCGTTGGAGTCAACGATAGCGATAACTGGGATGTTAAGGCGACGTGCTTCAGCTACTGCGATTGTTTCACGTGCTGAGTCAACGATAACGATTGCGTCAGGAAGTTTCTCCATGTCGCGGATACCGCAGAGGTTGCGGAAAAGCTTACCACGCTCACGGGAAAGAGCTGCGAGCTCCTTCTTGGACATTGCCTTGTATTCTGGCTGCTTCTCAATGTCTTCGAGGTACTTGAGACGCTCAACAGAACGACGGATAGTAGTAAGGTTAGTGAGTGTGCCACCCAACCAACGGTGATTAACGTAGAATTGACCAGCTGCTTCAGCTGCTTCTTTCACTGCTTCTTGCGCCTGGCGCTTACAACCTACGAAGAGGATCTTCTTGCCTTTGCCAGCGAGGTCAGTGAGGTAATCGGAAGCCTTGTCGAGATTCTGAACAGTCTTCTCGAGGTCGATGATGTAGATGCCGCCTTTGTCCTTCATGAGGAAAGGCTTCATTTTCGGATTCCACTTGCGGGTCTGGTGTCCGTAATGAACGCCAGCGTCTACCATGTCTTGGATAAGTTCGTTTATCATATATTTGGATGTCTGCCCTTGAATCAGGGGAGCTCTGTGTTTTTTGAGAAACCCCGCCGCGATGGGGATTGCTTCGTCTGAGTTTCTCGTTGTTTTGCGGCGGCGTGAGATGAAGCGCGCGGGTGGTAACAGTCTACCGTTATTTTGGCAAGAAATTGTTTGTCACTTTTAGGTGCTTTTTCGCATTCAAGTTAAGTCCTTGGTGAATAGTTGCTTTTGGTTAAGTTACCTTAAGTAAAAGGGCTGGTGATTTGTTAGGGTAGCTTGAGTGTTTTGTAGGGTTTTTGAGCTTAGAAATTAGGTGGGCGGGTTAGCCGAGTGCGCTACGACAAATTATGAGCCCAGTATTTTTCATCGTTTAGAGGTGCTGACGCTGAGAGCGCTTGTCATCTGGTGGGTCTGAGATAACTTCAGCGGGTGAGCCAATCGATGTTAGTACTCCAAGCGCTTGTTCCTGTCCTTGTCGCGATTGGAGTGGGCGCGATATTAAGGAAGTTTAATATTCTGCGCGCTGAAGTGGAGCACGGGATGATGCAAATGGTGGTGCAGGTGCTTTTCCCAGCGCTTACACTCGCTAATATCATTGGCAATGATGCTCTCGATAACATTGGTGAAGTAGCAACAGTGGCGGGCTTTGGCTGTGCGAGCCTGTTAGTGAGCCTGCCGATTGCGTATTTTTTGGCAGGGGTGTTTGGGATGTCTCGCGGCAATGGAAAGCGGACATTTGGTGTGTGCAATGGGATTCAAAATTACGGCTACATGGGAATTCCGCTGTTATTGACGATGTTTCCAGATGATGGATTGTTGGGTGTTTTGTTCACCCATAACGTGGGGGTTGAGCTTGCCATGTGGACGGTGGGTGTCGCTTTGATGAAAGGGGATAAGAGCTTTTCATGGAATTTGATTCTCAAGCCACCAGTGATCGCGGTGATCGCTGGGCTGTTGATTAATTTTATTGGAATCGACCATTGGTTTGTAGGCGCTCCTATGAAGTCGCTTGAGACGCTCGGAGCAGCAGCTATCCCGATTGCATTGATTGTGATTGGCGCAGGATTGATGGAGTTGCTGCAAAAAGAACGCTTTGCTTGGAATGTGGCGATCGGTTCGGTGCTGGTGCGCTTGATGATTCTGCCAGCGCTGATGATTTGCGCAGCATACTTCTTGCCGATCTCACTTCAGCTAAAGCAGGTCATCGTGATCCAAGCCGCGATGCCAGCCGCGATGTTCCCGATCGTGCTAGCCAAGCACTACGGCGGAAAGCCTGAAGTGGCGGTGCAGGCTGTGGTAGCGACGACCGTTGTTTGTTTTGTCTCGATGCCTATTGTAATCACGCTCGGAATGCAGATTTTAGGAATCTAGTAGACAAAGTCTATTTTCTGAGGCATGGCTGTCCTTGCCAAACCGCATGGAAGCTCTGCTTCGGCAGAGTGAATTGTATAGAGGTCTTCAGGTTCTCCCCTGGAGGCCTCGCCTTTTTTAAGGGCACAGCCCTGGTTTTAAGTTTTACGTCTTAGGTTTTATGCAGGCTTGATTTTCGGCTGAGTCTGGGGAATGGTCGCCAGCGTTATGGCAATCGAAGCAATCAAATCAGTGGTAGGCACGGCAGTTCCTGTGCCGGGTGCAGATGTAGATACTGACCGCATTATACCAGCGCGTTTCCTTAAATGTGTGACCTTCGATGATCTCGCAGAAGGCATGTTTTACGACGAACGCTTCGAGGAAGACGGCGTTAGTAAGAATCATCCAATCGATGCTGCTAAGTATAAAGGCGCTTCCGTGATGGTCGTAGGGCCGAACTTCGGTTGTGGTTCTTCTCGTGAGCACGCTCCGCAGTCGATCCGCCGCTTTGGCTTCCGCGCCATTGTTGGTGTTTCATTCGCAGAAATTTTCTTTGGGAATTCGACCAACCTCGGCATGCCGTGTGTTTCTCTTTCGTTAGGCGATAACGAAAAGCTTATGGCTTTAGTTGCAGGCGATCCGACGCAAGAGGTCGCAGTTGACCTCGAAACCAAGACGGTTACTTTCGGCGATACTGTTTTCCAAATGGAAATGCCAGATGGCGCACGTGAAGCATTGATCAATGGTAAGTGGGACACTATCGGTGAGCTCGCATCGCACGATGCGGAGATCGATGCAACCGCCTCGACACTTGCTTACGTGCAGTAAGGCGATCATTCATTTTCTAAAAGCCCAGTAGCGGAAGCGTTACTGGGCTTTTTCTTTTTTTACAAATCGATGAGAAGCCGATAGCGTGCAGCTGTGCCCACAGAAAAAGAAATCTTCGTAGAAGTTAAGGATCTTCACAAAAGCTTTGGAGAGCAACAAGTCCTTAAGGGAGTTACTGCTAAAGTCTATAAGGGTGAGACTCTTGTTTTATTAGGTGGTTCAGGTGGAGGTAAGTCTGTCTTGATGAAGCATTTCATTGGGCTGCTCTCTCCTGATTCAGGTGAGGTGATAGTAGAGGGTGAAAATATTTCGAATATGTCCGAGCGCCAACTTGGAAAGATCCGCCGTAAGATGGGCATGATGTTTCAGAGTAGTGCTTTATTTGACTCCATGACTGTGGGGCAAAATATTGCGTTCCCGCTTCGTATGGGAGGCGAAAAAGATGAGGCTAGAATCGAACGGCTCGTTTGCGAATCGTTAGATATTGTGAGGTTGCCAGGGCAAGAATCTAAAATGCCGTCGGATCTCTCTGGTGGCATGCGCAAGCGCGTGGCTCTGGCGCGAGCCATTGTTGACCGGCCAGCTTGTGTTTTGTTCGATGAACCACATGCTGGGCTCGACCCCGTCACCGCGGATAGTATCGATCATTTGGTGAAAGACTTGCAGCGCGATCATCAGATGACCAATGTGATTGTGACGCACGAGATGCGCTCAGTTTTCCGCATCGCGGATAGAATCATTTTCCTAAAAGAAGGGAAACTCTACTGGGAGGGGACTCCGCAGGAATTAAAAGAGAGTTCAGATCCAGAGCTAAGTAACTTTGTCCATGGGCGCTCGGGCGAGGCCTGGGACTAAGAGTCGAGTCTTTCCTTGCTTCTCATAGAAACTCAGCAAAAATACAACCATGTCGCTCAAAGAAAAACGCCCCGAAACTCTCGTCGGCCTTTTTGTGTTAGTCGGTCTTCTTACGCTCGGTGCCTTAGTTGTGCAGTTTGGGCGTTTGGGTGAAACCAAGGGAGATAGCTATTATGTGAGCGTGGAGTTCCAAGACGCTTCTGGTCTGATCAAGGGTAGTGAAGTACGTATGGGTGGAGCTAAGATTGGTCATGTTCTCACAGCGCCAGAGCTGACAGATGATCTCACGGTGATGGTGATGCTCAGTCTCGATGACCGGGTGAAAATTTATGATGGATCAAAATTTCAGATCGAATCTATTTCCTTGTTAGGAGATAAAATGATCGTGGTGCGTCCACCTGAAGTACGCAATGAGGATATGTTACTATCAGATGGCGATGCTGTGACTGGTGGCGCCGCTGGAGGTCTAGATGGGCTTCAATCTGATGCAGAATCTGTAGCTCGCGATGCTCGTAAGCTGATGCGCGATGCTCGGACTTCCTTGCTAAAGTTTGATTCGGCGCTCGATGACATCCGCACGGTTTCTGGTCGGCTCGGTGAGACTTTGGAAAAAGTAAATCAGGGCGTGCTGGGGGAAGAAAACCTAGATGCTATCAGGAAGTCGCTCGCGAATATTGAGGATGCGACTGCTAGTTTTAAAAATGTAGGGGATGGGCTAGAGCCTTCGGTGGGCGAAATTGAAAAAGCGATTGCTTCAGTGAGAGCTGCCGCGAATTCGGCCGAGGAAACTTTTGATGTGGTGCGAGATGAGGTGAAGCATATTGGTCCAGCTATCGAGGAGTTACCTGCGACACTTGCTGAGTTCAAGAATGCTGCGAAGAAGGTCAGTGATTTTGCGGATTCCGCGGACAAGACGCTCAATGGGCTTAGTGATGGCGACGGGCTGTTGGGGACTTTAGTTGCAGATGAGGAAGTCAGTGAAGACACTAAAGTGTTTATCAAAAACCTTAAGCGTCATGGAGTTCTCGGTTATAAGGATGACTCCACCTACGAGGAGCGCGACCCTATGGAGAGCCGCTTCCGCGGAGTGCGCCGATAGAGTTAGTTGGCTGGCGGTGCGTGAAATCGCACCCATCGTATGATTTTTTTTGAAATTTATAACGATAAATGCGCGATTGCTGGTGCTTGGCTGCACATTCCTACTGCTAAAGACAGGAGTTTTTAAAATTATTTGTGGCGATTTTGAGACTCTAACAATCCGATTTTTTTTTAGACCCAAGCGGTGGTGACTGTGTCATTTTGACCACCCCTTTAAAATCCTCCTTAATCCTAGAAACTTCAAGGGTTGGCGTTATTTTTGGCCGATTCAGCAAAAGGATGAATTTCACTCAATACACAACATGTGGTATTGTGAATAATTTGTGTATACCACATGAGATAAAATGACGTTGACCAATAGGGGCGAGATCATGCATATTCGCCAACGTGTCTGTAATGCTCAGCGCGGCGCCCATGATGGGTGTGATACGACCTTCTCACTCTTCAATATTCACTTATTTCCTGCTCATTACTCAATGTCCACCACCACAGTCACTCTAGGCGATCGCACCTTCGAAATCGACGAAGCAAAAGCTCAAGAAGCTTATGCCGCAAAGAAAGTCATCAATGGTCGCGACACCATGTTTTTTAACATTCTCCCGCTAAAGTACCAATGGGCATATGAGCTGTACCGCGAGATGAAAAATAACCACTGGGAGCCAGAAGATGTGGCACTGCGAGGAGACGCAGCACAGTGGGCGTCACTCTCAGAAGACCTGCAGCAAGCCGTGGAAATGCTGATGGGCTATCAGGCCACATCCGGTGAAATCACTGGTGCAGAAGAAATTTACACTATCCGTGACATCGTCACAGCGCCTGAGCTGAAGTTAGTATTCGGCCGCTATGTCCACGAGCAGAACACGCAGCAGGACGTGCTAGTCCACATTTTCAGTTCATTGGGGCTCAATCCAATCACTTGCACCAATAAGTTCACAGAAGTAGCTGCTCACATGCAGGAGCTGACTGATAAGCATCTCGTCGAGCTCGACCGCAGTGTCGACATGACCCAGCTCGAAAATAAGCAGGCATTTGCTAAGAACACCTTTTTCTTCAGTCAGTGCATGGAAGGCCTGCAGCTCTATAGTCTCTACAGCGTGGTTCTAGAAATGGGACGCACTGGCAAGCTAGTCGGCGTTGCCGAAATTTTCCGCAAGCTGCTGCGCGATGCCGGTTTCCGCTGCGAGCTCTTCCGCAAGCTCTTCGCTGAGCTTTGTCAGGAAAATCCAGACATCCGTACTGCTGAGTTTGATGACGAACTAGTCTCTGTCATGGCTGAAGCAGTGGCTTTTGAAAAAGAATTCATCGCCAAGCTTCCTGGCGCGTCCAGTGTCGGTCTCGATACTGATACGCTTAGCAGCTACATCGACCACGTCGCAGCGCACCGCCTTGCTTCATGCGGCTTAGGCCCAGCATCCGCTGGCTCACCAATGCCATGGCTCGATGAAATCTTCTTCCCGAGCGAAGCGCACAACATCCACTCAGCAGCCACGAACCAAACCACCTCAGACTTCGAAGACGACGACCTTTAAAATGCGTAGCATTTTAAAGGAGGAAAAAGGGAAAAGGATAAAGTCCAAATGCCCCAAGTCCTCTTCTCATCTAAAACACTTTTTCCTTTCTCCTTTTAACTTCCCACTTCTCCAATGACCACCACACAATTAGGCGACGCCACCATCACTCTCGATTCCGATGCTGCTGAGCAGATTCTCTCCAGCAAGCGCGTGATCAATGGCACCACTCCAAAAGGTTTCGGCCTAGCACCACTCAAGTACGAGTGGGCGTATGAGATTTATAAAAACATGCGCGCGAACCACTGGGAGCCTGAAGACATCGGCATGCAGAAAGATGTCGAGCAGTGGCGTAGCGATGAGGTCACAGATGTGGAGCGCTGGATCATCAAGATGGGGATCGGCTACTTCTCCGCAGCAGAAGGTATCGTAGGAGATAATGTGATTCACGTGATCCGCGAGCTCGTTTCCGCACCTGAGCTCAACCTCGTTTTCCGCCGTCACGGCCACGAAGAAAATATCCACGCAGACTCGCTCGTTTATATGGTTTCATCCCTCGGGATCAATCCACACGAGTGTGAGGCCATGCTCGAAGACATCCCGACTATCAGGGATAAGACCAATTTCGTAGTTTCAAACAGCCGCGGCCTTCGCCGTGACATGGACATGTCTAAGCTGGAGAACAAGCAGGCCCTCGCACGTAACATTTTCATGTTCGGTCAGGTCATGGAAGGCACACAGTTCTACGGCCTCTTCGGCATGATTCTCAGCCTCTACCGCCAGAACAAATTCCCAGGCATCGGCCAGATGTTCCGCTACACGCTGCGCGATGAGTCCAATCACATCGAGCTCCTGCGTAATCTCCTCATGGACCTCATCGACGAGGACCCAGAGATCTGGACTGCCGAGTTCCGCGAGGACCTCCGCGCTACCATGGCCGAAGGCATCCGCCTCGAAAAAGCATTCATCCGCGACTGTCTCCCAGTAGCAGCCGTCGGTCTCAACATGGATGAGTTCGAGCTCTACATCGACTTTATCGCCGACCGTCGTCTCATCGCATGTGGTCTAGAACCACTGGTCGAAGGTGGCACATCAAATCCATTCCCATGGCTCGCCGAAATGATGGACATCAAGAAGGAACAAAACTTCTTCGAAGGCCGAGTCACAGAATACCAAAAAGCCTCAGCACTAGGAGAAATCGACGACGATGACCTCTAAAATGCGAAGCATTTAAGAAGGAAAAAGAATGAAAGGCAAAAGGATAAAGATGTGAGTGTTAAGAACTTTGAAGAACTAGATGTGTGGAAACGCAGCTGCCAGCTCGCAGTCGATGTTTATACCACGCTTCATTCTTCAAAGGACTATGGCTTAAAAGACCAAATGCAGCGCGCTGCGGTTTCTATAGCTTCCAATATCGCCGAAGGTTCAGAAAGGGTCAGCACTCCAGAATATATCCGATTTCTACGCATAGCCAAAGCCTCCTGCGCCGAACTCAGAACCCAACTCTACATAGCCCAAAGAATAAGAACGAGCACCGGCCAAGATTCACTCAGTGCTGGCTCCTCCATCATCCAGGAAACCAGAGAAATCTCAGCCATGCTTCAAGCCCTCATCAGCTCCCTCCAAGCCCGCCAATAGAACACTTTTTCCTTTATCCTCTACCCTTTTTCCTAAGGGGAAATGATCTTTTCCCGAAATCCTTCTAACTACCAAAAAATCCCACGCCACCAACCAATGTACCGCAACCTAACACTCGAAGAAGACGTCGCACTGAAAAACGTCGTGACCCGCCCTCGTTCCGAAAAGCCTGACTTCGCTTGGCGCGATCAGCTTTCCGCATCATCCTCCACCCAAAGCGTGTCGCAGGTGATCGTGGTCAACGGAGCAGATGAATCCGAACTCTCACTCGCAGACGTTGCGGACACTATTGGTGGTGCACTCACTGACCTTCTACTGGCGCGTCAAGCTGCTGAAGATAATATTTATAACGATGAAAACCGCCACTTCGTTTCCAATGTGGCGCACAACGTCGCTGAGTCTCTCATCGAGCAAGTCATCGACGGTGGCCAGCTCAAGCTCACCAAGACCGACCTCTTCCTACTCATCGAAAAAGCGCTGATTGAAAATGACGCACACGATGTAGCGAAGTCGCTCGTTTTCAACCGCTCGCTTGCTGACAACGGTTCTATCGAAGTCTCCGCGATCTCTAACGAGCCATTCACTGTCCGTCTCATCCGCCGTAATGGCAACGTCGTTCCATGGTCCGAGACTAAGATCGAAAACGCAGTCCGTCAGGCATTCCTCACCATGCGCCTAGACGCCTCACCAGCAGCAGCAGTCGCTCATGCGGTTACTGAGCGTGTGCGTACTGAGGAAAAAGCATTCATCCACATCGAAGACGTCCAAGACATCGTCCAGGAAGAACTCATGCGTGCAGGTCACTTCAAGATCGCCGCTCACTACGTTCTCTACCGCGCTGAGCGTGCAGCCACTCGCTCTGACGAAGACGCACTCCCAGTGGAAGACCCACAGCAGGACTCCATGGTGGTGGTCACTACTGCAGACGGGAACTCCATTTTCTGGGATGGCACCGAACTCAAGAGACGTATTCAGTTTGCCTCCATCGGCCTCGATCTTTGCCTTTCGGAAAATGACATTGAGCGCGAACTCCGCCGCTCTATTGGCACAGAAATCACCGCAGAAGGTTTGCAGAAGACCATCACGCTGAATGCCAAGACACTGATCGAGCAAGACGCAGACTTCTCGCTCTTCGCTGGCCGCATTCTCCTTTCCTACATCTACGAGGAAGTGCTCGACTGGAACATCCTACGTGACGGAATCGAAGGCCTCAAGGCCGCACACGTCGATGCTTTCAAGAGAAACCTCAAGCACGGTGTCGAGATTAAGCGTTACAGCCCAGAGATTATCGACGGTCGTTATGATCTCGACCAGATCGCTGAAGCGCTCGACCCTACAGCGGATCTCGACTTCGACTTCCTCGGTATTCAGACACTCTATGATCGCTACCTCGTGATCGACAAGACAGGGGGCAAGCAGCGCCGCCTCGAAGTCCCTCAGTTCTTCTGGATGCGTGTTTCCATGGGCCTCTTCAAGGAAGACGGACCAGACAAGCAAGACTGGTGTGTGCGTCTCTACAATCTCTACAAAGGTCGTCGCTTCTGCTCCTCCACTCCGACACTCTTTAACTCCGGCACACTCCACAGCCAGCTTTCCTCCTGCTACCTCTACAAGGTCGACGACTCCATCGAGTCCATCATGCAGCGTGGTATCGCAGACAATGCTTACCTCTCCAAGTGGGCGGGCGGTCTCGGCGGTTCTTGGACAGCAGTCCGTGGTACTGGCGGCTACATCCAGGGCACCAATGGTGAGTCCCAGGGCGTGATCCCATTCCTCAAGCTGCACAATGACCAGCTCGTCGCAGTGAATCAAGGTGGTAAGCGTCGCGGCTCAGGCTGTGCCTACCTCGAGACATGGCACAATGACATGGAAGACTTCCTCGAGCTGCGTAAGAACACCGGTGACGAGCGTCGCCGTTGTCACGACATGAACACAGCGAACTGGATTCCAGATCTCTTCATGAAGCGCATGGAAGCCCGCCAAGACTGGACACTGTTCCGCTCGAACGAGACTCCAGACCTCCACGACCTCTACGGTAAGGCATTTGAGCGTCGCTACGCTGAATACGAAGTAATGGCAGAAGCTGGGAAAATCTGGTCACAGAAGCAGCCAGCTATCGAGATGTGGAAGAAGATGCTGAAAATGATCTTCGAGACAGGTCACCCGTGGATCACCTTTAAGGACCCATGTAACCTGCGCTCACCACAGGACCACTGCGGTGTCATCCACTCGTCAAACCTCTGTACTGAGATCACTCTCAACACTTCAGAAGACGAAACAGCAGTCTGTAACCTCGGCTCCGTTGTTCTCGACAATCACATCCGCGAAGACGGCTCGCTCGACCACGACATGCTCAAGGAGACCATCACCGTGGGTATCCGTGCGCTCGACAATGTGATCGACATTAACTTCTACCCTACAGAGTCCGCTAAGACCGCAAACTCCCGCCACCGTCCTATCGGAATGGGAGTCATGGGACTTCAGAATGCACTCTATAAGAAGAACCTCGCATTCGCATCGGATGCCGCAGTCGAGTTCAACGACGAGTTCATGGAAGCCATCGCTTACTACGCTTACGGCGCGTCATCAGACGTGGCAGCTGAGCGTGGCACCTATTCTTCCTATAAAGGATCTAAATGGGACCGCGGCCTCATGCCTCAGGACACTGTCCAGATTCTCGAAGACGAACGCGGCATGAAGATAGATGTCCCGCGTGGCAATAAAATGGACTGGACTCCTGTTCGTGAAAAAATCGCTAAGCACGGCATGCGTAACTCTAATGTTCTCGCCATCGCGCCGACCGCTACCATCTCGAACATCATGGGAACCACTCCATGTATCGAGCCGAACTATAAGAACCTCTTCGTTAAGTCGAACCTCTCAGGTGACTTTCTCGTACTCAACCGCCAGCTCGTGACCGACCTCAAGAAGGAAGGCCTCTGGAATCGCGAAATGCTCGACCAGCTCAAGTACTTCGATGGTGAGCTCGATGAAATCAACGAGATCCCAGACAGCATCAAGCAGAAGCACCGCACCGTCTTCGGCGTACCTTTCGAGGCCGTCATCGATGCCGCTGCGCGCCGCCAGAAATGGATCGACCAGTCACAGTCGGTCAACCTCTTCCTCGCGACTCCAGACATCAAGACACTCTCGCACATGTACCGCCGTGCATGGACTACCGGTCTCAAGACCACCTACTACCTCCGCTCACAAGGCGCATCAGGTATCGAGAAGTCCACTATCGACGTGAAGAAGCAAACCCGCGGTGTCGCCGCCGCCGGTGCAGCTGCAGCAGGAGCCGCAGCGCCGAAAAAGCAGTATTCCGCTGCTGAAGTGCAAGCGTGCAGCCTCGAAGCCATGATGAATGGTGAAGAGTGCGAGGCTTGTCAGTAGACGATAAAAATTTAGCCAGCCCACACGAGGTGAGCTGGCTATTAACAAAATCCTCAGCAAAGAGCTGATTCAATCGCCTAGAGAACTTTTGAATAGCACCGCGCTGAGGGAACTTCAAACCCAAAGTATGCCCGTTAGAAAGGGGCTATTCGAAATTATGCTTAATATTAGCAAAAGCCGCATCCGTGTGATGCCTAAACAATTGTCGGCTCTTCCCGTGGGGAAAGAGGTTCGTATTTTCATTCAAGCAGCTGAAGCTGACGGGATAAGATCAGCTGAAAAAGTTGGTTTTTCTCTCCCACTCACCACGGGAGACTCAGTTCTACCTCAAATAGTTGGGTGTGCGACAAAGAGAAATGCCGAGGGCTATGACATCATCCACAAAGATCAGCCGAAGGAGAATCGAGTATTTAATTTAGCAACTCGCAGGAGCCTATTTTGTGGAAGAGGTCGACGTGAGATAGTGGAGGATTACCACTCATTTAGACGGCCGTGCTATCCAAAGACTATCGTTAGTCCTTTAGGGCTCGAGCTGACTTACATAGAAACGGAGAAGAATAATTCTTATTACACTTCTGCTATTTTTAAAATAGGTGAGAACGATGTTGAGATCATTGATATGATAAACGTATTCCTAGATCTCTACGGGACGTGTCTTGTCGAGGCTGATGAAGAATTCGATCAAATCCCGATACGTAGAGTAAACTGGGAGCTGCTACCTCAAGGGGCGGTGACTGCAAACAGTACTTTAGAGCCTCTTATCAGCTCAATTCAGAAGAGTTCTCACCGTGTAGTAGCCCAGCGACAACTTTCGAAGCTATATTCCTATTCGCCAAAGGCCTTGGCTGTTGGTTTAGGCGGCTTCAGTAGTTACGTGGCCTTTGTCTACGAGAAACAAGGCTTCGTAGTTCTAGAAAGTGTTGAACCTAATAATGCGACGTATATTTTTGCCATGGATTGGGAGGGTGTCTCCCAATTAAGTAAAGGTGAGATTATTCGATCAGGCCTTCACTTAGATCGAATAGTTCACGATTCCAATTGGCTCAGTAATATTGAGAAGCTGTTAAGCTCTCGTAGAGCAGCGTAATGAATGTCTAAGGTCTCTCTGGTGTTCCGGAGAGACCTTTTTCATATTTAAGGGGGCACACCCTTTAAAGAGGCTGAGAAGGAATGTTTTGTGATAGAGTGCTTCTAATCTAACTACCTCGCGAATACGTTGAGCTCGGCAGGGACGCTTATCCCTAGCGTCCGGCTGTGTAGCTGTCTTCTGAGGCTTTGAGTTTGGAGATTTCGTGAAGTCGCATTTAAGGGGACAGACCTTTTAAGTGCATTTATGGGAACACACCCTTTAAAGAAGAAGCCGCTTGTTCTGGTCGAATGGATGAGTTAAGCTGCTGGTTATGAGGTGTCCACGATCATATATGCTTTCGCCTTGGGGTGAGCATCAAGGTGCATCGTATCATGTGGTGTCACGTGTGGTTGATCGTCGGTTTGTCCTGAAGCGGGCAGAGAAGGAATACTTTGTGAAGTTGATGCGGCTTTACGAAAAGTTCTGTGGTGTAGAGGTGCTGACCTATTGTGTGATGAGCAACCATTTTCATTTGTTAGTACGTGTGCCACCTCAGCCAAAGAAGAAGCTGAGTGATGTTGAACTGATTGAGAAATTACGGATTGTTTATAGTGCAGCCTATGTGGAGCAAATCGAACACGCTCTCTCTGCTTCTCCCCAGGGAAGTGAGGAGCATGAGAGGATAAGGAATAGGTTTCTCTATAGGATGTGGGACCTCTCCGAGTTCATGAAGGTTCTTAAACAGCGTTTCACTCAGTGGTTTAATAAAACGCATAGCCGTCAGGGAACACTGTGGGAGAGTCGCTTTAAGAGTGTTTTGGTACAAGATGGGTATGCTGCACGAGTCATGGCTGCATACATTGACCTCAACCCTGTACGCGCTGGAATGGTGAGCGATCCGAAAGAGTATCGTTGGTGTGGTTACGCTGAATCTGTGGCAGGGAGGAGGGTTGCGCGGTTAGGCATTAAGAAAGTGATGGAGAGCTGTGAAGCTGATGCTGGACAAACAGCAAAACGTCTTTCCGCGGAAGCACGACTGGCTGAGTATAGGGTTTTGTTATTTGAAGACGGTGCAGAGGCTGCTGGAGATTCGCAGTTAGCACGTAGCTCCGTTTCTGCTAAACGGCTAAAACAAAGAGGAATGACTTCGAAGCAGATTCAACGTGTAGTTGAGCACGGTGGGAAGCTAACGCGATCTCAAATGTTGCGTTGTCGTGTGCGTTATTTTACTGATGGAGCAGTCTTAGGAAGTAAGGCCTTCGTAGATTCTTATTTTTCACAAAAGAGTGATTATTTCCCAAAGAAGCGCCAATCTGGTGCGCGAAAAATGCGAGGTGTGGAAGAGTCGAGCATTTACTCGTTGCGTGATCTCCAAGTGAAGCCAGTTGGATGAGGCAATAAGAGCATTCTAGCTAAATTCTAATTATACATTTTAACATTTAAAGGGACACACCCTTTTAAGTGCACCCTTAGGGATGTTCGAGGCGCTAGTGTCGCATCACTTCTTAGAGTGAGTAATAATCTCAACTTGTTAGTTGTCCGTTGACGCAGTCAGATCATCTTGATAAAGCATGTTCATGTGTTTCCGGTTGTTAACAATCATGATGGTATTGAGCCTTGGGCTTAAAGCTGAACTAGTCGTCTTTGAAGCTTCTGGTCAGATAGATTCGGTTACGAATGATTCCACAAACAAGTACCTAGGGAGCTCATTCACGGTCACTACTATTTATGACACCTCTATTCCAAATCAGGAATTTGATGAAAGCGAGGGGTATTACACTGGTGTCATCAAATCTTCCTTTCTGACAATAGGAGAAGATAAATATGCTTTAACTCCAGCAAACTATCTAGAGCCTACTTATGTTAGGACCTATCAAGGTAGTTACTTCAAACAGGAGATGGGTATGAGGCTGTTAGGGGAAAGTGAAGTTGCAATCGGAGGGTATGAAGTTCTTCTAGGGGGAGGGAGTATAGAGCTTAAAATAAATTTAGAGGATCTAGATGGGGTGTTTCCATTATCGTCTGATATTCCAAGTAATGTAAGTCTCGTTGACTATGAGAATGCTGAGGTCGACATTTCCTATTATGTAGATGGTTCCCAAGTTTTAGTTGGGGGAACGCTCAGTACATTGGTTACCAGAGAGTACGTCCACTGCCTTAAAGCATCAGGTATTAGTTTTACTGAGTGGCAACCACATGCTCTTTTTAAGTCATATGGCACGGTGACTCATCTAGAAACAAGCGTAGCAGGCGTGTGTCTTAAAGTATTTAGGTCTACCGATTTAGAAGTCTGGACTGACATTACAAATGTTGATGATCAGTATGTGTATGATACTGATGTGGAGTTGATCTTGGAGAGTGGTAGTACTTTTACTTCTAATAATAGTTACACGTGGCCTAAATGGGAAAACGCGTATTATATAGTTCAGCCATGCTTTTACCCTGACCCTGAAGGAACTCGTTAAGAGGTAAACACATTTAAAGTGCACATGAGGGGGCGTCGTATCATGTGGTGTCACGTGTGGTTGATCGTCGCTTTGTAAGAACTATCTAACGACCTCGCGAACACGTTGAACTCGGCAGGGACGCTTATCCCTAAGCGTCCGGCTGTGCACATGTCTTCGAAGGCTTTGGGTTTGGAGATTTCGTGAAGCAGCGCTACGGCAATTTGTTACCTTGAAGCTTGAGATAATGCCTCAACCTCGCCGGATATTTAGGGATAAATGTCCCTGCCTTAGGTGAATGGTGAGGCTATGTGTGAGGGAGGTTCGTATCGTTAGTGCATCGTATTGCATCTGAATATCTCAGTGAGATATTCCTGCCTAGCATAAGGGTTTCTCCAAATGGCAGTACAGTGTGGCTCACTATAAATCCAACACCACGCGGTGGGTTTTTAATGAATCGAGGTGTGCTTGGGCGTCGAAGCTTGATTCGTCAAATTCTCTGACGCGGGCGCGGGTGTTTTCGAGCTTACTTTTGGCACGCACGAATCGGCGGACATCTTCGACAGAAGTCAGCCTGAGCTCAGGCACCAGGGCATTTTTACCGTCTTCATCTTTGGCGACCATAACGAAGTAGGAAGAATTGCAGTGCTTGATTTCACCCGTCTGGATGTTCTCAGAAGTGACGTTAATGCCAACTGTCATTGAGGTGCGCCCAACATAATTGACCCTAGCTTTGAGGCTTAATAATTCACCCACACTGACTGGGTTCTTGAAGTCTACTTTGTTGATCGAGGCGGTCACACAATACTTACCAGAGAACTTTGAGGCCGCCGCAAAGGCGATCTGGTCCATTAGATTGAGAATGTAACCACCGTGGATTTTCCCACTAAAGTTGGAGTGGGACGGCAACATCAATTCGGTGAGTGTGACACTAGATTCTTGAGGATCTTTGACCATGGTTTGATAACACTTAATGTGTGGGTGCGCAGACCCTAAAAGAGAAGAAGCTGAATGCAACAAATACATGGGGCAATTGTCTTTTAGGGCGCACCCGGCAACTACTATTTAAAGGGATAGCCTCATAAATGAAAAGATGTTGGCGGGGCGGGAGGTTGATGCTGAGCCTGATCTTAGGCCTTAAAGCCTAAAGCGCGTCTGATGAGTTCGCTTTTATTTTTGACGCCAGCACATTTAAAGGGACACACCCTTTAAGGAGGCACTTTAAGGAGGATCAACCCCGCTTGACGACTGAGGACGTCCAGAATATCTCAGTGAGATATTCCTGTGCATGTGAATGATAGAGCGGTGCGTAGAATAGATTTCGAGGCGTTATGAATTGTCTTTATTGGGGGCGGTTTAGGTAAACTTTTTGATGAAATGGCTTTTAGGTTTTTAGCGAGGGGGGCGAAGTTGTCGTTCCTAAAACTTGCTTTTGATGTGATTAGCGGTATTTTTACAAGCAGAGCTACGACGCCTGAGGCGAGCTTATTTTGTTATGGATCTGACCACAATTCTCATCGTTTCTTCCACCGCCGTGGTGGTTTTATTTATTGCATGGCGCGGTTATATTGCGCTCAAGCGGTACTCGTGCTGTGGCTCATGTGGTTGTGATCTAATGACCAAGAAGGAGCGGAAGGCGTTTGAGACGCGCAAGGCTTGTGAGGGGTGCGATAAGTTGAATGTGTCTCAGCCCAAGGATTAAGCCTTTTTGTTGAGAGGCGGAATGAATGCACGTATCTCGCGTGTGGCACGCATCAGCGTTTAAGGGACACACATTTTAAGGACGAGGCATGAAATTTTGAGACGATAGATGGAGGAAATGTATCGGAGTATGTTTTTTTCTTGGGTCGCCTTTCTCCATGTCTAAATCTAGATTGCTTTCCCCTTGGGGTGAGTATCAAGGTGCGTCGTATGATGTGGTGTCACGTGTAGTTGATCGTCGATTTGGGGGGATTGCATTGGGAGGGGAGCGCAGATCTTCTATTTACTAAAAAGTGAGGAAAGGAACAGCGTGTCGCTATTCTTTTTGATTACTGGTGAGGTGTCTACGTGTAGGAAAGATGCTGAAATCCCTATTGTAACGATGGCGTTGGGTGAGAGGTCGGTGCTGTATCATTTTAATTATAAAACGTTTAAAATGATTTAACTGACTGTGTTTATTAATGTTTGACTTACCTCTTTACTAACATACTAACTGTTATTTGTGTTGCATTACGTGTGTGTAATGCGTTTGAATTAAAAAAAATACTATGAAAGTAACTAACGAAACATCGGATCAAGATCAGATTAAAGTATGCTTATACAACGTGGAAGATAAGTTGGACTGGATACCAGTTGGAGCAGGGGTTTTTATTGTACCAAAGGGGAAGACTGTGCCTTGGACTGCTCCTAAAGGAGAAGGATTAGATCATTATCATATGAAAGTATTTCACCCATCTTTAATTGATGGATATTTAGCTGAAGCTGTTGTCGCATTTGATGAAAGTGTGGCTGTCAGAGGAGGTAATGGAAAATATTCTATAGATAAAATCTAACCTTCTGTGAAAATGATAGAATCAAAGCGCGCCCTTAGTGGACGCGCTTTTTTTATGAGAGGTATGATTTTATAGATCGAGTAGCATTTAAGCGACACACCTTTTAACGCGTTGAGATTCAGAGAAAGGAACACACGTTTTATTGTGTGCGTTGTTATTTGTTTGCAGAGTATGCTCGGATAGGCAAAAAGCCTCACCTTGTGAGCAACGACACCACTACAGACAAAGCCGAAGTCTTTAAAAACCCAAAGGCATGGCGAAAAATCGTGGTGAAATACCAAAAGCCCGATTTAGCCAAGGCCAGCTGGCAGCTAGTAAATACCTTGGTTCCATTTTTCGCCCTATGGGTTGCCATGTATTTCGTCTATGATATCTCGCCCTGGCTCACCATCCCGCTCATGCTTATTGGTGGTGGACTGGGAGTAAGAATCTTCATTATCTTCCACGATTGCGGTCACCAGTCGTTCTTTAAATCCCGCAGAGCAAACGATATCTGGGGCTACATCACTGGTGTTCTCGTATTCACACCCTATCGATTTTGGCACTGGGAACACCGTATCCACCACTCCACTACTGGTGATCTAGATGGTCGCGCTGAAGGAGATGTCTGGACTATGACGGTCAAAGAATACGAGGAATCGACTTGGTCGATGCGTATGCTCTACCGCTTGGTGAGAAACCCGTTCATTCTTTTCACCGTTTCTCCGATGTTCCTATTTATGATTTGGTATCGATTCTCGGTAAAAAAAGCGAGCAGGAAGGACCGTCTTTCGGTGCTGTGGACCAATCTAGGAATCGCCTTCATGGTCGCGGTGGGCTGCTTTATTTTTGGTTGGCAGAAGTACTTGATTCTTCAGCTAGGTCTTAGCTTCGTGGCGAACTCAGCAGGTATCTGGATCTTCTATGTTCAGCATCAGTTCGAAGATGTGTACTGGGCGCGCAATGAAGAATGGAACTTCGCCGCGGCAGCGCTAGAAGGTAGCTCATTCTACAAATTACCAAAAATCCTCCAGTGGTTTTCAGGCAATATTGGCTTTCATCATATCCATCACTTGAGCTCACGCATCCCGAATTATCGATTAGAGGAATGCCACAACTCCGAACCACTTTTCCAGCAGGTGCCCGCAATGACGTTGCGCAGTAGTTTAGCCTGCCTCAAGTACCGTCTCCACGACGAAGAGAACGGCCGTCTAGTGGGCTTTGGCTATCTAAAACAATACCGCAAAGCGAAAGCTGTGGTTGCTGCGTGAATGCGGCAGGGACGCTTATGGCTGTGCACATGTCTTCTGAGGGTTACTGGGTCGACCATTTTCGTGAATCACGGCTACGGCAATTTACTACCTGAGAGGTGAGATAAGGCATCAACCTCGCCGGACACTTAGGGATAAGTGTCCCTGCCTTCATTGAGGGTTTGTTGAAGCGTGTGGGTATTTTGGAGGGAGTGTCGACGGGGGAGTCCTTTATCGGTATTCGCTTTGGCCTGCGTAAGGGCTGATCCATCGATATTTCCAGTCATCGGCGTTGGCGACTAAGCCTGCATTGACGGGATTGTTGATGATGTAGTCCCATTTATGATCGAAGTCTTCCCTGCTTCGGACGCGGTGGTCAAAGTAGTCGCGCTGCCAATCGGTGCCTATTTTTTTAGCGGTGTAGCGTTTCCAAGATTTGATTAACGAGGACATACCGCCGCCTTTTTGCCATGAAAAATTTATTAATAAATGCAGGTGGTCGGGCATGACCAGAATGAGCAAAGGTGCGCTTTGTTGTTGTTCTCGGTAATAAAGCCAAGAGTTTATGAGGACAGAAGCCGTGGAATCATTGGCGAGTTGGTTCACACCTCGCTTCTGGCAGTTGATTGTTAAAAAGAAGATTGCGTCATCAGCCACCCAAAAGGGGGGAGCATGACACATCGTTTTCCGATCAGGGCGCTTGTCCGACCACATAACGAACTACGCTAACAGATGGTGATGTTTAAAAGCAAGGCAGGGACATTTATCCCTAAATGTCCGGCTGTGCACATGTCTTCTGAGGGTTTACGGTTCGACCATTTTCGTGAAGCACGGCTACGGCAATTTACTGCCTGAGAGGTGAGAAAAGGTATCAACCCCGCCGGACACTTAGGGATAAGTGTCCCTGCCTTGTACCACGAGGAATAAAGTTCATCATGAGGACTCCCATCTTTACACGCCTTCACAATGAAGGCTGTTACAAGAACAGACTACACCATACGCTCATGAAAATATTCGGATACCACATGTGACCAAGTTGCCTAATCATCGGTGCGATGATTATTTTCTTTGTTGTTAAAAAAATCTACGATTTCCTTACGGGAGGCGGCTGATGTGATAAAGAATGAGTAGTTACTCATTATCTAAGTGAAGTGTTTGGCAAGGCAGGGACGCTTATCCTAAGCGTCCGGCTGTGCACATGTCTTCAGAAGGCTTATGGTTCGACAGTTTCCGTGAATCACCGCTATGGCAAATTATTGCCTGAGAGATAGGATAAGTCATCAATCTCACCAGACATTTAGGGATGCATCTGAATATCTCAGTGAGATATTCCTGCCTTGTTAAGGTTACGACAAATTTAAATGGTAGCTATAATGATCTACGAAAGGTCGACTATTAGCTAGAGTCGAGTGACCGAATCCTTTAGCATAAACCTATGAAACCACTCGATATCGCCAAAACTGTTCTAGAGACCAAAGGCGGTTTTTTACACGTGAATGATATTGCAACCCTAGCCTATGAGTTAGAGCTCTGTTCAGAGCGTGAGCTTAAGGATCTTCCCTCAGAACTTTCAGGCGCTTTGTCGAAAGAAGTGAAGACAAAGAAGCCATTTTTTAGCAGAATTAAGGACGGTAAAGGCGGCTACGAAAAAGGTGTCTATCGACTTAAAAAAAGCCAACGCTTCCCTAAACACAGATGGGGCGAGTCGTAGTGATTAGCAAGGACAGTTATCCCTAACCGCCCGACTAGGTGTTTTTCTACAGCCCTTGGGGGCGTGCATTTAGAGGGAAGGCTATAGAGTAGGACAAGCTCTAAAAATGAGTTGTAGTTCATGCTGTACGCTCTAGCAACATCAAGGATAATAAGCTCATTGGGTATCACGACTGCCAAGTTTCTATTGACGTCAGTTTGTGTAATGGGGTTTCAGGTAGGTTGTCTCAACGAAAAAAAGCGCGCCAAATAATAGCGCGCTTAGGTTCGTATACCCTAACTGAAGACTAAGTAGTGAATGTATGTATTTCAGGTTTACTTAATTCCTGAGTTATAGAGGTATTTATTATTTTTTAAATAGTGATGGTGCTATTGTTATTTTTTTCTGGAAGTAAGCTACCGCTTGAATCGATACCTCCAGTGTTGTTTTCTGGATCATCAGCGCTTACAGCGCGATAGGTGTTTCCGTCACTATCTTCAATTTCTAAGATAAATAGGAATGCTGAAGCATCTACACGGACATTAGGATAAATTCCTTCAACGTAGAGGTCGACTGCTACCTGAGCTGAGACCGAGCTCGAGGAGCTCATTTCTTTAAGAGATTCTTGGATTTCTTCCTTATGTGTTTTGGCGTTGGCTCCAAATCCAAGCCAGCTAAAGAAGCCGCTAACTCCTCCGCTAATATCATATGAGGACTTCATCTGTTGGTAGGTGCGGGATGATTCCATGCTCTGGGAGCTAAAGGTCATCGCGCCGTAGAGTTTAGCCCATGCGCCTTTTCCTGAAACCGATACTCCGATACCTTCAATTTTCCCGGCTCTCTTAGTCACTTTATATGATTCGACTTCGCTTTCAACCGTGAGGAAGTGAGCGGGATTTGATACGCATTCTAATGAGTTTATCGATAGTTTAGTTGTTTCCATTTTTTTTTGGGGTTTTTGTTGTCATTCAATCTAACAGGTAGATTGATTTTTTTATTATATTATTAATATTAATAAGTATATACCCTTAATTGGGGGTGTGATATGTGTGTGGTTTAGGAGTAAAAAAGGGAAGTGGGCACGAGTTAGAGGTACACTGTAGAGGGGGTAATATAGCTATTTATTGATAACATAATGATAGTGTTCATCTAGCTCCCCATAGAGGAGGGCATCCACTTTAACGCTCGTAGAGCCTAAATTGGCTCTTATTGTGGTTGAGTCTGTTTGTGATGTGCCGCATAGAAGGATCGATGAATCCTGGAGCATCAGACCAAAGAGAGCATGCTATCGTTATTGGTGGGAGCATAGCCGGTTTGCTCGCTGCTGGCGTGTTAGCCAAGCATTACTCAAAGGTGACTTTGATCGATGCCGACGCGCTCTCTAACATCAATGCTGCTCGCAAAGGTGTGCCGCAGGGGAATCACGTACATGGTGTGCTGCGTAAGGGCTGGCAGCAGATGCTGTCGGTTTTTCCAAATTTAGAAAAGAAGGTGAGCGATGCGGGGGCTGTCTGGCTCGATGTTGGAACCGAGATCAAGTGGCACTACTTCGGGGTGGAGCGCGCAACGTTCGAGAGTAAAGGGCGGACGCCGTTCTTGGGGCGCCCGACACTGGAGAGCTTGATATTTCAAGAGCTGGAAGAGCTTAAGAATGTGGAGTGCCTTTCCGCTACTTTTGTCGAAGAGTATGTGGGGACTGCTGACACAGTACAGGGTGTGAAGCTGAGAGGTGGTCAGGAATGTATGGCTGATCTCGTGGTGGATGCCTCTGGGCGTGGATCGCGGACGCCAAAGTGGTTGGAAAAATTAGGCGGCGAAGCACCGGAGGAACTGAGCATTCCCGCAAGTGTGAGTTATGCCAGCTGCGAGTTCACCCAGCCCAAGCAGAAGTTTGATTGGAGGGTGCTCTACATTAGCCCACAGGATGCCGCTGGAGGAGCGGGCGTGATTTTTCCTACAGAAAATGGTAATTGGCTAGTGACTCTAACAGGTCGAAACTTAGCGCAACCGCCTCGCACGCATGAAGCATTTATCGAGTTCGCGAAGTCGTTGCCGAGTGATGCCATGGTTCATGCGCTCAAAGGCGCTGAGCCATTGAGCGAAGTTCGAACTTACCGTTTTGCGAAGAGTTTACGCCGGTTGTATGAGAAGGTGGAGATGCCTGCGGGCTTGGTCGTGGTGGGAGATGCAGTGTGCAGTTTCAATCCGGTGTTTGGCCAAGGAATGACAGTCTGCGCGATGGAGGCTACGCATTTAGACAACACACTGGAGGCCAGTACAGGGGGCGATTGGCAGAAGTCGTTTCAAAAAGAGATCTCACGGTATGTCAATGTGGCGTGGGAAATGATAGAAGTAGAAGACCTGCGTTACCCGGACGTGCATGGACTGCGCAGTCTGAAAGTGAAGCTGATGCAGGCATTCACCTCAGCCGTGTGTAGAAAGTCCGAGAAGGACGCCTATCTAAGTCACTTGTTTGACGAGATCGTCCATTTCGAGACCCCTCCTACAGCTCTAATGCGGCTGAAGGTGCTTTTGCGGCTGTGTTGTTAGAATGATTGAGGGCAACCGCGAAGGGCTCTAGGCTTGGCTATTGCGCTCGCTAATCTGTTCGTTGAGCGTGAAGAAATCATAGATGTAGCCAATGCCGAAGATACCACCAGTGAGTAACCAAATAAGCCCGGTGCCTATCTTTCCCATGTAGAAACGGTGAGCTCCAAAAAGGCCAAGGAAGGTTTGGAGAATCCACGCGATATTATAGTCGATGTTACCTGATTGGTAGCGGAAGTCGCATTGCTTATCCATGGAAGGAATAAGGAAGAGATCGATGAACCAACCGATGCCGAACAAGCCAGCTGTAAAAAACCAGATAACGCCGGTGATTGGCTTGCCGTAGTAGAATCGGTGCGCTCCGGTGAAACCGAAAATCCAGAGGATATAACCAATGGCTTTGGAGTGTGTGTCTGTTTGCATACGAAAGTGGTTGGCTGTGGTGCTATTTTACTTGGCAGGGGAAAGTTCATTCATCAATTTCTCCACGCGTTTCTTGCCCTGAGGCCCTGTTAGGATGTTTGCTCTGTGGGGAGGTGGAAGTTTGCTTTCTTCGGCGTACAGGATGAACTCGAAGCTGTCTGGTTGCTCATTGAGCCAATAGTGCACGATGTCATCTGCACTCAAGGTCACATGGCCGCCTCGCTTGGTGAGTGGGAAATCAATTTCATTGAGTCCCATGAGGGCGCGATAGATAACTTCGGTACAGACCTGACGGCTAGCATCTGCGAAATCGAATCTGAAGTCGTATTCTTGTCCCAGATAGGAAAAGGTGCGGCCCAATTGGCGTGCGTGATCAGCGGCTGAAAGCTGAGGCCTCAAAACTAGCAAGCGATTGACGTGGGTGTCTAAGATGAAGTTGAGATTGCTAAACTTCACACCCTCCGCCACGGCTTCGATCAAATTCGCAGGGCGACCTGCTTTGGTCTCATCTGTTAGCAAATCTTTCTTTAGCTTCTTCGCTTCATGCGCTCCCCCGACCATTACGATTTTATCAGCGGATAGTTCAAATTCTTTCCGCTGTGGGACAGTCCCGACGAAGGTGATTCCGTGTTTAAAGGCGCCGGGGATGAAGACGTCACTGGCATAGCCTGCCGTGTAGGTGAGGATGATGTCACCAGGCTCCAATAGGCTGATAATTTCTTCTTTCTGCTTCTTGTTGAAGGATAGTGGGTGTGCTGCTGGCCCTTTTAGTCGGCTGACGCGGTAGAATAATTTCGATTGAGTCACGTAAGCTGCATTATTCACATTTCCCTCAACGTGTTGGCTCACGTGCTTGGCCTTACGGAGAGCCCGCGGCTTTAATGCATCGGCCAAATTAGCGTAGGTATTTGTCGGGATTTCCGCGCGTGGGAATGCTTGATTCAGCTTATTGATAGCGACGGGGTCGTCAGCAAAGGTGGTGACGAGAAACTTAGCCTGCTCCTGCGACAGTTTATTTGCCTTGGTTCGCAGCGCTAAAGCCTGATCTTCAGTGGCTGACCCTGCCTTGGCTTTATGATACCGGTCCGCGATGTCGTTCAGCTGACGGTGCGCATTGTGAAATCTAAATAAGAGGAGCTCTATTCTGTCGCTCTCTTGAGCAGAGAAGTAACCGCGCGTGCTCCACTTACCGGAGGCTTGGAGATCTAGAAATTCCTTTTTCAGAGAATGACTATGTGATTCTACTGAGTCGTAGATGCGCTCATCCTGCGGCAATGAGCTAGCCATCAATGCAGGCGTGAGTGCAGCTTGGTGAGAAGGTGGAGTCTGGCAGCTTGTCAAGAATGCGGCCATCAGTATGACCGGAGCAAACCATAGACTTTTGGGTGATCCCGTTCTTCTTGATGAAGAGGCAGCGTGTTGTATTGCTGAAATCTTACGGCTAGTGCGGAGTGTCTGATTCATCGATTTACTTGGAAATATCTCAGGCTGATTACCTGCAGTAAAATGATTATACTCTCACCAAGCACTCTACAAGTGCCACGTTTGATGAATTTAGTCTCCATAGATAGCAGTTTAGAGGGAATAAATTATGGTGAATCGAAGCAGCTCATAAGTAGGGAAATACCAGAGGGTCAATCAAAGGGGACTGAGGTTAGTGTTATCTTCTTGCTAGAAAATGCTGAGGGCGATGAATCATTTCACATCGAGAAAATTGTCATTCCTTGTAATAGGTTGTTAGAGATATAAAGGGCAATACCCATGGAGGTGGCTCGTAACAGCCTCCTAGGTTTTACGTTAGAATATATGGTAGGTAATGATGCGTGTTACTGTGTATAGGTATTTACAAGTATGACTTAGCTGAATAATTCTCTCTTCATGTCAAATGATGTGTCTAACGTGTATGCCGCCCCTCAAGCTGAATTAGAATCAGTACCTTCTGGGTTAGAAGTGGATCATTACGCTGTCTCGATGAAGAAGTTTTGGGTACTCACCCTCGGGACTATGGGGCTTTATGAAGCATATTGGTTCTACAAGCATTGGAGCGTGATCAAAGAAACTTCGGGTGAAAAAATTTGGCCATTTTGGCGAATGATCTTTTCCATATTTTTTGTGCATAAGCTCTGTCGGAGCTTCACCGCGAAGGTGCCCAATAGAGATCTAGGAGGGATCGCGATATGGTATGTGTTACTCTCGATCGTCTCTCAAGTGATGTCACGAATGAGTATGGAGGAAGTGGCATCGCCTTGGACAGACATAGCAGGATTGATTTTTGTACCTATTTCAGCCTTTTTACTTTCTAAAGCTCAGTTGGTAGCAAACGAGAGTGTCGGCGAAGAGGCTGTAGCAGCCAATAGCTCACTTACCGTGGCGAACTGGTTCTGGCTCTTTCTCGGAGGAATCCTCTGGTTGTTAAGCATTGCAGGTGTTGCTATGTATTTCTTTGATCTAGGCCTTTGGTAAGAGAAACATTTCATCCACCTCTGCATACCTGAAGAGGGAGGGGTGCAACGCGGTAGTCTGGAGGTTGATTTTATTTATGCCTGTGGCCGTCCAGAGTACTGAGTTTTTCAGGACATTATCAACACTAGGTCTGCTAGGATCATATCAGAAGTGAGAAAGTAGCTTTCATGTGCGGGCTATCACAGTGCACATTCTTCCTTAATATATGGTTAGTTCCGTAACCCCATCTGCTGCGGGTGAGCAGTGACGGGGCTTATGGAGGAACGGAATTACTCTGCCTCGGTAGACAGCTTATGGGCTGTAGGCTGACCGTTTTCATCGAGCTGGACGAAAACTAAGCGCTCAATGGTGAGGATTTCTTGCTTGGTGACTTTGTTGCGAGCTACGCATTTGAGAGTGATGGAAGTGCGACCCACTCCGACGGTATCCAGACCAAGCTCGATGACATCACCGTGTTTTGCTGCATTGATGAAGCTTATCTCGGATACAAATCGTGTAACTAGGTGCTTGCTGTCTAATTGGCACATCGCGTAGATCACAGCTTCTTCGTCAATCCAGGCTAAGAGTCGGCCTCCGAACAGGGTGCCGTTCGCGTTTAAGTCTTCAGGCTTCACCCATTTTCGTGAATAGAATTTCATATGTGCCTTATGTTTTATGTCATTTGCGGCTGACTGCAAGTTGGTAGTGCTGAGAATGTTTAGTGCCTTGGGTTTAGAGTTCCAATTTATTCCTAGAGATATGAAATGTGTCGAGTTTGTTAGGGTTGGCGGTATGTGCTTTTTGGATACAAGGATGTGGATATTGGCGGTTTTTGCTCCTTGTTTGAAGTCTCTGTTAGAATAGAAATTCCGTCTGTAGTCATCCAATCTATATAGCGCTTAAACGCGCACTTGATTTATCCTCAAATGCTGTCCCCCCACATTCTATGAATGTGGATTGAGATGAATCATTCGGTTGAGAATGACGCACATCAAACCTAGTTCCATGACAGCCATCCGATCTTCTCAATTATTTTTGCTGAGCACCCTGCTCTTTTTTAACCTGTGTGAGGCAGAGATTAGGATTCATGGGGGTTCGAGTGCTTACACAGAAACGGGTGGGGACTGGATGTCGATGGGTGACAATGATATCGGTGACGATGCTCAGTTAGGTACGGATGGTTTTATTTTTTACGGCAATTTTGATGGAGTGCAAAAGTCTGGATTGGCCTATTCCCAGCGTGTAGAGAGCTTGCCTAGTTATGTGAGTAGTCATACCTGGGGCGCGGACTTTTCCCATGTGGCGGATGAGTTTGGTGGTTATGGGGAAATCGACAATCCGCTGACGCTGGATGATTCTAACAATCGCGGTGGTGTGGCAGTCGCTAGACTCGGTGCTGATCTGGCTGGCACCGTCCACGAGATCATGAGTTTTAACATCGATACCCTCGCTGAAGGTGAAGTGGTTCGTGTGGGTGTTCTAGCAGGTATTGAAAGTAATGGCGATGGGCGCTGGGATACGACTTCTCTTAGTCTGTCCGATGGAAGTTTAACTGTAACGGTAGGTGACCATAGTACCTCGCCATTGGAAGCGAATCCGGGTGGAACAAATACTGGGTGGGTTTTCTTTGATGTAGACTCAGCTGGCACTTACACCATTTCAGGAACTCAGCGCATTAATGGTAATTTCGGACCTTGTCTGGGTGGACTGACTTTTGACTCGGTGGTAGAGGGAAAGCTTCTCGCTGGTAGAAGTGTGGGTATTGATTTTGGTGCGATTGCCCCTGTCGATGGGAGCCATTTCAACCATTATTCCGACACTTCGATCGAGAACGGAGCGACTGAAAGCTTCGGCGATTCAGGTGCTACTCTTATTGACAGCGCTGGAAATGAGCTGAGTGATGTGAGTTTCAGTGTGACTAACAAGTCGGGGAAGGCCTCTTTCACACTTTCTAACGGTACCGGCGGTAATACTGAGTTAGATGATACGAGTTTGTATACAGACTGTTTGATCGCCAATGACAATGCGGCTTTACGCATGATTGATGGGGATGCTCTGATCGATGGTTCAGGGGACCGTGGACACTTCGTGTTTACCTTCTCAGGTTTAGATGACTCTCTAGTTTATAACCTCACGGGTGGTTTTTATAATAACAACGCTAATTTCAATGCGATCTGGCAGGCCGATGATGAGAGTGCTGTGACCAATGCTAGCTCTGATGGCTATGTGACTCTGACTGACCTCTCGACTGACGGAAGTGGTAATTTGGTGATCAATGTGGTCCGTGCGAGTAACGCTAATGGGAAGCATGTAACGATCGCGGGCTTGGAGTTAGAAGCAGTGGATCATACGAATTCTGATGGAGGTCTCAATTTCCCTCTTACGACTCCGACTACGGCTTATAGTCTGCCAAATGCTTTCCCTGGTCTAACATTTACCGAGATTGCTGCACTGGAGCCACTTCCGGGTCACCCTGAGAAACTCTTTGTCGTCGAGACGCGTGGTGTGATCTGGATGATTCCGGATGTCACTGCGGAGGAGCCGACTAAGGTAGAAGTCCTCAACAGGGAATCAGTGAATACGGACCAGTATCTTAATGGAATGGGCGGAGTGGCATTTCACCCTGATTTTAAGAATAACGGCTATTTTTATGTGACTTATCCAAGTCAAAATAACTGGACCAGGCTCTCGCGCTTTACGGTGGCAGACCCATCAAACATTAGTCTGGTGGACAATGAGACCGAGCAGGTCTTGATTCAGGAGACTTTCCACCGCTCCCATGGCTGGAACCGTTTGATGTTCGGGCCTGATGATTATCTTTATGTTCCCATCGGGGATGGGAAACAGGTGAGCCATCAGAGCCGTCCTGCTGAGCGTTTGACCCAAACAATCGATGAGGGTTTTTGGTCCTCGATTCTACGGATTGATGTGGACAAGAAGGCAGGGAACTACGAACCACAAAACCTCGTAAGTAATGATGCGAATGGGAATTGGACGATTCCAACAGATGCCAATGGCTTAGCGTATTATTCTATTCCTGCTGATAATCCCTTTTTGGACACAGTGGCTGCGGACGGTACAGGAGTGAGTTCCGCCTTTAATAAGGTCACGGCCCCAACAAAAGTTCGCACCGAGATGTTTGCCATTGGTTTCCGTAACCCATGGAAAATCGGTTTTGTGCCAGGAACTTCAGACCTCTGGGTGGCTGATGTGATGGGCTCGTTAAAAGAGCGCTACATGATCATGCCTAAAGGTGGGAATGCCGGTTGGGCATTTTACTCTGGAACAGACGATGTAGAGTGGCTCCAGACGACGTTTGCGGTGCCTGCACCCAATGGAGTGCAGTACGTGCAGCCGGTGGTTGAGTACTATGTGACTGATAGTGGTAGTGGTTCTAATAATAAGTCGATTATTGGTGGTGAATTCTATCAATCAACAGATATCCCGAGCCTTACAGGGGCATATATTATGTGTGACTACAACCGTGGAGACATCTGGGCTGTGCATAGAGACGACCACAGTGACTTTCAGATGGTGGATCCAGTGCTGCAAGAAAATGGTTACTATGCTTTGGACGATGTGAATATTTCGGAGACGACACTTGGAGGAGTGTTCGCTTTTGGCGCGTATGACGCGACTGTTGAGAAGATAGGTACACAAACCGGAATTACCGCGATGCTTCCCAACCCTACGACTGGTGAAATGCTCCTAGCAGATTCTAACACTAAGATTATTCGAAAGCTGGTGTTCACCAATGGGGACTTCGATAGCCAGTTACCTTCGACACTAACTGAGACTGGTGCATTTGAGAATACAGCTAATTTCAAGCTGGCTTCGGAAATGCTCCCTTACGATGTGAATCTTACTTTTTGGTCAGATAACGCGATCAAGAGTCGCTATTTTAACATGGTAGATGCTGTCGGACCGATGACCTATTCTCAGGATGGTTTCTGGGACTTTCCAGCTGGAGCCGTCTGGATGAAACATTTTGATATGGATCTGAATCTGGATAATCCGGGTACTAATATTAAGCGTATCGAAACCCGATTTTTGGTGAAAACTGAGACTAGCTTCTATGGTATGAGCTACCAGTGGAATGATGAAGGAACTGAGGCAACTTTAGTAGGTGAAGACGGAGCTAATGTGGTATTACCGATTGTCGAAAATGCGAGTACACGGACACAGTCTTGGAGGATTCCGTCGCGGAGTGAGTGTTATCAATGTCACCACACGGGTAATAATGCAGTTCTCGGTTTCAGTTCACGTCAGCTTAACTATGAAGGGACCCTCGAGGGGGGGGGCGGAAACTTTCTCACCTTGTTAGAGAATGCGGGTTACCTTAGTTCTGTGGGTGTGGAGCCATCAGCTTTACCAGTGCATCACCATCCATCTGATGACTCTATCAACATTCAGGAGCGTGTGCGTTCCTATCTCGCGGTGAACTGTTCTTATTGCCATTTCGAGGGGAACGGAGCTGTGCCTGACTCTTGGAGTGGGCAAGCAGATTTCAGTGTGGAGCAAATGAACCTCCTCCACGGCGAAGCGATTGGTGCACAGGTTGTGGACCATGATGACCGCTTAATTATTCCAGGCGATCCTGAGAATTCTATTATCTTGAGCAGAGCTTCGGCTACTAATGGCTATGCTCGTATGCCGCCTGTGGGCTCTAATATTGTAGATCCAGCAGGTGTGGCATTGATTACTGAGTGGGTGCTCAATTACGCGAATGCTAAACCTACCATTACTGCGCCAGATGAATACCTCACAGTCTCAGAAAACTCAGCAGCAGCCACACTCGTTGGGGCAACCGATGCAAGTGATCCAGATGTAGCTCAGGCTGATCGTGGAACACTGTCGTATTCCATTATTGCAGGAAACGAAAGTGGCCTCTTTGAGATCGACTCTCAGACAGGCGTAATTAGCCTAGCTAAGTCTGGTGTCGATTTCGAGCAGACTGCATACTACAGCTTAACTGTGCAAGTAACGGATGGTTTTAGCGCCAATCCAGGTACAGCATCGGCTACTATTACAGTGGCTGTGACAGATGTTCCAAATGATGACAGTCAGGGTGACGGAATTGCTGATGAGTGGGCAATTTTCTACTTCGGTACTTCTGTGATTGATCCATCCGGTGATACGGATCTGGATGGCTCTAGTGAAATTTTAGAATACTGGACTGATTCCAATCCATTGGATCCAGCTGAGGGCTTTGCCTTTGAACTTGTAACGGAGAAGCCTGACGATGGATTTTTCTTCGAATGGGTGATTCGTGACGGGCTTACCCCAGATGTAGATTACATCATCAGTGGGCGTGGAGGTTTGAGTGAGGAATATCTGCGACTCACACTGGATGAAGACTATGTGGTTGAGTCGATCACACCAGATGATGAGAAGCCTGGACTGATGCGTGTGCGTATCAAAGTCACCACTGACAGCCCGAATTACTTTGTAGAGTTATCTGTGCCAGAGATGTAAGGTAGAACAAGCTGTAGACAGGCTTTGTTGCTGAAGATGAAGTGCCCGTTGTCGTTACTTGAGTACAATAGAGATACCGCCGATAGAGATGAGGGCTTTAGCTGATGAAGCCTGACCGGACGGTGCTGGAGCTACGACAGCTGGAGCGAATGCGGCTTGAGTGGCTGGTATAGCAGCGATGGCTGAAAGGTTTATATTCGTGCCGGTGCGAGTACCAGTAGCTTTGTCTATGCCGCTACCGGTAATTTTTTGCGTGTCTTTATCTGCAGTAAATGCGCCTATGGTGTACTGGCCTGAAGCAATGGATACGGTATTCCCGTTACCGTCATCAAAAATGGTGGTGCGCTTCCTTTCTACAATGTTTTCACGTTGGTCACTGAAAAAAAACTGCACTTGGTACCTTTGCCCAACCTTCAATCCCCCGAAGGTGAAGGTATGGTCGTTATAGATAGCGGTGGTGTTGAGTACGTGTGAGTCAAAGTCGAAACCACCTAAGGCCTTTTTATAGGTCGCTGCTGTGAATGGCTTGGTAGTAGTCGTGTTTTTATCACCAGTGTAATAGGTCGCGCTGGTAATAGTGCCGCCAGATGTAGTACCTGAAAATACAGAGGTTTTGTTGTAGCGATTATGATTTACGATTGTTAGGTCGTTACCGGTGATAATTTCATTGGTGTTTCCAGTGATGTCCTGGGCGGGAGACCATGTGATTTCGGCAGCGTAGGAGAGACTGGCGAGCAGGAGAGAGGTGAGGAGTTTTAGTTTCATGCCGTATGTGTTGGTTGTTGACGCTCTGAAATTTACCCATTGATCGTCAACGTGTTTGATCGGATAATTCTGCGCAAACCATCAGTCAGTTTGCAGAGTGACTTATCTGCGGAGGATGGTGAAACGGCTCTCGGATAGTTACCCTCTTATAGAATCAGGCTGATTGAGAGTGGATTTTGCAACGATTGCGATTGGGGTGGCAGCCACTGTTATTCTGCTAGACGGATGTGAATCTCACCGTGTTCCACTTTTAGCTCTTCGATACCACGGCTAATCTGGTTTTGTTCCAGACCAATGTTAGAGAGTAGATTTTGTCCCTTGAGCTCGGCGAGCCAGGCATTCGGGAGTGAGATTCCCCAGAGTGTGACATCGTCGAGGATAAGGGAGGGAGTGTCTTGGTCGCTACTGATCTTGAAGCGGGCTCTGGCTTTGAGTTCTTTTCCTCCCAGTATGGGGAGGTCTGGGTCGAGATCGGTACGGACTCGAGCATGGATAGCATCTCGCGCAAACTCGATTTTCAACTTATCTCCGAGCGTGGTGTTGTGATGGATGAGCGCGTTGACTTCACGCTCAGTGAAGATGATATCTTTACTGCCGGGTTGGTAGGATGGGTCTTCTAGATCGGTGACTTTTTTGTCTAGAATGATCTGTTCTGCCCCAGTCAGGACGGTTGGCGTGATCGGCCGATTAAAGTACCAGTATGCGAGGGCTCCACCTGAAATCAAGAGTACGAAAACTGCTGTTAGGATCAGCAGTAGCTTCCGCCTCTTCACGGTTGAAGGTTTCATCTCAGCTTCGCTCACATTTTCCATAGAATAGAGGCTACGCGAAATGGCGAGCGAATGATAGCGGAGAGTTAAGTCAGCAAATAAAGCCTAGTGAGAATCCACTCGCCATAGCTAGGGATTCCTCGCTGTAATATAGAGGAAGGCTAAGACTAGTGAGCTTCTAGCTTGTAGAGTGCTTGGCAAGAACGGCTGAATGCTCTGGCGCGGGCTGGCTTAAAGCTTAACTGAAATTCTGAGACAACTTTTTCTCCATTAATCGATACGGAAATTTTATTAGAGTCATCCCATGACAAGGATGCGTGCTGGATAGTCTCAAGGGAGATCGGTCGACGTGTGTATTCCTGGATATCGCCCTCAAGGTTAATGAATAATGTAGGTGTGGCATTTTTACCTAACTGTGAAATTGAGACTGACGCGGTGTTTTCATCATTTTCGTCCTTTAGACTAAATGTAGTATAAGGCCTCTGTCTTGGGTGCCAATTAGTAGAGTGGAGCACCACATCGACATCGATTTGTCGCATGTTAGTAGGTAGTTTGATGCGCTTCCGTCTCACGTGCGCTGCAGAGGCTTTTAGAACAAATGGAGCTATGGGGAGATACTGTTTTGCTTCTGTATCTTCAATTTTTTTGATGAGATGCGAAGCGTTCTTTTTACTTCTTAGATAGGATTTGTAATAGCCGGAGAGTGCGGAGTTTCCTGGGTCAGCCATATGTGTGTCTGCAAAAATTTGGTCGAGACGGCTGAGGTCAGGGTAGCGATACTTCATTTTTATAAGTTGTGAGGTATACCCACCTGCCACAGGATCTAACTTAAGCCCCTTTTCTGCCATCTTGATAGCATCACGAATCCAGTAGCATTCGTAGTAAAAGAGGTCCGCGAGTTGGAAGTAAAGAGAAGCATTATTCGGGGAGGCAATAATTTGAGCTTCTAGCGAAGCTATGCTCTCCTTAATGTTTTGAGGGAAGGGAACTGGAGCTGGAGTAGTAGGCACAAGAGGAAGGATAGTGTGTTCAGGAAAGGCAAACATCCAAGGGTGGTCCATATTCGCTGGGTAAATCGTTTCCATCTTGTAGTCCTGTTGGTTCAGCGCCCATGACTTTGTTACGTCTACAAGCCAGAACCCTTCATGATCTTTACGTAAAAAAATGGGAAGTGCACCTTTATCGGCGAATCTCACTGCAGCTAGATTTCCTTCTTGGTATACCCTGTAGTCAGAGTTGAAGTTTTTATGGAAACTCTTGAGAAAGCTCGCGCTTTTAGGGTATTCTAGCCGCATGTATTGGCTCCCTTCTGTGAGCAGCGGTAGGAATGGGTCATTGATGCCACGAGTGAGTGAGCCGATGAAACGGTCGACGACAACTTTCAGGTCTTGGTCTTTATCGTAATGGAGGCGCTGTGTTTCCGACAAGTAGACTACTCCGTCGTTCTTTTTGAGCTTATCCTTGAAAAAATTATCTTCTGTAACTCCTGCGCCCCCTGAGAGGAAGCGGCCACCCATCCAGGCGTCTGGGGTTGTGTCGGGTTCAGTTTGGACTGCTAGCTCCTGTTCATAGCTGTCGCCTTTTTGTCGTTGCGACATTGAGTAGACGATGGTCGTAAGGAAATCTCCAAAGAAGTCTCCGGCGAAGTAGTTTTTAGCTTGTTGCTGGAGTGAGCCGACAAAGCCATCAGGAAAGAGACCTTCGAGCTCATAAGCGACTTCTATTTTAAGAACTCCTTGTGATTCGACGAATAAAATGAGAACTCCGCGTCCTTGGTTTTGGGCGCCAATCTCGTTCAATGTCATCATCTTTGAGGCGTATTCTTCTACCGAGAAATTTGACGGAATTTCCTGAAGTAGAGCGACTCTGAAGTCGATATTGGTAAGGTCTCTTGCGCGATCAAGTTCAAGCGCGAGAGTGATATCTACACCCTTGTTGCTAGTTTCGTTGTAATAGTACTGAGAGTTTTTTGTGAATTGGAAAACTTCATTGAGCTGTGATTGTTCAGGCTGTTTTGAGCAACATGCGAGAAAGAGAGCAAATCCGAGGAGGATGCTTCTGCGAAAAAAGAGAAAGAGCATAGGTCAGTATAAGCTATAGATTCGCCTACAGGTCTATTTGAGGAGCCGCTGATGCTTCAGGAGCTGCTTGGAAATAGTCTTCTTTTTTCTCTTTTCCGAATAGAGCTCCAGGTAGCTTGGTGACTAGATTGTTATAGCTGTTGATACTCTCGTTGTAGCGTGTGCGTGAAACAGCAATTCTGTTTTCGGTTCCTTCGAGAGAGTAGATGAGCGAGGTGAATTGATCGCTCGCTTTGAGGTCCGGGTAATTTTCAGCAACGAGTATGATTTTATTAAGCTCCGTATTAATGCTGTTCGCGAGCTTAGCTTTTTCGTCTGCTTGCTGGCTTTCTCCCCACTGGCTACGGAGCTTTGTGATATTCTCAAATGTTTCCTTTTCGTGCTTAGCATAGCCTTTGACTGTTTTTACAAGATTAGGGATGAGGTCGAAACGGCGCTGTAGTTGAGTGTCGATTTGGGCGAGATCAGTAGCGACAGCATTTTCAGATTCGACTATTTTATTATAGGTTTGAAAGGTAGAAAATCCGAAGACTCCGAGTAAAGCTACAAGGATAAGGATTACGACAAGCTTGATGGGTGATTTTTTAGCGCACACGGCGTGAAGTAAGCAAAAAACCTAACAGGTGACAATCTGCAAAATTCGAAGTGTGCTCTTATCCAATAAGGGAGACTTGTTAGAGGGCCGCGCTCTTATTCGAGGATGAGTGTGAAGCCATCGATATTAAGGAGGGCGCGAGCAGATGAGTGGGAGTTACCAGATGGCTTTGAAGTTGCGGTGACTCCATCGTCGCTGGTGAGGGCAATAGCGGACAGGTTGACGTTGGTTCCAATGGTTTTCTCCTCATTCTCTACTCCGCTTGCTGTGATAGTCAGAGTTTCACTGTCCGCGGTAAATGAGCCGGTGATGTACTCGCCAGAAGCAATTGCAGCAGTATGTCCGTCGCCGTCATCGAAAGTGATTGTGCGGGGCTTCCCGCGGCTGTCACTGTAGAAAAATTGTACTTGGTACTTTTGGCCAACCTTCAATCCTCGGAAGGTGAAGGTGTTGTCATTATAGATTTCTATAGTGTTACCCTTGTGATTATCGTAATCAAAACTGGCTAAGGTCGTTTTAAAGTCTGCAGCCGTAAACGTGTAGTTTGATTGCGTTTTATTCGCTGCTCCAGTGTAATAGGTGCTTGCGATGATATCACTTCCCGTTGTTGTCCCTTTATAGAGTTGAGCATTCGCTGCACGATTGTGATTCACGATTGTGAGGTCCCTACCAGTGATGATCTCATTGGTGTTGCCAGTGATGCTTTGGGCGTTAGACCAAGTGATGTCGGCAGCGGAGGAGAAGGTTGCTAGGCTCACAAGGAGAGCTGGGGGGATGAGTGTTATTTTCATGCGAGGAACTTAAAAGATCACAACAATATCTTAGTGTTTCCTTTAATCGTCAACATGTTAGAATTTTTTGTTTCGCGTGATTAATCACTGATATTTAGTAGCCTGCAGCTTTGTCGACGGTGTTGAGGAGGGGTTCTCCTGCGCCGAATCGGCGGATATTTTCGAGAATGACGGCGGATCTGCGCTCATTTGTGATCGCTGCGTTCCAGGCGATGTGAGGGGTGATAATGACATTGGGAGCATCCCAGAGGGGATTGTTCGCGGGGAGTGGTTCTGGATCCGTGACGTCGAGGCAGGCTCCGGCGAGTTTGCCGTTTTTGAGTGAGTTAATGAGAGCGTCTGTGTCAACGATGGCACCACGGGCGATATTGATGAGGTAGGAGCCGTCTTTCATAGCGGCGAATGCTTCTGCGTTTATGAGGTGCTTGGTCTCAGCTGTGAGTGGGACGGCGATGGCTACCACGTCGGCTTCAGGAAGGAGGCTGAGGAGTTCTTGTGGTTTTCCTACTTTTTCAATGAAGTCTGCGGAAGGTGAATCGCTGCGGCGGGTGCCGATGACTCGCATACCAAAGCCATGGGCTCGCTCAGCAATTTCTGATCCGATCCCGCCGAGGCCCACGACGAGCATGGTTTTATCTTTTAGGGAAATGGATGGATGAGGTGCGCCCTCTCGAACCCATGTTTTCTTCTGCTGGTTTGCTGTGTAGAAGGCTAAATTGCGTGTCTGGTAAAGTAGCATAGCCATGGCGTGGTCCGCGATAGCTGGCCCATGTACTCCTCGGCAATTAGTGAGGATGAGGGCGTCGTTATCGACGATGGTTGGTATGGAAATGTAACGGTCAACTCCTGCAGTAGGGGTCTGAATCCATCGGAGATTTGTGGCTTTTTTCAGAAACTCTGGCTTAGCGTAGCGCCCGTCAATACCGTGGGCTTCGTCTGCTCTTGCGAGTGCTTCTTTTTGCGAGAGTCCCGAGATGATTTTCACATTGGGTGCAGTCTCTTTTAGTTTTTTGATGTCCTCTGGGGTGAGTGAGTTGGCAAAGTAGGTGAGTTGCTTTTGCTGGTCGCCCACTTCGATAGCGACTTTGGCTCCGCGTAGTGAGCCGACTTCTTCTGCTAGAGACTGAGAGTTTTCTTTCGTATTCGAACTGGCGAAAGCCAAGCAGGCTAGAAGAGAGTAGAATGTTGAGAACCAAGAGCTGGGCTTTAGTGAGTACATAAGTAGGTTATTTACAGTGAATAGAGGGATCTAGCAAAAACGTTTTCCCATGCTCTGGAAATAAAGCCATCATCTTTAATAGGTTGAGATTTCGTGTTGCTATGTAATGCGAAATAATCATTGCCTGAGTATAAAAGATGTTAGTAAGACATTTTCGTTATGAAAATCTTTCTAGTGTTGGTGTCGATAGGCGTTATGGGGGGCATGCTCTATGTTCAATTTGGTAATGAAAAGTTAGGAGGAGTAGGTACAAAGTTAGGCGCTATTACTTCTTCTTTTTCTTCAGCGAAGTCCGGAGGGAGTGATAAAGACGAGCTCTATCGAAAGGGTGTTGTTGGGCGCTGGTGCTTTGACTCGTTAGTTAGACAAGGCTTCACGATGAAAGGAACGGTTAACTACTTGAAGGATGGAACTTTCATTATAGATGCTGATATTGGCTCAAAGTATGGTTCTCAAGATCTTACAGGAAAGGGAACCTATCATATTAAGGAGGGTGTTGTGTATACGGATATTTCAGAAGTGTTCCCTGTTGAACTGAGGCATCTGAAGGGAGTCGATAAATTTAAAAAGCAATATGCTGAGAAGATCATTGCGCTCTCAAAAAATGAAATTGAGCTACAAGGCCGAGCCAAGAAACGTTACACATTCCGCAGGTTGTAGTAGAAATTTCACTGATTTACTATTTGGAGTACGGGTTGAGACGGTGGGTATCTAGGTTCTGGCGGTTGGTTTATTCTTGTATCCACTCCTTATTAATCTCAGCGTACGCCAAAATTATGAATAACAACGACATCCTGCGCCGCCTCCGATACGCATTTAACTACAGCGATTCTCAGGTGGCTAAAATCATCGCACATGTTGGCGGGAAGTCGGGCGCCGCTCAGGTAGGAAAATGGCTGAAACGTGAAGAAGACGCTGACTTTCAGCCGCTCTCAGATGCAGAGCTCTGCCAGTTCTTGGATGGTCTAATCATTGAGAAACGTGGTCCACGCCCTGATGGAGCTATTCCTGCGGTTCAGGAGCGTATCTCTACAAATGAGATTTTGAAGAAGCTGAGGATTGCACTGGCTCTTCGTGAGGATGGGATGATGGAGGTTTTCAAGAACGCAGACTTTGTGGTTACTAAAGCTGAGCTTGGATCCTTTTTCCGTAAGGAAGGTCAGCGAAACTTTGCCAAATGCCCGGAGCAGGTATTGCGCAAGTTTATCCATGGGGTGGGACAGACTGCGAGTTAGTGGTTAATGTTGACTCTGCGGATTGTTGAGATACCTCTCGAGAGAATATGTCAGAACAACAAAATACACCTACATCTTCTTTCGGGTTTCCAAAGTCTACTCCTAAGAGACTTCAAGAGGAGATCGAGAAGCTGATCCCTAAGGAATTCCACGAGCAAGCGATTGTCATTTTACGTGATAATGAAAAGCAAAGTCTTCGCGATGTTCTTTCGACTAGACCGTATAACCTCACACCAAACATGATCGCGATGTTACTTAAGAACTACTATTCCCACGGATGTGACACTTCTGCTATCTTAGAGAAAGCGACTCAACTCGCTGCACTGATGCAAAAAGGGAAGTAAGCTCGTATTCGATTCGACATGGCTGGGACGGGATTTACTTCTCCGTTTCCGCTATGTACGTGTCATCACAGGCTAGTCCGGCCTGTTAATGGAACTCGAGTTGCCAGTCAGCAGCTAGCCAATGGGCTTGCTCGCTAGAAAGATCGGCATAGAGAAGCTTATTAGCATCTAACCAATTAGGGTCTGTGCTGCTCAGAGTCCATGTGTTTTCTCTCACACTTAATTGCATTGGTGGTAGAGCTTCGTCACTGCGTTGGCCATTTACTACGATAGCTAATCGCAGAATGCGCACCAGGTTGAGCACGTGTTTTTTCTTAAATAAAGTCAGGTCTCCTATTTCCTGGATTTTGAGAGATTTACGATGAAATCTCACGAGAGTGGCCATCACTTGCTGCTGCTCGGTGTTGAAACCAGCCAAATTTGTGTGGCGCAGAATATAGGCTGAATGACGATGGACTGCTTGTAAGTTGATACTCAAACCCACTTCATGAAGCAGCGCACTCCATTCTAAGAGTTCGAATAATTCAGTGTGTTGTTTTAGCAGAAGGTCTTCAGCTACTTGATAAAAAAACTCACCCGCTTGTTCTTTGACTTTAGAGGCGTGTTCGAAGTCGATATTATACTTCTGAGCTAAGGCTTCAGTGGTACGCAAGCGGATGTCTGTACGATGGAAAGTATCTTCCATTTGGTAAAGAAGGCCTTCTCGTAAGGCGCCTTCAGAGAAACGCATATGCTCAATTCTCAATGCATTAAACACTGCCTGTAAGATCGCAACACCAGCGGCAAAGACGGGTTTCCGCTCTGGAGAGAGGCCCTCTATGGTGATGTCTTCAATGGTGTCGAACTCACAGATCCGGTCAGCTAATTTACTTAAGCCCTTAGCGGTGATCACTGCGTCTGGTGAGCCTAAGCATACTAAGACTTCACTGATCGATTTAATGGTGCCTGATGAGCCGAAGGCAATGTCCCAGCTTGTTTTTCGGTACTGAGAAGCAATCGGTTCTAGTTTTTGCTCAGCAGCAAGTACCGCTTTCGAGAATTTCTTTTTCGAGAGTTTTCCATTAGCGAAATAGGTATGGGTAAAATTAGCACAGCCCATGGGCTTACTGTTGACTAAATGTGGGTCAAATCCGTGGCCTATGATGAGTTCGGTACTACCACCACCGATGTCGACCACGAGCTTAGAGTCGGACTCTGGCTGAGTGTGGGCTACTCCTAGGTAGACTAGACGAGCCTCTTCTGCGCCGGGGATAATTTCTATTGGAAATGGGAGAAGCTTCTGCGCGCGCTGAATGAAAAGGTGTGCATTGGTCGCAACTCGTAGCGTGTGGGTAGCGGCAATCGAGACATCTTCTGGCGCAAAGCCAGTGAGACGCTCGGCAAACATGGCTAAGCAGTCTAGGCCGCGTTTCATCGCATCGGCATCGAGCTTGTGAGCTTCATCGAGTCCTGAGGCGAGAGAGACGCGTTGTTTATGGCGACTCACTAGCTGTAGTTCTGAGCCAATGACTCTGGCGACTACCATGTGAAAACTATTCGATCCTAAATCGATCGCTGCGATATCGCGCGCCTTATTCTGTGTCGTTATCATCCGTGTACTGAAGCTTCATGTGACTTTTAACACGCGCAGCTAAGTAAGCCAGTATCTTCAGTGTGACAATTAGTACTCATTCATAGAGCTGAGGGGGGAGTGAGCTCGCATCTGGGCTACAATGAGGCTCACTGTAATAAATTTCCCTATTGTTAGTCTCTGCAGAAAAAAATGGCGATACTGAGTATTCCACCGACTCCCCAGAGCCAAAAATCACTACTTACGACGTAGGGGTAGAACATCAGAGCGAATCCAAGTACACGAGGCTGCCACATGTCTTTCATCTTACCGTAGGCCACGTAAATCATGCCTAGGGCCCCGAAGATTACCCATGCATAGATCGTATTCGCGGTGATGCTAAGAAGTTCCATTACGCCTATTCAGACTTAGTTTTAAGGGGATGCAACGTTATTACTGTGCCTACAGTCACTTGAGCGGGCAATGGTCTACTGCTGAATAGGAGATGCTTGGCTCTGCTGGGAGGGAGAGCTCTTAGCGAAGCGGTGGTTGACTTCTTTTTCGGCAAGACGGTTTTCGAAGGAGTCTACGATTTCTGCATTGTGGATGCGGGCTTCGAGTTCGCACACTCGGTTCTCTAGTTCTTTGAGTTTCTTGAGCGATGCTGAATCGGACTTTCTAGGCCTTCCGAAGAGCCAGATAGCTGTGATCGATACTGAGCTACTAAGAAGGATGGCGAGAGGTAGGTAGGCTGAGAAACCTCCTAGTTTGCCGCCAGCGATAGCTGTAGTGATGAAGAGGATTGCGGTGGCGACTACCACGCCAATAGTGGCGAGGGTCTTGGTGAAACTGTTGCCAAAGCTGTCCTTCATTACTGGAGAAAGTAGCGAGAAAGTGATCAGCTGCAAATAAAATACCCCGTTCCTAACTTAGCCAGGAACGGGGTAGTGAAAGAATAGTCTCGTTGAAGACTTAGCTTGTAGCGAGTTTCTCGATACGGAAGATGACTGGTTCAGAAGTGACGCAGTCGAGTGCTTCGCATTTAATCAATGTCTCACGTAGCTTGCCGAACGGGCATTTATGGAGAAGAAATACCATGTCGCGGAATTCCTTATCCGGGTTATCTGGATCTACAGGTGAGTGAGTGCCAGAAATGCCGATGCCGTCGTTCGCGAGGATGTTTGCGATTTCAGCGATGACACCTGGGCGGTCTTGGACTTCGAAACGAACGTAGTAGGAGGTTTCCGTTTGGTCGATTGGTAGAACTTTACCGTTATCTGAGTAGGGTAAAAAACCACGATGGCCAGCAGCGTGGACGAAGGTGTAAGCGGCTTCTACGAGGTCACCGACTACGGATGATGCGGTAGGTTCTTTACCTGCTCCACGACCGTAGAAGAGGGCTTCACCGGAAGCATCACCACGGACTGCAACAGCATTGAATACGCCATTTACGGAGGAAAGAATGTGTGACTTAGCGATGAATGAAGGCTGTGTGCGGATCTCGATGGAGCCGTCATCGTGTTCCTTGACCAATGAGAGGAGCTTCACTGCGTAGCCAAGCTTGGTGGCGAAGTCGATGTCGATAGTGCGTACTCGTTCGATACCTCGGACGTAGACATCCTCAGCAGGAATAGTGAAACCGTAAGCGAGAGTTGCGAGAAGGATTGCCTTGTGAGCTGCGTCCCATCCATTGACGTCGAGTGCTGGATCCGCTTCTGCATAGCCTAGCTCTTGAGCTTCTTTGAGCGCTGTTTGGTAGTCGAGACCAGCGTTGGTCATGCGCTCGAGAATATAGTTAGAAGTACCGTTGATGATACCGGACATTGTCTCGATACGGTTACCAACATAGGAGTCCTGAACTGCCTTGATGACTGGAATGCCTCCAGCTACTGCGGCTTCAAAATGGATCGGTGTATCGTATTCACGAGAGAGGGCGAAGAGTTCTTTTCCGCGCTCAGCGAGTAGAGCCTTGTTGCCAGTGACGACAGGCTTCTTGAGCTTGAGAGCTTCAGCGACGATGTCAAAAGCGGTAGTCGTACCACCGATGAGTTCTACTACAATGTCGACTTCTGGGTGATGAATCACCTCCATCCAGTCAGTAGTGAAGAGTTCTGCTGGAGCGTTTTCGACACGCTTTTTGCTAATGTCGCGGACGGCTGCTTTTTTTACGCTGAGAGAGAATGCGTCCTTGGCTCTGTTGGAAATGAGCTGGCCATTGCGTTCGAGTGTTTCCCAGACGCCTGTGCCAACTGTGCCGAAGCCAGCCATGCCGATACCGATGTGTTGTGTAACCATGATGTATGCCTCAAAATGAGTGATATTTTGAGGAGTTTTAAGTGTTATGAGTTATGTAGCAGTAAGGATACTGCTCAAACGCTTTGATCGGGGCGATGTTGCGCGAGATCAGGATACAGTCAAATCCTTAATCGGCTCATTTCCAGCCAGAGGCTTTTGGGGGAAATGGAGCAAGTGTTTACTCGTCTTCTAGGGCTTCACTGTGGGTGATAGTCACTGAGTGTGAGTTTATAGAAATCGACAGATTTGAAGCAGAATCATTCACCACATTTTCAGCCCATTGATAAAATTCGTTTGCCTTGGTTTCGTGAGAGAAATCGAAACTCCATAACGTGTGAGCCGTTTTAGCAGCTTCAGTAGTGATGGATAATTGGTCGCTCTTAAGGTCTTTGATCCATTCACTTTGGATCGTATTAGTCGAAGGGTGCTGGTCGAGGTAACTCTGGAATGTGAGAGCCCCGAGTCGGGTGTTAAGCTGAACGGTGTAGGAATTTTCGTTTTGTCCGAGCGGGTTTGAGTCGAGCGGGGGAGGTTCTGCGAAAGGGTGGTTTTTCAGTAGAATGCCTTTCGTAGAGGAATTTCTGGACTCCAGAGCTTGGTGGATTTCCTCTTGGTTCGTGAGACCGTTAAGGTAATCTTTGCCGTGGATGTTGGCAAAGGTGGTGATGTTTTTGACAAAGACAGGGAGCTTAGAGAAGAGTTCGGCGGCTTCTGTGTTTGGTGCGCGTTCTGTGATGAAGCCTATGTGTTTGGCTTGGAGGGTGTAGAAACGGTCTTGTAGGATCGATGCCCGACCGTGGTGCAGGGCTCGGCGAGCGATGAAGTGGTCGAGGCTGGGTGTGTTAGCTAGCGGGTAATGCTGGTCGAGTAATGCGATGGCGAGAAGACGGATGAGTGCTGCTTGGTGGTGGATATTCTCCTCATCAAATCCTTCTGCGAGAACGATCTCGCCGGTGCTGGGGTCGTAGACACCACGTGAGCCTGTAGTTTCTGCTGTGATGATTTGGCCAATCCATTGTTGGTTAGGGGGGAGGATTTCTAGTACATCGAAGCTGTAGCTGAGTATTTCTAACTGTTGCTCACCGAATGCTCTTAGCCAAGCCTGTCCGGAGGCGTCGCGAAGGACTCCTTGGTCTCTGATGAGAGCAATAGGCGTGCTACGTAACTGTAGACCGAGGTCTTTTTCAACGAAGGAAAGGAGCTGAGGAGCGAGGCTCTGTGTGCCGTCATTTTCGATGAGTTTGCGCAGTGCTGCATTGTCAGTGCGGACTCGGTCGAGTTCTGCTTCGAGTTCCTCAATGTAGGTGAGAGTCATCTCGTCTGGAGCGAGTGCTGACTCAGAGGGCGGACTCGCATGAAGCGCTCGGTCGATATAGAGCTTTGCTCCCAAAAGGGTGGCGCCGACACTCAATACCATGAGTAAGGCTGATGGACGTAGCATTGTCATTATTCCCCGAGTCGACGAGCGTTCGGATTTACAGGATCGTTACGGAATGGGTCACGCTCTACATCAGAACCTGGTTTGTTGCGGTTAAGATAGGTCATGAGCTCCTCAGAGGTTTTTCCAGCTTGAGAGGTGAAAACAATGGGGGCAGAGCGTTCACCTTGCGCGGTGTAGTGGTAGCGAGTAGCGCGCACAGGTTCTTCCTTAGTAGGCTCGTTTTGAAAAGTGCGCTTTACGCGAGCGTCGTACATGTTTTCGGCGACTAAGCGTCCTGTATCCTTGTGATAACCGTAGACGATTCTGAAGAGTGGGCGTTTCGACCCATCACGGACGATCCCGCTTCTGAGGTTACCGTATTTATCACGACGAAAAGTAGTAGTGTCACGAATAACGCGCTCGCCGTTTGATTTCTCAATATAGGTAGTTTTGATGAGCTCTGTGTTGTCTGCGTCACGGGTGAATTTAGTGACGGAACCATCACGATTGTTCATCAATCGGGAAAGATGTTTACTGTCACTAACAGACTTTGCTTGAGAAAATACTGGGCTATTAAGGCCAGCAGTGATCGCTAAGAGTGCGAATAGGATACGAGGCAAGGTGTGCATACCGTGCAGCTAAGCGACAATTTCGTCAGCTTTCAAGTTTTCAGTTTACCAGTGGGGGGAGATTGGCTTACTAACATCATGCGCTGGAAGACAAAACACCGAGTGATAGATGTTACTGATCGAGGTATGATCATGGGGATTCTCAATGTCACACCAGATTCATTCTCTGATGGGGGGAAATTTTTCGATGTGGATCAAGCGGTGAACCATGCGATAGGAATGCTTCAAGAGGGCGCTGAAATTATCGACATTGGTGGTGAGTCGACTCGTCCAGGAGCGCCTGCTGTTTCAGCTGCAGATGAACTCGAACGTGTGTTGCCTGTCATAAAAGCATTGCGTGCAGCAAGTGATTGTTTGATTTCCATTGATACGAGCAAAGCTGCTGTGGCTGAAGCAGCGATTGAAGCGGGCGCTGACATTGTGAACGATGTGACAGGGCTTAAGGGGGACGTCAATATGGCGAAAGTCTGTGCTAAGTCAGATGTCGGAGTCGTGGTCATGCATATGCAGGGAAGTCCTGAAATGATGCAGGATAAGCCCGAGTATGAAGATGTGCTGCGCGAGGTTCGCAAGTTTTTCGAAGAACGCTACCGGACGCTCACGAAGCTGGGGGTGAATCCACAGTGTTTGTGTTTTGATCCCGGTATCGGATTTGGGAAAAACCTAGATCATAATCTACAGTTACTGCACGGATTGTCCTCGCTCGTGGTGAATAACCGCCCGCTGATGTTAGGTGTGTCGCGGAAAACGATGATTGGTAAAGTTCTCGGAGTTGAAGATGCGGAAGATCGAGATACCGGGACCGTTGCGCTGACGGCAATGGGGCGCAATGCTGGGGCGAAAATTCACCGAGTGCATGCAGTGAAGCGGAACTATGAAGCAATGCGCATGGCAGAGGCTGTTACGAATGCCGAAGGGGCATTTTAAGTAAAGGTAAGCTCTGAGCGTGGCCCGAATGAGACTGGCATTCAGCCAGCGAGAACACTCATGTTGGAACCCTACCGTTTGAGCTTCGCTCAGCACGGTAGGCTGCTATGAGATTCGGCCCTGCCGAATAAGCTCGTATATACATACAGACTTCGCTCTGTAGTGTGTTTTAAAAGTTGTATAATCGAGCACCGTAACTGAGGAATAACGCAGATTCAACAGGATAGCGCCCAGCCTTTACTTCTTCCGCAACGCGCTATTCCCCAAGCTTCATTAAAATCACATTTGTCTCTTTCGGAGCTCAGTTTGGTATCAAGTGCCGACGTCTAGTGCTTTATAGCGGGCACAAAAAACCACAGATCCAGCAGGGGGGAACAGACGCTTAGGCCTGTCTCAACTGCAAAATCTGTGGTGAGTTGAATTTCTTGATCGAGAAAGAAGTTACTTCTTCTCGTCTTTGCTCACGACAGTGGCGACAGAAGATCGGTCGTACTTGACGAAGACATTTTCAGCGAGGCGGAGGGAAACGGTTTTTTCGCTGAGTGCGTTTACCGTAGCGTGCATGCCGCCGACAGTGATGATTTTGTCGCCGACTTTGAGAGCTTCTTGTCTAGCTTTGAGTTCCTTTTGGCGCTTTTGCTGTGGACGGATCATTACCACCCACATGATCACGATCATGATGCCGATGAAGATGAACTGGCCTGGGCCGCCACCAGGAGCGGCTTGTGCGAGAGTATTAAGAGTACTTGTCATAACTTATTTAGAATTTGCTGTGTAGCGTGCGGTGAATGCGTCTTTGAATTCGGTGAAAGTACCGGCTTCAATTGCTTCGCGCGCTTGCTCCATGAGCTGTAGGTAAAAATGCAGATTGTGGTAAGAAAGCAATCTTAAAGCGAGCATTTCCTTAGCACGCCAGAGGTGGCGAATGTAGCTGCGGGAGAAGCGGGCTACGCTAGGGTGTGTGGTCTCGGTGAGTGGGCGTTGATCCAGCTCAAATTCCTTATTTTTAATGTGAATAGGTCCGTCAAAAGTGAAGGCTAGACCGTGACGTGCCACGCGGGTCGGCATGACGCAGTCAAACATATCTACACCACGAGCGATCATCTCCAGCATCTGAGGTGGCGTGCCTAAGCCCATGGCGTAGCGTGGTTTATCTTCAGGAAGGTGAGGGACCGCATTGTCGATGGCGCGGATCATTTCATCCTCGGGTTCACCTACAGAAATGCCGCCTACTGCGTAGCCGTCGAAACCTATTTCGATGAGTTCCTTCGCCGATTGTTCACGGAGGTCGGCGTAGATAGAGCCTTGAACGATGCCAAAGGCGAGCTGGTGGTCCATCACGGTAGAATTAACGATGAGACTGTTATCGACTTGCCACGGGACGACCTTGTCGCGATTCGCGACATGCCATTCTTTGCAGCGCTTTGCCCAACGGGTGGTGAGAGCTAGCGAGTCTGCTGCATATTTTTCATCGCAGGGATAGGGGGGGCACTCGTCGAAGAGCATGGCGATGTCCGAGCCGAGAGTGGCTTGAATTTCCATGCTTGATTCAGGTGAAAGCATCATTCTCGAGCCGTCCAAGTGATTGGCAAAGGCTACGCCCTCTTCGGTGATTTTGCGTAGCTTCGCCAGTGACCAGACTTGGAAGCCGCCAGAGTCAGTGAGGATAGGCATGTCCCAGCTGGAAAATTTGTGAAGCCCTTGAGCGGCGCGAATGACATCGAGTCCGGGACGCAAGTTTAAGTGGTAGGTATTCCCTAGAATAATTTGGGAACCGAGATCGACAAGATCATCTGGGTGCAAAGTCTTGACTGTGCCTTGGGTTCCTACAGGCATAAAGATGGGAGTCTGCACGACGCCGTGCGCGGTGGTGAGTTCCCCGCGGCGCGCCTTGGTTTTTTCGTCGGTCTTGAGAAGCTTGAACATGGCTGAAGCAATTACTCACTGCAGATCGTCTAATAGTCAAGTGATGATCAATCGGTCAGAAGTGCCAAGTTTTTAGCACGCCGGGATTGGGCTTATAGAGCTTTTTTACAGTGGTGAATAATTGCTTATTTTTGAATCAGACAGTCATTTTTGTTTGGTTTCTATAACTGTAGTTAGGCAGTTTATTTTGTAGTTTATGGCATTAATTTCACGCGAAATGATAACTTTAGGGTTGCGCTTTCAGAAAATCGATCGTAGTTGTTGATCAGATTTAACGAAATCACCAATGAACGCCAACTTTACACATACTCACTTTAGCAAGTTTTCCTGCGGGAAATCTTCGGGTGCTATGTTTACAGGCATTCAGATGATTTCCTTCATGTGGTCCTCTAAACAGAATGGAGGGACGCGAGCTGCATAACCAAGTATTTACAACTAGATACGAATTCAATGTGGCTCGCTTTCCAAAACTGGAAGCGAGTTTTTTTATGTCTCCAATCCAGTGGGAAACTACCACAGAGAGTTGCCGACCGTGACAAAGTAGAGAAATGCTAGCGAACGAAAGCACTTTTTGAATGTCCGAAATTTAGATCTGAAAAAGATCCTTCACTCTAACCGATAGACTCAGATGGGTCTGTGTGATTCTAATTGGAGTAATCCTATTGATATCATATTATTAACTAACTTTTTTAATTAAATGGGGTGTGACTACCCCTCAACCAAACTACTATTATTATGACAACTTTACTCGAATGGACAAAAAATGAGGCAGCTACTAAGGCTGCAGAGCTAGAGCTTCTCGTGGAGCTCACCGCCAAGGAAGCCATAGTGCCAGCATTGCTGGTACGTAACTTACTGCCGATATTGGCAGAAGAGCCAGGATTACTTGTGGATGTGGTGCTCCAACTTACGAACCCGAATTGCGATTACACCGCAGTGGCTCTGAAAGATTACCAGAAGGCCTACGCTGGAGTGCTTAATGCGCCAGGAGTCCGGGCTCGCGAGGTTCTACTCCGCGCCTTGGAAGACAGCGCGAATCGTGCAGGCTACGCTGAGCTCGCAGACGAGCAAGCCGCCTAAGAACTCTTTATTTATAGGCATAGATATGTGTTGAATGTCCTTTGCCGAGGACAAGAAAGCTCAGGGTGTCAAAACCCTGAGCTTTCAATTTCAGTGTGAGATGGGAGCGTTCTTAAGTCACGCCAAGGCGTCCACGAGCTGGAGCCATTCTTGCTCGAGAGAGCAGCTGGGCATTTCTTTACCAGCGCGGTGGTACCAGTAAGAGGCATTCGATAGGTCACCTTCGACCCGGTGAAGGTACGCGTGGATCCATGAGCCAGAAGGTTCTGGGATATGATCGCACATGTCATGAGCTGCATGCCATTCGCCGGCTTGTTCGCGCCACAAAGCTTGGTGGGCGAGACTGAGGTCATTTGGCATGGCTTCGCCGGAGTGGGCAGATTTGAGGAGTTCAGTGGCAGTCATGGTAGTTCGTGATTTACATCAGAAGGTTTGTTAGGAAATCTGGTTCGAGAATGGGAAAGATACCAGAAAGGAAGCGCAGCTCAGATGAGTTGGCAAGGATGCAGATGCAAAACGCTCTGCAGATGCGCCCGCCTGTGGAGAAATATCAACGACAGGTAGCGAATCCTGTTTTGTTAGTGTTCGTGTACCTTCTCTCGTTCGTGGGTTTAGGAATCATCATTGGCCCCATTCTTTTTTTCGCGAAGCCTTTGTCCCGTCACCATGCGGCATTTGTACTGTTGATTTCATTAGTTGTTCTGGGAGTGAGCGGGCTCTACTACTACGAGAACTATGCTCGTTATGACTATTGAGCTGGATCCCACGGCCAAACCCCTTGCTGCCAATGAAGGGCTCTGCCCATCACGCGTTCTTTCTGAGTGCCGAAGACAAATGTCGCGAGCTTCTCAAATGGCTTACCATTTTCTTCTTTTTGAATAAGCCGCGTTCGTTGGTCCGTGACTGAACCATCCTTTTCGAGGGTGAGTTTCCAGAGGAAAGGTGGGCTTTTGACAGGTGGATCGTAGCTATTATCAGGACTCTCTCCAAAACGCAGATCGACGAAGTAAATGCTATTTGGACTCTCGGTATCTTGGAAGACTTTCCACCAACCCTTGCTGAACCACTCGAGGGTGTTGAAGGCCTTGGAGCCGAGGTAGGGCGTAGCTATTTCTGGGCTTTGCTCTATGGTTTCTATGTGTACGGGGCGTACGTCTGAGTCGAATAACGACCAGTAAGTGATGAAGTATTGTTCTTCATTGCGCGCCACCATGCGCCACAGAAAAATGTTGCTCAGTGTGGGGGAGATTAACATGTCGGTGTGCGAGATATTGTGAGTATTTAGCCGCGTTTCAAATTGAGCCCGAGCCATGTTGAGGAAGAGTACGCTGGCGAGTACATAAAGTGAAATCCACGCGGTGGTAGTCCAGGTGATCCAGCTGCGCGCCCTACCCTCACGTAAACAAAAGAGGCAAAGAAAGTTTCCAATCAACATAGGAATGGTGAAGAAAAGATCTACTATGGCCATGTTCCCGAAGGCTACTCGGTAATCACTGAAGGGTTCTAATACCTGTGTTCCGTAGCTATTAAAGCAATCGATAAGCACGTGAGTGGCCCATGTGAGGAGGACGAAGCCGGTAGCGCGTCTGTAGCTCACTGATTTATGTAGCCTACTCAGAAGCCAGCCAAAGAGAGGGCTCATAAGGAGCATCAAAAAAAGTGAGTGGGAAAGGCTGCGGTGGTTGCGCAGGCCGTCCATGGAATCTAGCCAAGGTGACATGAAAATGTCTAAATCGGGGACGGTTCCGAAGAAGACTCCCCAGAGCGCGCCCTTCCATCCTAGTTGTCGGCGAAGTACGAGTTCGCCGCAGAGTCCGCCTAGTGCTGCTTGGGTGATAGAGTCCACGGTCGGCACCCTACAGCAACTTTGTGAAGAAACAAATTGTTAGAGAGTGACAGGGAGGAGCAAGTGAACGATGCTTTTCTCTGATGAGCGAGAAACGCGAGCACCCCAATGACCCACTGCACGGAGTAAAGTTAGAAACAATGCTAACAGATCTAGTAGAATACTATGGCTGGGACGACATGGCGTGCCGAATTCGCATTAATTGCTTTGCGAAAGATCCAAGTGTTAAATCGAGTCTTAAATTTTTACGAAGAACGCCGTGGGCTAAAAATAAAGTAGAGATACTGTATCGTCACTATCTTGAGGTCCGCTAGTTTTTGAGAACCTTGACCTTGAGCGCATTGAGGGAGAGCCCAATGTCTTCGCCTGATTTGGGCTCGCTAGCAGTAATCTCTAAGTAGATAGTCTCTCCGGGGCTAAGTTTGCTGATATTATCAATCGTGCCAAATGAGGTGTTCTCATGGTTTGAGCTGTAGATCCTAGGCTTGCCAAGCGTCTCACCATCTTGGTTTTTGAGAGTGACGACAGCATCACAGTTCCAGGTAGTGAAATGCGAATGAACCTGGAGTCTGGGATTAGGTTGATCAGAGGGGGCTACGAGAGCTACTTTCCAGCCTTCTCCAGGATCGAGATCACAGGATTTTGAATTCGCGTTGAGAGCTGGTGTTTTGGTGTGCTTGACTCCCGCTTGATGAAATTTGAGTACTTTAAGCGGGTGTGGAAAGTGTTGGAATGAGCCGATGTCCGTAGTGGCTTGGATGATGTCGCCATTCGGGTGTGAGGCTGTTTGCTTGGTGAGAGATTCTCCCATATACACTATCCAATCATCGCAGAGATTGTTGGTGATATTTAAATTTGGCTTGCTCACAGGTTGGCCAGGAGGGGAGGAGTAGCGCACAATTTTGTTAGGGTTGATGGTGGGGATAACCGAGGCTAGCTCAATAAGAGGTTTTGGAGACTCTCTCAGGTTTTGAGTTTGCTTTTCTTCTAGGTTGGGTGCAGTGCTAGCTAAGTCTGGTGTGTTGTTACTTTTGTCTTCACTCAGAAGGGCTACGGCGGTGATTATTAGAACCACTGCAATGGAGGAAAGTGTAACGACGAGTTTGACGGGGGATTGCTTCTTAGGAATGAAGACAGGAAGTGTTTCGACCTTTGAGGTGTGGATGACCTTATTCGGGAGTTTCGGGACGATGAGTTTTGGTGCCGAGCTGTGAACTGCGTTGCGTTCATTTTTTGGTGTGAGCTTTGGCATGCTATGCAAGGCTTCTGACGCGCCAGAAAAGCGTTTTCTTACATCGGATTCAGTAAGCTTGGCAATCCACTCGACAAAGTTTGGGCAGAGGTCGTCTCTGTAGTCAGTAATGGGAGGAAGAGTTCCCTCGCGGTGCGCACGGCTAAGCTCTGCTAGATCAATTTCGGCAAATGGGTGACCACCGATGAGGCTCAGATAGATCAGGTGGCCAACCATATAGAGGTCTGATTTCGAGGTTGGCTCTTTGTCATCAAACATCTCGGGAGGCATGATGACTGGGTCAGCCATACGGGCGTAGGCTGAGTCGATGCCTTGAATCAATGGCGCGAGCCTGGATAGACCAAGGTCATTAATAATGGCACGGTAGCCGCCGCGTGGTCGCTTGATGAGAGTGACGGATCCAGTGGACATAGCACCGTGGACGAAGCCGTTAGAGTGGGCTACTTGCAGAGCGTCTAGTAATTGTTCAGCCATGTCATAGACGTGCGCTTCCTCGAGTGGACCTTGATCAATTTGCTTAGCGAGTGTTACGCCATCAATAAGTTGATAAATCAAGTAGGCGCCGTCTTCGTCTACGCCTGCTTCAAGGACTCCGAGTAGACTTGGGTGTTGTAGGCTACAAAGGTTGTGTGTGAGGGCTGTAAAAGTACTTTCCCAGCCGCGCGTCGAGGTGTCTCCCTTGGCACAAAAAAAACGGCGAACAGCAACTTTACGCTGTAGCTGATGATCAGTGGCTTCGTAGACCCCGCCAGTGCGACCCTTACCAATGATACGGGTAAATTCGTATCTTTCTTCGTCCATTGCTTGATTTTCTATTTTGGGGACTGTCTGTAAGTCTTCTTTTAAAGGAGAATAGGGCAAAACGCAAATTTACATCTATAAAATATGCTCAAACATTCTCAGCGATCCATGGCTGCGCAAGCTCCAGCGCACGGGAGCGGTGGCTTAATGTGTTTTTTTGCTCAGCTGTGAGTTGGGCGAAAGTTTGATTAAAACCATCGGGCATAAACAGGGGGTCGTAGCCGAATCCGCCTTCGCCATGACGCTGCTGTATAATTTTTCCTTCAACGGCGCCCGAGAAGTGCGCCAGTCGTTCACCATTTTTGGCGATGACAATGACGCATCGGAAACGGGCAGTACGCGAGGTGTCTGCGGGGAGTTTGGAGAGTTCGTCTAAGAGCTTTGCATTGTTCGCTGAGTCATTGCCTTCTTCGCCAGCGTAGCGTGAGGAGTAAACGCCGGGCTCGCCATGGAGGGCATCGACTTCTAAGCCCGAGTCATCAGAAAGCACCCATTGCTCAGTAAGTTTGCTGATTTCTACAGCTTTGAGTGTGGCATTCTCAAGAAAGGTGGTGCCAGTTTCTGCTACTTTTGGAAATTTTTTTCCTGCTAAGTCTTCAACTGAGTATTCGGTCCCAAGGATCGCCGAAATTTCTTCAGTTTTATGGGCGTTACCAGTGGCGATGAGAATGCTTTTTGCTGGAGGCATGGGCTTTTTTTGCATGATTTTTAGGAAATGGGAATAAAAACCCGTTCTCAAACCGCTTATAGTCATGATGAAGCAAAGAATTACTTTTTTGACAGTGGCAATAAGCTTACTCGTTTCGGTTTCGAGTGTGTTTGCTGGGGAGGCGTGGCTAAAAAGTATTCCCGAGGCCCGAGAGTTGAGCGAAAAAACTAAGAAGCCTATTTTTGTAGAATTCACGGGTTCGGACTGGTGTCCCCCATGTATAATGATGGATCAAAACGTCTTTTCTAAAGAGGCATTCCTAAGTGAGGCTGGGAAGAACTATATCTTAGTGAAGATCGATATTCCTCAGGGCGATAAAGCATTGACCAAGAAGAATGAGAAGGTTCTTGAAAAATATAACATCAGCGGAGTGCCAACAGTGTTGTTGATGGATGCTGATGGAAAAGAGTTTTCAAGATTCAATGCATCACAGTTCAATACGGTGGAAAAGATGCTCGCGGAACTAGAGCGTCAATTGAGAATCAAAGATATGTTTTAAAATAGTCACAAAGAGCAGCTTGAGAAATTACTCAGCTACTTTTAAAAGAAAATTTCATTGTGTAGTAAACGTGGAAGAAGGGTGTGTGCTTTGGGAGGCGCACGCCCTTCTTATTTTTTTAATAGCTATAAAAATGGCGGTCATGCTCGGCTTTAGAAAGTGACTTCACCACAAAACACATTCTTGTTGAGCATGACCGCTGGGGTCACCAGCTCGGAGGCTGGTGGTCGATGGATGAAACGAGGCTTATGGCCAATTCCAGCCTCACTTCATCATCGAAAATTGGGGATTTCTTTTTAGAAAAAAAGAAGATCATCCAAACCTGTCGTACAGGTTTATGTTGTTAACGCATCCTCAGTGAGGCGTCAACCTAGGAGTTTCGATTAATCTCGAATAAGATGATTTGGGAAGTCTTCTACTCGTTCGCAAGCAACCTGTTCCATGACTTGCTGGAGCTGACGTTTGAGCATCGTGAAGGTATGGTGGCCTCCTTTTTTGCCAAGAGCTCCGACACCGTACATTGGAGTACGTCCGAGGAAAGTGAAGTCAGCGCCAGAAGCGAGTGCATTTGCGATATCTGGGCCTGAACGGATACCTGAGTCCATCATGATCTTGATGCGGCCTTTAAATTCTGGAGCAAGCGCTTGGAGTGGCTTGATAGTAGACTGGCCGGAGTCGAGCTGGCGACCACCGTGGTTGGAGACGATAAGGCCTTCGAGTCCGAGCTTGATGGCTACTTCTGCATCCTCTGGGTTTACAATCCCCTTGATGACGATGTTGCCCTTCCACTTGTCGCGGAGTGCTTGGATTTTATCTTCACTGAGGCGTCCGGAAAATGTCTTATTCATGAATAGACCGAGGTGCTTCATGTTGAGACCTTTCGGGATATAAGCCTTCATAGTTTGGAACTCAGGAGCTCCAGCGAATAACTGGCTGAATGACCATGTCGGGTGCGTGCACATTTGGAAAACGTTCCGCGCAGTCATACGGGGAGGAATGGAGAGACCATTCTTAATTTCTTTCGGGCGGTAGGCAAAGGTTGGAGTGTCAGCCAGGATGACGAGGGTGCGGCAGCCGGCAGCCCATGCTCGCTCAAGGAGCTTGTCGCGGAGATCGTCTTCCGCAGGGTGGTAGAGCTGGAACCAAAATTTTCCTTCAGTGATTTCAGCGACTTTCTCAATACTCGCAGTGCCGACTGTGGAAAGGACGAACGGGATGTTGTGATCCTTTGCTGCCTGTGCGAGGATTTCGCAGCAATTAGGCCACATGAGGCCTTGCAGACCTACTGGAGCCATCCCGAAGGGGGCATCATAGCTTTCGCCGAAGAGTTCTACTTCTTGTGACGCACCTGGGTAATTACGAAGATAGTATGGCTGGAGCTGGACGTCGCGAATTTCGTCAGTGTTACGACTGAGGTTGATCTCGGAGAAGCAACCGCCATCGAGATAATCAAAAGCGAAGCCAGGCATGCGCTTTTTAGCCTGAGCGCGCAGAGCTTCTACTGAGGGGAAGCGTGAATCGAAGAAATCTTTCATAATGGATGGTCTATATATACGCTTAATATGGATATGGACATAGAGGATTTCATCATCTAACTATGTCATTTCCACAAATTCTGCGGATTATGTGTTTTTGATGTGCGTTAAATCGAATGGGGTGTCCTGGTACAGCTCATTGAGCCAGTTGTTAAAGAGTAAGAAAGCATAAGGGCGCCAGCGGTTAATCGGCTCGTTCGAGTCATCATCCTCTGGGAAATAGTGCGCAGGGAGCTGAGTGTCGGCGCCCGCTTCTTTGTCACGCCAGTATTCTTGCCCGAGAGTGTCGTAGTCGTACTCAAGGTGGTTGAGTATGAAAAGGTCACCAGTTTGTTTACAGCGCGCCATTGCAACGCCGGATTCTTCGGAGCGTGCTAGAATTTGAAGGCCTACAGCTTCTATTTCTGCTGCGTTGTTTGCTGTGTAGCGAGACACGGGCATTGGGAAGCGTGCAGTGAAGCCCTGGAGTAGTCTAGAAGCACAATCAGGTTCTAGGTTATGGTCATAGATGCCGAAGAGTTTTTGTTCCATCGTATGTTTTTCCACACCATGGAGTACTTTAAGAAGAGCTTGGGCACCCCAGCAGATGCCGAGCCGACGGAATACGTGGGTACGCGACCATTCAATAATTTCGCTGAGTTCGTCCCAGTAATTAACTTCTGTGAAGGGTAGTGTTTCGATGGGGGCTCCAGTGATGATGAGAGCGTCGAAATGCTCGTCTTTTATTTCTTCGAGCGTTTTGTAAAATTCGAGTAGATGCTCTTGTCCTGTATTGCGCGGAAGATAACTAGCAGTAGTCATCAGTGTGAGCTCGACTTGAAGTGGGGAGGCTCCGAGAAGTCTGGCAAACTGTACCTCTGTCTGCACTTTCTTGGGCATGAGGTTCAGCAGCAATACGCGCATTGGGCGGATGTCCTGATGAAGTGCCGTAGAGCTATCGATCAAGTCAATCCCTTCGGCGTGTAATGTCTCCCGCGCTGGAAGTGTGTCTGGAATTTTAATCGGCATGTGCTTGTCTCCGCATAGCCCTACAGCAGTGATTAGTCAACTCTGACTCCCAGAAGTAATGAAGCCAAGTAGCTTAGAGTCTGCTATAAAGACTCTGGGGAAAGCTTGTCAGAATTACCTTCTTTTTATATCGCATTTATTAAAATTCTACCTAGTGTGTTAGATCCATAATGGTACTCATAGTATGAGCCTCCGGTCGAAGACCATTTCTTAATATGCATCAGCTTAGTCGCCCTAAAAACTGGTCATAGGTGGTGGATAAAGTATAAATGATAAACTAATGAAAACCCAATTAATCAGCATATTTTCCTTCTTGGTACTTAGTTGTATAGCCTCGGCAGATGTCGTTTCGTTAAAAGTAGAGCCCACAGGGTGGGGAGATTTTGCTCCGGGGAGAGCTGTTGATGGAGTAGCAATGGCAGGGGGGAATACTGCAAAAATTACATCTAAAACTCAGATCGAGGGTCTCAATACTCCGAATGGAGTGGCTGGCCCTATCACGTTTATTATGGATGTGAATGACCTTACAGTTGGAGGAACCAAGCTTAGTTTTTCATTTGATTTAACCCTGACCTCAACGGGAGGTAATTTTCGGACAGATGGAGGGAAGATGAGAGGTTTTGTGATCGCGTCAGGTAACAAAAAGCTCTTAGAACCAGGAGAAACGATCACTTACAGCGTGGGGCAGGCTAAAAATGTGACCACTGGGTTCCGCGTCGGTGATATTACTTTTACTGAGCACATGGTAGACTCCTATACGGAGAATAGCGATCCTGGCATAGAATTTGATAATAGTACAGGTACGCTTAAAGCTGCTGTCGCTATAAGGCCAAGGGCGCTAGTAATGCATGTGAATGTGGAGTCTGTCTCGGGTTCTATTCCTGTCTCGGCTTCTGTGCCTGACTTGGATGCAGCTGCGATTATTAGCATGGACGGTAAAACATTGATACAACGCTAAATGATTACATATGAATGGCCTCATATGTAGGAAGGGCGCCATAGGTGGGAATTTATCTGGAAGTTGCTCATGGACGCAAAAAAAAGCGCAGTCTCTTGAGAGATCTGCGCTTTGTACTTTTGAAAGTTTGAGCTTTAGCCAATGAGTCCGATGCCGTGGTAGACTGTCCACGCAGCACCTGCTCCGAGAGCTACTAGAATGGCCCAAGCTGCGATACCTGTTACGATACGGCGTTTTACGAGAACGAGGGCGCCACCGAGAGCGAGCCAGATAGCGAGCTTCACAAACATCCAAGGCTGTAGCTCGTTATTGTATTTTTTAGAAATTAATCCAAAGCCTGAAACGAGCAAGAGTGTGAGGCCTACGCCGTGGGCGACGGCTGCGCCCTTACCCCATTGTTTCATTCCATAGGCGAAGCCCATGAAGGTGAGGATGATGCCTACGATGTGAATGATGCTGTATATATATGGCTGCATGAGAATTTAGTTTGTGACTTCGCGACTTATACGAGCGAAAATTAACGAGTGCAAGCCTATCTCAAATCTGGACTATTCATCGCTCATACCGACTGACAAGAGCGGTTTACTATCTTTAATATTATATAGGAATCTATCGTTTCGAGCATGTGGCCATTGGTCGTGGTGAAGAGTTCTACTTTCGCAAGTACGTGAGCAGCACCTGATTTTACTACTAGTTATTGCAGCAGGGTGGTCGAAATTGACAAATTTCGGAATACATGGGAGTCTATGAACTTCTAATAGACAGAATGGTGAAGAAACTGACAGGAATTTTTCTGCTTGGTGTGATGGCTCTGCTAATCACATTGAAGCATCCTGCCTTCAATTATTGTCTTTGCTTAGAATCCTTTAAGCTTGCCGATTGTGAATGCTATGAGGAGCAGGTGGTTGAGTCTGAATGCGGTACCTGTTGCCCGATGGAGCAAGAGCGGAGCTGCAAAACGGATGGCGAATCAGATGATTGCTTCGTGAGCTTGATGTTTGATGCTGGCGAGTTTGTGCAGACAGAAACGTTCCAATATTCTGATGCATGTGAGTTGGCTGAGCTGGCTCCGGTAGAGTTTCTTTTAGTGGATGGCTACGAGTTAGAGAGCTTAGCTCCGATACGTGGAAGCCCAGATACACATCCACTTTATGCAGAGCCTCTTTATGTGAGGCATTCTGTTTACCTTCTTTAGTTTTTTGAGTTTCCGCTAGTTCTCTCCTTTGGATGAGCTTGCGGTTTGATTGCCTTGGACCGCGCCCTTTTGTGGGCATTTCTAGACGTCCAGTTCATGTGTTCATACACATTTAAATCTTTAAAATGTCGCGCTGCGACTTACTCAAAAAATACATGTCTTTAGATATTCTGAAAAATAATAGAGATGCTCCAGCGAGCAAAGCAAAGCGCTCGTACGCGTGGCTTCTTCCACTGGGCTTGCTGCTGGGCTTTCTTCTGATCCTAGCCTTACTCTTCGGCGATCGTCTGTTGCCAGCGATTACTGTGCAGACTTTGCCTGTCGAAACTTTAAGATCGGAGGACGCTTCTTCGAATCAGACTGCAGTGACCTCAGCTGGTAAAGGTGAAATGCTTTTCCAAGCCTCGGGATGGGTTGAGCCAGATCCCTACATCACCTACGTGCCGGCTTTGATTAATGGAATCATTGATACAGTTCACGTGCTCGAAGGTGACTCGGTGAAAAAAGGCCAACTCTTAGCTGAGCTTATTTCAGATGAACAAGAGCTAGCCTTTCAATCTGCCCAACAAAAGTGCGTGAGTATGCAGAAAAAAATCGACGCACACTGCCAGTCGATTCCAATTATCGAAGCAAAAATCGCCGCTGCTGAGAAGAAGATCGAAGCAGGGGAAGCTCTGCTTTCGGGCGAACGAGATAACTTGGAACGGCTCACAAATCTTGGCGGCAATGCCGTTTCTGCACAAAGCATCGTAGCAGCGCGTTTCACTGTGGCTCGCAACGAGGCTGTGGTGGCTCAGATCGAAGCTGAGCTTCCAGAGCTCCGTGCTATGATCGATCAAGTGCATGCCGAGCGCGGTTCTATGGAAGCGACTTTGGTGGAGTATCAGGTCAATATGGCTGAGGCGAAGCTAGCGCTGGACCGTACAAAGGTCTACGCGCCGATGGATGGTGTTGTACTTCATTTACATGCAGCTCCCGGTAAGAAACGGATGCTCAATATGGATTCGCCAACATCTGCTGTAATCGTTGAGCTTTACGATCCTGAAAAACTGCAGGCACGCATCGATGTTCCTCTCACGGAAGCTGCTGGATTGGCAGTCGGGCAAGAGGTGGAAATGGTCAGTGATATCCTAGCTAACAAGATATTTAAAGGAACAGTGACACGAATCAGTGGTCAGGCTGATCTCCAACGAAATACATTACAGGCAAAAGTCGCGATTAAAGACCCAGACATTCGTCTGCGTCCAGACATGCTGATGCGCGCTAAATTCTATTCCCTAATAGGAGGTTCTGACGCCACGCAGCAACAGCGTTCGTCTGGCGGACGTCTTTCTCTTTACGTTCCGAAGGCTGCTATTTTAAACGATACTGAAGTTTGGGTGATGAGTCCCGAGGGACGCGCTGAGCTACGCACTATAGAGCTGGGAAACAGTCAACGCGATGATCACCAGTTGGTCATTTCTGGATTAAAATCAGGCGAGCAAGTGATCTTGCCGCCATACACGAATCTAGCCGAGGGCAACCGTGTAAAAACTAATTAAAACGATGTTTATTTCTATTCAAAATCTCACGAAGTCCTTCCATAAAAATAAGGAAGTAATCACCCCACTAGAAGACCTCTCATTGGAGGTGGAACGCGGTGAATTCCTCTCATTGATGGGTCCTTCAGGTTCAGGTAAAACAACCTTGCTAAATATCATTGCGGGGATCGATTCCCCTACTGCTGGAACTGTCGCAATCAACGGGGAGGATATAGCTAAGCTGTCACGTAATCAGCTGACTAACTGGAGGGCGAAGCATGTGGGTTATATTTTCCAGCTTTATCATCTAGTACCTATTTTATCTGCTTACGAAAATGTGGAACTCCCACTTCTGTTAGGTAAGTGGAGCAAGGCTGAGCGCAAGGAAAAGATCATGGCTGCTCTCGACTTAGTTGGGCTCGCTGACCGTGCTCAACACAGACCGTCCGAGCTCTCCGGAGGGCAAGAACAACGGGTAGCGATCGCTCGAGCTATTGTTCACGATCCCGAGTTACTGGTAGCGGATGAGCCGACAGGTGATCTAGACCGCGAGTCTGCGGATTCCATTTTAAATTTACTCAATAGCCTAGCGGAGCAATATTCCAAAACGATTGTGATGGTCACGCACGACCCGAAGGCATCTGCGGCAGCGCATCGCGCACTGCAATTAGAGAAGGGTAAATTTGTAACCGAGGGGCACTTGCTAACGGATTAGATGAAGTTGTTAGCATTAGCTTGGAAGAACTTGGTGAGGCACCGTCTGCGGTCCTTGCTTACTATCTTAGGAGTCGCTGCGGGGATGTTTCTCTATACTGCGGTGCAGACTATGCAGCACTCGCTTTCAGTGGCGACGAAGGTCAACGCTGACGACACCACACTGGTGGTGTATAGGGAAAATAGATTCTGCCCGATGACCTCACGCTTGCCGGAGCATTACGCTTCGACCATCAAAAGGATAGATGGAGTGCGTGAAGTGATCCCGATTCAAATTACCGTGAACAACTGTGGTGCGTCGCTCGATGTGATTACTTTTCGTGGGGTGCCGCCAGAAACCTTGAGGCAATACAGTCCTGATTTAAATGTGATCAGTGGGAGCTTTGAGGAATTTAGCAAACGCAGCGATGCCGCATTGGTCGGTGAACATTTCGCAGCACGACGTGGACTTAAGGCCGGCGATAATTTTGAAGCTGTGGGCATCAATGTCTCAGTGGCTGGTATTATCAATTCTGATCAACCGCAGGATAAAAACGTGGCATACGTTCACTTGCCATTTTTACAACAAGCTTCACGTGTGGGGCTCGGAGTCGTGACACAATTTAATGTGAAAGTAGAGTCGGCGGAGATGTTAGACTCTGTGGCTGCTGAAATTGATAAGACCTTTGCGTCTGACCAGCAGCCTACGAATACGCGACCAGAGAAGGCATTTTTTGCTGAAACAGCGAAGCAGATGATTGAGTTGATCGGCTTCACGCGTTGGCTCGGAATTGGGGCTGTAGTCGCTGTGTTAGGTCTGGTGGCAAATGCGGTGCTATTGATCGTCCGTGGTCGCGTGAAAGAAACTGCAATTCTCCAAACACTAGGTTTCACGCGTAAAGACATCGGCTTCATGGTGGTGAACGAAGGTGCTCTGCTAGGCTTAGTGGGAGGTTTGTTAGGAGTGCTCGGTGCTGCTCTGTTCTTTAAAATGAAAGCATTCACCTTAGGGAATGAAGGCCTAACTTTAGCGCTCTCTCCATCGCTCAGTGTGGTAGTGAGCGGCTTGTTGGTCGCGCTAGCACTCGGTTTACTAGCATCGCTCTACCCAGCGTGGAAGGCGACATCTCGTCCTTTAGTTCAATCTCTCAACTCCTAAAATAATGTTACCATTTAGTTATGCGTTAAGAAATTTATTCCGCGATCCCGCGCGTCTATTGCAGACTGTTGGCGGTGCGGCTCTGGTGGTGTTGCTATTGATCGCGGCAGTGGCTTTGAACGAGGGAATGGACTCGGTACTCTCGAATTCTGGTTCTACTAAAAATGTAATTCTCATGGGTAAGGGCTCAGAGGAATCCATTGAGCGCTCCGAGGTTCCTCTCTCTGCGGAGTCTTCAGTGGCGACTTCCGTAAGGGGGCTGAAAGAGGTGCTCGGTGTAAGTGCTGTTTCAGGTGAGATTTTTTATCAAGCACCACTACGCACGTCGGCAGGCAAAGAAAGTCAGGCCTTATTGCGCGGAGTATTAGAAGGTGCGCTTTTGGTGCATCGCTCGGTGCAATTGATCGACGGGCGGTTTCCTCAGTCTGGCGAAGTCATGGTGGGGCATTTGGCACACCGTAAACTTGGTGTTTCAGAAGATGACGTGGCTGTTGGGAAGTCGCTTTTCTTTGGCGATTCCGAACTCAAAATCTCAGGGACATTCATCGCTCCAGCGACCGTGTTAGAATCCGAAATATGGTTTGATCGCAACGATCTAGCAGTGCTGACTCAGCGCGATTCTCTCTCATCGGTAACAGTGCGAATGGACACTGCAGAGTTCGAAGATGTTGAGGTTTTTACTCTGCAACGAAATGATCTGGAGCTGGCTGCGATCCGTGAAGATAGCTACTACGATAAGCTCAGCACTTTTTACCAACCGATCAAAGTGATGACGTGGGTGACCGCAGCTCTGGTGGCGGCAGGTGCGGTGTTCGGCGGGCTTAATACGCTCTACGCAGCGTTCGCGGCACGCATCCAAGAAATGGCGACATTGCAGTCGATCGGGTTCACCCGTAAGGCGCTTTTTGTCTCATTAATACAGGAGTCGATACTTGCGACGCTCACGGGTACGCTGGTGGCCTTTATTGTAGCCTATTTCTTACTTGATGGTTTGGCTGTTCCGTTTTCGATCGGAACTTTTACTCTCACTTTAAGCCCTTCCGTTATTGCGGTAGGATTAATCACAGGTGTTCTGCTAGGGACGGTCGGGACACTGCCTCCTGCGATACGTTGCTTAGCTCCGAGCTTGCCGAGTGCCTTACGTTCTTCTTAAACTCAATCAATATTATACTATTATGAAATTAAAATCCATACTCGCATGTGGCCTATTAGCAGGTCTTGTTTCTTGTTCAGAAAAACCAACAGATGAAGTCTCTAATGACTCCACTGCTGAAGTGACGAGTGGCATGCAAGGTCTTTTGTTAGAATCGGCTCCAGAAGGGGCTGTTACGATCAATGAACTACGCTCTTCCGCAAAGTTGGGAGATGCTGTTGCTTTCAAAGGGAAGCTAATTGGTGGCGATCCAGTACTGATTGAAAATCGTGCGATCATGACTCTTGGTGATCCGGCAAAACTCACTTCGTGTGATCTCATGGGGGAAGACGATCACTGTCAGACACCTTGGGATGTTTGCTGTGACGATAACGATGCGATCAAACAGAATATTGTAACAGTGCAGGCCGTTGATGCCAGTGGAAGTCCATTGAAAGAAGGATTTCGTGGTCTAGGAGGCATTCAAGAGCTCAGTACAGTGACTGTGCTTGGTACAGTTGCTGAGGGCTCTAATGCTGAGAATATGATCATAAATAGCACAGCCATTTTTGTAGAGAAAGATTCTCAATAACTTTTCCTATTCAGCCCCTCGAGCAATCAGCTTCGTCACGATACTAAATTGTGACAGCTCTTGCTTCGAGTTGCATGAATCTAGGTAGGATGATCTGTGTTATTTTGTTGGTTTTTTAGAACCCATTTTGTCGCTAATATTTTGAACGACAGAGTAGAGCATAGGGACTGCTACCAGTGAGAGAACTGTGGCTGCAATCATGCCGAAGCCTACGGTGGTGCCTAAAACTTTACGGGATTCGGCTCCAGCTCCTGATGCAATTAGGAGTGGTATGACACCTAGTACGAAGGAGAAGGCTGTCATAAGAACGGCGCGGAAACGGAGTCTGACGGCGTTAGTGGCAGCCTCGAGCACAGATTTACCTTCTTGATGCTCCATCATTGCGAATTCAACGATGAGGATGGCGGATTTAGTAGCCATGCCGATGAGGAGTACGATGCCGATCTGGGTATAGATATTGTTAGACATATCACGCAGCATGAGTCCAGCTACAGCTCCTAGGAGTGCAGTGGGGACGGAGAGGCAGACGGAGACAGGGATAGACCAGCTTTCATACTGAGCGGAGAGGACGAGGTAGACCATTAGAATGGAGAATCCAAAAATGGCAGCCATCGCCATAGGGTTAATGCTGCGTTCTTGGTAGGACATGTCGGTCCAAGCGTATCCCATGCTGTTAGGGAGACTTTTTTCTGACATGTCTTCCATGATTTGGAGTGATTCACCTGAGGAGAACCCTGGGGCTGCGGAGCCCAAGATTTTGATCGATGGGTAGAGATTAAAGCGAGTTACTGTTTGTGGCCCGAGCACTTCTTCTACTTTCGCAATGGTGCCGAATGGGATCATTTTTCCGGAAGGTGTGCGCACCTTGAGTTGAGTGATGTCTTCAGGTCTCATGCGGTAGGGTATATCAGCTTGCGCGGTGACTCGGAAAACTCGCCCAAACTTGGTGTAATCGTTCACATATGCGGAACCGAGGGCTATGGAAAGTGTGTTGTAGACTTCGGTCATGGAGATACCGCGTTTTTTGACTTGTTCGCGGTCGATATCGACGCGGAGCTGAGGAGCTGTGGCACGGAATGTTGTGCTGAGGCGGCTGAGGCCGGTCTGGGAATTGCCGTCAGCGATGAGCTGCTGGCCTGCTTGTTGGAGTTGATTAAGCCCGACGCCGCCTTTGTCTTGGAGCATGTATGAAAAACCAGAGGAGGCACCAAGACCAGGGAGGGATGGGACTGGAAATGCCATGATGACGGCTTCATTTATCTGAGAGAATGCCATGTTGAGCTTCATGAGAAGACCGGCTTGTTGCAGCTCAGGCTCTTCACGTTCGTCCCAGTTTTCAAATGTGACAAACATCATACCAGCATTTGGGGAGGAAGCACCATCGATGATAGAGTAGCCTCCAATGGCTAGAACATCTCTAATACCATCGATTTGTTGAGCTGCTTGAGTCGCTTCAGCCATAACTTTTCTAGTGCGGTTGAGCGAGGAGCCGTCCGGAAGTTGAACGTTGACCATACTATAGCCTTCATCTTCTTGAGGGACGAAGCCAGAAGGGAGTTTGCCAAAGCCAAATACAGCGAGTGCCACGATACCGATAAAGAGAATGATGCCGATGATGGATCTTCTGATCGCTAGTTGGACCGCCCAAGTGGTTCCATTGGTGGCACGCTGGAGGGTGTTGTTAAATACCTTAAAGAGTCCTCCAGGTTCTTTTTCATTCTTTTTAAGAATGAGAGCACAAAGAGCAGGGGAGAGTGTGAGGGCATTGATCGAGGAGAAGAAAGTCGCAATGGAGATCGTGACGGCAAATTGTTTGAACAATGTGCCAGTGATACCAGGGATGAAAATGGTAGGGATGAATACCACGAGTAGCACGAGAGTGGTTGCCACTACTGGACCTGAGACTTCTTTCATAGAAAGAATCGCTGCTTCTTGTGGTGGCTTCCCTTCTTGAATATGCCTGACTACATTTTCTACAACAACGATGGCGTCATCGACCACGATTCCAATGACGAGAACGAGGCCAAATAAGGTCAGAGTATTGATCGAATAGCCTAATGCCAAAAGAACGGCGAAAGTTCCGATGAGAGAAACTGGAATAGTTATTGTCGGAATAAGTGTCGCGCGTCCATTTTGGAGGAATATATATACCGTGAGAATTACTAGGAGAAGTGTGGCTGCTAGAGTAATGACCACTTCTTTTATAGATGCGTTTACAACATCTGTAGAATCGTAGGCGATGGTGTATTTGACCCCCTTCGGAAAGTTTTTTTCGAGTTCTGCGAATTTCTTTTTAAGGCCATCAGCTACGTCCATTAGATTAGAACCTGGAATCTGGTAGATACCCATAGCAGCAGCGGTCTTGCCATTGAGGGTAGAATTAAAATTATAACTTTCTGAGCCTTCTTCGACGCGGGCGACGTCTTTGACTCTGATTAGGCGTCCATCGTCTGTAGTGCGAATGACAATATTTTCGAACTGATTAACATCAACGAGACGGCCGGGTGTGGTAACGATGTATTCGAGGTCAATATCTGATGCCGCAGGCTGGGCACCGATTCGACCAGCCGCTACTTGGACATTTTGCTCAGCGATGGCGTTGACGACATCTGATGGGGTAAGATTACGGATAGCGAGTTGATCTACATCTAACCAAATACGCATTGATAGCTGGCCTACACCGAAGATGGTGACATCACCTACGCCATCGACACGCGAGAGCTCGTCTCGCATCTGTAAAGTTGCGTAGTTAGAGAGGAAGGCGTCGTCATAGTACGGTTTTCCTGTATCGGGATCAGTATCAGAGGTTATCGCGGCGAAGAGGCTGATGTCGGCAGACTTTTTCTTTACAATGATACCACGGCGGCGGACTTCTTCTGGGAGCCGAGACTCGGCGATAGAAACGCGGTTTTGTACTAAGACGTTTGCAATATCGAGATCTGAACCAGGCTCGAAGGTCACGGTGAGCGTCATCGAGCCGTCATTACCACAGACCGAGCTCATGTAGATCATGTTTTCCACCCCGTTCACCTCTGTCTCGATAGGAGTGGCGACGGTGTCAGCTACAGTTTGAGCGTCGGCGCCTGGATAGGTAGCGGAGACTGTAATGGTAGGAGGCGCGATGTCTGGATAGCGCGCAATAGGAAGCGCCATTAGGGCTACGAGGCCCAAGATGATCGTCACTATCGAAATGACAGTGGCGAAGATGGGGCGGCGGATGAAAAATTCACTAAACATGATGAAGGACTCAGAAGAGCTTGGTTAGATTAAGTTAAATCTAAAGTGATTACTTTGAGACAGGTGTACTCTTAAGTTCGACGCTCGGATCAACTTCATTTTCGTTTTTGACCAAAGTGGGAGTGACGGGAGAGCCTTCACGTGCTCGCTGCATGCCATTAACGATGATTTTTTCATCACCTTTCAGGCCTTCTGTGATGATTTTCAGACGACCTACAGCATCGCCCAAAGTGATGTTTTTACGGATCACTACATTCTGATCATCAATAGTGAGTACGAAATCACCACCGAGGTCTTTTTGAATGGCAATGGTAGGTACGAGGACGGCTTCCGTAGGTGTGACCTGTCTGGGGACTTTGACTTCAACAAAAAGTCCATCTGCTAGGATTCCCTCAGGGTTTGGAGCGACAGCTCGCACTCGTAGTGTGCCGGTATCACTGTCGATAGTGTTGTCAGCGATATCTACTTGGGCTGGGTGACTGTATGGCTTCCCATCTGCGAGTGTGAGACTGACAACTGGTGGCTGCATATGTTGAGATTCGATTTCTTGACGACGGCGCAGGTACTTGAGTGCTCGGCGTTCGTCGGCTTCGAAGTAGACGCGCATTGTATCGTCATTAACTATAGTACAGAGAATGGAATCTGCACCTGGACCAACGAGGTTGAACTGATCAACATAGAGTTCAGAGATGCGGCCAGTTATAGGTGCATGGATTTCACAGTAGCTTAGGTCTTCTTCTGCTGTAGTAACTGCAGCTTGAGCTGACTGAACGGCGGCAGCTGCAGCTTGGACATCAGCTTCCGCAATTTCAACTTCGAGCTGGGAGACTCCTTGACCTGCGCGCTTCCGGCGCTCCAAAGTGATCTTGGCTAGGCTCAGCGAGGATTCCGCCTTTGCTAGTTCTGCTTTTGCATTTCTAACAGCAGCTTGATATGGGACATCATCAATTTTGAAGAGTAGCGTACCTTTTGGTATTACTTTCCCAGGTTCAAAATCAGAGGTGACTTCTTTCAAAATACCTTGCACACGCGCGTGGATTTCCACTCGTTGCATGGCTTCGATGCGTCCAGAGTATTCGGAAAAAGTCTGCTGGTTTCTAACTATGGGTAGCTGTACTTCAACTTTTGCAGGTGGAGGTGGAGAAAATTCATTTTTCTTCCCACAGGAAATGGAGAGGAGCGCGGTACACGCGGTGAGGCTGAGAGATCTGAGCAGGTTCATTATTTTGCTTGGTTTTGAGAGATGTTGCGCATTTGGGTTCCACCACCAAGCGCACGATAAAGTTGGATGTGATAGGCTGTGTAAATTCCTTCACTGGAAGCCGCTGCGTCTTCTTGGGTGAAGATGGTGCGTTCGGCATCGAGTACACTTTGGAAATCTGCGACTCCCTCTTTATAGTTTTCTACTATGAGGGATACAGTTTCACGGGCAGAGCGTACGGAGTCGTTGAGGTGACTGCGGCGGTTGTATTCAAAACTTATGTTAGAGAGTGAAGTTTCTACCTCTGAAACAGCATTGAGCACTGTTTTCTCATAAGAAAGAAGGGCTTGGCGTGTCTTTGATTCTTCAACTTTGATACCTTGGCGAAGACGGTCACCCTCGAAAATACGCCACTGGAATGACGGCCCAAGACTGTAGATGCGGGAGCTTGAATCGAAGAGGTCTGCTGAGCTTTGGGAGCTTAAGCCCAATGTGCCATTGATATAGAATTTTGGATAGAGTTCAGCAGTGGCGACGCCTACTTGAGCAGTTTGAGCCGCTAGTTGACGTTCTGCAGCTCGGACGTCAGGTCTTGCGCGAAGGATATCTGCAGGGAGCCCAACGCGTATATTTTTGGGTGGTTTGGGGATATTTGTGCTGCTACCTAACAGCGATTGAAGATTTCCAGGGTAGCGGCCTAATAAAAATGCGAGTTGATTGCGAGTCGCAGCCAGCTGGAGTTGGAGCTGCGGGATAAGAGCTTTCGAGGTCGAGAGGTTTGCTTGCGCTTGTGAGACATCTGTCTGTGGAGCGAGCCCTGCTTCTTTACGGTCTTTAGTAATTCCAACTGATTGACCTTGGCTTACAATATTACCTTTGGCTAGTTGGATGCGCTTCTGCAGTGTGCGATATTCGACATAGCGTATGGCTACGTCTGAGTAGAGTATCACCATGGTGTCATGGTAGATTTCGCCAGTAGCTTCCACACTTGCTCCTGCTGATTGGATAGATCGACGTAGCCCGCCAAAGAAGTCCACTTCCCATGAAGCATCTAGACCGGTCCCGTAGTTGTCAGATGGATTTGGAGTAGAGAAGGGGATTGATTCGCTAGACCGCGCGTAATCGTAGGCTCCTGAACCGGCTACACCTGGAGCCAGAGATGCGTATGCTACGCCGAACCGAGCTTGTGCTTCTATAATACGCTCGGCGGCGATCTCGAGGTCTTTGTTCTCCTCTTTCGCTATTTCGATGAGTTTATCTAGCGTGGGATCGTTAAATTTCCTCCACCATCCTTCGATGTTAGGAGTCCCTTTCTTAAGGTCGGTTTGTAGGTTTGTGTTCCAGTAGTCAGGAGTCGTCGGGACCGTGACTTCATAAGTGGGGCCTACTGTGCAGGACGCGAGACCGAGGGTGAGAGCTAAAAGGCTGGGATAGAGATGTTTCTCCATAAAATCTAAGATAGGTGAATTATTGATTAGTAGTTAGAGAACTACGTAGAATAAAGGAAAATAAAAAGTGATTTAGGTGGGAGCAGGTGAGGTGGGTTTTGCTTCCCTATAAATTGCTTTTTCGTTAGAAGGTACTCACAAATTATGTTTAGCGTATCACAACTTAGTAATGAGCAGAAGGAACAGATTGCAGCTTGGGCTGCAGAGGGGGCTCAGCTTCCGGATTTACAGAAGAAAATCCAGGAGGATTTAGATATTCAGGTAACCTATATGGACACGCGTTTCATGGTGTTAGATCTGGGGATTGAGTTAGTGAAGGAAGAGGTGAAGGCGGAAGAACCAGCGGCAGAGGATGTAAAGGTTCCTACTGGTGCGGTGGAGGCTACGGTGGATGAAATCGTGCGAGCAGGTGCGCTGAAGTCTGGTTCAGTCAGCTTTAGTGATGGAGAGAAGGCACTATGGATGATAGATGAAATGGGGCGTCTTTCACTGGATGCGGATACCGCTGGTTACCAGCCCGATGAAGAAGATCTTATTAAGTTTCAGGAGAAACTCAGAGACTTACTGACCTAAAGTCCATATATTCATAAAAAAGGCCAAGCGTATAAGCTTGGCCTTTTTTAATTTAGAGATCTAGGGTGTTACATATTGCGCGTGATCATAGCCTTACGCTTTAGTCCGTTTATCCAGCGCTTGTACTTGGCTGAGGATTTTTCGCGTTCCACGTTGCGGCTAACCATTTTACGAACTTCAGGGTCAGAAAGCGGTGGAGCTGGTCCGAGGTATTTTTTCGTCACGACAATGATGTGGTAGCCACCTGCATCTTCGAGAGGTCCAATCACTGAGCCGGTTGGCTCTTCGAAGATCATTGTTGCGATGGCTGGAGAGAGGTCGATACGTGCAACGTCTTCTTGGAGGCCGCCGTCATCAGCCCAAGCATCTTTTGAGTGTTGCTTGGCGAGTTCAGCAAAGTCATCGCCAGCTTTGAGTTTTTCGACGATGTTTTCTGTAAGTACGAGCTGAGATTCAGGAGTCGCAGTTAGGTCTTCGTCATCAAGTTTAGGTATGTAGATTTTCTGGAAGTCGCAACGGTCTTTAGAGGTGTCACGTAGCTCAGGCTTGATCTTAGCGTATTCAGCACGCATCTCTTCAGGAGTCGCAGGTGGTGTGTCTGAGAACTGCTGGGAGCGCATAGCTTGGACGATCAATTGGCGATGGATGAGCTCGCGGTATTTCTTAAAAGAAATGCCTTTGGACTGGAGCTCTTCACGGAAGAGTCCGACGTTGTTATTATAGTCGCTGCGGACCTTGCGGCGAATTTCTGAATCGACGATATGCTCTGGTATCTGGGCGCCCATGGATTTGAATTCGTAAAGTACGAGTTCGCGTTCGACGAGTTCCTCGACAATTTTATCCTTAGCTTCTTCAATTTCCTTGTAGTAGCTAGGTGTCTTGCGGGGGTATTTGCTGGCAAGATAGGCTCTGAGCGGGGCCAGGGAGAAAGCAACTTCGTTTTTGGTGACAACGCGACCATTTACCTTCGCGGCGATACCGTTGAGCTCAACTGCAGCTGTAGCAGAGAGAGCTAGGCCTATGCCTAGGGCGATGTGGAGTAAAAATTTCATAAGCATGAATGAGCTAGGAAGTGGCGGTTTACCGTGAATGGAGCGACAAGAAAAGCCCTATTAGTCTAACTTTCCTGTCTTAAATGACACAGGAGGGTAGCGGAGCTTGTTTAGACTGGGCTCTCAAGGCTGGGAATAGCATCTAGTAGTCGCTTTGTATATGGGTGCTTCGGCGAGTTAAATAGCTCTTCGGCTTTGCCATACTCCACAATTTCGCCCTTATACATCACTGCGATATTGTCAGCAATGTAGCGTACGACGGAGAGGTCGTGTGAGATGAAAATCATGGTGAGGTTTAGCTCGCTGCGAAGGTCTAGGAGGAGATTGAGGATTTGTGATTGGATGGAAACATCGAGAGCTGAGACGGGTTCGTCAGCTATGATGAGTTTAGGTTCTGGAGCAAGAGCTCGGGCAATTGCAATACGCTGACGCTGGCCACCAGAAAACTCGTGTGGGTATTTCTGCATGAATGATGGGTTGAGTCCGCATCTCTCCATGAGCTTGACCACTGAATCTGTGAGCTTCGGTTTACTTTTTTTAAGTGAGGGGTGGCGCTGGGTTATGGCTTCCGCAAGAGTAGTGAAGACGGTCATGCGTGGGTTCAGAGACGCATAGGGGTCTTGGAAGATCATTTGAAAGTCGAGGCGGCGGGCGCGAACCTCCTTTTTTGGGAGGCTAGTGAGCTCGGTGCCTTCGAGGGTGATGGTGCCTCCGGTGGCAGGGATGAGCTGCATGATGGTGCGTGAGAGTGTGGACTTGCCACAGCCTGACTCACCCACGAGCCCAAGGATCTCACCCTCTTTGATATTGAGGGTGACACCGTTTACCGCTTTCACCGTGTCGACCAGTTTTGAGAAAATTAGGCCTTTGTTGACAGGGAAGTGGGTTTTTACGTCTTGGAGTTCGAGCATAGGTGCGCATTGCCGAGCCATCGCTCAGCGTTCAAATGGATTAATAACTACGACCCCAGATGGCGCGCGCCATAGTGGGCTTGCCAGTGAGGATACATGGAGCTTCATCGCCAGCTTGTTTGTCGAGGGGAAGGCAGCGGATTGTGATTTTGTGTTTTTTGCTAAGAGTTTCCTCTTCTTCTGTGCTCCCAGCCCATGGTGTGATGAGCCAGCCAGGCTGTTCTTCGCTCCAGTACTTTTCAAAGGTTGCTATGTCAGAGCACTCAGTGATGTTAGAGTCGCGGAATTCCGTGGCGCGATCTAACAGAGTGTCTTGGACTTCTTGGAGAGTTTCCTCTACGTTGCGGAGGAAGGTTTCTTTTTCGAGGAAGGATTTTTCGTTAGAAGCTTGGTCGCGACGCTGTAGGCAGACTTTGCGAGATTCGAGGTCGCGAGGGCCGATTTCGATGCGGAGAGGTGCTCCTTTTTTGACCCACTCCCATTTCTTTTCGCCACCACGGAGGTCGCGTTTGTCAACTAGGACGCGGAGTGGTTCGCCGTGGAAGGATTTTGCTCGGAGAGTTTTGGCGAGAGCTTCACAGGCATCGATGATGGCATCACGAGTGTCTTCCTTTGGCGTTACAGGGATGATGATGATTTGTTGGGAGGCTATGCGTGGAGGTAGCACTAGGCCGTCGTCATCAGAATGCGCCATGATGAGCGTGCCGATCATGCGGGTTGATACTCCCCATGAGGTGGTCCACGCGTGCTGGACTGATCCGTCACGTGCGGTGAAGGAGATGTCTTGAGCTTTGGAAAAGTTTTGGCCGAGGAAGTGAGATGTGCCCGCTTGGATTGCTTTTTTATCCTGTACCATAGCTTCGACTGTTAGGGTCATGTCTGCGCCAGGGAAGCGCTCGGCTTCGGATTTTTCACCAGGAATAGTAGGGATGGCGAGGTGCTCGCGAAGGAATTTTTCGTAAATGGAATGCATTTGCCGAGTTTCCTCAAGTGCCTCTTCTTTAGTTTCGTGCGCGGTGTGGCCTTCTTGCCAGAGGAATTCAGCTGTGCGAAGAAACATGCGTGTGCGCATTTCCCAACGCATGACATTAGCCCACTGGTTGATCAGGAGGGGAAGGTCTCGGTAGGATTCTGTCCAACGCGAGAATGCAGCGCCGATGATTGTTTCAGAAGTAGGACGAATGACATAGGGCTCATTGAGCTTGCCTGCGGGTTCCATTTTCGTGGAGCCGTCTTCTTGTTTTGTTGCTTCAAGTCGGTGATGGGTGACGACTGCGCACTCGGTAGCGAAGCCTTCTGCGCATTCCGCTTCTTTTTCGAAATAAGAGAGTGGGATGAGGAGTGGGAAGTAGGCGTTTTGGTGGCCGGTAGCTTTGAAGTATTTATCTAACTGTTGCTGGATGTTTTCCCAAATGGCGTAGCCCCACGGCTTGATGACCATGCAGCCGCGAGTTTCAGAGTTTTCTGCTAGATCAGCAGCTTTGATGACTTGTTGGTACCATTCTGGAAAGTCTTCAGAGCGTGTTGGTTGGATCGCTGTTTTCGCTTGCTTTGCCATATAGACGGAGATTTAGCCCTACATCATAGTTTGCGCAAGAGTGGAAATGGTGAATGCTAAGGATGTATTGCGTGGGATATTTGTAAAAAGGCATGGATTACGTACGCTCGAGTCGCTTCTGTCACTTATTTTGTGTTTTTCGAATGTTTATCCTCGCCAAAAGCAGCTGCGCTTCGTTATCACACTATGAAACCTATTCACTATGAAGCAATATAAACTCAAGGCGTTCCTGTCCGCTGCGGCACTGGCGGCTCTAACAATGGTTAGTAATGTCCATGCTCAAGCCGGGAAAGTGACAACTTCTGACCCTAAGTATGATGTCCTCCAGTCTCCAGAAGTCGGTGGCAATACCATGCGCAAGAACTGGAAACCGAAAGATTGGCTAGAGGCAGAGGTAAATGTTAAAGTTGAAATGCCGAGGTCTTACCCACATAAGTTTGTGGATTCGGTGACTGTTAAATGGTTTGTGGCTATTGATAATCCAGATGGCAAAGGCGTCTTACTGTTAGAGAAGGAAGTGGAGTATGTAAACTTTCCTGTAGGTGAAGATGTTTACTCATCAGTGTATTTATCACCAGCGGCTATTCTTCGCCTCAGTGGCTCAGACCGAGCGAATAAAGGTATCATTAAGGCTATCGGTGGTGAAGTGTTAGTAAATGGTACGTCCCTTCCAGATGATAAGGGACGTTACTTTAGTGATGGTGAAAAAATGGGCTGGTGGACTTCTGGTTCACTTTCTCGCTATGATCGAGTTCCGCTTCTCAGTAAGGATGAGACACCGTTCAAGTTCTTGTGGTGGGATCGATATGCTGAGATTAAGCCAGAACGCCGCTAGTTAGATCAATGTGTTAAACTGTTAGTTTAATACTCTAACTTATTCAATTTTCATAAAAAACTGCACAATATTATGGCTGACTCACAGTCGCTAATTACATTAAATATAGGCTCACAGACCGTGAGTATGGGGATGTTTTCCCGCTCCAAAGATGGAGGGTTAATTCTTAAAAAATACGAAACAACTGCGATCTTAGCTGATCCCGCAGCAGAGATGACTCGTTTGTCACAGGTCAAGATGGCCGTGAGTGAGTTATCCTCTAAGTTAGGGGTGTCTAAGGTTTCGATTGATTATGCTATTTCTGGTCAATCGGTTTTTACACGCTTCGTGAAGCTGCCGATGCTCGGAGATGATGATCTCGAGCAGTTAGTTGCATTCGAAGCTCAGCAACATGTACCGTTCCCGATCAATGAGGTGGTCTGGGATTGGCAATTACTTGAGTCTAGCGGCGCTGAAAAAGAAGTGGTGCTTGTTGCTATCAAAGGTGATGCGCTGGATGATCTTAACAATTGTGTGCGCGAATCCGGGCTGACTACAAATTCTGTCGATACGTCGCCAATGGCACTTGCGAATGCGTTTCGCTTCAACTATGCGGACTTAGAAGAGTCCTGCTTGCTTATCGATATTGGTGCGCGCACCAGTAACTTGATCTACATTGAAGGTAAGCGTATTTTCACACGTAGTATTGCCATTGGTGGTGCTGCTGTGACTAGTGCGATTTCCAAAGAGTATAATGTGTCGTATTCCGAGGCTGAGTCTCAGAAGCTTTCTAATGGTATGGTGGCTTTGGATACAAGGCATACCTCACGTATGGATGAGCTTACCGGTGCTCTAGCGACTTGCATAAGGACTGCTCTTAATCGTATGCCGGCAGAGATTGCGCGGACTACGAACTTTTTCCGTAGTCAACACGGCGGTAGCGCACCTAAGCGTGTGTTTATTGCTGGCGGAGGAGCTAATTTGGTGAATATCGGCGAGTTTTTCCAAGAGAAGTTAAGGCTTCCTGTGGAGTATTTTAATCCGTTGAAGCGAGTGTCTGTAGGCCAGGGCGTAGACGTTGATAGGGTGTCTTCCCAAGCGCATCAGATTGGTGAGCTTGTTGGCTTGGCACTTCGCTCTGTTGGTAAGGCTCCCATTTCTATTGATCTGGTGCCAGAAGTGGTGCAGTCGGAGCGTAACGAGAAGCGTCGTCGGCCGTATCTAATCGGTGCAGCAGCTATTGTTCTCGGTGCTTTTAGTTTGATGTACGTTACTAATTCAATGAAGGCGAGCGATGCTCAAGCTAAAGTGCTTGAAGTGGAGGACCGTATTGAGGAGCTCAGGCAGTCTGCTGATCCTATTGAAAAGCAAGCAAAACGCGCAGAGTGGCTTCAAGACTTCAGTGACCAGTTAGTCGCGGCACATGACGGCCAGCGTTATTGGCTAGAGATGGTTGATGATTTTAAGCAACGCTTCGGCGATACCCATGTATGGGTGACGGATTTCACGCCAATAGTGGATTTTGTTCCAGGTAACGCGAATGTTACTGAGCTCGTGAGAGGCGATTTTGCAAAGCAGACATATGGAGCTGGTGGTTTGACCGATCTAAAATTAGAGCAACCTAAGTTCCTTCCTGGAGGTAGAGTAAATTCCCGCTACGTAGCACCGACAGTAAATGCTGTCCGGGTGAAAGGTTTTTGGCGTGGCGCTGGAGGGGCATCGACAGTGAATGATTTGGTTAAAAAACTCACAACAGATTCAAAATTCTTCACTCTAGAAATAGAGCTTAAGGATGGAAGGAAAACAGAAGTACGCGAGTTGAACACAGACGAATATTTAGAGAACTCAAGTATGCTCAAAGATGGAGAGTACGCAGCAAGCTATTCACTAATTATTCCACTTAAGCAACCAATTGAACTCGATTAACATAATGAGCTGGATCCAAGAAAATAAATTTACAGCCACATTAGCAGGGGTGACCCTTGTAGGGGCGATTGCTTTAATCGTCCTAGCTAGTGGGGAAAGCGGAGATTTTGAAGAAGCGCAAAATGCGTTAAGCAAGTCTCTAAAAGAAGAGCAAAGTCTTCAAGAGGGGGTGCCATATCCGGACCCAAGTAATGCAGAGGCATATAGGCAGAATGTGATGGACTACGCGAAAGTTACACATTCTCTTCAGCGTGACTATAATCGCTATAAACCTAAAGCTGAGGAGGTGCAGGATTTTGCGCCAGACCAGTTTAGTAAAAAGGTAAGTGGTTATCGTAATCGTCTGAACAAGGAGTTTCAGTCCAATGGTGTGGAGCTTCCAGAAGGCTGCTATTATGGCTTTGAGGCATACTCCAGTACCTTCCCTCGTCAAGCAGCCACGGGTGAGCTTAATTATCAGATGAAAGCCCTAGAGTGGTTATTAGGTGATTTAGCTAAGCATAAGCCAGAGGCTCTTATAAATGTCGTGCGGCCAGCCATCGAGGTGGAGGCTAAACCGAGGAAAGGAGAGAGAAATCCAAGAAAAGGGCAGGCTGATGAGAAAGTTTATGATGTCTATCCTTTGGAGCTGTCTTTCCGGTGCTCCGAGAATAGTTTTAAGCGATTCTTAGAGAATGTCGCTAGCTCGAAAGAGTACTATTTTGCAGTGAATGCAATGCGTATTCAAAATGAGCGCCAGACGCCACCGAATACGACAGATGCGAAGTTCCCTGTCGCGGCTGTGCAGGAGTCGACTTTCGATAGTTTTGATTCGTTCGGAGATTTTGAAACAGAAACCACAGAGGATGAGGTAGTGGAAGAAGTTGTTGAGGCACCAGAAGAGATGAAAGTCGCAGTAGCCTCAGATACGGATGATAAGCGCCTGTTGATGCAAATTTTAGGTGATGAACAAATCAATGTGTATCTGAAGTTGGATCTCATTGTTCTTAAGCAAGAAGGCATTAAGTTGCCAAAGGTGTCAGACGAAGAAGTATAACAAAATATCAGTATGTCTTGGATACAGGAAAATTATGAAAAGGCAGCTCTCGGTGGAGCTGTAGTTGTTCTCGTAGGAGTAGCGGCACTAAGTCTCATCGGTGGCGATGATGTTAATGCGAAAGCTTTAAGCTTTGATCGTAATGATGACCCGAGTGTTGCAGCTCTAGCTGATGCTACGAGTGTGCTTGAGGGCCGTAGTGCGCCAGCGCAAATCAGGGAGAAAATTGTTGGAGGTCGTGAAGTTGGTCTCTTTGCTGGACAACCACTCTATGTGAAGGAGGGGCAGTCAGATGCTGTCGATCTTTACGATAGTGAAAATGTCCACCAAGGGATAGCTAACGATTGGTGGCGTAAGTATGGTATTGACCCAGGCTTCGCCAACTCAGCTGATCGTGACTTCGATAAAGATGGTTTTACGAATAGAGAAGAATTTGAAGCAAAGACGAATCCTGCTGACGTTAATGCATATCCCAATCTGATCACTAAGCTTGAACCGGAGGGGGTAAGCATATTTAAAATGCAAATGCGCTGGAGTGTTTTCAATGCAGATCAGATAACTATGTATTATCAGGATAACCTGAAGCGCCGTTTTAACGAGAGAGTCTCTGTTGGAGATGCATTTTTCGCTCATCAAGATGACGGCCTTCAGAACCGTTTTAAGCTGTTAGGCAAAGTTGAAGGACAAGAGGGACCTAACGGTCGAGTTCAGGATGGCTATGAGGTGCAGGATAATACTCCGCGCTTCAAGGGTGAGCCCCGAGCTAAATTTGTAATATGGCGTCGCGGTAATCAACCCGGTGGCTTTACAGAGATTCAGGATCGTTCCGTCGAATTTCGTTTGAACGCTCTTGGAAAAGAAGGTGAAAGATTCACTGTTTCTGAGCTCGAGACATTTTCGTTGCCTTACGATAGTGATACCAAAAAGCGCCCATACCGTGTCGAATCTATCGATCCTCAAGGAGATCAATATGCTGTAACGATTAGTTATTCTGAAGGGGGAGTGAAGACCTCTAAAGATTTTATCGTTAATAAATAATGTTAGTTTTTATTAGTTAAAATCATATAAATTACGCTAATCCAGACTAACTAGAATTCTAAAAATTGTAGAATTCTAAAAAAAGTACTTCACAAGCCCCCCATCATTAGAAGAACCTACCCACCAATCATGGAAAAAATACCTACGCATCGTTCCAGTCGCACTGCTGCCGTTCTTATGGCGGCGGCTGCTGTTATGCCGCTTTCTTCCCATGTAGCACACGCTGACTCTCTTGTCCAACAAGAGGTTGCCCGCCGTGCCGCACAAGTACAAGAAGCGGATGCCGCATTGCTTGAAGGTCGTAAGCTTTATGCTGAATCCAGATATGAAGAAGCAGTAGCTGAATACAAAACAGCACTCAGCCTTCTTCCTTCTGGTCCAGCTGTCGCTGATCGTCGTCACGCATACACTGGTCATCTAGTAGATGGCTCAATTGCTCTTACCCAGCAGTACCGTAGACTCGGTCGTTATCAAGAAGCACGTGAGCTACTCACAGAAGTTCTTAATAAAGATCCGCTCAATATGGCTGCAAAGCAGCAGCTTGAGTATCTAGACGACCCTATTCGTACGAACCCAGTTCTGACATACGAACACACTCAAGATACCGAAAAAGTACGTAAGCACCTTTATCGTTCCGAAGGTTATTTTAATCTAGGGCAGTACGATAAAGCTGAAGATGAGTATAAAGAAATTTTACGTATCGATCGCTACAATAAGGCAGCTAGACGTGGACTCGAGAAAATCGCGGATACGAAAGCTGATTACTATCGAGCGGCGTATGATCAGACCCGTGCAGAGCTTCTAAAAGAAGTTGATGCAGCCTGGGAACTCACTGTTGCACCTCGTGTACAGTTCGATAATGACCTTACTGGTGCTTCACAGCAGGATGTTACAGGTGCTCTGTACATTCGCCGTAAGTTGCAGAATATCACTCTTCCTCTCGTCGACTTCCAAGATGTATCAGTTACAGATGCTATTGACCAATTACGTCAACGTGCTCGTGAGCTAGATACACTTGAGTTAGATCCAACTAAAAAGGGCGTTAACTTTGTAGTTATTAGTGCTAAGTCTAGTAGCTCCGCAGATGATGCCGGAGCTTCCGAGTTCGGCGCTAGTTCTTCAGCTGGCTCAGGTACTATCGATAACCTTCAAATGCGCAATGTTCCTCTCGAGGTAGCGCTTCAACAGGTATGTGATAAAGCAGGCCTTCGCTATAAAGTAGAAGATTACGCTGTTAAGCTTCTTCCTTTATCTGAGTTTGAAGATACAGAGCTTTACACTCGCTCATTCAGTGTTCCACCTGATTTCATGACACTTATCGGCGATACAAGTGGTGGAGGTAGTACAGCTAGCTCCGATCCATTTGCTGACCCTGTAGAAAGTGGAGGCGGTGGCGGTATCGCAGCGACTCCTCCTGTTAGAGATCTTCTCGAGAAGAGCGGTGTAGTATTCCCAGAAGGCACTACAGCTAGTTTCTCTCGTGCACGTTCTGCTCTTACTGTACGTAATACAGCGAACAATCTCGATATCGTCGAGCAGCTTGTAAACGACATAAAGAATCAGAAACCTAAGCAGATTCGCATCGCGACGAAATTTGTAGAAGTTACTCAAGAGAATACTGAGGAGCTAAGCTTCGACTGGATTCTTTCACCTGCGACACTTAACGGTTCAGCTACAGCGTTCCTAAGTGGTGGTACTATCGGTAGTGGCTCTGCACGAATTGGTTCAGATTTCACCTCACCTCAAATACCTGGTATTCCGAGTAATCCGAATGCTGATGTATCGAATATCGTGACTGCTGGTAATCGCACGGGTTCTTATGCTATCAGTCGAAATGCGATTGATGCATTTTTGAATAATCCAAACCGCCTAGCTTCAGGTAACACTGCAGCTCCAGGTATTTTATCTCTTTCAGGGGTATATGGTGACGGACAGGTTCAAATGATCATGCGTGGTCTTTCACAGAAAAAAGGAGCAGATATTATGACGGCTCCGAGCATTGTTGCTCGTTCAGGTGAGAAGGCGACTATTGAGATTATTCGTGAGTTCATTTATCCTACTGAGTACGAGCCACCAGAGCTTCCAAATAGTGTAGGCAGTAATAATACTGGGACTACTGGACTCTTAGGAACTACTAGCTCCTCAACAAACTCCTTCCCTGTAACTCCTGCGACTCCGACAGCATTTGAGACTCGCAATACAGGTGTGATACTTGAGGTTGAGCCAACTCTTGGTGATGATGGTTATACCATCGACCTTCGTTTCGCTCCTGAAATTGTAGAGTTTGAAGGATTCATCAACTATGGTTCTCCGATTCAGACTTCAGGTACTGATGCACTAGGTAACCCAGTTACCGTGACTCTCACTGATAACCGTATCGAGATGCCAGTATTCTCCACACGTCGTGTGACTACAGGTCTCACTATCTATGACGGTCATACCGTGGCTGTTGGTGGACTGATGAATGAAGATGTACAAAAGGTTGAAGATAAAGTGCCAATACTTGGTGACCTTCCGCTTATTGGACGTCTGTTCCAATCTAATGCAGAGAACCACACGAAGAGTAATCTTATTATCTTCACGACAGTGAACATCATTGATGCGACCGGTAAGTCTGTGCGTAACAGCATGGGTGAGCTTGATGCATCAGGTGCTCCATCTCTCGGAGGTGGCGACGGCTTACTTCCTACGATTAAATAATCTAACGATTATCCATTGATTGATTTTAACGGGGTAGCACGATGTGGCTACCCCGTTTTATTGTTATGAGAGTGCTGGGTCTAACTGGGGGGATAGCGACTGGAAAGTCGACAGCGGTGACATATTTCCAAAAGTTAGATAGGAGCGTTTGTGTGTTTTGTGCTGATGAATCAGTTGCGAAACTCTATTCTCAAACTGAGGTTTTGGAGGTCATTCGAGAGATTTCAGGAGAGGACTCAGTCCTTGAGGGAGGTGTACTAAACCGTACTTGGTTGCGCGAAAGATTGTTTTCAGATGTTTCTCTTAAGCAAAAAATCCAGGATTACATCCATCCTTTGGTGAGAAAAGATTGTCTTGAAAGTCTGGAGAAATCACGTAGAAATACTTTAACGTCATCGTTCATTGCAGACGTGCCACTTTTGTTTGAAGGGGCCTTTGACTTCGGTCAGGATGCAAATCTGGTGGTCACTGTATCGCGTGAAACGCAAATCCAGAGGCTAATAATGAGGAACGGATTCGATGGCGCGACTGTTCAGGCCATTCTTGCGGCACAACTTCCCATTTCTCATAAGGAGAGGTGTGCCGACGTTGTGTTTTGGAATGAAGGGCCTGTAAGCGTGTTAGAAGCACAAATTCAAAGATTTATAGAAAATAAGTACCAATGAGTGAGGAAAATGCATCACCAGAAAACGAATCCGAAATCGTAAGTTCACCTGCCGAGCCAGTAATTGAAAAAAAGGAAGAGGCGAAAATCGAAGTGCCGGAATTTATCTGTGTGAACGAATTTCGAGAAAAGCCCTTAGCTGAGCTTCATGAACTTGTAGAGTCTCTGCCAATCCGTTCGCAAGCGACGGCTACCAAGAGTCAGCTCGTTTTTGATGTCCTTTCTTTTTATGCCAAGAATGGAACAGTACTCGAGGGCGAGGGATACATGGAGCAGGCGAAAGATAATTACGCGATGCTACGTGACCCGATGCGTTCATTTAAGACTTCACCCGATGATTTGTATGTCGGTGGTGACTTGATTCGTAACCATGGTCTCTTAGTGGGACAAAAAGTGAAGGTTCGCATGCGTGCTCCACGCGGAAGAGACAAGTATCTCTCAGCGATGGAGGTGCTAGAGGTCGAGGGGTTACCGGTAGCAGAGTATGTGAAGCCAAAAGATTTTGATAAGCTGACTCCGATGTTTCCCAATGAGCGGATCATCCTCGAGAATGGTAAAGAAGGTGGCATCGGTGTGCGCCTGATTGATCTTATTGCACCACTCGGCAAAGGTCAGCGTGGTCTTATTGTTGCACCACCACGTGGAGGTAAGACTATTTTACTGAAGCAGGTAGCCAAATCTATTCGTCACAATCATCCTGAAGTGGAGCTCATTATTCTTTTGTTGGATGAGCGTCCTGAGGAGGTGACTGATTTTGAAGAGACCGTCGATGCACATATCTTTAGTTCTACATTTGACGAGCCTGCTCGACGCCATGCTCAAGTAGCAGATCTCGTACTCGAGCGAGCTAAGCGAATGGTGGAGATGGGTAAAGATGTTGTGCTCTTACTTGATTCACTCACTCGTCTTGCCCGTGGTCATAACAATGCCCAGAGTAGTGGTCCTATTGGGAGTGGTGGTGTGAACCCTGCAGCACTCCAGAAATCTCGCAAGTTCTTCGGAGCTGCTCGAAATGTTCAAGAGGGTGGCTCGCTTACAATTTTAGCATCTGCTCTTATTGAAACCGAAAGCCGAATGGACGAAGTCATTTTTGAAGAGTTCAAAGGAACTGGTAACATGGAAATCCGTCTTGATCAGGACCTTGCAGAACGCCGTATTTACCCAGCAATCCATATTCCACAAAGTGGAACGCGTAATGACGATAGACTTTACCATCCGGATGAGATGCGTGCTGTGTTAGAGGTCCGCAAGGTTGTTGCAGCACTTCCTGTTGGGGACGCCATTATGACTTTGTTGAAGGCATTGGGCCAGACGCAGACGAATACTGAACTATTATTGAAGGGTATAACTCGCTAACCTCCCTTTATCTAACAAATTTCGTAAAATTATGATTCAAACCACCCAAGAACTTACTGAATTCCTAGCAGGGTGCAAAGGGGACTTTAAGGCGTTGGATACTGAGGCCGATAGTCTGCACTGTTACCATGAGAAGCTTTGCTTATTGCAGTTTAGTGACGGTGAGCGCCATGCACTTATTGATCCGTTAGCTATTGATGATCTCAGTCCTTTAAAGGACATGATTAATGAATCTGAGTTATGGATGCATGGTGCTGACTACGATATCGTGCTCATGCGTCGTGATCTTGATTCTATACCGCCTGTAGTATGGGATACTCAAATTGCGGCACGTTTGTTAGGTGTTCGTAAGTTTGGCTATGGGAATTTAGTGGAGCATTACTTAGGTGTTGAGCTTGAGAAGGCGTCACAAAAAGCGGATTGGTCAAAGCGTCCTCTCACTGAGAAGATGGCTGAGTATGCTATTAACGATGTTCTCTATCTTAAGCCTATGGTTGATATGCTGCTGGCACAATTGAAAGAGAAGGGGCGCTATGAATGGTTCGTAGAAAGCTGCGCTCAAGCGCGCACAAAGGTGCTGGATCGTCCTCAGTCCAAAGAGGATCCGTGGCGTATTCAAGGCGCGGGTCGCCTTAATCCTAATGGTTTGCTCTACCTTAGAGCTCTTTGGTATTGGCGTGATGGCGAAGCATCAGAGTGGAATAAGCCGCCTTTCATGGTCTGTGGGAATAAGCAGCTTATGGCGTGGGTAGCGGATATCCAGTCGAGCAAGCCGATCGAGCTGCCGAAACATTTTCGTGCTACACGCAGGAAGAGTTTCTATTCTGCGATCGAGGAGGCGCAACAGGTGCCTGAGAATCTCTGGCCGCAGCGAGTAACTGCGGCAAAGCGTAGAGTGAAAGACGAGGCTTTTGACGAAGCCTGTGCCGCGCTCGCTGCGAAGCGTGACCAAGTCGCCGAGGAGCTTGATATCGACAGCTCGCTGATTATTTCCAAAGCTGCTATCGAAGCTATTTCTGCGAATGAAGTTACTGCCGCAGAAGTGCTGATGAAATGGCAATGTGAGTTGCTCGGGATCTAGTTGATTTTCATTGATTTAGAAGGCTCTTTGGCGTGTTCGCTAGAGAGTCTTTTTGGTCTCTAACTCGACGATAAAAAAAGTATCAAAAGCGGGTGCTTATTCCTTGTCTTGCAGGGTGAAAATCATACCTTTGTCAGACTCATGTCTGACACACCTATTGAGCCCGAAGAGGCTGATACAAATGTTTCCGGTGAACAGGAATATGGCGCTTCTCAAATTGACAAGTTGGAGGGTTTAGAAGCCGTCCGTAAGCGCCCTGGAATGTACATCGGAGATCCCGATATACGTGGCCTGCATCACTGTGTATTTGAAGTTCTAGATAACTCAATTGATGAACACCTAGCAGGTTACTGTAAGGTGATCGATGTAGCTATCCATGTGGACGGCTCCATTTCTATCGAAGACGATGGTCGAGGCATCCCAGTAGATATTCACCCTAAATTTGGCATTCCAGCCATCGAACTTGTACTTACGAGCCTCCATGCAGGTGGTAAGTTTGGGCAAGGTGCCTATAAATACTCTGGTGGTCTACACGGAGTAGGCGCGAAATGTGTGAATGCTCTTTCCGATTGGTTTAAGGCGGAAGTCACACGTGAGAATAAAGTGCATCAGATTACGTTCGAGCGCGGCAAGACTGTCCAGCAACTGAAAGTAATCGGAGAGGCTCCATCCGGGAAAACTGGCACGAAAGTGACGTTCTATCCAGATGCGACAATCTTTGTTGATACGATTCTTTTCGAATTTGATCGCTTAGCGACACGACTTCGCGAGCTTACTTTCCTCAACCCTGGACTCACTATTGTCCTTGAGGACGAGCGCCCAGAGAGCCGTAAGAAGGAAACATTCTTTTACGCTAAAGGCATCGAGGAATTCGTGACTCAGCTTGGTGAGAATAAGACTACAGTGCATGAGGCACCAGTGATTCTCCGTGGCAAGCGTAAGGTAGAGATCGATTACGACGGAAAAGTCGTGGAAGATGACGTTTTCGCAGATGTCGTTTTTCAGTACAATGATAGCTATCAAGATAACATTCTGTGTTACGCGAACTCCATTCCCAATGCGGATGGCGGCGCGCACCTTACAGGTTTTCGTGGTGCATTGACACGTTCAATTAACCAATACGCAAAAGCGCATAAACTACTTAAGGATAAGGATCCGGCTCTTTCTGGTGATGATGTTCGTGAGGGTATTATCTGCGTGATCAGTGTGAAAATGCCGAACCCGCGCTTCAGCTCACAAACCAAAGATAAATTGGTCAATGCTGAGATCGAAGGTGTGGTTGGTTCTATCGTTTACGAAGGACTGCAGGAATATTTCGAGGAGAATCCGAATCTCGCAAAGCAGATTATCGACAAGGCTGTCAACGCCTCGCGTGCACGTGAAGCCGCTCGTAAGGCGCGTGAAACGGTACGTAAATCAGTCATGTCTGGTGGCGGTCTTCCAGGTAAACTGGCGGATTGCTCAGAGCGCGACCCTGCGAAGTCTGAAATCTATATTGTGGAAGGTGACTCCGCTGGTGGTTCTGCTAAATCTGGTAGAAATCGTATTAATCAAGCTATCCTTCCGCTGCGCGGTAAGGTGATCAATGTCGAGAAAGCGCGACTTCACAGAGCGCTGCAGAACCGAGAAATCCAAGCAATGATCACCGCGATCGGTGCAGGCATCGGTGAAGGTGATCAAGAGGGCGCGTTCAATATTGAAAAAGTCCGTTATCATAAAGTGATCATCATGACGGATGCGGATGTCGATGGATCTCACATCCGAACATTGCTTCTTACTTTCTTCTGTCGCCATATGGCAGACCTAGTTAAGGCTGGTTATCTCTACATTGCTCAGCCTCCGTTGTACAAAATCACACGTAAAAAGCGTGAAGAGTACATCGCGGATGATGCGGCGCTGAATAAAATTCTTATCGAGCTCGGCTCTGAAGATGTGCGTCTAGTTAAGGATGGCATAGATGCTGTGACTGACGCTGACGTATTACGTAGTGTGTTAGATTCACTAGCTCAACTCAAGGGGTTCACATCGGCTCTCGAAGGCCATGGCGGAAGCTTCCGTGATGTTCTCGATGCACGCGTTGATGGTCATTTGGCTGAGTTCATGGTGCGCGTGCGCCACGGTAACGAGGAATTTATTCACTACATTCACACCGAGAGTGACCTGCTGAAGTTTGCCGCTGAAAACCGCGATCTTCGCCTCTTCGGTGAAGAAATCACGGAAGAAGAGGAAGCTGAATTTAAAGAGCGATTTGACGGAGTTCAGCGTCGCGGGATGAAGCACGAGCTTCACGAAGCACACGCAATCCAGAAAATCCTCGAGCGAATCCAAGAGCTTGGAGTTCCTACTGAGCCATTCTTCTCAGAAGACAAGCCTCTGTTTGAGTTGGTCGAAGGCAATGGTGATGATGCTGTTGCAGTGCCTGTATTCAACTTGTTCGAACTACTCGCTACAGTCCTTGAAATTGGTCGTCGCGGTATGCGTATCCAGCGATTCAAGGGTCTTGGTGAGATGAATGCGAAAGAGCTTTATAACACTACTATGGATCCGAACTCTCGCCAACTCCTTCGTGTGCGTCTCGATGAAGAGAATGCGATCGAAGCTGATAAAATGTTCGATGTTCTGATGGGAGACATCGTTGAACCACGCAAGCGCTTCATCGAAGACAATGCGCTCAATGTCCGCAACCTAGATGTTTAAACCACGCTACTAACACTTTAGAGAAAAACTATTATGTCATTTGACTCAATTAAGCTGATTAACGTGGCGGACGAGATGTCCAACTCCTTCTTGGAGTATTCCATGTCAGTGATTATTTCCCGTGCATTGCCAGATGCGCGTGATGGCCTAAAGCCGTCACAGCGACGCATCCTTTATGCAATGCTAAACGACCTATCGCTTTCTCCAGGCAAGGCGCACCTTAAGTGTGCCCGTATTGTCGGTGATACGATGGGTAAATATCACCCGCACGGTGATAGCTCAATCTACACCACTTTGGTGAACATGGCTCAGCCGTGGACGATGCGTGAAACGCTAGTCGACGGTCAGGGTAACTTCGGTTCTGTGGAAGGTGATGCAGCAGCTGCTATGCGATACACTGAGGCCCGCCTCACGCATATGGGTGCTGCGATGATGAACGATCTCGATAAAGAGACCGTTGACCTGAGACCAACCTATGATGAAACGCGCGACGAGCCAGTGGTTCTTCCCGCAGCTATTCCAAACTTATTGGTAAATGGTGGTACTGGTATTGCAGTTGGTATGGCTACTAATATCCCAGCCCACAACATGGGTGAGGTAATTGATGGTGTCTGTGCGCGTATCGATGATCCACAAATCTGCGTGGAAGACATGCAGAAGATCATCAAGGGACCTGACTTTGCTGGTGCTTGTGAGATTCGTGGATTCAAAGGGATCGACAGTTACTTTCGTACAGGCCGTGGCAGCGTGAAAATGCGTGGCACGATGGAGATTGATGAAAAAGCTTCAGGTGTTTCTGTCATTACTATCACTGAGGTTCCGCATGGTGTGAACCGTGCTGTGCTACAGCAGCGTATTGCTGAACTTGTGCGTGAGAAAATCCTTCTGGATATCTCAGGCATGCGTGATCTTTCTGATGACCAGACCCGCATTGAGATCACCCTCAAGCGCGATGCCCGCCCACAGGTGGTGATGAATCAGATCTTCAAGCTCACTTCGATGGAAACATCCTTCGGTGTGAACATGCTCGCTATTCACGAGCGTCGTCCAAAGCAGATGTCAGTCATCGACTGTCTCGACGCCTTTATTGAGCATCGCCGCGAGGTGGTGATTCGCCGTACACGTTACCTTCTTAAGAAGGCTGAAGCGCGCGCTGAAAACCTCGAAGCATTCTTGTTAGCGCTCGGACACCTTGATGATTTCATCAAGATCATCCGTGACTCTAGAAATCGCGACGAAGCGCGTGTGCGCCTCAAAGGCTACGACTTCCCTGAGAAGACTGCTGAGAGCCTCGGTATTTTACTCCGTGATCAAGCCAGTGTTATCGATGGTCGCTACGTCTTTACGGACCGTCAGGTGAATGCCATTCTTGAACTCCGCCTCTACCAGCTCACTGGTATGGAGCGTGATAAAGTGAAGGGCGAGTACGACAAGCTTCTCGAAGAAATCACTGATTTCATGGACATCATTGGTTCCGAGCAACGTGTACTTACTATCATTAAAGAAGAGCTTATCGTGATCAAAGACAAGCATGCGACTCCACGTCGTTGCCCAATCCTTCCTGACGAAGGTGAGATCGCGATCGAAGACCTTATTGCCAATGATGGCATGATTGTGACCCTTTCAAATAAAGGCTACATCAAGCGCACACCGAGTGCCGAATACCGCGTGCAAGCGCGTGGCGGTAAAGGTGTGAAAGGGATGGAGACTCGCAATAAGAGTGATGAGAAAGACTTCGTTGAACTACTCTTCTCTGCTCAAGCGCATGATTACTTGATGTTCTTTACCAATACAGGACGCGTCTTTGTCGAGCGAGTCTACGGTCTTCCTGAAGGCTCTCGTTCTTCCAAAGGACGCAGTATTAAGAGCGTGCTCAATCTAGGCCCTGATGAAGCGATCGCGGCAACTCAACGACTCGAACGTCAGCTGGATGAAGAAGGAAATGATATCACGCTCACAGCGCAAGATAAGTTCCTCATGTTCGCGACACGTTCAGGTAAGGTGAAGAAGACAGCACTGGCTGACTTCAAGAACTACCGTAAGGACGGTATCATCGCGATCAAGCTCGATGAAGGGAATACCCTAATCGATGTCCGACTCACTTCTGGTGATGACGAAGTAATCCTAGTGACTCGCAACGGTCTCTCACTTCGCTTCACTGAAGACCAGGCACGTGCTCAAGGCCGTGCAACTGCCGGTGTTGGTGGTATCAAGCCAGTTGGCGATGACTATGTGATCGGTATGGCGATTGTGAATGAAGAGGGAACTCTCCTTGTGGCTTCTGAAAATGGTATTGGTAAGCGTTCTCCGTTTGCTGACTACCGCGCTCAGACTCGTGCTGGTAAGGGGATTATCACTATGAAATGCAATGAGAAGACCGGTAAAGTAGTCGGCGCAACCATGGTGCTTCCTGAAGACGAGTTGATGCTCATGACTTCTGATGGTCAATCAATCCGCATCCGCTGCGCAGATATCCGTGAAGCAGGTCGTAACACCTCTGGTGTGAAACTTGTTAGCATGAAGGATAGTGTGAAGCTGCTCGATATTGCGCGTGTTGTCCCAGATGATGAGGACGATGAACTCGAAGAAGGAGAAGAGGCACTTGAAGAAAATGAAGGTGCTGAGGTTTCAGAAGATTCCGGCACAGAGCCAGAAGTATCTGAAGAATAAGCATTTCTTTCTAAGTAACATTTTAAACCTGCATGGCGCCTTCGCTGTGCAGGTTTTTTTGTAGATGTTTGGCGGCCTTAATTGTTGGGTTGCTGGGGTGATCAAGAAATGCTAGCAATGCGCGATGTCTCATCCACGCACTCAACGCATTTTTCAGATATTGCTAGCAATGATGCTGGTAGGATCTGTGAGCGCAAACAGTTTGGATGAACGGCTTGAGATTGAGCATACTAAGCAGTTAGAGCAGATGCGCTCTCGCTTTAAGTCACTTCGCGATCCGTATCGGATTCCTCAGAAAGTGAAGGTGATAGTGGAACAATATGATGGCTCCAGTGAGCGGCACCAATATTCATGGCAGCGTGATATTCCCGTAACTATTTTCTGGGTGGGTGAGGATTCAAGTCAGAATAATCCAACACACAATCACGCGAGCTCTTGGGACCCTAAGTGGCGCGATAGTTATGGCGGAGTGGATGATCCGAACGATCGGAACGGTTTTTTTCCCGCGAAGTTTCGTCCTAAGATGAATCCATTTTACATCGCTTTGCCCTATAATGATGTGGCGCGTGGCGGTGGAAGATTTAAGCCAGAGGCGTCAAAAATCATAAAATGGTTTTGGCGAGCGGCAAATGCACCAGGAAGGTCAGTGTGTAAGGGTCGTTGGTTAGCGATCCATGTAGGACATAAAGTCTGTTATGCGCAGTGGGAGGATTGCGGTCCATTTTACACAGATGACTACGCCTATGTGTTTCAGGGGCGACAACCAAAGCCGAATCGCAACGGTAATGCTGGTATAGATATCAGTCCTGCAGTACGGGATTTTCTTGGTGTGAAAAGTGGGCAGCGTGTCTCTTGGAGGTTTGTCGAGGCTGAGGAAGTGCCCACTGGCCCTTGGGAGCCATGGATCATGCCCCAAGGGTGATCTGCTGTAAGGGTTTTCACCATAGAGTGCCGAAAGTTATTTTTTCTCATTTAGTCTGAGAGAGTAATTTGGTTGGTTCCGTATGGGTACATGTCTTGACTCTATTTTATCTCAAATCCTGTTTGTGTTTGATATGAGGAATAAGAAATACGAACCTTCCTAACATCTATTATGAAAAGCTTTTCACTCACCACACTCACTCTCGCGGTAGCGGCATCGTCGCTTTCTGCGGAACAACCAGCAGACCATCTCGTATTTAAAGGCGACCCATCACTGCCTGGTCAAAATAAGCATGTCGTCTTGATTGCTGGCGACGAAGAGTATCGTTCGGAAGAAGCAATGCCGATGCTGGCTCAGATTCTCGCTAAGCAAGGTTTCCAATGCACTGTGTTGTTTTCCATGGATAAGGAGAACAAGTTTGTGGATCCATTAAATCACAAGAGCTTGTCCTATCCAGAGGCATTAGATTCTGCTGATGCTTTGGTCTTGGGGATCCGGTTCCGAAACTGGCCAGATGCGACAAATGAAAAATTCATGGCAACCTTCGAGCGCGGAGTGCCCGTTTTAGGCTTACGTACAACTACGCATGGTTTTAAAATCAAAGGCGGCTCGGACTATGCATTTTTAAACTTTAACAGTAAGTCGAAAAAAATGCGTGGAGGCTTTGGTAAGCAAGTACTTGGAGAAACTTGGGTTTCTCATTGGGGGAAGCATGCTTTTCAGGGAACCCGCACGATTGCGGAGGAAGCGAATAAACAGCATCCTGTGCTAAATGGTGTAGAGTCTATCTTTTGTAAGTCAGACATCTATGAGGCAAAGCCTTTAGATCCATCGACTATTCTTCTGCGTGGTCAGATCACTGAGAGCTTAGAGTCAGACTCAGCAATTGTGACCGAAGGTAAAGGAGCCACCCTGCAGCCAGTCGCTTGGACTAGGAACTATAAGCATGAAAATGGTAATGAGAGTAAGATCGTCACTACTACTATGGGCTCCGCTGATGATCTTCTAGATGACAACCTAAGACGTCTAGTTGTCAATGGTGTCTTCTGGGGGCTTGAGCTTCCTGTGCCAGAAAAGGCAGATGTCTCCTTTGTAACTGCCTATAATCCTACAATGTTCGGCACGAAGACATTCCCGGCGATTCCGAACGATCCACGTGTTCCTTATGTTAAGGGACGCACACCAAGTGATTTGATCACCTTAGAAAAAGGCGAGTAAGCGATACTTTTTAGAATACCGATTATTAGCTAAAGACGATGTATAAATCGACCCTACTCTTTCTCGCTGCTGTCCCGTTGCTTCATGCAGCGGAGCTCAATGTAGCCAAGTCCCCTGACCACCCTTATGCTGATGTGAAGCAAGGGCGCGAGGGATACCGTTTCGCTGGTGAAAAAACCAATGAGGTCCGGCTCTATGACTTCTATCAGAGGCAGGCAGATTTCTACATGGATCCAGCCAATGAGGTGCCGGAAATCATTCCCGCCTATCCAGGTCTAGATGGTGGAAAGCACGGTCATTGGGGGAAGAATAACCAAAACAACTACAAGGATCCGCGTTGGAATAAAATGGGGCAGTCCCAGTTTTGGGGTCAGGAAATGGATAATGTAGTCACGGATTCCGTCAGTGTTCAGATTGATCCTAAGCAGAAGCTCTACGCCGCATTTTCACCAAAAACAAACCTGAGTTTCTACCGCTTATGGAGTGGTAACCAGCCGCAGTTGAATCCATCTCGTTGGGGGATCGGGCGTGGTGTGACAGTGAAAGGGAAGGTGGCCTTCAATACGAATGCCAAGAATGTTAAATCTGCATACGACAGAAGTAAGCCGAGTACTGCGAGTGTTGGTTGGCTTGTCGATAGAGCCAAGCAAGAATACCTCGGAATGTACGACACCCAGGGAATCTCCGTGTTCGCCTATAAAATCGATGGTTCTGAAATACTCGATGCTATGCAAGGACTGCCGGATGGAGTCTATCAACGTACTTTGGAATTCGTCTCTGGCTTCAAAGGAGCTGATGTGGCGCTTTTCGATATCAAAGCAAAATCTCTCAAGGTTTCTGATGGAGTAGCGAGTGGTCAGCTTGCTGACGGCAAGACCAAGTTCGTCGTGCGCGTGCAAGCTGCCGGTAACAATACCTTTAAGGCTAAGGGGAGTTCTCTCGTTCTCAGTGTTGCAAAACAGTCTGCGGGCAGTGGAATGAACATCTTCATGAGTGTCGATCAGAAGGCTCTGAGTGATGATCTCGCTACAGCGGAAAAGGGCGCGATAAGGGAAAGGCTTTCAGATACCATCAAGAAACCAGCGTCTCGTTGGACAGATGACATGCACTCCTTAGCTGTCACCAAAGCAAAAGATGATGCCGCCTATGTGGTCGATGATTTTGAAATTCCGCTTAAGAATAAGAACAATTCGATGCTGTTCCTTTCTGGAATCGACTTCAATAAAGAGGGGGCAGCTTTCGTTTCCACCTTGATGGGGGAAGTCTACAAGGTCACTGGCCTGACTGGTTCTCAGACTAAATGGCAAAAGATTGCCACGGGCTTGAATCAGCCACTAGGTCTCCAAGTGTGGGATGAAAAAGTCTATGTGTTAGAGCGCGAGCAGATCACTGAGCTCCAAGATCTTGATGGGGACGGAGAGACTGACTTTTACCGTAATTTCTCAAACACCTTCCCTACTCAAATGGGAAGTCACACCCATACCTATGGGCTTGAGCGCGATGCTGATGGGAACGTTTACTTTGTCTCCGGAATCACAGGCTACCGCCTCTCACCTGATGGTAAGGAATACACTACGCTCAGTACTGGCATTCGTAATGGTATGGGCTTCGGCTCAATGTCAGACGGCACGATGCTGGCTGGCCCTCAGGAGGGAACTTCGACACCTGCCTCAGCTATACTGGAACTCAAAGAAGGAGATAACCACGGCTTTAAAAATAGGGACTCACTCACTACTCCTCTAGGCTATGTGCCGCGTGGTATTGATAACTCCACAGGTGGATTCCTAGAAGTAGAAGATAAGCGCTGGGGTCCACTCGGTAAGCAGGGGCTCATCAGTGTCTGTTATGGCTACGGGTCTTGGTACCAGATTCTCTTCGATAAGAGTTTTAGTAAGGGGCAAACCCGCCAGATTGCGACTGTTCCTATGCAGGGAGAGTTCGCGAGTGGAGTCTTGCGTGCTGCAGTGAATCCTATTGATGGGCAGGTCTACACTGTGGGTCTCGACGGCTGGGGCGACTATTCGCTTGCTGATGGTTGCTTGCACCGTATTCGCTACACTGGAAAGCCGATGTATGAGCCAGTAGGCTTTGCGACCTCGGACAATGGAATTACAGTGCAATTTGATAATGAGCTCGATGCTTCATTCGTGAAAGACTCGAAGCACTACTTTGCGCAAATGTGGGATTATAACCACTCCAAGCAATACGGTTCTCCTGAGTTCTCTCTCAAGAAGCCAAAGTCGCTCGGACACGATCCACTCACAGTGAAGAGCGTACACTTGTTGGCAGATAAAAAGTCTCTATTCGTAGAGATCCCAGATCTTCAGCCGGCAATGCAGATGCATCTTCGCATGCACCTCAAGTATGCCGATGGCACTGAGTTTAAGACCGACCTTTTCCCAACACTTGCCAACCTAGGCGAGTTCAAGAAATTTGCTGGAGCCGCACCGAAGCAGGATAAAAACCGAGAGTTCGTTCTGCGCAGTGACCGGGTGGCAGGTGAAGTGGAAGAATTAGACACCCAGTCTGGAGAATCAGACGATCACGCGAAGAAAGTGGTGATAACCACGACTCCGGGCCTCAAGTTCGACAAGACGAGCTTCAAGGTGAAAGCCGGCGAGTCCGTCGCGCTGGTTCTCAAAAATGGAGACGTCATGCCGCACAACTTGGTGATTGTGAAACCGGGTAAGAAGCAGGCCGTGGGTGAAGCCGCCTTCAAAATGCTCAGTGACCCAGAAGCTCTGAAGAAGAGCTATGTGCCAGATGATAAGTCAGACGTAGTGACCTTCACCTTCGTGGTTGACCCGAAAGGCTCACACACGACTTACTTCAATGCTCCCGAGCAGAAGGGCGAATACCCATTCATCTGTACTTTCCCAGGCCACTGGCAAGTGATGCAGGGCAAAATGATTGTCGATTAGAGAGTCACTCTCACAAAACTTCAACAATGGCCGATTTCCTTATAATGTGGATTTCGGCCATCTGCATGTGGGGTATTCGTGAAACCTGTTCTTGTTAAGGTGATGCCAATGCGGAGAATTGGTCGTATATGATGCGAATGATACAACTCTCAAAAGTCCTTCTGCTTTTATTTACTAGCAGTTTTATGGCAGGAGCGCAGACGGTAACAGAGGAAGAAAAGAGCTCCACAGTTCTGATTACGGGTGCGAACCGCGGATTGGGTCTCGAGCTGGTTAAGCAATTCCTCAAAGACGGCTATACCGTCTATGGGACTGCTCGCTCGCCAGAGAAGGCGGTGGAACTCAAGGAAACGGGTGCGAATGTTCTGCAGCTTGATGTCACTTCGCAGGAAAGCATTGATGCGATGGCAGCTTCGCTCGACGGAGCTCCGATCGATATTTTGATTAACAACGCTGGCTATTTTGGACCGAAGTTGATGACCGAGAAGCCGGATACCATAGAGACTGTCACGCGGGATGAAATGAGTCTTTGCTATGAAGTGAATACCACGGGGCCGGTCTTTGTGACTCAGGCGCTGTTGCCCAACCTTAAAGCTTCAACACAGAAAAAAATCATCAATATGTCCACCAGAGCAAGTATCATCACTAATGGAGGAGGAGCCAGAGCTGTGGGCTATCAAGTGAGTAAACAAGCGCTCAATATGGTGACAAACATCATGCACTCGGGTCTAAAAAAGCAGGGCTTCATCGTTGTTTCCCTAGCACCAGGTCACAACAAGACCGATATGGGCACTGAGCGCGGGAAGTTAGATCCGGCGCTCTCCATGGAGAAGCTCAAGAACGTCATAGAAACGCTCAACAAAAAGCAATCAGGTGGCTTCTGGTACTACGATGGCACGCGCCTGCCTTGGTGATTTGGAGCCTCGTCTTGTGAGGCAATGTTAATTTTAAGCGTAATGTGTCCAGAGTCGAAGCACCTTCACTGTATGTTCTTCTTCAAGAACTTCATAAACTAGTTTCTGCTGAATATCGATCCTTATGGAGTAAGCTCCCTTCAAGTCACCTATTAGAGCTTCGAAAGGTGGTGGAGGTCGAAGACTCGGCTCTGTTTTTGATGACGGTGAGGATGGAGTTTTGAATTTGGTTCATGGTCCATTTTGACCAGATGCCAGCGTACCCGTTGAAGGGGGTAGAGAGTCGGTGGTTGCTGGTGAGGATGAGTTTACAGCCGTTTTTGGTGGGCTCGATGGTGTAGGAGCCGTCGAGGACATCATAGAATCTTCCGCCGACGATGATGTGTTGGTCGAATGCAGTGTGTGGGATAAATTCGGGGTCAGCTTCGATAGTGAATGAGAGTTTTTTGTTGGGGCTGAACTCGGTGACGACTTCGAAGAATGAGACGTCACGTTCGAAGGTGGCGAGGCGTTTGCCGCCGACGCGGTGGTGGTCGATTTCAGCGGCGATAGGTTTGGGGAAGTCGAGGAGGTAGATCCATTGTGAGGGGAGTTCATCGGATCGGATGGCGGGGACGGAGACAATTTCTGCCCAGACTTGTTCGGGGGGAGAATTAATTTCGATGGTATCTGTGATGGCAACTTGTTGGTGGGGTTTATGCCAAAAATTTTCGAGTGGGGCGGAGAAGAAGGGTAGCAGGGCGATGAAGCTGATCTGGAGGTTCCCTGATGACTTTTTTAGCAAGAAAGCCATGATGATCCCTCCGATCATAGCTGAGGGCGCCATGATGGGTACAGCGACGATGACGCAGAGGACGGCTTCGAGGTCAGTGATGATTGAGACGAAAAAGGCGAGCGTGATGACGATGAGCGGCGCCCAAATTTTCCAGAAAGTGGATGGTCCGACGAATTTGAAGCCGAGGAAAGTGACGAGAGCTCCGAATGCGAAAGGGAGGATACAGATGAAGGACCATGATACGATGGTACCGTAGTTTGCGAATGCGTTTGAAGCAAAGAGAAGGCGGGCGAAGAGCCCGTAGAGGAGTGCGACACCACATACGATGAGGAAGGTAACAGGAGGTTTGGAGGTCGGGCGTTCTGTGGTCATTTAAGCTAGCGTATCGCTCAATCTCGGAGGTGACAAGGTCGAGATGTTAGAGACTGCATTAGCTCTCAAAGGCTGGTTGCGGAACGGTCAACGGTGGAAGACAGCGCCTTGTTGGCATCACGCTCCATTGTCCTCTCAGGAGCGCATGAGTAGCGCGTGCTCTTCTTCCAATGAAAGGAAGCGCCACTCTCCGAGTTCGAGGTCGAGCTTGAAACTTCCAATGCTGACTCGATTCAGTTTCAAGACCTTTAAGGGGGTCCCAAATTTGGGGTCTTTCAGCGCTCCGAAAAGCCGGCGGATATGACGGTTCTTTCCTTCGTCAATTTTGACTAGGAGTTTTGTTTTCGCACCTCCGAAGCCTTTCTTTTCGACGCTTAGCAATTTCAGTAGACCTTCCGAGCTATTCACTCCCTTCAGAGCCATGGCAATGTGTTCGTCCGTGACGTGACCTCTGACCCAGATCTCGTATGCTTTAATGCAATTCCCTGGATTGGTTAGAGCGTCGCCAGTTTTTCCGTCGGTAGTGAATAAGAGAAGCCCCCTTGAATCTAGATCAAGACGCCCGACGGGCATCCATCCGTCTTTGAAAACCCAATCTGGCAGTAGATTGTAGACTGTTTTTCGCCCAAGTTCGTCAGAGCGTGTGACCACATAGCCTTTAGGCTTATTGAGTGCTAAAAGTATTTTTGAATCGCTGGATGTACTATGCATTAGGTATGGAAGGTAAATGAGGCCACAACGATGCTATATCTGAAGCCTCACGGAGGCCATCAACTACACTTTGCAGTGGTTTCGCGTAAACACAGTCGTCCATAAATAGCATGGCAGGAAAAGCTAATATCTCATCACCAGTGGAAAATTCTCCTCGAATGTCATCACGATTCCCCCGCGGGTCGATCTTGTGCCATTGCGAGGTGCTTTCAAGAAAGACAGCATTCAAGCCGTGCAACGCCATGGAGTTAGGTGTGGAAGAGAGATCATTCTCAAAAAGTTGGTAGCAAAAGCCACAAGGTATTCCTTCTAATCGCATCATCACTGCGACCAAATGGGATTTAGCGAAACAAATTCCAGTGCCTTGTTCAAACACATCAATTGCGGAACAAGTCACAATATCTCCTTCGATATCCTTGGTGTGTGGAATGGTGTCGCGAACCCATTTAAAGATAGCTCTAGCTTTACTAGCATCACTTTCGATACCTTGAACTATTTCTTCAGTCTTCTCCCGAATTGCATGATTCACAGAAACTATTTCATCAAACTGCAGGAACGCTTCTAATTTATCTGGGACGAGTTTCATTGTTTTACAGGATTTTATAGTTAGGCGCGATGTTGGCTTTTCCCTCTTCTCACTTGTTGGCGTTTCATTTGAGGTGCTTTTTTACAAGGTAGCCGATTGCTTCATCGCACTTATTGAAACCTTCTTCTCCTCCATAGTTACACATGGCAAAAGCAGCGAAACCACGCTCTGGAGCAATCCAGATCACGGAGTAAAATATCGTGTTAGATCCAGTATGAGTGAGTACTTTTCCATTTGCGATCTTTGTATTAGGACGGTTTCTCTCCACGGCTGAGCATGTCCATGAATTTTTGGAACCTGCGCAGTCTCGTTTCTGGTTTCTTGGCACTCTCTAGGCCATTGGCAATGACGTAATGATTCGATTTCGTGAGGGAGTCGTAGAACTCTTTTGCGGCTGGATGCTTTTCTAGAGCTGCTAGAAAGTCAGTAGGGACTTTTATTTCACTTACTTTGTAGGCGTTCTTCCAGCGACTGTCTTCCTTTGCTGCACGGACATGCACGAGACCAGCTTCATGCATTCTACCTTCGCGGATCAGGCGCTCGACATGTTCGGTATTGCGTTTTGACCAATTGCTTGCGCGCTTTCTAGGAGTGATGCGCTGGAGGTAGGCTTGCTCATCAAGCGATTTCTTAATGCCATCTATCCAGCCCCAACAAAGACATTCGATGACGACTTCGTTCCAGGTCACACTGGTAATCTTCGACCCTTTTTTGAAGATCTGGACCCACAGTTCAGTCTCGGACGCATGGTGTACTTCTAACCAAGCGTGGAGATCCGTGGGCGACTGGAACGCTTTTATTTTAGATGGATCTGCCTCAAGCATATATACGAGTTTTTTAGAGAGTAGATAATTCTCTTAAGAATTAGAGCCTAATAAGTCGGAAAATATTGAGTGACGTTGTGAGATAGCCAGAGATCTATCTTTTTACTGATTTTCGTTCTGCGGTTTTCGCCATGTGAACAGTCCAATCACACCCGTGAGCAGACCGACGTATCCCGGCCAGCTTGGAGGGATTGCGCCTGTCGCTATGTTCTCGATCATCTCCCGAAATGACCAAGTTGGATGTTCACCGCCCAGAAGCAGTCTGCGATTATCATCGAAGATCTCTGAAATGGCTTCATTTGAGGTGTTTTCAGATGCCCACCGATGGAGGTCGCCCTCCAGTTGCATCTCGCGCAACCTTGTCGAGGTGTTGATCGTATTGACGACTTTGCTCAGTACGGTTCATTTCGCTTTCAACATTAGCTAGTCGAGTTGCAGCTCGATTTTTCGGTGAATGGGCCATTAATAAATTATGTGAGAGCCCCTATGTTTTAGGCTTAAACATGTTGGCGACTATTTTGACTGTTCTCTTTCGTGATACGAATCTAGGTATTAATGACATTAAGTAATTCATTGTACCTGATACTGTATACATTCTATTTGCTTCGTAAGCCACTAGTGCAGAATTAACGACATCGCACGCTGGAGCTAATCTCATTTTGGACGTGTCGGCATTTGCCTTTTCCATAAAGCGAGACTCTGTAGTTCCAGGACACAAGGCCATGACATGGACATTCGTATCCATTAGCTCCCCAGTGAGAGCTTCTGAAAAGCTTAGTACAAAAGCTTTAGATGCGCCATAAACAGCCTGATAGGGAAGCGGCTGGAAAGAGCCAATAGAAGCTACGTTAATAATCCCGCCAGTGTTTTTAGCTCTCATTCTAGGTAAACATAGATGAGTGAGTTCCACTAAGGCGTTAATATTTAACATTAACATGTTATGATAAATTTCAAAACATTCTTCAGAAAATTCACAAAATCTTCCAAAGCCTGCATTATTTATCAAGTAATCAACCGAAAGGCCTAAACCGTTTATTTGAGCAACTAAATTTCTAGAGCTATTTGGTCGGGTTAGGTCAGTAGCAATAGTTTTAATCCAAATGTCAGTACATTGACACTCTAGCTCTTCTTCTAACTTTGTTAGGTCACTTTGAGTTCTTGCAATTAGGATTAAATTAGCACCTTTGTTAGCGAGCTGTGTCGCGAATTCTTTTCCAATCCCAGAAGATGCGCCAGTTATTAATACCGTTGTGTTTTTAAAGTTTAGTTTGTTCACTATAAATTATTACTTAATTTCTAGTGAACTGTAACCCTTCCCCTAAAGGGCAAGGTCAAGGGAAATTTTTAGCTAAATCGAGTTTGAATTGACGCAAACTTTCCTTTTTTAATAAAATATCTGCTGCTTCTTTTTCTAGGGCTGATATTTTTTTATCTATCAGTAGATACACTAAATCTAGGGGTAGTTTCTTTTCCTCCGCTTTTTTAGCTACTATTTCTTTGATTTCAGAGAGGCTAAATCCCAGTGCTTTAGCACGACAAATCATACTTATAACAATGACGTCATGTTCAGTATAGATACGGTAGCTACCTTTTCTGTCAGGTTGCGTGATGAGGCCGATTGATTCATAGTGCCGAATCGCTTTACGAGTTGCTCCTGTTAATTCAGAAACACGACCTATTAACATAGTAGTACTCATGAGTGGTGACCGAGGGATTAGGGTAGGGCCATCTGTGTGGAGGCTAGCGTTCCACCACATTGTCATTGTGGTAGATGAGAGAGAAGCGTGCTTTGCTGGTATTGCGGAGGCTGTCTCGGGTCTCGGTGTAGGACATCATGAGAAACAGTCCTGAAACGGGTTCGATGTGGTAGCTCACTGCATCTGTGACGAACTTGTCTTTACTGGTGTCACGCTTCTTTCCGCTGAGTTTGAATGGACCGTGCTGAGAGGTGAGGGTGCTACGCGCTTCGTTCCACTTCATTTTCGCGGTGGAGAGGCTCCACTTGGGATCGGCGAAATTCAGGGTGACTTCGTAGAGTTTCCCTTTGTTAAAGCGTGCTTCGAGTGAGCTGGCTTCGTGGCTAGGTAAGTTCCCTGTTGAGTTCTTGATGATGACGTGGCGCTCGTCTCGCTGGTGTCCAGGGAGACTGAGAGTCACATCGAGCTTCTGGTTTTCAGCCCAATCAAAAAGCTTTTGAGGAGAATCCCCCCACTTCAAACCGAAGGGAGGGGAGAGCAATGCTTGCGCTTGGGAAAGTGCGCAAGCGATGAGCCAGAAGCTAAAGATGAGAAGGGTAGATCGCATGAATGATGGGGTGTTTTCTAATACAGACCTTACGAGGTGGACGCTCAGCATATGATTCTATGGTAGGGACGCCGCTCCGCCGGTGTCCAGCGGTGGCGGTGTCTTGAATCCTAATTAGCTAATGAGTCAGGTGAAGTTGCTTAATGTGAGGTCTGTTATGGATTAGAAGTTTTGCGAGAAGCTGGACGCCGCGGAGCGACGTCCCTACCTATATTCTCACTTTTTTTTAAAGAGCTCGGTGTAGGCGCCAACTATTCCCATCACCATTTTATAGATGAGGAAGAGTACGGCGCCAATGACGATGAAGCCTGAGAGTAGGATGCCGACAACAACCCAGAGCGGCCACCATTTCTTTTGAAGGAAACGGGAAAACTTAGGGTTCATGGCTAGCTGAGCCACTTTTGTCATGAGGCGCATTTTGAGTGGTAGCTTACCACCCTGCATGCCGGCCATATCTGGCATGCCTCCTCCCATTGCTCCAAATGCAGCAAAGGGATTATCTGCGCCCATGTTTGGCATGCCGCCACCGGCGAAAGGAGTTTGTTCCTTTTTAGCGGCAGCGGTTTCTCTAGACTTCTTACTGTTTGCGTTGAGGACTTCGTCGATTTTGGCCTCTACGACTTTTCTATCAACGGCCATGCTTTACGACTGGAATACAGTTTTTTCAGTTACGGCATCGACCACTGTGAAGCGCTCACGGTGCATAGTAGCGTCTGTACGGAAAATAAGGCGGCCGCTGTGGCTGCGCTCGAGTTCCATGAGAAGCTTAGAGTCTTCCTTCTTGAAGCGGTTTAGCACGTCTGGGTTAACCATGACGATGAGGTCGCCTAGCTGCTCAGACTCATTGCGCTGGACCACGGTGTTGAGGCGGCGCTGAATCTCTACAGACATGGTGAGCGTAGTTTTTACGCGGCCACGGCCTTGGCAGTATGGGCATGGCTCATACATGGTGTCACGGAGTGACTCATTGAGACGCTGACGTGTCATTTCCATCAGGCCGATCGGCGAGATCTGCATGACTTGTGTTTTCGCCTTATCACGCTTGAGACGCTCTTTCATGGCGCGGTACACAGCCATCTGGTCACGGCGGTGACGCATGTCAATAAAGTCAACTACCACGAGTCCTCCGATGTTACGGAGACGTAGCTGGCGAGCCACTTCTTCAGCCGCTTCGGTATTGGTCTGAAGGATCATTTTTTCGACATCCTTAGAGCCTTTATTTCGGCCAGTGTTGACGTCGACCGCGATGAGAGCTTCTGTCTCATCGATCACAAGGTAGCCGCCACATGGGAGCCAGACTTGGCGGTGGAAGGCTTCATCGATCTGCTTCTGAACACCGATTTTGTTGAAGATAGAGCGGCGTGATGGATAGTGGTGGATACGGCGCTTCGCGCGGCGTGAGATCTTTCCTGCGACTTCGCGCATGAACTCAGTAGTCTCTAGATCATCACAGATCACTTGGTCTACTTCATCCGTGAGGAAGTCACGTGCTGTACGTTCGATGAGGCCGGGCTCTTGGAATGTACAGACTGGAGCTTTCTTAGAGTCGCGTTTGCGCTCTACTTCATCCCATTGCTCGAGCAGCATGGCGAGGTCACGTACAAAGTGGCGAGCACGTTGGCCCTGAGCGACAGTACGCATGATGATGCCCATGCCTTCTGGTACTTTGAGCTTCTGCATGATACGGCGCAGGCGTTGGCGTTCCTTGGGATCGTCGACTTTACGCGAGATTCCGAATTGCTCAGAAAATGGCATGAGGACGAGGTAGCGGCCAGCGAGTGAGACGTTTGTTGTGACACGTGGGCCTTTGTTTCCGATAGGTCCTTTAGAGACCTGGATCATGATTTCAGATCCGATCGGGTAGATGCTCGGGATGTCCTTAGAAGTGATTTTCTTCTGCTTCTTTTTCGGACGGCCTTCGCGTTCGATTTCTTCTAGGCCGCCGTCGAGAGCAGCAGGAATAGCATCCCAAAAGTGGAGGAATGCGTTCTTTTCCATGCCAATATCGACAAACATAGCCTTGAGGCCTGGTTCGATATTTTTGACAGTACCTTTGAAAATGCCACCAACGATGTTGGCGTCTTCAGTACGTTCGACCTCGTATTCTTCGAGGCTGCCGTTTTCGATCAGGGCGACACGGCGCTCAAGCTTTTCAGCATTGATGACGAGTGAAATACCTTCACGGGGGTTGGGCTCACCGAGCCCAAGAGCTTGTTTGATTTTTTTAATCATAATAAATAGTTAGAAATTCTGGAAATTGGGGTGTTTGGAAAATGGTGTAGGGATTTGGATTGAGATGGTTCTAGTTGTTTTTTAGGGACTGAGTAGCCCAAAGTTTATGTTTCTTCATAGTTCGAGATGAAATTATTCTGGAATTAAAATAGCCCTAGGCGGAGCGGAGCCTCGTAGATCTGCTTCCGCTCGTATGGTAGGGGCTGGTAATTGTTCTGTTTCTTCGGGTTCAGGATGAATGATGACAATGGAAGAAGCCTCGTCACCGGTTTCTCCATTTGCTGTAAATGCAGCCTCGAGAGGGTTATCTTCTGGTAGAGATATTTCGGAAATTAAGTCGGTGTTCCCCTTGTAAGGTGTTTGTTTTTTGAACGGAAGCGGGGTGCCTTCTTCTTGTGAAAAGAGCCCAGTTAAGATGAGTTTGACTAAGGGGCCTGCGACTTTTCCGCCGCTGCCACCACGTTTAACCGCCACGACTACGACGTAGCGTGGGTTGTCATAGGGTGCGAAGGCTACGGTCCATGCTACGTGAGTCTTGATACCTAGGTCATACGTCTGGGCTGTGCCGGTTTTTGCACCAATTATTATACCCTCAGGTACGGCGCGGCTGGCAGTGCCTCCAGATTTGTGCGCGGCGCGGCGCATGCCTTCACGGATAGATTGGAGATGCACTGGGTTCAGGCCTTCTAGAATAAGGTCTGATCTGAGTTTAGGGCGGTTCGAGATTTGAATGCCGAGGTCTGGATGGCTGACTTCCTTAACAACTCGCGGTTGGTAGAGTTTACCGCCATTTGCCACGGCACTCACTATGCAAGCCATCTGCAGCGGGGTGGCTTCTGAATCACCTTGGCCGATGGAGAGCATCCCAGTGAGGGCTGGTGTCATGACTTTACTTCTGTAGCGGCGTTGCCAGTCGACAGACCCGGGGAGAATTCCAGGGGCTTCATTCGGCAGGCGAACCCCTGTCGGCTGGCCGATACCTAAGTCTGCGTATGCTTCGACCATTTTTTCGGTGCCGAGGTTGTTGGCTATCTTCATGAAATAGGGGTTGCAGGATCGCTGAATAGCTTCTTCTAGACCTAACACGCCGTGGCCCCATGTTTTCCAACAACGGATTTTCGCGTTGCCGTAGGGAGTATGGCCAATGCAATCACAGTGCATGCCGTTTAGCCCATGCTTAGAGCCAGCAATGGCGGCGGGGATTTTAAAGGTCGAGCCAGGAGGGAAGTTGCTAATGGCTCGGTTAAGGAAGGGGGCTGACTGGTTCTCACGGTACTCCGCGTATTTGCTAGAAGTAATGTTAGGGATGAAGTCGTTTGGATTAAAGTCCGGCACAGACGCCATGGCTAAGACTTCTCCAGTTCTGGGATCCATGACTACCGCTGCGGCGCGGCCAGCTCGGCGAAGTACGGTCTCGGTGAGGTATTGGATTTTAGAGTCGAGGGTGAGTTCCACTTGGGAGCCTTGGGCTGGTTTCACGTAGTCGACCACGCGAAGGTTCTTGCCCTTTTCGTTTTTAAGGACGGTGCGAATGCCTTCGGTTCCTACGAGGTACTGATCCATCGTGGCTTCAATGCCAGAAATGCCTTTTGGGTCTCCAGTGTAGTGCTTGAAGTCAGGAGGGACGTCACCTTTTGCCCATTGCTTGAGGTATCCCATCACGTGGGAAGCGAGTGAGCCGTATGGGTATTCACGGCGTGGTGAGACGGTGACGTAGACTCCGGGAAGTTCTAAGGAATGCTCAGCAAAATGGGCAAACTGATCATAGCTAAGGTCGTCTCGAAAGACGAAGGGGACTAGTCCACCGTGGGTCCTGTAGTGCGATTCAAGTGCGCGCGCGCTGTATGTCGTATCAAGGCGCTGCTTGGCGAGGCTCGGACGAACCCAGTCATTGATAATGTCAACGATGCCGGGTGGTTCAGCGTCTTTTTCTCCTTTGTGCTGTTCATACCACCGACTAAGGAAGTCTTTGTGGATTTCCTTAATGTTGAAAACTAACTGGTAGTTCCTGTTGTTTTTCGCCAGGACTAGCCCATTGCGGTCAGTGATCTCGCCACGCACGCCTGGTTCGCGGATTTTCACCTCATAGTTGGTGGGGACGAGTTTTCTGAATTCATCCTGCCGCTCGATCTGAAAATCATAGAGAGCTGTCAATAGCACTCCAGCCCCAGCCAGCACAATGCCGGTGAGGATGTAAATTCGGAATCTGTAGCGTGTGCCTGCCATTAATTTTCTAGTTTGTAGGCTTCAGGGGTGAAGTAACGGCGATTGAGCCCATCGTAGCGGATTGTGTAGTCGAAGCATTTGGCTAGCTTGAAAAGTATCCAGAAGATGACTGGTGAGCAAAACATGGTGAGTGTGGCAGTGATCCAAATTTGGTAGAATACCTTGCTCGGAAAGCTCCATTCACCGCGGACGAAATTGATGAGTAGGTACTCGATGAGTAAATAGAGAAAAATAGCGATGCCTGAGATGATGGCAGAAATCTGCCAGATGCCCTTGCGGAAGAGTGGTTGAACCCCTTGCATGATGACTCCCATAAGACCAAACAGCAGGATCGAGTAGCCGAAGCGTAACGAGTCTGTCTGGTAAATGTAGATACTAGGGTCACCGCCTTGCGGTCCGAGGGTGTTGTTGGCGTCCCACAGGAATCCGCCAACAAAAGCGAGCATCAGCATGGGCGAGAACCCTACCGTGACTGATGCGCAGAGAAAGACTAAGTGAAGCAGGAGTATGCGTGCATCGAAGAGACCAGTCACCGCAGGCATGAACTGCTGCAAAATGCAGGCAGCGAGCATGAGGATGAAGAGGCTAATGTGGTATCTGATCACTAGTTACTGATGCCCTAACAGGACGAATACGGTGTCGAGGGCCGCAAAGTCTACCGCAGGTTTCACCAGTGCTTCTGCATCAACAGCACCGACTTCAGAAGAGACGACGGTACCAAGGTTGATGTTAGCTGGGAAGAGTCCGCCACGGCCAGTGGTAATCACTTTTGAGCCGGGTTTGATCTTCGCCTCTTTGGACAGGTAGCGCAGGCGGAGCATGGGTTCTTCTCCGTGTTGCGCACGCTGGCCGCTGAGGATGCCGACTTCTTGAGTGCCTTTTATCTTCGCAGATACTTGGCATTTCTCATCAGTCAGCAAAATCACGGTGGAGGTCTCGTCGTCAGGTCGGTCTACCTTTCCGACGAGTCCTTCTGCAGCGAGCACCGGGAGCTGGACGCTCACTTGATGCTCTTGCCCACGATCAATAGTGATGGTTTCCCACCATGTCGCAGGCTTGCGGCGTATGAGTTTTGCAGCGATAACGCTGAAAGGGGAGCGTTGCTGGAACTTGAGTGCAGCACGCAGTTGAATATTTTCTTCTTCGAGTTTACGCAAATGCGAGGCCTCGGTACGAAGTTTTACGAGTTCCGCCTCTGCCATATCAAGTTTAGCAGCGATGGTTTTAGAGTGTTCTACCTCATCAGTGAAAGCACGGGCTTTCGTTTCCAATGAGGAGCCACTTTTTAAAAATGGGCCGATAGCGGCGTAGTAGGTGTTCTGAATCTGGCGCACGCCTTCTTCACTGCGAGTGAGCGCCCAGGCGACTCCCGCAAGGAATAAAAGAAGGGTGATGAGATTCAGAGGCTTCATGCTGATTTATAGAAAGCAGACACAGTCTTTATACACTGGTTACAATGAGATGTTGATGGTTCTCGAAGTATCGGTGGTCAGGAGACCGAGCGACAAGTTGGCAAAGTATAGAGGCTTTGTCAAAAAAGCTTACTCCATATTTGTAACTCGGCGCAGGAAGTTGATTTCCTGGAGTGCTTTACCAGTGCCTTCGGCAACAGCGGAAAGTGGGTCGTCAGCAATGTGCACGGGGAGGCCCGTTTCTTGCTTGAGACGTTTATCGAGCCCCTTAAGAAGAGCTCCTCCGCCTGCGAGTACAAGACCTCTGTCCACAAGGTCAGCGGCGAGTTCTGGCGGGCATCGCTCGAGAGTGGTGCGTACTGCTTCTACGATGCGGGCGAGTGGGTCTTCCATAGCGCCGCGAATCTCTTCTGAAGAAATTTTGATGGTTTTCGGAAGGCCTGCTACAAGGTCGCGGCCTTTTACTTCCATGGTGATTTCTTTTGGGAGTGGGACTGCTGAGCCGAGACGAATCTTGATCTCTTCTGCTGTGCGCTCACCGATCATGAGATTGTAGGCGCGCTTCATGTAGGAAATGATTTCAGCATCAAGCTTATCACCAGCCGTACGTTCGGAGCGACTGTAGACGATGCCGCCTAGTGAGATGAGTGCGACTTCAGTAGTTCCGCCACCAATGTCGACGATCATGTTACCAGAGGCGTCTTGGACAGGAAGTCCCACACCGATCGCTGCAGCCATTGGCTCTTCGATGAGGAAAACTTCGCGAGCTCCAGCTTGTTCGGCAGATTCTCTTACGGCACGACGTTCCACTTCTGTGATTCCAGAAGGAATGGCAATTACCACGCGTGGATTCGAGCGGCGTTTGTTGTTAGCCTTGTTGATAAAGTGACGAAGCATGGCTTCAGTGACTTCAAAGTCAGCAATCACTCCATCACGGAGTGGGCGGATAGCGACGATGTCACCAGGTGTACGACCAAGCATGCGCTTAGCGTCATCTCCTACAGCGAGTACGATATTAGTGCCCGCTTTGACTGCAACTACCGATGGCTCGCGGAGTACAATACCTTGGTCCTTAACGATAACAAGGGTGTTGGCGGTGCCGAGGTCGATACCAATATCTTTGGAGCCCCAGCTAAAAAGTTTAGAAAACATGAATGTTGTGAAAGTTGTCGATTAGAAAGTGTACGACGTTAAGTCGAGAGAGCTTGCAGAGTGTTCTGTTCGCTTCATCGGGGAGGTAGGGCAGAAGCCCCCGATGCTGCAGGTGAATATTTGACCAAGTAGGCAGTTGGTCAAGTGGATTGTGGATGAGGACAGTTAATACTTATGAGCGGAAGAAAATCCTTTCTCTGCTAGCGGTGGCAGTTTAGGTATCTTGTTAACAAAGCGTTAGGGGTAGTTACCGCTAGCTGTTGAAATTTTAGGGAACTCTCAAATGACAAGTATTGTAATATCTAGTCAAAAAGGCGGCGTAGGAAAGACGACTGTCTCGATCAATTTAGCCTTTGCTTTTGCCAGAGCAGGTTGGAAAGTTTTATTGGTAGACGCTGATCCTCAGGGATCTGTAGGGCTATCGCTCACTCGTCAGTCGCGAAAGCTATTAGGCTTTTTTGATTACTTGAGTGACGACGAATGTAGTCTGAAATCCTTAGTCGTGCCGACGCGAATGGAGACATTTTCGATGATCCCATCCGGACAGGGCGAGGGATATGAGCTCGGTGGCGGCTATAGCGAGAGCGTAGCGGCAAAGGTGCAGAGTTTTATCGATGATGCAGAACAGGCTGGGTTTGACTTGGTTATTTTTGATAGTGCAGCAGGTCTTTTCGGTATCACTCGAGATGTTTTGGTCTGTGCAGATGCCGCTCTCGTGCCTCAGCAGGCTGAGCCGCTGGGGATTCGCTCAGTACCTAAAATGCTTCAGGGGCTCACCGATTTACGTAAATTGAATCCTAAGCTTAAGATTCTAGGAGTCTTGCTCACAATGGTTCAGCGGAATTTAGCCGAGTCTGCGGAAGCCGCAGATGCATTGAAGGAACTCTTGCCTGAGGCTTTAGTGATGAAGGAGGAGATCGCCCGGAATGATTTATTCTTGAAAGCTAGTGGTAAGGGGGTCCCGGTAGGTGTACTCCAGGGGGCTGATGAGTTTTTAGCTAACTTCAATGGGCTTCGATTAGAGATTGAATCTAAGCTTGGATTGAAACGCGATAACGCCTAACATAATTGATTAAAATGGATTCTATTAAACCATGGCTCGATACAGAGGAGTTAAATCGCTTGGCGCACGCGCTGATGAAACCAGTAGCTACAGCTGAAAAAAATGTAGTCCGTAGTAAGGCTAGCCTGGCTCTAGCTAAAGCGAGTGTGCTGGCTCAAAAAGCAGGGGTAGTGGAAAGCGCTGGGCCACGTCAGGCAGAGTTACCGGAACTAGCAAAATGGTTGAACGAAAATGCTCGATGCGAGGGTCTCTGTGTGATTGACCGTGATGGGGATATCCTTCATTCGGCGATGCCAAATGAAGAATGGACCCAGCTTTCTGTTTCGGCAGCCACTACTGGTCAACGACTCGAATCTGGCAGGTCGATGAGTGTTCGCATGAAGGTGAGCGCTGCGAATTATCTTCAGTTTATTGGCGTGGAGACTGCGCGAGGCCCGATACTCGTAGGGTTGCTTACGAGAAATATTTTGCGTGACGAGCAACTGCAAGAATTTGCTGATTTGGTGGAAGGTATTAGTCGGGCTGACCAAGTGCAGAAATAGAGAAGGTTCTTTTCCACCTATTAAGATGAAAAGCAAAAAGCTCCGAGGTTTCCCACGGAGCTTTTTTAGGTGAATAGATCAGAGTGAGCTACTAGATGTGCTGGATGACTTGCTCTTTGTTGTAACGAACTTTTGGTAGGCTGGCGTATTTGTCGTCCACCGAGCGATAGCCAAGCGGGCATGCCACTGTGGTGAAATAGCCAGTGCCTTCTAGCCCAAGGATTTTGTCATACTCGGCAGGGCTGATTCCTTCCATTGGGCAGGCGTCGATACCGAGCACGGCTGCGCTAGCCATAAGCTGCCCCAGAGCGATGTAGACTTGGTTTTTTGCCCATGTAAGAAGTTGTTCATCACTCATTTTTGCTACGAACCCGCCCATCATGTCGCGATAGAATTGGAGGTCACTTTTTTCGCCGCCACGTACTTCATGCGTGCGGTCTATGAATGCATCGAGTTCTGAGCCCGTGACTGGAGCTTGAGCGGTGAGAACTATCAAGTGAGAGCAGTCTACCACTTGTTGTTGATTCCATGAATGAGGTAGAAGCTGCGCTTTGATATCGGGGTCAGTGATGACAAGGAATTTCCATGGCTGGAGTCCAAATGAGGAAGGGGTGAGTACGAGGCTGGCCTCGATAGCTGCCCAAGTCTCAGCCGAAATCTTTTTTTCAGGGTCGAAGGCTTTCGTGGCATAGCGCCATTGTAGGGTGTCGAGTAGTTCGGATGGTTTCATGAGTAGTTTATTGGCTTGTGCCGGCATCCAGTGAGAATGGGAGGTTGACGGTAGGAAGGGCGTTAAGTGAGATGTTTATTAGGGCGCCATATTCTTTCTTGAGACGATTGTCTCGCTGGAACATCCCTAAGCCCATTGTCCAACTTTGAAAATTTCGGTAGATGGAGTACTCTTGGCGCTCGAGTACATTGTCGTCGAGTTGGTACTGGTGATAAGTCGCGAAGCTCCACTTATGATTTAGCCTGAAAAATATTCTGCTGTTGACCTGATTGCTATCAGCGATTTCTGGATGGTTGCTCAAATAACTATGACCAAGTCCAAGTTCTAGATTTTCTGTAGGGAGGATACTTAGAAAAGTGGAGAGCTCAGTGAACCCTTGACCTGATACAGGGAATTGTGTGTTTAAACTTAAATAAGTCCAAGGGACAGGGCTCCATCTAAGGTCATTGTAAAAATTGGAAAATTGACGATCAAACTCAGGGTCGTTTAGAAATGCATCGATGTAGGAATCAAGAGTGAGCCATCTGTGTGTGCCTCCATTACGCTTCGTGAGTAGAGTGTTTCTCGTGCCTAGTCTAGCAATTGACCAGTTCTTATAGTCATCAATAGCAGTGTACCTGGAGACATCTAGTGGGCGAGGGCGCTCAGTGGCCGTGAGTCGATCTATTTTCGGCTGATCGTCGTCTAGTTCATCGGTGGCGAGAATGGAGATGTTGGTGTAGGGCTGGATGACGTGGAGTAATTCATCTAATCCCCAGCGGTTGCTTTTGATTGATGAGTATTTACGGCTTATTTTTAGGGCTGCATCTAGGCCTATGTGTCCCAGGGGGGCGCTGTATGATTGGTCTTGATCTCCTTCATCCCAGTAATAGGTGTATCCTGCACCTGCGCGTGGGGTCACGGTGAATCCATCGGCTATTTCGATAGGGCGTGATAGTTCCTGATAGGTGTGGAGTCTGCTAAATTTTTTATCTGCTAAGTTATCGTAAATTTCGCTGCCGTCTGTGGAGCTAATGTTTGTACTAGCCAGTTCACTTTTTAAATCATCTTCCACTACATCTCCTAGGTCTTCACGATAGATCCCGATAGAGCTAGAGCCTTCATGCAGTATATTTGTCCCGAAGATGGGCCTTTTTACTTGGTCTAAGTAAATCTCTGGTAGGCGAGAGTCTGCTTGGTAAAAATCATTGAGTTGAACACGTGCAAAAACCCCAGCTTGTAGATAATCCCTTCTGTGCTGATAGCCGAGGATGTTGTCTGGTCTTGGGTTTAGGGTGTATTGGTTTGGGTCAAAATCCTGTAAGTAATACTGGTCGCTAAGATAGGTGAAATTAGCATCAATGATATTTTCGCTATCAGGTGAGTTCGACCAGTCATACCTATTTTTAAATTCAATTTTATAGCGATTGTCGCTGATTGACTCTCTCGGAATTCCATTGCGTGAAATGGTGGGGTCCAGGTCGTTGGCGTAGTACGTTCTCAACCAGCCTAAGTTGCTGTTGTCGCCTAAGCGAGTGTCGCTGAGGTCTAAACCTGCTGCGAGACCTCGTTTGCTTCGGATGTCGAATTTCCACTCGGAGAGTAACCACTGATCTTCTTTGCGGCCAGTGACTGGATTTTCAGTGCCGCCCAACATGATGTTATATTGGTTTAATAGAAAGGGCCCCCAGTTGGATTTCACCCCTGGTTTGAACTGGTAGCCTAATCCCGTGTCTAGGGACTGCTTTAAATAGGGGAGCCAGAATATTGGGGTATCTCCTGCTCTTAGAGTTAAATTACGAAAGACTATTTCTTCATCTGGGTAAATTTCTACTTTTTTAGCCTTTAGCCAGAAATTTGGATTCTCCTTGTCGTGGGTCGTTAGGCGAGAATTTGTCCCTATATATGCTAGCTTCCCATCAATTACTTGGGATTTGAAATTTTCAGAATCTAATAGTATTGGATCCATCCCTGTTTTGAGATTTGAAGTATCTAATTTCTCAGTGTCGTAGTTGTACGATGCAGAGCTACCAATGTGTAGGGTCGAGTTTTGATATACCTTGACGTTGCCCCGTAGGTGGAGAGTACTTTTTTTTGAATCGACGAGAGCTTGGTCTGCAAAGATCTGCATCCCATTGTTAGCGTAGACTTGAACTCCGCCAGGGTAGCGAACTAGGCCAGTGTCATGATTGTACTCGGCCCCGTTTTCGGAAGTGATCCGGAGGTTTTCAGGCATCGTTGGACTGAGTTGGAGGCTAAAACCACTCGGTTCTAATTCTTGCCCAAAGCAAGAGGTGCTTAACAAAATGGATGCTAGGCTGGCAGCGATGCGATTCATGCGTGCTATTTAGTGTTGGTGTATCGCACTAGTAAAGATGAAATGGGTAAATGCTAAGTTGACCTCGAGCTATCTAACGGACACCTTTAGGTTATGAGAAAGTCTGTTGGGATTATAGGTGCTTCAGGGCTCTTGGGTATAAAGCTTGCAAGAGAGTACGAGGCTATTGGTTGGGAGGTTGTTCGTTTTTCGAGAGTCGTGAGGGAAGAGCCAAGCCAGACTTGGAAGATATTCTCTCCAGAGACTCTAGCGGGCCTGAATGTTTTGGTGAATTTAGCTGGTGAGCGCATCGATACACGATGGACAGAAAAGAATAAAAAGAGGTTCTGGGTAAGTCGAGTAGGTGTGACTGAATGCATTGCTCAGTATATTTCAGGTTTGCCGGAAGAGTCTCGCCCTCAAGTCTGGGTGAATGCATCAGCAGTTGGTATCTATGGAGGTGGTGGGGATAGTGAACTAGATGAAGCCAGTGAGGTGGCGAGCGGGTATTTAGCTGACTTGTGTGATCATTGGGAGAAGGCGACGAATTCGCATGTGGTAGATCCATGTCGCGTGGTGCAGGTGCGCATTGGTGTGGTGCTGGGCAGAGAGTCAGCCGCGTGGCGCAAAATGGTTTCAGTCTTTAAGCTAGGAATAGGAGGAAGGTTGGGAAGTGGTCAACAATGGTTTCCGTGGGTCCATCTAGATGACATTGTCGGAGCTATCATTCACCTAGTTAAGAAGGAGGATGCAAATGGGCCCTATAATATAGTAGCACCAGAGCAATTGAGGAATGTGGAGTTTACTCAAGCTCTAGCTCAGGAGTTAAGGCGCCCGGCTTGTTTTCCTGTGCCAGTTTTTGCATTGCGCATCGTTCTTGGTGAATTTGCAGGCGCATTACTGTCGAGTCAGCGTGTGAAATCACAGAAATTGAGCGATTCTGGCTATAAATGGCGTTATCCTGACCTTAAATCCGCCCTATCGGCATTAAATTCTAAGTGAGTTTCACCAGAAACACTGCAGTTTGATGCGGTGAGTAGAAAAGCTTACACTGGCTATATATTGTGTTTTCAGTGCCTTGCGAGAAATGATGAAAAGAAAGTGATAGAAAAGTGTCGAAAGGACTTGCGTGGAGCTCTGGAATATGTAGATTGCGCCCCGCCTCACCCGCCTCGGGGAGCGC
>NZ_JBPOGE010000008.1:0-140455 GCF_051252225.1 Rubritalea sp.
GGTGCTCGCACCGCTCCTTCGTCACGCCTTGATTGACCAGGAAATCACTCCAGCATTAGTCTCTTTTGAATCGCAGAGTGGTAATAGGGATTGTTAGGTAGACGGGGGAGGCTTTCGTGTAATGTTTTTATCCTTGAGCTGGCAAAGTGCTCTGTCAGTGTTTTAGCTTCAAACTAACGTTTTATATGATCACTTCCAAACGTCACCCACTACTCTGGTTAGGAGCTTTATTGATAAGTTTCTTAAGCTCAATTTCATCGGCCTCAGCGGCAGATAGCAATGGATTCGATGCCGCGCTAGGAGGTGTAGCAGATGTGTTAGAGGAGGTAATATTTTTCTCTATACCTGTAGGAGGTAATTCTCTTCCCATCGTCTTAGTGGTTTTGGGACTAACAGCGGTTTTCTTAACTCTCTATTTCAAGTTCATCAATATTCGCTGTCTAGGATTGGCGTTTAATACTGTTAAGGGGAAGTACACTGACCCGGATGCTCCTGGGCAGATTACGCATTTCCAAGCACTCACCGCAGCTCTATCTGCGACAGTGGGTTTAGGGAACATCGCTGGTGTTGCAGTTGCTGTTGGTATTGGCGGTCCTGGAGCTACTTTCTGGATGATTTTGATGGGGCTGTGTGGGATGACTACCAAGTTTGCCGAATGTACGCTCGGTGTGAAGTACCGAAAGTTTGATAAAAAAGGAAAGACGCATGGTGGTGCGATGTATTACCTAAGGGATGGTTTGGCCGAGCATGGTATGGCTGGATTTGGTAAGGTGTTAGCTGTATTTTTCGCGGTGATGTGTGTCGGTGGAGCAATCGGTGCAGGGAATATGTTTCAGGTGAACCAAGCCGCCTCTCAGTTTGCAGATTCCTTTGGAGTGTTCCAAGGTGGGGATAAAATTTATTTTGGGATTATTATCGCTGTGATTGTTGGTTTTGTGATCATTGGTGGGATTAAATCCATTGCCCGAGTGACTTCTTTTCTCGTGCCATTCATGTGTGGAATCTATCTAGTTGCCGCACTTTACATTATTCTTAGCAATGCTGGTGAGATCCCATCAGCATTTCAGCAAATAATCGCTGGAGCATTTTCACCAGTTGCTATCGGCGGTGGTTTTGTAGGTGTGCTGATTCAGGGAATTAAGCGTGCGGCATTTTCAAATGAAGCAGGAATTGGGTCGGCCCCGATTGCTCACTCAGCGGTGAAAACGAAAAAGCCAGCCTCTGAAGGTCTTGTTGCTTTATTGGAGCCATTCACGGATACGGTGGTTGTTTGTACGATGACTGCTCTGGTATTAGTGATCTCAGGCACTTGGAAAGTAGACGGAGTTACTAAAGATGAGCAAGTGGCTCTGTATAGCCAACCTGCGCTGGAGCAAACAGTGGTGAAGACTGTAGAGAAAGGGACTGAGCTTCGCATTCTTGATAAGCAGACCGTGGGTGAAGGTGATGCTGCTGTAAGCTTTGGAGAAGTATGGCAGGAAGAAGGGAACCTCTGGGTGCCGATGCAAAATGTTGAGGTAATTGCAGGTGTGCAGAAGACATCTAGGGCTTTTTCTGGACAGTTTAGCTGGTTTCCAAAAGTGCTCTCGATTGCTGTGATTCTTTTTGCATTTTCCACGATGATTTCATGGTCGTATTATGGTGAGCAGGCGGTGAACTACCTCTTCGGTATCGACAATAAGATTGCAGAAATTAGTTATAAGGTCGGGTTCTGTATTTTTGTAGTAATCGGTTCTGCAGCATCTGTGGGTAATGTATTACGTATTTCGGATGCAATGCTCTTTGCAATGGTGATTCCTAATATGGTGGGTATTTATCTACTGTTACCTGTGGTTAAGCGTGAACTCAAAATCTTCCAAGATCACGCTGCTAAAATAGATTCTGAAACTAAGTAGGGGCATATATACCTCTAGATTTTAATCGCCTGCAGAGTAATCCTGCGGGCGTTTTTTATAGCTGGTCATAGGGAAGACTGTAGAGAGCTTCACCTTCTCTTAGGTCCCCTGAGGTGTAGCCCTTGTTGAACCAATAGGCGCGTTGTTTAGAGGTGCCGTGTGTGAAGGAGTCACGGACTACTTTACCCTGGCTTTGCTGTTGGAGTCGGTCATCGCCGATCGCTTCGGCGCATCGCATCGCTTCTTCTATGTCGCCGGTATCTAGGAATTTCTTGAAGGTTTCGTCAGCATGGTGGGCGAAGACGCCAGCTAGGAAGTCAGCTTGAAGCTCGACTCGGACGGAGTGTCTGTTGAAGTCACGTTGGGATACTTTTTCGCGGCTACTATGGAGCTCCTTGAGGCGGCCCATGATGTGTTGGATATGGTGCCCGTATTCGTGTGCGACGACGTAGGCTTCAGCGAAGTCACCCGTGGCTCCGAATTTTTCTTTCATCTCAGTGAAGAAGCTGGGGTCGATATAAATAGTTTCGTTAGCGGGGAGGTAGAAGGGCCCCATGCGTGCGTCTGCATAGCCACCAGGCATGTTGACCCTTTGGCTATAAATAGTCATTTGCGCAGGCCTGAAAGATAAATTGTATTCGGGGAGGATTTCTCCCCAGACGGTTTCGTTGTCAGCCACCATGGTGCTCAGATAGGCTTTCATTTCCTTGTCTGAGGAATTGGCAACATAGCTGCTGTTAGCTGGAGTGCTATTGAAACCGAGGATTTCTAGCATAGGCCCTCTGCAGAAGGTGAAGCCAAAGATCGCGAGCAGAACGAGAACAAGTTTGGTTTTCCCACTACTGCGGAAGAAGAGCCCCATGATGGCTGAGCTCACAGCGGGGTTGCTGCCAGCCTTGCTGACTCGCTCGCCACGGCGATCCTGAACGTTTGTACTTTGGCGTCTACCTTTCCATTGCATAATTAGTTAATCTAACGGTTGTGCCGGAGTCTAATTGAAAACAGTGTGAAGAGAAAGTAGGGTTTTGTGAAAACTCTGTGAAGGGCCACACAAATGGTGAAAAGTATAGTATGTCAGATGGGATGAATTCATTTGATACTGTAATTGTCGGAGGTAGTTATGCCGGGTTGTCATGTGCGCGTAGTGCAGCAGCGCATGGATTAGATACTCTTGTGTTAGAGAGAAAAAAGGACTTGGGTGAAAAGATTCGAACGACAGGGATCTTTGTGGGAGAGGCCGCCGATGTGCTGGATGTTCCAGCGCGCTTGAAGCGTGATATCCATGGTGTGCGGCTGTATGCTCCGAACCTACAAAGTGTGGATCTCGAGAGTCCAGGTTACCGTTTTCAAGCGATCAATACTCCTGATCTAATGCGCTGGATGGGGCAGCAGGCTGAGCTGAATGGAGCTGAGGTTCGAACTGGAGAGAATGTGGCCCAGCTACGTGAGATCAAGGATGGTGTCGAATTTTCGAAGCAAAATGTGCGCGCTCGATTTGGGGTCGGGGCCGATGGGGCGCGGTCAAACTATGGAAGGTTGCTTGGGTTACCCGAGAATAAGGAGTTTCTGGTGGGAGCCGAAGTGGAAATGAGTGGAGTGCGCGGAGTGGATCAAGACCGACTACATGTGTTCTTAGATAGTGAAATAGCCCCAGGATACATCGCATGGGTAGTGCCAGGAGTGGGAGTTACCCAGATCGGGTTGGCAGTAAGGAAACCACATAAGCCACAGTTGGAACGATTTTTAGAAAAACTGAGGAAGCTCTTCGATTTTAGAGATGCAAAAGTGGTAGAGAGGCGTGGAGGGTTGATTCCCTGTGGTGGTGCAAAACGCGAGTGGTATACGGATCGATCGATATTGTTAGGTGATGCCGCTGGCTGGGTTTCACCTTTGACGGCTGGAGGGATTCATCCGTCGCTACAAGTAGGGAAGGCTGCCGGTGTGGCAATTGCTGACTTCCTAGATGGAAGAATTAGCCACCCAGCAGCTTTATTAGAATGGCGTCGTCCCGAGTGGAGAACTAAGCAAATGTTACGATGGGGGATGGATAATATAGCGTTGCCAAACAGTTTGCTAAATTTGGCGATTGGAAATCCACTGTTTGCCAAGTTAAGCCAAATTATCTTTTTCCATCACCGTGGGCTGAAAGACCCCGAGGCTTGGAAAGCTATTGCTTCTTCAGAGCAAGGCGAATCACTTCCTGTGGATCGGCAGAGTTTGGCAGAGTGGTTTCTTTCCCCTTGAGGTCACGGAAGGTTATAGTCTTAACTTCCATGCCACTGGCGTCTGCATCAGAACCGTAGATGATCGAGCCGGCGGGTGCGAATTTACCGTCATTGTTCTTTAAATAGACCTGATTGCGGTCGTCAATATCAATGGCGATCGTAGAGGTCTCCATGACGGTGGACTTGGGTAGTTCTTTTTTAGCCACAGGTTTGGTCGGTTTTACTGACTTTGGTTTCGGAGGTGCTGCCTTAGGTGTTAGTTGAGTAGGTTTCTGGGCTACAGTAGAGGGAGTGCTGCTAGGTGTTTCCCCTGCTTCACCCGGCTTTATTTTAATCTTATCGTTGAGGTGAATGATGTCGCTGTTCAGACCATTGCGGTGCTTGATGTCAGAAACAGAGGTGTTGTATTTGTTAGAGAGCGCGTGAAGTGTGTCACCCTTTACTACGATGTGAGTGACGATGCCGTTTTCTGTCTTTTCGTTAGAAAATGATGGGAGCTGGTCTTGGTATTTCCAAAAGGCGAAGCCACCAGCGAGAAGAAGGAGAAGGAATAAGAAAAATTTCATAGAGATAGGATAGAGCAGGTTAGGAATGATTACTTAACTGATATTCAAGAGAATTTAAATATCGATTTCTGCTCGAGGCTTAAAAATAAGGATGAGGCCTAGAATGGCGAGGGCGATGGCGTAGCCTGCTACTTTGGAGCCCAGTCTTCCTGAATGAGGTTGGCAGACATTGGTTAAGATATAGATCGATCCAGCGAGACAGAGAGCACCGAAAATACGGCGGCCGATGGCTTTACTCGGGTTACTTCGTCCGAGAATGTTTGAGGCCATTCGTTCTTTCGCTAGATAGGCGTAGATGTCTGATAGGGTATAGGACTCTTTGATTTTTTTAGATTTGAGGAGGTTCTCGTAGATTTGCTCCTCACTGAGCCCTTTTTTTGAGAGTTGCGAGATCAAGTTTTCAAGCTGGGACGACATAGAGAAATTTAATGTTAGGCTTCACGCGTCGTCGAGAATGAAAAAAAGCCAAGCTGCGGGCTGCAACTTGGCTTTGGTTGGAGTGTGAAGGAGGTCTGAGGCAGGAGGCGTCTTCGGCGAAGCCGCCCTACCTTTTTTGACGCTGCCCTACCTTATTTTCGGAGCCGCCTTGCCTTATTTACAGGTCGGGCAGGAATTGAGCTGCTGGAAGAAGTCGTTGCCTTTGTCATCGACGAGGATGAAGGCGGGGAAGTCTTCTACACGAATTTTCCAGACTGCTTCCATTCCTAGTTCAGGGAAGTCGACGACTTCGACTTTCTTGATGTGATCTTTAGCTAGGATAGCAGCTGGGCCGCCGATAGAGCCGAGGTAGAAACCACCGTACTCTTTACAGGAGTCGGTGACTTGCTGAGAGCGGTTACCTTTTGCAAGCATAACCATGGAGGCTCCTTGCGCTTGGAAAATAGGTACGTAGCCGTCCATGCGACCTGCGGTAGTCGGACCAAAGGAGCCGGAAGCTAGGCCTTCTGGTGTCTTAGCGGGGCCAGCGTAGTAGATAGGGAAGTCTTTGACGTAGTCAGGGAGCTCCTTACCGGCATCGATCATTTCTTTGAGTTTCGCGTGGGCGATGTCGCGGGCGACGATGATGTGACCATTGAGTGAGAGAGCTGTAGTGACTGGGTATTGGGAAAGAGTCTTGAGTGTCTTGTCCATGCCTTCGTCGAGGTTGATTTCGACGCCTTTGAATTTCCACTCACGGAATTTCTCAGGGATGTATTGGCCTGGGTTTGTCTCGAGTTTCTCGAGGAAGATACCGTCTTTAGTGATCTTGGCTTTTGCTTGGCGGTCAGCTGAGCAGGAAACGCCGATGCCTACTGGGCAGGAAGCTCCGTGACGGGGTAGGCGGATGACGCGCACATCGAGTGCGAAGTGCTTGCCGCCGAATTGGGCGCCGATTCCGATTTCACGAGAGAGCTCGAGAAGTTCTTTTTCGAGTTCGGTATCGCGGAATGCTTGGCCGTGCTCGTTACCTTCGGTTGGTAGCTCGTCGTAATAGCGAGTTGAGGCCATCTTAACTGTCTTGAGATTGGCTTCGGCTGAAGTGCCGCCAACAACTATGGCTAGGTGATAAGGCGGACAGGCTGAGGTGCCGAGGGTTGCCATTTTAGCAAGGCAGAAGGACTTGAGAGAATCAGGGTTGAGCAGCGCCTTAGTCTCTTGGAAGAGGAAAGTCTTGTTGGCTGAGCCGCCGCCTTTGGTGATGAAGAGGAACTCGTAGGAATTTCCTTGAGTCGCGTAGAGGTCGATCTGCGCTGGGAGGTTGGTTTTTGAGTTGGTTTCCTCGTACATGGTGAGAGGAACAGTCTGCGAGTAACGGAGGTTTTCCTCGGTGTAGGTTTTATAAATTCCGTGGGATAGCGCTTCTTCATCGTTTGCTCCAGTGTAGACGTTTTCACCTTTCTTACCCATGACGATGGCTGTGCCTGTGTCTTGGCAGTTTGGAAGGATGCCGTTGACTGCTACCTCAGCATTGCGGAGGAGCGTGAGCGCGACCATGCGGTCGTTGTCAGTAGCTTCTGGGTCGTCGAGGATGGCGGCGACTTGTTTGAGGTGGGATGGGCGCAGCTTGAAGGAGATGGCTTTGATTGCCTCGTTAGCGAGCATGGTGAGAGCCTCTGGCTTCACTGTGAGGATCTCGCGATCACCAAGCTGTTCTACAGAAATGCCATCAGTAGAGATGCATTCGTATTCTGTTTTGTCTGGGCCAAGTGGAAACTGCTTTTGGAAATGAAATGGTTTATCGGACATATGTGAGAAAGTCGTTTGAGGTGTTATGTTTCAGGATGCAGTTTCAGGCAATCTTTTATGTTTCGTACTTTAATGCGCGAATGGCCGTTGTGGGCTCATTAGTTGTTGGGAGTATCGAGCAACTGTTCAGCACTCATGATGTCATTCATGGTGACAATACCGACGAGCTCTCCATCAGAGTTGTTGATGAGGCATTTGTAGCGGCCCGATTTGATCATTTCGCTGACGGCATTGGTGACGCTGTCGCTGCTTGAGCAAGTGGGAATGTGAAAGTTTTCCATGTGGGAAATACAGGTGGTTCTGGTGACTCCACTGTGTTTCATAAAGTCAAAGAAATCATCACGGTCGATGACATTTACCAGCTGTCCTTCATCATTGATTACTGGGTAAATGCTGTAGCGTTTCTTTTTAAAGAGTCTGAGCGCGTCTGATACCGTACTTTCTTGGTGCAGTGCAGCAATCGGGCTGTGCATGATCTGATCGAGTGGCTTGTCGCAGACAAAGGCAGGGATTTGTTCGATGATGGTCTCAAGCTCGCTTTCGGCGGAGGCTTGCGCGGTGGTTTTTGCGAGCACGCGTCTAAGGCGTCTACTGTGCTGAAGTACTGGTAAGATGGTTTCTCCAGGGACGGAAATCATGCGGGTCGATTCGGCTGCAATGGCATCGTAGAGATAGCCGCTCTTATGCACGAGGGCGCGTTCGCCAAAGAAGTCGCCGGCAATGAGTTTACGCACTGTTTCCCCTTTTTCATTTCTGAGTTCAATTTTACCAGATTTCACTACGTAAAGTGAGAATGCTGGATCACCTGTGGAAAAGAGAGTGTCGCCAGCCTCTAGGTGGATTTCTGAAATGACTTCCGTTTCGGCGGTGTCGACGAGGTTAAGGTCTCTGGGGAAAAAGAGATCGAGTGTCCAGTCGATGGTGAGGCGCATTCTACGTTCGAGCCCTGGTAGCTTGCTGAGGTAGATGGTGCGCCAGAGGAACCATGCTAGAAAGCCTGAGACTTGAACCCCCATGAGGTTTGCTACAGCGGTGCGGTGTCCAATGGAGGCTAGTTCCCCGAGTCCCTCGAAAGTGAATGGCTGAGCAGGCTTTCCTTTATAATGGCTGACAATGTTTTTGCCGAGCTGGGTGCCCTGACGCATAGCGAACTGGGCGGTTGGAGGGTAGGGCTTACCATTTGGCATGGGCATCCAAGCACAGTCACCGAGCGCCCATAAACCGTCCCATCCTGACACAGCCATCGTTGCATCAACTTTGATTCGGCCTTGTTCGGTGGGTAGGTCGAACTCTTGAATCATTTTTCGGACGAGAGCATTTGGCGCATTGCCGATGGTGCAGACGACGGTGTTTGAGGGAATGACCTCGCCGTTATTGAGGAAAACTTTCGTGGATGTGACGGCTTTGACTCGAGTGTTGAGGCAGAGCTCGAGTCCTCGTTTTTGAAGTTTTTCAGCGGCATAGTGGCTGAGCTTTTCACTGAGCGTGGGGAGGATGCGGTCACGACTGTGGACGAGGGTGACGCGGATGTCTTCTTTGTTGATTTGTTTGTAGTACTTACGCAGCGAGAGAAGCATGTCGAGGATCTCACCAGCGGTCTCAACTCCTGAGTAGCCACCACCGACGACAACAAAGGTTAGGAGCTGGCGGCGAAGCTCAGGGTTGCGAACAAAATTTGCTTCTTCGAGTCGAGCAATCGCAGTGGATCTGAGTTTCATGGCATCACCGGCGTTCTGCATGAGCAGTCCATGTTCGGGCATCCCAGGTACACGCCTCAAGTCAATCTCAGCTCCAAGAGCGACGACTAGGTGCTTGTAGCGAATTTTCACCTCTCGGGTGTAGTGTCCTGTATTGATGGTGACCTCTTTGTTTTTGAGATCAATACGGCTGACCTTACCTCGGTAAACGTTGAGGTTTCGGCAGAGCATGCGATTTGGATTGATCACATGACGTGGCGAAATGGAGGCGCCAGCAACCTCTGCGAGCATTGGCTGAAACACCATGTAGTTGTTCTCGCTGACCAGGGCTGATTCACACTGACCGTTTAATTTTTCACCCAAAGCTTTTCCCGCATAAATACCGCCAAAGCCACCTCCAAGAATGAGTACTTCATGTTCTAGGGCTTGATCTTCCGTCGTGCATTCTGGATTCATAGTAGCGTGATGATTAGCATGGTACATGCTCAGTACTGCATGACATGTGCCATTTCAGTGAAAAAAGGAGAGTGTGTACAAGTGTTCATTGGAAACACTGCAGCCATATATCGTGGCTATGTATGGGGCCGCAGTGTGGAGCAACTATGTCGCTGGGGTATATTTACCTGCATTATATTCAAGAAGGTCGGCGGCATAGATCATCCCTGCTTGAGATTTTAGGCTCCAGACCTTGTCGAGACCTGCAGCTTCAAGTTCTTCGGCTTGCAGGTCGTAGTCGGCAACAGCGAAGCGTTGGCATTTGAGTTCGCTGCTGAGACGGGTGACTGCGAGGTTAGTCTCGTGGTCGTGCATAGCGAGGATGAGCTTGCGGACATTGCCTTGCGCGAGTCGGTGCCAGAATTGTTCATCGGTGGCATCCGTTTGCGATACTACACGACCTTCGGCTTTATGCTCGGCAACGACGTCTGCGGAGGAATCAAAGCCAGCGATAATGGGGCCGTATTTTTCTGAGAGTATGTCATAGACTCCCGTGCCAATGCTCGCCATGCCGATGATAACAATTTCTGTAGAGGGGGAAGTGAGGGCTGAGTCTTCTTCAAGGATCTCTGGTGATTGATGCGGGTCAAAGCGGTCTCGATAGCGTGCATAGATAGCTCTGGCGTGATTATTTAGCGGAGCAGCCATGATAAATGTTAGGCTGAGAGCGAGGGCTATGATGACAACCCAGTCGCCGGTGAGCCATTTTTTATTCAAAGCAATGGCTGCTACGATGAGTCCAAATTCACTGTAGTTAGCGAGGTTAAGAGTGCTAAGAACAGCGGTGCGCGAGCGCAGTTTAAACTTAGTGAAGAGGTAAAAGAAGAGGGCTGCTTTGAGTATGACAAGAAGGGCTATAAACAAAGCGATGAGTACGGTGCTCAGAGTGATGGTACCTGACATGCCGATACTTAGGAAGAAGCCGACAAGGAGGAGCTCTTTAAATCCAAGAAGCTTCTTCGCCATTAAGTTTGATAATGGGTGGGACGCGATGAGGGCGCCTACGATGAGAGCGCCTAGGTCACCCTTGACCCCTAGGATTTCAAAGAGAGACCAGCTACCAAAGGCTAGAGCTAAGCCGAGGATGATCATGAGCTCGCCGTGGCCCACTGAGCTTACGAACTTGTGTAGGACTTTACGCAGAGGGAAGAGGAGCAAGAGGAGGGCAGCCCATGGACTTGGCACTTTTCCGGTAGAGAGAGCTAGGAAAATGATCGCAAAGATGTCCTGCATGACGAGGACGTTGATAGCGACTTGGCCGTGGCGGGAGCAGAGCTCGCCTTTTTCTTCCAGGGTTTTTACTGCAAATACAGTGCTCGAGAAACTTAACGCGAAGGCAATGAGGACTGAGCTGGCGAAATTTAGATCAGCAAAGAGGCTTAGTCCTGTGAAGCTGGTGAGGAAAATGCCGAGTCCGAAAAAGAGAACTGTGGCGAGTGTGTGAAAGGTAGTTCCCAAATAAATCACTGGTTTCATCAGCGATTTGACATCGAGCTTAAGCCCGATGGTAAAGAGGAGGAGGGTGACTCCTAAGTTGCCGATGCCAGCCAGCTTTAAGCTGGGGCCATCGACGTAGAGGTTGAGTAAGAATCCGCCGGCTAGGTAGCCAATCATGGGGGGCAGACCGAGACGTACAGCGATCAAGCCAAAGATGAGAGCTGGGCCTAGCCAGGCGAAGTCGTTCATTACAATTTAAGTGTGCTGGGAAGCTAGTGCTTTGGCTTTTGAACTTTTGCTAATTCATCGATGATGACATTGCGGAGTTCTTGTTCGTCGAGTTCACCAGTGTGGCGCCAGACTACTTCACCACCAGGAGCAATAAGAATACTGTAAGGGATAGGGCCCTGCCATTCTGGATCGATAGCCTTTGCAAAGGCTTCGAGGTCATCGCCTTGGAAGTGGAAGTTATTGGTCTCGCGGCCTTCTTTCTTCACTGATTTTTCAGTCCAGCGTGCAAGTGGTAGGTGTTGTTCGACAACGAAGTCGGTCACACTCTGTGCATCTTCTTTATCATCAATAGAGATGGTGATGAGCTCAAAAGGGCGGAGAGAGTGACGCTGATAGGTCTCTACAAGCATTGGGAATTCAGCAACGCATGGTCCGCAAGTGGTAGACCAGAGGTTGATGAGACGTAGCTTATTCGTATCATTTTTGGCGATAGCTTTGGCGAGTTCTGTGTCCATAGGTGCCACGCTTACTGGCTTTGCTTCCCATTCTTTAGTGCGCTCAGCGACCATCTCGGACTTCCAGTGCCACTTAGTAGAGCAGCCGAAGACGCGACTAGTTGGTTTGGTGACGGGCTTGCCGGCAAGGATTTCATTCATAGCATCGATAGCCGGAGAGTTTTTCGCTGGACCAGGGTCGCGCTTGCCGTCATCGAATTGGCCTTGGTAGAGGAGTTTACGCTCAGGGCCGAAGATGAATACATGAGGGGTGGCAACTGCTCCGTATGCTTGGGAAGCTTCTTGCGGTGCTTCTCCATCATTGAGGTAGGGGTGAACGAGTTCGTATTCTTTCACGACTTTTTTCATGGATTCAAAGTCGTCATCGTATTTAGAGAATGCATTTTCCCAGAGCATGACACCGTCCATGGATGCGCTCGAGATAGCGACAACTTCTACGCCTTTGTCTTTATAGTCTTTGGCGAACTGATTTATTTTACCGCGAGCTGCGATAGCGTCAGGGCAGTGGTTACAAGTGAAGACGGTGACGAGGTACTTCGCGTCCTTAAAGGAATTGAGAGTGTAGGTTTTGCCGTCTGTTCCTTCGAGTGAGAAGTCTGGAGCTTGAGCGCCGATTTCGAGCGTAGTGACTTTAGGTGTTGGTGCTGCGGTCACTGAGAAAGTGATAGCTACTGTGGTACAGAGTGCTGTGAGTGTCTTTGTGAGCATAATTTTATTAGTAATCTATAATGAAGGAGGCTGGTTCCTAACCACTTTTGGGTGATTATTCATAGAGTGTACGTAGCAAAAAGCTAGAACTTCAGAAAAAGGGTAAAAATGTCTTGATTGACAGGTTGATCTGTATACATCTCGCCGTCCCTATGGCAAAGAAAAGCTGGATCGCGCGTAACGAGCGCAAGAAAAAGACTGTAGCTAAGTATGCGAAGCTCCGCGAGCAACTTAAGCAAGAGAAAGATTATGTTGGACTTAGCATGCTTCCACGTGATGCATCACCGACACGCGTTGTAAACCGTTGTGGATACACAGGACGTCGTCACGGTTTCCTCCGTCGCTTCAAGCTTTCTCGTATTGCTTTCCGCGAGCTTGCATCACACGGGATGATCCCGGGTGTGACCAAGTCCTCATGGTAATACGAAGCGCTACAGTGCTATAGAAACAATTTCTAAATGGCGTGAGTTGGTTAAGAATGCCGACTCGCGTCATTTGCGTCATTGGATCTATAAAGAGAATCGTTAATAAACTAACTTAGGCAAATGCCTCTTTATGAATACATATCAGAAAACCCCGGCGTTGCTGGGGAAAGCTGTCGTATGTGTTCGAAGGGCTTTGAGCTAAGAAGACCAGTGGATAGAGCTCCTTTGGAGAAATGTCCACTTTGTAGACACCCGGTCAAGAAGGTGATCAGCCGGGTCAACACACCAAGTATCACCAAACCTATGTCGAAGATTGACGCTAAGAAAGCCGGGTTCACTGTGCTGGAAAAGCGTATCGACGGCAACTACGAGAAGCTTTAACCGGCTTTTTGATTGGCCCGGGACCACATCTCATCGGGCTCATATCCTCAAGGTGGATTCACTCAAAAGGTGGGCGAACTTTTTGGCGCATTTGAAATTTTTAAGCGAGAAAACGTTTTTTCTCAGCACAAGAAGTGTATTTACAAGCGTTGTAAAATCCTCACTGTTTCGTAATCGACCCCATTAAATGATTTTGTTTAATTGTTGGCCGATGAGTGCTTCTGTAGATAAACCGATGTTTGGTGGCGTGTGTTACACGTTGAGTAGGAAATTAAACCTTAATATTCCAACTTGGGTATGGAGGGTGATCTTTGTCGCATCCGTGCTTTGCTTTGGCTTTGGCTTCTTACCCTACATTCTTCTCTGGATTTTCATGCCGAAGGCGGAGTAGCAAAAGGGGGGGGAGCGAGGGTGTCACTTTAGGAACTCTGCTTTGCAAAAAATGGGCAGAGCTTTTCTTTTGTATAGCTCCGGTGGTAGACGGGGCATGTGGAGCCTGAAATGGGGGGTACTAACCAGCTCCAGTTTCCTGGGGTTTCTCGGCCTTTGGTTTTCTCGTTTTCAATATGCTTGATAAACTGACGAGAAGCTGTGTGGTGGTCGATGATAGTTACGCCGTCAGCGCGGAAGGAAAATAGGACAGCTGAGTTGAGTTCAATGATGGCTCGATCCTGCCAGAGGCTGTCTGATTTTCGAGTGTCTAGCCCCATTTTTTCAGCAATAATCGGTAGCATATTGTATCTGTCGATATCGCCGAAGTTTCGGGCTCCAATTTCTGTTCCCATATAAAAGCCGCTGAAGGGTGCTGCAGTGAAGCATAGTCCGCCGACTTCAAGTGTGCGATCTGAGACGGCGGGGAGGGCGTGCCACTTCAGCTCTAGATCTGAGAACCACTCGAGCTCGCGATGGCGGATAGGCACTTCTAGTACCGCATCTGATGGGATCTCAAAAAACTGAAGGGGTTCACCTGGGAATTGGATAATCAGTGGGAGTGTGTCGAACTGAGTCTTTGCTTTAGAGGGGCGCCATCCCAGATCGAGCGCTAGCTGCGTGATCTTTGTTTGGGATGGGTCTCCTAGGATTTGTCCATCGGTGAGTTTGTATCCAGCGTAGCGTATGAGCTGAGAGTTGACGATTCTGACTTTTTCTCTGCCTTTTGAAGGTGGAAAAAAGCTCATCATTGGCTGGATGTGCCCGCTATTGGTGGAGTGGCGTAGGTGTTCTACGCAGAGTTGAAAGACATCGCTCGCTGACTTGGCTGATTGGCCGTCGATTATTTCGATGTTTTCCCAGTGAAGGCGACCGATACATTTCTCGCTGTTTCGCCATGCTAGCTTCGCAGCCCAGAGTAGCTCTAGTTGGTTCATACGGTAGCTTCCGGATGAGTGGATCTCCGACGAGATCTCTGAGTAACGGCTGTCGGGGATATCAACACCCTCTGAGCGCAGCTGGTCTAGGTATACGTGGGCTTCGGCCAGCATGTCATATAGTGGTCGAGAGGTTTAAGCTAGCTGATGCATTTAATGCACCGGTTTTTCCACTTTATGCAGGTCTGCGAAAAATCGGCACCTGCTTGGGTGTGAGGAGTTCAAGAATCTGTGAAACTGTATCCGCTGTGAGTGTCGGAGCGATCGCTTTAAGGACTGGCTTATCATGGTAGCCCCAAGTGACCGCCATGGACTTTATGCCTGCGTTGCGAGCGGTGACGATGTCGACGGTGGAGTCGCCAACTAGAATGCTATTGGAGCTGGATTGATCGAGTTCACCCAATAGCTCATGGATACCAGACGGGTCTGGCTTTTTTGCAATTCCTTCACGTTGACCTAGTACGAGGTCAAAAGGTTTTTCAGGGAAAAAGTGTTCCACCATTTCAGTGGTGAATGCGTGCACTTTGTTAGAGAGGACGCTGAGGGTACAGCCCATGTTTTTGAGTTCAAGTATGAGCTCATGAATACCTGGGTATACTGTAGTGCCGGATTTCCAAGCTGCTGGATATTCTTTCAGGAAAATCTCGTGAATAGCATGAATGACTTCTGCAGGTTGATCTGTAGTAGCTCGTTCACAGAGTGTGTAGGAGCCGTCTCCAATAAAAGTACGAACGTCTTCGATACTGTGAGTCGGCAGTTCCGATGCAGCGAGTGCAGTATTGAGTGCTGCGGCTATCCCAGGGAGGGACTCGATGAGTGTTCCATCGAGATCAAAGATGATGTGAGAATACATAGGTAGTGCGAACGGAAGACAGCATGATTTTTAATGAGATGCAAGAAGTGTTCAGCGAAAAACTAGTGAAGGATTGTTGAAATCTGATTGTTATTCTGATGTGAATCAGAATGATGTGTATAGCTATGCTGCCTGAACTAAAAACTGCGATTCCTGGTCCACGCTCAGTGGAGCTCGCTGCCGAGTTACGAAAATATGAGAGCCATAATGTGACTTATGTGGCTGAGGATTGGCCTATTTTTTGGGAGCGCGCTGAGGGTAGTTGTGTTTGGGATGCCGATGGGAATCGTTATATTGATGTGACGAGTGCCTTCGGTGTTGCTGGTCTAGGTCATACGCATGCACCTCTGCGAGAGGCTATGGTGGAGCAGAGTGGAAAGCTTATGCATGCGATGGGCGATGTGCATCCGACTGAGCTTAAAGTAGAAGTCTGTAAGCGTCTATCCGAGTTGACTTTTGAGCGATGGGGGAAAGGAGTCGGGAAAACCGTTTTGGCAAATTCCGGATTTGAGGCCGTTGAGATTGCTCTAAAGACCGCATTTATAGCCACAGGCAAGCCGGGGGTGATCCATTTTCGGAATGCTTATCATGGGCTTGGCTACGGTGCTTTACTCGGTGGTGGATTTGATAAATTTCGAGGACCGTTTGACTCGCAGTTGGCTGATGTTCGACATGAGTTAGATTTTCCGAAAGAGGAGAGGGATTTAGATGTGCTACGCGATCAATTGAATCAATTGCCCGCTAGTCGTATTGGGGCGCTTCTTCTAGAGCCTATCCAAGGGCGTGGCGGCAAGGTTGTGCCGCCAATGGGTTTCTTGAAAATTCTACGAGAATGGGCTGACGAGAACGATGTGGTGCTGATTTTTGATGAAATTTACAGCGGGTTTAACCGGACTGGTAGACTCTTTGCGTGTGAGTGGGAGGGGGTCTTTCCTGATTTGATCTGTGTGGGGAAGGCTCTGTCTGGTGGTTACCCCATTTCGGCTTGTGTAGGAATAACTGAGGTGATGGATAAGTGGCCAGTGAGTCCAGGCGAGGCGCTGCATACGAGTACTTTCCTGGGGAATCCAGTGGGCTGTGCGATGGCGGTGAAGGCATTAGAGATTCATGCGAATCCTAGAGTCGCCGCAGATGTCGAGCGTCAGGGGAGAGAGCTGGTGGCGATGTTAGAAGAAATGGACTCGCCTTTGATTCACGAGGTGCGTGGGCGCGGTCTAATGATAGGGGTGGAGCTTCGTCACCCGGGCGGGAGACCTGCGGGGGATGTGGCCGGAAAGTTGCTTGGTCAAATGCTCGAGAGGGGAGTGGTGATGCTAGCCGACGGACCCGATGGCAATATTTTAGCATTCACGCCACCTTTTTATATTACGTTAGGCGAACTGGTGTATGTGGTCCAGCAACTTACGGAGTTACTACGCGACCACGAGCATGGTGCGTTGCGATTGCCTTATTAAGTCGGACGTGTCGACGCAAATCACTTACGAAAATAAAGGTAATTACGTTCCTCTATAGGAGGAGCTGTAGAATAAAAATGCCTAACACGCTTTTAAGCATGTTAGGCATTAAAAAAATAGTGAGTATTAAATACTATGCACGCTTGCGTCTGAATAGAAGGGCTACACTTCCTAAGCCAAGTAATGCAATACTACTTGGTTCAGGTACAGCGGCGACAGCGGCGCTGACTAATACTACTTTTACGTAATCTGTGCTAGAGTTCAGGCTTGTGGTGCTGCCGACGCGGTAGCCACCAACATCACCATGCGTGTGCCATGAAAGGCGATATTCACCATCAGCGGTAGCTGTGTCGGCAGAATTTAAGGTGACATCACTGTTTAATGCAAAGCCAACAGAGCCAGAGGTGCCTGTCGGGTTGTAGTTGTACCAATGTAAGTTGCTTGATGCATATGAAGATGCTACGGTATCAGAGTTTGTAACAGTGAGAACTTCAGCTGTACCTGTTGCTCCAAGTAGTACATTTCCAGATAGGTCTAATGCTCCTATAAATACAGATCCTGTACCTGTTGCTGTGGCCCAGTCTGCTACATCAGTAAACGAGGTGTCATCGTCATAGAATTCATTGTATATTACAGTCCATCCATCAGCTTGCAAATCAGTGAGGGTTAGGCCGTCGGAGGCTAGTACGCCATTTTCATATAAAGTTACGGCTGAAGCTGAAGATAGGCCACAGCAAGTTGCGGCAACAGCAAGAAGTTTAAATTTGGAGGTATTCATATTAATTAATATTTGTTTTAGGTGTATTATTTAGTATACTTATGAGGTTGTTGAATTTTCTCAAACAACTTCATTGTGATTGTGATGAAAAAAAGATCGAAGTCAATTTTTTACAGCGCGGATTCGAACTGGCGTGTTGCCTCATTGAAGGAGACACCAAAAAAAGATTGGTCGAGTTCCGAATAGCTCCCGTTGCCTCATAAATGAGGACACTCTAGCCCAATCATCGCTACGAGTGAAAAAAGCATCGAAGCTCTAAAAAGCTGTTGGTTGGTCATGGATCAACCCTGTGGCATACGCATGAAAGACATGCTGTCCATATGGGTTCCCTACCTCGACGTATCAGACGAAGTTCAGCAGCAATTAAAGACAATCAGCGCTGCTAGTATTGATCGATCCTTGAAGGAATTTAAGGTGAAGGCTGGTAAAAAAGTGAGACCACTTCTGTATTAGGCAATATAGTTAGGAGCCATAGAGCGTATTAAGTGTGTTGTTGCCTAGAGAGATTTAGTGCAGTTAAAGTCGACCTAAGAATTATGACGAAAATGTTGGGGTGCTGAACTTAACTCTGGAGTTGTTCAGTCTCAGTGGCTTCGAGAGCAAGGACTGCGCAACCAATGATTCCTGCTTCATTTGAGAATTTTGCAGGAACGATTTGAAGGTGGTCGCGGAATGGTGCGCTTAGTTGAGCTGCCACGTGCTTGCGGAGTGGCTGAAAGAGTGTCTCTCCTGCTTTACTGATTCCACCACCGATAACAAAGGCTTCTGGGTTAAGCAGCCAACAACAGTTGGCTAAAGTGCAGGCGAGCTTACGGGCAAAGTCGTCCCAGCAGGCAATGGCGATTTCGCAGCCAGCGGTGGCGGCGGCATCGAGTGCTGCAGGGGTGCAGGCGTCGAGTGTCTTTTCGATTCCTGCTTCGAAGTAAGCGCGCTGAGCATCTGCGGCGAACTCGTTATTTCCTACATAGTCTTCTAGGGCTCCAGGATTATTATAGGCACCGACGCGACCATTATAGTGGATAGAAGTTTGTCCTAACTCACCGGCAACGAATTGAGCGCCGCGGACGAGCTGATCATTTACGATAATGGCTCCACCTACTCCTGTGCCTAGAGTGAGGCAGATGAGGTGTTGGTAGCCAGCGCCGGCTCCAAGTTTCCATTCAGCAACGCCCATAGCATTGGCATCATTTTCGACGATGCAAGGGAGTCCAGTTTTCTGCGATAGGAGGTCACGTAGGGGGATGTCTACCCAGCCTGGGACGTTTGTGAGATTATGAATGAGTCCTGTTGGAGTATTTACGAACCCTGGGACGCCGCACCCAATAGCTTTGATCTCAGGGTGTTGGGCAATGAGTGTTATGCATGTATCTGCAATTGCTTGGATGAGGTCGTTTGGCTTCGGGTAGTCAGTGGGCAGAATTGGTGGTGCTTCTGCGATGATTTGTTTTCCGAGTACGACTCCAAATTTAATGGAGGTGCCGCCGAAGTCGACGCCGATTGCTTTGTTAGTAAATTCCATGGTGGTGAAGTGGATTTAAAATTGAAGGGTGGCGGCAATGCGGATGCCTTCTAGAGTGAGAGTGGGGGAGACGTGGTGAATCTCTGGTAGCCCGCGCGCAATCAGCGCAGCATCACCTCCAGTCGCGACGACGGTAGGTGTGGCCTGCATTTCCTCGCTGAGTTTGTGGATGATTTCTTTGATCAGACCGCGGTAGCCAAAGACAGCACCGGCGAGCATGGCCTCGGTAGTTGATTTTCCGATTGCGCGCTCCGGCTCACTAAGTTCGATTCGAGGTAAGAGGGCTGTACGCTTGGCTAGGTTTTGAGTCATTGAGGCTAGACCTGGGGCGATAACTCCACCTAGGTAGCTATTATTCGGGCCAATGGCATCGAATGTAACTGCTGTGCCAAAGTCGATAACGATGGCGGGTGAAGAAAAGAGAGCTTGAACTCCTATTGCATTAGCCAGTCTATCGGCACCGATTTGAGCTGGATTAGGGTAATCTATTTCGATGCCTAAAATGCTATTCGAGGTGAGTTGGTGAAATGGATAGTTAGCAAAGTAGCTAGCCATTATGAGAGCCTTATCAGGTACGACGGAGCAAAGGACTACTGCATCAAAGGAAATGCCGGAGAGCGCTGAGTCGAGCGAGAGATTAGATATCTCAGCTGTGGGGATGATCGCCACCGTCTGACCGAGTTGCTCAGGGGTGCCTAGCGCGAACTTGGTTCGGGTGTTTGAGTTGTCGATCAATAGGTACTGCATTCTCTGTTGGCTCTAATTGCAGCACTGGATTGCCATGAGACTATGGCTTGAACAAGGGAAAAGAAGGGAGGGTGGTTATCTTAGACAAGAAAAAGGGAGAGACCGAAGCCTCTCCCTTACACTATCACAATATAGTACTTTTAGAAATATTAGTTAGCAGAGTCGTTGTATGCTGGAACACCGTGCTCAGCTACGTCGAGGCCTTCGTGTTCTTCTTGTTCGTCAACACGCACACCCATGATGAGCTTGATGATGAAGAATACGATGAAGGAGAATGTGAATGCGAACGCTGCGATGGAGAGTGTTCCTAGGAGCTGAACTCCGAATGGAGCACCTGCTTCAGGAAGGCAGAGGAATGGGAGACCTACTGCGAGTGTTCCCCAGATGCCAACTACACCGTGTACGGAGATGGCTCCTACTGGATCGTCAATCTTGAGTTTATCGAAGAACATCACTGCGAGTACTACTAACACACCACCGATCGCACCAGCGATGCTAGATCCGAGAAGTGAGAGTTGGTCAGCACCTGCTGTAATACCTACGAGACCAGCGAGGACACCGTTGATTGCCATGGATAGGTCAGGCTTCTTGAGGATGATCCATGAGATGAGGATCGCAGCAAGACCGCCAGATGCAGCACCGAATGAAGTAGTAACTGCTACGTATGAGATGCTAGCTGGGTCTGCAGAGAGAACAGAGCCACAGTTGAATCCGAACCAACCGAACCAGAGGAGGAGTCCGCCAATGTTGGCTAGTGGAAGGTTAGATGGAAGGATTGGTCTGACGCCAGACTTGGTGAACTTGCCGGTACGTGGTCCGAGGATGAGTACACATGCAAGAGCTGCAAAACCACCGAAGGCGTGAACTACTGAAGAGCCAGCAAAGTCGTAGAAGCCCTTCTGGTCGAGCCAGCCTTCACCCCACTTCCAACCACCAGTGATTGGGTATGCGAAGCCTACAAGGAGTACTGCGAAGATCATGAATGATCCAAGCTTTACGCGCTCTGCAACTGCACCAGAAACGATTGTTGCTGCTGTTGCTGCGAACATTGCCTGGAAGATGAAGTCCGCCCAGCCTGTCTGACAGAGTGCGGTGCCGCCGTAGGAAAGGTCGTTTCCTTCATTGCCTGACATGGAGAGTGCAGAGCCGAATGCGAAGACGTTATCAATGCTCCAGTTACCGAGAGGGTACATTGCATTGAAGCCCCATACAGCGTACAGGAGAAGACCTGAGCAGATGATGAAGATGTTCTTGAAGAGGATGTTTACTGTGTTCTTGCGCTGACACATGCCAGATTCGATGGAGGCGAATCCGAGGTGCATGATGAATACAAGGAAGGCACAGATGAGTGTCCAAACTGTAGATAGTGCGAAAAACGGCTGATCGAGATAACGATCGAAGTAGCCTTCAGCTGCTGAGATCTGTGTTTCAGTAAGGCCTTCATTGCCGTTAAATTGCATGTATTTGTATACTTCTTTACCAACGATGTCTACAGAGCCTTCGCTGTAGTCATCGTGTTCGGAATCGAGCATTTCAACAGTAACCTGATTTTCTTCAGCTATTGGATCGAAACCATCAGCAGAAGCCGTCGTAAATGCACATAGCGAGAGTATCGCTGCGAGCATCATCTTGAGTAGTGTCTTATTAGTAGTTTTCATCAACTTAGTTTAGTGTGAACATAGTTCGCTTAGCATTCTTTGTGCCAACTCGGTGATGACTCGAAATAAAATTTTTCATAATGAATTTGTTTCATTAGTTTGCTAGGTGGTACCTCATGCATTCAAACGCTACACGAACGAAAACGGCGCTGTCAGCAGCGGTACTATTATTAACGAGTTCCTCATTTTTATTTGGGCAGGAGACTGAAGTGGTTACCCTTGATACAGGGGATACTGCTTGGATGTTGACATCAACTTTATTGGTTTTGTTGATGTGTCTTCCGGGCTTGGCATTGTTCTATGGCGGCTTGGTGCGAAGTAAGAATGTGCTGAGTATTTTTGTTCAGTGTTTTGCTATGGCTGGCATTATGTCTCTGTTGTGGGTGGTCTTTGGTTATGCTGTGGCTGCGGGTGAAGGTGGTAATGCCTACTTTGGTTGGGATTCTTCTTTGGTTTTTCTGAGCCACATGAAGGAAGGGCTACTAAGTGGGACTATACCAGAGTCGGTGTGGGTGACATTTCAGATGACGTTTATTATTATTAGCCCAGCTATAATAGTAGGGGCTTTTGCTGAGCGTATGAAATTCTCAGCGATTCTGATATTCACTCTCATATGGACAGTACTATCTTATCTACCAATGTGGCACATGGTGTGGGGTGGCGGACTTTTCCACGGCGGGGAAGAGGGTAACTGGTTAATGGGAGCTCATGAGCATGCTCTAGATTTTGCCGGTGGTAACGTAGTACACATCAATGCAGGGGTTGCAGGACTCATTGCTTGTATCATGGTTGGGAAGCGCAAGGGATTTCCTGGGCCAGTATTTGTGCCGCACAATGTTCCTTTCGTTTTGATAGGTGCTGCATTGCTTTGGGTTGGCTGGTTTGGTTTTAATGCTGGATCTGCTGGTGCTGCGAATGGTTCCGCAGGCATGGCTATGCTAACTACTCAGATAGCAGCGGCTGCTGCCTTAGTTGTTTGGATGGTTCTTGAATGGGTCATATCTAAAAAGCCGACCGCAGTAGGCGTGGCAACGGGGGCTGTTGCTGGTTTGGTGGCGATCACACCCGCTGCAGGTTCTACTGATGTGCCTGGAGCGTTGGCTATTGGGGCTATTTCATCTCTGGTTTGTTATTTCGCCGCTACCAAGCTTAAGCATGTGCTCGGCTATGATGATAGCTTGGATGTGTTTGGCGTGCATGGCATGGGTGGAATTGTTGGGGCTCTTCTGACAGGCGTGTTCATTCGTGAAGGTTATGGAGTGGACGGAGGTTTTGCTCAGTTCTGGGTTCAGGCGAAGAGTGTCATCGTCACTGGTGTTTGGAGTGCTCTTGCTGCATTTGTTGGTCTCGTTGTAGCGAAGGTCCTCTGTGGTGGTCTTCGCGTTGATACGGATGTCGAGCATCAAGGGCTTGATCTTAATGATCACGGGGAAGAAGCTTATGGCTCTGATAGCTAGGTTGGTCATTTGTAAGTATTTATTAGTTAGTGAGTCTTAAGAGTTCATCCAGAATCTATTGGTGCGTCTCCCTTCTGAGCTGTTTCTTATGTGACAAAAAAGTCATTTTTTTGTTTTACCTTAGTGTTGAATGTGCTACCTAACGGTCGTTATGAATAACAAAACTACATTATCCCTACTCAGTGGTGCCCTTCTTTCTGGCGCTGCTTTCGCAGGTCCTGTTGTTGTAGATGTCGTAGAAGTTGAGCCTTCTTTTGAAGGTGAGATCTACGCAGGCTACTCATCGGACTACATCTTCCGTGGTGCATACTTCGGTGATGACCTTGTTGATGCTGGCATTAATCTTTCCAAGTCCGCTTGGGGTGTGGATTTCGCTACTGGCGCATGGTACGGTTCTTACGATAACGGTACAACTAACCAAGCTGAAGACGAACTTGACCTCTTCTTCGAGATGAGCAAAGACTTCGGTTTCGCACGTTTTACTACTGGTTATATCTGGTACAATACTGACAACGGTCACGGTACTTCTACTGACGTAGCTGAAGTTTACCTTGGTGTTAGCAAAGACTTCTGTTGGGGAATTAACTCCAGCCTTACTTACTTCTTCGACGCATCTGGTGTACTTTCCAGCGATGAAGGTGACAACAATGGTTACACTGAGCTCGTTCTCGGCAAAGAAGATCTCTTCTTTGAAGGCGTTGATCTCACTAACACACTTGGTTACCTCGCAGAAAAAGGTAAGCTTAACCAAAACACAACAACAGTCTCTTACGATCTCGACATCTCAGAGAATGCAACACTCACTCCGTACCTCGCGTACAGCTGGGAGCTAAGTGGCCTCGATACTCACGGCCCACTTGCACCTAGTGATGAGAAAAACCGTTTCTACGGTGGTCTCTCCCTTTCTGTTAGCTTCTAATTTGAGTTAATCAGATACTATTTTATAACGGGCGAAGTTTTCGAACTTCGCCCGTTTTTTATACAAAGAAAAGCCACAGAAAATCTGTGGCTTTGTTTTTAGGGGGGTGAATAGCGTCTGTTTACATCATGATGCCTTTACGAGATGGGTTCTTAGCTGCATCTAAGAGTAGTTGGGTCTCAGGTGACCAATTCGTTTCACTAGCTTGACGTAGAGCTTCGGTCATGCCTAGACCGCTTTTAAAGAGGAGATTGTAGACTGACTTTATTTCTTTACGTTGATCCGCGTTGAATCCGGCTCGTCGTAGACCAATGACATTGAGGCCGGCCAAATGGTTTTGTCCGTGTGCCATGCAGTAGGGAGGGATATCTTTGGTGATTGCAGCATTGCCTTGGCAGATAGCGTAGTCGCCAATTTTTATGAATTGATGAAAGCCTGCACCACCTCCGAGGAAACAGTTGCTGCCGATGTTAATATGGCCAGCGATAAGGACACTGTTCGCTAGGTTGTTGTTAGATCCAACATGTACATCGTGCGCTAAGTGACTATTGATCATTAGCATATTGTTGTCAGCAAGAGTAGTTAGGCCCCCTTCGCTAGTGCTACGGTGAATGGTAACGTGTTCACGGATGGTGTTTCCTTTGCCGATCTGCACGCCGGATTTTATAGATTTATCAAAAGATACATCTTGAGGTGTACCGCCTATGTGTGAGCCGAAACCAACAAAGTTGTTTTCATCGAGTGTTGTTAGACCTGTAAGCCACACATGAGGATCGATAGTGCAGTTGTCTCCAATGGACACATCTGCATCGATTATTGAAAATGCGCCAATGGATACGTTACTCCCGATTTCAGCATCGGGATGGATAATCGCGGTAGGGTGGATCATAGTGTAGGTAATGTTAGATGAAAAAGCCGTGTTCTCGAAATGAGTAGTACGGGTCTCGCTGGGGGGTGGGAGCTCCAATGATTACGTGGTCAACAAAACGTAACTGCATGAGTTCGGCTGCATCGTGAATGGTTTGTGTCATTCGTTTATCTGCTTCGCTAGGGCTGGGGTCACCACTCGGGTGGTTGTGAATGAGGATGAAGCCATAGGATTGGTGGAGTAGGGCGTAGTGGAGAACATCTCGTGGATGGCAGATGCTTTCAGTGAGCGAGCCGTGAGAGAGTTCTATGGTTCGCTCGTGCTTTAGTCTGGAATCAACGAGCAATAGAAATACTTTTTCACAGCTCTGATGCAATAGCATGGGGCGCATGAGTGTGTAGATTTCTTCAGGTGAGGCGACTGAGGCCTTGTTCATTTCCTCTTTTGCAGAGCGGAGGCCAAGTTCGAACGCTGCAGCAATCTGTGCAGCCTTTGCAGGGCCAACTCCGTGTTGTTTGGCTATTTCTTTAATGTCGGCTCTGCCGAGTGCGCGGAGGCTACCATGTGTTTCTAGTAACTCTTGAGCCACTTCGATGGCGCTCTTCCCGGTAACGCCAACTCTTAAAAAAATAGCTATGAGCTCAGCATTGCTTAGCGTCTGAGGCCCCCATTTTATGAGTTTTTCTCGGGGGCGTTCCTCTTCTGGCAAGTCATTGATGCGGAGCTGAGACATAGAATTAACTCTTCTGGATAATAAGACAGCATGTAGCCATGGCTGCTATACCTTCATTACGTCCAACAAAGCCCATTGTTTCGTTAGTAGTCGCTTTGATTCCAATGTCCTCTGGTTCGAGATTCAGGGCATTAGCTATATTGGCTTTCATCTCTGAAAGGTGTGGTAGAATTTTTGGAGCTTCGGCAACGAGAGCTGAGTCTACGTTTTGAAGGTCAGCCCCTTTTTCGTCTGCGAGCTCTTTGCATTTCTTTAGAATATCCAAGGAGCAAATGCCCTCAATAGAGTCGTCATGCGGTGGGAAATAGTAGCCAATGTCAGGTAGGCCTAGTGCCCCCAGGATAGCATCTGCTATGGCGTGGCAAAGCACGTCTGCGTCTGAGTGGCCGAGTAGGCCGACGCTGTGTGGAATATCAACTCCACCGAGAATACATTTGCGGCCTTCAGCGAATTGGTGGACATCGTAGCCGATGCCTGTACGGATTTTCATGATAATAATTAAATGTTAGAGAGAGACTGTCTGTCCAATCTGAAGAAGGGTTAGCTCTATGGATTTACTAGCGAAATGTTCGATCGCAGCACTGTGATCGATTTCTATGTATGGGAATGTATCGAAGTGGGTGCCTAATACTTTATTTACTCCAATCCAATTGGCGCAGATTGCGGCATCTTCGTAACCCATAGTAAAGTTGTCACCGACACAGAGCACTGCCCAGTCGAGCTTGTGGAACTCACCGAGTAGTTTCATGTCGTAAGTGAGCGCTGTATCACCAGAGAAGTAGAAGTTTCCTTCATCTGATTCGATGACAAAGCCGCCAGGGTTTCCACCATAGCTGCCGTCTGGTAGTACAGAGGAATGGACCGCGTTGACGAATTTGACTTTGCCAAATGGAAGGGTGACCGAGCCACCGTGATTGAGTGGATGAGCGTTCTTGAGCCCTTTTTCTCCGAACCAACAAACGATTTCGTAGTTAGATATGAGGGTGGCGCCGGTGCGTTTGAGAATTGCTTCAGCGTCAGCTACGTGGTCTTCGTGACCGTGAGAAACTAGGACATAATCGGCCTCGATATTATCAATATTTATGTCGTCCGCTTTCGGGTTTGGGCTAATGAATGGGTCAAACAAAATCTTAGAGCCATTGATCTCTACAGAGAAACAAGAGTGTCCGTAAAAGGTTACGTTCATAGTCGTAAATATGCGCTGGTATGATTTTTTTAGAAGCAAAAAAGCGCAGCTTGTGAGGCTGCGCTTTGAAGATTGTTAGAGAAGTCTACTAGAGCTTACTGGCCAGGATGGCCTTGTGGCATAGCGCCAGCAGGAAGTTGGAAAGGCATGCCTCCTTGTGGCATTTCACGCTTACCGATGTCCTTAAGCTCGAGTTCAAAAATGAGTGTGGAGTTAGGTGCTAGAACTGGTCCCATGCGGCGCTCACCGTAACCGAGCTTAGATGGGATGAATAGTTTCCACTTAGCGCCAATAGGCATTGTCTTGAGTGCTTCTCCGAAGCCTGGAACAACTTGGAGAGTAAGGTCGGCAGGCTCGCCTTCAGGAGATGCATCAAATTCTGTGCCGTCGATGAGTGTGCCTTTGTAGTTCACTGTGAACTCGGACTGCATGTCTACACCGTTCGGTGCGTCAGCTGGAGCCTCGTATTTCTTGTCACCACCTTTGTCGAGAATGATGTACTGGAGGCCGCTATCTGTTGTGATGACGCCTTCCTTCTTTTTATTTTCAGCAAGGAATGCTTCTTCCTTTTTCAAGTTTTCTTCGCCGAGCTTCTTGTCGCGCTCTTGAATCTTCACTTGAAGAGCTTGCATGACTGCTGTGATTTCGTCTTGGCTGACCTTAGGTTCTTCATTCGTGAGGCCACTTATAAAGCCTTCATAGAAGCTGTCTTTGTCAAAGTCGCTAGCAACAAGGCCGGCATTTGCGAGTTGTGCTGCACTCTGGTAGCCGAAGAAGTAGGAAGAATCTGTGCGAACTGTTTCAGCTGAGAGTTCAGGTGTACCTGCCTCTGCAGCCTTATCTTGAGCAAAAGAGCTTGCAGAGAATGCAAGGCCAAGAGCAGCGATAGTTAGTTGTTTTTTCATGAATTTTTCAGATCTAAAGCACGAAAGCTTTAGTAGTTGGTTTTATAGACCGTGTAGCATAAGCGCTAAGGCCGAAGAACTTTGTTTAAAATGTGAGAAATTACAATGAATACTTCTTACCTGGTATAGGTATGACGCATTCTGTTTCTGGAAGACGACTTGTGATTTGTTGCTGGAACCATTCACTTGCTGCCAGATCACCATGGACTAGGAACACTTGTTTCGGTGTGAGCTTGAGTATGTAGTCGAGAATGGCATCACGAGTGGCGTGACCAGAGAAATCAAAAACCTCTACTGGGCAATTAAGTACGACTGCGGGCTGTTCTTTCGAGAGCTTGACGGTGTCACCTAACTTAGTTTGGCGAATAACTCCACCTGGTGATGCCGGGTCGGCGTACCCGACAAAGAGTAGGCTATTCTTAGGATTAGAAATGAAGGTCTGAGCAAAAATGTTGGAAGTGGTTTTCTCAGACATCATACCGCTGGAAAGGCAGAAAATAGCGCCAGGGCGATAAGTGATAGGGGCACCTTTGTGCTTTTTCGAACCCGTTTGCAGGTCCATGTCTTCCAGGATTTTAAAGTCAGGGACTTTACGGCTGGTAGAGTCTGATAGATCATCGAAGATCATCGTCATTTTTGTGCTGAGGCCGCCCATGTAAACTGGGGTTTTATCAGGGAGCTGGCCGCTCAGCTTAAATTTCTGAATCATCGTCAGGACTTCTTGTGTTTTACCGATGGCGAAAACAGGAATGAGTGCTGAGCCTCCGCGTTCAAGTGTGTCTAAGATAGCATCTAGAAGTTTTTGTTCTTCTCTGTCGCGGTCATAGTCAGCTTTACGAGGGGCGGCGCCGCGGGTCGTTTCTACAATTAATGCATCAACGTGTTCCTCGGGGAATTTAGCGCCGGTGATTAGAGTCTGGTCTTCAAATTGGATATCGCCTGTGTAGAAAATACGCTTTTCATCAGATTCAATCATCACTCCAGCAGAGCCAAGAATATGGCCAGCATCATAGAAGGTGAGTTCAGTGTCGCGGTTGATTTTCCAACTTTCTTCGTACTTTTGTGGCTCCCAGCGGGTGGCTAGTCGGTCTAGCTCACGGTGCCCGTAGAGTGGATACTCAGTGATGCCAAATTCGAGACGCTTGTGTTGCATCACATTCACTGAATTATGAAGTAATGCTTTTGCTAAGTCAGCTGTGGCTTGAGTGAGGTAAAGTGGGGCATCTTGCTGGTCGCGCATGAGTACAGGAATCGTTCCCGTATGATCGAGGTGCGCATGACTGAGGACTATAGCATCTACGCTGGAAGGTGGTATCTCGTGGTGAGCTGGGAGAGCCTGAAGGCCTTCTTCTTTTGGGTGCATGCCAGAATCTAACACGATAGTGCTGTCGCTGGTTTCGATGAGGTAGCAGTTGGCGCCGATCTCGTTTTTGCGTGCTAGATTTTGGAAAAACATAATAAGTGTGGCTGAGTCTCTGAGACTAGTGGGGGAAAAGCGAGGGGTTTTTCAGGGATTTTGATGGTAAATGATCAGATGATTGAGCGTATGTTAATACGCTTCTTGATTCTTTTTATAATTCTGATAGATTTTGGAGCATGGCTATATCGAAATTATTAGTAGGCGCGTGCGCTGCAGCTTTTGCCCTAGCTGCAAGCTCTTGTTGTAATACTGTGAGTAATGACTGTGGGAAAAATGCAAATGCATGGGGAGGCGAAACAGATTGTTCAGAAAATTGTAAAGTCTGGCCACATATCCAAGATCACGCGGAATATGGCAACCCTTGCCAACCCGAGTAATTAGCGTGCCCTCCAACGTTTTTTTGAGCCTCTCAGCGAAAGTTGAGAGGCTTTTCTATTAATAGGTTCGAGGAGAAAATACTTCTATAAACCACAAAGGCTTCCAGATTAACTGGAAGCCTTTTTAACAAATGGTGCTCGAGGGGGGAATCGAACCCCCACGGCCTTAACGGCCACTAGATCCTTAGTTTGAGGCTGTGATTTAAAAGTATTGTTACATAGTTTCGGCAAGCAGTTGAAGTCGCTGGTGTCGACCCTAGTCTAACGCTGGAGGAATTGAGTTGAAACTGGGAGAGCGTCCTTTTTGCCTAGTTGATAACTGGAGTCAGTGGAGAAAATAAAAGATTTCCGGAGGAAACTTTGGTGATTCTGAATTTTTTTTCACAAGGAGGCGTTCGTTGGAGGCTTGGTTATTAAAGTACACGCAGAAATTACTGGTTATGTAGGCTTATTTCAATACCTTGAGCAAAGTAAGACGGAGGTGTCGTTAAAGCTTCGTTAGATGAGTGAGTCTTCCTTCGGGTCTAGGCCTCTGAGTTCCCCCTAATTCCCGCCCAGAAAAGCCGCCTACCCTCTATTTATATGTATTTACCCAATGTCTCTTGGTTTGTTTTCGCTTGTGCACTCATTTCCTTCTGGTCGGGGGGCTCTGCTCAGGCTCAGCAAAGTATCCACGTTGAGGGGTCGCCTCCTGCGGGTCGCCAGGCAAAGCTAGAGACGATGGTGAGGACTACTATACAAGGTATCGGCATTAAACGGACTCTCACTAACGTCGTGCTGACAGATCCTGGATCGGGATATGCGCAAAACCAGCAACCGATAGAAGTTTTACAGATAGGCATTTCTTCAAGTGTTTTGGACGATCCAGCGACTCTTACTGCGGTTTTTTCCCAGAGTTCAGTCTCCGACGTTATCAATGATTTCAAAGGTCAGGGCTATTCTGATTATCTCACTTTGGTAATCCCTCCACCCCGTCAGAATGATCTGGCTGCCGCGTTTGCTTCTAATGCTGATGTCATCGAGCTGGATAAAGGAGTGTATTTCGAGAATAAGGTGCTGGATTTTGATGTCACTATACGAGGCAAAGGAATGGGCGTGACGTTTATTTCCGGTGGGCTTCTGGATTCGGTCTTTAAAATTAATCCCGGTGTCTCGGTGGTGCTGGAGGATCTCACGATCATGGATGGACTGGCCCCCAAGGGTGGAGGAATCCACAATGATGGTGGGAATCTACTACTGATCAACTGTGAGATCAAAGATAGCCGCGCCTATGGATTTGGTGGAGAAGGTGGCGGTATTTTCAACAGTGGGCCTGCTCGCTTGAGCATGTTCGACTGTAAGGTTCATGACAACGCGGCGGAGAACAGTGGCGGCGGTATTAGCAACAGTGGTATCGATAGCAGTCTTCTTACGCTTGGGCCCGAGGGTTCGGAAACTGCTGCCGAGACTCTGAGTACTTTCTTTTCTGGTTTGCAGAGTATGGAGCCGCCGACCTCGACCAATCCGGAAGAAGCGACCGCTGAGATCGAGGCTGGAATTAAAGATTTGATGGGGGACTTCTTGGACTCGGCAGGAACTGAAGAGGGTGGGGTGCAGCCCTTGTTTGAATCGTTGGGCGACGATCCCTTCGCGGCCGGCGAGGGATGGTCTGGAGGTGGCATGCCCTCTGCCGTGATTGAGGGTTGTCAAATCTACAACAACCGGGTGGGTAAGGGGGCAGCTGGCTCGGCGACCCTGCTTCGGGGCGTGCCGGTGCCGGTGGTGGTGGGGCAAGACTGTAGCCCGTTGGGTTGTATCCCGATTCTTGGAGGAATTCGACTGACTGATTTGAGCCCTGCAGATTTCCGCTTCGCTGGTTTTGGTGGTGGGATTCACAATGACCTGGGGCTTGTCTCGATCAAAGATTGCACGATTACGGACAACGAAGTGGACACGCATTTGGGTTCATCCGGTGGTGGACTAAGCTCCTTTTTGGGGGCGGTAAAGGTCGTCAATTCAAAGCTGAATTCGAACCGTGCTTACTCGACAACCGTTCTGGCGAATGGGGGAGGCGTTCACAGTTTCGCGAGCTTGATGAGTCTGGAGGATTGTGAAGTGGACGCTAACACCGCGAAGGTGGGTGTCATCTTGTCCAGCGGTGCCGGGCTCAAGAGCACTGGAGTGAGCTTTGTGAGCTTGACCCGTTCCAGTGTGAGCGGAAACGAGGTTGGTGGTGAGGGCGGAGGAATCGCCAATGATTATTTAGCGACTCTTCATCTCGATGGCGTCTCCGTTGAAGACAACACCGCAGAAGGTTTCAGTGTGGCCGGTGGCGGCATTCGTAATAATAATGGAGGAGTAGCGCAGATCGAAAATTCGACGATATCTGGCAACTCTGTCACTGGAAACGCGAGGGGTGGTGGTGTCTACAACCAATGCACGCCGTTCGTCAGTGACCCGGAGCACCCCGAGATCACGCGGTTTGAATCCAGCAGGGTCACTTTGCGTAATTCGACAATCTCCAATAACCTAGCGATCGGCTTGGCCTTCGATTTCGAGGTGCCAGTCTATGGCGCGGGAATTTATAATGCCAGTGATAACCTGGGCGTCGCGGAGCTGAATATTTACAGCTGCACTGTTTTTCAAAATCGGGTGAGCGAAGGACTCAATGGTGCTCGCAATGGAGGTGGGCTTTACAATACGGGTGTGGCGATCAAGCCGGGTGGCGTGATCCCGCCGGGTGAAGCTATTGTTAATTCGGCGAACAACTTCTTTGCTGCGAATTTTGCTCCGGGCCTTGTCGAGGACTTCGAGACAGATCCACCCAGTAATGTGGAGAACGTGTTTGCAGTGATGAATCGATTCGGTGACGACCTCACTATCGAAATAAATCCAGGGTTGGCGCCGCTCGCATTCAATGGCGGGCCAACGAGGACACATGCCTTGCTCCCGGGATCGCCCGCGTTGGACGCTGGTGACCCAGATCTAAATTTGGGCGAAGAAAAGTCGCCGAGCAGCGATCAACGTGGCGCTGATAGAAGACTCGCTGGTCTCAGGGACATTGGTGCTTCGGAAAGTATCCCGCCGATTGGGTCTTCGGAAGAGTATGAGCTGCTTGAGGATACCGTTCTCGCGATCGAGGCTCCGGGAGTGCTTTTAAATGACTTCGGCGATAGCCAAGTCGCGCAGATAGTGAGTGATCCTTCCAATGGATCTGTGGACCTTCTACCGGATGGCAGCTTTCGTTATACTCCCGCTTTGGACTTCATCGGCACGGACTCGTTTGTTTATCGCGGGGTCGATTTATTTGGGCGGGAAGGAGAATCGACTACGGTGACCCTAAGGGTGAATCCAAAACTGGAACTGGCAGCCACGATTCCTGCTGTCAATGATTCACTGATTTCTTCGAGCCGCGTGATTCGGCTGACCTTCGACGAGGCTGTGAGCGCTGAGGGCGTGGCCGCAAATCTTGTCCTCGTAGGTTCGATGAACGGACCTTTGTCGTTTGTAGTGACCTCACTCGACACTCAAAATCTGGAGGTCACGGTGGATCGTGACTTCAGTCCTGGGGAAAGTGTGCGGCTTACTTTGATGGGAGATCTGAGAAGTGTTGCCGGTTCACCTTGGGAATCTGCATTGACTTTGGCCTTTTATGTTTCGCCGGACAAGTCGGATGGAACCTTCGTCTTTGGAGGTCCTTTGACCGGAACCCAAGTGGGTGATCGCGTTTTTGTAGATGTTGACGGTGATGGTGACGTGGACGTGGTCGGTGAGAACGCGGAGAATTCTTTGTGGCTGAACGAGAGTGGTCTTACCCCGGTGAGTTCAGGTCAGATTCTTGGAGCACTTCGGAGCTGGGGCGCAGCGGTGATGGGCGAGGCAGTCGCGACGGGTGATCTCAATGGCGATGGCTTTACTGACGTGGTCATCGTCAACAATGCAAGCGGAGTTCAGGGCAGCATCTGGTTGAACGATGGCGCGGGTCTCTTCGCTCGAGATGGGGTGGCTTCTTCGCAAATCGGCGACAGAGCTACGGATGTGGCAGTGGGTGATCTGAATAATGATGGTCACCTTGATCTCTTTATGACGACTAGCTTGAGTTCCACAAATGGGAGTCGGGTGCATTTGAATGACGGCAGTGGTGGATTCGAGGAAGTAGTTTTGGTTGGGGTTGATCCTGAACAGATCGACACGGTGGGGGATCGATTTAACTCAAGTGCCGTCGCGCTCGCGGACTTCAATGGTGACGGCCAACTGGATGCTTACATTGCCAATAGTGGTGAGGGAGAAGCGGATCAGGTTTTCTTGAACGACGGCTTCGGATACTTTACTTTCAATGGTCAAGCTCTGGGCACGGCGGCTGGAACGGCAGTGGCGGTGGGAGATGTGAATGGTGATGGATTTGTTGATGCTGTAGTGGCCAATAGTGGTGGCGACGCGCAAGTGTGGATAAATGATGGGACGGGGCAGTTTGCTCTAGGTGCCAGTTTGGCCGATGATTCCCAAGGGGTGGTTGTTGTCGATGTGGATGCGGATGGCGATCTCGACCTCGTCACTGACAATCAGCTTTGGGGCAATGATGGTGGCAACGGTACGTTCGTCCCTGTTCTGGCTGTGGGCGATGGCAGTGCTGTGGTGTCTGCCGGCGATATCGAGAACGATGGCGACATCGACCTTCTTTTCGCAAGTGGCGAGGCGTGGCTGAATGTTACCATACCGGTTACTCAGGATCACGCGTTCACAGTTGTAGAAGACGAGACGCTTACGATTACTACTGCGAATGGACTGTTCGTGAGTTCTAGCGAACTCAATGGATACGCTGCATCAGCGCAACTTGTCATTGCCGAGCACCGAGGCACCTACACTGAACTTCGCTCGCAATTCCCAGAATTGGATTTCTTCGCAGGGCTCGGATACGAAGGAAGCTACCCGAATGGAAACTTCGTCTACCGCGAAACTCTCACCACGCAGTACGGCACGTTGGCAGTCAACCCGGACGGAAGCTTCGTCTACACGCCGGAAGCAGATTTTTTCGGAACAGATTCATTCACCTATATCATTTACGATGGGCCGGTTCCATCTAGTGAATCGGTGGTGACGATCAATGTCACCCCCACCCTGGATCCTCCAATAGGAAAAGCAGACGTCTACAACTACCTCTTCACAAATGGCACTGGGCAAGTGTTTACCGACAGGTCCGCTGAATTTGGGGTGTTGGCGAATGACAGTGATCCTGACGGGGGAAGTCTGACTGCCACGTTGCTGACGCAGCCAGCGAACGGAACGGTGACAATGGCACCCGATGGGTCGTTTGTCTTTTATGCCAGTGCAGGGTTCGAAAATGTCGATGAGTTTACCTACGCGGTGTCGAATTCGCTATCAACGACGGGGCCGATTCTTGTGCAATTAGGGAAATTTCCGATTGAGGGGGTGACTGATTACTACGCGGTCGTGCCCGGAGAAGGCATCACGATTCCAGCGGGGGAGGGAGTCCTTAGTAATGACAGCAACCCAAACACCGGATTCTACGCAGGGTCTATCACGAGGGCCTATGTCAGTTCCGGACCCAGTCATGGAAGCCTCTCCTTCTCTTCCGATGGTTCATTTACCTACACCCCGGATGTCGATTATCTTGGCACGGACTCGTTTACCTATCGTGTCGCGAGTGCGCTCGGCTCGATCATCATCGAGAGTGCTGGGCCGTTTCGCGTGAAACTGGGCAATACCCCGCCTGTTGCGGTCGATGATCTTGGGCCCTATCTCGTTTTCCCCGGTGCGCCTCTGGTAGTGAATGCGGCCGAGGGTGTGATCCCAAATGACAGTGATCCGGACGGTGATCCCAATTTAAGTGCAACACTCGTATCTGGTCCTGCGAATGGCAGCATCGATCTCGACCCCGATGGTGGCTTCACTTACAGCCCCACAAGCGGCTTCAGCGGCGACGATTCCTTCACTTACACTGCGAGCGACGGAGTTGCTGATTCCAACGTGGCGACGGTATCCCTGCAATCGGTCGATCGGCTCCGGGTGCTTTCGATTTCACCTGAACAAAATGACACCAATGCCGCGGCGAACTCGAATATTCAGCTGGTCTTCAGCGCCAACTTGGATGCGGATTCTCTAGAGGGGAGTCTCACGATTCATGGGTCTCAGTCGGGCTTACATCCATTCAGCCTAAACGTCTCCGATGCCACAATCACGCTCAATCCTACCGTAGATTTTTTCCCCGGAGAGATCGTGACGGTGAGTGCGGCGGCGGGAATTCAGAACTCGGGAAACCTTTTGTTGCAGACGGGTTACGTCACCCAATTTCAGGTAGAGGTTCTGCGGGGCGGCGCAAATTTTGTCCGCGTGGAGCCCAGTGCAGCCCCACCTGGAGGAAGTGACGTCGCGCTGGGCGACCTTGATGGTGACGGACTACCGGACGCACTCATCGTGCAACGTTACAAGTTTCCGATTGTCATGATCAACAATGGGGATCGGACTTTCACCGAGCACACCGAGACTTTAGGATTTGATAGCGCAGCCGGGCCTATAAATCCGCAAAAATCGATTCTCGCGGATTTTGATGGTGATGGCAGCCTTGATACCTTCTACCAGGGCCAAGTAGAGGGGGAGTACGCAACGGCAGTCAGGTTTCATGTTGCGATCAACAACGGCAGTGGGCGGTTTACTGACATCAAGACGATCCCGTATGAACTTTTGGACTTTGTTGATGCGGGAGACTTTGATGGTGATGGTGACATTGACTTGTTAGGTGTGAATGCTCCGGAAGCCTGGATCTGGCGTAACGATGGCTCTGCCAATTTCACTTATGATCCCTTAACCCGTGTCAGGTTCGGCTCGCGCTCCTTCGCGGGGGATAGCGCTGTCGGCGATCTGGATAATGATGGCGATCTCGACGTTTACGTGACCAATTCTAACGGCGGAGCACTGCTCATCAATGACGGCACAGGACAGTTTACCGGGGTGACTAGTGGCGTGGATCTCGGAAGAGGTGAAAATTTAGCACTTGGCGATTTCAATGAAGACGGATTTCTTGACGCTTCTGTGGTTAAAAATTACTCGAACGGTTGGCAGCGCAACTGGTTCAATGATGGTACCGGCCAGTTTCTCCGGGGTGCCCAGGCGTTGAAGCCTGCCGAGGCCATCGAGATTTTGGGCTTGGCGGTGGGAGATCTCAACGGCGACGGAAGCCTTGATCTATGGCAGGGTATTTATATCAACTCTTCCGAGCGCTCAGGCGGGAATGCGGTCTGGTTTAATCAGGGTGACGGGCGAATGGATATCCAGCAGCCCATCTTTGGCAGCTCGATCGGAAAGGCTGCGTCTTTGGCAGATTTGGACCAAGATGGTGATCTCGACGTTTTCGTCCTTAGCTCGGTGGCAGAGGTATGGTTCAATGAGTCACCGCCGAGAGCGCGTGATGACTACTATACAGGTTCTGCACGCAGCGATTCAGCTCCAGGTGTGCTCACGAATGATTCGACAGGAGATGGCGTTGGGTTGACCGCTGAGATTCACTCGGCGCCAGGGCACGGCAGCGTTACTTTGAACCCCGACGGTTCATTTACTTATACTCCGGATGGCACTTTTGCTGGGGCGGACGTTTTCACCTATGTCGCGAAAGATAGCCTCGCTGAGTCTGGCATTGCCCGAGTGAAAATAGGAAACACCGCTCCTTCGGCCTTGGACGATCAATTTGCCGTTCAGTTGGACGAGGTTTTGGAGGTGCTCGCACCAGGGGTGACTTCCAATGATACAGACCCTGAAGGTGATCCTTTGTTTGCCGTGTTAGTTTCTTCGACGGCATTCGGTTTACTTGAGCTCAATGATGATGGCTCCTTTGTCTACACGCCCAACTCTGGATACACCGGCCCAGACAGCTTTAGCTATCGGGTGTCTGATGGTTTGACTGAATCTGCTACCACAACGATCGTCTCAATCAATGTGGGAACCGAACTGCAAGTGTTGGCCACGACTCCAGCTGCCAATTCCACGACGATGGGATTGTCCGATCAGTTGACCATTCGATTCAACGGGCCAATTGATCCAGCCACCATTGCAGGCAATGTGAGTCTCGTCGGTGACGAGCAAGGCGAATTCAGCTTCACGACCACGAACTCAGATCAGACTCTCACGCTCATCCCAGACGATTCCTTTTTTCCGGGCGAGGGGATCACGCTCACTCTGTCCTCCGGTCTGAGAGGAGCTTTGGATGAGTCATTCCTTCAGCCGCTTGTTTTCCAGTTCGTGGTAGAGGCACCCACCGGAGAAGGAGTCTTCACCGATAGTCTGCAGCGCCTCGGCGATGGTATTGAGCGCAGCGCTCCAGCCGCGTTCGGTGATTTTAACGACGATGGCCATGTCGATGTCTTGATCACAAAGTTTGCTAAAATTATGAACGGGGCCTTGGAACCCAGCATCTCCCGAATTTGGTTCAATGATGGATTAGGGATGTTCACTGACAGCGGTCAGGAAATTAGTGGTCGGGATAGTGGCGGCCCGCCTATTGACTCCAATCCGGGCCGCCCATCTTTGGGCGATGTTGATAGCGATGGTGATCTGGATTTTGTCTTGAGGAACGGCGAGATCTGGCTCAATGACGGCAATGGCGTCTTTCGTGTGAGTGACAGCCTGATGCCTGAAGTCAGCAGGAGTATCGAGGCGCGCCTGATCGATCTCGATGGCGATGGTGATCTGGACTACGTGAATGTGCTCTCTGCTGGCATGGCCATCGCGATCAATGACGGGGCAGGAATCTTCACGAATGATCCAACAAAGGTCGCCGATTTGGATTTTGTCGGTGTGCTCTTTAAAGGTGCCACCTTTGGTGATGTCAACGGCGATAATACAATCGACATCGTCGTGCGAATTGACCAATCAGCCTTCCGTGTTTGGCTAAACGACGGAACTGGAAGCTTCCACGATAGCAATGCTGCTTTCGGCAACGGCAGATTGAGTGGACCGCTTGAATTGGGCGATCTCGATGGCGACGGCGATCTCGATCTGTTTGCGGCTAGCTATGTTGGTATCTTCGCAACAGTCGGTGAGGGGTTTGTTTTCTTCAATGACGGGAATGGCTTCTTTACCGACAGTGGCCAGATCTACCCTGACATTTTACGGTTTCGTGATCTTGAACTTGCCGACTTCGATGGCGACGGCGATCTGGACGCACTCGTGAACCAATGGGGAACCGAAGACGAGAGCGCGATTCTCGAAAACGACGGCAGTGGCATATTCACCAAAACTACCACCGTATTTGGCGATTTTGGCCCGAGCGGCAGTGGGGGCGCAAATTTCCGCTCCGACATTGTGGTTGCTGATGTCAACGGTGATGCCGCGTTGGATCTCTTGATTCTCGCCCTTAACGAACCTGATCAGATTTGGGTGAACGGAAGCGTGCTCGCTCCTGTCGTCAGTTTACCAAACCTCACGGTTTCTGATAAAGACAGCCCTCAGCCATTTGGCACGAACCTCATACGAGGTGGCGGGACGAATGCGGTTTCGCTCTCGGTTACGATCGATGATCCGGCCGTCGGCGATTTCACGGCCGCATCGCTGAGCTCTGCCGGATTCACCGGCCCAGCGGCTGGTCCTTACACCTCGTCTGCTCCGTCTGGAGCTTTGGCGCAGGCTGCCCTTCGCATGCTGGTCTTCGATTCCGTCGAAAATCGTGTTTCTCCCGGTGTTGCCGAGGTGGTCACATTGACGATCGAAGCGACCGCCGGCACGGTGACACGCACCTCGGACATGACGATGACGATCATCTCAACGAACGATGCTCCAAGCGGCGGAGCCGATGGCGGTGTCGGATTTACAACCTCTAAAGGGGTGCCATTCACGACAGGTGATGTCTTGGTCAATGACACTGATCTTGATCCACTCGATATCCTAACAATCGTTGATGTGAATCCTAGCCGAGCACTCGGAGAGTTGACTCATCTGGGCAACGGAACATTTTCCTACGACCCCAGTAACAGCTTCGTCGCGCTACCAGTGGGGCTGTCCGCAACTGATCTGTTTATTTATACGCTCGAAGACGCGTATGGTGCTCAGACGACTGCCGAAGTCGCCATCACGATTACTGGGAGCAATACCCTGCCTTTGGCAATGAACGACGCTCTGAGTATCGACGAAAGCCCAAGCGCGCTGGTTATTGTCAACTCAATGTTAGCCAACGATCAGGATGCTGACACTGGCGATCGAGTGGGACTCATCGTAAACTCTGTCGATGGAACAGGAACCTCTGGCACCGTGCAGCGCCACGTCGATGGCTCCGTCACCTATCTTACTGGTATAAACCTTGCGCCCGGAGTTATAGCTAACGATACGTTTCAATATACAGTCATTGATGTCCATGGCGGTGTCTCCGCTCCTGCAGAAGTGACGCTTGTGATCACGGGGCAAGCCGATGCACCCGTCGCGGTTGCTGACAGCTTAAGCGTCGACGAAAATGCGGATGCTGTGGACATCACTGCGCTCGTTCTTGGAAATGATACTGATCCTGATTTAGGCCAGGCAGCGACACTTGTAATCTCCGCAACCGATAGCACACTGACCAAGGGTCGAGTGTTAGTGAGCGGCGGAACCTTGACTTACGATCCTGATTTTCAATTCGATTCCTTGCCTGTCGGCAGCTCCACCACGGACTCGCTGGATTACATCATTACTGATGTCGATGGACTTACTTCACGAGCATCGGTAACGGTGACAATCAATGGAGCCAACGACGCTCCTTTTGTTGTCCGAGATTTCCCTTCAGTCGTGGAACGCAGTGCTGCGGTTGATCTTACCGACATGTTGTTGGCTAATGACATCGATCAGGATACCGGCGAGGCTACGCAGCTCAAGATCGTCTCCATCGATGACACTGGTGCCAGTGGCTCCGTCACTTTTTCTGCTGGGCGGGTGACTTACGCACCCGGGTCGAGCGTAAATGTTAACCTCGGTCAGATCGGAACCGATACCTTCCTCTACACCATCGAAGATCCGCACGGTCTCACCGAGCAAGGGCAGGTTACCGTGTCGATCACCTACTCAAATGATCCGCCAGTTATCATTAGCGACGGCGGCGGCGTCACTGCCAGCGTGAGTGTGCCAGAAAATCAAACAGCTGTCACCACCGTCACGGCGACGGATAGCGACATCCCCGCGCAAACTCTGACGTTCTCGATCACGGGCGGCGCCGATAAGGCTCAGTTCGATATCGACAGCACCACAGGAGAACTAACCTTCTTTTCGGCTCCGGACTTTGAATCAGCAGCCGACGCAGGTACCGACAATATCTACAACGTACAAGTCACCGTAACAGACGATGGTGAAGGTAATTTGGCCGTTGCCCAAGACATTGCCGTGACCGTGATCAACATTAATGAATCGCCCCAATTCACATTGGTAGATCTTAATCCATCAGAGACCGAAGATTCCGTGGCCAGCCCGAGCTTGGCGACGATCAATAACTTCGCCGTTGAAATCCAGCCTGGCCCTAATTTGGCGGTCAATGAAAGCGGGCAGGCGCTGATCTTCAATGTTACGGTGTTAAACACGACTGGAGACGTAACATTTGAAGTTGCTCCCACCATTAATCCCAACACAGGGGACCTGACATTCAGAACCGCTCCAAACACAAATGGTGCCGCGACGATTCATGTCACGCTAAGCGATGACGGAGGCACCGATAACGGCGGCTCTGATACTTCGAGCCCGCATGAATTCATACTTCACGTCACTCCGGTTAACGACATCCCGACCCTTGTCCCTCCTGGCCTCGATGATCAAGTGATCCTCGTCGGAGGCTCGGTCACGCTTCCGTTGCTTTCGAATTTCAATGATTTGGACGGCGACACCTTGGCTTATTCTGTGACGGTCAACACCGCCGCCTCGAAAGCTAGTGCGGTTATCAGTGGAACCGACCTAATTATCTCCGGCTTAAGTTCCGGCGTCACAGAAATCACCATCGTCGCCGTTGATGGCGCACCAGGTAGTTCGCCTGCAGTGGATACTTTTGAGGTCGCAGTAGGTACACTTGAGCCCACCGCCACCATGCCTTCGACTCCTCCAGGTGGATTCCAAGTGTCTCCTCAAACCGGCCTTTTCGACATCACTATTCCTGTTGAAAACACCACTTCTTTTGCTATCAACGGCTTCCGATTGTATGTAGACTATCGCGCCTATCTCGCGGGCTTCCCTAGTTTGCGTCTATACAACAGTACTAGCGGTGCCGCTAGTAATCCGGCATATATCGACTTCCCTTATCCTGTCGCCGTAGGCGATACAGTGAACGTTCGGCTCAGCTTTTACACAAGTACCCGGACCTTCCCTAATCCCTTCGTTCCAATTCTCACCGTTGAAAAACTTGCAACCTTCGTCACCGGTAGCCCTCTTCCTGGCGGACTTGACTTTGTGGCTGCGACTATTCGTCAGAATACCACCGGTGAAATCCTCTTAGAATGGCCTTCCTCTATCGGCCGTTGGTATCGCATCTACTACAGCGAAGACCTTACCAACTGGATTTCAAGTGCTACTCCGATCCTAGCAGGTACAAACCAAACGCAGTGGCGAGATAGCGGTGCGCCATTCACCCAAAAAACTCCCGGAAGTATACGCTTCTATATGGTCACCGAAATACCGGCTTCTTTAGTTGAACCATCTAACTCCAATATTTTGATACCATGAATGCTCGTATTTCTCTTTTAACCCTCGCTTCTCTAGCCGTCATCACCGCCCCGGCCAGTGCGGGTGTTGAGGGAGATGTCTTTGTAGTTACTGAAAAATCAGGAACTCCATCCAAGTGGCGTATCGGCGTTGGTTATGCTCCCCTTTTTGGGCTCAAGACTAAGTTCACCGGGCTCGGAAAATTCGCCAGTTCTTCTACTCTGGAACCCCTCGGCGGCGGGGTCGATTATAATTACGACGACGGCTTCGTTCACCTCGATTCCTCCGGGAACATCGGCAACCAGACGTGGAACTGGGGCTACACGAATAACTCCCAGTATAATACAGCCAGCGGGGGATCCATCACCATGTCGCAATCAAATAGCCTTGCTAATGGCCGTGCCGAAGAACGCGACGATGCAATGACTGGCCTTGAACTACAGGTTTACTATGACATGGGTAGCGTTAATCTACTTGAATTTGGAGGGACTCCCGCACGTTGGGGGTTCCGTGGCGGCATCCATTACGCTAACATTAACATAGAGAATCGCGATGGCATTACCTCGGATATCAACGTCCTCACTGACCACTTCAATCTCAATGGCGTGATCGCTCCGCTGGCGCCCTTCGCCGGCTCCTTCGCCGGTCCTGGCCCGCTCATCAGTGATTCCCCGACTCGCACATCGACTAACACCGGCACGGCTTTTATAGCAGGTAACCGTGAACTGGAGGTCGACCTCACCACGTTCAACTTTGGCGGCTATCTTGAAATCCCGGTTTCTTCGAAGTTCGGAATGACACTTGAAGGTGGAGTCAGCGTCGCTGTGGCATCTGGTAGCTACTCCTTCGTTTCGGTCACTACCGTCCCCGGTCTCGGAACACAGACCTCCACTGGCCGTGACTCCTCAACCAAGATGCTTTACGGCCTTTACCTCGGTGTGGGTACCACCTATCAGATCGATCCTAGTTGGGCCGTTCAAATGTCCGGTCGTTATCAGTTTATGGAGGACTTTGACGTGGGAGCGAACGGTTCTAAAGCCTACCTCAATTTCGATTCAGCCTTTCTCCTCTCTACTGGCGTCATCTACTCTTTCTGATTCACAAATCTTAGCCTCGGCTGCACTCAGGTTAGATATGCCAACCCGAGTAATCAGCGTGCTCTCCAACGTTTTTTGAGCCTCTCAGCGAAAGTTGAGAGGCTTTTTTATTGGAATGTTCGAGGGTGAAAGTTCTCTATAAACCACAAAGGCTTCCAGAGTAACTGGAAGCCTTTTTAACAGATGGTGCTCGAGGGGGGAATCGAACCCCCACGGCCTTAACGGCCACTAGATCCTTAGTCTAGCGCGTCTACCAATTCCGCCACCCGAGCAAGGTGTTGTTTGGTGTGCGGGGTTTCTACTTCATTTGGGGGACGAGGCAAGAATTTTCTATAAGAAAAATGCGTTTTTTTGAGGAAGGCTTCGTTAGGTGCCGCAGAAGGTCTCGGTGACGCGTTGATGGGGGAGTGGTAGAGATTCGTACTCGGCTAGGTCGGTGTTCTCGGTGTAGGGCTGGGCGAGGGCTTCGACGAGCGCGTGGAAGCGGGAGAAGTCGCCTTTGTAGGCGGCTTGGATGGCTTGTTCGACTTGGTGGTTTCTGGGGATGCGGACAGGGTTTGCGCGTTGCATGGCGGTGAAGTCTGGCTTGGTGTTCGTGGCTACCTTCCATTGCTTGTGCCAGAGTTCGAAACTGGCAGGGTCGATGAAGAGGGCGTAGAGGTCGTCGCATTTTCCATTGGCCGCTGAACGAGTGAGTTCAGTGAAGAAGCGGGTGAAGTCGACTTGCTGGTTGGCGAGTAGAGAGAGTCCGTCTTGGATGAGTGCGCTTGGAGCGGAGGTTGGAAGGCCAAATTTTAGTCTAAAGTGCTCGAGGTAGCGGGATTCGAAATAGCTTTGGAAGGAGTCGAGGCAGGATTCGGCAATTTCGATGGCTTGCTCGGTGGTTTTGGCGAATAGGGGTAGTAGGGTTTCGGCGAAGCGAGTGAGGTTCCATAGGGCGATGCTGGCCTGGTTCCCCCAAGCGTAGCGGGCGTTGGCATCGATCGATGAAAAAACGCATTGAGGGTGGAAATCGTCCATGAAGGCGCAGGGGCCGTAGTCGATGGTTTCACCTGAGACGGCGGTGTTGTCGGTGTTCATGACGCCGTGGATGAAACCTAGAGCCATCCAGTGGGCGACGAGGTCGGCTTGGGCGTTGATGACTGATTGGAGGAGTGCGCGGTAGGGGGAATCGTCTTGTTGAGCGGTGGGGTAATGGCGGGCGAGGGTGTAGTCGGCCAGCGCGCGCAGGGACTCGGTGTCTTTTTTGGCGGTAACCCACTGGAAGGTGCCGACGCGGATATGGCTGGAGGCGATACGGGTGAAGACGGCGCCAGGGAGGGGGCCGTCTTGGCGCACGACTGTTTCTCCGCTTGTGATGGCGGCGAGAGCGCGGGTGGTGGGAACGCCGAGTGCGGCCATGGCTTCGCTGAGAATATATTCGCGCAGGACGGGACCGAGTGCGGCTTTGCCATCACCGCCGCGCGAGTAGGGGGTGCGGCCTGAGCCTTTGAGTTGGAGGTCGAAACGCTTGCCGTTAGAATCGAGAATTTCACCTAACAAAATCGCGCGGCCATCACCGAGTTGTGGATTGTAGTGGCCGAATTGGTGGCCGGCGTAGGCTTGGGCGAGTGGTTCGGAGCCCTCGGCGATCTGGTTGCCAGCTAGGAAGGCAATTCCTTCAGGTGATTCTAGCCATTCTGGATCGATCCCTAGTTCTTTGGCGAGCTGGGCATTCACGCGTACGAGCTGAGGGTTCGGCACCTGTGCGGGCGAGAGTTTGGAGTAAAAGTTCTCGGGCAGCTGGGCGTAGGAGTTATTGAATGGGATGGCTGGCATGGTGATTGATATTGGGCAAGAAAAAGCCCTACAGCAAGAAACTGTAGGGCTCAGAAATTAAGTGGCTTAGTGATTAAGCAAGCACAGCATTCCAATCAGCAATGCGGTCAGCCTGAGCTTCAAAGAGAGCTGTAGTGTCGCCGTGAATGGTGATTTTTTCGATCTTGTCAGCTTGGACAATGGAGTTGATCACATCTTGTCCTTTTGTCGTTTCGCCGAAGACTGTGTGGTTGCCGTCGAGGTGAGGAGTAGGAAGGTGAGTGATGAAGAACTGGGAGCCGTTAGTGTTAGGTCCAGCGTTCGCCATGGAGAGGATACCAGGCTTGTCGTGCTTGCGGAGTGCTGGTTTGCATTCGCATTCGAACTTGTAGCCTGGGCCGCCCATGCCTGATCCAGTTGGGTCTCCGCCTTGAACCATGAAGTTATCGATGACACGGTGGAAAACGATGTCATTGTAGAAGCCGCGTGATGCAAGATTAAGGAAGTTAGCACAAGTGACAGGTGCGTCAGATGGGAAAAGAGTAATGTCGATGTCACCTTTGTTTGTAGTGACGGTGATGTTGATGTCTGCGAGGTCGCTCATAGTGGACGCAGGCTAGCGGGAGGACGAAAAAGGATAAAGGAAAAAGCGTGTTGAGTGCGCTTACTGTCCTCTAATATCAAGGATGTAGATTTTTCTGCCTTCAAAGAACCAAGAAATGGCATACCCGACGCATATGCTCACACGCACTTCTGAGTTAGAGTCAAGTTGCTGCCAGTCAAAGTCAGAAGAGGAAGCTGGTGAGACCTGAATAGCGCGTAATTTTTTTAACAGAAGGTCTCTACGTTGACCGCTCGCGGGGAGATTACTGAGAGCGTCTTTATGAATATGCAGTTTAGGTAGTTCGTACATTAATCGACTCCGTCTAAATCTTTCCAGGATTGCTCTAGCTGATCGTTCATTCTGCTACGCAGGGTCTCAAAGTAATTCGAGTCATCGACTAATTCAAGGTGGGTGAGAAAAATGCCTAGTTCGCTGCGTTGTTCGGGTGGTAGCAGGCGGATTGCTTCCTTGATCGCTTCTAGCTCCATGCCAGAAGAGTAGTGTTGAATAAAGGTTCTGAGCAAGGAGGATTTGAGCGGGAAGCTGGGTGAGCGGAGCTTTCTCTGCTTGAGATGGAATGGAGAACTGGTACATAAATGCAGGTGGAAATGGTGAATAACAAGGAGAGTCACTGGACAATCTGTCCGGAGTGCCAGGGGCGTGGCAGAAAAAGTAGAAGGCTTTCAAAAAAAGCTTTGCGTCATTATCAGAACGCCTTGGATGCGTTTACTGAAAATGGGACTGAGGGTGCAGCTCCCATTCGTCCTAAAAGGCATCTTGATGCCTGTGTGGCCTGTGGAGGATCTGGTTTGAAGCCTGCTGATTCTCCGACTCAAGTGGATGACGGGCACTACCCACATGTCGCTATTATCGGCGGTGGTATTGGAGGAATAGCGATGGCTGTGACTTGTTTGCATAGGGGTATTCCATTTGAGCTTTATGAGCGCGATGGTGGTTTTTCCGAGCGTGCTCAAGGGTATGGACTGACACTGCAACAGGCTAGTAAAGCGATAGAAGCCTTGGGAGTTTTCGAGTTAGAAGGAGGAGTGGTCTCAACTCGTCACGTTGTACATACCACAGATGGAAGAATAGTGGGTGAGTGGGGTATTAGAAAATGGGGGCGATCAGATGTTAAAGACTCACCAAAGAGAACAAATATCCACATTGCTAGACAATCGCTACGCTCAGCGCTTTTGGGGCAGCTTGGAGGTGAGAAGTCCGTTCTGTGGGGGCATCAGTTAGTAGATTTAAATAGATCTGATGATGGTGGTGTGAGTTTGAAATTCAAAGTTGGTACAGAGACGAAAATAGCGAAAGCTGATTTGGTGGTTGGGGCTGACGGGATTCGAAGCTCGGTGAGGAAGTTGATCATTGGTGAAGATGTTTCCCCTCTACGTTATCTTGGGTGTATCGTGATTCTAGGTATTTGCCCATTGAAAAACCTCAATGGTCTAAAAAATGAATTGTTAGACTCGGCGACAGTATTTCAAACGGCGAACGGCTACGAGCGGATGTACATGATGCCCTATGATTCTGACACGATCATGTGGCAGTTGAGTTTTCCACTGTCAGAAGAAGAGGCTAAGAAACTCAGTGATCGTGGAGCTCAGGCGCTTAAAGAAGAAGCGTGCCGCAGGTGTCAATGGCATGAGCCGATTCCACAAATTTTAGAAGCAACGGAGGCCGAACTTATCTCTGGCTACCCAGTGTATGACCGAGCATTGCTCACTGCTGATTTGTTGGAAGGAGCTGGACCTGTGACTTTGATTGGTGATGCCGCTCATCCGATGAGTCCTTTCAAGGGGCAAGGGGCAAATCAGGCGCTGCTAGATGCCTTGAGTTTAGTCCGAACGATTACCAACCACTACGGTTCTTCGGAGCCAGATGTGGAGGCTGCTTTACGTGAGTTTGAAGCGGAAATGCTAGAACGCAGTGCCGTAAAGGTGAAAGAGTCCGCTGAAGCTGCGGAGTTTCTGCATTCGGAAGTCGCCATCCGCGAAAGTAATGCGCCTAGAGGTCGGTGTCGGGGGAAGTAAGGCTTATTTTCTTCTGTAGAATGCTAGTGATAGGGCGCCAAATAATAGAGTTCCAATCTAACGGATCACGCCGCGCTCTGCAGCATCGAGAAACTCAATGAGGTGCTTAACGTGTTCGTTATTGGCGCTATCGGCGATTTTAAGTTCTGCTAGCGAGACTGCAATATTGGTGTTCTTTTTAAGGAAAAGACGTTTGTAGGCACGGCGGAGGTAGGCGATGTCTTGATCGGTGAAACCACGGCGCTGGAGGCCGACTTGGTTGATCGAGCGGACTGCTGCGGGTGAGCCATCGACAATGACGAAGGGAGCGACGTCTTGCACGATTTTTGTGCAACCGCCAATGAGTGAGTGTGCGCCGAGGCGGCAGAACTGGTGCACGCCGGATAGTCCGGAGATGATCACGTAGTCTTCAACAATGACGTGTCCGCCAATGGTGGCGTTGTTTGAAAAGATACAATGGTTGCCAACAACGCAGTCGTGGGCGACGTGCGAGTAGGCGAGGAAATTGTTGTCATCGCCGATCGTGGTCGGAGTCTCGGTGACGGTGGAGCGATGAATCGTGACGTTTTCGCGAAAGGTATTGCGGTCACCAATTTTCAAATACGTCGGATCGCCTTTGTATTTGAGATCCTGCGTTTGTTGGCCGATGGCGGAAAATGCAAAGAAGGCATTGTCTTCGCCAATCTCGGTAATGCCATCGATGACTACGTGTGACTTGAGTTCACAGCGGTCGCCAATAGTGACATTGTCACCAATGACACAGTATGGGCCAATCAGAACATCGTTACCGATGGAGGCCTTTTCAGAAATGACGGCTGTTGGGTGAACCATAAGTTTAGGAGAAAGGAAAAAGTAGGAAGGTTAAAGCCTTTTCTAACGAAGCATCATCGCTGCCTTGTTTACAGCTTGGATTAAGAGTTCGATTTCTTCTTCAGTGTTGTAGATAGCGAAAGAGGCTCGGGTGGTGCCGGTGATGCCGAAACGCTGCATGAGCGGCTGGCAACAATGGTGACCTGTACGGACGCCGACTCCCATTTGGTCCATGAGTGTGCCGAGGTCGTAGTGGTGGATTCCTTCGATGCCGAACGAGAGGACTGAGGCTTTTTGGGGGGCTGTACCGTAGATCTTGATGCCGTCAATTTCTGAAATGGCTTGGGTAGCTAGCGTGAGAAGTTTGTCTTCGTGAGCTGCGATAGTGTCTAGCCCAACATTGTCCATCCATTTGAGAGCTTCAGCGAGGGCGATACCACCTTCGATGTTCGGAGTGCCGGCTTCGTATTTGAAGGGGAGATCGTTGTAGGTGGTTTTCTCAAAGGTAACTTCTTTGATCATTTCACCGCCTCCGCGCCAAGGTGGCAGCATTTCGAGAAGCTCTGTTTTGCCCCAGAGAATGCCGATGCCTGTGGGAGCGTAAGTTTTATGGCCAGAAAAGACGAAGAAGTCGCAACCGATTTCTTGGACGTCGATTGCCATGTGTGGAGTGGATTGAGCTCCGTCGATCAATGTCCAGGCACCAAGAGCTTTCGCCTTAGTGATTAGTTCGCGTATTGGGTTGATCGTTCCGAGAGCATTGGAAACTTGGTTCACTGCGACTAGTTTAGTCTGAGTGGTGAGCAATGAATCAATGTCACTGAGATCCCATTCGCCCGAATCCGTTACAGGAATGACATCGAGTTTAGCACCGGTGCGCTCGCAGAGCATTTGCCAAGGAACGATGTTCGAATGATGTTCAAGCCCTGAAATAAGGATGCGGTCGCCTTCTTTGATTTTTCCTGACAGCGCGAGGGTGTCGGCTACGAGGTTGATGCCATCAGTGGTTCCTGAAGTGAAAATGATTTCGTGCTCGTGTGGAGCATTGAGGTATTTCGCGATGTAGCTTCGTGCCGCTTCATGGGCATCGGTAGCTTTACGTGAAAGATAGTGAACACCGCGGTGGATATTGGCGTTGATTCTAGAGTAGTAACGCTGAGAGGCATCAAGCACACATTGTGGCTTTTGCACAGTTGCTGCATTATCGAGGTAGACAAGAGGTCTGCCATTGATCTCTTGGTGGAGAATTGGAAATTGGTCGCGGATTTCAGCGTTCATATGAAAAAATTAGTCTTCCTCGAAAAGGTCTCGAGCTGCGAGTTTAGCTACTGTGTCCTTGTTAAGAATAAAGTAGCCTGGTGAGTTACTTGCTTGAGCATAGAAGAATGCATTACTTTCTGTGCGAGCAGCGGGAGCGACATTGAGAGTGTAGGTGGTTTTGTCAGCTGGGAGGCCTTCGTTGTCATAGTCTTGGACGGTGATAGTAGTGGTCAGGAGAGGAGTTTTGAGGGCCTCTTGTGCTTGAGAGTTAAATGGGCTCAAGCGTTGTTGGGCTACGAGCTGATGACTCTCATTGAGGAAGAATTTCGCCCGTTGCGGATTGAGCCTCTCAGTGACATTTTGATCGCCGAAACTAGCAGTAAACGCGTCATCGAGGTAATCATAAGCAATTGTGAGCTTTGGCTGACCTTTGGTCTGTGATGTGAAACCTATAATGTCGATGACTGGAAGTGTCCAAATTTCTTTAGGTTGCCAGTCCCATGAGCGAGTAGGAATGTCTGCAATAAGTGAACTGTCGACTTCCCATACAATTGGGCTTCCACGTAAGTTTGCGAAATATTGATCGCTTGGGGTGCCGTCAGCGTCGTCCTTGGTTACTTTACCGAAGCGAAGCTGAATCTGAGGGCCATAGAAGAATACGAAATCAAGGACGATAGTTGGCTGGTCGAGTCTAAAGGAAGAGAAGTCAGCCGCAGCATCACTGGCAAAGCCTTTAACTGGAGTAGTCGTGAGCTGTTTGAGTAAATTAGCGAGTACGCTTTCATCGATGTCCTGCTTTGTACCATTGTGGCTAACAAGTTCGTAGCGTCCTTTGGGAATGCGGGAGATGAGCACTGGTTCAGAGCCTGATGAGGGGGTTCGGACAATGATGCCTCGCAAGTCAGCTCGATCGGTCTCGTTGAGCTCAAGCATGGTGCGGGAGCGTAGGCTATTGATAGACTCCGGAAGCTGGGTGATGTAGTTAGAAGTCTTTGGTGTGGCTATTAGAGGGAGTTCAAAGACAACATCACGGTTACTGACTGTGGCGTAGGTGCTGCCTGCATTTTCAGCCGGGGGATAGACAGTTAAAGTGACTTCATCATCAGAGTCGAAGTTAGAGATAGAAATCTGTAGGATGTCATCTGAGGTTTCTGGGAGAGCGACCTGTTCGGATGGGTGGAGAGATATAGCCTCTAGTTTAGAAAGATTTGCTAGATAGGAAATGACTGCCGCTGGGTCCGTCTTTAGCTCAAGAGGTTTGGTAATTGTCCAGTTTGTATCGGCGAGACGACGCTCGAGTGCGATCTCAGTTTTACTGCGGACTAGGCGAACTTTTCGCAGGGTATGAATGTTGAGAGCGAACGGGCGGTGGTCACGGAAGTTCTTGAGCTCGGAGTTAAATAGCTTTCGGATATTTCCTGTGAAATCGGTGCAGAGGTAGAGGTGCTTATCATATCCTTCATCTGTGCGGCGAAGGTAGATAGTCGGGACAAAAATATCTTCCTTGCCTTCAATTTTTTTATGCCAAGCGGAGGCTTTACCGATTTCGAATGCAGCAATGAGATCTCCAAGGCTATTGCGGCATTCAACGGAAATAGCATCTTCACCAAATCCATATTTCTCGAGCTCGTTTTTATTAACGGTAAGAGAGTTTACGACTTCAGCATTGAGCGCGAACTTGATGGCTGATTCGACAGCTTTTGGGCCGTCAGCGCGATCTTGCCAAGGAGTGAGGCCATTCCATAATCCTGTTTCAGGATCGTAGACGAACTGGTGCTCGGGGAGTCCTCCCGTTTCGAGTCGGAGGTCACTGGTGGTGGTTAGCTCCGTTTGGAAGAGTTTCTGGCCTTGTGCGATTGCGGTTTGCGACTGGAATTCTTTCGCCAAGTCGATACGTCCACACTGGAGAAGTGAGAGGGTGGTGAGCGTGAGAGTGCTCAATACGAGAAAAATGGTGACGAAGGTCTTCATTTGAAGCTAAGTTCGGCGGCTATTCCAAATAATGAGTGCTATGAGCAAACTTAAGATTGGTAAATAGACGAGGATGCACTGGTCAATTAAGGATTTGTGCGACGATTCGATAGTGATTTTTTTGCGGTAGACTGGCTTAGGGTCAATGCCGATGAGGGCGTCTCGGCCGATGAGCCAATTGATAGCAGAATTGATGAAGTAGTTGAGTTCCTCTCGCATGTTGGCGGGTTGGAGGAAATCAGTGTTGGCTATGACGACCATGCGTGATGTGAGTGGGTTGGTGTTGTCGTCATTCTCGATCCCACGTACTACTGCAGCTGCGATGTGTACGGGAGTTGGGTTCTGTGAGTTAGGAATCACACCTTGGTCTTCTTTTGGGTCAAAGCTTGGGTTGAGTTCATCATACCTAGATTCACCCCACCAGCCGTCAGAAGCCTGAATAAGGGAGAACGGTGTGATGTTGCGAATGGTGAGACGGTCATTTTCTGTTAAGACATCGAGCCCAGAGGATGGGCCATCAAACTGGGTGGCCTGGTGGGCTAGACCTTTGTTGATCATTGGGCCTTGGGCGAAAAACGCTCGAGCTGAGGTAAGCGTGTTACCATTTTGCACGTTGATGATGCGGTTGTCCTGTGGGGATATTCCGTAATCTCGCAGGAAGCGTTTGAAGTTCTTAAGTTTTGCAGCGGGGTCGAGTGTGACGAATACTGCTGCTGATGGGCGATCCCAGTATTCCTCGAGAGTGGTGATTTCCTTTTTATCAAAGTCGAATGCTGGACCAATGATGGCAACGCCTTCTGCGTCCGCAGGAATTTTATTCGTGGTGGAGATTTGTAGAGGTAGGAGCTCTACATTTTGCGCACGGAGCATACTCTGGAAAGTTTTCCATGCTGGTGAGTTGTTACTGCGTTCATCGATCCTTGCTTTATCAATAATGAAGTAGAAGCGGCGGGGAGTGCCTTCGATCGCGCTCACGAGGTTGGAGGTGATGTAGGCCTCGTCATTCCAGGCGGCGATGAACGTATTGTTAAAGCGATCGATTTCTTCGATGAAGAGGTCCTTTACAGGAATCGTGCGAATATGTTTGGTGAGTTGGATTTGTTCTTCCTCAGCAGAGATTTCAGCTTGTGAGAGTGAGTCGCGAGCATCTATGAGGATAGTTTCCTCAGAGAGGTCACTCATCTCACGGTTGTAGGTGTTAACGAAATCTTGGAGGCGGTCGACATCAAGTTTGGGGTCGATGAATTCGAGCTGAATGGCCTTGTCGGAATAGCGACGGTAGTTCTCTAGTTGGGCCCGAAGACGGAGGTAGTATGGGCTTTGCTGATAGAGGACAGCGACTATTTTGATAGGGGTCTGGCGGACTCTCACTTCGGGTCCTTCGAGGTATTGTTTAGTCGTTTGCGAGAGAGTGAAGTCCTCGTAACGAGTAAGGTCGAATCGCTGGTGGTTAGTGCAAGATAGGAAATTAAGTAACACAACTGATAGCAAAGCGAGAGCTAGCTGAAAGAGTGCAAGGGTGCCGATACCAAAGCGGTTGATCGCTTTGGCTTTCACTTTTGGAGTTTCTACAAGCTCCTCAGGTGTGGATGATTGTTCAGCCATGTGTGATTAGTGTTTCCAACGTCGGTAATCGACGAGGTGGTGGGTCAAAATAAGTGTGAAAAACGCGAGTGATGAATAGAGTACAATGGGGCGGATATCGATCAGTCCTCGCGAGAAGTAGGAAAGGTGCTCGTGCACCGAGATATAATGGAAAATGGGAGCTCCTTGGAAGGAGTCTCCAGCTATCATCGGGACAAAGCCTAGGAATACGACAAAGACGAGTGCTCCAAACGTCATGATGGCCGCGACGATCTGGCTGGAAGTGAGCGCTGATGCCAGTATGCCTACGGCGACAAAAAATGATCCAATGAGGAGTAGGATGCCAAAGGAGCCGTACATTTCAGATGGAGTAACAGGAGCTGGTGTTCCTGTGATTAACGAGAATAGCTGAATATGCAGAAGTACTGGAATCCATAGGATTGCATAAAAGGTGTAGGAGCTGAGGTATTTCGAGAAAACAACCTGCCAAGTCGTGACGGGAGCTGTCATTAAATTCTCGAGTGTTCCGCTGCGCTCTTCTTCGGCAAACTGCTTCATCGTGATCAAGGGAAAGATGAAGATGAAGTAAATCCAGAAGAGTGGGGTGGATAGACTAGATTGCAGCATGCTAGTCTGTACGGGGGCTTTTTCATATTGCTCAAGCACCGAAGAGAGTGAGAGTCCCTGTAAGAGCATAATAAAGGCGAGCACGATCCAGCCAAATGGAGTCATTAGGAAGTGCTTAAGCTCTTTTTTATAAAGAATGTATAGGGTGCGCATGATAGTGGACTGGCAGAGTAGGTAGTGGGAAAGTCTTAGCTTTCCAAGCATCAAGTTAGTTGAAATAACTCTACTAGATAGCAAAAAGGGCATCCTCGTGAAAGGATGCCCGAAATGGATAGACCTGAAATCAGGTTAATTATGCTTCAGTAGCGCGAGCTTCTTTAGCTGCAGCGGCAGCTGCGTCCTGAGTAGGGCTTGTATAGCGGAAACGCTGGCGATTACGCTTGGAAGCTGTGCGAGCTTTACGCTGTGCACGCTGTACTGGTGTTTCGAATGCACGACGACGGCGCATTTCTTCGAGGATGCCTTCGTTGTCGAGAAGGGATTTGAGGCGCTTGAGCGCACGATCTACTGGCTCACCTTTGTTGATTGTTACTCCACGCATGGTATATATAGAAAATTTGTTTAGTTAATTTCAGGTCGGGCGCGGAAACTAGGAATCTTTGGCCAATCTGTCAAGCTCGTGAGTGAGAAATGTTCAAATCTAGTTAGCTGGTTCACACTCACCCCCTTTTTTAAGTCGCTTATGGACGAATTTTAGAACGAGGAGCATAACGAGTGCTCCGCAAAGAGAGCCTGAGAAATCAGCGAGCCAGTCCCCGAAGTCATTACCGTATCGACCGGGGGTGAAGCTTTGGTGGTATTCATCAAGGATTCCAACTATTGAGCCCACGAGTGTGGTGAGCCAGATGCAATGAAGCGCTGGGAGGTTTTTGAAGTTATGACGTAGCCAAGCGCAGAATAATCCCGCTCCTCCAAAGAAAAATCCAAAGTGTGCAACTTTGTCGAGGTGGGGAATCCGTGGTAAATCTTTAGGAGTCGGATTGCCTGAGGAGAGTAACCATAGAGTAATAAACCATAGGATCCATGCAGTGAGCCATGCAATAGGTCTTTGCCTGCAAAAGAGGATGGTTTTTTTGATGATGCCTTTGAGCGCTGTCACAGACGGTTAGCGGTCGCCATCTTGTTGTGAATCATTGAGCTCTTGTTCAACTCTCTCTGAAAGCCACTGCTTCATCATTGATTGGTAGTTGAGGTAGCGGGATCTCGCTATGCGCTTGATACGTGAAAGCATGCGTGGGTCGAAACGTAGTGTGATGGTAGTAGACTCTTTAGAGTCAAGCTCGTGGATAGAGCCCATCATGAGTTTGGCGTCGAGCTCATGCGTTTTCCAAAAGTCCGCTTCTTCTTGTTCATCGTTAAAATCTGGAATCTCCTTCCAGTTCTGGATCGTCTGCATATCTTTTAGATTGTTTAGATTATTTGTACTCGGCAAACTTACGGGCGTAGAAGCGTACTTCTCCTTCTGACATTTCACGCGCGGCAAAGATGCGTGCTTTTTTCCCATCGGTTGAAAATGAGAGGAAGAGATGACGGTCTCCTACTGTGCGGCCGAGCATATAGTAACGTGATCCGCCGTCTAGCCGGTCACTATCGGGAAGGAGTCTAATAGAAAAAGGGTCTTCAAGAACTTCTTCAATTTCCTGAGGAGGGAATTCTTTGAGGTTGATTTTTGTGTCTATGAGATCGAGTTCCATGATGCGGTAGGTCTGACTCTCTCTATTTAGAGGGAAATGGCAATCGAATTGAGCTACGATATTCGTCTAGAATGTGAAAAACTTCGGCAAAGTAAATAATGTCAAAGTGGTCTATTAGTCAAATTCATGTGGAAGATGATGAGCTCTATACGGAATGTGTCTGGAATCGAGATCTACAAGTTGATTCACCTTGACCGTTCACTGTCCTAGAACTAGAAGGCGGACGTTACGCCATGAAGGCGTTCAAAGTCATGAATATTCACGAGTATCAAGCTAAAGAGCTGTTCGAGAAGTTCGGTGTGCCAAGCCCTAATGGGATTGTAGCAAGCACAGCTGAAGAAGCGGAAGCAGCAGCCAAGGCTATTGGCGGCAGCGACCTTGTCATTAAAGCGCAAGTCCACGCAGGTGGACGCGGTAAGGGCACTTTCACAAACGGTTTTAAGGGGGGGGTTCACTTCCCTAAGGATGCAGCCGAAGCAGGTGATCTTGCTAGCAAGATGCTCGGTCAGACATTGGTGACGCACCAGACTGGCGAAGCTGGTCGTCTCGTTTCCAAGGTGATGGTCGCTACCGGCGTTGACATCTCCCGCGAGCTCTACCTCGCTATCCTTCTCGACCGTGAAACTTCACGTCCAGTGATCGTTGCTTCTACAGAAGGCGGCATGGACATCGAAGAAGTAGCTGAGAAGACTCCAGAGAAATTGGTTCGCCAGTTCATTCACCCACTCGCAGGCCTCCAGGCATACGAAGTACGTAAGCTTGCTGCAGCGCTCGAGCTTTCTGGTGATCAAGCCAAGCAATTTGCTAAGCTTGTTAAAAACCTTTTCAAACTCTTCCTTGAGTGTGATTGCGACATGGTGGAAATCAATCCACTCGTGGTAACTCCAGCTGGTGAAGTGCTCGCTCTTGATGCTAAATTTGGCTTCGATGACAATGCGCTTTACCGTCATCCTGATATCGTAGCAATGCGTGACACGACAGAAGAAGATCCACGTGAAGTGGAAGCTTCTGCGTTCGACCTCAACTACATCGGTCTCGACGGCAACATCGCATGTCTCGTCAATGGTGCAGGTCTCGCAATGGCAACAATGGACATCATCAAGCACTTCGGTGGTGATCCAGCAAACTTCCTCGACGTAGGGGGTGGGGCTACTAAAGAGCAAGTTTCTGCCGCGTTCAAGATCATCCTTTCTGACCCTAAAGTTGAAGGCATTCTCGTGAACATCTTCGGTGGTATCATGCAGTGTGACATCATTGCAGAAGGTATCCTCGCAGCAGCAGCTGAGCTCGACCTTACGATTCCACTCGTTATTCGCCTTGAAGGAACAAACGTAGCACTCGGTAGAGAGCTCATCGCTAACTCTGACCTTGCAGTAATCGCTGCAGATAACCTCAATGACGCAGCTAAGAAGATCGTTGCAGCAGTCAAAGGGTAATTCTTAAATCTTAATTTCTAACTTAATAATACAATGGCTATTTTAGTAGATGAAAACACCAAGGTGCTCGTACAGGGTATCACTGGTGGCTTCGGTGGTAAGCACGCACAGCTTTCTATCGACTACGGCACACAAATCGTCGCTGGTGTGACTCCTGGTAAAGGCGGTCAGACTTTCGGTGAGAAGACTCCAATTTACGACACAGTTTCTGACGCTGCTAAGCAGTCCGGTGCTACTGTTTCCGCAATTTTCGTGCCTCCTCCGTTCGCAGCTGATGCGATCCTTGAAGCAGTGGATGCAGAGCTCGACCTCGTTATCTGTATCACTGAAGGTATTCCAGTTGCTGACATGATGCGCGTGAAAGCAGCAATGGCTGGTTCTAAGACTCGTCTTATCGGTCCTAACTGCCCAGGTGTAGTAACTCCAGGTCGCGGTGAAAATTCACATGGTGGTTGCCGTATCGGTATCGCTCCAGGTTACATCCACAAGCGTGGTAATGTAGGTGTTGTTTCCCGTTCAGGTACACTTACCTATGAAGCAGTATATCAGCTCACTGAGCTCGGTTACGGCCAGTCCACATGTGTTGGTATCGGTGGTGACCCAATCAATGGTACTTCCCACCTCGACGTTCTCAAGATGTTCAATGAAGATCCTGAAACTGAAGCAATCATCATGATCGGTGAGATCGGTGGTAATGCAGAAGCTGAAGCAGCACGTTGGGCTAAGGAGAACTGCTCCAAGCCAATCGCTGGTTTCATCGCCGGTGCTACAGCGCCTCCGGGACGCCGTATGGGCCACGCTGGTGCTATCGTTGGCGGTGCTGACGATACAGCTGAAGCTAAGAAGAAAATCCTCACTGAGTGCGGCATCGCCGTTTCCGAGACTCCTTCTGAGATGGGCCGCACGCTCGTTGACATGCTTAAGTAAGTATTCAACTGCCAGTTCGCTGGTAGGTGAACAAAAGCTTTTTAATTAAACGCTCTCACATTAGTGAGGGCGTTTTTTTGTTTAGTGATTGAGCTATAGTGGCTTCAGGAGTAAAAGCCATACCACTCAGCATATTTGATCACGTTAAGAATCTTGTTTTCCCAGGTTTCTGATTGGGTCTTTTCTGTTGTGACTCTCCCCGGAACAATAATTCCCCGTAACGTATAATGAGTAAGATCATCAATGAACGACGATAAGGAGCAGAGTAGGCAAGAGGAGAATAAGGACTGGTGGTTCCAGTACCTCAGTGCTGAAGAAAAGTTAGAGCAGCAGAGAGCTACTGGGCTGTTGAATGAGCAGACAGTCCCTGAAGAAGCGGTTGAGCCTGAATTGGCGCAGTGGAGATTGTTGGTGAAGCGTATGTGGAAGCATGGGCCGAAGGCGGCGTTGATAGTCGTAATTGTCTTAGCTGTAGTGCATTGGGGGCTAGTGAGTGTTCAGTTGAGTAAATTAAATCGCGAGCATCAAGGGACATTGGATATTCTCGCACAAAAAGAGCAGGAAATTATTACTGAACGAGAGTTGATAACTCAGAGGGCTGCGGCTTTGGATGCCGAAAAAGCTATTGCTTCAAAAAAAGAGGAAGAGCTGGCGTCTGGGCGTCAACAAATGGAGAAACAATATGTCGAGAGGGGTAAGGAGTTAGAGCGATTGAGGCAATCTATGCAGAAGGTAGTGGGTCTGTCGCAAGAGATTTATGCTCTTAAAACTGAGGCGCGGCAGAGCTCATTGATAGACTTGGAGTCTGACGAGGAACGAGAGGAGGCAATCCGTAAGTCTTGGGGTGAGCTTAGCGAGTTATTGAAGGGCGGGGATGTGTTTGAGCGTGAAAGGGAATTGATAAAACTGAGAGTTATTGAGTCCCAGGCTCTCTCTGGAGGGTTCGATCAACAAGAGTTAGATTCGATAGATTGGTCGACGGCGAAATTGGAACAAGAGCGGTCGATGATATTGGCTCGTATTTATTACAAACAAGCGAAGAAATTAGAATCTGCAGGTAAGGCTGCCGAAGCAGTAGTATTGGTGGAATCTTGTTGGAGTGTACTGCCAGAAATGGATCAAGACGGTGTCGAGTACCTCTATGTCTCTGCGATGCTTTCAGAAATAGATGGAGATTTGAGGTTAAAAGAGCAGCCTAAGCTAGCTCTTAAAAGTTACCTGACTGCCGTAGATTCTTTGAGTGAAATGGTCGCTGAAGTTCCCTCTAACAACAAGGTGCGCTTTAAATTAGCTCAACTTTCCCACGATGTATCAGTGATGCCGTCAGTGGATGGAAGTAGTGATTGGAGTAATAGTTTAAAAAAGCTGGCAGGTGAGCAAGCCGCGTGGCTAGTGAAGCAAAATTCAGAATATTCGAGAGCTCATTTGATATTAGCAAAGCTCCATGTGAGCGAGGCAGAAAAGTGTTTGCGAGATAGGGATCTGTCTAAAGTTAAGAATTTATTAGATAAGGCAAGTCAGTCCCTAAAGCTTGGCGGTGGGGATGTTCTGGTGCAGGCGTCTATTGAGGAGGTGCATGCATTCATGGCATGGGAAAGAGGAGCTCAAGTATCAGCTGTGGAGCTGATGGATAGACAGGTAAAGGAATTGGCCGCATTAATCGCAAGTGACCCCTCTAATCAGGCTGCATATTGTAGATGTGCGACATTATTGTGGGTGAGAAGTATGATGCAGACGAGCTCTGAGAAAGCTAGAGGTGATGGAAATAAGGCTTTAGAGCTGTTATCTTCAGTGCTTAGCGGACCTAGTTTTCTGAGCGCCTTGTCGGCCGAGCGAATGTCAGCTAGAATTTTATGTGATTTAGCAGAGATTGAGATCAGTTCCGGTAGTAAGATTAAGGCGAAAGGTTATTTAGTTCGCTCAGAAAAATTATGGAGAGAGATGCGCCATAAGTGGGGGTTGTCAGATGCAGATATTGAGATGGAACATTGGTGTGCTCATCAGCTTACTCTCTTATGATATTGAAATAGGAGAAATTGCTTCAGTCGCGGAGCTACTTAACAAAGAGGCCCTTTTATGCGAAAGTACTTCCAAAGTGCTCGTGTTATCCTTAAGAGGTCGTATCTAACATGAGTGATATAGCAGGACAGGTTCTCCACGTATTTTTAGGGTTTTTCGCGATCATGAATCCAGTGGCGAACACGGCTGTATTTATAGGGCTTACTGGTGAGGACTCGGAAGCTGAGAAGCGTCAGATAGCACGCAAAGCTTTGTTTATGACGTTCTGTATAGTCACCGCCTTCGCTTTGTTGGGTAATATGATTTTTCACATGTTTGGCATTACGCTTCCAGCATTGCGAGTGACTGGTGGGATTTTAGTGTTTTTTATTGGTTACAAGATGCTCAATGGTGAGTCCTCAAAAATGCATAAGCAGCAAGGAGACAATCAGACGGCTGATGATGTGGCTATCTCACCATTGGCCATGCCGATTCTTGCCGGCCCAGGCACAATAGCTACAGCCATAAATTTTTCTTCCAAAGGAGGTTGGTCTGCGACTCTTATCACCATAGCGATGTTTAGCTTACTCTGTGTCGTTACCTTTTTCTTTTTTGTGGGAGGTCAGAAAATCGTTTCTACACTCGGCAAGGGAGGTCTCAACATTGTGACCCGTTTAATGGGGCTGATCCTTGCTGTGATTGGGGTGCAAATGTTGATTGAAGGAATCGTGGGAGCGGCTGCTAATTGGCACGATTACGCTTCCTAAAAAAGCACCAAGGCTCAAGTGAGCGATGATACTGTTGTGAGTGATGCTGTAACTGATGCCTAGCCTCGAGAGCTTAAGTACACTTCTTCGTAGGGCTGAATGACGACGAATCCGTCTCCTTCAAATGCCATTTGGAAGGACTCGCCAGAGCTGCGGCCGAAGAATGATTTGAGAGAGACGTCAGTTTTCATGCTAGGTGAGAGGCTGTCGCTCCATGCTATGGTGGCGTTAGGGTCAGTGAATACAGGTGAGTTGGGGGTGACGCGGAGAGTTACCGGCTCGTAATGACTGGTGATTGCTAAGAGGCCCGAGCCTTTGAACGCGACGTTAAAGAGACCTCCTTGTGCTAAACCAGCAATTTTCTTCATCATAGAAATTTTGTGGTTTAGGGTGGGTTCGAAGGCTAGCACGTCATTGCCGTTCACAATGATGCCGTCGTCTCCCTCTAGGTTTAAGATGGTGATCTTTTTGCCAGCATCTGCGAGATAGACTTGGCCTTGTCCTTCAGCATAAGTGAGACGCATGCCTTCACCTGAGACCGCTTTTTTGAGAAGGTTGCCAACTCCTTGATCGAGGATTCCTTCGCGGGTGAATTTCACCTTGCCGCGATAGGATACCATGGAGCCTAGTTTGGTATTGATACGACCATTGAGGTTGAGTTCGAGCATGCGAGGGGTTTCGAGCTCGAACAATCCTTGACCGCGGTCTTGTTGTTCAGTGGCTGAAACGAACTCGGCGAGGCTGAAACGACGTTGGTCTTGAGGGAGTAGAGGTGGTTGGTTCATAGAATTGATAGGTGTTGTACGGGTTCTAACAAATACGGAGCTCCGTCCTAGAGCAAGGGTGAAAGCTGCTATATTTTATAATGGCGCAATGACATGTTAGAGGGATGGCTGCTGCTGGGAGATACAGTGGATAGCACCGCCTTCCCAGACGATGTCACGGCAGTCGATACCGATGACATTTCTGCCAGTGAAACATTCACTGAGAATGCCGAGGGCGCGGTCGTCATTTTTTTCTTGGTTGAATGTGGGGACGAGTACTGAATCATTGAGAATGAGGAAGTTTGCGTAGCTTGCTGGCAGCATTTCCAGTCGCCAGCCTTTGGTCCGAAGGGGTGTCGGCATGGGAAGTTCTACGATTTCTACATTGGAGCCGCTCACTGTTTTTAGATCCTGCAAGATTTCTAAGTTTTGCTGGAGCGTGCGGTAGTTAGGATCTTTACTGTCATTTTCTACAATGGATACGATGGCGTCCTCTCGAACGAAGCGTGTGAGGTCGTCAATGTGGCCATCGGTGTCATCGCCTTCGATACCAGAAGGGAGCCAGAAAATATTCTTCACTCCGAGTGCTTTACTGAGTTCTGCTTCGACATCGGATTTAGTCCATTCGGGATTGCGGTTTGGGTTGAGCGCGACGGCTTCAGTGGTGATCATTGTTCCAGCGCCGTTTCCTTCGATAGCGCCACCTTCAAGATAGAGTGGCGAGCGGTAATGTTCAGCCTGAGTGGCTGTCGCCATTTGCTGGGCGACTTGGTCATCGAGATCCCACGGCGGAAATTTTCCACCCCATGAATTAAAGTGCCAATCAATTGCACGTAGTTTGTTGGATGTCTGATTGATGACGAATGTAGAGCCATGGTCACGGCACCAAACGTCATTGGTCGAGTGGTCGTGCAGTGTGATGCGATCGAGCTTGCAGTGAGATGGCGCGAGAGCTTTTCGGATGCCAGCGTGAAGCGGTGCTGCAGCGTTGATGCTTACAGGCTGAAAGCGCGAGCAGGTGGCTATGATCTGAGTGAATTGGCTCCGAATTTGAGTAAGCTTTTCAGCTGGCCAAGTATCTTGGCGGTGCGGCCAGCTGAACCAAACCGCATCTTGTTTTTCCCATTCTGCAGGCCAGCGGATTTCTTGTTGAGACATGAACGTGAAGTGTTGGTAGTTTAATCAATAAACCGTTTGGTGATGTCACCGTAGGAATCGATGCGGCGGTCTCGGAAAAATGGCCAGATGCGGCGGTGTTGTTCGAGCGCGTCGAGGTCGAGATCGACAGTGAGAACTTTTTCTTCAGAGACTGGAGCTTTGGCTATGACTTGACCGTAATGGTTAGAGACAAAAGATTGTCCCCAGAATTCTGTTTCACCTTCGGTGCCGGTGCGGTTGATCGCGACGACATAGCAGCTGTTTGCGACGGCGTGGCCGCATTGTACCGCTTGCCATGCATTGTGTTGCGCTTCGCCAAGTTCCGCTTTTTCTTCGGGAAGCCAGCCGATCGCAGTGGGATAAATAAGAATTTCAGCACCAGCTAGAGCTGTGAGGCGTGCTGCTTCTGGGTACCATTGATCCCAGCATATGAGGACTCCGATTTTACCAAACCGGGTGTCCCACGCTTTGTAGCCCGTATCGCCTGGAGTGAAGTAGAATTTTTCTTCGAAACCAGGGTCTTGCGGGATGTGCATTTTACGATATTGCCCGAGATAGGAGCCGTCAGCATCGATGACCCAAGCGGTGTTGTGGTAAAGGCCTGTGGCGCGTTTTTCGAAACCGCTGGCAACGATGACTACGCCGAGTTCTTTGGCTAACTGTTGGTGGTGCTTGGTGAGTGCTCCGGGGATTTTGTCGGCTAAATTAAAATTATCGGTGTCTTGTGTGATACAAAAATACTCTGTGGTGAAGAGCTCTTGGGTGCAGATAATCTGTGCACCTTCGGACGCTGCTTGGCGGATGGCTTCTTCAGTTTTTGCGATGTTATTTTTTGGCTCAGCGTGAGCTGTGAGTTGTAGCAGAGCGATGCGAGGCATGGCGAAAGTCTATGATTCTTTTTTTTTCTGAGAAGAGAAAAATGAGTATTAGAGTTTATCGACTGGTCAAATTATGGTGGAAGTAGTAAACAAAACCTAACTAAATTTCTATCCAGCATGATTGAATACCAGCGTGACCAACAGCAAACGATTCCAGACTCTCAAGTGAAAATAGTAGGTGTTGGGGGCGCCGGGTTAAACATGATCGATCGAGTAGCGTTGGATGGCATGCAAGGAGTTGAATTGTTAGCTCTGGCATCTGATTCTCGCTCGCTCACAAGTTCTGTAGCTTCTGAGAAGGTTCAAATTGGAGCGAAGCTAACGATGGGTCTAGGCTGTGGAGGTGATCCAGAACTCGGTGCTAAGGCTGCGCTTGAGCAGGAGACCGAAATCCGAGATGCTCTGCGCGAGCGCAACATGGTGTTTGTCTGTGCAGGGCTCGGTGGAGGAACTGGATCAGGTGGCGCTCCACTTGTGGCGCGTATTGCAAGAGAGATGGGAGCGTTTGTGGTGGTTTTCGCGACTATGCCATTCGAGTTTGAAGGGAAGCGCCGGCGTGAACAGGCGGAGACTGCACTCAATGAGCTTTCAGTCATCGCAAATGCTTTAGTGACATTTGAAAATGCGCGTATGGGTGAGCTAGTTTTGGCTTCACAAGGAATTCATGAGGCGTTTGCTGCAGCTGATCGGATGATTTCAGAGAGCATTCAGGCGGTGACTCGTTTGGTCGTGCGACCAGGAATTATCAATGTAGGCTTGGATGATCTAATTAGTTCTCTGAGCTCGAGTCGCTCGCGTTGTCTTTTTGGTTCAGGTATTGCCCAAGGTGAAAACCGGAGCCAAGTCGCATTGCAGAATGCGCTTACGAGTCCTCTGTTAGATAAAGGACGTCTTTTGAAGAATACTAAGACAGCCTTGGTGCATGTCTGTGGTGGAGAGGGTTTAACTTTGTATGAAGTAGAGTTACTTATGCGTGAACTCAGTAAGCATGTGCCCGAAGATGCGCATATTCTTTTTGGAGCTGCTGTAGATGTGAATATGGCGGACAGCCTGAGCGTGACAGTGATCAGCTCTCTCCCTGAAAGTGGCTTGGTCCAGAAAGCTGAGATTTTAGAGGTAGTGGAGCCAAGTGAGTCAGCTCAGGAGCTTGCTGAAGTGGTCGATTCTCAAGTAGAAGAGTCTGAACTAGAGATAACTGAGAGCGAGGTGGAGGTAGAGCTAGTTGAAGCTAGTTTGGTGGATGAGTCGCCAGCAGATTTAGTTGGTGAGCTTGAAGTGGCGGTCGCTGAGCTAGATGATGAGCCAATGCTCGATGAGGCAGATACATTACTTCCTGATGAGGAAGAAGATTTTGTTGAAGAGGTTCAAGAAGAGGTGGAGGAGATAATTCCGCTAATTGAGTCTGAAAAAGAGGAGATGGATGATCCTGAGGAAGTGGATGAAATGACCATGTTTGAAGAGCTTGAGAAAGAGGTCACGGAGGAGATGAATGATAATGCTGCCAAATTGAGCAAGGGCTCACAGGTGGAGCTAGATCTTGATGGCGGACCACGCGGGAAGTTTGATGGAGAGGCTCCGAATATAGTGGACGGCGAAGATTTAGATATCCCTCCATATTTGAGAAATAAGCGTTAAGCTTAATTTATTTTTTCAAAAGCTTCGGAGTGATATCCGAAGCTTTTTTATTTCTATGAGCTCTAGCGAAGCTGTTGCTTCATCTGCTGAAGGGCTGCGCTGAATGTAGTGAGCGCGTAGTCTGGGAAATCACTTTTAAATGCACTATCGTCAACTCCAGTAGGGAATGGGTAGATGGTGTCGAGGTGGTCGATGTGTTGGCTAGCGAATTCGGAGTTAATGCTTTCTGTGATTCCGCTGATTGAGAGTGATTGGCATGGGGGGTTATAGCTGGCGAAATGCTGCGGGCTTTTCATGAGAGCGAGAGCGACATTTTCTCCAATGTCTGGTGCGTAATGGAAGCCGATGGTGCCGCCAAAGGGGATGGTGAAATTCTCACCTTGGCTCGCGGCACGGATGGCCGAGCTTACGCCCGCTGTTGATCCTTCGCTTCCACGTGAAAGGCCATAAATAATTTGTGGGCGTATGATAGAAGCGGGGATAGAGTAATTCTTAGAATAACACTCTACTAGCTGTTCCGCTGCTAGTTTAGTTGCGGTATAAGCATTGAGCGGAGTGGTGGGGGAGCGTTCTGTGACAAAGCATTTATCACTAGTGACTTTGTAGACAGCGGCTGTGCTGATGAATACGAGTCGCTGGATTTTGCCATAGAGACGGATGGCTTCGAGTAGGTTCGCTGTGCCGTCGACATTGATCTTAATCGCACTGTGTGGTGCAGCTTTACAGTCGGTGGTACGCATGGCTGCTGCGTGCAGGACATGTGTGATTTTAAACTTCTCAAGCGTGCTTGTCAGGCTAGCAATGTCGAGAATGTCACCCTTGTGGTAGATGACTTCGGAGAGGTCAGGTTGAGCCGTATGTCCTCGAGATATAGAAATAATTTTGTGACCTCCTTTGTCTAGGAGGGCGTTAGTCGTTTCGAGTCCTACGCAGCCAGTGCCACCAACTATGAGAATGTTCGCCATGGAAGGAGTTTGTGAGTTTAAGCTAACTATGAGAAGTGAAAAAGCCACTCGCGATGAAGCAGAGTGGCTTTTTGAAGTTTGTTTGAGCAGCTTTTATTAGGCGCCGGTGAGGAAGTTGATGACGTCGCCGTCTTGAACTTCGTATTCTTTGCCTTCAGCGCGAAGAGCGCCAGCTTCTCTCGCAGCTCCAACTGTTTTGTGGGTCACATAATCATCATAGGAAATGACTTCTGCGCGGATGAACTGCTTTTCGAAATCTGTGTGAATGACGCCAGCAGCTGCAGGGGCTTTGTCGCCGGCGGTGATGGTCCATGCGCGTGTTTCTTGAACTCCAGTGGTGAGGTAAGTGCGGAGGCCGAGTAGGCTGTAGACGCCCTTGATCAAGGTTGAGACGCCTGAGTCTGTGACGCCCATGTCGCTGAGGAAGTCGGCAACATCTGCGGCATCTAAATCCATGAGCTCTTCTTCGATCTGAGCAGAGATGACGATGGATTCAGCTCCGTGCGCCGCTGCTGCGTATTCAGCAACTTTAGAAACAAGAGGGTGAGACATTTGGTCAGCCGTCGCAGAAGCGAGGTCGTCTTCAGAGACGTTGCAGGCGAATACGGAGCGTTTATTAGAGAGGAGGAAGAACTCTTTGAGTAGTTCGCGCTCGTCTTCAGAGAGTTCGAGGGTGATCGCAGGCTTGCCGTCTTCGAGGTGCGGCATAAGTTTGTCGATGAGGTCGACCTCTGCTTTTGATTCTTTGTCTCCGCTCTTCGCTTTTTTAGCGCGTGAGTAGCGGCGTTTTTCCATGGCTGCCATGTCGGCAAGGATGAGTTCTCCATTGATGATTTCGATATCACGGACTGGATCCACGGAGCCAAGCTCGTGAATGATATCGTCATTTTCGAAGCAACGGATAACTTGCACGATAGCGTCTACTTCGCGGATGGTTGCGAGGAATTTATTGCCTAGGCCAGCACCTTCAGAAGCGCCTTCCACAAGACCTGCGATATCAACGAACTCGATCGCTGTCGGGATCAGTTTTTTGGAGCCTGAAAGTTCACTGAGAACTGCTATACGTTCGTCGGGAACGGTTACGACACCGACATTTGGGTCGATGGTGCAGAATGGATAGTTAGCCGCCTCCGCTTTACGCGTGCGGGTAACTGCATTAAATAGAGTGGATTTTCCGACGTTTGGTAGACCTACGATTCCTGCCTGGAGCATGTTGCGGAAGCTAGTGAGGCGGGCGCAAGATTCAAGCTAAATACGCTATGTGGGAGTAAGTTGGTATTTATTCTTGGTCAGATTCTTCTTCGATAATGATGACAGCTGGTGGTGGTGGCTCATTTTCTACGAATAGGCTATCGCTAAGCATTTTCCAGTGGCGGCGTGTGAGGTAGGTGCCGAGGGCTGATTTCGCCGAATCTTGGGTTGAGAGTGGAGCTGGTGGCTGGATGTTTGAGATTTGCAGAAACTGACCTGAGATGGAGCGATAGATGGCGAGGTAGAGTTGTTCTTCTAGGGAGAAAACGTCGTCTTCAGGCTTAAAGCGAAAGGTTAGCTGCGGTGTTTGTTTTGTCTCAGGGCCGGTGGAGCTTAACCAAATACGAATAGGGGGAGCGGGGAAGCCTGGGCGGTGTTCTGCTGAGCTAATTTCAAGCTCTGGTCTGATGATGTAGCTAGAGGAGTCTAGGAGTGTTTGTGTGACCGGTTCACGTAACTTCTCGATAGCTTCCAAATGTGCCTCAGGAGTGTGAATATGGATTGCTAGAGGGAAAGATTGTTCGCTGTCGGTGTTCCAAATGGGGAGGGCTTGCCGGAGCTGAGTGATGGCCTTGTGCGCTTTAGTTGGATGATCGTTGTCGCAGTGGTCGATTGATCGTTCCCATGCGAGTAAGCTGTGCTGGAGCTTGGCTTTGGTTTCGAGTTCGATAGCGAGTTTTTGATAGCTCTCAGTCGGTAGATCATTGAGCTCAGAATAGTGATCGAGTCCCGGGCTTATTGTGAGCTCTCCATCTGGAATAGTAGGGTACTCTTTCGTGGGAGCTGGTTTCTGGCTATTCTCAATGCGAGGGGCCACTGCAGTGGTGAACTGACGTGGAGGTAGCGTGGGGTGCTTGGCTTTCCATTCGCTTAGCTGAGATGTAATTTCGGCATCACTTGGTTCAGTAGTGAAGTCTGTGTCATGTGCGCCAAACCAAAGCAATCCGCCGAATAGGCTGATAGCAAGTGGAAGGCAAATGTAGAGAGGGATGCGCACAGAGAATTGTTATACGTATTTGCTATTATACCAAACTGAGTTCCAAAAGAGACAAATGTGATTTTGATGAAGCTTGGGGAATGGCGCGTTGCGGAAGAAGTGAAGGCTGGGCGCTATCCTGTTGAATCTGCGTTATTCCTCAGTTACGGTGCTCGCACCGCTCCTTCGTCACGCCTTGATTGACCAGGAAATCACTCCAGCATTAGTCACTTTTGAATCGCAGAGTGGTATTACCTTTACGTCGCCATCCTGATGAAACTTACTAGTTTCGGAAGCACAAAAAACGGCCACTGCTAGAATGCAATGACCGTTTCAAAAAATGTGTGACTCTTAGGTTCTACTTTCTGTCAGCAGACTTAACGAGAAGTGCACGCTTACCGATACGCTCACGAAGGTAGTTAAGTTTTGCACGACGTACTTTGCCGCGGGAAACAACTTCAACCTTAGCAATACGTGGTGTGTGAACTGGGAATACACGCTCAACGCCTTCGCCGTAAGAGATCTTACGGACAGTGAAAGCTGCGTTTACTGAAGAACCTTTACGACCGATACAAAGACCTTGGAAGATCTGGATACGCTCTTTACCACCTTCAACAACGCGTGTGTGTACTTTAATAGTATCGCCTACGTTGAAGTCTGCTACTTCGTCCTTGAGCTGTTCAGCTTCGATTTTGTCAATGATGTTCATCGGATTAGTCCTTCTTTGAAAATTGTTATAATACACCGAGTGGTGTGTGCGGGGGCGGATTGCTATAGGATTCTGCAGGCGAATGCAACTGATTTTTTAATCTTTTTGAGTAATTCATGAGGAAATAGGGAAATTTCTTCATAATGCGCTCAGCTGGGATTGTCGTTTCATGGATGAAAGAATGAGTTTCAAGCGTGTGAGTTCTTTTTTGATAGGTGATTTTGAGGCGAAATAGAGCTGTGGTCTAGCCCCATTTAGGATAAACTATTGTCTCATATTCGCAGGTGTTTAATCTAGAGCTAGATCTTCCCTTTCTTGAGTTTAGTAGCATGCGATGGTCTGATTCATCTAGGGGTTTTCGATTCTCAGGAAATAGCGCTCACCAGTCGTCAGAACTTTGATTCTTTTACGGGTCAGTCCAGAACCTGCTGACTCGCTTAGAACCTCGGTGTAATCGACATCCTTTGTCAGTGTGGTAAATCCTTCCAGCGTGGATGACCCCTTGATTAGGTAATCGACGCCTGCCGTCAATTCGCTGCGAATGATCCACTCAAACTCATAGCCTTCCTGGCCGGGGGTACTGACGTATCCCGTGGAAGAAGTGAGTACACTGAATCCCTTACTGGCAGAATCATTCGGGTCACTGTCCGCCCAATACTCAAACAACTCGATGCTGCCGTCATTATCACTATCATTCAGCGGATCGATCATCGAGAATCCGAAATGGGTAACTGCCCACATATCCTCGATTCCATCGCCTTGGGTATCATCATTCAAGATGTCGCTGACGTGGATGGCGACGTCTGTGGTTGCTTCCCCGGGGTTCGGGGCGAAGCCGTCACTGACCTTGATCGTTAGGGTCTGAATATCGCCTTCCTCATAATCAGGGCCTTGCTGTGCGAGGGACAACGCACCGGTCGAGGGATCGATAGAGAAGTAGCCACTGTCATTTCCTGAAACAATGGAGTAGGTTAGCGTGCCGCGATCTTCCAGAGAGTAGGTTGAGTCCTGATCCGTGGCTGTTGGCGAGGCTCCGACCGCTGTGCTCGCTGCGGTATTCTCGGTGATGGCGTGAGGACCAGTAGCTGAACCTAGAACCGGCTTGGCATTGGCGTAGTTGTTAATCCAATCGATGATAAGATCAACTCCCTCTTGGTCGATGACGTTGCTTGCTAGTGGCGGCATACGAGAATAGCCGTTGGATTCTGCCGCCCGGTTTAGAATGATTGATTTAGTCGTATTGCCAGGAATGATCAAACGATCCGTCGAGTCAACGATACTGGAGGCGCCATGTGCCACGCCGTGAAGCAGTAATGTATCCTCTAAGCTCAGGTCCGGGTCCGCTTGCCACGAGGATGGTACCGCGACGTTCCCCTCGTAGTGGCAGTAGGCGCAGTTCACAGCTAGGTACGAGCGCACCCGATCTTCAACATTAATGCTGGCCTCATCAGGGCGATAGTATTTTGGCAGGTTCTCAGGGATATCATCTAGGGGTGACAAATAGCCTGCGTCTTCCATCAGTTCTAGGAAATTACCCGCAGATCCATTGAGAGTCGCTTCTCGATTGAGTTGTCGTGTGCTGAATCCGACGATGGCTGCGTTATCCGTGGTGTGGCATGCGCGGCATTCACCTCTTGAAGGGTAACGCCACGTTTGCGTGATAATCTGGCCATCTTCCTGAATGGTCAGATCGATGTTTTCACCATTTGCGTCGACGAGATCGGCATCTGTTCCGGCATCATTCCATTTATAGGTGAGGCCATAGAAGTCATCGGCCGTCTTGACCAGAAAACGGGTCTCCAGACGTTTGATATTGGTGCCCGGGCTGTCGCGATTAAGGTCCATATCGAAGTGCTTGACCCACACGCTACCCTCTGGGAAACCCCAGAACCCATCACGAGAGTAGGTGATCAGGCTGGCGCCGTCCTGAAATGCAAAGAAGCGGGTCTTGATCGCATGATCCGACCAGAATCTTAAATTCAAATCATAGGGCACGACTCCAAAGTTCGGGGTCATGGTGCTGAGGTCACTGAATGTGCCTGTAGCTGATAAGGTTGGGGGGATTGAGCCATCATCGATATTCTGGACGATCCGTTGAATGGTACCATCGCTAAGAATAATGAGCACGCTGCCATCCGATGGGTCGTTGCCGATGGCATTCATGCGACCAGTGACGCCGACGCGGACGATAGAGTCTACATTATAGCCCAAAGCTTCGAAATTCTTAGCTCCATCAATATCTTCGGTGGTCATCCCGGTTTCATCGAGTCCATCGAGTCCTCCACCGATGTCCGTGAAGCCGACCGTCTGATGATCTGTATGATCCGGACGAGTCATGTACCAGATGTCCCCAGTCACGTTGTCACCAAACACAAAGGACCCGGTCATCTCCGAGATGTCATTGGAGGTGTAGAATGCTCCGCCGACGATGGACTTGGTGCCACCGTTCTTGTCCACACCGGTAACCCGGTACTCCATGACCGGCTGCACATAGGTGCTGCCTGCAGGTGGATAGAGGTTAGATTCTATCTGATAGCGTCCCGCGTAGGTGCCTTCGAAATATCCCCAACCTGAATTGGACCCCTTGGGGAGAATGGCATATTTCTCATAGTTGCCATGGGCAGCATCGGTGACCCAGAGGCTGGTGGTGTTCGGGACAAAGCCGATCTTCCATGGGTTTCTGAAACCGATGGAAAACATCTCGGTGCGTACATCGTAGGGGTCGATCGACTGACCGTGGAAGGTGCTGACACCTCGGCCATCGGTGAAGTTCGTGTCGATGTACGGGTTGTCAGCGGGAACTGAATAGTACGCTTTGCCCATGCCATCTAGGTTCACGCCCGTTGTGTTGACTGGTTCGTAGTTGTCTACTTTTTTGTCGACATCGATCCGGAGAACTGAGGACCAGAAGTTTTCATCGATCTTCTGAGAAGTCGTGTGATCCGCGGAGTCTCCGATCGCGATGTAGAGATAGCCGTCCGGTCCGAATATCAGACGATTGATGCCGTGGGATTCATAGTCTCCCTGACTTAATAGGACGATTTCGGTGGAGCTGTCCACCTCGTTCAAGTCACTTGCGTTGGCGGTGAAGCGAGAAACCCGGGCTCCCGTGGTGTGATTGTAGGCAACATAAAAATAGCGATTTGTAGCAAAGTCCGGGTGAAATGCCAGCCCTCGCAATCCGGCGAGGAATGAGGCGTCCATTTGCCCAGTGATATCAAGAAAGAGACTCTTAGTATGAGTCGAGTCGGTGACATCGGGGATGAGCCAAATTTGTCCGGCTTTCTCAGTGACAAAAAGATTTTCAGTGCTGCCAGGCATGTGCTCCAAGCAGGTGCCTCCGGTAAATGTAAGACCGGGAAAAGCATCCTCAAACTGGAAACCGCCGACTGGTTTCGTATCGGGCAGGTTGAGTGAGGAGTTGATCGTCTTGATGACGGTTACAATCTGTAAAGTGACCGTGGCGGAGTAGGTGACAGTGCCTGCGCTGTTGTCCACGGAGTAATCAAAGCTCTCACTTCCCAGCGTGCCGGAAGTATTGAGGTAATTGATGCTCCCATCTGGCAGCACCGTGGCTGTACCGTGAGTAGGAGAACTGCTGATCTGCAACGAAGAAAGGTCCAGCTCGCCGGTGTTGAGATCGTTGGCGAGCACGTTGAGATTCGTGGTGCCACTCACCGTGACATCGAAGGTGTCATCCTCTACATCTGCACCACCAATGATTTCACCATTCACCACCACATTATCAATCTGGAAGTTACTGCCAGAATAGCTGTCGATGTTGATTTGGACCACTAATTCACTAGCATTAGCAAAACTGGTCAGATCAAGATCTTTTGAGGAGGCAGAATTAGTGGTCGCCAGAATAGTGCTTGGCGTTCCACCATCAAGAATCACATCAACAGAAAACGTGTTGCCATTGTTACCATTGCTAGGCACGTCGAAGGTTAAGCTCGATAGGTCTAGCTCGAAACCTGAAGCAGCGGTCAGGGTAAATGTCATGGAATCACCAGTATCGGCCCTTAGATTTGTCACCCCCGAAGCAGAGGTGAATGCCGTGTTGAGGCTACCATTAGCAAAGAGCTGGAGGCCCACTCCTTGAAAGACGGATGAGCTGACATTAGCCGCGGTACTTGTCGCGTTCCAAGTGGTACGAGCAGAGCTGGCGTTACCAGAAATAATATTATATTCGGCAGGGTCACTGAACTGGTATTCCACTAGAGGTGCTGCATGCGCAACGGATAATCCAAGCAATGAGACCAGCACGGCGGTCAGAGGTTTGTATGAAGACATTTATAGAGTAATGGATGGCGCAGGCATCATTCGAGGCTGCTACAGGAAATTGAAAAAACTTTGCTTAGCGTAATTATCTGCTGCGGCTGAGAGTCAGGGTTAAATCTCCGAAGCCGAGAAGGGCGGCTGAACGCGTTTCTGGAGCTTCCACTACGTCACCATTTACGATCACGTTGTCGATCTGCATATGCCCGCCAGTAAAGGCATCAATATTGATGCGCACTTCTAATTCGCCAGCATTGGCGAAACCGCTTAGGTCAAGATCGTACGAGGTAATATTGTTATTAGTGGCAACTAGAGTCTTTGCCGGTCCACCATCAAGAAGCACATCCACAGAATAGGTGTTGTCATTATTGGAATTGGTAATCACGTCAAATGTTAGACTCGCAAGATCGAGCTTCTTACCTGAACCAGCTGTGAGGGTAAACATCTCGTAATCACCAGCGTTTGCCTTTTCAGCCGCTGACCCCGCAGCAGAGGTGAATGACGAATGGATGTCACCTTTTGTAAAGAGCTGCAGGCCGACTCCTTGAAATACAGATGACCTAGTGCCAGCAGCTGTGGTGCTGGCATTCCAAGTGACACGAGCAGAGCTGGCGTCACCAGAAATAAGCTTATATTCGGCAGGGGCAGTGAAAACATACTGTACCAAAACCTCTGCTTGTGATGACAGGGCGCTTGCGCAGAACGTGGCGCAGATAAGTCCTAATCTTAGTTTCATTTTTGGTTTTACTGTGTTGTTTGCAATGGGTGGCGCAGGCTTCCATGCTGCTACTGGTGAGAAAAAATGCTTGGAACAAAAAGAGACATTGTTCCAAGATTATTCAGGCTTTTTAAAAAAAGCCCCCCGATTACTCGGAGAGCTTTTGTGAAAATAAAATACTTCGCTGGACGCAATTACTTGCGGCGGCGAAGGATCAGTGCGAGGCCGCCAAGGCCGAGAAGAGAGGCTGAACTCGGTTCTGGAACTGCCACTACGTCACCATTAACGATCACGTTATCAATCTGCATGTTGCCACTATTAAAGACATCCATGTTAATTCGGAATTCAATGGATTCGACATCCGACGCAAAACCAGTTAGATCAAGGTCAAACGGGCCATCAGCAGTCGTGCTCGCAAGAAGCTCAACTGCTGTGAGAGAGCCATCAGCATATGCATCAACGTGGTATGCAGTAGCTCCTTGATTAGCGGTTAAATCAAAAGTGAGATTAGTAAGGTCCAGAGTATACCCTGAACCAGCGCTGAGGGTGAATGTCATGGAATCACCAGCGTCTGCACCCTCAGCTGCTGATCCCGCAGTAGAGGTGAATGCCGTATTGAGGCCACCATTGGCAAAGAGCTGCAGGCCGTCTCCTTGAAATATAGATGCGCTAGTATCAGCCGCGGTAATTGTAGCATTCCAAGTGACACGAGCAGAGCTGGCTGTACCTGAAATAATGTTATAATCGGCAGGGTCATTGAACTGGTAATCTACCAGAACAGCAGCTTGGGATGATAGGGCGCTCGCGCAGAAAGCGGCGCTGATAATTCCTAATGTTTTTTTCATTATGTTGCTTTGTTTTATATTGAGGAGTTTGATAACTGATTGTCAGCACTGATTCTTGCAGTGATTCCCACAAGTGATCAGGATATCTTCAATAGATCTTTTGTAACCATACCCAAAAACACACTTTTGAATATCGGTCGTTCGACCGACAATGATCACGGGGGGCGATGAGGGTGTATTTCTTCATGTCCGAGCAAGGATCACCATGGTAGACAGAGGCATGTTCGCCACCAAGAGACGAGTCAGACTGTTTACCTTCATGGCTCTTTCGCTTTTATGGGCTGTGAACATGGTGGCTGCTGCTCCACCCGAGAAGCGCTCTCTGGACGAATTAAAGCAGAGGCTGGTGGAGATCGATGCCGAGCTCGATCAACTCGCCCAGTTCACCTTACGCGGTGGCGCTGGAAACATCGGATGGTTCTCAAAGCCAGGCAAGAATCTATCCCGCTCCGAATGGGCCGAAATCCAACTCCCGGAAGACAGCCAGTTTGATCGGGTCGTGCTGGTGCCCCTACTCTGGAATGACGCTGAATCTGGTCCACAGGCAACCAGTTTCCCAGAGGCATTCAAAATCGTTGCCGGAGTCGAAGGTGACAGCAAGGGGCAAGTCATTGCCAGCGTCGGCCCCGATGAAGATATGCTGCCGCGGCTGGCCCCGCTTGTTATTGACCTTCCTCCAACAAGGGCATCATGGGTGCGGGTGGAATCCACACAGCTTTCGCCATGGGCACGCGATGAACGGTTTGTTCTTGGCTTCTCTGAGATCATGGTCTTCAGCGGAGAACGAAACATTGCCTTGATGCAACCCGTCCGAGTATCGTCCGTCGTTGGCGGATGGGGAGAGGTGGCCCTCTCACCGCACGCGCTGACCGACGGCTTCACCCCCTTCCTCATGGACGCCCAAGGAGACTACAGCACCCCCTACTTCTGCTTCTTTCCTGATAAGGTGCCTTATTCTTTCGTCGTGGACTTGGGGAGCAGTCACCTAGTAGATGGATTGCGCATCCATAGTACTGACCAAACCGAACACATCCCCCAGATATTTCCGGTCGATTTCGGAATCCCTTATCACCTCCTCGTGGAAGGATCCAACCATGCGGATTTTTTAGAACGCACGATCTTGCTCGAGTATAAGCGGAACTCAGCATATGACGCTGGCCCCATTTTGACTCGAAATGTCACTGCAACTAGCAGTCGCTACATACGCTTCTCGGCTCTGACCCCTTACCAAATGCCACCAGAGAGCAGTGATAAAAACTCGATGGGACTGGCCGAGTTCGAGGTCCTTGCCGATGGGCAGAATGTGGCTAAAAACAAACAGGTCATTTTTCCCAACCGGAGACGAGATAAAGGGGCCAGGCACTTCAATAAGGGATCTATTACCGATGGCAAAAACCATTTCGGAGAAATCCTGACAAGCCGCGATTGGATGGAGCAACTGGCGCGCCGGCACGATCTGGAGGTAAGCCGTCCGGGTATCATCCGTGAAATCAACCACCACCAAGCGCGCCAACAAACCACTCTCCGATGGATGATCTGGATCTCGGTGCTGCTCTTTGTCGGGATCGGGATAGCCATCCTCCTAGGCCGGATACTTCGTCAACGAGCCATTCTGAAAACCCGTGAGCGGATAGCCGCCAATCTTCACGATGAACTGGGGGCCAATCTGAATGCCATCTCACTGCTCGGAGAATACGCACAGGCTTTAATCGCAGATAAGAAGAAGGACAATTCATTGAGCCATTTGTCCGAAACAGTCGGGAAAGTAAGCAATCTCTCTACTGAAGCAGAACAGGCAGCCCGGCGCTGCACCAACCTCCTGAAGGCAACCGGAGGATACGAAAACCTAGTCGAGGAACTAGAGCGCAGCGCTGACCGATTGCTGGCTGATATCGAGTACGAAACTCACATTGAAAACGAGAAAATGCTCATCAGCTTAGCACCTCGGAAGCGACTAGATCTGGTGCTATTTCACAAAGAATGCCTCAACAATGCAGTGCGCCACGCAAAAGCGGACAAGGTAATTACCCACCTATCAGGCACTCCTAGAGGCATTTCTCTGAGTGTCACCGACGACGGCGTTGGCCTTTCTCAATCATCCCCCCCCGAGGTGCCCGCCTCACTCAGGAGCCGGGCAAAACTCCTCGGAGGCAAGGTCACTGCGAGCAGCCCGGAAGGGGGAGGCTCTTGCATCACTGTGTTTATCAGCTTTCGTCGGAGTCTGTTTGGCCTTACATTCCCATTGTCATCATGAAAAGCAGTACCCGAATCATGCTCATTGAAGATAGCCCTGCCTACCGGCAAGTCATCGAGCACACGACCAATAATGACGATTCGCTGGAGCTTATCGACCAGTTCGCCAGTGCCGAGGGAGCATTACGCAACTTGCGGAAAGCATCCGGCGAACTAGCTCCTGACGTATTGTTGCTCGATCTCAATCTGCCGGGGATGTCGGGGATCGAAGCCATACCCGATCTACTGGAAGAAATGCCCGACACAAAAATCATTGTCCTGACCCAGTCAGGAAAAGAAGCCGATGTGCTAGCAGCCGTGCGCAAGGGCGCAGCCGGATACTTGCTCAAAAGCTCGTCACTGGTGCGGCTGAAGGATGCAATCCGGAACGTGACCAACGGCGGTGCTGCCATCGACCCAATGATGGCAAAATACCTGCTTAGTTCGATTAAGGACGAAGCTCCGCAGGGCGACTCTGATGCTATTCTCTCGAATCGAGAGATCGAGGTGCTCACTCTCATCGGGGAGGGTTTTGTGAAAAAGGAAATCGCAAGCGAGCTGAACATCACCCACCGGACAGTGGCGACCCATATCGAGCGCATTTACAATAAGCTGGGAGTCAAAAACGCTCCCGCCGCCGTCTCCGAGGCGTATCAGTCCGGGATATTGCCCGCTGGAGATCAATAGTTCAAGCAGGCGGCAATGGCGGACTTGGGGGGATATCAAGATTTGCTATTTTACTTACTTCATCTTGGTCTGCTGTGGCGTTTTTTGAATGTCGGTGAGGGAGCTCCTCTAAAAAAGCGTGGCACGAATGGGAACTCGGCAGTGATGTAATAATGGTAAGTACCTTCTGGGAATTCTGGAGTTTTGCCGAATCTGCCGTTTGCCTGATCGAGGTCGCCAGAGCCTTCTTTGTAATCATAATCTTGGACGAATGTACCATCGTATGAGCCGCCTGGTTCTAGTGAGTTGGTGGTTTGGCGGACGCGTTTGAGAGATTTTGGGTCGATGCTTCCTGGGCGGTCTCCTGATTTTAACTGATAGCTGGAGTGCATTTCCTTGAGACCTTTCGATGGATCATTCGGGTCAACGTAACCGAATTTGGCATAGATGGGGAAGCCGTCGGCTGCCCATCCAACGAGAGTCATTTGTTTTTTCTCAGCTTTAGATTTCTGGATGATTTCAATGAGGCCGGTTGGCATGCCGTGGTAGTGGTAGGCGCCATTGGGTTGGACGTGGGCGTGATGGATATCCTCTCCTAGATCTATTTTCCCAGAGAGAGCTTCGTAGTTCCATCCAGTGGTGCGGTCGTTGTTCCAATATTCAGCTGTGTTGGGGTCAAAGAGGACGCCGTTCGTTGCGATTCCGAATGCCTGCCGCTCTAGCGGGGTGAACTTCTCAGCAACGACTCCTTTTTCTGGAACTGCGTGGCGGTAGTTCTGAGTGGTGATAGAATGAGGGTTTCTTTTGTTAGGAAACTTACCTGTAGTGTGGTTGGCGATACCATTTGCGTGGATGTGCCTTTGTTCATTGTCCGTACTGATTTCTATTTTTGAGGCAGAGCTGTGCTGGACACCGTCGCCACCAGTGTGGGCGGCATCGTGAGCATAGATGGCTTGGGTGGTCGGGATTATGCTGAAAAGTGTGATGCTAAGTAGTTTGTTCATGACGGTAGAAAATTATTTTGAGCGGCGGGGTTTGCTTTGGCTGAAGTCAGGTGTGGGTTTCGATGGATCGTAGTTCGGATTAGGCTGGGGGATTGCAGCATTGACGCTTTCTAGCTGAGCGAAAAGTTGTTGCTTAAGATTTTTAGCGAGGCCGGGTTGAGTCTTGCTAAGGTCGTTTGATTCAGCGGGGTCATTGTGGATATCAAAAATAGCGGAATGCTGTTTCTCGTAGTCGAAGAGGATTTTATATTGGCCGGTAATAAGCGCGCTTTGTGGCGAGGATTTTTGGTAGTGAGGAAAATGAAAGAGGAGTGGCTTCTGTCGTTGGATAGGCTTTCCCGTGAAGAGTGGGCTGATGTCAGTGCCTTCTATGTGACTAGGAGGCGACTCGGCTGATGCGAGCTGACAGAAGGTTGGGAAGAAATCGATTGCTGAAATGGGTGCATGTGACCAACTGTTTGCTGGTATATTAGGGCCTGTGATAACGAAGGGGACACGAATGCCGCCTTCGTCTAGTGAGCCTTTTCCGCCTTGAAGTTTACTCGAACGGCCGCTGGCTCCATTATCGCTCATGTAGATGACGTAGGTGTTATCTAGGAGCTTCTTTTCTTTTAAGAACTCCATGAGTACTCCAACACCTTCATCAAGATCAGAGGCGAGGGCGATCCGTTGCACCGATCTTTCTTTGTCATTGGGTAAGAGTTTTGAGAATTTTTCTATATTCTTTTTTGAAGCGTTTTGCGGGGAGTGCAGTGCGAGGTAAGACATTTGTAAATAGAAGGGCTTTTCTCCAGAGTCTGTGATGAAGGCTTTGGCTCTGTCGGTCATTCCAAAAATATCTACGGGATTTGGGTCCTCGAACTTTATGGATTGCTCGTTGCCTATGTCGCCGTCACTGACATTAAATCCGTGTGCTTCTGGACCTCCACCGCCTATGTGCCACTTACCAAAGTGTGCCGTGTTATAGCCAGCTTGCTGAAGTGATGCAGCAAAGGTGGGATCTTTAATGTTTTTTGCTGAGGATGCTGCTAGATACTTGGTGTTTTCGGAAGATTTTAGAACTGGGGAAGCCTTACACCATTGTAGAGCTGCTGGGCTTTTCCCTGTGAGAAGGCTTACACGTGTAGGGGCGCAAACCGGAGCAGGGGCGTAGGCTGCGGAAAAACGCATGCCTTGGGCTGCGAGCTTCGCAAGGTTTGGTGTCTGGTGTTTGTCGCTCGAAGATGAAAAGCTGGGATGCATAGGCGCCGATGTGGCGTCCCAGTGCTGGTCATCCGAGAGTAGGAGAATGATATTCGGCTGTGAGCTGGCTGGCGCACTGTGAATGAGCAGGCTGCATAGGAGGAAATAAAGGCGCATGAGGTATAAACAAAGATCTTATGGTGAAGTTGCAGCTTTTCTTATCGATGTGAATCTAGAGTTGCACGTAGTGAGAGTGGATGTAGGTTAACGCTATTCAAATTGATAAAATTATGAGCCAAGATATAAAAGTTGTAGCTTACCTGAAGACTTACTGTGGTTGGAGTGAAGGCGTGCGTGCGATTCTTCGTAAGTACGACCTCCAGTGGGAAGAGAAAGATATTATTAAGAACACAGCGTTCCGTTGGGAAATGGAACAGAAGAGTGGTCAGCCACTCAGTCCCTGTGTGGAAGTGAATGGCACGATGCTCGCCGATGTTTCTGGTGACGAGGTAGAAGCGTGGATGATCGAGAATGGACTTCTTGCGGCTTCCGAAGCTGAAGCAGATGCTCCGACTGATTCCGCTTGTACAGACGCAGAGCACGATGCAATGGCGCGCGGCGAAGTCCCGGGTGCTACCCAGAAGATTAATTTCTTTGAGTAGACGTTTCACGTTATTTTTTTCAAGAGCCGTTCTCGTTTGAGGACGGCTTTTTTGTGGGTAGGAATAGGTTGTTTTGGCTGATGAATCTGTTATTTCTTAGGCTTGATGTTAGAGTTTTCTAAGAATTTATCTTTGTGGGTGAGGATTGGTTTTGTGGGGCTGAGTGCCCTGCTAGCAGTATCCGTGTTTGCTCCATTTTCTTATAGCTATTTGTCTCTTGTCGCATGGGTGCCATTGTTAGTTGCTCTCACTGGTACTTCAGTGAAGGTGGCGACCCGATTGGGTTTTTTACATGGAGTTTGCTTGTTTGGGGGTACCATGGGGTGGTTAGCAAATGTGTTTCAAACTATGAGCTGGGCGGTATACCCATTGGTGTTAGTTTTAGCATTTTTTTCGGCAATCTTTGGGCTTGGTTATGGAATAGCCCAGACGTGTTGGAAAGGTGGATGGAGATTAGCCGTGTTTGGTGCTCTCTGGTGGGGCGCGGTGGAGTTTATCCGGTCTGAACTCTTCTTGCTCAAATTTTCTTGGATGACTCCGGGGCTAGGTTTTGAACCACAGTTTCTGACTTCGGTAGTCGGAGTCTATGGAATGAGTGTGCTCATCATCTTGTTTGGAATGTTGATTATTTGTCTGCGTAAACCTTGGTTTGGAGGTGCGGGTTTAGTTGTGTTGCTGCTTGTTAGCTTCATCCCACGTTCTGTTCCGTCTGAACCATCCCTGAGGGTGCTCGCGCTTCAGGCTGAGTTTGCCACTATTCATCGCTATAAAGAGCTCGTTGCGAGTTGTGAGGAGGATATCGATGTTATTCTGTTTCCTGAGTATGCGATAGAGGTCGATCTCGAGAGGTCTGACCGTATGCGCCAAAAGTTAATGGATCTGGCAAAAGAGAGGGATGCTCTAGTCATAGTCGGAGCTAGGACTGACCTTGATATGGGTGAGCATTATAATTCAGCTGTCGTGCTGGATAAGAATGGAATATTGGGGACGCATCACAAGAATCACCCCGTGCATTTTTTTAATGATGGGAAAAAGGGAGAAGTCGCAGAGCCGGTCATGACCTCGCTTGGATCGATAGGTTCGCCAATCTGTTTTGATAATGATTACGAAGGAGTGGTGAGGCGAATGGCCGACGCAGGCGCTGAAATGTTTTTAGTGCCAAGTCTCGATGCTAAGCACTGGGGAGAACGTCAGCATTACATGCACTCTGAATTATTTCGACACAGAGCTGCTGAGAGTGGGCGTTGGTTCCTGGTCGCGGCAGGATCAGGGGTGACTCAGCTTATTGACCCGACAGGTGTCAGGGTAGATTCCTTGCCAATAATGGAGGAAGGAGCCTTGTATGCCAGAGTGTCAAGGGTGAGTGGGGCGACCATATACACGCGTATTGGTTGGGTGCTTCCTTGGGGCTGGATTGGGCTCTCGCTGCTCGCTCTAGTTTATTGCCTGTATCAATTATTAAAAAAGAAGTGATACGAATGAGTACAAAATTCTACTGAACTTATTATGGCGGTGATGTGGTGGAGTCGTTAGAAGTATCTATGGTAATGCTTTTAGCTAATTCTCGAATCCTTTTCCTAGCGGCACTTTTCATTTTGCCGCTGTTGGCATTGATCGTGATGTATAATGGGCATGTGAGCCGGAGAAATGCGGTGGAGTATGCCTTTAGTTCGATCGATGTGCAGTTGAAGAAGCGTTGGGATCTGATTCCTCGTTTGGTGGAGACAGCAAAAGGGTACGCCAAACATGAGAAGGAAGTTTTTGAGAGGGTGATAGAAGCGCGGGCTCAGGCTCAGTCCGCTCGAGGAGACGAAAGGTTTCGGAGAGAGGGGGAGGTTTCTCAAGAGTTGCCGAGGTTGATCGCGCTGGGTGAACGCTATCCAGAGTTGAAGTCGGATGCTCAGTTTTTGAACTTACAGCGCAATTTAACAGAAATCGAGAGTCAGATCTCGGCTGCACGGCGTGCCTATAATGCAGCGATCACTGAATATAACGATGGAGTGCAGATGTTTCCCTCGAGTCTGGTGGCGGGGATGTTTGGATTTAAGCGGCGGGAATGGTTTCAGATAGAAGCCTCAGAGACGGAGGTGAAAAGTGTTTAGTCGTGAGCAAGTGATAGCTGTGATCGAGCAGCAGGCTGGTTTGTTAGGTGAGCTCGAGGATCAGCGCCAAGTTGCTCTCAAAAAGCAAAAGAAGGGCAATGGTTTTGTGGGGGTAGCTGCGCTCGTATGGCTGTTGATTGGAGTCATGATCATGAGTTCGTCTGATATAGGTCTCATGGGTCTCATTATCGCTGTAGTGGGTTTTGTGATTAGCTTTTGTGTTCTAAATGCCGTTTTTATCGGGAAGCACAGGAAGGAGTATCTTCAGGCTTATAAAGAAAGAGTACTGACTGAAGTGACTAAGGCGATTCAACCAGGCATGCAGTACCGGCCACATGAGGGGATCTCTGAGGCTTTGTTTAAAAGCCCAGGGTTAATCAAGTCGCGGATTGATCGCTATCACTCTGAAGACTTATTCTCAGGACGAGTAGGCGAGACCGAGCTATATTTTTCTGAGGTGAAGGCAGAGAGGAAAGATACCTCTACGGATTCAAAAGGAAGGACGCAGACATCTTGGAAAACATTATTTGATGGTGTGTTCTTTATGGCTGATTTTCACAAGGATTTTTCCACTTGGGCGACCGTGACCCCTGATTTTGCGGAGCGTACTTTTGGTTGGCTTGGCAAGAAGCTTCAGAAGCTCGGTGGAAGTGTGATCCATCTAGAGAACCCCGAGTTTGAAAAAGCCTTCGTGGTGCGAGGTGGAGACCAAGTGGAGGTGCGCTATGTGCTCACGCCTGATATGCAGGAACGCTTATTAAAGCTTCGCTCAGTGCTTGGCGATAATGTGATGTTCGCCTTCAAGGACTCCAAGGTGGTGATGCTTTTTGCAACACATGGAAACTGGTTTGAGCCCGATTTCAAGAAGCCGAGTTATGACGTGAGTCAGATTGAAAAATTTGTGATGGAGATGCAAACCTGCTGCGAGGTGGTCGAGACGATGAATCTCAATACCCGCATCTGGACGAAGGTTTAAAAAGCTTCAGTTTCTCAAAGTATGATGGAGCTACTGATGAATATAATTTTAGTCATTACTGGGGTAGTGACTTTACTGGAGGTGGCTCTGTTCATTGTGAGAGCATTTAAATAGAGCCTCAGCCTAGATTGCTAATCTAGAGAGATCTTACCATCTGCAGTCTCTTGCTTGAGGCGGAGTTGGCCACAGGCGGCGTCGATGTCGTGACCTTTTTCGATGCGTAGAGTGGTTGTCACATCGTTGTTGCGGACAATGTCACGGAACTTGTAGCAATGCTCTTCGGAGGGGCGTTCCCACTCTAGTCCTTCAACGGTGTTGTAGGGAATGAGGTTGACGAGAGCTCCGAGTGACTTAGCGCGTTTCGCTAGAATCGAAGCTTGTTCGAGCTCGTCGTTGATTCCTTTAATCAGGATGTACTCGAAGGTGATGCGCTTCTTTGACTTTGATTTATAGTAATGGAGCGCATCAAAAAGTTCCTCGATTTTCCACTTCGAGTTGACTGGCATGATCTTGTCACGCGTGTCGTTGGTGGCGCCGTGGAGGGAGATTGCAAGGCGGATCTGCTGTGGGCGATCTGCTAGCTTTTTGATCATTGGGGCGAGACCTGAGGTGGATATGGTAATGTGGCGAGCACCGATGTTGAGACCCCAATTACCTGTGATGATGTCCAGAGCTTGGTTGAGATTCTTAAAGTTTGCTAAGGGCTCGCCCATTCCCATGAAGACTATGTTGTTGATCTTGCGGCCCGCGTGTTTTTCGACTGCCATCAGCTGACCGACAATTTCGTCAGCAGTGAGGTTACGCGTGAATCCGTCGAGTCCAGATGCGCAGAATTTACATCCGTAAGCACAGCCAACTTGAGAGGATACACAAGCGGTGTGGCGATCTGATTTCTCGCCATAGAGCGCAGGAGAAGCTGGGATGAGGACGGTTTCTACGTAGCGACCGTCATGCAGTTTGAAGAGGTACTTGCGCGTTGTGTCTTCGGAGCCTTGTACACGCACTAACTCGAGCGGGCTCATGCGGAAGTTGTTCTTCAGTGTGTCGCGAAGACCCGCAGGGAGATTTAGCATTTCGTCCACAGAGTCAGCACGATGTTTGTAAATCCATTCGAGTGCTTGCTGCACGCGGTAGGCTGGCTGGCCATGTTCTTCTTTGAGAAGTGTGGTCAGGTCATCGGATGTGTAGCCGAGAAGGCTAGGAAGTGCTTGTGGTTTAAGGCTCACTCTGCGTGTTTTTGCCACTTTAACGCAATTGTCGAGAAAATCCCGTCAGAAAAGCGAAGTGAGTTAAACTAAAAATCGTACTTGGACAATTGGCTTGGGTGAGTATGAATCGGCGCAGATATGAAAATTTTGGTTGTAGGAAAAGGTGGGCGCGAGCATGCGCTTTTGACAGCATTCAACGAATCTCCAACGGAAACAGAGCTATACAGCTTTCCTGGAAGCGATGCGATTGCAGAGATTGCGACGCGCGTGGAGGTCGCTGGGCTTGATGAATTGATCGCGTGGATGCTGGCTAATAAGATCGAACTCTGTGTCGCAGGTGAAGAAAGTTACCTAGTGACTGGAGAAGGTCTTGCGAATCTCTGTGAGAAGGAAGGGATCCCTTGTTGGGGGCCGCATTTCCAATCTGCACAGCTCGAAGCTTCTAAAGAATTTGCGAAAGAGTTCATGCTTCGCCATGACATTCCTACAGGAGCAGCCACAGGTTGTGCTGACATCGAGGAAGCGCGCGCGGCGATCAATGGCGTGTACCCAACGGTTCTCAAGTTCGACGGACTCGCAGCAGGTAAAGGTGTTGCGGTGTGTCCAGACGAAGCGACTGCTGAAGAATTTTTAAATGAAGTGCTCGTCGAGCGCCGTTTCGGTGAAGGCCGTCTTCTGGTGGAAGAATGTCTCATCGGTCCAGAGGTTTCGGTGTTTGCAGCTGTGGTAGATGACAAGTATCTCATTTTCACGCCTGCGCGTGACTACAAGCGTGCTCTTGATGGTGACCATGGTCCAAATACAGGTGGTATGGGAGCCGTGGCATCGCGTCAGCTAGTCAGCCAAGAGTTGCTTGATCAAATAGAGCAAGAGATCGTGAAGCCTACAGTGGACGGTCTCGTGAAAGATAATCTTCCGTATCGTGGATTTATTTACTTTGGTTTGATGATCACAGAGGCTGGTCCAAAGATTATCGAATACAATTGCCGTTTCGGTGATCCTGAGTGTCAGGCTGTGATGCCAATCGTTGGCGGTGACCTGGCACAGTTCTGTTTCGACGGAGCAAAAGGTGAGCTCAACTCTGATCTTCTGAGCTTCAGTGAGGGGTGGTCCGTTTGTCTTGTTCGCGCTTCTGCTGGCTACCCAGAAACATCCCGCAGTGGTGACGTGATCACTGGCTTTGGCGATGTCGAAGGTGCACGTGTGTATCATGCCGGTACTCGCAAGAATGCAAATGGTGAGTGGGAAACAAATGGTGGCCGTGTACTTGCTGTCGTCGCTGGTGGCGATGATCGTACTTCTGCTGTGAAGGCAGCTTATGCTCAGCTGGAGAAAGTGACTTTCCCTGGCATGCTGAGCCGTACAGACATCGGTACATTCAACTTCTAGACAAAGAATAAATTTGCGAGTGAGGAACGATGGGTTTCTCACTCTGCTAAAAAAGAAAAGGCGAGCACCTGAAATGCTCGCCTTTTTTGTGATCTGAATTTCTGGAACCCTAGAGTTCGTCGATGATGTCAGCGCAGAACTGAGACCAAGTTTCGAGCCTATCGTAGTAGTCAGAGTTGAGGGTGTTTGGTGTGCTGAGCTGGAGGTCAGCTATGGCGTCTTCGTTTGATTTTACAGAAGTGCCTTCGACTTCAAAGAGGTGAACGACTCCAAGATGGACTTGGCCAACTTCGTTTGAGTCGTCGTTGAGCAGTCCAATGATCTTCTGGGTGTAGGTTCCATCGATGACCACTTCTTCCGCGATTTCGCGCTCCACGCCGGCCATGTAAGTTTCATAGCCAAGGTGGTCTTCACGCTCATCTTCAGGGTTTATGTGCCCACCAATGCCCATTGAGCGCTTGGCATGGAGACGGGCTTCACCGCCAGCCTTACCGCGTGAGTAATGCACGAACTTACCATTGAGACGAATCAGCACGTAAGGGATGATCTGCTTGTGGCTCGGATCGTCTTCCGCGGCACCGCGATCCATGAAGGAGTTATTCTTGGGATCGAGGATGGATGGAAGGAAACTGTCGACATCAGTGTTGATACCTTGAAAGGAACCGAGGCTGTCGAAGAGGTTGCGGGTGATGACGAGCACTTGCTCGCCTTTGTAGTCTTTAGCCATTGGAAATTAGGTTGCTTGGGATTTCACGAAATCAGCGATCTGTTGGATGTCGCCATCTGCAGCCCAAACGTGACGCAAGAAGTCAGCAGGGTGGATGTTGCCATTTTCGCGGAGGAAGCGGCGATCGCCACCACAGCCGTACATGATGTTTGGATCGAGTTCCCCACGGAGCTTATGCTCAGCTTTTGAGATGATGCGTTTAAGGTAGGTGATACCATCGTACTCATCTGTTTTAGATGGGAGTTCGCTAGAGGTGATCTCGTGTTGGCTCAGTGTTCCCTTTTGAACAACATGGAAGTAGTCACGGCGTACAGCTGCTACGAGTAGGGCTGTGGATTCAGTGGGCTCACCGGCATCTCCTAAGTCTTCGATGAAGTCGAAGAGTTCCCGCGGCTTATAGCCGATAGATTGAAGGAAGGTGATGTCATCCTCAGTGTAGTAAGAATCGTAGTCGGAATTGCCGCTGCGGTAGGCCTCAATGCAGCGACGAAAGAGTTTTAAAAATTGGTCATTCCAAGTCATGAGCAAGACATTGGCTTGTTAGTGAAGGTGTGTCAAATCCTCAGACTCTAAGCTTTCCAGAGGGGTCCGAAGAGTCGTTTTTCCTTGCGTTGGTGTCAGAAATCTTTAACTCGATAGTGCTAAATCTCGTAATGCTTTAGATTTCCTATCTAGTTATAAACCTAAATAAAACCACCTAACTCCATGGCACCCAAAAAGAAACAAGGCAGAAAGGTCGCGAAGAAGGCGGCTAAAAAGAATGCTGGGAAGAAAGTTGCCTCGAAGGGGGCTGCAAAAAAAATAGCGAAAAAGTCAGTAAAAAAAGCAGTCGTAAAAAAACAGCCTAAAAAAGCAGCTGGTAAGAAGGTGAAAGTGGCCAAGAAGGCTGTATCCAAAAAAGTCGTCAAGAAAACCGTTTCAAAGACAGCTAAGAAGACAGCTAAGAAGACAGCTAAGAAGACAGTTGCGAAAAAATCAGTGAAGAAGGTTGTCAAAAAAACAGCTAAGAGCGCTGCAGTCAAGAAGGCTAAAGTTGTAAAGAAAACTGTGAAAAAGGTAGCCAAAAAGGTAGCCAAAAAGGCCACTAAAAAATCAGTGAAGAAGGCTGTTAAGAAAGTCGCTAAAAAAGCGACCAAGAAGAAAACTATTTCTAAACCTACAAAGAAGACTGCCCAAAAGAAGTCTGCGAGCAAACCAGCGAAAAAGGCTTCAAAAAAAGCTACGGCAAAGGTGGCACAAAAGTCAAAACCAGTGGCTAAATCAGCGAAAAAGGCTGCGAAAAAGTCCACAGCTAAATCCTCTCCGCCTAAAAAGGCACCCCAACCAAAAAATACTAAGAAAAAAGCAATGAAGGAGATCCTGAAAAGCCCTGTAAAACTCACCGCATTTATCAAGAAGCAGCACCAGCGTCTACTCGACCTGCGTGATGAACTTGTAGATACCACCTTTGATAAAGCTCAGGATACCCTGAGGAATCATCCAGAGGGGAGCGAGGCTAATGGTTCAGGAATGCATCAGGGGGATGCTGGTAGCGATGCTTATGACCGTGACCTAGCTCTAAATATTCTCTCCAAAGAGCACGATGCGCTTTATGAGATCGAGGAAGCTATTAGCCGAGTTGGGCGGGGGACTTATGGTCTATGTGAAATGTCTGGTGACAAGATTCCTAAAGAGCGTCTGGAGGCTATACCGTTCTGTCGACTTACTGTGCAGTGCCAAGAGCGATGGGAAGGGAAGCATGGTAAGAACCGTTACCGTCGTGAAGATGAAGCGGGATTCACTGGTTTGACGATGTAACTCTCTCGATAATACCTTATTACACTCATCATGGAGCTTAAACTGTGATGGGTGTTTCATTTTTGTGAGTAAAAATATGAGAAAATAGATCGGTTTGTCTTGACGAGTCGTCCAGTTTCGGTAGCTTGCGCCTCCCAAATTCTAATTTTTTAAACCATGTCACGTGATATCATCATCCTCGAATGTACAGAAGCCCGCGCAGAAGGTAAATCTCCTTCCCGCTACACATCCACACGAAACAAGAAGAGCCTGAATACTCCAGGTCGTCTTGAAAAAGTTAAGTATAATCCTAAACTTCGTCGTCGTACTCTCCACCGTGAGCTTCGTTAATCGCATTTCAAACTAACAAATTTACTATTATGTCTACTGAACCTAAGACAATTGAGCGCCGCATCGCTTTCCGCAAGGCTAACCGTTGCATGACGCGCCGTCGTATCGATCTTCCAGCTGAGCACATCAACTTCAAGAACGCTGATACACTTACAAAATTCACTTCTGAAACTGGCAAGATTCTTCCACGTCGTGTGACTGGTGTTTCTGCTAAGCTTCACCGCAAGATCACTCGCGAAATTAAGCGTGCTCGTTCCTGCAACCTCCTTCCATAACCTGGAAGACTCTGGGTGTTGATACCAGATAAATGGTTTCCCCGAGCTAGTCCGGCCTTTTCTGGACTAGCTCGCTTTGTTTACTAAAATTATTTTATAAATTCCATGCCTGCTGAGATTCAGCCATTGAAAGATACTCAAAACGAACGAGACGATCGCAACATAGCAATCGACCGCGTAGGAGTGAAAGCTCTTCGTTTTCCTGTAGAAGTCCGCGAAAAAGAAGGTGGTAGCCAGCGTACTGTCGCTATGACAGCTTTGGCTGTAGACCTTCCTGAGCACTTCAAAGGTACCCATATGAGCCGCTTTGTAGAAGTGCTCAATAGTCATGGGAACTGCCTTGATGTGCGTGAGATGAAGGCTGTTCCTGAGGAAATGCTGGAGAGGCTTGAGGCTTCTAGAGCACATGTAGAGTTCGAATTCCCATTTTTCCGTACCAAAGCAGCTCCCGTTACAGGCAAAGGTGGAGTGATGGACTATACCGTTCGTTTTGAAGTTGAAGCGTGTTCCAACGGCGATTCAGATTTCGTTTGTACTGTGATGGTGCCGGTGGCGACTCTCTGTCCTTGTTCTAAGGCTATTTCAGAATACGGCGCGCACAATCAACGTGGCTTAGTGACCTTCGCTGTACGTTCGAAGCAGCCGATCTGGGTTGAAGACCTCATTGATCTAGTAGAATCCTCTGCGAGTTGTGAGCTCTATAGTTTACTTAAGAGACCTGATGAAAAATACGTGACAGAAAGAGCTTACGAAAACCCAGTTTTCGTGGAAGATCTTGTGCGTAATATTGCAGGTAAGGCGAATGCTCAGGATAATATCACTTGGTACAAAGTGGAGGCTGAGAATTTCGAGTCGATCCACAATCATAATGCTTACGCAATGATCGAGAAACATGCCTAATATTGAGAGTAAGCGTGGTTAGTTCGAATTTATTCTAACACGAAATACTAAAATTTTTCGAGAAGGCCGCGTTAGATCGCGGCCTTTTCTTGTACCTAGCCGTGAAGATGTGATCTGAATTTGGCTAAAGCCTAGTGATCTCTACCTTAATTACTAAAGGTCTGCCTAGGGCTGTCTAAGTTTATGATTGTCTGATTCACTAGATGTGCTTTACTAATTCTCTCCCCGTGATTTCAGATATTCATGAAAACAACTCTTTCAGACTCAAAGCTGTTACTGACGAATGCCGCAGATGCTCCCCCCGGTGTTCTAAAACGTAAGGGAAGCTTCTTAGTGGAGGCCTCCGTTTCTCTGTTTATTCTCGTTTCTATAGCTATAGTTCTTGTTAATGCTTCGTTTAATATTTTACAGCCTCGCTCGTGGGTGATGAAGCAGAATCTAGCGGATGCTTACCTTTCGCAGGAAGTAGCCGCTGCGAATAATGTAGCTTTCGCAAATATTGAAGCAGGAACCTCGGCTTGGGGGGGGGGGGCATTGTCCGCGCCCGCTGTTCAGGCACTAGGCTTGTTACCGGGATTTAGTCTTGGAACAGGAAATGGTAGAGCATATAATGGTCAGATAATGCGCCAGAGGACGACACTTCAAGGGACCCAGCTAGCAGCAGGGCTCCTTTTTCGACCAACTAACTCTGGTGGAGCTTTGACCACTGCTCAAATGGGTATTCGAGCATACCAGCTAGAGAGTCATGTGTCTTACGTGATAAATGGTAAAACTTTTATTAAATCTCGAACTGTAGTACGCTCAGAATAATGAAAGTACTAAAACCTAAAAGTAAGAAGGGATATACTCTGATAGAATTATCAGTAGTCATGGTGCTTGTTGTTTTGATCGCGAGCACTCTCACTACTATGTTGAATCAGCAGTTACAGTTTCTTAAGTGGTGGAATACCCAGAAATTTATTGCCGAGGATGCACCGTTAGTAAATAATATGGTAGTTCGTCTATTCTCTCAGGCTGACGCTTTTAGAGTGTGCAATGACCATGCTGCTGCTCTAGCTGGCACAGGGCTGACTGTTACCGTTGATGGTCTTGGTGCTAATGTATATCAAGGATCAGCTATTATCGTTGGCTTTTCCCAGTCCGACGGAGGGGATAAACGTTATGGAATAATTAGTTATAATGCTGTGAGTCAGATTATCGAGTATAGTATAGTTACTAATATTGGAGGCGTTTTAACTATCGCTGCTGGGGACAGATGGACGATGGCTAGTAACGTTGCTTCGGCCGTTTTTTCTGTCCAAGGTAGCGGTATTATGCAACTCACCCTGACTGGCCCCTATGGAGGCCAAATAACCTATGCTGCATCACCATCATTATGAAAAATGCTACTCTATCTAGGCCGCGAAAAGGTGTCGTAACACTGATGACCACTGTAGTGATCTGTTCTTTTATGCTAGCACTTGTTGCTATACAATATCGTGCAGCTATCCGTAATTTAGAAGGTCAAAAAAAGGTGCAGTTATCGATAGACTATGAAGGTCGAGAGCAGGCATTTCTTCGATCAGTGGTGACGATGACACCGGTATATGCTGCGAATACGATGGCAGAAAACTCAGCGAATAATGCCACTCGACCAAGGGCTGTAAGGAGGTTTAACCACATGTATACAGCAGCGATGGCTTGGTCTAATATGTCTGCAGCTCGTAGTGCTGCCACACATAGTGCTATAGAAAATGCGTTAGGCGTTGCCACTGCATATAATGGGAATACCGCGGATGCTTCAGCGGCCCAGACAGTTGATGAAATTATAGGTGAAGTTGATGCTAATGGGGCGTATAGTAGTGGCTTAAGAGCTGGGTATTCACCGAGTGCAGCTGATACTGCACGTACTAGTTACACCGGCTACCCTCTACAGCTCACAGAGCGACCTGGCGCAAACATAGCAGCCCTAAATGCTTCATGGGCTCCGATCATCTCGTCTGATCTCACTTATAACGCAACAACTAATATAGGAGATGACCGTGACTTTTTAGATACGGTGCCTTATCCCGATATTCATTTTGGCTACGGTACACCAGGTCTACCATTTCTGGCTCGACATAACTGGTGGCAATTATACCTCCATAGCCAGATTAAAGATGTGGCTAATACAGGTCTCGGGCAAACTTCCTATAGTGGTAATGAGTACATCCTTTCGCTTTATGAGGTGCCTGCTCAGTTAGCAATCAGTTCTTCAGCATTTTCGAACATAGGTCAGATCAATAATACAGCATGGGGAGCTAATATTAGTGTGGCAGGTAATGTTTATGCTAAAGATGCTAATGTGCAGGCGGGGGCAAACCTGACTGGTTTGTCTACAACTAGGGGCGAGACTATGAATGGAGGTTTAGTCGGAGGCTATGACGCTACTTATACTCAAGATAGTCGCAACATGTATGAATCAACGACAAATGTCGGGCAATTTTTCCCGATTTCTCAGGCATCTGACTTTGCACGTAGTATTTTCATTCCGATCAACACTGGTACAGAATTTTTCGATCGCTATGCCAGAGCTAACCCAGCCAAAACTACTAATCGTTCTAGTCAAGAGAGTTGGGCTGAGTATACGCGTGGGTGCCATCAAGCCGCAATGCAGCTGGATGTAACAGCTACTGTGGCATCTGATGCGTTAGCCTTAGATGCGAGTTCTACGATAACAGATCAAACTCCTACACAGGTTACATTGACCTACAAAACGGATGGTGGTCTAAACCAAACGATATTTATTTTTGATACAGTAAGTGGCTCATTACCAAGTGGTTCACAAAGTGGGGTTTGGCCATTTTATACTAAGTTTCAAGGTGCGCAGCCCGTTCTAGTGGTGGATGTTGCCCAATTGGTTAACTATTTAATTAACGACGCCACAGTGAATACCAGTAGATTTGATATTAATCATTCTATAGTTGTTAATGCTGATTACACGATATCGGGTATCGAGAACCCCCAAGATCCTACTTTTGCTGGAACTCATTTAGCCGTTGAGATGGCTGGAGCTGAAAATTTGACAGCTTTTAATACTAAAGGTTTTTCATTTATAACAAACTACACGCTTAATCTTCTCGATGATTTAAATATATACGGGAGAGATCTAGTTCTTGACAGTCCACCTTATCCAGCATTGTCAATGTTTGCTCCAGCCATTCGTTATGGCGCAACATCAGGCTCACGTCAGGTGGATTTGAGGGGTAGTGTCGGCAGTCTTAAGGAGAATGATAGTACAACACGTGCAGATTTACTAGATCTGAAGGCGGTAGATGCAGGCTCAGACCCAGCATTATCTGCACAAATCTCCGCTACTTTACTTCCTATTACAGCTATTACTGACTTACCTCCTATAAATGTAATGAACTGGCTTGTGGTACTACGAAAAAAGTAACAGTTGTTTTCGTATGAACTAAATAAGAAAAAGCTTGAGCTGTGAGAGCTCAGGCTTTTGTGTTTGTAGCTGGAAAACGGGTTAGCTGCGGAGGGCTTCGATAGTTCTCTCGATGGATTGCCAGGTGATTTCTTTTGATACGAAGGCGTCTCCGAGTGAGCGGAGGAGTACGAAGTTGATGGTGCCGCCGCTGAATTTTTTGTCTCGCTTCATTTTCTCGAGCACGACAGAGGTTTTGATTTCATCGGGAAGGATGAGAGGAAGTTCGAAGCCTTTTAGTAGCTCGAGCACGCGGGTTGATTCTGCGGGGGAGAGTGAGGAATATTCTTCAGAAAGCATGAGAGCTGCGCGGATTCCTAGTGAAATAGCTTCACCGTGGAGCAGGGTACCGTAGGGGACTGCGGCTTCGATACCGTGGCCTATGGTGTGGCCAAAGTTGAGCAGTGCGCGGGTGCCAGAGGTTTCTTGTTCGTCTTCCTCGACCACGCGGGCTTTGATGGCGATATTGCGCGCGATGAGTTCAGCGGGTGGTGCTTGATCAGCTGGCGAGAGTCCTTCTAGTTCTGTGAACATCTCGGCATCTCTGATGGCTGCGTGCTTGATCGCTTCGGCATAACCTTCTCGGTATTCACGACCGGGGAGTGAACTCAGGGTGGCTGGATCAGCGAGTACGAGCTGTGGCTGGTGAAAGGCGCCTACGAGATTTTTTCCCTCGGCAATATTGACACCGGTCTTTCCTCCCACTGAGGAGTCGACAAGTGACACGATAGTAGTGGGAATCTGCACAAATGGAATACCGCGGTAGAATACGGATGCTACAAAGCCGGCAAGATCACCCACGACACCACCGCCGAGCGCTATGACGAAGGAGGAGCGATCGTGGCCTTCTTGAGTCATTTCGCGGCACAACAGCTCGACATTACTCATGGATTTAGACGCTTCACCTGCAGGCACAGTGTGGGTGGAGCTATGGTAGCCGGCAGCTTTTAGTTTGCTGGCTAATGCTTCATTGTACAATGGGCCTACATTACTGTCGGTGATGATTGCAGCTTTACCTTTGAGGTCTGCTTCCAAAATGAGTTCGGCTGCTTTCTCAAGCATGCCGTATTTGCAAAGAACATCGTATGAACGGGAACCTAAATTAACGTGGACGCTAGCCATAGCGATTGATTAGGCGATCTGGAGGGCTTCGTAAACTGTGAAGTCGTATAAATATACAAATGCTGTATTATTAGCATTTAGGATTTACTTCACAATGTAGATTGTGCTAGAAAAACAGCACTATGAAAATTGTATTTCTATCCTGTTTGAAAGTAGTGTGTGCTTTGTTGGTTTTAGGTGGCCTTAGTTCTTGCGGGTTATTTGGGCTGAATCTTGGGTCGAGCCCTGAGGTGTCTCAGAGTACTGAAACTGTTTTGCCAAAGGAGACTGATGACGGGAATATTTCTGATGAGCTAATAAAGCCTGTGGAGCATACTATTAGACCTATAGCTGAGCCGGTACCAGGGCGTGCGGGGTATGTGATTAATCCTTTTACAGGCAACATAGTGGATGTGAGGGGGCTAAGTGCTGGCATTTTGGTAAGAGATCCACAGGACCCTGAGAAGGCTAATAGCTTTCGCGTTCCAGCGTTTGAATAAGTGATTTTGATTAAAAGGGGATAAGTGTGGAATAGTTTCCCTCTCTATTTACTCTAAGTATTAGAAAGTATGAGTGAGTTCCAAGAATTAGTAGACGCGCACTACCAACCTCTCTATCGATTTGCCTATTCGTTGGCAAAAAACCCAGATAGAGCAGCAGACTTAGTGCAACAAACATTCTGCATTTGGGCCCAGAAAGGGGATCAACTGAAGGATAGAAGCAAGGCGAAGACGTGGTTATTTACCACTCTCTACCGTGAGTTCTTAGCGCATGCTCGTCGCTCGACACGGTTTCCAGAAACAGATTTAGAAACGATCGACTACCAGCTTACCACCCATGAGCCGGATACAAGCCGAGGCCTAGATGGGAAGCGCGCGGTGGAAATACTGCAGCAGCTGGATGAAACATTTCGAGCTCCGCTATCACTCTTTTTCTTACAACAACATAGCTACAAGGAGATTGCAGCTATACTAGATATACCGATAGGTACAGTAATGTCGCGTATTTCACGTGGCAAGGAACAGCTTCGCAGCAGAATGCAGGTCGAAGCTGAAAGCAAAATAATTAACATGGACGGAAAGGTCAGACAAAATGGATAAAGAACAGGCTAAATTTTTACTTAGTAGCTTCCGCCCAGATGGAGCGGATGCACAAATGCCTGAGTTTGCTGATGCTCTGCGCCTCGCTACAGAGGACAGGGAAGTAGGGGAGTGGTTAGCGCAAGAGCGTGCTACAGATGCAGCGTTTGCGCAGGCTCTTAACGAGGTGCCTATTCCTGAAGGACTACGTGATGAAATTCTAGCGGTACTAGAATATGACGGCCAAGCTGCTGAAGTAGACGCGGAGCTCGATAGCTTACTGACTGGTGGTATGGCTATGATTTCGCCACCAGCAGGATTGCGCGAACAGATTCTTACCGCGATGGAGATGGAGAAGCAGCAGGTCGCGGCCAATAAGCCTAGGAATGTGAACGACATAGCCATGTGGCGTTGGCTTTCTGGGGCTGGAGTGGCGGCGGTAGTGGCTGTGGGTACTTTTCTTACTATTAATAAACCTGAGCCGGCTACTTCTCCGACTCCAGCGATTGTTGTAAACTCGGCGGTGGTTAATCCTGTGATTGGTAGTGCTTCGGTTCGACCGGTGGCAGTTCATAATGCAGTGCAAGAAATGGCGAGCAAGCTTGTCGCCCCAGAAGGTATTGATCTTAACACGAACTTGAGCTGTGAACATGCGGCGAAGGATTATCTGAGCGATCAACATAGCCCAGTTCCTACGAATCTACCCCAAGGCTTGAAAGATGCTAAGCTCGTTGGTGCCCGTGATGTGTATTTAGAAAATGGCCAGCCTGTATCACTTCTCTGTTTTGAGAAAGAGGGAATGGGTATGGTACATATTATGGTGCTGGATGCGGTGAACTTAGAAGATCCAGACGTACTAGACTCTATGAAGAGCATATCATTGAAGTCATGTTTCGGTTGTGAAAAAACGCAATTCAATATCGTCCATTGGATAGAAGGCGATAATGCTTACATGATGATGACCAAGGCCGATAAACAGGATATGGTTAAACTTTTCTAGAAGTAGCTAAACTTTTCTCATTCAATGCGCAGCCTAGGTTGCGCATTTTTTGTGCCTAGGTAATTCGCTTTAGTTACTATTAAAGGGCAGCTCTAGTAATACCAAACTGAGTTCCAAAAGAGACAAATGTGATTTTACTGAAGATTGGGGAATAGCGCGTTGCGGAGGAAGTGAAGGCTGGACGCTATCCTGTTGAATCTGCGTTATTCCTCAGTCACGGTGCTCGCACCGCTCCTTCGTCACGCCTTGATTGACCAGGGAATCACTCCAGCATTAGTCTCTTTTGAATCGCAGAGTGGTATAACTCGCGTTCAGGTGCATAGGTTATTTATTTTTTCATTTGTGAGCCTAGCTCATTTAAAAATGAGATGCACTTTTCGGGCTGAAAAGCCTTTCTGCGCATTGCGTCGTTGTTCTTCATTGACGGATATTAATCCGCTCATTCATTGTGCCAGGCCTCGCTTGAAATTCTTTTCAGCGCTAATAACGCTAGTTGCCGGAGGTGCTCTAAACAAGATTCAGTTATTCTGAATTATTAATCCAGGTCACAGATCTTTGGGTTTTGAGACAAAAAAACGCACTCAGCTTACTGCAGAGTGCGCTCTATTAAAATTTTTGTGTGGTCTCAGGTGCTAGCGGTTGATCATCATCTGTGCGTGACGGATGGTGTCGGCTTCTTCTTCGTCCATCTCAGCCATTGTGTCGGCGAGGCTAGAAGCTATCTCTGTACGCATTAGAGCGACGAGATCTGTACCTTTACTAGTGATACGAACCATGATCTTGCGGCGGTCTTCGGCAGCATGCACACGCTCTACATAACCAAGCTTCTCAAGGCGGTCAACAAGTCCAGTCGCAGCTGCAGTGGAGTGGCCCATTTTTTTTGCGATGTCTGACATGGTCAGATAGTCTTCGCTAGAAAGGTATGCCATAAGAAAAAACTGAGGGAACGAGATGTTACCACGGTTGAGCTCAGAGGAGAGGTTCAAGATACATGAACGCTGAGTGAACAGAACAAAATCAGCGAGTCGTTCTGCTTCCGCGAGGCCTGCGGGGGAGATCAGGGGTGAGGGCGTTTTCATAAGTGCCTTGTGATAGGTTTATTGTTTTGTGATTCTGAGACCATTCTTGAATCTGCGTACAGCCTAACATTTTTTTTAAAATAGAAGCAATAGTTTTATAAACTTTTTCAAAATAACTCTAAAGATTCACTGTTCTGATAATGGTTCACAAATCTTTTTTAGTATTAGTCGAGCGAATTAGCGGTCTCTGTATCTGATTGAGCTAGATCGTCTTGGAGGGGGACATCAATAGTCCTCTGAAAAACTGGGTCATTTATGGTGAAATTAGAACTCTTAATATCGGCAACATAGAACTGACCTTGCTTTTGTTCATTGAGGGCAATGGAATAAATTTCACCATGCTGGTTTCGACTATAATAAACCGTGTTTTCAGTTGTTCGAATGTTTCGGTAACGTTGTATGAGCATGTATCCATCGTCTGGGTATAGTGCGGCGATACGGCCAACTAACAGGTCTTGTTGGACTTCTTTTTTACTCTCTTCAGGTGCAGTGGAGTTGCTGGAACAGCTGCAAATGATTAAGCCTAAAATAGGAAGGTAAAATCGAAGGTGTGACATAGTGTGGGGATTCTAATCGCTCCTTAAAGGTACTCAAGAAAGAGCGTTAGAAATGATGATTTTTTTTAGTTTTGCAGGGTTGACGCAACAGGCAAGATATGGTTTTGTCCCACCACTTCGACGAACGAATCACTGGACCGGTGGCTGAGTGGTCGAAAGCGCTCCCCTGCTAAGGGAGTATACCGGTGACGGTATCGAGGGTTCGAATCCCTCCCGGTCTGCCATTTGTTTGATGGATGAAAAAGCTCGCTAGCATTTTGTTAGCGGGCTTTCTTTTTTAGTTCACTTATTCTAATTATCTATTCGCCATGCTGAGTCTTGAAAATATCGCAAGTATAGGAGATGAGCTCGCTATTGCCTGGAGTGATGGTCTTGAGAATTACATCAAGCACGAGGAGTTGAGGAGAGCGTGTCCTTGTGCAAACTGCCAAGGTGAGCCAGATGCTTTAGGGCGTGTGGTGAAACCTCCGGTGCATTATAACGACAAGAGCTTTCTCTTGGCTCGTTATGAAAATGTGGGTGGTTATGCAGTGCAATTTCACTGGGCTGATGGCCATGGAACCGGAATCTATAGCTACGAATACTTACGTAAGCTGGGAGAGTAAAAAAAATTATGCGAGGCTTCGGTAGTCGCCGTCGCGGATGGTGATGCCTTTTGCATCGAAGTCTTCTAAGAGAGGCATAATATATTTACGGCTGGTGCCACTGTGTTCTCGGAGTTCAGAAGCGGTAGCTCTCTCATGCGCCGCCAAGTATTCGAGCACAGACTTATGAAGTGTTTGGTAATTATCGTGATCTAACAATGCTTTGGGGTCGAGTTCGATCACCTGTCCTGAACGGATAAGGAATGTAAGGGCTTGTTGCGATGGTTCGTCGGGCGCTATTTCGACTCGAGGCGGGGGAGTGAGTCCCCCCATTTGAAATGACTTAAGAATTTGTTGAGCAAAGGGGAGTAAGCGTTCGGGGAGCTCTAGCGAGTGTTCTTCATTGGCAATTCCATCTTTCTGTTTGGTGTAACCATGAGCGAGAATGTGCTTTTCGATCGCTTCTAATAGTTCTTCGGGAACGCCATCGCTCATTAGCTGGGTTCTCCAAGAGCCAATAGGCATGGATGGTGCGTCTGTATTGCTCGTGTGCCACAGGTCTATGATTTCGGTTGCTGTGGCTGTGATTTTTTTCCACCAGGTAGGGGCTAGAATCCAACCGCTGCGGAGAGTAAGCTTTTTCTCCTTTGCTAGTTTTTCTATAGTTTGATGGATGTATGCTTTAGTGAATGGGAGATTAGTGAGTGGTTGTGAAGCGAGTACGGCTGGATTTTTAAGTAGCTCGGAAAGAATAAGCTCACGTAAATTATAGGGAGATACTGAGCGCTGAGCCAGAAAGTGGGCTCTTGTTTCGGTGCGGAAACCTCTAGCTTTTGCTCCAGCGTCTAGAATAGTTCCTCCGCCCAGAGTTCCTTGTTGTCCACCATCGCGAATCACAAAGTGGTCTCCAACGCAGGCTGCGATAGGGGACTCGAGTCTGAGCTGGGCGTAACATTTTTCTCCAAGATCTAATGCCGTGCGGTCGTTTAGGATGACACGTGCACGTGTGCGGCTAGTTCCGTGGTGGAGGACGACAGTTTCCGTGTTTTTAAGTGCTCGTGATGTTGCAGATTGGCCTGAGATCGATCGATCCGCTCGGTGTAGCTGAACATCGAGTACAGCCACTGGCTCTAGGTGATCAGGTAGAGTGAGTAATGAGCCTCTGCTGACTCCTGGTTTACCACGCTGTTTGAGTGGTAGGTCTGGGAGATTGAGTGCTGTGCGCATTCCGCTTACTGACAAGGCGAGTGCTTGGTTGTGACTTTGCACATTGCGGATGCTTGCGGTAATATTTTCTGGCAAGCAGACAAGGGTTTCGCCTTTATTGAGAGCCTCGCCAGTGAGTGTTCCGGTAACTACTGTGCCAGCACCTTTGGGGGAGAAGGCTCGGTCAACGGAGAGGCGAGGGATGTGATGCTTAGGACCTGACTGAAGAGCTTTGGCCTGTTTGAGAATTTCTTCTTTTAGGTTCTCAATGCCATCACCTGTGATTGAGGAGACTGGGATGATGGGAGTATTTTCTATGTGCGTGCCTGAAATTTCTTCACGGACAAGTTCGACAGTGAAGTCTAGGTCTTCTGCCAAGTCGCATTTTGTGAGTGCGATGATGACATTTCTAATACCAAGATAGTGTAGAATCTGAAGATGTTCTTCAGACTGAGGCATCCATCCATCATCTGCAGCTACGATAAATAATGCGATGTCGAGAGCGCCGACTCCCGAAACCATATTATTGATAAAGTCGGCATGGCCTGGGACATCAATCAGTCCAATCTCGAATTCCCCTAGATTGAGGTGGGCAAAGCCAAGTTCTATGGTGACTCCCCTCGACTTTTCTTCGGGAAGTCGATCTGGGTCTATCCCGGAAAGCGCTTTAACGAGTGAAGACTTTCCGTGGTCAATGTGACCAGCTGTACCCAGAATAATATTCATTATGAAATGTCTGATTAGTCCTCAGCTGGAGTCGGAATGATGCGTGCTTTTTCGAAATCGAATGGAGTCATTTCAACAGTGACCATATCACCAATTTCTAGGGAGTCCCGGTAGTCTTTGTGCTTAAGCTGTGAATGACCGAGGGCGGTTTTACCATTAGGTAGAGTTACAATGAAGGTCATTCCATCATCACGTTTCTCTTTGATAGTCGCTGAGGTTCGGATTGGGTTGTCTTTGTTAGCCATATAAAAAATTTCTATTATTAATGTTATAGGTGAATGTCTTGCCAGGTTACGAGACTGGCGAGAGGTGAGAATCCATCGTGGTGCCAGAAAAGGTGTGGATGTTGTGCTTTTCCTAGTTGGCAGATGCGAGCTGGAGTGAGGTATTCTGCATCCTTGAGCAAGCCTGAAAGTGGTGAGAGGGCGATGGTGCTGAGATATTTCAGTTCAGCTCCTAATTTTTTCGGGTCGGATGGCCAGGGGCGAACGTAAATGACTCTATTCTGGGGGCTCGGGCGCAGTGTGGGATCATTTTCGTAAATGACTGTCCAACTAGTATCCTGTTCACTTTCGAAGAGTTGATATTGCTCGGGGGTTTGAGCCGATTGGTAGCGTATTGTTTCTCGAAGGTTGCGGATGGCGCCGCTTTCCGAAATGCTGATAGGTGAGCGCGGGTTTAGTTGGCCATAGTTTTGCATGGCTTTAGCTAAAAGTGGGGCAAAGCTCTGAGCGTCTTCTTTCACATAGATGGCGTGAGGAGAAAGACAGCCTTGCTGGTCATAGAGTGAGGCATCGATCGCCGCGAGTTGGGCATTTTTTACTGAGGGTTTATCGATCAGAGCAAAACTGATTTTATGCCCGTGTGGGATGAAGCGCTGATTCGGTGAAAGTTGTGCATGAATGGCGGCGATTGATGGATCTGAGCCGATTGCTATGACAGTATCTGCTGATTCGATGAGATCTCCGTTCAGCTCGTAGGTAAAAGAGCAGAGCTCCTGTAGTTCGGGATGGAGTGATTGATGAAATGCGTGAATTTCTGGAATCGTCTCTGAATTTTTCGTCGATTTCCTAGAAGGCAGTTTTACTGTGTTCTTTGCTCCAATGAGGAGACCACGGAGTAGACTCTGTAGTCCTGCGTGTGGTGTGTTACCGCTGATAATGTGGAGAATGTTTTTTGTCGCTGTGGCTTTCGTAAGCATGTCTCCGACCTGTTGATACTCATCAAGAGCTTCAGGGTGGCCCAGCTCATGGCTCACCCAGTCTAGTAGGTCGTTGGCAGAGAATTCTCCTAGAAACCGGGAAAATGCATTGCTTGTTTTTGCTAGTTCAAATGCTCGCTGTTCGGTGGTCATGGACTTAGTTATTGAGGACACTATCAATACTTCTTGAGCAACCTCTAGGAAGAGCTGAGGGATCGCGGCCTATGAGGGTGAAGTGGTGCTCGTCATGGTAAATGGCAAGGTCTTGTGTGCGAATGGCGCAAACCGAGTCAAGGTTAGCTAGGTCGTAAATAATGAGATAACCGATTTCACCAACTTGAACATCCTTGTCGGTTTCGGGATCCACCACGCGAATTTTCATCCAGTGTGGAGAATGGTGGGGGGAGCCTATGCCTTTGGTGTAGCATTGGGAGCTAAGTTCAGTCATGGAATATTCATTCCAGATTTGTTCATTGGCTAAACCGATAGAAGACTGGAACTGTCCATAGAGTTGGTCTTTTGTGAGTGTACGACCACTCCCTTTGTAGCCTCCAGTTTCCATGGCCCAACTGCCGGCAGGAAGCGTCAGAGAGGTGTCTAGTGATTCAAAGAGATTGAGAAATGCGAGTGCTGTTCCTAGAAGGATGACCGGCTCGGAGTTTCTGCTAGCCTCAATAATAGGAGTGGGGTCTAAAGTTTCATTGCTGATGAGATACGTAGCATTCTTGCAATAATGTTGGCGCAAGGTTTCCATCATATGGGAGAGGGAGGAATGGGGCGCTTCTGCAGGTGAGGGAGTCAGGATGAATACTTTGCCAGTAGGAGCTGGAAGGTTTAGTTGTTTCCAGGCTTGAAGGATGGATAGGTCGTAGAGCTCTGTTTGGCGGAAATGGTGTTTCCCTTTGATCTCACCAGTGGTTCCAGAGGTTTGGAAAGTGGAGCAAATTTCACTAGCGCTGATGCAAGATGGAGGGGAGTTTGACTTAAATGTATCAGTCGTCAGCGCAGGAAACTCTTTCCAATCATTCATACTTTCGACATCTATAAGCTGGCAGAGCCTACGAAATGCAGTGTTTTGCGCTAATTGGTATTGAAAGAGTTCCTTCGCTAAAGAGTCAAAATTGTGCCCGCTAAACTCAGGTGCGTGAATGAATGATTCCACTGCTGATAGAGTCTTTTGATAGATAGAATTGTTGGGCATCATATTCTGAAAAGCTGTAAGAAAGAGTAAAGGGGAAGCGTAGATTGACTTCAAGTCCTATGCTGAGGCCAAGCTTAGTCTTTTTTTCAGCGCGACTGCTTGACTTTGCTTAAGCTTGGGACAAGAATCGAAACAGTGCTGCTTATGCAGCTAACAGTTTAAAACTACCTACCACTTATCAGTTAGTCATTATGAAAATTGCTATTTTCACTCTCCTCTCAGCGGCGTTCTGCGCTCTTGTGACCTCGTGTTATTACCCGCCATCCTACCCTAAGCAGCCAAACCAGCCAGTGACACCGCCGGCACCAGTTGATAATACAACGGCTACAGATCCAGGAGCACAGCAGCTTCAAGCCGCTAGAGAGCGCCTCGAAGCTCAGCAAAATGGTGCTACCTCTAATCCTTACAACCAGAGCGCTCAGTTACCTACAACTGACCCTAACGTGGCAGTAGCTCCTCCGGCACCAACGACATACCCATATGCAACGAAGGTTCCAAGTAAGCCAGGCTTCGTATTTAACCCATTTACAAAAAATCAAGTGGATGTACGTGGTATCCCAGAAGGTACTCTTGTGCGTGATCCATACGACAATGATCAGACGCACAAATTCCGTGTGCCTTAGGTCGTAGATTAAATAAGAATTTATTGCGCCGAGCCTTGCATTTAGGGCTCGGCGCTTTTTATATCAGTGCGGATGATTAAGCGCGTTTCCATACTCGGACCAGGTCTACTTGGTGGCTCCATCGCATTGGCTGTGACAAAGCACATGCCAGAGGTGGAGCTAGTCCTCTGGGGGCGGCGTGAACAGCCTCTTGAACTCGCTCAGAAAATGGGTGTGCGAGTAACAACGACGGATCTATTTGAGGCTGTCGATAATGCGGATCTCATCATTTTAGCAACACCCGTGGGTGTGATGAAAACATTGGTGAAGCAAATTGCTGCACGCTTTCCTCAGCAGGAAATGCTTTTGACCGATGTGGGTAGCGTAAAGCGGCTGCCACACAAGGAGATCGGTGAGCTAATAAATGATACCCAACTTGAGTTTATTGGAAGCCACCCTATGGCTGGTTCCGAGAAAACTGGGATGGAGGCAGCATTTGTCGACTTGCTAGACGGATCGACTTGTTTGGTAACCAATGATGCCGGTGTCGCTGAGGAGAAAGTTCTGAAGCTAGAGAATTTCTGGCAACACCTAGGTTGTAAAACGCGGAGAATGACGGCGGAAGATCACGATTATGCGGTCGCTCGAGTGAGTCATTTCCCTCATATTTTGGCCTCTGTAGGTGCGACTGTTGGTTTAGCATTCGAAGACATCGCTGAGCTTTGCGGTGGCGGAATGCGCGACACGACTAGAGTCGCTGGTGGAGACCCAAGCCTGTGGACTGAAATTTTAATGGAAAACAGCGATGCCCTTCAACGCTCGATGCGTGAGAGTATCGCTGACCTTGTAAAACTTATGGACTGTCTCGAGAAAGGGGACAGAGAGCAAATGTTTGACTATTTAGCCGAAGCGAAAAAACGCAGGGAGCTAATCTAAGCAATTTATTTTTTATGGAATCTATTACCTTAAAACCGATTTCTCGTATCAATGGCGAGGTAAATATGCCGGGCTCTAAGAGCTTGTCTAACCGCGCGCTTTTACTAGCAGCTCTCGCTGAGGGCACCACAGAGATTACAAATCTACTCGATAGTGATGACGTGCAACGCATGTTAGAGGCGCTCGCGCTACTTGGTGTGAAGTATGAGCTGTCCGAGAATGGTACAGTTTGTACGATGCATGGACTAGGCCGACCATTAGGGACTGGTGAGACACTAGAGCTTTTCCTTGGTAATGCAGGGACTGCTATGCGCTCGCTCGCTGGGGCAATGACCTTAGGTAAGGGGGAATTCACGCTTACAGGGATCTCACGCATGGAGGAGCGTCCGATCGATGCTTTAGTCGATACACTGCGTAGTATGGGCTGTGATATCACTTGTCTCAAAAATGAGGGCTACCCACCACTATTGATCAAAGCGAATGGGCTTAAAGGTGGAAAAGTTCAAGTGGATGGAACTATCTCTAGTCAATTTCTGACATCTCTCTTGATGTCTGCTCCTTATGCTGAAAATGATATGGAGATTGAGATCGTAGGTGAACTAGTTTCTAAACCTTATATCGACATAACCACCCATATCATGGAGCAGTTTGGAGTGAGTGTGGAGAATGACAATTATCAACGATTCTATGTGAAGGCTGGTCAAAAGTATAAATCACCGGGCCGTTTCATGGTGGAAGGTGATGCTTCCTCAGCTTCCTACTTTCTCGCTGCCGGAGCAATAAAAGGTGGGCGTATCAAGGTTACAGGCATTGGGAAGAAAAGCATTCAAGGCGATGTAGCATTTGCCAAAGTTCTCGAAGACATGGGAGCTAAGGTTGAGTGGTATGATGAATATATCGTGGTTGAAGGTGGTGATCTCACTGCTGTGGATCAAGATATGAACCATATTCCAGATGCTGCGATGACAATTGCTACTGCTGCTCTCTTCGCGAAAGGAACAACCGCGATTCGTAATATCTATAACTGGCGAGTAAAGGAAACTGATCGTCTTCATGCTATGGCAACAGAACTCCGTAAAGTGGGAGCTGAAGTAGTGGAGGGTGAAGATTTTATCGAAATTACGCCACCAGCAAAGATTCAACACGCAGTAATCGATACCTATGACGACCACCGTGTTGCAATGTGTTTCTCTCTGGTTGCGTTAGATCCTGATTGTGGAGTAACTATCAATGATCCAGGCTGCACAGCAAAAACCTTTCCAGATTATTTTGATCGTCTCGCTAGTGTGAGCGAATACTAACATTTTTTATGAGCACTTCACATATTGCAGTAGCAATCGACGGACCGGCCGCATCAGGGAAAAGCACAGTGGCGAAGACTTTAGCTAAACGCCTCGGACTTATCATGGTGAATACGGGCGCAATGTACCGAGCTGTAGCCTGGGCTACGATTCAGAAGAATGTCGACCCATCTGATAGTACCGCAGTTATAGCGATGTTAGATGAGGTCGAATTTAGCTGTGGTGTTAGCAATAACCTTTCTACGGTTTTGGTCGATGGAGTAGATCCCGGTGATGCGCTGCGACAAGATGCAGTAAATAGCCGAGTGTCTAAGGTAGCGGCTATTCCAGAAGTGAGAGCACTTTTAGTCGCAATGCAGCGAGATTATTTGGAATTGGGTAGCGTGGTCATGGAAGGCCGTGACATTGGCTCAGTCGTTTTTCCAGACACACCATTTAAAATGTATATTGATGCATCTGAGGAAGTTCGTCGTAAGCGTCGTGCTGCTGAAGGTATTATTGATGATCCTACAGCTCGCGATAAAGAGGACAGTAAGCGGAAAAGCTCTCCTTTAATCGTTGCCGAAGGCGCAGTGAAAATTGATTCTAGTGAACTGAGCATTGAGCAGGTGGTGAATGCCGCTCTCGATGTACTTCGTGAGCGTGGTGCTCCAGCTGAGATTCTGGCAAAAGCAAACTAACAAACTAGTGATATGAAGGTCGTCTATTGGATTGGTTATACTTTTTTTAAGAGTGCGGGTAAGGCGTTTTTTAATCGCCGTATCATCAACGAGCATAAGCTTGTGCAGGATGGTGGCGTATTGATGTGCGCGAACCACGAGAGCTTTTTGGACCCACCCTTGATTGGAATTTCCTACCCTATGAATGTGACTTATCTGGCGCGTAAGACTCTGTTCAAGGGATTCTTTAAATGGCTTTATACGCAGTGGGACGCTATTCCTATCGATCAGGAAAACCCTGACATGACTGGTCTGAAGAATATTATTCGAGCCGTTAAGAATGGTAAAAAAGTGGTGATGTTTCCCGAAGGCGAACGCACATTAGATGGTAAGTTGAATCCAGGCCTTCCTGGCGTAGGACTCATCGTCGCCAAGTCTCAGGCAACGGTCCAACCAATGCGGATTTTTGGAGCTTATGATGCATTGCCACGAGGTTCAGGGAAAATGAAGTGCAACCAGATTGATATCGTCGTAGGCGACCCAATTCACTTCACTAAAGAGGAGCTTGTAGGTTATAAGGGTAAAGATGGCTATCAGCGCATCTCTGACCGTATTATGCAGGCGATCAGTGAGCTCACTCCTGAGGGTTAAAAGTTCCCTTCTTCGAGCGGCTAATTCTGAAGGATTCTAAAAACGCATTGCTTCAAGTAATGCGTTTATTCGAACCAGCTGTGGTCGCACTCAGGACATTGCTGGGCTCTTGATGTTCGGCACAAGGTGTCACATTTTTGGCAGGTACAAGTCTGCCCATTTAGGCGAGTAAGAGTGTTACTAAGAAAGACGTGGGAGCCTTGTTCTAGTAGCTTAAGGACTGCGGGGTCTGAGGTGAGCCAGCGGGTGTGTAGGAGTTCTTTCACTGCTGGATATTCACAGAGTAAAATCATGCGCTCCACTTGGAGGTTTCGCCACGCAGCCGCTTCATCGGGAGTAAGTAGTTCCCGATGACCGTTAAAGAGGTAGTGATGCTGCGCAGTGATCTGATCCATTAGACAAGTTCTAAGAGCTCATCCAATTTGTAAATGAAGTGGTCGGCACTCGCTTTTACTTTTTCACGAGGAGTGTAGCCACCATAGCCAATAAAGCTGTCGACTTCTGGCTGGGTTTCAAGATCTGAAACGCCGTCTCCTACCATGATGATCTTCTCTGGATTGAGTTCAGTTTTGAGCTGTTTGATGATTTCAGGTTTGCCGCCATTATAGGTTGTCGGGTAGCTGGAATCAAAGGAAACATAGAACCCGTTTTCATCTAATGTGAGAGGCACCGCTTCCACGCGATCAATATCTAAATATTTGGCTAGTGGCTCTATGAGTCTCTTGAAGCCGCCTGAGAGAATTGCGAAGGTCCATCCCTTTGCGCGGAGTTTGTTAAGGGTGTCGATGGCGGTAGGTTCCACTGTATCGATATAGAGTTGTTCGATGGCAGTACAGGTCACTAAATCTGGACGAATAATATCAAGACGACGTGCAAATACTTGGTCGAGAGGGACTTCACCATTCATGGCTGCATTGGTGAGAGCTTCGACTTCAGCGAATACTTCAGGGCCTTTAGCGCGAGCAAGTTCGTCGATGCCTTCGATGGAGGAGAGAGTGGAGTCGCAGTCGAAAATGATGAGTTTCATAGATTAGAGTGTGAAGTGATAAGAAATAAGTGAGGAGTACAGAGCTAGATAACTCAGAGCTTTATTGTGACGGGAGTATTTTCTGTGACATTTTCGAAGAGTTCTAAGATGTCTTGATTGCTCATACGAATGCAGCCACAGGATTGGGGAGTGCCAATTTTATCTTCGTGGTTGGTGCCGTGGATGTAGATGTAGCGGCTTTTGGTGTTGGCATTGTCCTCATCTATTCCATCTAGCCAGAGAATACGAGTGGTGACGAGGTCATCGTGACAACAGTCACAGGGGTCCCATTTTCCGACAGGTTTTCTGCCTTTGAAAATGGTGTGGAGCGGGGCATCATGGCCATGTTTCTCGGAAACAACGAATCGACCCAAGGGGGTTTTCAATGATCCTTCTTCTGATCCAATGCCATTTTTTGCTGATGAAATTGTATAGGTCGCCAGTGGTTTCTCGCTATCAAAGAGTTGAAGGCGTTGGTCATGAATAGTGATCAAGAGTGAGCGCATGCTATCAGATTTACGATTCGGGGGGGCGTAGAGCAATGACGGAATTATGGCCACCCATTCCAACTGCAATCTTAAGAAGAGTTCCGGTAGCTGGAGTTGGATTTCTGGGAAGTGTGAATGGGTGCGGTGGACTGGTGAGGTCTAGGTTTGGGGGGAGTTGTTTGTTTCTCAAATAGTGAGATAAAATAGCTGTATCGAGAGCTCCACTGGCACCGACTGTATGCCCGGTAAATGGTTTCAGCGGGTGAAGCGAGAGAGGGGTTTGAGGTTTGAGAGCATCAAGTAGAGCCTGTTTCTCTGCGATAGAATGGAGATGAGTGCCAGAAGCGTGAGGGCAGATTGCTGTAATATTTGTCTCCGCAGGGAGGCTGGAAAGGGCGGATTCGATACAGGCTCTTAGTCCGCGACCATCACTGGGCATGCCGATAGGGGAGTCTGCATCTGAGTTACACCAGTAGCCATCTAGTAGAGGAGCATTGGTAGTTGGTTCAGTAGTTAGCACGAGTGCGCAACCTGCTTCTCCGGGAAAGAAGCCAGAGGTGTCTGGATGGTATGGGTCATTGATTCCATTGGTGCTGAGAACTCCAGTGTCGATATAGCCTTGGACAATCTCGGGAACGAGTGGCAGCTCGACGCCGATTACAATGGCGTGTTTTACAACTCCTGTTTGGAGCATCATCCAAGCCATGCCTAGGGCATCGAGAGATGCGGCACAGCCGGAGGCGATGGTTTGCCAAGGTCCAGTGATACCAAGTTCAATAGATACAGCGGATGCGATTTCTCCATGCATGGAGTTCGAGGCTGCCATGAGCTTGAACGGGCGGCGGCTAGGCCAGTTATTCAGCCAGGCGTTGCCGCGCGAAGACCCCGCGATAATGGCGGCATTTTTAAGATCCTTACCAGAGAGCTTTGCATCAGCAATTGCTTCTTTGGCGCAGTGGAGGGCTAGGCTCGATGCTGGTGCCCATTTTCGAGAGTTGAGAATAGAACGCGGCTGAATCCAAGAGCCTAAGAGTTCACTACAGTTAGATTGATCACCTAAAAGCTCTTTAAGTGGACGCAGGCCAGTCTGGCCATTTTCCATAGCTTCAGCATGCTCGGTGAGATTCTCTCCGAGACCTGAAATGGCGGAAATGCCAGTGATGGAAACTGTTTTATTCAAACGAAAAATTGGGTTCGTTTGCTAAAGTGGCCAAGCTGAGGCGTGGCATTTCATTTTAGCCGCAGCATGGACTAGCTTCTTTGTCACAAGTCGCGACAGGAGCTTCCATATCTGGATTCGGCTGCTTGACTGTAAGTCCTAACTTGCCAATCAGGTCGAGGTCTTTTTGGACACTCGGGTTTTTAGCTGTTAGGAGTTTGTCTCCGTAGAAAATGGAGTTAGCGCCAGCGAAGAAGCACATAGCTTGGCCTTCTTCAGAAATTTGTGTGCGTCCTGCGGATAGGCGAACTTTAGCCTTAGGCACGGCAATACGCGCGATGGAGATCATGCGAACCACGTCAAAGATAGTGACTGGGTCGGAATCACCAAGTGGTGTGCCAGGCATAGGCATGAGTGAGTTAATCGGGACTGATTCAGGCTGCGGGTTGAGCTCAGAAATGGTCTCGATCATTTTCAAGCGGTCATCAGCTGTTTCACCAAGGCCTAGAATGCCGCCACAGCAGACAGACATGCCCGCTTCTTGAACATTTTTGATGGTGTTGAGTCGGTCATCGTAGGTGTGCGTAGTGACGATATTTGGGTAGTGCTCGCGTGAGGTGTCCACATTGTGGTTATAGGCGGTGACACCAGCTTTTTTGAGGCGAACAGCTTCATTTGGTCCGAGTTCACCAAGTGTGACACAGACTTCCATGCCGAGTTCTGACACTTCTTCAATGATTTCGACGACTTGGTCAAAACGCTTAGTACCTTGGCGTACGCCTTTCCATGCAGCACCCATGCAGAAGCGTGTAGAGCCAGAGTCGGCAGCTACGCGTGCGCGCTCCATGACGGCATCTTTTTCCATGAGCCGCTCAACTTCTACACCAGAGCTGTAGCGAGCTGATTGAGCGCAGTAGGAGCAGTCTTCTGAGCAGCCACCAGTTTTGATGGAGAGAAGGGTGCATAGCTGGATTTCGTTGTCGCTCCAATTAGAGTCGTGTACCTCACGAGATTTTTTGATGAGGTCGAACAGTGGAAGGTCGTAGAGTGCTTTGAGTTCTTCGAATTTCATGAGGTGTGTCGTTAGATGAGAATGTTAGTAGGTCCAGCGGCCATTGATGTCCGGCATTCTGCCAAAGCTGAGTGCTTCGTAGTCTGTCTTGCCCTTCGCTCCGATGAGTTTGATGCCTGTCGCCTGACGCCAGTACTTGCTCATACTTTCGCCCGTATAGCAACCCCAGCTCTTACAAATTGCAGACTTGGAGAAGGGGCGGCCATTGAGTGAACTGAGTTGGTTCTCGTGAAGCCAAGCAGCAGATGCGCCTAAGACTTGAGACGAGTAATCGAGTAAAAAACAATGTTTGTTAGAATGGCCGAAGTAGTTGAATGTCTTAGTTTTCCCAGCTGGAAGGGCATTCATTTTTGAAATGAACTGAGAGCCGGAGCTGATCCAGACGAGCTTTGCTCCGCGTTTGGATGCCTGTTCCGCGATCCACGATGTATAAGGCTTTCCGTCTTCGCGGCCGCGAAGGTCATACGCACTTCTGTACACGTACCAAGTGATCGTGTCATCTGGGCCGTATTGGGAACGGATGATGTCCATCTGCAGGGTGGCAGCTCGGATGAAGTTGGCCCACCAGCGATCGTGGCGATCATTGACAACGCGATAGTCTTCGAGTTTTCTGAGTGCTGGTCCACCCGATAGCATGACGTGTTCGTACGCAGATGCAGTAGTGAGTAGTGCGAGGAGGACTAGGAATGTGCGAGTGAAGCGCGGCATATGAGTGAGCATGGTGGGAAATGCGTTAGGTGTTAAGTACTATTTGCATTTTGTGGAGAAGATCTAGTGCCCTACAGCTTCAGTACGAGCCTTGACGGCAAGTTCGAAGGCATGAGTCTCACCATAGCGCTTGATCGAAAATTTCACACAGCGGCGTTTTCCTGGTTCAGGAGACCAAGTAGCTTGCCAGAAAATATACTGCACGCCGTTAGTGATGACTGTGACTTTAGAAACTCCGACTACACCGGATGAGTTGCGTTGCGAGCGTTGACAGATCCTAGCTCTATCTTCGCTTTCTAGTCTATCGAGTAGTTCGTTTCTCCAGCTACTCGCAACCCTTAAAGCTCGCTCGGTACCGCCGAAGACACCATCTGCAAAAAATTTGGCATATTTAATTCCACGGCGTTGCATTCTAACTTGCCAACCATGTGTGCCGGCAGCAGGAAGATCGATCCTGGCGATGGCGTAGTTTGGTGAGTTAGTAGGCATATACATTAATTTAAAGAGAGGTGTGTGAATGTCAATCAAGTGCTGAATTCTTAGATGGATGGTTGATAGAAAAAAAAGAACTAATTACACGCTCTGTGCTTGGCTATAGCGAAGGCTGAATTTATGGTGTCGCTCAATGCGCTGCCCTCGATGTTTTCATACTATGCACCTTTCTGCGGAAGAATGTCCGCACTGCGGTATGAATCTAGAGCATCTAGACGCAATGTATAAAAATTTCGAGCGGAGAGTAAGGCGTCCTCACGATGCCGCAGGAATACTGCGGGTTCAGCAAAGGCGTCAGGTTGCTAAATGGATAGCGAAAGCTGAAAAGGCGTTTCCTCAGCTTTATTTTGTAGTTGCTACGGTTTCTTTATGTGATGACCAACACATACGATCCTACGGTTTTTGGTTAATGAACCGAGGCGAGTTTGAGGATATCCCTGAGTCCGCGAGAGCGGATGGTTGTGTGTTGATAGTGTTGGATGTGAACCGCAAAGAGGTCTGTTTAAACTTTGGATATTTGCTCGATTATTGTGTAGAGGAGGAAGATGGTTTCGAAGCTCTGACTGGGGGACATCCTTATTTGATTGAATCGAATTACATGCGTGCGATCGAAGTAATGCTAGGCGGGACGAAACGTTACGTGAAGAAATTACGTAGTATCGCGAGGAAGAAGCAATGAGGGTTTTAGTATACATCTTATTGAGCACTGCTTCTTTGCTCGCAAAGTTACCTCCGTTACCTACATGGGATGTAGAAGATAAGGAACGTGTGCGGAAAGGTGAAATCATCGTTGGTCGAGGCTTGCTCACAGACGAACTGCAGAAGCAGCAGGCTGAGAAGAAGCTGGAAGTGGAGGTGATCATAGAGGCGGTTCAGGAGAAGCCTCAGCTCCCAGGTATGGAGATTCTTTCCGGTGAAGCTGTGATTAGTGCTGCTTACTTGGAAAAATATTTTGGACAAACTCCTGAAGGAGCATTGGTCGATCCTCAGCAGTTACTCAGTATGCAAGAGCGAGCTGACATGGAGTATGTGCTCGAGCAGCATGGTAATGAATCCAAGATACCTTTTTATGTGTACCTTTTCGATGCTAAGCAGCAGCTACCGGAAGGTTATTCACCTCAAGCTGTGTACGATAAAGCTTTTGCTTGGAACCAGAAACCGATTGTAATCGTGTATTATTACTTGGGTACACCTGAGCGTTCAGAGTTTCTCTTAGCTGGTGGACCGAGTGATGATGTGCCTGGATGGCAGGTACGAGAGCTTCTCTGGAATTCAGCTCATAAGGCGAGGGAGAAGTCTGATATCTTTGATCAGCTTGGTAGTTTCGTAGGGCAGTTATCTATGCGACTTTTCTGGGTTGAGGAGATTCTTAATGAATTGAGGCATCAGATTATTCCTCCCCAGAGCTCAGTTGAAACTCCTGAACAGGCTACTGATAAAGTGAGTAAGTTATTAGGTGTGTGGGAAAATACTCTGGAGCCACACGTTATGCAGGCTATTCAATGGATATTAATAGCTGTAGTCGTCGCTGGGGGTGCTTTGTTTGTTATTTTGAGAAGGAGATTTAAATTTCCTGAGACTCCATCTCCTGCTCGACTGGGGGGAGGCGTAGGTGGCAAAAGTGGCGGTATTTTACGTTATAGAGACTCAAGGGTACCGCCCTCCATGCAAAGGAAGCAAATTATCAAAGATTTTTTATGAATACTGAGTTCTGGGGGGTTCCCAGTGCATCAGAGGGTTATAAATTAATTTTAAACGGAAGTTTTTTGTTAGGCTCTGAAATAATTTGCGGAAGCGTGGATTGAAGACATAATAACGTTGTTCTCGCAAGAGAGCGAGACGATCCGATAGATTACAATGTTCTTATAGGTTATGGGGGTTTCCTATAGAACATTCTAGCGGGTCGTCTTTTTTTTGTTCTTAAAAAAGGCCGCTTTTATATACTTGATTTGAAATTAATATTTTAAATGTACTTTTATTATAGGTTGCCTTCTGTGACCCGTATAATATCAAGGGTTATTGAGAAATTAATTTGTTCTGAAATTAGAAAAAAAGGTTGCGGAATTATAAATTTGTGGCAATGTTCTCAAGTCTTCGCAAGGAGACCGAGACGATCCGATAGGTCATAATACTTTTCTAGGTTAGGGGGTTTCCTACAGAGTATTCTAGCGGGTCGTCTTTTTCATTTTCGTCTTTTTCATTTTTACGCGACTTTGGTATTTCTGACGATTAGTTGAAATGGGGAGTTGAACGAAGAGCTAGCTTAGTTAAGTTAGGGATAATGCGACTCTTCAAAAATTGTTTAGTAGTCTTGGTGCTTTGTTGTTCTTCGACATTGGCTGAAAGGCTATATGTGAACGACAAGAGGTTTCCTGAGTCAAAACAAGATCTAGTCGCTATTCAGGACGCGCTAGTAGATCATTTAGGTAAAGCACGCTCAGCCACTGTTTGTATAAAGCTTAATCAAGGTTCGGGATCTGGTGTAATAGTTTCTCCCGATGGTTTGGTTTTGACCGCTGCTCATGTGGTTGCTGGTGTGAATAAAAAGCTGACGGTAATTATGGAGGATGGTACTGAGTACGAGGCTAAGTCACTCGGACTAAATGCTGATAACGATGCCGCCATGCTACAAATTTTAGATCAAACAGATCTCCCTTTTGTGGATATTGAGCCGAAAAACGATTCTAAAAAGCCTGAAATCCAATTAGGTGACTGGGTGTTTTCGCTCGGACATGCGGGTGGGTTCGATGCAGAGAGGGGGTCAGTTGTTAGGTTGGGCAGAATGGTTCGCGTGGCAAAAAGTACTGTGCAATCTGACTGTAAATTAATAGGTGGAGATTCTGGTGGGCCACTTTTTGATATGAACGGAACCCTGGTGGGGATTCATAGTCGTGTGGGGCGTGTGTTGGAGCAAAACATGCATGTGCCAATCCAAGTATTTCACACGTATTGGTCGCAGCTAAGTGCTGGTGAGTTTATCGGTTCGGGACCATTTGCTGAGAAGCCTGTACCTGGATCTGGTTTCATGGGAATGGCTGTGAAAGAGACAGCGAGTGGACTAGAGGTAACTCAATTAGAGCCACGTTACCCTGCTCATATTGCGGGAATAGAAGTGGGAGACGTAATATTGAAAATAGATGGCGACGAGTTCAGGCTAAGTTCAGAGCTGAGAGAGTTTATGGAGCAGAGCTCGGCTGGTGATCTTGTCATTATTACATACACCCGTGATGGGGAAGAAGTGGAGGAGGAGCTCACTTTAGCCAAACGATAACTAGTGAAGCTTATTATTATGAAAATTTTTGGAACTGGCTTGTGCCTCTGTGCGACCCTTTCGTGTTCGCAAATTTTACTTTTTGCAGGACCTAGTCTGCCATCTGATGAGAGGACGAATGGGAAATCTATTCGACCAGCTTTCGCTCAGCAGCAATCTGCCCTACAGGATGGGAGTGCTGTGCTCTATGACGGCTGGTTAAGCTTTAATTACGGGATAGTAGTGTCAAAAGATGGCTACATTTTGGCGAAAGAAAGTGAATTAGCTGAGAGGAATAGCCTATCCGTGCGCATCGGTGAAGAGCTCTATACCGATGTCGAAATTGTAGCTCGAAACCCACGCTGGGATTTAGCCTTACTTAAAGTGGAGGCTGCGAATCTGACTCCGGTTACTTGGGCTGATTCTAGTGAGTTAGCTCAGGGGAGCTGGGTTGTGGCAAATGGTGCGACGAGTCGTTATCAACGCAGGATTAATGTAGGGATAATAAGTGCCAAAAGTCGTGCGGTGAAAGGGCTGGCACCGGTGGTGATTGGTATTCAGTTCACTGAGGATGAAAGCTCTATGATAGTAGATATGGTGACTAAAGATACAGGAGCTGAGAGTGCTGGTATCAAGAAGGGGGATATCATTACCAAGTTTGAAGGGGTGGGGGTCTCCGACCGTAAGTCATTGATTGAGCTTATTCGTGACAAAATCCCTGGAGAGGCTGTAGAGCTAGAGTTTGAGCGTGATGGGGAAAACTTTAAAGTGGAAGTAGAGCTGATGGCCCGACATGAGGCATACCAAGATACCCATGAGTCGAGGAATGATGCGATGAGTGGAGACTTCTCTAAGCGTCGGGATTCCTTTCCGCGTGTTTTGCAAACTGATATACCATTTAACTCGAGAACGATTGGCGGACCTTTGCTGAATCTCGACGGCGAGTGTATTGGAATGAATATAGCTAGAGCAAATCGCGCTGAGAGTTTTGCTATTCCAGTGGAGGAACTCAGAGATGTATTGGTAGACTTAATGGCTGATACTCAATAAAAAAATAGCTCCTACGCAGAACGTAGAAGCTATTATCAATATGAAGTGTTAGTCGAGTACGCTAGACAATGATTGTCTGTTCACGCTCAGGGCCATTACCGATGAAGCTTACTGGAGCGCCAACGAGTTCGCTAAGGCGGTTGAGGTAGTTCTTAGCATTCTCTGGAATGTCATCCCAACTACGTGCGCAAGTGGTGTCAGTTTGCCAACCAGGAAGCTCTTCGTAGATAGGGATAGCTTTATCCCAAGCATCGCGGCATGCCGGTGGGAACTCGTGACGTTCGCCATCGATTTCATAAGCTATACAGATCTTGAGAGTTTCTTTCTCGTCGAGTCCATCAAGGATCGTTACTGCGAGATCAGTTACTCCGTTAACCATTACGGCCATGCGGAGAAGTACTGTATCAAGCCAGCCACAGCGGCGTGGTCGACCTGTCGTCGCGCCGAATTCCATGCCTTTTGAGTGGAAGTAATTGGTGATTTCTTCGTTCTCAGTTGGCATTGCGCCTGAACCCACACGTGTTGTGTATGCCTTACATACACCGATTACACGATCGATCGCAGTCGGTGGAAGTCCTGAGCCTGTACATGCGCCACCAGCTGTGGTGTTAGAAGAGGTGAGGAAAGGGTAGGTTCCGAAATCAATGTCGAGAAGTGAGCCTTGTGCGCCTTCGAAGAGAATAGTCTTGTTCTCTTTCCATGCCTTATGAAGCGTAGGAATGACGTTAGTGACGTGCGGGAGAAGTCTAGCGATTGCTGGCCGAACTTCGTCGAGAACTTGGTCTGTCGTGAATGTTGGTAGACCATAGCGTGAGAGAGTGTCGTTCGCTTCTTCGAGACGGATGTCGATGAGCTTACGTGCTGTTTCTTCGTTGATGAAGTCAGCAAGGCGAAGACCAATTCGGTTAGCCTTGTCCGCGTAGGTCGGGCCGATACCGCGCTTAGTAGTTCCAATCTTATTTTCTCCGAGTGCAGCTTCGCGAGCAGCATCGAGTTCACGGTGATATGGTAGTACTACGTGTGCACGGTCAGAGATGAGGAGCTGCTCAGGTGAGACAGGGATACCTTGCTCTTCAAGTGTGGTGATTTCTTTACAGAGACCAACAGGGTCCATGACGACACCGTTACCGATTACGCATATTTTACTTCCCCAGAGAATGCCAGAAGGCACGAGGTGAAGGATGTATTTTTTGCCGTTGGCAATGACTGTGTGACCGGCGTTATTGCCACCTTGACCACGCGCTACGAGATCAGCTGATTCTGTGAGGTAGTCAACAATCTTGCCTTTGCCTTCGTCGCCCCATTGGAGACCGCAGATGATAGTATTCATAGGAAAAGTGCTTCTTTAATTTTTTGTAAGTTCAAGGCTTTCTTGGATTTGAGCGAACATGCGCTCGGCCTCTTGGCTGTGTTGGAGTGCCATTTTTGTAATGACACAAAGGGTGTCGCCATCTTTCTGAAAAGTGAAGAAAAGCGACTCGCTAGGAATGTTATTTTTAGTAAATAGAATGTAGCGACCATTGCGAGGCTCGCCAAAAATGATGCGTTGGGCTGTCTTGTGCGTGAGCTCGGTGGCGCCTTCTTCAAAGTGTTTGAGCAGGCTCTGAGTCATCATTTCCTGTAATTTTTCAGGAGTGATGGAGCTGCCGTGGTTTTGAATGAGGAACTCGCTACCGTCTGCATTCTCGATGCGTAGAGTTTTGATCCCATCACCAGTCACGGTGACTTTTTCAGAGTCACCGTGAGTAAAGTGGTAGCCATGTCCTTCGTATGTTTGTTCGGCAAGTAGCGGACCTGAGAGGCACGCGCATGTGGAATAAAGAATGACGAAGTGGCGAAGCATTAATTAGCCTTGGAAGTCTTCGATCATCGCCGCGAATTCATCGAAGAAGTACTTAGCATCATTTGGTCCCGGAGCTGCCTCTGGGTGATACTGTACAGAGAATGCAGGGAACGTTTTATGACGGAAGCCTTCTACGGTGTCATCGTTAAGGTTGATGTGGGTGATTTCCACGTCATCTGGTAGGCTATCTGCATCAGTAGCGAAGCCGTGGTTCTGTGCAGTGATAGAAATCTTTCCAGTGCGGAGGTCTTTTACTGGCTGGTTACCGCCGCGGTGACCGAACTTCAGTTTGTATGTCTTACCGCCAAATGCGTGTGTGAGAATCTGATGACCAAGGCAGATACCGAAGATTGGTTTCTTACCTAGGAGTTTCTCTACTTCCGCGTGGATGTAGTCAAGTGCCGCTGGATCACCAGGACCGTTAGAAAGGAATATGCCATCAGGGTTGAGGGCTAGGACTTCTTCTGCTGAGGTACGAGAGTTGACGACTTCGATCTCGAAGCCAGCCTGACGCATACTGCGGAGAATGTTATATTTGATACCGAAATCAAATGCAACGAGCTTGTATTTAGCAGGCTCAAGGTCGTCGTAGTGTCCTTCACGGTTTTGAGAAGGACTAGGAATATTCCAGAGGCGGGATTCACCTTCCCAGTGGTAGTTAGACTCTGTGGAGACTTCTTTTACGAAGTCAGAGCCTTCCATAGGGGCTGAATCTTTCGCTTTTTGGATCGCTTCTTCAGCACTGAGCTCTGTAGTGATACAGCAGCGCATAGCACCAGCTGTTCGCAGATGCTTGGTCAGCGCGCGGGTGTCGATACCTTCGATGCCGAGGATTTTATGCTCAACGAAATAATCACCAAGTGACTGTTGTGAGCGGAAGTTAGAAGCAACTGGAGAAAGTTCACCGATGACGAGTCCTCGAACATGGGGTTGAGCTGATTCAGCATCTTCTTCGTTCACACCATAATTACCAATAAGAGGGTAGGTTAAAGTGACGATTTGACCGCGATAGGAAGGATCAGTGATGATCTCCTGGTAACCAGTCATAGAAGTGTTGAAACAGATCTCACCAGTGGTTGTTCCGGTGTGACCGAACGCCTCACCTTCAAAGGTGCGGCCGTCTTCCAGTGCGAGTATGGCTTTGTTAGTAGCTTTCATAGGCGCCGTAGCTGGCGCACCCTAGGGGGCAAGTCCCACCTGTGCAAGCGGGAAGTACATTGATTTTTTCGATTTATCGGAAAGCAAGAAACAGTGGGATCTATCTGAGTATATAAGCAGAAAATGGGCTAAGCAGCTTCCATGATTATTCTATAAACCCAAAGGGAGACGCTGATGATCGCAGCTAATAATAATACGAAGAGTAGAGCACTTCGTGCTTGGTGACGCCTTTCGTTTTTAAGTTCACCTTTAGTGAGTCTCGTTGCGAAGTCGTTTTCACGGCGGCGCTGAGTGAGTTCATCTGGAGCCGGCATGGTCTGTAGTCGCTCCTGCTCCTCCTGCTGGAGCTTTTCTGGCGCGTCCTTGATGAAGCTTTGAAGCTGATCTATCTGAGCTTGAAGGGCCTCTTTTTGGCGTTCGATCTCAGAAAAGTCTTCCTGTTTCTTTTTTGAGCCGATTGGCATTACTTTTTAATTAGTTAAAAAGGTATATAGCGTACGCAATAGTAGCTGTAATGATCAGTGGGAGATTGAATGCAAAACCTTGCTTAAACTGGTTGCCGAATTCGCTAGGATCTGCCGCGCCCTTCTTTGGAGATTTTTTGGTTGTTGAAAATACTCCAGAGCGTCGCCCCCCCTTGAAGTGTGCCATTGCTTCTTCGTATTCGTCTTCGGCTAGGTCGAGTAGTGAGATGGCTCGGTTGAGTTCAATTTTGAGCTCATCACGCGTCCAAGATTGTGGGTTGACTCCTTCAATTTTTTGTTGGTGATCAGCAAAGCACTGACGTGTCTGCTCAAGATCTTCCATCTCTTGGCGCATTTCAAAAAGTTCACGGTCGATAGCTGTTAGTGAAGTGGTTAAACGGTCACTGATGTCATTCTGACCCAGAAGGAATTCTTCTTTGCGCTCGTTAAGCTCTTCAAGTTCGCGCTTTTGTTGTTCGATATGTTCTTGTTGTGCTCGAAGCTGTTCTAATTGCTGTTGAGCTGCAACGAGTTTACCTTCAAAATCTTCTGTGATCGGGGCTCCGCCAGTTGCGGTGTCGGCACGCATTTCCATCTGAGTTGGGTTTGCAACATTGAGTCTTTGGGCGCGAGTTTCGGTAAGGCGTGACATAATTTTAAAGGTGCGATGACTTACGTAAGACCTAGCAAATGCAATATGCTTTGGCTAGGTAATTATTTAATTTTTCTTGACTAAATGACTATGGCTTAGAGGTCCCTAAAAAAAGGGATAAAAAAATAGCTTTCGCCCCTTGAAAGCTGAGCTTTTGGCCATAAGTTAGAGTCTTATGTTATTACCTGCCTACCTGAGTGAAGAGATTATGCTTCATCCTGAGAACCGAGAGTTTCCTAAATTTTCTGTGAGCAAGCTGATGCGTACGGTTTTTGAACCGACAGAAGGTTGCCGAGTATGTATTTTAGTGGATTTCGATGAACCACAAAAATGGATCAAGGACTTTAGGTTTCTTGAGAACGAGGAGTTTTCTGTACAGCGCAAAGCTTATGAAAATTTCTATCTAACCTTTAAGGAGGGAGTGATGGAGGAGCTTGGGATGACTGGTGGTGATATGTTTTCCTACTACTGTACGCACGGTTCTAACCTAGACCTTCGTGACGAGTGTTTCAATACCGATGGGGAGCAGTTATCTCTAGATTCTGATATTTACTCAAATTATGACATCGTCTTGTGTATTTCAACTTGGAGCGCGACTGCGCCACTGACTGCAAAGTGTAAAGAATACGGTTTCCGTGGCGCGACGATGCATGGAATGAATGACATTATTTTGAATTCAGGCTTAGCAGTGGACTATGATGAGGTGTCGCGTGATGCGGAGAAAGTCCGTGCTGCGATGACAAATGCGGATTCTATTGAAATTGATTTCACTCTTGAGGGTGGGCGAGTACTGACCGCGTGGCTTGGCCTTGATCAGCAAGACGCCCAGAAGTCTCATGGTCTTTGTAAAGGGACTGCTCCTGATGTGGCAAATCTTCCTGCTGGCGAAGTGTATTTTGTGCCGCATGATGCACGAGGCGAATTTCCAATGAAGTATGAAGACGGGACTCTTGGAGTTCTTACTGTTGAAAATCGTAATATTGTTAAATCTACTTTAATTGACGGTAGTCAGGCCACTATAGATGAGCATAATGCTCGCTTAGCGGATGATCCAATGACGGGGACTCTCGGTGAACTTGGTTTTGGGACACAGGTGCTTCCTGTGTCTGGTCAAGATATCCAAGATGAAAAAGTGTTAGGGACTTGCCACTTGGCGACTGGGCGTGATGACCATCTGGGTGGAGATATTGTTCCTGAAATGTTCAAGAAGCATGAGAACAGTACACATGATGATATTCTCTTTGCTCCGCATAAGACTCCGAATTTCGATATCAGTGAGGTGCGGATGCATCGTGGTGACCAGGAAGAGGTGATTATTCAGAACTTCCGTCCTAGTGAGTATATCATGAACGCACTCCGTGGTTAGTTTTTTATTCTCCGCGAAAGGCTCGAAAATTTCGAAAGCTTCTCTGCTTGATAGAAAGCATCGAGGTTGTTGTGTCTTTTGCATTAACCCCAAATTAGATTATGCAGGATTACGAATCTGAAAAGCTGCTCAACGAATATTTGTTGATGCATTACGGCAAGGATGAAGAGCGCATGCCGTGGAGAATTGGTGGTCTAGGTTCCTTAGATTTTGTGAGCCGGACAGTTGAGTTCTTTACTCCAAAGTTGGTGAACCTTTCTTTGGACTTAGGATGCGCGGTAGGAAGAACGAGTTTTTTGCTGACGAAGACCTCGAAGAAGGTGATTGGTATCGATTTTTCTCAAAGCTTTATTGATGCAGCTAACGAGCTCAAGGAAAACGGAAGAATGGTGTATCGCTTTCAAGAGGAGCGTGATGCCTTTACTGAATCTGTGGCCGAATTGCCAGAAGGTGTATCGCCTGAGAAGGTGAGTTTCGCACAGGGAGATGCCTTAAATTTACCGGATGGTTTTAAGGGCTTTGACCGCGTGCACGCATCTAACTTGCTGTGTCGTCTGCCAGATCCCCAAGTCTTTCTAGACAGTCTACCTTCGTTGTTGGTTGAGGGGGGAGAGGTTGTCTTAGCGACTCCTTTTTCATGGCTGGAGCAATACACTCCGAAAGAGAAGTGGCCGACTGGAGATAGCTGGGAATGGCTACAGCGTGAAATGGAAAAGCATTTTACGTTAAGCCATGATACCGATGAGCCTTTTCTTATCCGTGAGCACGGCAGAAAATTTCAGCTTGGAGTTTCTAAGATCAGTGTTTGGAAAAGAAAGTAGGTGGCTCGTCGCCTACTTGTTTTTTAGCGAGCAAGTCGACTGTAATACTAAAAAAGCCCATGTGCGTTATGCACATGGGCTTTTTGGTTCTCTGCTAGGAGAGTAAATTACTTGGAAAGGTATTTGGAAACGCCAGCGTGGTCAGCAACCATAGCGTCATCACCTTTTTGCCAGTCCATTGGGCAAACTTCACCATGTTGCTCGAAGTGCTGCAGAGCATCGATAACACGGAGACACTCGTTGATAGAGCGGCCGAGTGGCATGTCGTTTACAACTTGGTGGCGAACTACGCCAGTTTTGTCGATTAGGAATAGGCCGCGGTAGGCAACGAGCTCACCTTCGACTTCTAGGTTGTCTTCTTCGTCGATCACCATTTCACCAGCAAGAACGTCGTAGTCTTCAGAGATAGTTTTGTTGATGTCAGCAACGAGAGGGTATGTGACGCCTTGAATGCCGCCTTGTGCTTTCGGTGTGTTGAGCCACGCCCAGTGGGAGAACTCAGAGTCAGTAGAACAACCAACTACTTGTACGCCGCGTGCTTCAAACTGAGCAAGTTCATCTTGGAACCTGTGAAGTTCAGTTGGGCATACGAATGTGAAATCTTTAGGGTAGAAGAAAAGTACTACGTACTTTTCGCCGATGAATTGCTCGAGTGAGAATTCTTCGATAATGTTCTGACTTTGAACTGCTTTCGCGATGAAAGAAGGAGCTTTTTTGCCTACGAGGACTGCCATAATTCTGTATGTGTTAGTTTTTAGTTAAAAGAAAGCACACGCTTTGTGCGCCAGACGTGAAAGACTTAGTCTCGGGTAGAGATTGGCGCAACAGCTTTGTCGTGACGAATTAGAAATAGTACTTATTAGTGGAACTAATAAGCCCATTACGCTTCAACGTAATGGGCTTTAAGAGTGTGTTTTAAATATGTGTGGATATTTAGTGTTTGGTCGCTGGGCTTGATTTTCCAGCATAGACCTTATTAAACTCGCCAATGGCATTATGCAGTTTTTCAGCATTTTCGAGATCTGTAGTTTGCTTGCAAAGCATTGAGTAGACGATGATTTGGTGAAGGAGTGTGAGCTTTTTTTGGTAGGCATCGCGATCTGCTTCATCGATTTTAATGCGCTGGGCGAGAAAGTATTCAGCTACTATATCTTGGATGGATTGAGCATGTTGTTCTTTATTAGTAATCCAGCGAGTTAGTTGATTCGCGTTTTTGCCAGGGTCCTGTGAGAGTTCAGTGATTTGCTTCATCGCCTTAGCAATCGTTTCTTGATCTTTATGCATGGTCACGAACACGTTATTATCAGCGTAAATACCACATGGAATTTGACAGTGTGCTGAAGCGTTTGGGGTGTTTAACGCTGAGATAAAGAGGGTGGCTGTGAGTAGGGTGATGATTTTCATAGTATTGATTAAATGTGCTTATCAGACTATAACGCAATTCTTGTGTTCTAGCAGATAAAATGTCTGATTTTTTAAGTGGCGAGAGTGCTGGTTTATAGCGTAGGTTTAATCCATGCCTTTAGTGCTAGCTGCGGGAGGAGAGATTCCTCCGTTTTTTATTCTTTTAACGATCGTATTAGTCGCGGTGGTGGTCGTCTCTTTAGTGCTTTCGAGGTTTAAGCAATCGCTTCTCGTAGGCTATTTCCTATGTGGTGTGCTTATTAGTAATAGCGGTGCACTCGAGTGGGTCGGTGTAGAGCAGGTTGGGGTGATCGATGCGTTGGCGGAGATCGGGGTTGTATTACTTTTGTTTACCTTGGGTATTGAATTTTCATTGAAAGAAATCAAGGCGTTGCGACGGCCTGTGTTTGTGGGTGGAACTTCTCAGGTTGGCCTTTGTATATTAGCTGGGCTGGGGGGCGGTTTACTTTTGGGCCTCAATATGTCGCAAGGTTTGCTATTAGGTTTTGCATTTTCTTTGTCCTCGACTGCTGTGAGTATGAAGAGCTTTCAGGAGATGGGGCTGCCAGAGAGTCCACAAGCTAGGACGGCTCTTGGGATGGCTATTTACCAAGATCTTGCGGCTATTCTTTTCATGGTGTTGATTCCTGCTCTTCTAAGTGATGAGGGTGGAATGGGGGCAGTGTTTGTAGCCCTAGCAAAAGGGGCTGTGTTTACAGCGTGTATCATTGTTCTGAGTCGCCATGGGTTTCCTCAGATGCTAGATGCTGTGGCCCGGACTCGGAGCCGTGAATTATTTACTATTACAGTAATTGGTTTGTGTGCTGGCGTGGCGCTGGTGAGCGGCTTACTCGGTCTGAGCCCAGCTTTAGGAGCCTTTGCTGCGGGGATTGTAGTGAGTGAGTCGATTTATTCGCATCGTGTTCTTTCTGACATACTGCCGTTCAAAGACCTCTTTCTCACAGTCTTCTTTGTTTCAGTGGGGTTGTTAATTGATATTAATGAGATGATGGAGTTTTGGCCGTCTATTCTCATTGCGACGGTTGCGATAATCCTAGTGAAGGGAGTGATTGTTGCTCTTGCTGCACACTGGTCCGGTCTTCGCAAAGGGTCATGGCTGGTGACATCAGCAGCTCTTTGTAGCACGGGTGAATTTTCTATTGTTTTGCTCAATAGAGCGAGTGAGTTTAATGCTCTCTCCCTACGCTGGGAGCAGGTCTTGCTGGCAAGTACGGCGCTTTCTATGGGTCTCGTTCCAACCTTAATGAAGCATAGCCTGGGATGGGCTGATAAGATTCGTCGTTCTAGTAAGCAATTTTGCGGTCAAGCGCATGAGACGCTCGGTATTGGTGGGCAAGTGGAAGGTCTGAATGACCATGTGGTGATTTGTGGTTATGGACCTGTAGGTCAAAATTTACATCGAAATTTGATGGAAGCGAATGTGGACGTAGTCGTGTTAGAGACGAATCCTGAGACGGTAAAACGACTACATTCACAGGGAGTACTGTGTCTATTTGCTGATGCGGGAGATAAAGAGTCATTAGAGCTCGCCCATACTGAACGAGCGCGTGGTATTGCATTTACCTTCCCTGATGAACAGGCCGTGTTGAAAGGGATGCACTGTGCTCAAGAGCTCAATAAGGAGATCCGCGTGTACGCTCGTGCTAAATTTGTAGATCAAGCCGAGCGTTTAAAGAATGCTGGTGTGCATTTTGTCCTTCATGATGAGGAGCAGAGTGGGCTTGCTATGATTAGTGCCGTGATGCGATGTTATTCTGCTGATATTGAGCCAAAATGGGATCTATAGTTGTCCGTATTACAACCTAGACTGAGGGGGTAGTGTGCATATTTTGCACTTTCCGTTAGCTAATTTGAGTTGATTTCGAGGGTGAGCTGAGCTACCGAAACGGCATGCAAGACGCGCCATATCAAGTTCTTCTCTACTATCTTTATACGGACATTGAGAACCCAGAAGCGTTCCGCGATGCTCACCGATCACTGTGTGAGAGTCTGGAACTCAGGGGGCGTATCATAGTGGGTAAAGAGGGTATTAATGGCACAGTTTCAGGTACTATAGAAAACTGTGATAAGTACCGCGAGGCTATGCTGGCGGACCCGATTACAGCAACTGTGGAGTTTAAAATAGATCTAGAGCCTGACCATGTCTTTCCTAAGCTTTCTGTAAAAGCGCGCGAAGAGATCGTTACTTTGGGGCTTGGTGAAGAAGACTTTTCTCCCAATGAGTGTACAGGGAATTATCTTGAGCCCGCTGAGTGGAGGGACGCGATCAAAGACCCTAATGCAGTCATTATTGATGCGCGCAACGATTACGAATGGGATCTCGGACGTTTCAAAAATTCTATTCGTCCTCCAGTTCCTGCGTTCCGTGATCTCCCGCAGTGGATACGTGAGAATCGTGAGGAGTTCGAAGGGAAGAAGATTCTGACCTATTGCACTGGTGGTATTCGCTGTGAGAAATTCAGCGGATTTCTTGTGAAGGAGGGCTTCGAAGATGTGAGCCAGCTTCACGGTGGAATTGTGAAATACGGTAAGGATCCTGAGGTGAAAGGTGAGGATTTCGACGGGCAGTGCTATGTGTTCGACGAGCGCATAGGTGTTCCTGTGAATCATGTGAACCCTGAGGTGGTTGCTCGCTGTGTTAGCTGTAATGAACCAAGTGAGCGCTATGTGAACTGCGCGAATAAAATATGTAATGCTCAGCATTTCTGCTGTGAAAAGTGCGAGCCTGTAAGTCTCCGCTGTTGCTGCGATGAGTGTCGCGAAGTTTATACGGTAAAATACGCCGGAGTCGTTAAGTAGGCTCTTTACCTTTTTTATATCCTGTGCAGGTTTCCAACATGCCTCGTCTGTTACCGCTTTTGCTCAAAATCAGTTTGCCGCTTATTGTGATCGACCAGATCACCAAGTGGCTGGTTGTTCTGAATATGAAGCAGCCGTATTCACTTATTCAGGAATATCCGTACACGCGAGTGTCTGTGCCATTTAATGGGAAGTACTGGTTAGATAGCAGTGAGATAGACCTCATTCCTGTAGTCGACGGTTTTTTCAATATTAGTCGAGTACATAACCAAGGCGTGGCTTTTGGTTTTGGCAATGGCTCGACGTGGGCTCCAGTGGTTTTTCTAGTCGTGCCATTTATCGCTTTGACCGTAGTAAGTATTCTATGGGAAAAGGGAGTTTTCGTAGGGATCGCAAAATGGTCAGCTCCATTGCTGGTAGCAGGTGTGATCGGCAATCTAATTGATCGACTTACCCAGGGTTTTTTCCTAAAGGGCTATGAGAACGAGAGTTTCTGGACACGTCTGAGTGAAGGTTATGTTGTCGACTTTCTTGATTTTTATATTCCTATCGTGAATTACCGATGGCCGTCCTTCAACGTAGCGGACAGCTGTATTTGTATAGCTGCGACACTGCTCTTTCTCTCGGCGTTTCGGGCTGAAGAGCCGAAAATAGAGGCTTAATAGTTTTCTTTAATCCAAGCGATTGCTTGGGAACTTTCTGTCAGTTTACCTTCGAGCTGTTCTGTTTGAATAGCCTGCAGGATTTCTTTGAATTGAGGGCCTGGTCTGTAGCCTAAACCAATGAGGTCCTTACCGCTTATTAGAGGGGCTGGAATGAGTGGTTCAGAAGCAAATTCTTCTTCTTTGGCTCGGAGGAAGTCGTAGTTCTCCGTGATGCCATTACTGCTGCCACAGTCTACACGGTGGAGCTCCATTTCTAACTCATAGGTAGGGCGTGACATGAAGCGTTTGACCTTGGACTTTTTCATGAAGCGCACGTTCATGAAATTCATGTGGTTTGCTACCATTGCGCAGACTTCATCAATCGTTTTGTTCGAGTACTTGAGTCTTTTGAGAATGGTCTCAGCCATTTCAGCTCCTAGAGAATCATGACCGCTGAAGCGAATTCGGTCTTCATCTGGATCATAAGAATACGTTGCAGGTTTGCCGATGTCATGGAGTAAGACTGCGAGAACTAGTTCTAGAGTCACTTCTCCTTCCAGCATGTCTAACATCATGCTCGTATGTATGTAGACATCGCCTTCAGGATGAAATTGTGGAGGTTGCTCACAGCCGATTAGATCGAGGATTTCAGGGAGAAAATGTTGAATGAGCCCAGACTTTACCAAGAGGTCGAGACCTCTAGCTCTGCGAGGGGAAAGAAGGATGAGGCTGAATTCCGCTTGGATGCGTTCAGTTGCAATATTCTTGATCAGCGGAGCGTTCGTTTTGATAGCTTCCCAAGTTTTCTCTTCGATATCGAAGTTTAATTTGGTGGCAAAGCGGATGGCTCGCATGAGACGGAGCGCATCTTCAGTAAAGCGTTCATTGGGGTTGCCAATAGCTCGAATGAGCTTTTTTTCGATGTCGATTTTTCCGTTCACGAAATCGATGATCTCACCAGTGTCGGATTTTTGGAAAAGCCCGTTGACTGTGAAATCACGGCGGGAAGCATCTTCTTCAGCTGTTGCGAAGGTGACTGATTCCGGTCTTCGACTATCAGTATAGGAACCATCAGTGCGGAATGTGGCTATCTCGAAAGCTGCGCCCGCGTATTTAACCAAAATAACTCCAAAATGAGCACCAATAGAGTCGGCTTTAGGGAAGAGTTTAAGCACTTGCTGAGGTGTTGCTGAGGTTGCCAAATCGTAGTCCTTTGGTTCAATTTTAAGGAGCTGGTCACGTACGCAACCACCGGCGAAGTAACAGGTGTGACCGGCATCATTAAGTATGCGGGAAATGTCTTTGGCTGACTGTAAGAGCTGGTTCATCAGAGTATCTTTGAGAAAGTGTGCGTTTTGCACATTTGGGGATTGCTTGCGGGCATTGTCGAGATTGAATGTCTGCAATATGGTAATTGATTGGTCACATCCAGTATTTGGGATCGCAGCACTTCTATTAGGAGCATGTATAGGATCATTTCTAAATGTGGCTATCTATCGTTTACCTCGGGGCTTGTCAGTCAATGAACCCAAGCGAAGCTTTTGTCCGCATTGTAAAAAACAAATTCCCATGTGGCGGAATATCCCCTTGGTGACTTGGGTTCTACAGCGAGGTAAGTGTGCCGAGTGTAATGCTCCGATTGCGGTGCGGTATTTCATAGTCGAGTTATTGACTGCCTTGGTATGGCTCGGCTGCTGGTTTGTTTTTCCTGACCCAGCTCAAGCTGTGTTCTTCATGCTGCTGAGTGCTGTTCTGATAACGATTAGTGCTGTCGATATTGAGTTAATGCTTATTCCACGTCAGCTCACTATCACAGGCACTTTGTTAGGATTAGGGATGGCCGCTCTGTGCCCTGAGTTCTTAGGTGAAGAGATATGGTGGAAGGGGTTATTAAAGTCTACCTATGGCTTTGCTTTTGGGTGGATTGGCCTGTGGCTGGTGGTGCTGTTAGGTAAGCTAGCATTTGGTAAGCGTTCTTTTGAATTTGATGAAGCAACAGAGTGGATGTTGCGAGAACCTGAAACCGATGAAGAAGAGCTGAGTTTTGTAATAGGTGGCGAGGCTATTGGCTGGTCTGACATTTTTTACCGTAAATCAGACCGCTTGCTGATTGAAGGCGTTGATTCTGTGAATGTAGATGGGATTCCGAGAGAGACTGAGCGTGTCGAGATTAAGGATAATATCGTTCACATCAATGGTGAGGAATTTCAAATTGAGTCGCTTAAATCACTAGATGGCAAGGCTCAGAAAGCAGTGGTTCCACGCGAGGCAATGGGAATGGGGGATGTGGATTTGTTAGGTATGTTAGGTGCGTGTTTTGGTCCAGCCTCCTTACTGTTCACTATATTCGCGGCTAGCCTAGTGAGTATCGTATGGGCGGTGTTTAACCGCTTAGGCTTTGGCCGTCTTATGCCCTTTGGCCCTTCGATTATCGCTGGGGCTATTCTTTGGGTCTTTTTGGGAAAAGATCTATGGGCTTGGTATTTGAAGGTAGTCGGCGTCTATTAAATAAAAAACGCTAGGTTTGTCACCTAGCGCTTTTTGAGTAGAACTTTCGGGCTACTTAAAATTTCTACTACTTCTTTTTAGGGGTGGTTTTTTTCTTGGCGCCTTTTTTTGTGGGCTTTTTGGCGGCTTTCTTCGTTACCTTTTTCGCTGCTTTTTTCACCCCTTTTTTCGTGGTTTTTTTAGCGACCTTCTTGGTCGTCTTTTTAGCGACTTTTTTAGAAGTTTTCTTTGCTGATTTTTTAGCGACCTTCTTCGTTTTTTTGACTGCTTTCTTCGTCACTTTTTTTGAGGCCTTTTTCTTTGTCGCCTTTTTGGCAGCCTTTTTAGTCACCTTCTTAACCACTTTTTTTGCAGATTTCTTAGCTACTTTTGCCTTCTTGGTAACCTTTTTCTGGGTGGATTTTTTAGGAGTAGTTTTTTTGCTTACTTTCTTAACCGTTTTTTTAGCGACCTTTTTTGGAACTTTCTTTTTCACCGATTTCTTAGCGGCGACTTTCTTTTTAGGAGCTGACTTCACTTTGGCTGATACAGCCTTTTGTGTCGTAGAGGGTTTAGTTTTTTTACTTTTCTTTTTTTTTGCTGCCATAGGAAGTTTGGGGCTGTTAGGTTTTGAGCTTAATGTTCAATATGAAAATAACGGAAGTATTCATATACATTAAAGCCTGAAAAACAGTCTGTTAGTCAAGGTGAAACTTCAGCTTTCTGAATAAATGCCAATTTAATGAAAGTGGTTTAAGTTGCGATTTACGGGTGTGTGTTAGGAATTGTTAGATTAGATTATTTGAAGCTTGGTTGTTTGAAATCTGGAGCGATATGGCTAATTACTTCCCAAAGTTGAGGGTTGCTCGGGTGGCCATTGAATAGGACTTTTCCTCCCTTGTTTATGAGTACAAGAGTTGGAATACTTTGAATTCTGAGTGCTCGTGAAAGGGTAAGGCTTTCGGTATCTTTCACCCAGTTACTGAGCTTCGATATTTGATGTTCTGTAATGAAGGTCTCGGCATCAGTTTCCACTTCATCAGATTGTTCCGCAAGTAGGCTGATGATATTGAAGTTATGTTTAAGAGCTTGGGTATTAGTGAGCTTAAAGTCTTCGAGTGTCTCATCGAACTCTCTACTCCACGGTGACCAAAAATAGAGTAATGTAGCCCCCTTGTTCTTATCTGTGAGAGATGTTGTTTTGTTGTCTAACAGGTTTGGGAGTTCGAGTGTTGAGTCGAGAGTAAGTTTCGACATTGCCTGAGTGAGTTTTAGTTCTTCGATATGTTGGGCAAAGACACTCGCTTGGCGTGGGCTATACCAGAAGGCGTCAGTAATGAGCTTTTTAAAGTTATCATACTCTTGATTTTGCAGAGCTTGTAGGGCTTGGCAGTACTTGGTGATGGCGATCCAGTCGTCTTCGAGGGTGAATATCTCTGAGTCGTCAGCTGAGAACCCTGTTTGCTGGAGAGCTGGAGCTAGAGACGCGAGTGATGTGAAGTCTCTTAAATCTACAAAGTAGAGGAATTGCGCCTCTAGTAGTGCTTGTGGTGGAAGTTGAGCTTGTTTGGCGTCTTCCATGACCTCGAGGAATGTGTCAGCATCACGCGTTGTGTAGAGCTCCTCTATGAGGGTGGTTGGAGGTGCTTGAGCAGAGAGGATAGTTGAGGATAAGCAGCTGAGGCTGAATATAATGAGTTGCTTCATTGTTTCATGAGGTAGCAAAAAATAAAAAAGGTGACGAGAATGGATCTCGGCACCTTTTAAGAGTTTCTATGTATCTGAGCTAGTTATTCGGAATCTGGATAGTTTCGCCAACGCGGATATTATTTCCAGAGATACCGTTAGCGGCTTGAATAGCTTCTACACTCGTGTCGTAATCTCGAGATAATTTCCAGAGACTGTCGCCAGCTTTGACGGTATAAGGGAGTGTGGAGCCTGCTGCTGGAGCGCTATTGACTGCTGCTCCAGGTGAGGAGTATGAGTTAGAAGCCACAGGTGGCGAATATGAGTTTGGAGCTGCAGGTTGCGTAGGTGGAAGTGTGTTTCCTACGCCAGGGAGTTGCTGATAAGGTGCATTCTGACCAGTTTCACCATTTGACCGAGGGACCGCATAGGGGTTAGCTGAGGGTGCTTGGTTGGCAGCTGGAGCTCCGTATGGATTGCTTGTTGGGTTGTTACAGGACACGAGACCAACAAGAGTAGCTGAAAGAGAGAGGGCAGTTAGAGTTTTCATTACTGAGTATTTTAGCATCAAGTTCTTTGATGTAAACGAGACACTAGCAAAAATCCTTTCAAATGTTAGTGTGGAAACCGAAAAAATCATTCACAGTTTCCTCTGTGTGTTGGGCAAGTTCATCAAGCGACTCATTACGAGAGGTCGCTATGTGTTGAGCGATGTACTTTGTGAAGGCTGGTTCATTGCGCTTACCGCGGTGAGGTGTAGGGGCTAGATAGGGAGAGTCTGTTTCTAGCATGAATTTGCCTTTAGGAACCGAAGTGGCTGCAGCGAGGCAGTCTTTGGCGCTCTTGAAGGTGGTAATACCCGTGAAAGAAATGAGACCACCTAGTTCGAGAATGGGGGTAGCATTTTCCCAAGGTCCGAGAAAGCAATGAAAGACGGCCTGTACATCATTTGCAAATTCGCGGTAGATTTCAAGAGCATCATAGAGGGATTGCTTGCCGCTTTTATCGCGGGTATGGATGACGATGTTTTTATTGAGTTTTTTAGCGAGAAGGAAGTGCTGGCGGAGGAGCTCGCGTTGGCGCTGGTGATAGCTTTCATCGGTCCATCCTTCTGGAGCGGGGTGGAAATAGTCTAGACCTGTTTCACCAATGGCGACACATTTTGGGTGGAGCGCGAAGCTAGTGAGTTCTTCTAAGTAATTATCGGGCGTGAGATGTACATCACACGGATGGATGCCGATTGCGCAGAAGACTTCTGGGAAGTTCTCTGCAATCGCAATATTTGCGGGGCAATCTTCAAGTGAGGTTGCCAGAGTAACCATGCGGTAAATACCATTTGCTTTGGCATCCAACACGATTGTCTTCAGCTCTTCTTTGGTAAACTTATGAGAAGCTAGATGACAGTGAGAGTCGGTAAACATGTAGAGGTGGCTTAGGAGGTCATACTCAGCTGAAGTGCATATTTCTTCATCTGCGCTGACATGAGGTTAAGAGCATTCGCGCGTGTTGGTGCGAGGTGCTCTTTGAGACCGGTTTTATCGATGAAGCTCATATCTGCTGTAAGGATGTCATCAGGCTTCTCTCCATCGAGTATGCGAACAAAGAGTGCGATCATACCCTTGGTGATGAGTGAGTCAGAGTCAGCTAGGAAGCTGATGATTCCTCCTTCATTTTTAGCTTCTAGCCAAACCTGAGATTGGCAGCCTTTGATGAGGCGGTCTTCAGTTTGTAGAGACTCGTCCATGGTTGGTAACTTTTTTCCTAGGCCTATGACGTACTCGTATCGTTCGGTCCAATCTTGGAAGAGGTCGAGTTCGTCGAGGAGTTGCTGTTGTTTATCTGCGATGCTCATATGCTGAAAATTTGGTGGTGATTAGGAAAGAATTGTGGCTTGAGATTTGCCAATATTGAAGTTTTGGGTGTCTTGGTATTTTCTTTTACGATAGGCAAGAGCGATCTGCTTTCCATCAATATTACAGATACTTGTCATGTTACCCGCTGGTTTTGCTTCACTAGCTCCATCGCAAAGTAGTGGAGTGCCTGTGTTCTCAGGGCTACTGAGCTCGAGAAGAACTAGGTGGCGATTCGTTTTTCCAGCGGAGCGCATGCGTGAAATGACTTCTTGTCCAGTGTAGCAGCCTTTTGTGTAGGAAATGGCACGGGCTTCGAGCCCCGCTTCTGGAGGGAGTACATTATTGTTTAGCTCGGCTCCCCAGAGTGGGACGGCGTGGCTGATGCGAGATTTTTCGACTTCACTATGGCTGAGGTTACTTTGTGGAGCCTTACTTTTTAGGTGGAGTGTGTCGTATCCAGATTGCCCGAATCGATTGCAGATCCAACCTGCTTCTGGTGCTTCTCCGATGGTATGGAGGAGCTCATAGTCTTCAGTGATATCTGAGAGTTCGGCGTCGTCCGCAATGATGTACCGGTCAAGTCGCGTGAAAAGGGCTTCACGTAGCTCAACTGGGCAGTCGATGACGAGATCGCTCTGGTGGCGTCTGATGAAGCAATCGCCGTCGAGCTTTCCTTTGAAGTTTGTCACAAGCGCATACACCGCATTTTTTTCTGTGGCGAGGGAGACGTCTTGAGTGCACTGGCCGTTGAGATAACGCTGTGCGTCAGAACCAGAGAGTTTGAAAATGGCTCGATCTAGGAGAACTGAACCGTCGGCTGGGAGCTCGTATGGAAGCATGCATCTAGCTCAGCAGAGTAACGCTGAGTTGCAACTCTATTTCTTGGTGAGAAATAGAGGGTGAAATGTAATGTTTACTGTCCTCGCGAGAGGGCTAGGTCGGCGAGCTTCTTGCTTTGGGTACTGATTTCTTTGACCTGTGCTTCTGTCGGCTCTTCGTCAGACGCTAGAGTCATGTCGTTCTTGAGGCCTGCGCAGATTTCGCGCATTGCGAGCATGTGCTTTCGTTCCGAGACACGTGGGTCAAGGGAGCCGATGATTTGTTCATAATAATCGGCAATGTCTTCGCGAAAGAGTTGGCTAGCACGTTCTTCTGTGAAATTTTTCTCAACAGCCAGCGAAGCGCACTCGAGGGCGCGTATCCAACCACCAAAAGAAATGAGATGGGCTAGGTCCGCATCACGTAGTTGGACAAGCTCGATTTCCACGTCTTTCTGGGTTGCTGCAAGTTCTGCTTTTAATTCGTCTGGGCGGTCATTTTTAGCATGATCGAGTAGACTCGCAGCGTGGCGATTGACTCGCTCGCCAGCGCCAAGCGCTTTGCCATAACGAGAAAGCTCTTTGGCAATGCCTTCAATGTCATCGAGAGTGTTATTCTCCACGGCGAGGAAGCCCTCTGCTATGAGGAAACCGATTTCGATAGAGAGGTCTGAACGGTCAAGCGGCATGCGCTCAGGGAGATCGTGCTTAGTTTCCTTTACAGGGAGCGGGGCAAGTTGCTCTAAATCATCAAAAATAAGTCGGATGGATGGAGCTGTGAATTCATTGATGCCCAGCTCTTCTCTGACGTGGGGATCTTCTATGAGGTCAGAGGGCAGCTGAGGGATGTTGTCATTAGCATCTTGGGCAAAGCTGGGAGTAGCGAAGAGAGAAAGGGTGGTCATTGTTAAAACCCATGATTGCGTGACTTTCATGGCTATAGATAAACATAGATTACCTTGATTGTGCAACGGTAAGATGTAATGAATTAGCTTCTGTTGAGAGATCCTAGCTCGGAAGGTAGGGTTGACATTGTATAAACATTAGTGCATTGCGTGGAACGTCTCGAAGGATGTTCCTACGAGAACTGTATATTCAAAACCCCCAAACTGTTATGATGAACTGGATCTGGTATATCTCTTACTTTCTCGTGCTGATAGGGCTTGCGGGTTACGGCTTTCACCGTCTCACGACTCTCTACTTGTATATTAAGCACAAGGACGACACTCCGCATCCTTTGAGTCAGTTTGATGAGCTCCCTATGATCACTATGCAGCTCCCAGTGTTTAATGAAATGCACGTGGTAGAACGCTTGATGGAGCACATAGCCGCACTTGATTACCCTCAAGATAAATTACAAATCCAGTTACTGGATGACTCTACTGATGAGTCTACTGAGATCTGTTGTACGCAGGTTGAGAAGCTTCAGGCTCAAGGTTTTGATGCTGAATATATTCACCGTACAGATCGCACCGGGTTTAAAGCTGGAGCTCTTGAAAATGGAACGAAGTCAGCAAAAGGTGATTTCTTGTTTATTTTGGATGCTGATTTCGCGCCGAATCCGAGCGTGCTGAAAGATACGATTCACTTCTTCACTGACCCTAAGGTTGGCATGATTCAGACCCGCTGGGGCCATTTAAATCGCGACTACAATCTGCTTACCCGCATTCAGGCGATGTTTCTTGACGGGCATCTAGAGCTTGAGCAAACAGCGCGTAATCGCTCCGGACGGTTTTTCACTTTCAATGGTACTGGTGGTATGTGGCGTAAAAGCTGTATCGATGATGCTGGTGGTTGGCACCACGACACACTCACTGAAGATATGGATCTGAGCTATCGTGCGCAGCTTAAAGGTTGGCGCTTTGTGTTTCTTAAAGACATTGAGACACCGGCTGAGCTCCCAGTGGATATGGATGGCTTCAAGAGTCAGCAACACCGTTGGACAAAAGGCTCTATTCAATGCTGCAAGAAGTGTCTTGTGGATATTTGGAAGAGTGGCTACCCGTTAAAATGTAAGCTCGAGGCCACTGCTCACTTAACGTCGAACTTCGCCTATCTCCTCCTCATAGTGCTGTGTTTCTTGCTTTATCCTAAGCAGCAATACTATCCACAGTGGGAGTTCCTGGATAAGTATCCATGGATTGAGCACTTCTTAAACGTGCCAATTTTCTTCTTTGGTTCTGTTTCTGTGGCACTCTTTTACCTTATGGCACAAAAGGCTCTACGTCCTAAACAATGGTACAAAGAAATTTTCCTTCTCCCATTTCTTCTCGCTCTCGGGATCGGAATGTCAGTGAATAATGCAAAAGCTGTTTTAGAAGCCCTGTTTAATCATCAAACTGGTTTCGTGCGTACTCCTAAGTATGGCATTGGTGAGACTGGTGGTCAGGGTGCTTTAAAGTCTAGTCGCTATAAGACTATGAAATCTTTAATGCCTTTTCTAGAGGTGGTTTTCGCCATTTTCTTCTTGGTTGTGGTTGTTTCTAACTTGATTGACGGTAAGTATGTAACATCACTTCTTCTAGCTCCATTCCCAGTAGGCTTCTTCTATACCTCGATCCCATCCCTCTACAGAATGATGCCAATCCATAATAAGGATCGGGAAGATGCCATCGTAGATAAAGGGAAGTAAGTTTTTACGACAATGTCTCCTCGTAGCGCCTATTCTATTACATTGATTCTACTTTCCGCGGCCTGTTTTTTTCTGAACAGCTGCGCAAGTACACCGCTTGACGCACATCAGAGTAAGATGCTTGTGAGCGTCGAAGATCAATTGATGGTGCTTACTCAGAATGGGCTGCCGGTGAAGACCTATAAAGTTTCGACTTCTAAATTCGGAGTAGGGGACACACCTCGTAGTATGTGTACTCCCTTAGGTAAAATGCAGGTAGCTAAGAAAATTGGGGGGAATCAGCCTAAGGGGGCTGTATTTAAAGGTAGACACCCAACAGGTGAAGTTCTTTCGCCAAATGCTCCGGGTCGGGATCCGATCGTGACAAGGATCATGTGGCTCAAGGGAACTGAACGCAGGAATGAAAATGCGTTTGATCGCTATATTTATATACACGGTACGCCGGAGGAGCGTACCATTGGGGAGGTCGCAAGCTATGGCTGTATCCGTATGACCTCAAAGGATATTGTAGATCTTTATTCTAGGATTGGGGTTAATGCGGAGGTGAAAGTAGTCAAGGGGCCAATCAAGGCGCAAGCAAAGGCTGCTAAGCATCGGAACCTCGTTAAAGTACCAGGTAAGAAGGAGCTAGTGACACATGAGCAAAATGCTTAAGTCAAGATTCCTTCAGAAAAATAGCACTTCCGTGACTCAAATGCTTGACAAGATGTGCGAGATGATTAGTTTCTCCGCCCCGGCCTGCAACGCCGAACTTTTTAACAATTTCACAAAATACAATCATGGCTAACACAAAGCAAGCACTCAAGCGCGTTCGTCAGAACGATAAGCGTAACACAATCAACACAGCTCTTAAGAGCCGCGTTAAGACTCTCCGTAAGAATTCTATTGCAGCAGCAACAGAAGGTAACAAAGAAGCAGCACAGAAGGCTTACACTCAGTTCACATCTGCAGTTGATAAGTGTGCGAAGAAGAACGTTTTCCACAAGAACAAGGCTGCTAACCTCAAGAGCAAGACTGCTAAAGCGATCCAAGCTGCTCAAGCTGCTTAATTGTTCCACTTGCAGATACGCAAGTAGCACGGCAATTGCAGGCTCAAGCTATTTTACTAAAACGGAGGTGCTTCAGAGTGAAGGCCTCCGTTTTTTGTGACTCGAAACTTCGCTAACAGGGCTTGCGCTTTTGGGTGTATACGCAAATATATAAACAGAGCGCGATTTTGCGCATAGAAGTATTATGAACAATTCCATCAGTAACGAACGCTTAAAAAAGGCACAAGAGATCGCATCAAACCCCAGCTCCTACAAGGTCTGTGAAGGATGTGACTCTATCGTTGGCTCTGGTGCGATTACATGCCCGAACTGTCATGGCTACCGTTTTGATGCTGAGCCTGGTCGTGTCGTAGATCAGGCTATTTTTCTCGGTGCGCGTAAGCAGACTTCAGTGACGCTCGAAGATATGGCCTAGAAATACGTGAGGCGTGTTTCAAATTTGAACTATTGAGTGATGAAAAAAATTGGAATTACTCTAGGTGATCAAGCTGGAGTAGGGCCAGAGGTTGTCGATGCGGCTTTGTTCGATTTGACTATTCCAGATGGTTTTCAGATTGAAATACTCGGTGAGCGCTTAGATGGTGTTATCCTTGGGCAGCCTACGCGTGAAACTGCCCAGATGGCACTTGAGTCTCTGGAAGAAGGGGCTCGGAAACTTAATTCTGGAGAAATCGATGCAATCGTCACAGGTCCGGTGGCGAAGGAAGGTTTGCACGAGCTTGGGTTCAACTTTCCCGGGCAGACGGAATTTTTTGCAGACCGTCTCGCTTGTGAGAATCATGCTATGTGTTTGACGGGTGCCAATCTGACTGTGGCGCTTGTGACTATACATGTGGCACTTTCACAGGTTCCTACGTTGATTTCCCAAGAAGAAATCGTTCGAGTCGGTAAATTACTTGCCGACTTCTGTCAGCAAAAGGGTGCGAGTCAAGCGCGTGTGGCCGTTTGTGGCCTGAATCCACATGCTGGAGAGAATGGGGCATTTGGCCATGAGGATATCGAAATTATTTCTCCGGCAATAAAACAGCTTAATGCTGAGTCTCAATCGGCTGTTTTTTCCGGCCCTCATTCGGCCGATACTGTTTTCTCACACGCTGTAAATGGTGATTATGACGCAGTACTTTGCATGTATCATGATCAAGGATTGATCCCGCTTAAATTACTAGATTTCGATACTGGTGTGAATACTACACTCGGGTTGCCGAGGCCTCGTACTAGTCCTGATCACGGAACTGCATTTGATATTGCAGGGAAGGGGATTGCAAAGTCTTCATCAATGCGGCATGCGATTCAATTGGCAATTGATTTGATCACTTAAGTGCATGGTGTCGCTTGATTATCACCGTTAGTGAAGCACGTGAGAAAGATTTGACTTTAGTCAGGAATTGTTCATTGGTGCGTGCATGTTACGCACTTTTTTGAAGTCAAAAATTCACCGTGCAATGTGCACCGACGGCGTGGTGGACTATGAAGGCAGTATTGAAATTCCACTCGATTTGATGGAAGCTGTCGATTTGTTGCCAGGTGAGAAGGTTCTAGTGACTTCGGCAAGTAAAGGTGGCCGACTCGAGACCTATGCTCAAGCTGGCCCTTCAGGCTCAGGCAAAATCATATTAAATGGTGGTGCTGCGCATGTTATAGGTAAAGGTGAGCGCATCACTATTATGGCATTCGGTCTCTCGGATATTCCTGTTGAGTCGAAAAAAGTGGTCTGCAATGAGCAGAACGAAATTATCCGTCTAGGTAAGTAATGTTTTCAAAGCAAATGATGGCTTTACAAGCTGCTCTTTGCCTTACATATTCCGCGTCCCATGAACTCAATGATTTTAGCTGTTAGCGGTATGACTATCGCGATTAATCTTCTTCTCGTTATTCTTGTAGCACTAAGTTTGCTACTTTGTTTGGTCGTGCTTATGCAGCGTCCTAAGCAGGAGGGTCTCGGAGCCGCTTTTGGTGGTGGTATGACTGACCAAGCTTTTGGAGCTCAGACTACAGACGTACTTCAGAAGGGCACAGCTTACTTAGGTACTGCATTTTTCGCTGTGACTCTTGCTCTATCTGTTCTCGTTTCCGCGCAGAACTCAGGTAAGCGACTTGATAAAAGTTCTCTTAAGCAAGTTGAAGAGCAAGTCTCTAGTGATGATGTAGCAGCAGAGGTTGCTGATGTCGTCGCTGCAACTGCAGTTGAAGAGGTTGTGGCTGAAGAGGTTGTGGCTGAAGAGGTTGTGGCTGAAGAGGTTGTGGCTGAAGAGGTTGTGGCTG